>NZ_JBGCCV010000001.1:0-1911245 GCF_041260585.1 Leifsonia sp. EB34
TTTTTTTGGTGGGCGGGGCCCGGCGGGGCCGCCCAGGGATTTTTGGGGGCGCTGTAATTCCCCAACCCTTTTTTTTGTTTTGCGGTCCCCCCCCCCCCCCCCCCCCCATACTCCACGGACCCAGCTCTGCACACCTTCCACTCGCTCTCGGTCACTTGCCGAGATGGCACTCAAAAGCGTGCGACCTTGGGAGTGAACGAAATGCGGCCAAGTGATGCGGGACCCGTGTTCGTCCTCCGGTACCTCGGCAGGGCCGCGCGGCCCTTGGCGGGACCCCTCGGCCGTCTGCGGAAGCGGTCCGTATCGTGCTGGCTGGGGAGTTCTGAGGCTCGGGTGGGCCTATCCCCCAAATGTCCGCGCGCCCTTGTCCGCCGTAGAACGGCTCAATCACTTGACGTCGTTACCGACGGGTTAGATCATTTAGGCTACGCATGAGCTCTCGCGAGGAGAAACACATGACATTCATGATCACCCTGCGCCGAGGTGCTGCAATCGCGGGAGCGACCTCACTCCTGGCGGCTCTAGTCGGGTGCAGTGTCGCAGCGAACACCCCTGCACCGAGACCGACCCCGAAGCACACATCGGCTCCGGTGGCCGCCGTCCCCCTCCCGGTCGCGGTATCCATCGCCCTCCCGGCGCAGCCGCCTGCCCCGGCAGTCTCTCCGGCTTGCGCGGGAAACCAGCCCGGAGTCAAGCACATCATCGTCAGCATCAGCCAGCAGCACCTGTATGCGTGCGATGGTCAAGCCCTGTTCACGGACGGGCCCGTCACTACCGGCGCATCAGCGATCGCGAACGTGGACGACTCGACTCCGATCGGCACCTTCCACATCCTGGACAAGGCCCAGAACACGGTGCTCTCTGGTGGCGATGTGAACGGCCAGTGGAATGACCCGGTCCAGTATTGGATGCCCTTCACCGTCGGCGGTTGCGGCTTCCACGACGCGTCATGGCAGAACTTCCCCCTCGGCAGCCCGCTCTACACGACGCAGGGCTCCCATTGTTGTGTCCACGTCGGCCTTGACGTGGTCTCGACGATGTTCTACTGGGCACAGGTAGACACCCTCGTCACCGTCGAAAGCTAATAGCTGAAGCTCCAGAAGTGGCCGCCGGCGCCGGCGCGGTCGACCGTATCGCAGTGTCCAGGTCGCGGTAGTCGGAGGCGGTATTGGAGCTGATGTTCCACCGTCGCCGATCGACGCCGGCTCATCATCGGCCGTAAAGTGCGCATCCGCCGGCTGCTCCACGCTGCCGGCCAGCCACCTGGTCGGGGCGGTGCACTCCCACGCTGCTGCGCCGCACAGCGCGAGCGGCGTCGACGCCGGTGCGGGCGCGGCCGCACCGACTGAGCCGGGCGCGCCCCCCGCGGCGCCGGTGGCTGCGGCTCCGCAGCCGGTCTCGAACCCCGCCGGCGTGGTCCTCCCTGACGCGTCACGGACCCCGGGGGGCGACGAACCCGGCTGTCACGCAGGCGAACATCCGGCAGACGATCTGCGTGTCCGGGTACACCGCGACCATCCGCCCGCCGGCGTCGTACACGACCGGGTTGAAGCGGCAGCAGCTGGCGTCCGGGTACGCGTACCAGGGGGACACGAACACCCGCGACTACGAGGAATACCACCTCATCTCCATCGAAATCGGCGGGTCCCCCGACTCGCCGCAGAACCTGTGGCCGGAACCGTACGCCGGCAGCGACGGCGCCAAGACGAAAGACAAGGTGGAGAACAAGCTCCACGATCTGGTCTGCTCCGGGCAACTGTCCCTCGCGACGGCGCAGGACGCGATCGCCACTGACTGGTAGGCGGCGTAACAGACCTACGTCGGCTGACCTCGGGACGCCGGGCGGCGGAACGTCAATAGATTGAGCCCCAGGCCGGATTGGCGTCAATGTACTGACACTTCGATGGTTGTGCCGACAGTAGCTTGCTCAGCAGTACGGCAGGTTCCAGACCTTGTTCCCCTGGGTGAAGATCCCAGAGTTGTCGGAGGAGGCGAGCGCCCCATCCTGTTGAGCGGCGGTGGTCGCCCGGCTGGCGAGGTCACTGTCGGCGGACAGCGTCGCCTGAGAGACGGTCGCCGCAATCTTGCTCGGTGGCGGGTTGACGGCGTTGATCGCGTCGGTGAGCGCTGACGCGGCCTTGGACAGGCCGTCGGTCGCAGTCTGCAACGCGTACGCGGCATCCCCTGGTGGGCCCTGCTCGGGTCCTGTGGCCGCGTTGGATGCGTCCGAGTTGGAGCAGCCGCTGCTGACTGCGGTCGCCACTTGACTGGCGTAGACGGCCATCGCCTGCTTCTCGGTGGCCAGCGCCGCCTGTTCGGTGTCCAACGCGGTCTGGGCGGCGTCGACTGCCGGTGCCAGCTGGGCGACGGCACCGTCGTACTGGTGCTGCGCGGCGGCGATCGCCGCTTTCGTCTGCGCCGCGGTAGCCGCATCCTGCTCTTTGGCGACTGCGGCTTTGAACTGGGTGACGGTCCCCGGTTTGAAGTCGAGCTCGACCGTGCCGTTGGAGTTCGTTCCCGTCAGATGCAGGTCAGTGTTCGAGATTTTCCCGGTGAACGCCTCCGACATCAGAGCGCTGCCGAAGTCCAAGGTGACCTTCCCGTCCGACTCCGTCCCGGTGAACGGTGCGCTGCTCGTCGACACCACGTAGTTGTTCTCCGACGACGAGGACTCGTTCCCGCTCAGCTTCCCGTCCGTGCTCGTCCACGACAGGTACACCGCCCCCTGTGACGTGTCAGCGACCCACTCGGTCGGCTGCGGTCCGATCGCGCTGCACCCGGCGAGGCCGGCAACAAGGAGCGCCACGAGTGGGGCGACGGACAGGGGTTTGCGCACGCGCAAAAGCGTAGCGACCGGCGGCGGCGCCGCGACAGCGCCCAGTATGGGGCACGCTCCGCGCATGAACAGGGTGAGGCTGCTGCACCCGTTGTGGGGGCAGATAGGGCCCGGTCGCCGCAGATACGGTGGATCGCTCCGACAGAAAGGCGGCTGATGGGTCTCAGAGTTCGTAAGCAGGTCCGGTTCGGCGGTCTTCGGCTGAACCTGTCGAAGTCGGGAGCATCGGTGTCGACGAAGGTAGGCCCGGTGACCTTGAACTCGCGCGGTCGGGAGACGCTGCATCTCGCGCCGGGCCTGTCGTACACGGTGGGCACCCGTCGAGCCACTCGCACCGCACAGGCCAAGCCTGCTGTGGTTCCGGTGGCATCACGCCGCAGCTACTGGGTCGCGTACGCGCTCACGTTCTTCCTCGGGTTCACCGGTTTGCAGCATCTGTACCTCGGCTACCGGGGCCGTGCTCGCGCGTACGCGTGGACGCTCGGCTGGCTCACTCTCGGCTGGCTGTGGGACCTGTTCGCCATCCCGTTCGAGGTGGCGAAGGTCAACCGGACCCTCTCGTGACCGAGGACACCGATGCCGCGAAGCGGCGGCTGACGCAGGACCGCTGGCGGCAACTGACGGAGTGGCCGCTGCTGCTCGTCGCCGCCGTGTTCCTCACCGCGTACTCCATCCAGGTGATCGGGAACCTCCCCGACCAGCGTGCTGCCGTTCTCAGCGACATCATCTGGGTGACGTGGGCGGTGTTCGTCGTCGACTACGTCGCGCAGCTGGTGCTTGCCGAGCACCGCGGCCGCTGGTTCATCCGGAACCTGCATGAGCTGGTGATCCTGGCGCTGCCGGTCCTCCGACCGCTGCGGCTGCTCCGCCTCGTGATCGTCGTCCGGGTGCTGCACCGGTTCGCCGGCGCCACCCTCCGCGGCCGTGTCCTCACCTACGTGCTCGGGTCCGCCGTCCTCCTCACCTACGTCGGCGCTCTCGCCGTCCTCGACGCGGAAGAGAACGCCCCCGGCGCGAACATCAAATCCTTCGGCGACGCGCTCTGGTGGGCGGTGGTCACCATCACCACCGTCGGCTACGGCGACCGGTACCCCGTCACCATGATCGGCAGGCTTGTCGCTGTCGGCCTCATGGTCGGCGGAGTTGCCGTCATCGGGGTGGTCACCGCCTCGGTCGCCTCCTGGCTCGTCGAACAGGTCCGCACGACGACCGCGAAGGAGGTCCAAGCTGCGGACACCGGGCTGGAGGCGAAGATCAGCGAGCTGACCGAGCTGCTTCGCCGGCAGGAGGAGCGCCGCGAAGACGACGTCGCTGTCTGAACTCAGCCGCTGACGTGGCGGAGCTGGCCGCCGAGCGCTTTCGCCGCGTCGGAAGCTACCTGCTTCTCCGCTGAGACGTTGACCGGTGCCGGTGTCGACCCGGAGAACGAGCTCTGCAGGAGCTTGTCCGCTTGGTTCGTCAGCTGGTACTGAATGGTCGGGTCATCGCCCAACGTCACCGTCCACGCAGCCCCGGCTGCGTAGTACCCCTCAACATGGTCGGACTGGAACACCTCGTCCAGGTTCGCGTCAGACGAGTCCGACCAGGAGTTGATGTTCACCGTGTGACCGTCCAACGTGCATGTCGCCGTGGAGGTGAGGTTCGGACCACCGGCGGCGACATCCCCCGCCATCACGTTCGAGCATCCGGGGATCAGCCGGCCGATCGCCGCGGCGTCCTCACCGACCGACACCTGAGCCGCGGTGGTATGTGGGGTCGGCGCCGCGGTAGCGGAGCATCCCGCGAGGAGCCCGCCGGTCGCGATGACGACGATCGTGAGCGCTCCGGGTTTCCGCACGGGGTGAGGATACCGGCCGGTAGGGATTCAAGCAATTACCGGCGCGTCATACCGAATTGAGTATGGCGGCCGCAGCCCGTTCTGGGGGCAGAAGCCCAGTGCTCTCCCCGGTAGCGTGATGGGCCTGACCGTTCTACCCCGGAGGTGCCGGACGATGACCTCGATGCTCGATCGGCGTCCCGGTCACGCCGTTATCGAAGCGGTCCTTCACGAGCAGTCGCTCGCGGTCCCCCGCACCCGCCTGGATGTCCTGTTCGGGTTGAACGCGTTGGCTCCGGCCGCCAGGCCTTGGTACGCCGGCGCGCTCGGTGAACTGCATGTCGGGCAGATCCTCGCGAGCCTCCCACCGACGTGGAAGGTGTTCCACGCGCTCCCGGTCGGGACACAAACCACCGACATCGACCATCTGGTCGTCGGACCCGGTGGGGTGTTCCCGGTCAACACGAAGCACCATCGCGGGCAGAAGATCTGGCTCGGGGAACGGATGGTGATGGTCGCCGGTCAGAGGACCGACTACATCCGCAACTCGGTCAGCGAAGGCCGCCGCGTCGCGAAACTCGTCGGGAAGCTCGGTGTGGAGGCTGGAAACGTCCGCCCGGTCATCTGCCTGGTGAGCCCGGGTCCGGTCACCATCCGGCAGCGCCCGGCCGGCGTGTCCGTAGCCACGGACGGGGAGCTGTACCAGTTCCTGATCCGGCAACCGCAGCGACTGGATGCGTTGACCGTGGCCCGCATCGCCCAGCTTTTCGACAACCCCGGCACCTGGCGGACGCTGCCAGCGTCCCACGACCCCTACCCGGTTTTCGAGCAGCTACGGAAAGACGTTGAGCGTGCGAACACCCGCCGGGCTCTGTGGTCTCTCGCCCTCGCCGGCGCCGCCGTCGCCGGGTTCTTCGGGATGTACAGCGTTCTCCTCGGCCACTGACGGGCCGCCGGTGGCCGACATCAGCGGTTGAACTGGGCAAGCCGCTTCCGAGACTGTAGCAAGTTGCTACAATGGGCGTGTGAGTCACACCATGCCGATGCGGATAGACGGCGACCTGGTCGATGCGGCGAAGGCCGTCGGCGCGGTTTCCAGCCGCAGCGCGACCCAGCAGCTCAGCCATTGGGCGCGGATCGGCCGTGAGCTCGAAGCGTCCCCCGGAACCAGTCAGCGCGACATCCAGCGCGTGCTCGCCGGTGAGGCTGCCTACGACGAGCTCGGTGAGCGCGCCCAGGCCATCGTGCGAGCTGTCTGGGACGAGGAGATGGCTAAGCGCCTGGCGCGCCTGGACTTGGCGGCGGAGTTCACCGCGGCCGGTCGGTCCTGGACTGAGGCGGACGAGCAGGGCAACGCGGTCGTCCGCGGTGACAACACGAGCGTCTGACGCGTGCCGGTCCTTCACCTGCTCGCCGGGCCTAACGGTGCCGGCAAATCAACTTACGTCACACGTCTCCTGCAACCGGTGACGCACCTGCCGTTCGTGAACGCTGACGTCATCGCCGCCGAACGCTGGCCGGATGCGCAATCCGAGCACGGCTACGACGCGTCGCGTGCCGCCGCCGCTGAACGCGAAAGGCTGCTTGCGGAACGCACGTCGTTCATCACCGAGACGGTCTTCAGCCACCCGAGCAAGCTCGAACTGGTCGACGAGGCGATCGCGTTGGGCTATCTGGTGCACCTGCATGTCATCCTCGTCCCGGTCGAGGTGAGCGTGAACCGTGTCGCAGAACGCGTCCGCGACGGCGGCCACGGTGTACCTGAGCAGAAGATCCGCGACCGGTATGCCAGGCTGTGGGATCTCATCGTGCGGGCGCGCACGGTCGCCGATCGCACCGAGTTCTTCGACAACAGCAGCGCCCGGCATCCGTTTCGCCGCGTCGCTGTTTACGAACATGGGCGGCTGTTGGGCGCTTCGGAGTGGCCCGCCTGGACCCCGCCAGAGCTCTCCGCTTGACCGCGTGCGTCAGCGGCTGAGTTGGGCGAGCCGCCGCGGAAGTGGCAGGCGCATCAGCCAGGTGACCGCGGCCTGGTGGGTGAGCGATTCGAGGTCGTCCCGCAGCCGCCGCGCGGCCGCTTCACGGTGCTCGTCCGGCTCCTGGTCAGCGAGGAAGATCAGCTCCTGCTCCCGGTAGTGGAGGGCGGCCCCGGTCAGCATGCGCAGCGCGTTCCTCCGATGCTTCGGCACCATCTTCGACGGGCGGTACACCTTCCCGTCCCGAGTCACCCACCGGGAGTTGTCGTAGAGGAACGCGACCGGGGACACCGCCGGTGCGGCCGGGGCAAGCGTGGCGCCCAACTCGAGAAGTCGCTGCGGCAGCTTCTGTGCGAGTGTCCACTCCACCGGCGACTTCGACTCCACGTCGACGAGCAGCTCGTCGAGGGTGGCGTACCCGGTGTCGAAGATGACGGGGCCGGACGCCCCCAGGATCTCCGCCAGGTACTTCGACTGGTTCTCCTCCGCACGCTCGACCAGGGAGCGGAGGATGTTCGTCCGGTGGACATCGGTCATCCGGTCGATACGGAGGGCGACCGCGCCGCGGAACCATCGCTGGTCGTCGTTCAGGCGGGCGATGATGCTCACGGGGTTCCTCCGAGGGTCGGTGACGTTCTCGGAAGTTCTATGCGCGGACGGTTGATCGTTGTGGGCGCAGCCGGCGGTGGCCGATCGCCCAGGCCGATGCTCAGTCCACGGCCCTGAGCCGGCTCAGTTTCACAGTGTGAAGCGCGGAGTCTTCATCCCCCTGTCGGAGACCGACGATGACCGGTGAACCGACAGCCATCGCCCACCACCTGACGACCGTCCACACGGCGAGCTTGCGTCCGTCTCGGACGAGCATCCCCTTCCGGATACCGGCGGCGCTCACCTGCTCGTTCGCGTACCGTTTGACGTCCCGTTTCCGCTCGTGCTGTTCGAGGTATTCGGCGGCGAGCACTTCCGCCTCCGCCCGCGGCACACCCCGCCGGGTGTGATGGCGGACGCGGTTCTCAAGGGTCGTCACCGGTTCCAAGTGATCCGGGCGCACACAGTCGCGCCGCTCGCAGGTGTGGTCCAGTTCCAGGCCGGCGGGTATCGGGCCCACCCGGGTCTCGTAGCTGAGCCGGTGCGCGGCCACCGAACTCCCGTGATAGGACGCGCGACCGTACCCGTCCCGGTCGATCGTGCTCGTCCACAGCCAGCAGCCGGACTCATCGTCGACCGTCGTGCGCCGGGTGAGGAAGTCTTCCCTGGGGTTGTAGTCCTCAATCGTGAACTCGAAGCCGCCAGACACGTCCCCCGCCTCGTGAGTGGTACCAATGATGGCCGGCTCCCTTCGCGTACTTCGGTCTGCCGCATCCTACCGGCGGGTGCAGACAGTGACGGCGGTAGCCGCCGTCACCATCGCACTGCCACCCCGATCTGGGGGATGAGGAAAACTCGGCTCGATGGCACGATTGGGCGCATGCGTCTCCGCGTCACGCCCACCCTCGTACTCCTGTCCGCCCTCGCTCTCGCTCTCGCAGGATGCTCGACGCTGCCAGACACGCCACCAGCCGGCCAACCGACATCGCATTCCAGCGCCGCCGCCACGAGCACCCCGAAGGCGAAGAAGGCCGCGCCCGCGAGCACACCCAAGCCGGCGAAGACCACGGCGGCGAGCACGCCGGACCCGGCACCGACACCGCAGATCACCGCGGCAGCCGACGGGACCTGCCAGGGCATGACCGCGTCGTGGACACCGATGCTGTCGGACGCCAGCGGCATCAGCGTGCTCATCTACGCGTACGGCCTGCTGACCGTGCAGGTCATGGAGGGCAGCACGACGACCGCCACCAAGACCGTCACCGTCAGCATGGCCGATACGCCCTACTCCATCGAGGTCACCGGTGTGCACCCGTCAGCGATCACCGAAGTCGACCTGTTCTCGCTGCCCACCGACGGCCAGGCAGCCGCACACTGCAAGGTGCCGCAGGGCTAGTCGCTGCGTGCGGTGGTCCGGCGGTAGCCGCCCCGCGAGTCGTGCGAGCTTCGGGTTCGGCGGTAGCCGCGCATCTCAAGAGCTCGCGCCTCCTTCGTCGGCGCTCGCGCGCGCTTCGCGGTGTCCTCTCTTCGATCACGGAAAGGTCACGGTAAGAAGAACACGTCCACGCCTCGTCAGCGGTCCGTTGACGGAGCGCCGTCTGGCACCCTGCGGGTGCTGGGCGGCGCGACGCTGGGCGCCTGCGGCGCCGGCGGACTGCGTCCGTGGGCGCCTGCGGCGCCGGCGGACTGCGTCCGCCTCACGGCACGTTCTGGTCGCGGGTCCGGGTCGTGCTCGTGGCATGGTCTGGTGGCGTCACCCGGTCATCGAGCTGACGTAGCGTCACCGGCTCGTCGACGGCATGTCTACGTGACGTTCCCACGACCCGTCTCGTCACCGTTCCGTCCACGTCCAGCCGACATGATGGGGTCGGCGGACGAAGTCCGCCTCCCTTGGTCTGGAGACGTCGCACAGATCAGCTGCGGAGGGTGGTTGTAGTGCCGGTCGCTGCGCTCCCGTCCGAACTCATGGGCGAGTTCAGCCGACCAGGTGAAAGCGGCTGCGTGATCACCCATCCTCGACATGTGGCGCCCGACAGGCCTCAACGCGTTAGCGGGATGCACAACGGGCGGTTCGCCCGCGGACACATGGACCTACA
Organism: Leifsonia sp. EB34; assembly: GCF_041260585.1. Classification (NCBI taxonomy): domain Bacteria; kingdom Bacillati; phylum Actinomycetota; class Actinomycetes; order Micrococcales; family Microbacteriaceae; genus Leifsonia; species Leifsonia sp. EB34. The sequence goes on from NZ_JBGCCV010000001.1 coordinate 9,313, forward strand.
CGACGAATGTTTCCGATATACAGGTGGACACGTTATGCGAATTGGTCCCTATCGATCATCGCGACTCAGCGAGCTGCGGAGAGAGCGCAGGGAGGTATCGGTCCTCAGTAACCACTCGCCCAGTCGACTGATCCAGGGGCCAGGCCGAGACTCGGATTAGCCATGCGCGTCGCTTCGCAATGTCATGAACTGCCGGGCCATCTTTGGAGCGCTGTGCGAAAAGGGAGCGGGCATGTGTGAGGTCTTCGTCGTCCGTCGCGCACCCCAGCATTCAAGCATCTGTTCTCGAGTCCTGCAGGATGCAGCAGAGCCTTGTCCCTGACGGGCTCGTGCGTCGAATAGCCCCTCGCGTGCTCCCGCCCATTTCAACCAAGGAGGCGGCGGCCGGCCATCCGGACGTCATGGGCGTTAAACGCGTGGGCGGCCCACCGCGGAGGCGCGGTTTTTTCGACGTTTTTTCGCCGCATGTCATTTGGTAGGACCGCGTGCCGGGAACCCGGTTCCGCGCAGCCCGAAGCATCGTCCTCCACGCCAATCGAAAGGAACGGCAGCCGAATGTCCGCCACCCCACCAGCTGTGTCCCCGAAATCCTTATCGGACATGCGCAGCGCTTGTCCGCACGCGGGGCTGTCCGCCGCTGCCCGTTTCGACCCGTACTGGGCCGGAATCTGGGAGGCGGGCGCGCACGCCGCGTGGGTTTCCGCGGACAGCGCAAGCAGGCAAGCAGCGGCCGGACTGGCGATCATTCCCAACCACCTGTCCATGTCCGCAGATGCGGGGTGGGAGCGACTATTTACCCCATCCCGGTTGTCGAAGCAGTTGCGGGTGCTCGGAGCACTGAACATGTGGCGCACTGTCACCGCTGAACAGCTCGCTGCGATCACCGGCATCGAGGCGATCGCGAGCGGCCGGTCAACGGACATGGCGGCCCAGTTCGCACTCGGCCTCACCGACGTCGGTCAAGTTGGGACGGTGCTGGGAAGCACAGCGAGGACGGCGCGTGCTGCACTGTACCGTCCGGCCGCGACCGAGGTGTTCCGCACCAAAATCAGTCCTCGCCTGACCTACCCGGAGCGGATCGCCGTGACCGGTGGGCTCCCCTACGCATCCTCCAGCCAATACGACAGGCACAATGTGCTCGCCGCCGAGTTGGCGTTGCGAGTCGCCGAGTACTGCGAGATCGGCACCGTGCTCGGCGAGAGACTCTCGGGGATCGACCTGCTCACGGGAAGCGGAATCGGCCGGCCACGGATCACAGGCACCACGCGGGCCGCGGACGCCACCCTGGTCCGCACCGACGGCGCCCGCATCGCCATCGAGCTCACGGCCAGTACAGGAGAGCGCTTCGAGAACAAGGTCCGAAAGTGGGCGGCGGTCCTCTCAACTCTGCGGATGGCCGAGACCGGACTCGCCGTCCTGTTCGTTATCGCTGGCCGACCCGAGCGCAAGGCCAACGCAGGAGTCCTCCGAGACAAGGTCCTTCAGACCATCGCCCGGGCAGCCCGGGACTACCCCGGCGTGTCGTTCGACCGGACAGCTTCCCGACTCCTCGTCGCAGACTGGCAGGAGTGGTTTCCGTCTCCCGGGAAAGTATCGCCGAGCTTTCTGACCCTCGACGCGATCCGACCAACCGGGGAGCACAGGGCACTCTGGCAGAAGGCCTCCGCCCTGGACGTGTTCGATGTGGAGTTCGCGCCCTCGAACCCCGAATCCGCGCTGGCCATCCTCGAGAACGCAAACGCTCTCGGCGGTGTCCCGCTCTGGCTCCGTACCGGTACCGGGCCGGCACTCTGGCCACTTGCCATCGCGGAAGCTGGATACAACCGCATCCCAGTACCCAGGCCCACCCACCCGACGACCAGCGCTGGCCTGCGACTCGGTGCCGCGAAAGGTGCCGCGGGCGCCGCTCGCGCACCACAACGATTGGGAGCACCCCTCGGACGGGCATGACGCCCGGGCGGCCTCCAACGCACAACTTCATTAAGTGCCGCGCATGACCATCTTGAACCGGGACCAACAAAGGAAAGCCGGGGCCTTCTCACGCCGGTCCCACGAACGCATCCACCCAGAGGAGAACAATGAACAACACCCAACCGGGCCACTCTGACTCACGCCACAGTGACCAATCCCACCAGCCCGAAGACCTACCGCAGGCCAAGGCCGCCCACGACAGCAACGAGCAGATAGCCGCATTAGTGGCCCATAACGCCCGAACGCAGCTCGTTCCCGGGCTCCTGAACGGAGCCGGCGTCCTCAGTGTTCAGAAGTGGGACTCGACAAAGGCCGCTCGTGGATGGACGCTCACCGGCGCTGACCTAACCCTCGATTGCGGGCGCCCGTTCGGTGCGCTGTATTTCCGACACAACCAGGATGAGCGAATCGTCCGCGTCGGCGTCCGATGGAACCACGACGTGGAACAACTCGAAGCGCTAAGTCTGCACCCCCGTGAGCCGCGCCTCGCCGACAACGTCAACGGCTCGGAAGCCGCCGCCCTAGAACGCGATGTGAGATCACGAGTGGGCACGCTTTTGACCTCGAACGCCTCCATCGGGAGTTTCGTCGCCTCCTCACGCGAAAGCGAAAACGCTCTTCTCGCTGCGTCCGGGCTCGGACTGAAGCGGCTGGATCCCACAGCGCCATAGTGGTCAGTAGCTGCGGCTCCCTGGGCGCCAGCCGGGGGCGCAGACGTTGTGGTACCCCTGGTCGTAGAAGATCGGGTCCAGCGTTATCCCGCAGAACACGCATCTGTGCTCACGCACCACCCCGGGGGTTGGCGGCTGAGCAGGTGGGCTCACCAGCTGTCGCGGTTCCGGGGTGGGCGGGATGGCGAGCTCCACGAGCTCCGGCGTTGCCGGGCGGCCCGGCTGCGGGGCAGGTCGGCGCGGGTTCTGGTCGACGATGAACAGGAACCGGGAGGGTGTGCTCCGCCATCCGCTGAGCTTCCCCGTCAACAGCCGCCGGTCGACAAGGTGACGCAGCCATTCGTTCGACGCCGCGTCGACTTGCATGTTCTCCGGCCCCAACTTGCGCAGGTGAATCGCGAGGACTTTCGGGTCAATGTCCCCAGAGCTGCGGCCGTGGATGAATCTCAGGTACAGGTGCCCCTGCCACATCTCTGCGGGGACGGGGAGGATGCTGGCCGTGTCGAAGCGTAGGTACTCCGGCCACTCCCCGTTGAACGCGGTCAGCAGTTTCGCCCGCTCAGGAGAGATCTCCCATTCCGGGATTCGTTTCGCGGCCTCCGCGCGGATCAGCTTGTCGCGCTCAGCCTTCGCTGCCGCTTCCTCCCGGCGTTTCTGCGCCGGGGACTTCCACGGCGGGTCTTGCACTCGCACCCACTGCGGGATCGGTCTCGGCAGGGGCTGGTTCTCAGGGGCGGTGACCGTGAACTCCACCCTGCTTTCCGGGGCCGGGAACAGCGGCGGCTCCGCCGGCTCCGGCTCGTGGCACCAGCCGTTGCTGGTGTTCCGACACGGGTGGAGGCTGTCAGCAATGTCGTCGCGGAACGGCACCCGGGCGCGCCACGGGATGGAGTACCGGTCTCGCGGGTTGAGGAACGCGTCGCCCTCGACTGACCGGCAATACGGGCAGACGTGGGCGATGTACTCGAAGCCGGCCTTCTTGGTGAACCTTTTGGCGTAGGACGTCGGGGCCGGCAGGCTGCTGGCTGCGATCGCCTCGCAGACCCGTTTCTGGGCGCGGAGTTCTGGGCGTTCCGTCGCGTGCTGCCGGTAGCCGCTGAGGTCACGGACGACGGCGTGCTGCCCGCACCGAGATTCGATCCGGTACCCACTGACCCGCCAGACGGTCAGCGGGCGGCCGCACTCGTCGTTCCAGCAGTTGATGCGTTGCACCGCCAGTTCGACGTCGGTGACCACCAGATCAGACACCGGGGACAGAGCCACCGCACCTTCCGGCCGGGCCTCTCTCGGCAGCCGCGTGTTCAGCAGCAGCTCGACCGCCTGGTCCAGCGGCAACATTACCGAGTCCCCGGCGAGGACGGTCGGCATCCTCATCTCCAGGTGGTCGACGACGCCTTCCATCAGTTCGTTCGGGACACCGTCGACGTTCGCGGTGTTGACCGGGCCGATGATCCACAGGCCGTCGACGCCGGCGTTCGCGTATCGGTCCTGCCGGCGGTGGAAGTTCTCGTTCGACTGCCGAGACCACTGAATCTCCACCGCCAGAGGCTTCGGCAGCGCGGCATGCTCGAGGTACACGTCCGCGATCCAAGTGCGGTCATCCGCCGCCCGTTCGATGGTCGCCTTCCACCCGAGACGCGTAGCGACCTGTGCGACGATCTGCTCCGCCTGGTGATGCTCGGGTGTCTCGTCAGCGCCGGCGTACAGCAGGCAGTCGTGCTGATGCTTGTGCCGGAAGAAGAACACGCCCTTGCCGGACCGGACCGGGATCCCCGGTTGCCCGCACAGCATTGTCAGACCCAGCTTCGGGTACTCCCGTTTCAACTGCTCCCACGACGCGGGCGTGTGCGTCCACGCCTCCACCCGCTCCCCCGCCAGAAGCCCCACCATTGGCATGTGCGGAGCCTACCGAGGGGCGCCGACATCCGAGGTCCGCGCCTAGAGGAAGGACAGCCGCTTTCGGGCGCGACAGAGTATCCCATCGCTCCCAGTTGTGGGTACGTAGCGAGCGTCACTTCACCGAAGCTGGGTTTTCTCGCGCCTCGTCCCGCATTGCCATGACGATCGACGGATGCCGCACGATTGCTCCGAACTTGCTAGCTGCCCTAGCGTAAGCGATGGCACTCTCGCGAGAGACAGAGAAGTCCCGCATGTGTACCGCCGCATTTCGGAGATTCTGCAACTCGCGCAAACGCATTTGAATGTCCGGCGGGAAATTGCGTCGGAGCCGAGCCGCCGGAACCGAGCGGTCTGAGGGCACACCCGCTATTTCGGCAGCCTGACGAAGATTCTCTTCAAGGTCGAGCCAGGCGAGCATTACGATTTCACGGGGACTTTCTCCCTCAAGACTCACACCCTCGTTATAGGTCTGTCCGAGAGGTGGATCGATGCTAGAAGCTTCGTCTGCAATCTCTTGGTTGACCTGAGTGGTCTTCTCAGCGAACTTCGCACGCACCTTCCAAGCCCGCACTTCAGTCATGCTCCCGACACGCTTGGCCATCCTGTTAAGAACCCGACGAATCGGCTGCCTAAACACGATGGCAATAACCACCAGTGCTGCTGGCCACGCGAGGCTGTTCACTAAGGAAGCTACAAACTCGAAGACATCCATGCGTGCTCCTCTACTGGTCGAGTGGCTTCGAGAATAGCGATCAGCCGTGGCTCGACACGTCACCCGTGCCGCTTCCTCCGACCGTGGCGCCATGCCGGACCTCCTACCTGCCTACCGGGTGCAGCACGTCAGCGTGCGCGACCCCAACGCGGGACCGACGGCCCCAATGCACGTGAATTGCCGGATGCGGAAGGCCAACGTCCGAGTCCTTCAAGGCTCAATAGACCCAAAATCGGTCGCCCAAATAATGCCGCCGCGAAGCTCCCCTAGCAGCCCGACACCAAGGCGATGAGTCCGCGCATAGAGACCACGATGACCCATTCTGGTTCATCGTGGTCCACCGCCCGCCGGGTGCGACTACTCGTTCATACGGCGGGAGAAACATCGATATGTTGACGCCATTCGCCTCTCAGCAGGAGGCCGACAGTCTCCTCACTGTCAAGCAGGCCGCAGAAATACTCGGACTTGCAACCGGCACCGTTTACAACCTTCGCAGCGCGGGCCGATTCGCCCCCGCAATCGTCATCGGCAAATCGGTACGATGGGAACGCGCCGACGTTCTCGCCTGGGCCAGGGCCTTCAAGGAAGGCCAGCCTCTGTCCGCTGGTTCCGCCTCTCAGCGGAAGGCGGCGGTCTAATGGGCGCGCGGCGGGGACGCCCCGCTCTAAGCATCGGTCAGCTCGGGAAAATCAACGAGTGGCAAGACAAGAGCGTCGGCTGTTACAAGGCCCAGGCTAGGCTGCGCCTGCCCAACGGCACTCGGACGCGGGTCACCGGTAAGAGCACGCTGAGCGCGCTCGACGCCCGCAACGACCTCAACGAGAAGGCGCGGCGCAAACTGGCCGCTTGGGACACCACCGAGGGCTACTCGCCAGACATGACCCTGCGGGAACTGGCACAGCGTTGGCTGGATGACTATCGCACACAGAAACCCGCACCTAAAGCTCAGACCGTTCAACGTCACGAGTCGTCCCTCAACGCTCATCTTCTTCCCGCGTTCGGTGACCTCAGCATCGCGGAGCTGTCAAACCCTCGACTGAGGAAATGGCTTCGCACGCTCGGGTCGGAGCACCTGGCCGAAGCTCGAAACTCTAGGGTCGTGCTTCGCCACGTCCTCGCTAAGGGTGCCGAGGAAGGTATCTGCTCTCCCGAGCTGCTCAATTTCGACGGTGTTCGGCTCGCTGTACCAATCAAGAAGGCCCGGGCAATCGCACCGGGCGAACTGGACCGACTTCGAACGATGGTCCAAGCTGACAGGTCTCGGCCGCGCAGCGGACCCAAGAGCCGCAAGACACACGACGACCTCCTCGACGCCATCGACCTCGCACTCGCCACAAGCCTCCGCATCTCCGAGGTGCTCGGGATTTCTTCGGAAGACGTCGCCCTCGACCCCAAGGGGCCCGTCCTCAACGTCTCGAAGAAAGTCGAGTACGTCCGAGGCACCGGTTACGTACTTGGAAGCGTGAAGACGCACGGCACGGAGCGGAGTATTCCACTTCCCCCCTTCGCCGTCCGCATCATCGAGCGCCGCATCAAGCAATACGGAACCGGACTAATCTTTCGCAGCTCTCGTGCACCCGGAGGCCCTATCTCCCAGAACAACCTCCGGCGCCTTCTCCGCGAAATCCTCGACGGCTCGGACCTCGCCTGGGTAACGCCACACTCGGCACGGAAAACCATGCTCACAGCGGTGAACCGCCAACTCGGCTCAAAAGCTGCCGCAGCCGTCGCCGGTCACGCCGACGACAAGCTCATCATCTCCACATACGGCGAGCGCGAGACAGTCGCGCCGGACGTCACTGACATCACCGAGACGATGTTCGCCCCCAAGCGAGGCTCCGAATAACCATCGCTAACGCTCGCCGTGTCCGAAGGCGCCCCCACCAAATCGTGGCGCCTTCGGCGTTGGGCGCGAACTGGGGATATTGACCACTTTTCCGTTTCGCTAACCTCGTTCGAGTGCGCTCGCTCAAACTCCGTGCGATGGCGCCGCGTTTAGAAGGAGTGCTGTTCGTGGACAGTTTGCGCAGTCTCGCCCCCGACTATGTCGAAGAGCAACATGGGCTGTACGTGGAAGTACTTCTGGACGCGATCGACAACAAGCCGAACATGCGCAACATCGCACTGACCGGCGCGTACGGCACAGGCAAGAGCAGCATTCTCAGCGAGATCGCACGCCGGTACTCCGAACGCGTCCTCGAGATCTCCCTTTCAACGGTGGGAACCGAGCCGGAGAGCTTCACGGACGACCCGAAGCTCAACCATGCGGCATCAACCACGAGCAACCGGATTCAAAAGGAGATCGTCAAGCAGATCCTCTACAGGGACAAGCCCTCCGCTACTCGAGGTTCACGCTTCCAGCGCATATCTCGGTTTGACACACCTCGCGAGATCGGCATCGCGTTCGGCATTGGCGCTCTGATACTCGCGGGGCTTTATCTCACGTCGCTCAGCAGGGCCCTCGTCGCCGTCGCCGGGAAGGAGCTCCTTCCGACACTGCTCGCGTATGCGGCCTTGTACCTCCTGATCGCCGGGGTGGTGTTCGCCCTACGATGGCTGACCCACAATCGCGTATTCCTAGAGAAGCTGACCGCCGGCCCTGCAACTGTTTCGTTGGCGACGACAGCAACGAGTTACTTTGACCAATACATCGATGAGATTGTGTACTACTTCGAGGTGTCCGGGCGGGACGTCGTCATCCTTGAAGATCTCGATCGCTTCGAGGATGTTCGGATCTTCGAGGCATTGCGGGCACTCAACACCCTGCTCAACGGCGCCCAACAGATCACCCAACGTCGGAGGCGGAGGAAGGACGCCTCTGAGAAGTCTCGACCGGATGTGAAGTTCATCTACGCTCTTCGAGACAGCGTCTTCGAGCGGCTCGGTACAGACGCGGATGCACCAGAAGACGACGCCGCACGCAGTGAGGTGCAGCGCGCAAACCGGACCAAATTCTTCGACCTGGTCGTTCCGGTCGTACCGTTTATCACCCATCGGAACTCGCGGGACCTGATGATCAAACGGATGGAGGGAACGGGCGTCTCCAGATCGCTGATCAATCTGGCCGCCCATCACGTCGCTGACATGCGACTCATCGAGAACATTCGAAACGAATTCGACGTATTCGCCGCCAAGTTGCTCCGCGCTGACAACACCGTCCCGAGCTTGGACGCTGACCGGCTTTTCGCCATGATCCTGTACAAGAGCTTTCACATGGCCGACTTCGAACGAATCCGGTTCGGGACGAGTCAGCTGGACAAGCTCCACACGATCTGGCGCAACATCGTCGAGGACAGCATCGATGCAGAGAACGATGCGTACCAAGCAGCACAAAAGGCTGTAGACAGCGCCGCCAACCAAATGGCCCGTTCAGCGCGTCTCGGCGCGAGGCTGAGCCGTATCGCCGAAGCAGCAGGGCGGGGCGGCTACAGCGCTTCGTATGCCCTCGGCGGGACTGGCGTACAGCCTGAAGCACTCACGACCGTGGACTTCTGGCGCAAGCTAGCGAAGGAGAAGAGTCACTTCACCGTCGGCACGCCTTACATGCAGCTTGTCTTCACGTACGCCGACCTCGAAGGCTTGATGGGCGAGTCGCTCGACGTGGCGGCGTGGGACGAGGCAAGCGTCCGGGCCGGACGCAGACGTCTACAGGCAGCTTCAGACGCGATCTCCTTCCTCAGGCACAACACATGGGAGGAAATGTGGGCACGGACGGAATTCACCACTGACGCGACCGTCACCGGCGAGACATTTGAAGCAGCCGCTCGGCGGCTCTTGGAGTCGAACCTGTCTCAGGACCTGGTTAAGCACGGCTACATCACCGACTACTTCGCCTTGTACATATCCGTGTTCTACGGTCAGCACCTCCGCCGTGATGCGCTGAATTTCGTTATTCACGCGCTCGACCAGGGCGAGCCCGACGTGATGTACCCGTTGAAACCCGCAGATGTCGAGGCCATCTTGAACGATAAAGGCGACGAAATCCTTGACGACCGCAGCGCGTACAACGTCAACATTGTCGACTACCTCCTCCAGAAGGACGACGACCGGATTGTGCGCATCGCCGACCAGCTATCGACTTGGGAACGCGTCGACGTCCGATTCATCGACAGATACATCGCCAACGGCGCCTACCCGGCAGGACTTATCAGTCGGCTCACCCCGGCGACGAGACAGATTCTGACCTACGTGACCGGCGCCGCAGTCAGCGACGAGGTTCGTGCAGCACTCGCGGATGCGGTACTCACAAGCTGGGATGCCGCTGTCGACTACGAGATGGACGACACCGCGGCAACCTACCTAGTGACCGGCTGCGGCCAATTCCCTTCACTGACCAAACCGAAGCACTCTGGTACCCGACGCTCGATGGCCGCCATCAAAGAACTCGGTTTGAAGCTTCCGGCCATAAAGCCCCTCAATAAAGACGCGCGTGAACTCGCCATACGTGACGAAACCTACGAGTTGAACATTGACAACCTGCGGACCCTTCTCGGGAGCGAGTCTGTCGCTCTCGATCACATGAAAATGCGTTCCGCGCGCGTTTACCAGACTGTCCTGTCGAAACTTGCTCAGTATGCATCCGCTGTCGATGCTGATGACGTTTCCACCGTGGACAACCCGGGAGAATTCGTCAACGTCCTTGCTGCGCTCGGAAAGGCTGGCGCCGATCGGACCGTGTTCGAGGTCGTAGTGTCGCACGCAGACCCGGACGGACGGGCCGAGAAGCTCGCGTCGATCCCGCCAGAATCATGGCCGTTCGTTGTAGCAAGCGGGCGCACAACGGCTTCGTATGCGAACGTGCACGCCTACATCGACACTTACGGTTTGGATGCCAGCATCGCCAACCTCCTTCGAGACGCGCAGGCGATCTCTGCAAAGTCGGGAATCCCCGAGTCGGAAAAGAAATCCGTGGCGCTCAAGCTAGTTGGAGCACGAGAGCTGCTTCCGGAGCCAGCGATTCGCGCAGGACTCGCTCACTCGCTCGAGCTGGAGACGTACATCGCCGCCGACGAACTCGCTCCGGAGCCGGGAAGTCTTGCCGGCGAACTCCTCCGCAACGCCATCCTCGAAGACTCCGAGATGACATTCGCCAGCGCCCTAATGGGAGACTGGCCTTCTCGGGAGTTTGCGATCACTCAATCAGATGAGTTCTCGACCTTCATCACACCCGCCACGTTGCCTCCCGACCAGCTGAGCGACTTCTTCCGTAGCGGTCACATCCCTGAGGACCTCAAAGAGGCGGCACTGAAGACGCTTACGACCTACGGCAGCTCGCTCGATCGCGATACCAAACAAGCGGCCATCACATTCGCCGCCAGCCGACGCGCGGCGATGAATAACGAGAATCTGTGGGCGGCATGCGAAGGGCTCCGGCCTAGCCCAGATCTGATCACCGTGATTTCGCTCGCGCTCCTCGACACCAGTCAGCTCCGAGCGGTGTTGCGCAGTTTCGGCGGAGAGTACGCGTTGGTGGCTGATCTCGGAACGAAGCGGCCTACCTTCCCGGACGATGAGCCGCACCGGTTGATCCTGGAAACCCTCAAGCGCGCTCAGATCGTCAACCAGATCCAGCCTGAGAAGGGGCGGCTGCGGGTCACACTGAAGAGGCCGTAGGGGCTCATAGCGAACCACCACAATGATGAGTCCGTGACCCCTCCAACTAACAAATATGGCACCGGCGCACCCCTTGTATCGCTGCGCGCCCCGACGTCACTCTCCATTCTTGCCCATGGCCGTTGGGCGGTCGCCAATTGGGTCTCGCGGACGCAGGACGTGTTCGACACGTGCATGGTCCGCCGTCGCGACAGTGTCGCCTCGTCTTGAGCGCGAGGCGTCCTATCACCGGGGCGCCTCCTGATCAGACGCCACGAGAACAATCGTGACCGCCTGTTTGGACACCCCTGGACAGCCTGATGGGACGGGTGTCTGGCGCGGCGACCCCTTAGATAAGACAGCCTGGTGCGACGTTGGGACCGGGATTCCCGCCTCCGGGGACCCCCGCGCTATCCCGGATTCCCGGTCGCTGACGAATGGATCGGCTGAGCCCCGCTCGCTCAGCACCCCGAACCGCGTGCGATTTCGTTTTGGTGTGCGGGACATTTTTGGCCCGGGACGTTTATTCGCCGTTTATTCGGTGAGAAGAAGTGAATACACGTGAACCCGAATGAGACCAACAACCCCCGGACAGCAGAAAACCCCGGTGATCACCGGGGTTTCGACTGGATTTTCTTGCTGGGGTACCTGGACTCGAACCAAGAACAACTGAACCAGAATCAGCCGTGTTGCCAATTACACCATACCCCAAGGGCTTCGGACTGCGGTCCGGGCACGAGATACAACACTAGCCTATGCTCTACCGCTTCCACAAAACGCGGGAGGGCCGGGCGAGCCGCGCCCGGCCCTGGCGTTCAGGCCGCGACGGCGGCAGTCGCCTCCTCCTCGGCGGTCGCCGCGATCGTGTCGTCCGCAACGCGCCTCCGGCGCAGGGTGAGCAGATGGCTGATGCCGATCAGCGCCACTCCCGCGGCGGCCCACAGTGCCAGCCGCAAGCCGTCGAATCCGAACTGCTGCCCGGGGAAGTAGGTCAGCGCCCGGGCGGAGTCGAGCCACGCGGCGCCGGTCCAGAACGTGCTGAGACCGGCGAAGAACGGCGGCTGCATGTCCTGCGGGAAGATCCCGCCGGAGGTCGTCACGTTGAGCATGACGAACAGGAGGGTGAGAACGGGGGTGGTCCAGCGGCCGAGCATCGGGTGAAGGCCGACGCCGATCGTGATGATCCCGAAGACGTAGAGGGCGCCCAGGAGGCCGATGCTCCACTCGTTTCCGGCAAGGACGTGGAAGATCGGGCCCGCGACCACGGCGGTGATCGCCGAGACGACGACGGCGGTCGCGGCGGACACCGCGACGCGCCAGCCGATGCCGAGGCGGCCGGCGACCGCGGCGATGGCGATCGCGCTCGAGTAGCCGCCGACGCTCATCGCCACCATCATGAAGAACAGCCCTTGGCCGGTCATGTCGTTCGCGGGCACGGGGCGCACGTCGTCGATTGCGACCGGGAGGTGCTGCTGGTACGCGATCGGGATCAGGAGCTGCTGCGCGGCCGACGCCTCCGCCGGAGACGCCGCGGTCGACAGGATGATCGTCGCGTGCGTCGCATCGGTCGCGTAGGCCGCGGACAGCCTCCCGTCGGCGACCTCCGCCTTGGCCTTCGCGACCGTCGCGACGGTGCTCACGTCGAGAGCGCTGGGGGCCTTGTCGTTGAGGGTCTGCGCGAACACGTCGGCCGCCGGGCCCTGGCCGACGATCCCGACGGGGATGTTGTTCGGCTGGGCGGCCTGGAACGCGCCGAGGTAGGCCAGCGCCATCCCGGCCGCAAGGAACAGCGGGATGAGGATGTGCGAGCCGAGCGTCTTCCAGAGGGCGGCCGGAGGCCAGAAGCGCGGCGGCCGGGCGACGGCGGGGACGGGGGTGATGCGGTGCGCAGACATGCGGCGGGCGGATCCTCTCGTTGAGTTGCAGAGAGCAACGTACGTCAATTCGTTGTATTGTGCAACCCAGTCTCGGTAGGCTGGTTGGATGACGCTCCCGCCCGACGCCGATGCCCGCGACGAACGCGACCCGATCGCGCGCGTGCAGCGCGAACTGCTCACCGTCGGCCGCCGCGGCACCGCGCGGGTGCGCAGGGAGGACGAGGCGCTCTCGGTCGTGGACCGCTCGATCCTGACGTACATCCAGGCCAATCCGGGCTGCCGCGCGGTCGACATCGCGACGCACTTCCAGCTCAACCGCTCCACCGTCTCGCGACAGCTCGCCGCCCTCCTGGAGCACGGCTACGTCGCGGCCGACGAGGAGGCCGCTGCCGGCTCACGCGGCATCGCCCTCCGCCTCACGCCCGCGGGAGCGCGCGCCTTCGACAAGTCGACGCGCACGGTGATGGACTCGGTCGCGCGCCGCCTCGAGGGCTGGTCGCAGGACGACGTGGAGGCCTTCGCGCGCATGCTCGAGCGCTACAACGCCGCTCCCGACGAGTGACCCGCGCGCCGCGATTCGTGCCGAATGTCGCGACGGCTAGAGGACGGCGTCCTCGTCGACGGCGAGGCCGATGAGGTCGCGGTTCACCGCCGCCGCCACGACGGCGCCGGACCCCGCCGCCACGATGAGCTGCTGCGGCCCCGGCGCGGTCGTCTCCCCGGCCGCGTACACGCCGGGCAGCGACGTGCGACCGTGGGCGTCCGTCACCAGGTACCCGTCGGTGTCCCGGTCGAGGTCGAGCGCGTCCGCGAACGACAGGGCGGGAGTCCACACCGGCCGCACGAACCCGCCGGCCCGCGGCACCACGGTCCCGTCCACGAGCCGAACCCCCGTCATCGCGCCCTTCTCCCCCACCACGTCCTCGATGGGCCGCCGCTCGACGGCCACGCCGAGCCGCGCGAGGGCGCGCTCCTCGTCCTCGCCGATCGGCGCGACGCCGTTGGTGAAGACGATCAGGTCGTCCGTCCACTGGGTGAGCAGCAGGGCGCGCTCGGCCAGCTCCGCGGTCTCGCCGATGAGCGCGAGCGGCTCGCCGGCCTTCTCGAAGCCGTCGCATTCCAGGCAGCTGTGGAGCTGGGTGCCGTAATAGGCGCGGAGGCTCGGGAGGGCGGGCATGGTCTCCGTCACGCCGGTCGCGATGACCACGGTCTGGGCCACCACATCCACGTCGGCTCCGCCGCGCACACCGGTGCCGCGCACGCGGAAGCCGTCCGGGTCCACGGTCACCGAGCCCACCTGCGCGAACACGACGTCCGCGTTGTCGTAGCCGGAGACCTCCTCGCGACCGAGGCGGCGCAGCTCGGCTGGCGGCACGCCGTCGCGGCTGAGGAACCCGTGCGCCTGCAGCGTCGCCGCGTGCCGCGGCCGGTTGCCGTCCACGACGAGGACCCGCCGCCGGGCGCGCGCCAGGTTGAGCGCGGCGCTGAGGCCGGCCGGGCCGCCCCCGACGACGATGACTTCGACGTTGACCGCCACGGCGAGGACCTAGCCCAGGCTCGGGGCCAGCGACACCGACAGCGCGCGCAGCCGGGCGAGCGACTCGGCCTTGCCGAGGATCTCCATCGACTCGAACAGCGGAGGCGACACGCGACGGCCTGAGACGGCGACGCGCAACGGGCCGAAGGCGACGCGCGGCTTGAGCCCGAGAGCCTCCACCAGGGCGTCGCGCAGCGCGGCCTCGATCGTCTCGTGCGTCCAGCCGTCCTCCGGCAGCGCCTCGAGAGCGCTGAGCGACGCGGCCAGCACCTCGGCGGCGTTGTCGGGCAGCGACGCGCGGGCGTCGTCCTCGATGGTCAGCGACGCGGCGTCGGTGAACAGGAAGCCGAGCATCCCCGGCGTCTCGCCCAGGAGCTGCACGCGCTCCTGCACGAGCGGCGCGGCCTCCGCCAGCACGGCGCGCTGGCGGTCGGTCAGCGGCTCGGTGAGCACCCCGGCCGCGACCAGGTACGGGATGGTCCGCTCGGCGAAGTCCCCGACCTCCAGCAGCCGGATGTGGTCGCCGTTGATCGACTCGGCCTTCTTCTGGTCGAAGCGGGCCGGGTTCGGGTTCACGTCGGCGACGTCGAACGCCGCCACCAGCTCGTCGACCGAGAACACGTCGCGGTCGTGGGTGAGCGACCAGCCGAGGAGCGCGAGGTAGTTGACCAGGCCCTCCGGGATGAAGCCGCGGTCGCGGTGGTGGAACAGGTTCGACTCCGGGTCGCGCTTGGAGAGCTTCTTGTTGCCCTCGCCCATCACGTACGGGAGGTGCCCGAACCGCGGCACGAAGGTCGTCACGCCGGCGTCGATGAGCGCGTGGTACAGCGCGATCTGGCGCGGGGTGGACGACAGCAGGTCCTCGCCGCGGAGCACGTGCGTCACGCCCATGAGCGCGTCGTCCACCGGGTTCACGAAGGTGTAGAGCGGGTGCCCGTTCGGCCGCACGACGACGAAGTCGCTGAACGAGCCCGCCGGGAAGGTGATCTCGCCGCGCACCAGGTCGTCGAAGCTGAGGTCGTCGTCCGGCACGCGCAGGCGCAGCGCGGGCTCGCGGCCCTCGGCGCGGTAGGCGGCCTTCTGGTCCTCGGTGAGGTCGCGCTCGAAGTTGTCGTAGCCGAGCTTGGGGTCGCGGCCGAGCGAGACGTTGCGCGCCTCGATCTCCTCGCCGGTGGCGAAGCTCTCGTAGATGTGGCCGGAGGCCTTCAGCCGCTCGATCAGCTCGCGGTAGATGTCGTAGCGCTGCGACTGCCGGTACGGCTCGTTCGGGCCGCCGGCGTCGATCCCCTCGTCCCAGTCGAGGCGCAGCCAGCGCAGCGCGTCGATGATCATCGCGTACGACTCCTCGCTGTCGCGCGCGGCGTCGGTGTCCTCGATGCGGAAGATCAGCTTGCCGCCGGTGTGCCGCGCGTACGCCCAGTTGAACAGGGCGGTGCGGATCAGGCCGACGTGCGGGGTGCCGGTGGGCGACGGGCAGAACCGGACGCGGACATCCGCGCCGGTCGCGGTCGAGAAGGGGTGCGAATCGTTGTCAGACATACGTAGGAAATCCTACTTGGGCGCGCGCACCGGATTCACCAGCGAGCCGACGCCTTCGACCTCCACCTCGACGGTGTCGCCCGCGACGATCGGCCCGACGCCGGCGGGCGTGCCGGTGAGGATGACGTCGCCCGGCAGCAGGGTGAAGACGCTGGACGCGTACGCGATGATCGACGGGATGTCGTGCACCATGTCCGAGATGCGCGCCTCCTGCTTGAGCTCGCCGTTGACGCGGGTGCGCAGGAACGCCTCCGGGTTCAGTTCGGTCTCGATCACCGGGCCGAGCGGGCAGAAGGTGTCGAAGCCCTTCGCGCGGGTCCACTGGCCGTCCGAGTTCTGGAGGTCGCGGGCGGTGACGTCGTTGGCGACGGTGTAGCCGAAGATGTGCTCCGCGGCCTTCTCCGCCGGGACGTGCCGGGCGATCTTGCCGATCACGACGGCCAGCTCGCCCTCGTACTCGACCTGCTTCGACTGCGGCGGCAGCAGGATCGCGTCGCCGAGGCCGATCACCGCGGTGTTCGGCTTGAGGAACAGCAGCGGCTCCCCCGGCGCCTCCGAGCCCATCTCCGCGGCGTGGTCGCGGTAGTTCTTGCCGACCGCGACGACCTTCGATCGCGGGATGACCGGCGCGAGCAGCGACCCGACCTGGCCGAGCGGCACGCGCTCCCCCGTCGTGTCGAAGCCCGCGAACATCGGGTCGCCGGCGAGGACGACCAGGGCGTCGTCGTCCACGATGCCGTAGTCGATGACCGGGGTCTGCTCGGAGGGACGTGTGTGGCTGAACCGTGCGATCTTCACGCGTTCGAGCCTAGCGCCGCGACGATCCGCGCGACGGCCGGCATCGGGATGCCGTGCTGTGCGCCGATCCGCAGCAGCGCGCCGCCGAGCGCGTCCAGCTCGGTCGCGTGCCCGCCGGCGAGGTCCTCCTGCAGGGAGGTGCGCATCCCGCCGGGGACGCTGTGCAGCACGCGCACGAGGTCGAGCGCGGAGGTCGGAACGCCCTCCGCTGTCGAGCACGCGACGATCTCGGAGACGACCGCCTCGGTCAGCTCGGGGTCCTCGCTGAGCGCCGGGCCGGCCGACTGCCGCCAGTAGGAGGTCAGGAGCGCGAGCGCCGACAGCAGCCGGAACTTCGCCCACAGCACCTCGGCCTCCGTGCCGCCGACCTTCACGCGCGGGCCGGCGTCGGCGAGGGCGCGGATCGACGCGAAGCCGCCCGCGGCCTCCGGAGCCTCGATGTTGACGAACGGGCTGCGGTGGTCGATCACCGTGGTGGAGGCTCGCAGTGCGGACACCGCGACGGACGCGCCCGCGACCGGCACACCCGGCAGCGCCTCCCGCAGCGGGCCCATGTGCTCGACGCCGTTGAGGAACGACACGACCTCGCTCGGCCGGGCGGCCGCGATGCCCGGGAGGACATCCTCCAGCCCGTACGCCTTCGTCGCCACGACGACGCTCGCGCCTTCCGGCACCTCGGTCGCCGCGGAGACGCGCTCGACACCGTCGCCGAAGGTGGCGCTGCGGACTTCGATGCCGTTCGCGCGGATCGCCGCCACGGTCGCAGGACGACCCACCGCGACGACATCGTGCCCGGCGCGGGACAGCAGCCAGGCGAACAGGCCGCCGACGGCTCCGGGACCGACGACGGCGAAGACGGGTGCGGGAGCGCTCATGCCTCGATCGTAGCCAGCGTTCAGAGAGCGGACAGCCCCCAGGGGGCGCCGTCGAGCGCGAGCAGCACGTCCGCCGTGGCGGCGATCGCCGGGACGGCGTCGGAGCCCGCTGCGGCGACCAGGTTGATGGTGCGGTGGTCGCGGTTCGCGGTCGGGCGCAGCACCACGCCGTCCACCGTTCCCGCCGAGCCGACCGCGAGAGCCGGGAGCAGCGCGACGCCGACGCCCTCGGCGACCATCCGCAGCACGGCGATGAAGTTGTCCGTCTCGTAGGCGATGCGCGGCGCGTACCCGCAGGCGTCGGCGAGCTCGAGGAGGTGGCCGCGGCAGCGCGGGCAGCCGCCGATCCAGGAGGCCGACGCCAGCTCGGCGAGGTCGACCCGCGGGCGGCGCGCGAGCGGATGGTCGGCGCGGAGGGCGACCAGCATCTCGTCCTTCCAGAGCGGGACGACCGCGAGCCCGCGCGCGCTCTCCCGGTGCGGGTCGACGCGGTCGCCCGGGTAGCTGAACGTGATCGCGAGATCGGCGGTCTGGTCGCGGACGGCAGCGACGGCTTCGGGCGGCTCCGCCTCCAGGTAGGTGATCCGGACTCCCGGGTGCTCTGCCTCCATCGTGTTCAGCAGCCGCGGGACGAGGGAGGACGACGCCGACGGGAAGCCCGCCAGCCGCACCCGGCCGGTGCGGAGGCCGCGGAGGTCGGCGAGCTCCCCCGCCGCCGCGTCGAGGGCGGTGGTCACCGCGCGGGCGTGCCGGGCGAGCACGCGGCCCGCCTCGGTCAGCCGGACGCCGCGGCCGGCGCGGGCGACCACCGGCATCCCGATGCGCGTCTCCAGGCGACGCAGGTGCTGGCTGATCGCGGGCTGGCTGTAGCCGAGGGACTCGGCGGCACGCGTGATCGAGCCGTGGTCGGCGATCGCGCGCACCACGCGGAGGCTGTGGGAGTCGAGGTCGTCGAGCAGCATGCCGGAATCATAACGCTGGATGATGGATGTGATTCAACACCTGTTCTGGTGTGATGCGTGAGGGTCGCTCAGGCTGGATGGCATGCCCGCCTCCGTAACCGTGCCCGCACCCGCCGCCCCGGCGTTCCGGGACGCCTTCCCCGCCGGCCCCGGCTATCTCGCCGCCTGCACCCAGGGCCTCCCCACCCACGCGACCGTCGAGGCGACCCGGGCCGACCTCGAGCGCTGGGCGCGCGGAGAGGCCGCGCCCGGCGACTACGACGCGGCCATCGCGCGCGCCCGCTCGGCGTTCGCGCGGCTGGCCGGTGTGACGGCCGACGACGTGGCGATCGGGTCGCAGGCGTCGGTCCTGGCCTCCCTGGTCGCGGCCGCCGCCCCGGACGGAGCCGTCGTGGTCTGCCCGGCCGGCGATTTCGCCTCCGTCGTCGCCCCGTTCCACGCACAGGCGCACCGCGGGGTGCGGGTGCGGGAGGTCGCGCTGTCCGAGCTCGCCGGGGCGATCGACGGCGACACCTGGCTGGTCGCCTTCTCGCTGGTGCAGTCCGCGACCGGGGAGCACGCCGACGCCGACGCGATCCTCGCCGCCTGCGCCCTCACGGGCACGCTCAGCCTCGCGGACCTCACCCAGGCGCTCGGCTGGCTCCCGGTCGACGCCTCCCGGTTCGATCTGACCATCACCCACGCCTACAAGTGGCTGTGCGCGCCGCGTGGCAGCGCCTTCCTCACCGTGCGGCCATCGCTGCGGGACACCCTCAACCCCGTGCACGCCGGCTGGTACGCGGGCGAGGACCCGTGGGGGTCCTGCTACGGTCCACTGCTCGCACCGGCCGCCTCGGCCCGGCGCTTCGATGTCTCACCTGCCTGGCCGGTGTGGCCCGGCACGGCGGCAGCCCTGGAGTTCTTCGCGTCGCTCGACCCGGCCGCGGTGCACGCGCACGCGACCGGCCTGGGCGACCGGCTCGCGGAGGCGCTCGGCCTGACGGACGCGGACGGCCGGCCGGTGCGCGGTCGGGCCATCCTGACGTGGCCGGACCCGGAGGGCGCGGACCTCGCGGCGCTCACCGCCGCCGGCCTGCGCGCCTCGGGCCGCGCGGGGCGCGCCCGCGTGGCCTTCCACCTCTGGAACACCGACGACGACGTCGCCCGCGTCCTCGCCGCACTCCCCCGCTGACAACTGCCGAAGGGCACGCGAACGCCCCTGAAACCGTGTTTCAGGGGCGTCTACGTGCCCTTCGAGTGGGGAGGCTTACGCGTCGAGGCGCATCATCCAGCCGTGGCGGTCGCGCTCGCGGCCGTACTGGATGTCGGTGAGCTCCTTGCGCAGCGACATCGTCAGCTCGCCGGGAGGCGCGGTGATGTCGCCGACCGTGAAGGTGTCGGACTTGAGCTCCCCGATCGGCGTGATCACGGCGGCCGTGCCGCAGGCGAACACCTCGACGATGTCGCCGGACTCCACGCCGTCGCGCCACTCGTCGATCGTCACCCGGCGACGCTCCACCGTGTGGCCGCGGTCGCGCGCGAGCTGCAGCACCGAGTCGAGGGTGATGCCCTCGAGGATGCTGTCCGACTCGGGCGTGACAAGGGTGCCGTCCTTGTAGACGAGCACGACGTTCATGCCGCCGAGCTCCTCGATGTACTTGCCCTCGACCGAGTCGAGGAACAGCACCTGCGCGCAGCCGTGCTCGTAGGCTTCGGCCTGCGGGAGCAGGCTCGACGCGTAGTTGCCGCCGGTCTTCGCCGCGCCCGTGCCACCCTTGCCCGCGCGCGACCAGTGGTCCGACAACCAGATGGACACCGGGGCGACGCCGCTCGGGAAGTACGCACCCGCCGGCGAGGCGATCAGGTAGTACGCCACCTTGTTGGCCGGGCGCACCCCGAGGAACGCCTCCTTGGCGAACATGAACGGGCGCAGGTAGAGGCTGGTCTCCTCGCGGTCCGGCACCCAGTCGCCGTCGACCGCGATGAGCTGCTTGAGCGAGTCGAGGAAGTGCTCGACGGGCAGCTCCGGCAGCGCGAGCCGGTACGCGGAGCGCTGCATGCGGGCCGCGTTCGCCTCGGGGCGGAAGCTCCAGATCGAGCCGTCCTCGTGCCGGTAGGCCTTGAGCCCTTCGAAGATCTCCTGCGCGTAGTGCAGCACGGCGGCCGACGGCTCGAGCTGGATGGGGCCGTACGGGGAGACCCGCGGCCGGTGCCAGCCGCCCTTGGCCGACCAGCACAGGTCGACCATGTGGTCGGTGAAGTAGTTGCCGAAGCCGGGGTTCGCGAGGATCTCCTCGCGCTCGGCCGCGCTGCGGGGCGACTCGTTGCGTGCGACGTTCCAGAGGAGCCCGGCGGTCTCGGTCGGTCCGGAGGTGAGGTTGATGCTGGTGGAGGTCATTGAGTGTCCTTTTGTGCGATGCGTCAATTCTGCGCCACGCGGGCGGCGATCGCGTCGCCCACTTCGGAGGTCGTGCGCGCGGCGCCGCTGCGGGCGGCGAGGTCGGACGTCACCGCCTGCTCGACCCGCTCGGCGAGCTCCCGGGCGCCGAGGTGGCGGAGGAGGAGCGCGACGGAGAGGATCGCGGCGGTGGGGTCGGCCTTCTGCTGGCCGGCGATGTCGGGGGCCGATCCGTGAACCGGTTCGAACATGCTCGGGAATTCGCCCGCGGGGTTGATGTTGCCCGAGGCGGCCAGTCCGATGCCGCCGCTGATCGCGGCCGCGAGGTCGGTGAGGATGTCGCCGAAGAGGTTGTCCGTGACGATCACATCGAATCTAGCAGGATCCGTGACCAGGAAGATCGTCGCCGCGTCGACGTGCAGGTAGTCGACCGCGACGTCGGGGTGCTCGGCGGCGACGGCGTCCACGGTGCGCTTCCAGAGGCCGCCCGCGAAGGTGAGCACGTTGGTCTTGTGCACCAGCGTCAGCTTCTTGCGGCGATGCTCGGCCTGCTCGAAGGCGTAGCGCACCACGCGCTCCACGCCGTAGGCGGTGTTCACCGACACCTCGTTGGCGATCTCGTGCGGCGTGCCCTGCCGGATCGCGCCGCCGTTGCCGACGTACGGCCCCTCCGTGCCCTCGCGGACGACCACGAAGTCGACCTCACCGGGGTTCGCCAGCGGGCTCGCGATGCCCGGGAACAGGGTGGTCGGGCGCAGGTTGACGTAGTGGTCGAGCGAGAAGCGCAGCTTCAGGAGCAGCCCGCGCTCGATGTTCGCACCGGCCAGCCGCGGGTCGCCCGGCTTGCCGCCGACCGCGCCGAGCAGGATGGCGTCGTGGCCGGCGATGGCCGCGAGGTCGTCGTCGGTCAGCACGTCGCCGGTCGCCAGGTACCGGTCGGCCCCCAGCGAGAAGCGCGTCTTCTCGAACTCGAGGTCGCTTCCCGCGCTGACCGCGTCGAGCACCTTGACCGCCTCCGCGATCACCTCCGGACCGATTCCGTCCCCCGGGATGACGGCGAGTTGGACGGTTCTGCTCATGACGCTCCTGCACTGATCGGTGGGCGGACGGTTCCCCTACACACTATCGCCGCGCCGACCGGCGGCGCTCCCGCTCAGCCGCGCACGCGCCGCAGCGTGACCACCGCCAGCACCGCCGCCGTCAGCATGAGCGCAGCGCCGAGGGAGGCCGTGAGCGCGATCCCGCTGTCGAAGGCGTGGCGCGCCGACGCCAGCAGCTCGGCCGCCGCCCCGCCGGGGAGGGTCTTCGCGACCGTCACCGCGCCGCCCAGCGTGTCCGCCGCCGCCGTCGCGTCGGCCGGGCTGAGCCCCGCGGGCAGCATGATCGCGGCGCGGTACGAGGCGATGATGATGCTCCCGAGGGCCGCCGTGCCGAGCACCGCGCCCAGCTCGTACGCCGTCTCCGACACCGCGGACGCCGCACCCGCCTTGTCCGCCGGCGCCGTCGACACGATGAGCTCGTTCGACACGGTCTCCGCCGCGCCGATGCCCGCGCCGAGCAGCACGAACGCCGCCAGCAGGATCCCCCACGACGCGTTCCCGCCGGTCACCGCGACCAGCAGGTACCCGGACGCCGAGACACACAGTCCGCCGGCGATCACGAAGCCCGGCCGCAGCCGCCGCGCCACCGGCACCACGAGGAGGCCGGAGACGATCATGGTCGCGAGGCCCGGCAGGAGCACCATCCCGGCCCGCGTCGGGGCCATCCCGAGCACGAGCTGGAGGTGCTGCGACACGAAGAACAGGAAGCCGACCAGCGCGATCACGCTCAGCAGGTTGATGAGCACGGCGCCGCTGAACGCCGCCCGCCGGAACAGGCGCATGTCGAGCATCGGCGCCGGGCGCCGGAGCTGACGCCGGACGAACAGCACCCCGGCGCTCACCCCGACGAGCACCGCGAGCACCGGCACGAGGGCGACGCCGTGCACCGCGAACTCCTTGATCCCGTACACGACGGGCGCCATCGTCACGAGCGACAGCAGGATGGACACCACGTCCACCGGCCCCGGCGCCGGATCGCGCGACTCCCGCACCAGCAGCGGCGTGAGCACCAGCAGCGGGATCAGCACCGGCACAGCCAGCAGGAACACGGAACCCCACCCGAACCGCTCGATCAGGAGGCCGCCGACGATCGGGCCGAGCGCGGAGCCGGCCGCGAAGGCCGCCGCCCAGATCGCGATGGCGACGCGGCGCTGCTCGCGGTCCTGGAAGACGCTGCGCAGCAGCGACAGCGTGGACGGCATGAGCATCGCGCCGAACACGCCGAGCAGGGCCCGGGCGCCGATCAGCAGCTCGGCGGTCGGCGCGAACGCGGCCGCGGCGGAGACGGCGGCGAAGCCCGTCGCGCCGATCAGAAGCACCGTCCGGCGGCCGATGCGGTCGCCGAGGCTGCCCATCGCGACCAGGAGGCCCGCGAGCACCAGCGGGTAGACGTCCACGATCCAGAGCATCTGGGTGGACGACGGCCGCAGCGCCTCGGTGATGGCCGGGAGGGCGAAACCGAGGACGGTGTTGTCCACCGACACCAGGAGGACCGGGAGCATGAGGACGACCAGGGCCGCCCAGGCGCGCGCGCCGGCGCGGCCCGGCGTGGGCGCAGGGATCTGCGCCGTCGGCTCGGCGGCGGCCGGAGTGCGGTCGGGGCGGGTGGTCGCGGTCATAAAGTTACTGTACCGTCCGGACGGTACAGTGGTCAACGGGCGACCGCACCCGCGCCGAGCAGCCGCAGCGTCGGCCCGCGCGGTCGCAGCGTCGGCCCGCGCGGTCGCGGCTAGCATGGCCCCATGGCCTCCCCCGCCGCCCCGGCGTCCACCGCAACCGCCTCGTCCGCCACCGCTCCGCGCGCCGCCCGCGACCGCATCCTCGACGCGTTCGAAGACCTGCTCGCCGAGCAGAGCGAGCGCGCGGCGACGCTGGAGGCCGTGGCCGCGCGGGCCGGAGTCTCCAAGGGCGGCCTGCTCTACCACTTCGCGTCCAAGGACGCCCTGGTCGACGGCCTCCTGGAGCGCTTCGCCGACGACCTCGCGGAGGACATCGAGCACATGCGCGCCGCCCCGGACGGCCCGGTCGCCTACTTCCTGCGCACCTCCATCCCCTCCGACACCCGCCTGGAGCGCGTGATCGTCGCCATCGCCCGGCTCGCCCAGGCCTCGGACGCCCGCGCCAGCGACGCGCTCGCCGACGCGCAGCGCCTGTGGCTGAGCGAGCTGGAGGCCGTCGTCGGCGACCGGATGGTGGCGCGCACCATCATGCTCATCGGCGACGGGATGTACTACAACACCGCTCTGCTGCCGGCGGCCAACACCGTGCTCCGCGACGAGACCGACCTCCAGGAGCTGATCGGGCTGGTCGGACGGCTCACTGCGCGCGACTGACCCGCCCGCTCACGCGCCGCCCGCCGCGAGCAGTCGCAGCAGCGAGCGCCGCGTCCGGTCGTCGCCCGCGGCGCCGATGGCGTGCCGCAGTTCGGCCTCCGACCCCTCCCGGTCCCCCGCCAGCCGCAGCAGTTCGGCGCGCGCCGCGTGCGCCCGGGAGGCCAGCGGACCGGCGAAGAGTTCCGGCTCGGCGGCCAGGGCGGCGAGCGCGACCTCCGGCCCCGCGTCCGGACTGTGGCCCAGCGCGACCAGCCGGCCGAGCCGCGCCGTCGCGCTCGGCCACACCCGCACGAGGCCGTCGTAGAGGCGCACGATCGCGGGCCAGTCGGTGGCCTCCCAGTTCGGGGCGATCGCGTGCAGCCCGGCGATGCCCGCCTGCAGGCCGTAGCGGCCGTCGCCGGCGGCGGCGTCCGCGCGAGCAGCGCCGTCCAGCGCGATCGTGGCCAGTCGCTCGCCCTCGACCATCATCGGCACGTTCCAGGTGGTCCGGTCGGCCTCCCGCAGCGTCGCGAACTCGTCGTCCGCGGTCAGCCGCGTCGACTGGCGCGCCTCGGTGAGCAGCAGCAGGCCGAGCAGCCCGGCGCTCTCGGCGTCGCCCGCCACCCGGTGCGCGTCCCGGGCGAGGGCGATCGCGTCGGCGCGCAGCCGGTCGTCCGCCGTCGCGTGGCCGGCGGTGTAGAGCAGGTAGATCGTGGTCAGCGCATCCGGCATCCGCCCGGCCACCGCCGCCGCGTCGTCGAGGGCGAACCGGAGCCCGGAGTCGTGGATGCGCTTCTTGGCGCGGGTCAGCCGCGCCGCCATCGTCGGCTCGGAGACGAGGAACACGTCCGCGATCCGCGCGGTCGGGACGCCGCAGACGTGCCGCAGCGCCAGCGCGACCCGCGTCTCCGGCGCGAGGTCAGGATGCGCGACCAGCAGGATGAGGTCGAGCCGCTCGTCTCCCGTGAACACGCCCGCACCACCTCCCTCCACACCGTGCGCCTCGGCCGCGGCAGCCGCGCTCTCGGCGCGTGCGGCCTCCGCAGCCAGCATCGGCGCGACGCGCCGCGCCGAGCGCTCCCGGCGCAGCGCGTCGAGCGCGACCCGGCGCGCGACCGTCGTGATCCAGGCCGCGGGATTCCGCGGCTCACGGCCGCGCGCCGCCTCGGCGACGGCGCGCGCGAACGCCTCCTGCACCGCATCCTCGGCGAGCAGGAGGTCGCCCGTCGTGCGCGCGACCGCGCCCAGGATGCGGGCGGCGTCCTCGCGGTAGGCGCGCTCGATGCGGGAGGCCGCGGTCACGGCCCCGCCCTCACGCGGCTTACCACCCGCGGCCCGCCATCCAGCGGCTCACCATCCCGTCACGCCTCCGGCCGCGGCTCAGCGCACCGTGTCGAGCACCAGCACCGGGTACAGCTCGACCCAGCCGCCGGTCGGCACCATCGCGGCCAGCTCCCTGGCCTGCCCGGGCGTCGCCGCGGTGAAGCTGTAGAAGCCGGTGATGACCTCCGCCGTCTCGCCGAACGGCCCGTCGGTGATCAGCGGATCGCCTCCGGCGCGCGGCGTGATCTTCGTCGCCTGGGTGATCGGCTGCAGAGCGCTGCTGGCGACGATGCGCTCACCGGCCGCCACCACGGCCTCCTGGAACGCCTGGTGGCCGGCCATCCCGGCCTGCCACTCCTCCGCCGTCATCGCCTCGGGGTCCCAGTTCGGCTCGCGGATGAGCAGAACGTACTCGTCGGACATCGTGGTCTCCTCACTCGTCGGAACGACGCCCCGTCCGGGGCGACATCCCTACGACGCAAGTCAACCGTCGAAATCGACAACGCGCGACAGGAGATTTTTCGAGGGAGGTCAGGACTCCGTGATGTCGATCTCCTGCATGAGGTCGGCGTCGATCGCGACGCGGACCTTCTCGAGCAGGCCCTCCGGCACACGCGAGTCGACGGTCAGCACGCTGAGCGCCTTGCCGCCGGCGGAGGTCCGCGCGATCTGCATGCCCGCGATGTTGATCTTCGCCTCGCCGAACTCGTGGCCGTAGACCGCGACGATGCCGGGGCGGTCGTCGTAGATCATGACGATGAGGTGCTCGGCGATCGGCACCTCCACGTCGTAGCCGTTGATCTCCACGACCTTCTCGATCTGCTTCGTGCCGGTGAGCGTGCCGGAGACCGACACCTGCGACCCGTCGCTGAGAGCGCCGCGCAGCGTGATCAGGTTGCGGTACTCCTCGCTCACCGAGTCGGTGATGAGGCGGACCTCGATGCCGCGCTGCTCGGCGAGCAGCGGCGCGTTCACGTACGAGACGGTCTCGGACACGATGTTCGTGAAGATGCCCTTGAGCGCCGCGAGCTTCAGCACGCTGACGTCGTAGTCGACCAGCTCGCCGCGGACCTCCACGTCGATGCTGGTCAGCGGGCTGTGCGCGAGGCCGGAGAACACCTGGCCGAGCTTCTCCACCAGCGGGATGCCGGGGCGCACGTACGGGTCGATGACGCCGCCGGCGACGTTGACCGCGTCGGGCACGAGCTCGCCGGAGAGCGCGAGGCGCACCGACTTGGCCACCGAGACGCCCGCCTTCTCCTGCGCCTCGTCGGTGGAGGCGCCCAGGTGCGGCGTGACGATGACGTTCTCCAGCTCCAGCAGGGGCGACTCGGTCGGCGGCTCGGTCACGAACACGTCGAGGCCGGCGCCGGCGATGCTCTTCGTGCTGAGCGCGCGGTAGAGGGCGTCCTCGTCGATCAGGCCGCCGCGGGCCACGTTGACGATGAACGCGGTCGGCTTCATCTGGGCGAGCTGGTCGTCGGAGATCATCCCGGTGGTCTCCGGGGTCTTCGGCATGTGGATGGTGATGAAGTCGGCGTCGGTGAGCAGCTCATCCAGGCTGACGAGCTGGACGCCGAGCTGCTGCGCGCGGGCGCTGGTGACGTACGGGTCGTACGCGATCACCTTGGTGCCGAACGCCTGCAGGCGGGCCGTGATGAGCGCGCCGATGCGGCCGAGGCCGATGATGCCGACCGTCTTCTCGTAGAGCTCGACGCCGGTGTACTTGGACCGCTTCCACTGCCCCTGCGCCAGCGCGCTGTGTGCGGCAGGGATGTGCCGGGCGAGGCTCAGGATGTGGCCGACCGTGAGCTCCGCGGCCGAGATGATGTTGGAGGTCGGCGCGTTGACGACCATGACGCCCGCGTTGGTGGCGGTCTTGATGTCCACGTTGTCCAGGCCGACGCCGGCGCGGGCGATGACCCGCAGCTTGTTCGCCGCGCCGATGACCTCGGCGTCGACCTTGGTGGCGGAGCGCACCAGGATGGCGTCCGCGTCGGAGACAGCGGAGAGCAGAGCGGGCCGATCGGTCCCGTCGACGTTGCGGATCTCGAAGTCCGGCCCGAGGGCGTCGACGGTGGCGGGCGAAAGTTCTTCGGCGATCAGCACGACCGGCTTTGTCACGTGGCAGTTCCTTACGGGGAGGCTGGCTTGGGAGAAGACGCGCAGCAGTCGTCGGTGCGCGGGTTGCTTAACTCTAGCGGGAGCGCAACGCCGCCTTTCGCCGCGTTACGAACCGCGGACTGCCGCTGCCGCGACCGCCTCGCGCACCGTGATCGGGTCGGTGATGTCGTAGGCCGCGTCCCCGCCGCCGGGACCGCTCGGCGCGCCCGACACCGTCTGACGGGCCGACAGGTGCACCGCGTCGACGCCGGCGGCGAGCAGCGTGTGGATGTCCTGAACGCGCACTCCCCCGCCGGCCATCACCTGGACTCGGCCGCCGGTCCGCTGGGCCAGCGCCCGCAGGCCGTCCACGCCGTCGACGCTGCGGGCCGCCCCACCGGAGGTGAGGATGCGCGCCACGCCGAGCTCGGCGAGCGCGTCGGCGGCGCCCAGCGGGTCGGGCAGCGTGTCGAAGGCCCGGTGGAAGGTCACGTCCAGCCCGCCGGCCTCCGCCACGAACCGGGCGACGGCCTCCCGGTCGATGTGCCCGGTCTCGTCCAGCGCGCCGACGACCACGCCCGCGGCGCCGGCCTCGCGGGCGAACCGGATGTCGGCGACGATCGTGTCGAGTTCGTCCGAGTCGTAGACGAACCCGCCGCCGCGCGGACGCACCAGCACGTGGACGAAGCCCGCGCGTCCGTCCTCCCGCGCTTCCTCGACGGCGGCGCGCACGAGACCGGCCGACGGGGTGAGGCCGCCGAGGCCCAGCGCGACGCACAGCTCGACGCGGTCGGCACCTTCCGCGAGGGCGACGCGCACCCCCGCGACATCCTGGACGGCGATCTCGATGGCGGTATCGAGGGCGGCGCGGCGGGGCTCAGGCATGCGGCCCACCATAGCGGCATTCCCGGCGCGACGGCCCTGGCGTAACGTCGGGAGAGAGGGTTCAGGGAGGAGGCCATCATGGAGGCGACGATCGGAGACCGGATCTGCATCCGGGGCACCCACGTGGAGTCCGCCGACCGCCACGGCTCGGTGATCGAGGTGCGCGGCGCGGACGGCGCCCCACCGTACCTGGTCCGGTTCGACGACGGGCACGAAACTCTCGTGTATCCAGGGACGGACGCGGTCATCGAGCACAGCGCGGCGTGAACGCCGAGCGGGGCCGCACCGATGCCCGGTGCGGCCCCGCTCGGGATGCCGTGGTTCAGCGCGGCTGGATCAGCGCGCGACCTCGCCGTCGACGTAGTCGTCGTCGTTCGAGGCGTTCCAGGCGAAGAGCTTGCGCAGCTCGCGGCCGGTGGCCTCGATGGGGTGCTGCTCGCCCTTCTTGCGGAGCTCGAGGAACTCGGGCGCGCCCGCGTCCTGGTCCGCGATGAAGCGCTTGGCGAAGGTGCCGTCCTGGATGTCGGAGAGCACCGCCTTCATGTTCTCCTTGACGTGCGGGTCGATGACGCGAGGGCCGGAGACGTAGTCGCCGTACTCGGCCGTGTCGGAGACGCTCCAGCGCTGCTTGGCGATGCCGCCCTCCCACATCAGGTCCACGATGAGCTTGAGCTCGTGCAGGACCTCGAAGTAGGCGACCTGCGGCTGGTAGCCGGCCTCGGTCAGGGTCTCGAAGCCGTACTGGACGAGCTGCGAGACGCCGCCGCAGAGGACGGCCTGCTCACCGAACAGGTCGGTCTCGGTCTCCTCGGTGAAGGTGGTCTTGATGCCGCCGGCGCGCAGGCCGCCGATGCCCTTCGCGTACGAGAGGACGAGCGGCCAGGCGTTGCCGGTCGCGTCCTTCTCGACGGCGACGATGACGGGGACGCCGCGGCCGGCCTCGTACTCGCGGCGGACGGTGTGGCCCGGGCCCTTGGGGGCGACCATGATGACATCGACGCCCTCGGGGGCCTCGATGTAGCCGAAGCGGATGTTGAAGCCGTGGCCGAAGACGAGGGCGTTGCCCTCCTCCAGGTTGGCCTGGATGTCGTCCTTGTAGAGGTTCCGCTGCACCTGGTCGGGCGCGAGGATGACGACGACGTCGGCCCACTTGGCCGCGTCGGCGGCGGAGAGGACGCGGAAGCCCGCCTCCTCGGCCTTGGGCTTGGACTTCGAGCCCTCCTTGAGGCCGATGACGACCTCGACGCCCGAGTCGCGGAGGTTCTGCGCGTGCGCGTGGCCCTGCGAACCGTAGCCGATGACGGCGACCTTCTTGCCCTGGATGATCGAGAGGTCCGCGTCGTTGTCGTAGTAGATCTCAGCCACTGTGTGGTTCTCCTTCGTGATGTGGTTCTTAACGTTCGGGTCTAGTTTTTGAAGACGCGCTCGGTGATGGACTTGCCGCCGCGGCCGATCGCGAGCAGGCCCGACTGGGCCATCTCCTTGATCCCGTACGGCTCCAGCACCTTGAGCAGCGCCTGGGTCTTGCCGCTGTCGCCGGTGACCTCGATCACGAGGGCGTCGGTGGCCACGTCGACGACGCGGGCGCGGAAGAGGTTGACCGCCTCCAGCACCTGCGAGCGGGTCGAGTTGTCGACCCGCACCTTGATCAGCAGGTGCTCGCGCTGGACCGACTGCGACGGCTCCAGCTCCACGATCTTGATGACGTTGATCAGCTTGTTGAGCTGCTTGGTGACCTGCTCCAGCGGGAGGTCTTCGACGTCCACCACGACGGTGATCCGCGAGAGGCCGTCGACCTCGCTCGTTCCCACCGCCAGCGAGTGGATGTTGAAGCCGCGCCGCGCGAACAGGCCGGCGACGCGGGTCAGCAGACCGGGCTTGTCCTCGACGAGGAGGCTCAGAACGTGTGTGCTCATGGGGGTCACTCCTCTCCGAACGACGGGCTGTGGTCGCGTGCGTACTGCACGTAGCTGTTGCTGACGCCCTGCGGGACCATCGGCCACACCATGGCGTCGGCGCTGACGACGAAGTCGATGACGACCGGCCGGTCGTTCGTCTCCAGGGCCAGCTTGATGGCGGCGTCCACCTCCTCCTCCTTCGTGACGCGGATGCCGAGGGCGCCGTACGCCTCGGCCAGCTTCACGAAGTCGGGCACGCGCACGGTGTCGTGGCCCGTGTTGAGGTCGGTGTTGGAGTAGCGGCCGTCGTAGAACAGCGTCTGCCACTGCCGCACCATCCCGAGCGACGAGTTGTTGATGATCGCCACCTTGATCGGGATGTTGTTGATCGTGCAGGTGGCCAGCTCCTGGTTGGTCATCTGGAAGCAGCCGTCGCCGTCGATCGCCCACACGACGCGGTCGGGCTGGGCGACCTTGGCGCCCATCGCGGCCGGCACCGAGTAGCCCATCGTGCCGGCTCCGCCGGAGTTCAGCCACGAGTTGGGGCGCTCGTACTTGATGAACTGCGCGGCCCACATCTGGTGCTGGCCGACGCCGGCGGTGTAAATGCCTTCCGGCCCGGTCAGCTCGCCGATCCGCTGGATGACGTGCTGCGGCGCGAGCAGACCGTCGCTGGTGGGCGTGTAGCCCAGCGGGAACTCCTCGCGGAGGCCGTTGAGGTACGTCCACCACTCGACGAGGTCGGGTGCGCCGGCGCGGGTGGCGTCCTGGTAGGCCGCGGTCAGATCGACGATGACGTCCTTGGCATCGCCGACGATGGGGACGTCGGCGACTCGGATCTTGGAGATCTCGGCGGGGTCGACGTCGACGTGCACGATCTTCGCGTCGGGCGCGAACAGTGAGGTGTTGCCGGTGACCCGGTCGTCGAAGCGCGCCCCGAGCGACACGATCAGGTCGGACTCCTGCAGCGCGAGCACCGCCGGCACGGTGCCGTGCATGCCCGGCATGCCGAGGTGCTGCTTGTGCGTATCGGGGAAGGCGCCCCGCGCCATCAGCGTGGTCACCACGGGGATGCCCGTCGCCTCGGCGAGCTCCAGGAGCTCCTGCGAGGCGCGCGAGCGGATGACGCCGCCGCCGACGTACAGCACCGGCTTCTTCGACTCGACCATGAGCTGCGCCGCGGCGAGGATCTGCTTGCCGTGCGCCTTGGTGATCGGACGGTAGCCGGGCAGGTCGATCTTGGGCGGCCAGACGAACGGCACCGCGTTCTGCTGGGCGTCCTTGGTGATGTCCACCAGCACAGGGCCCGGTCGTCCCGTCCCGGCGATGTGGTACGCCGCGGCGATCGTGGCCGGGATGTCCTCGGCCTTCTTGACCAGGAACGAGTGCTTGGTGATCGGCATCGTGATGCCGACGATGTCGGCCTCCTGGAACGCGTCCGTGCCCATCAGGGTGGAGAAGACCTGGCCGGTGATGAACACGACGGGGACGGAGTCCATGTGCGCGTCCATGATCGCGGTGACCAGGTTGGTGGCACCGGGACCGGAGGTCGCCATCGCGACGCCGACCTTGTTGGACGCCGAGGCGTAGCCTTCGGCCGCGTGGCCGCCGCCCTGCTCGTGGCGGACCAGGATGTGGCGGATCACGGTCGAGTCCATGATCGCGTCGTAGATGGGGAGGATCGCACCGCCCGGCAGCCCGAAGACGTCGGTGACGCCGAGGAGCTCGAGGGTGCGGACGACCGACTGGGAGCCGGTCAGGATTTCGGGCGACGCCTTACCGGGCGCCGCGGACGGCAACACTGAACTGGGGGTTGCATCCGGCGTCATGCCTTATCGATCCCTTACGTGCGAAACGGTTGATGTATCTGTGCGGGGGCGAAGGGCTACCCCGTGACCGCGCCCTCCGCAGCGGAGTGCACGAGCTTGGAGTACTTCGCGAGAACGCCACGGGTATAGCGCGGAGGAAGAGGCGCCCAGCCGTCACGGCGGGCGGTCAGCTCTGACTCGTCGACAAGTAGGTCGAGGGAGCGAGCCGCGATATCGACCCGTATCAGATCACCATCGCGCACGAAGGCGATGGGACCTGCGTCCACCGCTTCGGGTGCTATGTGGCCGATGCACAGGCCGGTTGTGCCGCCTGAGAATCGTCCGTCCGTCAATAGTAGTACATCCTTGCCGAGCCCCGCGCCCTTGATGGCGGCGGTGATCGCCAGCATCTCGCGCATGCCCGGGCCGCCCTTCGGGCCCTCGTAGCGGATGATGACCACGTCGCCCGCGTTGATGCGCCCCTCGGTGAGCGCGTCCATCGCCGCACGCTCGCGCTCGAAGACCCGCGCGGGGCCCTCGAACACGTCGGCATCGAAGCCGGCCGTCTTGACGACCGCGCCCTCCGGAGCGAGCGAGCCCTTGAGGATGGTCAGACCACCGGTCGGGTGGATCGGGTTGTCGAGCGAGCGCATGACCTTGCCGTCCGGCGCGGGCGGGTTGATCTCCGCCAGGTTCTCCGCGACGGTCTTGCCGGTCACGGTGAGGCAGTCGCCGTGCAGCAGGCCCGCGTCGAGCAGCGCCTTCATCACGACGGGGACGCCGCCGTGCCGGTCGACGTCGTTCATGACGTACTTGCCGAACGGCTTGAGGTCGCCGATGTGCGGCACCTTGTCGCCGATCCGGTTGAAGTCGTCGATCGTGAGCTCGACCTCCGCCTCGTTCGCGATCGCCAGCAGGTGCAGGACGACGTTGGTCGAGCCGCCGAACGCCATCGCGACGGCGATCGCGTTCTCGAACGCCTTCTTGGTCAGGATGTCGCGCGCGGTGATCCCCAGCTTGAGCAGGTTGACCACGGCCTCGCCGGAGCGGTGGGCGAAGTAGTCGCGGCGGCGGTCGGCCGAGGGCGGCGCGGCCGAGCCGGGGAGGCTCATGCCGAGCGCCTCGGCGACGCTCGCCATGGTGTTGGCGGTGTACATGCCGCCGCAGGCGCCCTCGCCCGGGGCGATGGCGCACTCGATGCGCTTGAGGTCCTCTTCGCTCATCTTGCCGGCCTTGCACGCGCCGACCGCCTCGAACGAGTCGATGATCGTGACGTCCTTCTCGGTGCCGTCGCTGAGCTTGACCCAGCCCGGAGCGATGGAGCCCGCGTAGAGGAACACCGCGGAGAGGTCGAGCCGCGCTGCGGCCATGAGCATGCCGGGGAGCGACTTGTCGCAGCCGGCCAGCAGCACGGTGCCGTCGAGGCGCTCGGCCATCATGACGGTCTCCACCGAGTCGGCGATGACCTCGCGCGAGACCAGCGAGAAGTGCATCCCTTCGTGGCCCATCGAGATGCCGTCGGAGACCGAGATGGTGCCGAACTGGAGCGGGTAGCCGCCGCCGGAGTGCACGCCCTCCTTCGCGCCCTGCGCGAGGCGGTCGAGCGACAGGTTGCAGGGCGTGATCTCGTTCCACGAGCTGGCGATGCCGATCTGCGGCTTCTCCCAGTCCGCATCGCCCATGCCGACGGCCCGCAGCATCCCGCGGCTGGTGGTGGCTTCGATTCCGTCCGTGACAACGCGCGAACGCGGCTTCCAATCGATCTCTGGCATGTGACAACTCTAGGACCGTTTGGATACCGGGTCGGCCATGTGTCGGGGGCTGTGGACAACCCGTTTCCCTCAGATGCTGGCACTGACATTGCCATATCGCATTGGTGTTCCTATATGGTGTTCCTCATCGTGAGCAAGGGAGGCGACGTGGGAGGAACGGTCGGTGCCGACACCGAGTGCCTGCGGGCGAGCGCGCAGACATTGGCCGAGGCGATCCAGGGGCGCCACTGGCCGGACGTCGACCCCGACGGGGTCGGCTCACCGCGTTCGATGGCCGCACTGGAGCGTTTCGAGGGCTACTGGCATCCCGGGCGTATGGCGTTGACGGGCAGTGTCGAAGCCCTCCAGCACGTCCTCCGCTCCACCGCGGACGCGTACGACAGGCGCGACCACGACGATGCGAAGACGTTCGGCGGTACGGCTCGTGCGTTCTAGCTCGTGGGACTGGTCACCTGTCGGGTTCGACTCCGACCCGACCCCCGGCTCGGTGGAGACGGTGGACACACTGGCCGCCGAGCTGAGAAGGACGGCGGAATGGCTGTGGCTGCGCTCGAACGTGCTGGAGAGCGTGCACGCGACGATCGCGGCACCCTACTGGTCCGGCGTCGCGGCCGAGGTCTTCGCAGAACGGCTCCGCGGCGTCGTCGACGGCGCCCGAGCCTCCTCTGCCCGCCACGGGGAAGGCTCGGATGCCGCACGTCGGTGGTCGACCTCGATGGCCGAGGCTCAGAGCGCGGCCGACCGGGCGTTGCGGGACGCTGAGATCGCGCAGGCCGACCTCGTGCTGGCGGAGGCCTCGCTCGGGCTGCTGACCGGCGTCGGGTTCGCAGGCACCGGCAGCCGGGACCCGGCGGCGGAGACCGAACTGCTCCACGCCCGGTTCCGCCTCGAGGATGCGCAGCAGCGTCTGGACGACGCCCGGAGGAAGGCGCTGATCGCCAAGGACGACTACGACACCGCCGAGGAACAGTTCGTCCGTCAGCTCGACGCCACCTTGCACGGCGCTCTCCCCCATGCCTCCCTCCCGGAACTCGGAAACTTCATCACGCTCTTCGGGACGATCACCGGGGTCGAATCCGCTTCGGTCCGCGGATCGGGGTTGCTGGACCTCCTCACCGCGCTCACCCCCGAGCAGGCCGGAAGGCTGCTCGCCGAGGACCCCCGCCTGGCGCAACGATTCTGGGACGATCCCCCTCCGCCGGAACGGGTGGCCTCGTGGTGGAAGGGACTCTCCGCAGAGGTCAGGGAAGCGTGGTGCCAGTCCGCGCCGACGATCATCGGCAACCTTCCGGGGCTCGACGCGGAGACGCGCATCCACGCGAACTCGATCCAGCTCCGCCGCGATCTCTACGACCCGGACATCGACCCGGACTCACCGCAAGGGATCGTGCTGCGGGACATCCTCAAGGCGCTCAGGGTCGACGGCATCTCTGGTCCCTGGCTCGACTATGAGAAACTCGCGAAAAGGCTCCACCCACCACGCGGGCTCCTGTCCTACAACCTCCGTCACCGTCCGCCACTGGCAGCGGTCGCTCTGGGCGAGCCGAGCGCGGAGAAGTCAGGAAAAGTCACCTGGGCTGTCCCGGGCATGAACAGCGGACTCGGGGTGCCCGACCGCCTCGCCGGCTGGACCGGCGCCGCGCTCAACGTCTACAAAGCCCAAGACAAGTTGGAACCCGGTGTCCCCCACATGGTCGTGGCATGGATCGGCTACGACTCACCAGCCGACCTGACGGTTCTGGAGGGTGATCGGGCACGCGCGGGCGGCAGCCGCCTCTCCCATGAACTGGACGGTCAGTGGGCCGCGGATACCATCCTCGGTGGAAACCGGGCCCCGCACACCGCGGTCGTCGGGCACTCGTACGGAACTACCGTGGTCGCCAACGCCGTCAGCGGACTGAATCACAACGTGCAGTCGGTGGTGCTGCTGGCCTCGGCCGGAGTCGAACAGAACATCGGCACGGTGGATCGTCTGCACGTCGACGGCGGCGGGCAGCACGTCTACGCCAGCCAGTCCTCAGACGACACCGTCGCCGACAAAGGCCGCTGGGCGTCTGGGCGCAAGGATCCGCGAGACGACGGATTCGGTGCCCGGACCTACTCCTCCGAAGGCGACCTCGCTCACAACCTCGAACCCACCGATGGACACGACCCCATCGGTTACGGAACGGAAAACGGGCCGTGGTTCAACCCCCACGCGACCAGAGGACACGGCTACCTCGATATGAACACCGAAGCTCTTCATAACACCGCCGCAGCCAGCGTCGGACTCGACGGGGAGATCAACGGCGGCGCCACCAGCCCCGGAACCGGGAAGAAGAAATGAAACACCGCGCCCTCGACCGTGCATTCGTCACGCTATTGACGATCCTGACCCTGACCGGCTGCAGCTACACAGGAGGAATCATGACCAATCCCAACGACGATGTCCTCTCGCCGCCGAACGGACTCTCTACGAAAAGCCACGCCGAACTTCTCGATGAGACCATCAAGCACACCGACGACCTCGTCCAACTCCTCGGCGGCGAATGGCTCGACCTGGGGGTACCGCCGAACCCGTTCGATCCCAGCGACCTCAACCCGTGGCGTCACCCCGACCCCTGCGACATGAACGGAGTCGCGGAGCAATACTCGATCGACCTCCGGCAACGCGCGCCAGAGGGCACCGAGATCGACCCGTTCGCAGCGGTGGCCAAGGTCCGCGCCCACTGGAAAAGCCTCGGCTACGCCATCCGCCAGATCGGACCCCCCGAACAGAGCACCACCTACGGCCACTCGATCATCGTGGACCAACCGCGCAAGGGTGCGATCGCCTTCTTCGCAAGCACCCAGGTGCTGAGCATCTCCGTCCAGAGTGAGTGCTTCGCGATCGAAAGGTGAGACTCGTCCGAACGCGCATCTCCTGGCCGCCACAGCAAGCTGGCGGCAACCCCCGCGTCAGCCCTCGATCGACGCGCCCCTCGCCCCCCGCGCATCCGCCAGCAACCCCAGCAGCGTCGCCACCGCCCGCTCGTCCGCGACGCGGAACTGCGCCGCCGTCTCGCCGTCGCCGACCTTGATCCCCAGGTCGCCGTCCTCCGGGCGCAGGACCGCGAAGCCGTCCTCGTCGGTGACGTCGTCGCCGGCGAAGAGCACAGCGGTCGCCTTCGTGTACTCGCGGAGGCGCTCGATGCCGTCGCCCTTGTTGGCGCCGCGGACCGAGAACTCGATGATGTCCTTGCCGTCGCGGATGGTGAGGGAGTCGCTGACCGACGCGGCGGCCTCGTAGGCGCGGGCCACCACGGCCGCGCCCTCGTCGCCCTCCAGCAGGCGGTAGTGGACGCCGAAGCCGACCGGCTTCACCTCCAGGCGGGTGCCGGGCACGCTGTCGACGAGCGCGCCGAGCGTCTCGCCCAGCTTCTCCAGGGTCGAGCGCTCCTCCTCGCTCAGGTCGAGGGAGACGCCGTCGCGGCCGAAACGGACCTCGACGCCGTGGGAGCCGAGCAGCAGGGCGTCCTCGTCGGCCTCGGTGACGATCTCCAGGCTGGAGAGCGGGCGGCCGGAGACGTACGCGACCCAGGTGTCCGGGAGGGCCTCCAGCCGATCCAGCGCGGCCTCGGCCGCGGGGAGCATGCGCGCGGCCTTGGGGGTGTCCACGAACGGCGCGAGGGTGCCGTCGAAGTCGAGCGCGAGCAGGAGCCGGTCGGCGCCGGCCAGGCGCGCGACGGCGGTCGCCAGGGCGATGGCCGCGGGCTGGGGGTCGGGGGCGAGGGAGGGCGTGTCGGTCATACGTCTCTCAGTCGTTGCGGCTGGGGTCAGCGCCGGTTGACCGGCGGGTCCTGCAGGGGGTGGTCGCCGTGGGCGCTGCGGGTGAGCGCCTCCAGGAAGTTGGCCGACCAGCGGGCGACATCGTTGGTGAGCACTTTCTTGCGGAGTGCGCGCATGCGGCGGACGCGGTCGCGCTTCGGCATCGCGACGGCCTGAAGGATGGCGTCCTTCATCCCCTCGATGTCGTGCGGGTTGATCAGCAGGGCCTGGCGCAGCTCGTCGGAGGCGCCGGCGAACTCGCTGAGCACCAGAACGCCGTCCTCGTCCACGCGGGTCGCCACGTACTCCTTGGCCACCAGGTTCATGCCGTCGCGCAGTGCGGTCACCAGCATGACGTCGGCCGCCAGGTACAGCGCGACCATCTCCTCCTTCGGGTACCCGTGGTGGAGGTAGGCCACGGCCGTGTGGCCGAGCGTCGCGTAGTCGCCGTTGATGCGGCCGACCGTGAGCTCGACCTCGTCGCGGAGCTGGCGGTAGGTCTCGACGCGCTCGCGGCTCGGGCTCGCGACCTGCACGAGCGTGACGTCCTCCACGCTCAGGCGGTCGTCGCGCAGCAGCTCGCCGAACGCCTTCAGCCGGTGGCCGATGCCCTTGGTGTAGTCGAGGCGGTCGACGCCGAGCATGATCGTCTCGGGGTTGCCGAGCTCCTCGCGGATCTCCTTGGCGCGCTCCCGGATGGCGGGGCGGCGGGCGAGCTCCTGGTACGCCTCGGCGTCGATCGAGATCGGGAAGGCCCGCGCCAGCACCGTGCGCACCAGGCCGCCGTGCCGGTTCGTGGTCACGTGGCGGTGCGAACCGGACTCGGGGTCGTCGGTGTCGATCGGCACCTCGATGATCGGGCCGCGGGTCTCGTAGCCCTTCAGCCGGCGGACGGCGCGCGAGAAGTTCCCCGCGTCGGCCACCCGCTGGAAGCCGATCACGTCCGCACCGAGGAGGCCGTCGATGATCTGCCGGCGCCACGGGAGCTGCGAGTAGATGCCGTAGGGCGGGAACGGGATGTGGTTGAAGAAGCCGATGACGAGGTCCGGGCGCACCTCCCGCAGCATCGCGGGGACGAGCTGGAGCTGATAGTCGTGCACCCAGACGACCGCCCCGGGCGCGGCGACGCCTGCGGCGGCGTCGGCGAACCGGCGGTTGACGCGCACGTAGCTGTCCCACCACTCCCGGTGGTAGCTCGGCTGGGCGATGACGTCGTGGTAGAGCGGCCAGAGCGTGTCGTTGGAGAAGCCCTCGTAGTACTCCTGCAGCTCCTGCTCGCTGAGCGCGACGGGCCGGATGGTGATGCCGTCGGCCTCGAAGGGCTCGATCTCCTCGTCCGCGACGCCGGCCCAGCCGACCCAGACGCCGTCCTCCGCGCGCATGACCGGCTGCAGCGCGGTGACCAGCCCGCCCGGCGACGGCCGCCAGCTCGCCTGCCCCGCCTCGTCGACCACCCGGTCGACGGGCAGTCGGTTGGAGACGATCACCAGGTCGTACGTATCGGTTGCTGCGGCTTCGGACGTCTGGCTGATAGTGGGTCAACTCCCCCAGTTGATGCGGTGGTCTCCTGCCACAGTACCAGCGCCCGCACAGGCCGGTACCGGCACGCGTTCCCCGTCAGGACACTGCTCGTTCAGGCGCCGTGATTAGAGTGACGGACGTGATGCGCATCGGCATGGGCACGACCTGCGTCTACCCGCTCGGGGTCGAGACGGCCTTCCGCACGGCCGCCGAACTGGGCTACGACGGCGTGGAGGTCATGGTCACGCGCGACGACCGGACGCAGTCCGCCGAGCCGCTCCGGAGGCTCGCCGAACGCTACGGCACGCGCATCCTGAGCGTGCACGCGCCGGTCCTGCTGCTGACCCACTTCGTCTGGGGGCGCGACCCCGGTGTGAAGCTGGAGCGCTCGGCCGAGCTCGCCGCGGAACTGGGCGCCGACACGGTCGTCGTCCATCCGCCGTTCCGCTGGCAGTCCGGGTACGCGGAGGACTTCCTCGGCCTGGTGCGATCGACCGCCGAGCGCACGGGTGTGACCATCGCGGTCGAGAACATGTTCCCGTGGAAGGTCGCCGGCCGGTCGATGGCCGGGTACGTCCCGCACTGGAACCCGGTCGGCATGGATTGCGACGCGGTCACCCTCGACTTCTCGCACGCCGCCCTGAGCGGGGTGGACGGCCTCGACCTCGCGAACGAGCTCGGCGGGCGGCTGCGGCACGTGCACCTCTGCGACGGCTCCGGCCCGCTGGACGACTCGCGCGTCTTCGACGAGCACCTCATCCCCGGGCGCGGCAGCCAGCCTGTCGCCGCGGTTCTCCGCTCGCTCGCGGCCTCCGGCTGGGACGGCTCGATCGTCGCGGAGGTGAACACGCGGAAGGCACGCGACGCTGTCGAGCGCACCGCGATGCTCCGCGAGACGCTGGACTTCGCGCGCGCCGCCATCGACGGCACGCACATCGGCGCGCACGACGGCCTCGCCGGCGGGGCGGCGCAGGACGATCCGGCTACTTCGCTCGACCCAGCACCCGCACCAGCGCGTTCGCGTACTGCACGTAGCCCGTTGCGGTCGGGTGGAAGGCGTCGGTCCCGCTGAGGTTCAGCCACGGCTTCTTCGAGCCGACGCCGTGACCGGCGAAGTCGACGCCGACGTAGGTCATCGGCACCCCCTGCGCCCGCTGGCTGTCCACGACGTCGGAGATGGTCTGGTTGAGGCCGAGCGTCGCCGCGTTGATCGCGGTGTCGGTGCCGAAGGTCGGCGACTTCGGGTCGTGGTTGTCGAACACGACCGCGTAGCCGGTGACGACGATGCGGGCGTTCGGGGCGGCGAGGTGGATGGCCGCGTAGACCGCCGCCAGCCGCTCCGGGAGGACGTTCAGCAGCGACAGCGCCGAGGAGACGCCGTTGCGGCAGGCGAACGCCTTGCCCGCCGAGCACTCCGCGGCGATGGCGGCGACGCCGAGGTCGTTGCCTCCGATGCTGACGGTCACCAGGTTCGTGCGGTCGTCCAGGGCGATGAGCTGGTGCTTGAGGAGGTCGGAGGTCGTCGCTCCCGCGCACGCAGCATCGACGACGAGGTCGACCCCGGAGTCGCGGGTGAACACGCTCGGGTAGCTGAACGGGCTGGAGCGGCACTTGCCGGTCTCGTCTCCCCCGCCCATGCCGGCGGCGAACGAGTCGCCCAGCGCGACGTACCGGGTCTGCGGCGTGAGCGCCTGCTTCGGGAACGGGTCGTGGGTCGACATCGGGGCCGGGGTGGAACCGGGGGCGTCCCCGGGAGTCGCCGCCGGGTTCGCCGGCGCGGCGCAAGCGGCCACGACCAGCAGCACGGCCGCGCACAGCGCGGTCGCGAGGGCCGGACGGAGCAGTCGACGTCGCATCGAGCACACGTTACCCGGTGCGCCTCGGCGTTCGATCAGACCCGGGAGGTCGGACCGGTCGGGTCAGACCCGTTCCGTGAGGGCCAGCAGGATGGCGGGGACCGACTCGGAGAGCCGTTCGGCGAACTTCCGCTCGTCACCGGAGAGCAGCGCCCTTGCCTCCCCGTTGGCGCACAGCTCCGCGATGACGCGGACCGCCTCCTCCGGGTCGATGGTGAACCGACGGCGGGCGCTCGCGAGCGCCGCGACCACCGTCTCGGTGAGCTCCCGGAAGAAGCCGTCCTGGTAGCGCAGGAAGTCGGCGGAGATGGCCGGGTCGCGGAGGGCGAGCAGCAGGAACTCGGACTGCACCAGCCACCAGCGCCGGTCGTCGGACTGCAGCTCCAGGATGCGGGTGATCGTCCGGAGGACATCCGCGTCGTCCAGCGCGACGCCCCCGTCGCCGACGAGCGGCCGCAGGAACTGCTCCACGCCGGCGTCGAGCTG
Organism: Leifsonia sp. EB34; assembly: GCF_041260585.1. Classification (NCBI taxonomy): domain Bacteria; kingdom Bacillati; phylum Actinomycetota; class Actinomycetes; order Micrococcales; family Microbacteriaceae; genus Leifsonia; species Leifsonia sp. EB34. The sequence continues at coordinate 50,973 of NZ_JBGCCV010000001.1, forward strand.
CTCCAGGCGGATGCTCTTCTCGCGCTCCATCAGGGCGAAGAACAGCTCTTCCTTGCTGGAGAAGTTGGAGTAGAACGCGCCGCGGGTGAAGCCCGCCGCTTCGGCGATCGTCTCTACGCTCGCGGCCTTGACGCCCTGCTCGGCGAAGACGTCGAACGCGGCGTCGAGGAGGCGGGTGCGGGTGCGCTGCCGGCGAGCGGACTCGACAGGCGCGTCGTCTCTGAGGGCCGTGCTATTCAAGCTGAAACCTTCCTGTGCCGAGTTTCCGATACACGAGTGTATCCGATACAGTCGGGCATCGGATACAACCATGTATCGAAACCCTTCGACAGGCGCTCCATCCGCCCTGTCGTTCCACTTCCCTGCTGGAGAACGTGTGTCCTCGCTCCTGTATTCGATCGGCCGTTGGGCCTTCCGCGCCCGCAAGCTGGTCCTGTCACTGTGGCTGCTGCTGCTCGTCCTCCTCGCGGGCGGCGCCATCGCCTTCAACCAGGGTACGGACAACACGTTCAGCATCCCCGGCACCGAGTCCCAGGCGGCGCTCGACACGCTGAGCAGGACCTTCCCGCAGGTCAGCGGGACCAGCGCGCAGATCGTCGTGGTGGCGCCGAAGGGCGAGACGGTCGACCAGCCGGCGATCCAGCACCCGGTGGAGAGCACCGTCGCCGACCTCGCGAAGACCCCCGGCGTCGCCGGCACGACCTCCCCGTACAGCACGACGGTTAAGAACCTCATCTCCGACGACCGCACCGCCGCGATCATCACGGTGCAGCTCCACGGCCAGCAGACCACCGTGCCGGCCGAGACCAAGACCGCGATCAAGGACGCCGGCGCCGCGCTGCAGAAGGAGCTGCCGTCCGGCTCGCAGACCGCGGTCGGCGGCCAGCTCTTCTCGCAGAACCTGCCCACCATCTCGCCCACGGAGGGCATCGGGCTGGTGATCGCGATCGTCGTGCTCATCATCACGTTCGGGTCGATCCTGGCGGCCGGGATGCCGCTCGCGACCGCCCTGCTGGGCGTCGGGCTCTCGATGGCGCTGATCTTCCTCGCGACGCTGTTCGGGCCGATCTCCTCGACCACTCCCCTGCTGGCGCTGATGCTGGGCCTCGCGGTCGGGATCGACTACTCGCTGTTCATCATCTCGCGGCATCAGAGTCAGTTGAAGGCGGGCGTCGATCCGGAGGAGTCCGCCGCGCGCGCGGTGGCGACCGCCGGCTCCGCGGTGCTCTTCGCCGGGATCACGGTCATCATCGCCCTGGCGGGGCTGGCCGTCGCCGGGATCCCATTCCTGACCACGATGGGACTGGCCGCCTCGGTCGCGGTCGGCATCGCCGTGCTCGTGGCGCTCAGCCTGACGCCCGCGTTCCTCGGCTTCGCCGGGGCGCGGATCACGCCGGGACGCCGCGCAGCCAAGCGCGCTGAGCGTGCCGCACGGCGCGCTGCCACTCCGGACGCGGAGGCCGGGGCACCCGCGGAGGCCGAACCGGTCACCGCGACGCGCGCCAACCCGTCGCTCGCCCACGCCGCGACGGCCGAGATCCCGAAGGGTCCCTTCCGCACCTGGGTGCGTGCCGTCACGCGCTTCCCGATCGCGACCGTCGTCGCCGTCGTCGTCGCCCTCGGCATAGCGGCGGTCCCGGCCCTCCAGCTCCGCCTCGCCCTCCCGGACGCCGGCTCGCACCCCAAGTCCGACCCGGCACGCATCGCGTACGACCTGGTGTCCGAGCACTTCGGGCCCGGCTACAACGGCCCGCTCATCATCACCGGCTCGATCATCTCCAGCCACGACCCGCTCGGGCTGATGAAGAAGCTCGGCGCCGAGATCGCCGACCTCCCCGGCGTCGCCGCCGTGCCGCTCTCCACGCCGAACCAGAACGCGGACACCGGCATCGTGCAGGTCATCCCGACCACCGCGCCGGACGACCCGCGCACCGCCCAGCTCGTCTCCGAGCTGCGCGCCAAGCACCAGCACTTCCTCGACGAGTACGGCGTCGACCTCAAGGTCACCGGCACGACCGCGGCCCAGATCGACGTCTCCAGCCGGCTCGCGGGCGCGCTGCTGCCGTTCGGCATCCTCGTCGTCGGGCTCTCCCTCGTGCTGCTGACCATGGTCTTCCGCTCGATCGCGGTGCCGATCAAAGCCGCGCTCGGCTACCTGCTGTCGGTCGGCGTCGCCTTCGGCGCGGTCACGGCGGTGTTCGAGTGGGGCTGGTTCGGCGACGCCGTCCACCTGGACAAGACGGGGCCCGTGATCAGCTTCATGCCGATCATCCTGATGGGCGTGCTGTTCGGGCTGGCGATGGACTACGAGGTCTTCCTGGTCAGCCGGATCCGCGAGGACTACGTGCACGGCGGCGACGCGCGCCGCGCCATCCAGAGCGGCTTCGTCGGCTCGGCCAAGGTCGTCACGGCCGCGGCCATCATCATGATCTCGGTGTTCGCGGCGTTCGTGCCGGAGGGCGACGCGTCCATCAAGCCGATCGCGCTCGGCCTCGCCGTCGGCGTCTTCGTGGACGCGTTCATCGTGCGGATGACGCTCGTGCCTGCGGTGCTGCAGCTCCTCGGCGACAAGGCCTGGTGGATGCCGCGCTGGCTCGACCGCGTGCTCCCCTCCTTCGACGTGGAGGGCGACGGCCTGCAGAAGGAGCTGGAGCTGGCCGACTGGCCCGAGCCCGGCTCCCGCTCCGTCGCCGCGGCGGACGGCCTGTCGGTCAGCGCGCGGCGCACCCCGCTGCTGCGCGATGTGTCGTTCCGCCTCGGCGACGGGGAGGTCCTCGTCGTGCACGGCCCGGACCGCACAGCCGCCCTCGCGCTGCTGATGGCGGTCACCGGCCGCACGCGCGTCGACGGCGGAACGGTCAAGGTCGCCGGCTTCGTCCTCCCGACCCGCGGATCGGCTGTGCGCTCGCGGACCTCCGTGGTCCGGCTCGACCGCGCCGAGACCCCGGTGGAGGATGTGCGCCGCGCCCTCGCCGACTCCCCCGCCATCCTCGGCCTGGACGCCGCGGACAGCCTGACCGACCCCGTCGAGCGGCGGCGCGTGCGCACCGAGCTCGGTCGTGCCTTCGCCGACGCGGCCGCGGCCGGGCGCCCGTTCGCGCTGGTCGTGAGCTGTGTGGACCCGTCCGGGCTGGACGACCTGCTGCCCGACACCGCCGAACCCACCGCGGTGCGGCTCGTCGTCGACACCGACGGGGCTGCGCACGGCACCGCGTCCACTCCCCCGGCGACGGCGCCCGCGCTCACCGACAACGCCGACCACCACCCTGCCGCCCACCTCGAGAAGGCGAACGCCCGATGACCACCCCACCGCCCTCCCCTTCCCCGAACCCGGCTCTGCGCCGCCCGCGCTCGCTGTTCTCGCTGGAGCGGATGCGCTCCGACAAGCGCGTGACCTGGCTGACCATCGTGGGTATCGTCCTCGTGCCGCTCGTCATCGGCGGCCTGCTGGTGTGGGCGCTCTGGAACCCGACCGCCCGGCTCGGCGAGGTGAAGGCCGCGGTGGTGAACCTCGACCAGCCGGTCACCGTCAACGGCCAGATCGTGCCGCTCGGCCGGCAGATGGCCGCGGGGCTGCTCGGCGCGAAGAACGAGAACTTCACCTGGGTGCTCACGGACCAGAAGGACGCGAGCGCGGGCATCGCGGACGGCGGCTATGTCGCGGTGGTGACCATCCCGAAGAACTTCTCGAAGGCGGCGACCTCCACCGCGGGCACCTCCGGCGCCGCCACACAGGCGACCATCGACGTCCGCACGAGCCAGAAGTCCAAGCTCGTGGACCCGGCGATCAGCCAGGCGGTGACCACGACCGCTACCGGGGTGCTCAACAAGCAACTCACGACGACGTACCTGGAGAACGTGTACGTCGGCTTCAACACGCTGCACGACCAGCTCGCGAAGGCGGCGTCGGGCGCGGGATCGCTCTCGACCGGGCTGACCCATCTCGCGAGCGGCACCCACCAGCTCGCGGACGGGGCGACCCAGCTCTCCACGGGAGCCGACTCGCTGGCCAGCGGGCTCGGTCAGCTCTCCGGAGGCGCCTCGGGGCTGGCGAGCGGGCTCGGGACGCTGTCGAACGGGATGACGCAGTACGCGAACGGCGTGTCTCAGGGCGCGACGGCGGCCCAGCAGCTCCCGTCCGGAGCCGCACAGCTCGCCACCGGCACCGCGGGCGTCCGCGACGGCGTCGGCAAAACGGTCGCCGGGCTGACCGACCTCCACAACAACTGCGTGCTCGTGCACACCGCGGCCGACCCGATCTGCCTCGGCATCCAGTCCGCCATCGACGGGATCACGAATCCGGACCCGCGGCAGGGTCTCCAGGCCGCCGCGACCCAGGTCGCCTCGGGCGCCCAGGCGTTCTCGAGCAGCGTCGCGCCGCTGCCGGGGCAGCTCGCCCAGTCGGCCTCGGCCGCGCAGCAGCTCGCCTCCGGCGCGTCCCAGTCCGCCTCCGGAGCGCAGCAGCTCGCCTCGGGCGTGCAGCAGTCCGCGGACGGCGCGTCCCAGTACGCGACCGGCGTGCAGCAGTTCGCGGCGGGTGTGCCCGCGCTCGCGACCGGCGCCGACCAGTCCGCCGCGGGGGCGGCCTCCCTCGCCTCCGGACTGAACCAGGCCGTGGCGAAGCTTCCGAGCTACGACGCGGGGCAGCGCACCAACCTGGCGTCGGTCGCCTCGGAGCCCGTCGGCCAGAAGCAGTCCGGGACTCCTGCGTTCGGGGCGTCCAGCGTCCCGCTGTTCGCGTCGGTCGCGCTGTGGCTCGGAGCGTTCGCCTCGTTCCTGGTGCTGCAGGCGATCTCGCGGCGCGCGCTGCTGACCTCCCGCGCGGCCGGACGGATCGCGTCCGACGGCCTCCTGCCGGCCGCCGCGATCGGCGTCGTCCAGGGCGTGCTCGTGGCGGCGATCATGCAGCCGGCGATGCAGCTCGGGGTCGGCGCGTGGTTCGGCTTCGCAGGCGTGGCGGCGGCGGCCGCGGTCTGCTTCGCGGCGATCAACCACGGGCTCGTCGCGCTGTTCGGCGGCCTGGGACGGTTCGTCTCGATGCTCGTCGTCGTGGTCACCCTCGCCTCCGGGATCGTGTCGACGGCGCCCGGGTTCTTCGACAGCGTGACGGCGTGGCTGCCGACGTCTCCCGCGATCACGGCGCTGCAGGGCGTGGTGGACGGGCCGACGGGCGTGTGGCGCGGACTCGGCGGCCTCCTGATCTGGACCGCGATCGGCTTCGCGCTCGCGCTGGTGGCGGTCGCCCGCCGCCGCATCGTCACGGCCGCGCAGCTCCTCCCCGCCGAGTGAGTGCGCGCCGAGTGACCGCCGAGTGACCGAACAGGGGTCGGGTCAGACCGTGGCGGAGAGGGCGAGCGTCGCGAGCACGACGGTGACCGGCGCGACGATCAGCCCGAGGAGCATGTAGCGGCCCCAGCGGATGCGGACGTCGAACGACGTGAGCCGCTGATGCCACAGCAGGGTCGCCAGCGACGCCCACGGCGTGATCAGCGGACCGGCGTTGACCCCGATCAGCAGCGCCGCCAGCCGCACCGGGCTACCCGCCGCCGGCTCCAGTGCGAGGTAGGCCGGGAGGTTGTCGATCGCGTTGGCGCCGACCATCCCGGTCACCGACAGCCGCAGCAGCGCCAGCGGCGACTCCCCGGAGCCGGAGACGCGCGCCAGCAAAGTCCCGAGACCGTTCGCGTGCAGCGCCTCGATGAACAGGAACAGCCCGGAGGCCAGCAGCACGAGCTGCCACGGCAGCAGCCCGAACCGCAGCACCGAGCGTCGCCGCACTGCGAACAGCACGAGCAGCACGACCGCCGCGCCGGAGGCCGGGATCCACACCGGGATCCCCGACACCAGCAGCGGCATCAGCGCGACCACCACCGCGGCGGCGGTCCAGAACAGCACGGGGTCCTCGATCCCGTCCTCCTGCCCCGTCTCGTAGCGGACCAGCAGCCGCTTGCGCGAGATGACGAACACGACCACCAGCGGCACGACGATCGCCACGAGCGCCGGCGCCCACATCAGGGCGGCGAAGGCGAACGGCGTGGGGTCGCCCATCGCGTGCTGGGCGAGCAGGTTGGTGAGGTTGGAGACCGGGAGCAGCAGCGATCCCGTGTTCGCGATCCACACCGTGGTCAGCGCGAACGGCAACGGGTCGAGGCCCGAGTGCCGGGCGAGCACGATCACCACCGGTGTAAGCAGCACCGCCGTGGTGTCGAGGGACAGGAAGATCGTGCTCAGCGTCGCCACGACGGCCACGAGCAGCCAGAGCAGCCACGCCCGGCCGCGCCCCCAGCGCGCGGTCTGCTGGGCGACCACGGTGAACACGCCCGCCTCCGAGGCCAGCTCGGTCACCACCGTCACGGCGACGACGAAGAGCAGGATCGGCCAGACGCGCTCCCAGAGGGCCACGGCGTCCGCGCCGGGAAGCAGCCCGGTGAGCACCGCGACAGCACCCAGCAGGAGCAGCACAGCGCCGACGATCGCCGTCCGCATCCCGCTCCTCTCCACGCGCCTCCCTCAACCCGACGCCTTCGGAAGCGTACCCTGGCGGAACGAGCGAAAGGACCCGGATGCGCAAGTACATCTTCAACGGAGCGATCATCAGCGCGGTGATCGGACTCTGGACGACCGTCCAGTCGACCAAGGAGGGCCGCCGCGACTGGCGGGTCGTGCTGATGTGGATCAGCGCCGCGATCAGCGTGGTGATCGCGGTCGGGTCGGTCCTGGAGGAGTCCCGGGAGGCCGACGAACGCGAAATCCGGCGCTGACCGCAGGATTTCCGCGATTCGCACGGCGTGTCCGCGCGTCGTGAGGGACATCCGCCCCGAAACTGGATCTCGACGGAGAACCTGGAAGGGGTATAGCGATGTTTGGTCGTAGGCGGCATGCCGCCGCCGAAGTGCAGGCGGCGCCGATCCCCCAGCTCACGGACGCTCAGATCCTCGAGGTCGTGCACATCAAGATCGCCGAGCTGATCGGCGACCGCGGCGAATGGACGGTGTCGCGCCGTTCGGCCGACGACACCGACTCCATCTTCCACTCCGTCCTCGCGCAGTCCGTCTCGGTCGGCATCGCCGCGGCCCTGGTGGAGGCGCGTCGCCGCCTGGAGGCCGGGGAGGCCGCCGTCGTGGCGCCCGAGCCGCAGCACCGCGCTCCCGCCGAGCCGGTCGCCATCGCGGAGGCGGCGCCTGTCGCCGCCGAGCGCGAGGAGCAGGAGCACGAGGAGCCCGCCGCGTTCGGCTGGGAGCCCGCCCCGATCACCGTCTGGACCGACCTGCGCAAGCCCGTCACCGGCGAGATCCCCGCCATCGCGGAGCGTTCCGCGGCCTGAGGCCGCTTCTCCCCAATCGGCCCGTCAGCTCAGTTCAGCCCGTCGGCTCCGTTCAGCCCGTCCGCTCAGCCCCGCCCGCTCAGCCGATCTTCTTCCACGACGCCGGCCCGTCCGAGCCCGCACGGTAGGTCTGCAGCGGCACCTCGCCCTTCTTCCACGCCGCGATCACCGGCGCGACGATCCGCCACATCTCGACCGCCGTGTCGCCGCGCACCGAGAGCGACGGGTCGCCGTCGAGGATGCCCTCCAGCACCTCCGCGTAGGCCAGCAGCAGCCCCGGGCCGAAGTCCGCGCTGAGCGCCACCCGCTCGATCACGTGCGGGTCGTCCGGGCCGTTCATGTTCAGCTCCAGCGACATCGCGTCCGGGGCGAGCATGATGCGCAGCATCGTCGGCTCGCGGTGCCCCTTCAGCCCGCGCGGGATGTGCCGCGCCGGCTTGAACGTGACGAGGATCTCGCGCCGGCGCGAGCCCAGCGCCTTGCCCGAACGCAGCGTGAACGGCACCCCCGCCCAGCGCCAGGTGTCGATCTGCACCGTCACCTCGGCGAGCGTCTCGGTGTCGTTCGCCGGGTCGACGCCCGGCTCGCTCGTGTACGCCGGGAGCTTCTCGCCGTCGACGGTCCCCGCGGTGTAGCGGGCGCGCCGGCTGGCCGCCACCGGGTCGTCGTTCCACACCCGGGTCGCGCGCAGCACCGTCGCCTTCGCATCGCGGAGGTCGGTGGCGTCGAGCGCACTCGGCGGCTCCATCGCGACCACCGCGAGCACCTGCAGCAGGTGGCTCTGGATCATGTCCATCAGCGCACCGGCGTGGTCGTAGTAGCGGGCGCGGTCCTCCAGCCCGAGCGACTCGTCGTAGACGATGTCGACGCTCTGGATGTGGTCGCCGTTCCACACCGGCTCCAGGATGCTGTTCGCGAAGCGCAGGCCGACCAGATTCAGCACAGTCGAGTTGCCGAGGAAGTGGTCGACGCGGTGGATCTGGTCCTCCGGGACCAGCGTCGCCAGCCGCTTGTTGAGAGCGATGGCCGAGCGCCTGTCGGTGCCGAACGGCTTCTCGAGGGCGAGCGTCAGCCCCGCAGGCAGCGTGAGCTTGCCGAGCGCCTCGCAGGCCTTGGCGGTGATCGCGGGCGGGAGCGCGAAGTACAGCGCGGGCGCTCCCTCGCAGGCGTCGAAGATCTTCTGCAGGTCGTCGGGCTTCGTCACGTCCGCTGGGAGGTACACCGTGCGCTTGAGCAGCTCCTCCACCGCCGGGCCAGCGGCTTTCACGGTCGCGAACGACTTCTTGACCACCGCCCGCCAGTGCGCGTCCGACCAGTCTTCGGCCCCGGAGCCGACGAGGTGGAAACGCCGTTCCGGGTGGTGGGTGAGCAATTGCCCGATGGCAGGGAGGAGGAGCCTCGACGACAGATCGCCACTCGCTCCGAGAATCACCAGAGTGCCCACGGACTGCGTCATGCGCTTCACAGTACGGCCATACTGGGGATATGTCGCTCCCCATCGAGGATTACGCCCTGATCAGTGACTGCTTCACCGGGGCCCTCGTCGGACGGGACGGCAGCATCGACTGGTTGTGCCTGCCGAGATACGACTCGCAGTCCACTTTCGGCGCCCTGCTGGGCACCGAGGACCACGGCCGCTGGCTGCTCGCACCCTCCGACCCCGACGCCACCAGCACGCGCGCGTACGAGCGGGACACCATGATCCTGGTCACCCGCTGGCGCACCACCACCGGCGAGGTGGAGGTGGTGGACGCGATGCCGATGGGCGACCACCGGGCGGACCTGGTGCGGCGCGTGCGCGGTGTCAGCGGAAGCGTCGAGATGCGCCAGGAGCTGCGGATCCGCTTCGGCTACGCGACGGCCATCCCGTGGGTCCGCAAGATCCCCGACCAGAAGCCGGCCGCACTGGTGGCGGTCGCCGGTCCGGACGGGCTGGTCTTCCGCGGGACGACGATGCATGCGGCGGACCACGCCCACCAGGCGAAGTTCACCGTGAAGGCCGGGCAGACGGTGGACCTTTCGATGACGTGGTTCCCGTCGCACCGCCCGGCGCCGGCCGCGCCCGACGTGGAGACCTCTCTGCAGAAGACGCGGGAGTGGTGGACGACGTGGGCGGAGAACTGCGACCACGAGGGCCCGTATCGCGAGGAGGTCGTGCGCTCGCTGCTCATCCTGCGCGCGCTGACCCACCTGGAGACCGGTGGCATCGTCGCGGCGGCGACAACCTCCCTGCCCGAGAACTTCGGGGGCGAGCGCAACTGGGACTACCGCTACGTGTGGCTGCGCGACGCGTCGCTGACGATCAGCGTGCTGCTCGCGCATGGCTACGACGACTCGGTCGACCACTGGCGCGACTGGCTGCTGCGGGCGATCGCCGGCGACCCGGGCGACGTGCAGATCATGTACGGCCTCTCCGGCGAACGCGATCTCGCCGAACGCGAGCTCGACAGCCTCCCGGGCTACCAGGGTGCGCGTCCCGTGCGGATCGGCAACGACGCGTCCACGCAGTTCCAGGCCGACGTCATCGGCGAGGTCATGCTGGCGCTCGACCACGGCCGCACGGCCGGCGTCCCCGAGACGCGGTTCTCGTGGGCGCTGCAGCGCGCGTTGATGCGCTTCCTGGAGGACAACTGGCGCAAGCCCGACCACGGCATCTGGGAGATCCGCGGTCAGGAGCGGATGTTCACGCACTCCCGCGTGCTGGTGTGGGCTGCCTTCGACTGCGCCATCCGCGGCGTCGAGCAGTACGGCCTCGAGGGGCCGGTGGAGCGCTGGCGTCACCTGCGGGACCAGATCCGCGCCGACGTGGAGGCCAACGGCTTCGACGAGCACCGCGGCACGTACGTGCAGTACTTCGGCACCACCGAGGTGGACGCGTCCCTGCTGCTGCTCCCCCAGGTCGGCTACTGCGGCTACGACGACCCCCGGATGCTCGGCACGGTGAAGGCGATCGAGGAGGACCTGATGCGCAACGGCCTCCCGCTGCGCTACCGCACCGAGAAGGGCGTGGACGGCCTCCCGCCCGGCGAGCACCCCTTCCTGGCCTGCGCGTTCTGGCTGGCCGAGCAGTACGCGCGCTCGCACCGGCTCGACGACGCGGTGCGCCTGATGGACCGCCTCGTCGCGCTGGCCAACGACGTCGGGATGCTCTCCGAGGAGTACGACGTCGAGGGCCGCTCGCAGGCCGGCAACACGCCGCAGGCGCTCACGCACCTCGCCCTGGTGCGGGCCGCGGACGCCATCGCCGAGGTGCAGGCCGGGTGACGCCCGCGATCGCGGAGCCCGCCACCGAGGAGGAGGTCGACCTCGGCGAGCGGCTGGAGCTCGGCGCGCCGTGGGTGACGATCGTGTGGAACGACCCGGTGAACCTGATGTCGTACGTCACCTACGTGTTCCGGAGCTACTTCGGGTTCTCCCGGGCGGAGGCCACGCGCCTGATGCTGCTCGTGCACAACGAGGGCCGTGCGGTAGTCGCGACCGGCACGCGCGAGGAGATGGAGCGGCACGTGGAGGCCATGCACGGCTACGGTCTGTGGGCCACCCTGACGAAGGCGGACGCGTGAGGCCGTTCCGCGCCGACCGGCGCGGCGGCGGCGTGCACGCGCGGTTCGAGGCGGCGGAGGTCGCGGTGCTGATCCGGTTCGCGGCGGAGGCCGCCGACCGGGCCGGGCGCGCCGCGTCGCCGGACGGCCCGCAGGCCGATCCCGCACTCGCGCGGCTGCTCCCCGACGCCTACCCCGACGACCCGGAGGCGTCGGCGGAGTTCCGCCGGTTCACGGCCGAGCGCCTGGCGGAGTCGAAGGCGCAGAACGCGAACGTCGTGATCGCGTCGCTGAGCGGCCCAGCGGGCGACAGCGGGTCGGGCGGCGCCGTCGATGTGCGCCTGGACGCCGAGCAGGCGCAGGCCTGGCTGCGCGCGCTCACCGACATCCGGCTCGGGCTGGCCGCCGGCCTCGGCATCGAGGAGGACGGCGACGAGGGCGACGTGCACGACCTGGAGTCGGCGACGCGCCGGGCCGTCTACGACTGGCTCGCCGCCGTCCAGGAGTTCCTCGTGCTCGCGCTCGCCCGCGCCGAGCGCCACTGACCTGCCCGGGGTCAGACGGGGAAACGCACCGCGGCCGCGGCGGGGCCGCCGCCGGGGACATCCTCCGCCCGCAGCGCGTAGATCTTCGCCTTGGAGGCCAGCGAGCGCCGGATGATCTCGTCCACCACGCCGTAGTTGCCCCCGGTGTCCTCGTCGGCGTAGGTGATCTTGCCGGTCTCCTCGTCCAGCGAGCCGGGCACCCGGCGGTCGATGTCGACCACGAGCGTCTCCACCGCGCCGTAGGTCGCCGCGCGGGCGATGTCGCTCAGGTCGGCCGTGGCCGTGCCCGCGGCGATCCGGGTGGAGAAGTCCTCCTTGAGCGCGGCGATCTTGCCGGCGTACAGCCGGTCGAGCACGCCGCGCGCGGCCGCCGCCAGCTCGTCCTCGGTCTTCTCCTCCGGGTTGCCCGCGATCACGTCCTCCACGAGGCGCGGGTAGTCCGTGGCGCCGCGGAAGATGCCGATCAGCGGCTCGGCTGCGGCCAGGATGAGCGGATCGGTCGAGGTGGCGAGCAGCGGGTGCAGCGCCCGCTCGATCGCCTGCACGTACTCCAGCATCCGCACCTTCTGGCCCTCGGCGCCCTGGATGCGGCCCTCGGCGGAGCGCCCGCTGACAGAGGTCTTGCCGACCACCGAGGCGACGTCCTTCGGCATCCCCTCGACCTCGATCAGCGCCGGCGGGAGTTCCGGGTCGATGCGGATCAGGCGCACAGAGTTCTGCGCCAGCGCGAGGATGAGCGCCGACTGCGGGAAGGTCACGGCGCGCAGCAGCGGCTTGATGTGGAAGCGGTCCGCGACATCGCACGCGGAGGTCAGCCGGTTGGGCAGGCGGAAGGTCTCGGCGACCTCCCCGTCGAGGAACACGGCGAGCGAACGCGACTGGTAACGCCAGAAGTCGCGGTCCTCCAGGATGCCCTCGCCCTCGGCCCTGACGGCCGCGACCCGGGGCCCGGCGACGCCCATCGACTCCAGCGATTTCAGCGCCAGCGCGAGGTGGTTCTTGAGCTCGATCCGCGCCCGGTCCGCCTCCGGCGGTGTCGTGCCGGTCGGCAGATAGATGCTGACGCAGCCCGGTCCGCGGTGCGCTGCGATCCTCTCGATGTCGGCCTTGGTCGGAATGTCCTTGTACTCCACGTTTCCTCCTCGGTCGCGAGCCGGCCGGACGTCAGCGGCCGGTCGCCCCAGTCTCGTCGCGGGCGCAGATCGGCACAAGACCCCCGGGGGTGGACCGTCGGGTGATCCGGTTGACAGATCCGAAAAGCGCGGCTACCGTCCTTTAAACCGGTTTAGACGCCTCCCGTTCAGGGGACGACACCGGTGATCGAGGCTCCTACGGCATTCGAGCACACAGACAGGAAACGCAATGAAGCGGAATCGACTCCTCGCCGCCGCGACGGGCGCAGCCCTCGCCGCCGCCGCGCTCGTCCCGGTGATCGCCGCCCCGGCGAACGCCGCCCCCGCCCCCGCGGCGCCGACGGTGACGAACCTCGCCCACCTGAACTTCCTGCTGGACGATGTCCCGCTGCTCAGCGGCGTCGCGGGTCACTCCACGTACCGGCAGAGCCAGGAGCCGACCGCGCGCGCCCCGTGGGTGTACGCGAACCACAACGCCGACGGCAGCTTCACGCGCGTCGGCGGCGGCCCGATCACGAACGCCGCCAAGGGCTGGTACGCACAGGGCTCGTTCGACGCCGACGACATCTCCCGCGCGGCGGTCGTCTACCTCCGCGACTGGAAGCAGAACGGCACGGCCTCCAGCCGCGCCTCCGCGTACGAGCTGCTGCGTGAGCTCACCTACCTGCAGGTCGACTCCGGCCCGAACGCCGGCAACGTGGTGCTCTGGCAGCAGCACGACGGCACCCTGAACCCGTCCGCGATCCCGGTCGAGCAGCCGAACCCGAGCGACTCGGCCGAGTCGTTCTGGCTGGCGCGCACGGTCTGGGCGCTCGGCGAGGGCTTCGCGGGCTTCCAGAAGGCCGACCCGGCCTTCGCGTCCTTCCTGCAGCAGCGGATGTCGCTCGCGCTGCGCTCGCTGGAGCACCAGTCGCTGGCCAAGTACGGCACGACGGAGCAGGCCAACGGTGTCACCGTGCCCGGCTGGCTCATCGTCGGCAGCGCCAGCCCGACCGCGGAGGCCGTGCTGGGCCTCAGCGCGTACACCGCTGCGGCGCCGGGTGACACTCAGGCGCGCACCGACCTCCAGCGCTACGCGAAGGGCATCGCCGGTCTCTCCTCCGGCGGAACCGGCCAGTGGCCGTTCGGCGCTCTGCTGCCCGAAGCCAACTCCCCCACCTTCTGGCACGCCTGGGGCGGGATGCAGCCCGCGGCACTGACTGCGGCCGCGACCCAGCTTCACGACGGCAGCCTGCAGAGCGCCGCGAACACCGACCTCGCGAGCTTCACCCCGCAGCTCCTCGCCAGCGGCGGCCCCGACAACGGCTGGACGCCGACTCCGGCCGACCGGTCCCAGATCGCGTACGGCGTCGATTCCCGCGTGGAGGGCCTGGTCGCGGCGTCCGACGCAACCGGCTCCACCGGCCTCGCCACCCTGGCGGGCGCCCAGGCCGCCTGGTACTTCGGCGCCAACCCGGCCGGCGTCCCGGTCTACGACCCGGCCACCGGCGTCTGCGTCGACGGCATCGGCGGCGACGGGAGCGTCAACCACAACTGCGGCGCCGAGTCGGTCATCCACACCGAGCTGAGCATGCTCGCCCTCGACGCCCACCCCGCGATCAAGCGAGAGGCGCTGGCGCTGACGCACACCGCCGCGACGGACGGCATCCAGGTCGTCGAGGCCGAGAAGGGCGCCCTCACCGGGCCGGCCACGGTCGTCGCCCCGCCGTCCGCCTGGACGGGCTCGGCCAACTGGTCCGGCGGCGCGTACGTCTCCGCCTCGACCGGAGCGACCGTCACGATGACCCTGCCGGCCGGCCACCCGGCCGCGCGAATCCTCCCCATCGAGGACCTCGGGCCCGATGGCACCGCCACGAGCGGGTCGGGCACGACGACGTGGACCGCGAGCGCGGGCCACCGCACCGTCTCGCTCGGGACCAGCCAGAACGTCCGCCCCGGCGCGCAGGGCATCGCGCCCACCCCGGTGTTCCTGCTGCCGCAGACCCTCCCGGTCTCCGCCCCCGCCGACGCGACCACCGTCACCGCCCGGGTGAACGGCCAGGCCCGGCTCGACGCGGTGCTCGTGCAGCCGGTGGTCTCGCACCTCGGTCTGACCGGCGCCGGCCGGCTCGACGTCTACGTCAACGCCACCGCCCAGACCGTCCCGCAGCACCTCGGCTCCTCCGGCCCGGTGCTGGCGACCCGCTATGACGGCTCCGGCCGCCAGGTCGGCGCTCCGATCCCGCTGAACGGGCACGGCACGGTCACGGTCGTCCCCGGCGGCTTCACCACGGTGGTGCCGCGGTGACACCAGCCGACATCACGATCAACGACGTCGCCCGCGCGGCGGGCGTGAGCAAGGGGCTCGTCTCCCTCGCCCTCAACGGCAAGCCCGGCGTGGCCCTGGAGACCCGCGAGCGCATCCTCTCGACCGCCCGGGAACTGGGGTTCACCCCCAACCCGAGCGCCCGGGGGCTCACCACCCGGCGCGCCTACGCGCTCGGCCTCATCCTGCGCCGCGCCGCCCGCACCATCGAGGTGGACCCGTTCTTCGCGGCGTTCATCGCCGGCGTCGAGACCGTGCTCTCCGAGCGCGGCCAGGTGCTCGTGCTGACGGTCGTCCCGGACCACGAGGCGGAGGCCCGCGCCTACGAGCGGCTCGCGCTCGACAAGCGGGTGGACGGCTTCCTGCTCACCGACCTCCTCGCCGACGACCACCGCATCGGGCTCGTGCAGAAGTTCGGCTCGCAGGCCGTCTCGCTCGGCGAGCCGGTCGGCGGCAGCCCGTACCCGGTCATCACCCGCGACTACGACTCCGGCATCGACGAGCTGGTCGCGCACCTCCTCGGGCTCGGGCACACGCGCATCGCGCACGTGTCCGGCGACGAGCGGATGCTGCACGGCCTGCGCCGCCGCGAGCGCTTCGAGCAGGCGATCGTCGCGGCCGGTCTCGAACCGCTGGTCGTGCCCACCGACTTCTCGCCCGAACAGGGCGGGGAGGCCACCAAGGCCCTCCTCGACTCCGCGGAGCCGCCCACCGCCATCGTCTACGGCAACGACCCGATGGCGATCGCGGGCATGGGTGTCGCGCACGAGCGCGGCCTCCGGCTCCCCCACGACCTGTCCATCACCGGGTTGGACGGCTCCCAGATCGGGACCTACATCTATCCGAGTCTGACCACCCTGGACAACGACCCGGCCGGCTGGGGCATCGCCGCCGCCACCGCACTGCTGCGGCTGGTGGAGCACGGCGAGCCTGCCGATGTCGCCCTGCCCCCTGCCCGACTGGTGGTGCGCGCCTCCACGGCAGCGCCATCGCGTCACTGAAATCACAGAAAGAGCACAGATCATGCGCAAACGCATCACCGGCTACCGCCGACTCGCGGTCGCCGTCATCAGCGCCGGCGTCGTCGCCGGCACCCTGGCCGCGTGCGGCACCAGCGGCGGAGGCGGTCAGACCGACGCCATGAAGGCCCACGGCCCGATCACCATCTGGTACTCCAACAACTCCCAAGAGGTGCAGTGGGGCAAGGCGATGGTCTCCTCCTGGAACTCCTCGCACCCCAAGGAGCAGATCAAGGCGCAGGAGGTCCCCGCCGGCAAGAGCACCGAAGAGGTCATCGGCGCGGCGATCACCGCGGGCACCACGCCGTGCCTGGTGTTCAACAACCTCCCGGCGGCGACCGGCCAGTGGCAGAAGCAGGGCGGCCTGGTCGACCTGTCGAAGTTCTCCGACGGCAACTCCTACATCCAGAGCCGCAGCGGCAAGTCCGCCGACCAGTACAAGTCCCCGGACGGCGACTTCTACCAGATGCCGTGGAAGCAGAACCCCGTGATGATCTTCTACAACAAGGCCATCTTCCAGAAGGCCGGGATCGACCCGAACAGCCCGGACCTGTCCACCTACGACAAGTTCCTGGCCGCCGCCCAGAAGATCAAGTCCTCGGGAGCGGCGCCGTACGCCATCTACCCGGCCCCGACCAGCGAGTTCTTCCAGCCGAACTTCGACTACCTGCCCCTGCTGGCCGCTCAGACCGGCGGCAAGACGTTCATCGAGAACGGCAAGTCGACCATCACCAGCCAGGACTCGCTCGACGTCGCCAACTTCTGGAAGACCATCTACGCCGACGGCCTCGCCGGCAAGGAGCAGTACCAGGGCGACGCCTTCGCCGACGGCAAGTCGGCCATGGCCATCGTCGGCCCGTGGGCCATCGCCTACTACGGCGACAAGGTGCAGTGGGGCTCGGTTCCTGTCCCGACCAAGGACGGCAAGGCGGCCGACCAGACCTACACGTTCCCTGACGCGAAGAACATCGGCATGTACACGTCCTGCAAGAACCAGGGCACGGCCTGGGACGTCCTCAAGTACGCCACGTCGAAGGACCAGGACGGCAAACTGCTGAACGTCACCGGCCAGATGCCGATCCGCTCCAACGTTTCGAGCGTGTACGCGAGCTACTTCGACTCGCACCCGGCGTACAAGGAGTTCGGTTCCCAGAGCGAGCGGACCGCTGACGACCCGACCGGCGTCAACACCATCGCCCAGCTCCAGGCCCTGCGCGACGCGTACACCAAGTCGGTGGTCAACGGCACCGGCACGGTCGAGGACGCGTTCAAGACCGCGTCGCAGAAGATCGACCAGCTCCAGGCTCAGAAGTAATCATGAGCTCGATCTCCGCACCCTCGGCGGCGGGCACCACGCCCGCCGCCGGGGCGGCCCCCGGGCGGCGTCCGCCTCTGCTGCGGCGGATCCTCGGCCGCAATCCGCTGGGCTGGCTGTTCGCCGCGCCGTACCTGGTGTTCGTCCTGCTGATCTTCGCGTACCCGCTGGTGTACGCGGTCTACATCTCGTTCTTCGACTACTTCTTCGCCGCCCCCGGCGCGCAGGTGACGCAACCCTTCGTGGGCCTGCAGAACTACGTGCAGGCCCTCACCGACCCGGCGGTCATCCAGTCGTTCATCAATGTCGGGATCTTCCTGATCATCAACGTGCCGCTCACCGTGGTGCTGTCGCTGGTGCTGGCGAGCGCGCTCAACAGCGTCACCCGGTTCCGGACGTTCCTGCGCGTGAGCTACTACGTGCCGTACGTCACCGCGAGCGTCGCGATCATCGGCGTCTGGCTGTTCCTGTTCAACAGCACGGGGCTGGTGAACCAGATCCTCGGCCCGCTGGCCCCGAACCCGTCGTGGTTCGTCAACCCGGTGCTGGCCATGCCCACCATCGCGATCTACGTGACCTGGAAGCAGCTCGGCCTCTACATCCTGCTGTACCTCGCGGCGCTGCAGAACGTGCCGCGCGAACTGTACGAGTCGGCGGCGACGGACGGCGCCGGGCGCGTGCGGCAGTTCTTCTCCGTCACGGTGCCGGGCGTGCGCCCGGCGACGGTGCTGGTGCTGCTGCTGGCCACGATCACAGGCGCCAACCTCTTCACCGAGCCCTACCTCCTCACCGGAGGCGGCGGCCCCGACGGCCACTCGACCTCGCCGGTGCTCCTGATCTACCAGCAGGGCATCCAGCAGGGTCACCCGGGCTACGCCTCCGCGATCGGCGTCATCCTCGTGATCCTGGTGCTGATCATCGGCTGGCTGCAGAACCGATTCGCGGGAGGACGCGACTGATGACAACTCTCAAGCCCGCGGGCGCCGACCAGGCGCCGCAGAGTCCGCGCGCCCCCCGGGTGCGCCGCCGCCGCGACATGGCCGCCTCGACCAGACTGAGCCGGCCGCAGGCGATCCTGCAGGGCATCGTGCTGACGCTCGGCGCCATCGCCTTCCTGTTCCCCTTCTACTACATGCTGGTCGGGTCGCTGCAGGCGGCGCCCGACACGACGGTCGCCGGGGCGTTCCCGAATCCGGCGAACCTGACGCTGCACAACTACGCGGCGATCGACTCCCGGATCAACCTCGTGCAGGGGCTGGTCAACTCGGGGATCTTCACCGGCGGGGTGCTGCTGTTCACCGTCGTGTTCGGCGTGCTCGCCGGGTACGCGCTCTCGATCCTCGAGTGGCGCGGTCGCGGGGTGACCTTCGCGCTGGCGCTGCTGGTGCAGACCATCCCGTTCCAGCTCCTGATGATCCCGCTCTACGTGCTCATCGCGCGCAACTACGGACTCGCCGACAACTATCTGGGCATGATCCTGCCGTTCGCGATCAACTCCGCGGCTGTGCTGATCTTCCGGCAGTACTTCCTTCAGTTGCCGCGCGAGCTGTTCGACGCGGCGCGGATCGACGGCGCCGGGGAGTTCACGCTGCTCTGGCGGGTCGCCCTCCCGCTGGTACGGCCCGCCCTGGTGACCGTGCTGCTGCTGACCTTCATCGGCCCGTGGAACGAGTTCCTCTGGCCGTTCCTGATCACGAAGGAGGCGAGCCTGCAGCCGCTGGCCGTCTCGCTGGCGAACTACATCAGCACTGTCGCAGGCTCCACGGCCAACCCGTACGGGGCGATCCTCGCCGGAGCGGTCGTCCTGGCCGCGCCCGTCGTGGTGCTGTTCATCGTCTTCCAGCGCTACTTCATCTCCACCGACATCGGCTCGTCCGTCAAGGGCTGAGCCGACCGCCCACCACCCGTCACGCAACGCAAGGAGAACCGTGGACGCCGCCTACACCGACGCCCTCCGCCTCAGCTACGAGGAGGCGCTGGGTCACACCAACGCCCTCACCGACCACATCTCGACCGACCAGTTCTCGGCGAACTACGTCGACCCGCCGGACTGGGCGATCGGCCCGTTCGAGCGGGACCCGTCGCTGACCTTCCGCCTCGACGGCCAGTGGGAGGACCCCACCGGCGTCGGCTGGACGAGCAGCGCGATCTTCAACCCGACCATGATCGAGCGCGACGGAGAGCTGCACCTCTTCTACCGCGCGTCGCCGCGGATGGAGTCGACGGCCAGCCGGATCGGCCACGCTGTGCGCCGCGACGGAGTCTGGCACGACGACCCGGCCAACCCGGTCGTCTACCCGACGCTCGACAACGAGACCCTCGGCTGCGAAGACCCCAAGGTCTACGAGGCCGACGGCCGGTACGTGCTCTTCTACAACGCCATCCGCCGCACCGCCGAGGGCGAGGCCGCCGTCGACATCATGGGGATGGTCTCCGACGACCTGGTGTCGTGGGAGAAGATCGGCCTCGTGGTCCCGCTCGAGGTCTCGCAGGGCTGGGCGAAGGGCGCCGTGGTGCCCCGCGACGAGCACGGCCGTGCCGTGCGGATCGGCGGCGAGTACCTGATGTACCTCTCCGAGGGCTGCGGAGGCCGGCCGATGATCGGTCACTCCGACGACCTGGTCTCCTGGACCTTCTCCGAGCAGCCCTACCTCGACCTCTCGCCGCTGCCCGGCAGCCTGTTCGAGGTCGCCTGCGCCGTCGTGCGCGGGGACGACCTCGTGCTGGACTTCTTCTACGCCGACGCGAACGGCGACTTCGCCGCCGCCCAGGCCCACTATTCCATCGACGCCCCGTTCACGCAGACCGGCCTCCACCGCGGCGGCTCGCTCGCGTGGGGCGGCCTGCAGAAACTGGACGGCCGCTGGTCGTTCGCGCAAGGCTGGGACGCTCCCCGCGGCGAGCGCGAACTCTACGTCTACAAGGAGGTCACCAAGTGACTGAGCCCTTCCCCTACGCACTCTCCCGCGCCGGCGTGGTGATGACCCCGGATCCGGGTGAGCCGCTGGAGTCCGAGGGCGTGCTGAACCCCGCGTCCGGCCGCGATGCCGACGGTGTGCTGTACCTGCTGCCGCGGCTGGTCGCCGACGGCAACGTGTCGCGCGTGGGCCTGGCCCGCGTCGTCGTCGAGGACGGCGTGCCCGTCGGCGTCGAGCGGGAGGGCGTCGTGCTGACGCCCGACCGCGACTTCGAGCGCGGGCGCCGGAACTCCGGAGTGGAGGACCCGCGGACGACGTTCGTGCCGGCCCTCGGCCTCCACGTGATGACGTACGTCGCGTACGGTCCGCTCGGCCCGCGCACCGCCGTCGCCGTGTCCTCGGACCTGCGGTCGTGGCAGCGCCTCGGCCCGGTGAGCTTCGAGTACGACGACGCGCTGGGGGTCGACCTGGCGCTGTTCCACAACAAGGACACGGTGTTCTTCCCCGAGCCGGTGACCGGCCCGGACGGCGTGGAGAGCCTGGCGGTGCTGCACCGGCCGGTGTGGGATCTCGGCGAGGTCCGGGAGGGCGAAGGCGCGCACCCGCCGACCGGCCTGGAGGAGAAGCGTCCCAGCATCTGGATCGCGTTCATCCCGTTGGCCGCGGTGCGTGAGGACCTCGGCGAGCTGAGCCGGTGGCGGCACAACCGCTTCCTGGCCGGCCCCGAGTTCCCGTTCGAGGAGCTGAAGATCGGCGCCGGCCCCGCCCCGATCCGGGTCCCGGAGGGCTGGCTGCTGCTGCACCACGGCGTCACCGGACGCCTGGAGCGCGGCGTCGACCAGCAGAAGCACGTCAACTACTCCGCCGGGGCCATGATCCTCGACGCCGACGAGCCGTGGAAGGTGATCCAGCGGACCGCCGAGCCGCTGCTGAGCGCCGAGACCGAGGAGGAGCGCAGCGGCATCGTGCCGAACGTGGTCTTCCCCACCGCGATCGAGCGCGTCGGCGACACCGACTGGGTGTTCTACGGCATGGCGGACTCGAAAGTCGGCGTCGCGAAGCTGGAGCGGGTGGCGCGTTCCGCGACATGATGTCGAGATGACGCCCTCGGCGTTCGTATGAACGGTGAGAGGAAGGAATCACGATCATGTCCCAGTACCTGCTCAGCGTCTACCAGCCCGACGGACCCGTCCCCGAGCCGGAGGTCCTCGCCGCGATCGGCGAGGACCTCGACGCGCTCAACACCGAGATGCGCGCGGCCGGCGCCTGGGTGTTCTCCAACGGCCTGCTGCCCCCGCAGTCGGCGACCGTGCTGCGCCCGTCCGGCTCCGAGGTGCTCGTCACCGACGGCCCGTTCGCCGAAGGCAAGGAGCACCTCGGCGGCTTCACCATCGTCGACGTCCCCGACTTGGACGCCGCCCTCGAGTGGGGGCGACGCCTCGCCGTCGCGACGACGCTGCCGATCGAGGTACGGCCGTTCGCGTGATGAGCGGGGATGGCGCGGCCGTCTCCTCCGGAACGATCGATTCGATCTTCCGCGAGGAGTACGGCCGCGCCGTCTCCGTGCTCTACCGCTCGCTCGGCGACCTGGACCGCGCGGAGGACGCCGTGCAGGAGGCGTTCGTCGCCGCCGTCGCCCGCTGGCCGGTCGACGGGCTCCCGCCCGCGCCGGCGGGGTGGCTCATCACCACCGCCCGCCGCCGCGCGATCGACCGGCTGCGCCGCGAGGCCGTCGGAAGGGAGCGGGAGGCCGAGGCCGCGGTCCTGCTCGCGCTGGCCTCCCACCTGGAGGAAGCCGAGGCGGGCGCCGTGCCCGACGACCGCCTCCGGCTCATCTTCACCTGCTGCCATCCGGCCCTCGCGCCGAATGCTCGCGTTGCGCTGACCTTGCGGCTGCTCGGCGGCCTCCGCACCGCCGAGATAGCGCGGGCGTTCCTGGTGCCGGAGACGACGCTCGCGCAGCGGATCTCCCGGGCGAAGGCGAAGATCCGGGATGCGCGGATCCCGTACCGCGTCCCGTCCGCCGCAGACCTCGCGGAGCGGCTCGGCTCGGTGCTCGCCGTCGTCTACCTGATCTTCAGCGAGGGCTACACCGCGACGGCGGGCGACCGGCTGGTGCGGGAGGAGCTGTGCAGCGAGGCGATCAGGCTCGCACGCCTCCTCACCGCCCTGCTGCCGGACGAGCCGGAGGCGCAGGGGCTGCTCGCTCTGCTGCTGCTGGTCGACGCACGCCGTGCGGCCCGGGTGGACGCCGACGGGGCGATGGTCGCCCTCCCCGACCAGGACCGCACCCGCTGGGACGCCGCGCTGATCGCCGAGGGGCACGCGATCGTGCGCCGCTGCCTGCTCGCCGGACGTCCGGGCCCGTACCAGCTCCAGGCCGCCATCCAGGCGGTGCACGACGACGCCGCGCGTGCCGAGCAGACCGACTGGCGGCAGATCGTCGCCCTGTACGATCAGCTCCTCCGGGTGCAGCCCTCCCCCGTCGTCGCGCTCAACCGGGCGGTCGCGGTGGCGGAGGCCGTGGGGCCCGGGGAGGCGCTGGCTGCCATCGAGCCGCTCCGCGACGAGCTGGAGTCGTTCTATCTGCTGCACGGCATCCGCGCCGGGCTGCTGCGCCGGGGCGGACGACCGGAGGAGGCCGCGGCCGAGTACAACGCGGCGGTGCGGCTGTGCGCCAACGACAGCGAGCGGGAGTTCCTGGTGCGCCAGCGCGGGCTGCTGCCGGAGAGCTGATCCGCCGGACATGCCGGGTTCCCCCTGCGCCGTCGACGGTGGAGAGTGGCCCTATGGACATCGCATTCCTCGGGCTCGGCCGGATGGGCCGTGAACTCGTCCCGCACCTGATCGACGCCGGACACACCGTGACCGTCTGGAACCGTTCGCCGGAGCCGGCCGAGACGACCGGCCGTCGCGGCGCGCGCGTCGCACCGTCGGCGGCGGACGCCGTCGCCGCTGCTGACACGGTCGTGAGCGTGCTGTTCGGTCCGGACGCCGTGCGCGAGACGCTGCTGGACGCGGAGCTGCCGTGGCGCCCCGGCGCGCTCTGGATCGACGTGACCACCGTCTCCCCGGACGACGCCACCGAGTTCGCCGGCCGCGCCGCCGCGCTCGGCATCCGCTACGTCGCCTCCCCCGTCGTCGGCTCGCTCGCCCCCGCCCGCGCGGGAGCGCTCGCGGTGTTCGTCGGCGGCGACCATGACGCGACGCGCGACGCGAAACGCGTCGTCTCGCTGTGGGCCGACCAGGAGAAGCTGCGCACCTTCGACACGCCCGCCGCGGCGGCCGCCGCCAAGCTCGTCGCCAACCTGGCGCTCGCCATCGCGATGGAGGCCCTGTCGGAAGCACTCCGCCTCGGCCGGGCGGCCGGCCTCAGCGACGACGAGGTGCTCGCCACGCTCTCCCTGACCGCCATCGCCCCGCTCGCCGCCATGAAGGGACCGCTCGTGACCGCGGGCGACTACGACGACGCCCAGTTCACCGCGGACGCCCTCGCCAAAGACACGCGGCTCATGCTGGCGACCGCGGACGTTCCACTGCCGGTGGTCGCGCTCGTCTCGGCCGAGCTGCAGCGCGCGATCGACGCGGGACAGGGTGGGAAGGACTTCTCGGTCATCGCGCGCGACCGGTGAGCGCGGCCCATCCGGAGGGTGAATCAGGAGGCTACGAAGCGGCGTCGGAGTTTGCCGGCCGTTGTCGCCCGTCGCGCCCGACTTGCTGATCCTCAACGATGGGGAGGGCAAGCGAGCTGCGGCGTCTTCTCGCCGATTGCAAACCAAGCGATCGATCCAAGCACCGGGAGGGCCACCAGGACGACAACCCACGCGAGGCGCGCCAGTGGGGAGATAAACCGCTGCCTGAGGACCTGAACGAGGGCGACCACGAAGAGCACCGCGATAGTGGCCATCGCGACGATTCCTACAAGAACAAAAAGGATGAGTTCCATACCCCCGCGCCCTTCCCCGTCCGGACGACGGCGCCCTGACCCAAGCGAGGCTAGCACCGTCGAGGTCGTCAGGTAAACCATCTGTAATCCTACGTGTTTGCTATACATTTCGTGAGTCGTACGAGGACTCGACTGCAAACGGGAAAAACAGACAACGGAGTAGACACTGAAGCCAGTTCACTACTGGCGCTTCCTACACGCGCACCCACAACGGCACGTTCTACTACGACGGCTCGCGCGTGTGGGTGACCACACAGACGAGCGGTTACACCGGTTCTCACCAGTGCTTCACGAACTACAGTGTCGGCTTCAACCTCACCGGCACCGCATGCAATGAAAGCGGCAGCACTTCAGCACGCAACCTCTACTCCGGATGGGACGTGAACCCCAACGGGACGCCTCTGGTCTACAACGTCTCCATGACCGCGACGGTCAAGGCCAACGGCACGATCAGCGGCTTCGGAGCCACCGTGGGATAGTCACCCAACTGAGCTGAGGCCGGCCCACTCAACAGTGCTAGCGGGCCGGCCTCACTGACGTCGAAAGTGATCGACCTCCGCGCTCTCACCCGACCAGCGTGACCACGCCACCCCACCGTCGACTGCCGCATCGCCCGCGACCGTTGACCCCCACGCGCTTGTAACCCCGGCCCCCGCCCCCTACGCTCGGCGCATGGCGTGAAATATTCGCCGGACCGAGAGGCGGGGCCATGCGTTTCATCCAGTCGCCGGAGCGGCGCATGCACGCGCACGATCCCGACACCGGCAGCGCGCCGCTCCTGACGCGCCGCCCGCTGCTGTTCGGCTTCGTCGTCACCCTCGGCGCACTGGGCGCGGTCGCCACCGGCTACATGCTCTACGGGTTGCGCTCGATCATCTTCTCGGTCTTCCTCGCCGCCTTCGCAACGGTCGGCCTGGACCCGCTGGTCCGCTGGTTCCAGCGGCACGGGATGAAGCGGGCCTGGGCGATCGTCACGGTCATCCTCCTCATCGTCGGCGTGCTCGTCGCGATCATCTGGGTGGTCGTTCCGCTGATCGTGCAGCAGATCACGAACCTGGCGACGGCCATCCCCGCCGAGGTGTCGAAGCTGCGCGCGGAGGGCTGGTTTGACACCACGAACGCGGCCAGCAACGGCGTCCTCGGCCAGGCGGTCACCTGGATCTCCGACCAGGTGAAGAACCCGCAGACCTGGGCGAACATCGGCAACGGTCTGGTCGGCGTCGGCCTCTCGGTGCTGAACGGCTTCACCACCGGCTTCTTCATCGCCATCCTGACGATCTACTTCATCGCCTCCTACGACTCCACCAAGGCGTCGCTCTACCACCTGGTGCGCCGCTCGCACCGGGACTCGTTCGAGGGCTACACCGAGCGCATCCTGCAGAACTTCGGCAAATACCTGAGCGGGATGGTGATCCTCGCGTTCCTCAACGCGACATACAGCCTCATCCTGCTGCTGGTCACGGGCGTGCCCGGCGCGTTCCTGATCGCGCTCGCGGCGTTCTTCATCACGCTCATCCCGCTCATCGGTACGGTGCTCACGACCGTGCTGATGACCGTGCTTGCGCTGATCCACTCCCCCGTGAGCGCCCTCGTCGTGCTGGTCTTCATGCTGATCTACATGCAGGTGGAGGCCTACATCCTGACCCCGAAGGTGATGGGCAAGGCGGTGCAGGTCCCCGGGTCGGTGGTGCTCATCTCGGCCCTCGCGGGGTCGACGCTGTTCGGGCTGCCCGGAGCGTTGGTCGCCATCCCGATCTCGGCCGGCATCATCCTGATCGTCAAGGAAGTCGTGATGCCGCGGAAGGATCGGACCTAGCGGGCGTAGAGTCCATCGACGTGACCACGAAGATCGCCCTCATCACCGGGGCAAACAAGGGAATTGGTTTCGAGACGGCGCGCAGGCTCGGCGAGCTCGGGATGACCGTGCTGGTCGGCGCGCGGGACGAGCAGCGCGGGCTCGCCGCCGAGGCAGCGCTGCGGGACGGCGGCGCGGACGCCCGGTTCGTCCGGCTCGACGTGACGGACGACGACTCGATCGCGCGGGCCGCCGAGTGGATCGACCGTGAGTTCGGCCGCCTCGATGTCCTGGTCAACAACGCCGGCACCGCCACGGTCTCCCGCCAGCGCGCGCTCGCCAGCGCGACCTCCCTCGCCGACATGCGCGCGGTCTACGACATCAACGTGTTCGGCCTGGTCGCCGTCACGAACGCGATGCTGCCGCTGCTGCGCCGCTCCGAGGCCGGGCGCATCGTCAATGTGTCGAGCGAGGTCGGCTCGATCGGGTCCCAGTCGGACCCGGCCAGCCCGCTCTACGATCTGCCCGCGTCCGCGCAATACCCGTCGTCGAAGGCCGCCGTCAACATGCTCACCGCGATGTACGCCAAGGAACTGAAGGACACCCCGATCAAGGTGAACGCCGCCAACCCCGGCTTCACCGACACCGACTTCAACGACCACCGCGGGATCCGTTCGGTCGAGGACGGCGCGGAGCCCAGCGTCCACCTGGCCACGCTGCCCGACGACGGGCCGTCCGGTGTGCTCTGGGGGCACCTGTGGCTGCGGGAGGGCGAGGGCGGCTACGGCGTGCTGCCCTGGTAGCCGGGGCGAGCGGCGCGGGCGCGACGGCGCTCGCGTTCGCGCCACCAGCGGACCGCGCGGAGGTCACCGGCGCCGAAGCCGCCCGCCGGCTGCGCCGCCCGGATCCGGTCGTCGTCGAACGACCGCCACGGTCGAAGGCCCTCCGGCAGTTCCGGAGCGTACGGCGCCGGCTCGTCCACGCCTTCGGCCAGCATGCGGGCCTGCGCCTTGGCGACCAGCGGGACCACCATCGTCCACTCGGTGAGCCGCGCGAGCGCGCGGATCGTCCAGACCGGCGCCGGCACGTAGACGGGCCGGCGGCCGGCGACGCGGGCGATGCGGCGAACGGCCTCCCCCAGCGTGAACTCGTCCGCGCCCATGACCGCCACCGTCGGGTCGGGGATGCGACCCTCCAGGGCGGCGACCAGCACGTCGACGGCGTCGTCGACCGGGATCGGCCGGACGTTCCGCTCGCGGAAGCCGACCGTCGCGAAGATCGGGAGCGTCCGCACCGCGCGCGTGACGTGGTCGATCATGTGATCGCCCGGGCCGTAGATCATCCCGCACTTGAGGATGGTGTGCTCGCTCCCCGAGCCGCGCACGAGCTCCTCCGCGGCGAACTTCGTCTCGTGGTACGGCGAGCCGCAGTCCGGCCTGGCGCGCAGGAAGCTGACCATGA
Source organism: Leifsonia sp. EB34 (assembly GCF_041260585.1). Lineage (NCBI taxonomy): Bacteria > Bacillati > Actinomycetota > Actinomycetes > Micrococcales > Microbacteriaceae > Leifsonia > Leifsonia sp. EB34. The sequence goes on from NZ_JBGCCV010000001.1 coordinate 78,276, forward strand.
CGATTCGCTTCACCCCCGCCCGCCGCGCGGCCTCCACGACGGCGCGGGTCCCGTCGACGTGGACGCGCTGGAACGTCTGGTCGCCCAGCTCACGGTTGATCCCCGCGCAGTGCGCGACCGCGTCGCAGCCGGCGAAGGCTGTGGTCAGGGCGTCCACGTCGTCGATCGCGACGCCGGTGCGGCGGGAGACGACGACCGTGTCGTCGGGGTCCAGCCGCTCGGCGAGGTGACGCCCGACGAAGCCTGTTCCCCCGGTGATGGCGATACGCACGATCCCTGCTCCTTCGCTTGTTAGCAATGAAGCTAAACTGTATATAGCAATGGTGCTATATTGCAACCATGACAGACAGCGCGACCGAGGTCTTCGCGGCGCTCGCGCACCCGACGCGCCGGCAGATCCTCCAGGACCTCAAGGACGGCGAACTCGCCGCCGGGGAGATCGCCGCCCGCTTCAACGCAACCGGCCCCACCATCTCCCGGCACCTGAGCGTCCTCCGCCAGGCCGGCCTCGTCACCGAACGCCGCGACGCCAACCGCATCCTCTACTCGCTCGTGACCGACCGGCTCGCGCTGTCGGTGGGCGACTTCCTGTCGACGGTGTGCCCGGAGCAGATCGTGCTCCGCGAGGTGCGCAAGCGCGGGAACGGGCGGGGTGCGGCGAACGGACTGCGGGATGCGAGCGGGCGGCCGGCGGAGGCCTGACGGTATTGGGCGGAAGCCTCCGCCGCAACCGCGAGCAGCGTCCCTACACCGGCCCCTGGTCCCACAGCCGCCAGCCGGCCTTCGTCTGCCGGAAGCACAGCGTCCACGGCTGCGTGCCGTCGGGGATCGTGCCGTCGCTGGAGGCCGTGAGGGTGACCTCGTATGCCATGCACTCCCCCTCCGCGCCGGTGCGGCCCTCGAGCCGGTACGAGAGCAGGCGCGGGTCGTTGCACCAGGACCAGGTGTTGGAGGTGGTGAGCGCGCGGGTCAGGCCGCAGTCCTGCTGCTTCGCGGCCTCGATGTAGGTCTGCGCCACTGTCGACACGGTGCGGTGGCGGGCGGGATGTGTCCCCGCGGTGGGAGCACCGACGGGTTCAGAAGCACGTACGCCCACGCGAGAAATCCCGCCGCGACGATGAGGGCCGCGAGGCCTTCGACGATCCGCTTCGGGCGGACGCCGGAGGCCGTGTCGGCGGCGCGCGCGATCGGCATGCTGCGAACCTAGCGTGCGCGTCCGGACGGCGACGCGGCAGGGCGAGCGTGTCGCGGGAGGCGCCGGTTCACCGCCCCGGCGCCTCCCTCTTCCCCGTCCCCGTCCCGACCGCGAGGAACGCCGTCCCGAAGCACAGCTCCTCCCACTCCGCCGCGTCCAGCCCGTCCCGCATCGCTGCCCGGATCGCCTCCCACGGCCGCCGCCCCATCCACTCGTCGAGCGACGCCGACCTCCCCACCGCCGCCACCGCGAGCCGCGCCAGCCAGGCCGGCGTGCGCTCCGGCGCCTTCAGGTCGAGCACCGCCCAGCGGCCGCCCCGCGCGAGCGCCGCGGCCCCGTGGGCTACCACCGCGCCGCACTCCGGAACCTGTGTCAGCGCGTACGTCGACAGGATGGCGTCCACCCCGGCCGGGAAGGCGAACTCCGCCGCGTCGGCCTGCACCAGTTCCACGTTCCGCCAGCCGTGCGCCGCGACCCGCGACCGGGCGCGGTCGAGCATGGCGTCGGTCAGATCCACACCGATGAGCCGTCCGCGCGGGCCGATCGCGTCCTCCAGCAGCGGGAAGTTCAGCCCCGTGCCGCAGGCGACCTCCACCACGGTCGCGCCGGCGCGGAGGCCGAGCGCACGCACGGCGCGCAGCCGCTGCGAGCGCTGCGGGTAGCCCGGCACCGGGTACAGCCGCGAGGTGAGGTCGTAGTGCGCGGCCTTCCGCCGGTACACCTCGATCAGGCGCTCGGCGCCGTCGACACGGGTCACGGCGACCCCGCGCCCGCCTGCACGTCGGCCTCCACGGCGGCCTTGATCGCGGCCATCTCGATGTCGCTCGTGCGCTGGATCCTCCGCCGGAGGACACCGGGCGGCAGGAGGCGCATCACGTTCGCGAGGTCGACCTCCACCCACATGATGGCGTCGGTGCTGTCCTCCCCCGCCGGCAGGACCTCCATCCCCCAGCGCGCCGGCGACGACCCGATGGTCCCCGCGAACGCCATCGTGTGTGGCGCGTCGACGGCGGTCACCCGCTCGGTGCGGCGATGCTCCCGCCGGAAGTCGCGCGCCCGCTGCTCGATGAACCCGCCGGGCTCGAGCGGCCCGCCGCCGCGCACCCAGCACTCCAGCACGGTCGGCGCCCACTCCGCCCAGCGCCCGACATCGCACAGGTAGTCCCAGACGTCCCGGACGCTGCCGGCCACGATGATACGGCTCTCGGTGCGGATGGTCATGGGTCGCGCCGCGGGGTCGTCACGGCGTGCGTCCTCCTGTGAGGTACACGGGGTGGACGGGTGGATGGTTCATCCCGAGAATTGCGGGATGAGCGCTGGACAGGAGTGGGTACTTTGATGGGTCTCGATGTGGTGCTGATCGTCGGACGACCGGGGTCGGGGAAGTCGACCCTGTCCCGGCACATCGCGCAGCGATGGCCCCTCCCGGTCGTTGCCAAGGACGCTGTCAAGGAGTTGCTGTTCGACACGCTCGGTGTGAGCGACGCTGATTGGTCGATGAAGCTCGGTCGGGCATCGTTCGCGGTCCTGGACTATGTCATAGAGCTCCAGTTGCAGACCGGGCATTCGTTCCTCATCGATTCCGCCTACGACGCGCGATACGAGAACGCGAAGTTCCAGGTTTGGCAGCAGAGATACGGGTTTCGCGCCGTGCAGGTGCATTGCACAGCCCCACCGGACGTGCTCACGGAACGATTCATCGCCCGTGCCGCGGACGGCACCCGCCACCCCGGACACGCCGATTCCAGTCGAGTTGATGAGTTCCGCCGCACACTCACCGACGGACGGGTCGAAACCCTCGACCTCGACGGGCCCGTCCTCACTTACGAGTCGGACACGGAACACAGCACCGCGGAGATACTCGACCAGCTCCAGCGCATACTCGGCCGCCGGCTGGACGAGCCCGCGTCGACGAGAAACAAGCATCGAGTCGGAGATACGCCCACACCGTGAAGCATCTTCGCGTTGCATTTCTCGTATCTCTCGCACTCCTTGTGCTGGGACTTCTCGGGGTTCTCGTCACGATCATCGCCCTGGCGGTCACCCGCCCGTCCGGGGACCCCGGCATGAACACACCGCCGGTATCGTTCATCGTTTCGGCGGGTGTCTTCGTGATCGGCGGCGTCGGTTACGTCGCATTCGGCGCCCTGATCGTGCCCCGTCTCCGAGCAATACACGGGCGATCCACGGTGCACAGCGCAACTGACTTCAGTGCTTTCTCCGCCCTCTGGCGATTCATTCGCACGGGAAACGTGAACTGACCGACGCGCGCGGACGCAGACGGATCCCTCACTGCTTATGCTGCATCCGTAGGAAGGACGGTGATGACGAAAGACTCCGTCGGCACAGCAGCCGTTCAAGGTCCCGAGGAGAAGACTCGTCGCCGCAACGCCTGGGCGCTGCTCGTCACCCATGCAGTCGTCTTCGTCCTCCTCCTGATGGGGTTCGCTCTTCGCGTCCGCTACGCGCAGGCCGAAGACGTCCACATCGACTGGATCGCCATCATTCTCGCGGCAGTCGCGACCGTTGTCTTCATCGTTCTGCTTGCTCTGCTGCTCGTCTTCCGCCGGCGCGCAGCGCTGCGGCACGCACTTACCACCAGTGGCGTTCGCGGCCCGGTCGTGCTCGCCTATTGGAGCCGGATGAGCACCCCGCCCTTCCTCACACAGGAGGGCCTCACGCCTCTCGGACGCGGCCTCGACGTCGCGATCACCGCGGATCCCGACGGCATCCACGTGCGAGCGCGGGTTCGTCGCCGACTCGTCGACTTCGGTCTGATCCCGTGGTCCCACCTCGAGTCGATCGACAGCGGCGACAAGAGCGTCGGTGTCGGCATCCAGGCGAAAGGCGGCGTGGTGCGCATCGGTCTCCGAGAGCGCACGCCGCCCTATGCCGACCGGATCGAGTTGTTCCCCCTCGGTCAGGCTGCGTCGGTCGCGGTGCAGGCCCTCACCGCAGCCAGGTGACCACGCGGCCTCTGGCAGCGTGGTGGTCCCGCCGAAAAGCAGTCAACGCCCGTTAGAGGATCGGTAAACGCGCCTTGATGAGTCCTGGCAGTCGCGGCGTAGGCTTCTGCTGTGAGGAAGCTATCGGAGCGTCTTGCGGCCTGGGTCAGGCGCCAGAAGTCGTACCAGCCGCCCAAGGGTCGGTTCACCGAGGACCCCACTCAGCGGCTGCCAAGCGGAGGCCCGATTCAGAGGATGCCGGGGGACGGAATCGATCCGCTTAGCCCCAATTCGCAAGCCGGTCGAAACCCGTAAGGTCCGGCTCATCGACATGCGGCTGTGGTTGTTTGCAACCCCGGCGCAGCCGTTACGCCGCGAGCCGGCGCCGCATGACCGGTCGGCTGGGGAAGGTGCGGCCGAGCTCAGCGAAGCCGACCCGTTCGAACATCCTGAGGGTTCCTGTGAAGACCGCGGATGCCGAGGGCTTCCCCGTGAGCCGGTCGGTGTCGACGGGATGGCCGTCCAAGACGCTGGCCCCATGGCTCCCGGCCCATTCGACCGCCGCCCCCAACAGCTGGACGCCGATTCCGGCCCGGCGATGGTCCCGCCGCACCACGAAGCAGGCCACCCACCAGGCGGCCGGATCGTCGTCCAGGATTCGGGCGAGCGCCCGGTTCCGAGCGATCCCCGGCAGCGTCGACCGTGGCACAACCCGCGTCCATCCCACCGCCTGATCACCGTCGTAGGCGATGAGGCCGACGGGAACGCCGGCGTGAGCGACTTCTGCGTGCAGCGCGGCCCGGTTGTCGGGAGCGGCGCCATCACGGAAGCGCTGACACCAGCACGCGTCGGCTCTGCGGCCTTGCGGGCCGAATACCTCCGCGATGTCCATCCATCGCTCGACCGTCGCCGGCTCCACCCGGATCATCACGCCGAATGCCGATCGCTCATAGACCAATCATCGGGCAGGGGCGACAAACTCGGAACGACCGCGTCACAGGCCGAAGGCCCTCTAACGTGACGCCAACCCTTATCCCGTAGAGGGATCCTCCTACGACTGCTACTTGAACTGCTCGTGAATGGCTCGGAGGGCTTCTACCGCATGCGCGCCCTCAACCACGCTCTGAATGTCTTTCATCTGCGCCAACCACGCCTGATGCGTGGGGCGATTCTCTGCATCCTCATCGTCACCGTCGCGATCGGGATTGATGCCAGAAAGCCGATACCCAGCAGCCAGGACTGCAGAGAGGCTTAGGGTATCTTGACCGCCCTGGCGCGCCCAATCATTCCGCGGCATATCACCCCACCCGCGCGGCCAGATTGAACGCAACCAAAATGAACGCAATCCCCAAGATGAGAAACAGCACTCCGAGGATGACCACCTTGGCGGGCGAGTAAGGATTCGCTAAAGGACTCTTCGGCGAGCGGACTTGTTGACCTTTGCGCCACAGCTCCGCGGCGATTTTTGGCCATCCGATCGAAAAGGTCGCGAGACTCAAACTAAACGCTGCTGCGACGAACGCGAATATGGCACCATCGTGCGCCGACTGCTGCGGCGACGCCTGAGCGGCGATAGATCGCAGAAGACTGTCCATCAATGCATTCATCAAGTATCACTGCCCGTCTCTCACGTCCTCAACATGTGAACGTACTGTAGGACGACACGGGGCATTCATTCAGTACGACAGTGTTTGTGTTCAGTGTCGAGACATTCAGGGCGCAACGATCGCAAGTGGACCTCGCGCGCAGCGTCTCCGCGCGAACGGCTCGGGCGTCGTGGGATGCTGGGCGCATGGTGTTGGGCGGCGGCTCCGAGTTCCCTGCGGTCGATCCTCGATTCGACGTGCAACCGCGGCATCTGTTCGGGCCGTTCTGGCAGCTCCAGGTGGTCGACACGGTTACGGGCGCCAACGTTAATCCGCGTGGCGGCGGCTTCCTGACGGGATTCGCCTCGGTGCGACGAGCAGCAACGTTCTCGACGAGGCGCTACCTCGTTCAGCAAGCACATCGCCAATAGCGACAACACAGGAGGGTGATCGACGTCGGTCCGGGCTTTCGACTTGCCCGCGACCGCGTTGCGGCTCGGTCCGCCGACGATCATGTCGCCGTCGTCACCAGCGATCAGGTCCTGCACCTGTGCGCCGCGGAAGGCAGGCCTACGCTCTGGGCCTGGAGCGACTTCGCGATCAGAGCGCGATATGGGACGATCGTCGGCCTGGTCAGAGTGCCCAACGCCTCCGCCCGCTGAGCGATGCGCTATCGGGCAGTATTGCGAGGCGACTGTCCGAAACGGGATCGAGGTGTGTGCCACGCTTGAGGTGTGGATGCTGACCTGCCGACTGAGGTGCTGTTCATCGGTGGCCGAGCTGGTGTCGGGAAGTCGACTGTCGCTGCCGAGGTATCCCATCTACTTGCCTCCGCTGAGGTCCAGCACGCACTGATCGAAGGCGACAACCTCGATCAGGCATACCCGCAGCCCTGGCGCGGAGGCATTGACCTCGCCGGCCAGAACCTTGCGGCGATGTGGAAGAACTATCGCAGCGCCGGGTATCGACGGCTCATCTACACCAACACGGTCAGCGTTCTGCAGATTGAGCCACTGACCGCGGCACTCGGCGGCACAGTCTGGAGCGTGGGCGTACTCCTGATGGCGAGCGACGAGTCGGCGCGGTCTCGACTTGCGCTTCGGGAAATCGGTTCTGCGCTGGACGAACACGTCCAGCGCAGCGCTACTGCCGCCCGAAAACTCGCGGCCGAGGCCGGTCCTGCCATCCATCGCGTGGACACCGATGGCCGGACGGTCACACAGATCGCCCGCGATCTCGTCGCCCTGACCCGGTGGCCCGACACGTAAGACCGCTCCGCGTGACGCCCCATGGGCAAGCCGGTCCCCTAGTGGACAGTGTGAAGGCTGACGGGTCTGAGTTGAGGTAGTCACGCCGGGTTGTCTGCGGCAGTGTGAAACGCGGTTCGCTCAGTGCCGGCTACGACGGGCGCTGGTCGGCTCGGCGCCCGTCGTCTTCCCGATATGGCGCAAGCGAATCCCGGAGCGTAGACCTGGTTAGTCACGGGAGGCACACGATGAAGATCAGGGATCGCGAGCGGATGCTGGAAGCGGTGAAGCGGGCGCAGTTCGAAGCAAGAACCAACTACGTGGACGCGGTGCGAGTGCTCGCCCGTTCGAATGTGCACATCGGGATGGAACTCGTCTCCGTCCTCGACGAGGACAAGCCGGCGAAGCTCGTCGGTAGGAAGGATGGCTTGCGGGCCGCCCTCTCCGTCATCCGTTCCACAGAGTTCTTAGAGCAGCCAATGTCGAGGTTCCGCAACGAGCACGGCTGGACCTACTCCCTTTCAGTGGACGACCCCGGATGGGACTTCTGGGTGGGCGACGACGCGGATGGCTTCTCTTGCGGCCTAGTCGAGCCAGTCAGACACGCAACTAATTACCTCGTGGAGGCGATGATCCCCGAATGGAACGCGGAACGGATCCCCGTTCTGTGGGCGCTCGACTTCGGCGAGCTCTCCTCGGAAACCGTCTACTTCGCGATCAACGACCGCGGCTACGCGTACATGGCTCTCGGGGCGGCTAAACCAGTTGCGAAGAAAGGGTGGGAGCCGCGACTCAGCGATTTCACCGTCGAACTGGATCGGACCCGGAGAGCGTTGACCGAGGCGATCGCGGCGGTGGCTCCGATGCTGGATGCGACTGCTCTTGCGGGCGTGTGCTGGCAGTACTTCACCGAGGCGCACGGCCTTCGAGGTGATGGGACCGACCCGCGGTGGGACGCAGTCCGGGATCCGCTTACGGAGGCGGGGTAGGTTCGTGAAGTGTCCAAGATCACCCTGATTCGCTCCGACGTGTTGGCCGCTACTCCCGGCTATGCCTACGCCTCAGTCCTCGGTGCCGGGACGCGTCTCATTCACCTGGCTGGCGCGTGCCCGCTCGACGCTGATGGTGTGGTCGCTCCCATCGGGGACTATGCGGGTCAGACTGTGAGGTGCATTGAGAACCTCATCGCCGCCCTTTCGGCGGCCGGTGGGTCCCTCTCCGACGTCGCGTACACGAGGATCTTGGTCGTGTCGTCACGAAGAGAAGATCTTGGTGCGGTCTGGGACGTCGTGCGTGCCGAGTTCGCAGGGCACGAGGCGCCAAGCACACTGCTCGGCGTCACCGCACTCGGCTACGAGAATCAGCTGGTCGAAATAGAGGCAGTCGCCGCCGCAGCCGGTTGACCCGCCCGTGATCGGGAGCGGATCCCCGGTCGGGACGCTCATTGCTTGTGACGGTCGAGCCAGCTGAGGTAGTACCTGGTCGAGTACCTTGCTGCTCGGCGCACTGACGAATATCCGGTCAAGAATCCACCGCCTCGCGGATTGATTTTGTGGCCCGTGATCGTGTCGACTACTTGGAGTTGCCAGCACGGGCCGACAGGTGCCGCGGCTGGACGTCGAAACGCGCATCCACATCCGGGAACTCAGGACCACCACCTTTAACCATGCGCCCAGCATCCCAGGTCCCAATGGCGGATCCGCTTCCGGGCAGCCGGCGCTGCCATAATGCGGGGATGCAGATGGAAGCCGTGCACCGCGGGGTCGAGCGCATCGGATGGACGCTTGTGGTGCGCAAGTGAGCGTGCACAGAAGTCGGGGGGCGCGTGTCCGTCTTCGCTGGGCTATCGCGGTCGGCATTACGGTTGGCGTAGTCCTTGGTTGCGGGGTGGCCTACTACCTCGCGTCGAGGTGGCCGGTGGAACTGACACGTTCTGAGGTGGTGGGCACGTGGGTGCGCGATAACGGCGGACCGGGAGTCGCTGTCTTCCGCGAAGACGGCACCGTTTCTCTCCAAGACATCCCTGGCGGTTATCCAGCGACCGGACGGGGAACATGGACGCTGCAGGACATCGCTGGGCCAAGAGTAGAAATCACGGTTGGAACTACGGGCTTCGAGTTCGAATCGGATCGGGACCACTCACAAACTATGCTCGTCACCTACACTGGCGACCCGGACGACCCGAGCAGCGCCCACGTATTCGTCCGGAAGAACCCATAGGGCGGCCCTGCCGATAGCTGCGACGCAGACGTCCCGTAGCCCATCGGCCCACGGGGGCTTCACCCTGCTGGCGCCGGGGCGTTCCTACTACGTCGGGTTGGCGCTCACGAGCTCGAGTGAACTTCCCGTTCCAGCAAGCTTCATAAGGTACGTAGTCCCGGGCCGGATTTCGGAGACAAGACTCTGGGCCTGTTGAAGGTCGAGGGTGTTCCCCGAGTTGATCAGGAGGGTGCCGCAGCTTGTTTCGACGGTCCAAATCGGGCGGCCCCGAGCGGACCGCTGTTCCGCAGAGACAGACGAAACCGTGCACTTTCGCTCGCTGAACGTGTGGTCGAAGGCGAAGAGATGGATTCCGGCGTAGACGGCAAACGCGATCGCTCCCAACGGAATTACGAGCATGAGCAGCAGCGCTTTTCTCCGCCCTGAGGTGCTCCCGCTCTTGGTCGGAGACGTGGCTTCAGTACCTAGCTCGGATCTGACTGACTCTCGAGGGACGCTGTCCCCGAACAACGAGCCGAGACCATCCTCAGGCGCCTGGTCCTTCCCCTCCGCCACCTCAGGCCTCCTCGTCACACGGTACGCGCGTCAATCGCAGCGTTGCTTCACTCTGCCACACAGAACTCGGCGGACTTTTTAGGCCGCGCAATCCGGCACGATGGTGGATCCCTCAGTGGGCAAGTATCGCTGGAGTCGTGGGCTGATTATCCGTTTTTGAACAACTGACCCGGCATGATCCGCAGGTTCGCAGTGGTTCACGTGGTTTTCGGCTGGGAGCTGCCGATCCTGCGACGGCGTACGCTTCAGTCGTGAGCGAGCTCGAGCCACGGAAGAACCGGACTTTCCGCAGCTTCCGGAAGAAGGCGGTCGTACCGCGGCACATCCCGAGCGAGGTCGTCCCGGTGCCGTTCGAGGAAATGGAGAGCTTCGTTCGCGATGCACTGCGAGGGACCAGCCTGCGGGATCCGTTTGCGCAGGTACTTGGTGGCTACGCGTTCTTCGCGCCGCAGCTTCGTTTCGTTCCCGTAGATGATGGGCACACGCGGGTGGAGTTCGACCCAGTCGGACGGGTCGGCGGCGCCGAGACGCTGCTGTACACTCGCCGGCTGGGCGAAATCGACCGCTTCTTCGTCGCGCTCCGGGACGAGTTGGATCGACGCGAGCAGCGGCGCCGTCCGCCGAATGGAGACCAGGCGATTGACGACGGCTCTTTAGGTTGACGCTCATGACCGTGATGCCTCGCGAGCTCGGCGTGCGAAGTTGTGTACGGCTTAGTGGTGAGGGTGCGTATTCGTGAGCGGCGTATGCGCAGGGACGAGGGTCTCGCCCCTGCGCTGTCTATGTTGGTCGGAGCGTTCACGCTCTTGGTAGGGACGCCGGCGAATTGCAGCATCAATCGTTTTGTCGCCCGCGCTGCCTTCTTGTCGCCTTGATTTTCATGCTCTTCGGATACTGCGCGGCCGCACCATCGCTGGCGTCCGTAGGCCGATCCGCTTATGGCACGTGTTGTGCTCGCACGTGAGAACAGAACAGGTCGTGCGAGTTGTTCCAATCGAGAACCCGGCGGGGTCGAGTGTTGACGCGGTCGGCGATGTCGTCCAGCTGGCGTATTGAGAACTGACGCAGATCAGCACCCTTTGCCAGGTGCTGGCGCAGAGCCGATTCGTGTTCTCATTTCAGAAACGCCATTGCCCGTCGGTTTCTGCGTCACGGTCGTCGGGCCGCCACCGCGGTTAGCGGCCGTCGTCCTCTTCGTCGCCTCTTTCTCGGACAAGTCGAATGAGCGAGCGGGACCCTGCTCCCGCGCCCGCAGCAATCAGAGCCCACGCGGCAGCGTTCTTGGCCAAAGCCACCGTCAGTACGCCAATGGCCAGCAGCACCACGCCGACACCGAGCCAAATCCAATCGTTTCCCAGCGAGGTGGACCTGCCATTGAGGATCACCAATCCTGTCAGTGTCAACAGAAGTCTTGGCCAATCGGAGTTACCACGTTGGTCTGCGACCACGCAGCGACCGTTGGTCCGTACGTGAATTCCAACCCCAAGATAGTGCCGCAACGGGACCGGCTTGCGCGTTGTGAGGCGTCTCAGCGAAGGTTTGGCATGTCTGCAAGCTCATCGGGAATAGGCAGTCTCGGTATCTTGTCCCCATACCAATAGACCTCTAGCGAAGTGATCAAGCCAGATTTGACCCACAGCATCAAGCCACCTTGTTCGCCGGACGCCAAGGTGAAGTACTTATCTGAGGGCTCGTAGATTCCATCCCCGATTGGAAGCGGAGTGACACCCTGCCCCGGCTCAATTTCGAAGCTTTGATCACCCGGACCCCAGTAATCAAGGAACTTGGCTGCGTCGACCTGTACTCGCGCGAGTGTCCCTGTCGGATCCTCGCCCGCAGTTAGAAAGCGAAGGAGTATTCGCTCCTCGTCGGTGAAGTCACGGGACACGGGGACATCTTAGAAGGCTGTTCCTCTCCGAATCGCGGTCGACGCACGGAACGGTCGTTCGACGCGACGCTGCGGAACCGAGTTGCGGTTAGTCCTTGAGCACGTCGATCTGCCGCGCAGACGTAGACGCGCGAGCGTGCGGCTGTGCACCGGCTAACGGCGTCAGCACGCGGAGCGTTGATCTAGTCTGAGGTGATGCTTTCAGGCGCGGACCAGCCGAGCGCAACGCTCACTAGCCGACTTGTACTCAGCCAGCCGACCCTCGACGATGTCGAGGAGGTCTTCACCATCGCTAGTGACCCCCGTGTCTGGGCTCACTTCCCGTCCGGTCGGCATTCGGATCCAAGACAAACGGCTCAGCTCGTGAACCGGTGGGTCGAGAACTGGCAGGCGGACGGTCTTGGACCGTGGATCGCGCGTCGACGAGGACAGTCGTCGGTCATCGGCTACGGAGGATGCAACCTTCTGGGAGGCTCCGTCTGGAATCTTAGCTACCGGTTCGCCCCTGACGCGCAAGGTCACGGCTACGCCACCGAGTTGGCGCGCGAAGCTCTCAACGCGGCCCAACAATCGCGACCCGACGCTCCTGTCGTTGCCTATCTCCTTGAGCACAACCATGCTTCCGCACGAGTGGCGCAGAAAACAGACATGACCCTCGTTTATCGCGGGCCGGATACCGGCTACCCCGACGCCAAGGCCGTGCGCCTCATCTACGCGTCGCGTCCGCTTTCGAATCAAGAATTGAATGTTCTCGGACACTAGTCGCATCACTTAGGCGCGGTACAGCATCCCCATCCGGCCGGTATCAATGCCGGTAGCCTCGCTAGCACTTCGTCCGCAGACAGGTCAAAGCCCGTCGCTCTCGCCCCCGCCCAATTCAGACCCGCGAGGAGGTCATCTCCGCTAATCCCGGGAAGCCATCCTTCAGCGGGAGCACCGAGACGGTGCTCATCTTGTTAACCTCGGCCGACCAGTTGGCCGGCGGAATTTCGCACGCGGCGAGCGTCCCGAGCACCGTTCCGACGATCAAGATCCCCGCCGCCGCTCGTCTGGCATGGGCTCCTCGCGGAGCGTGGCGCGGCCGTCGCGGATCATACGGATGCCCTGGATGATGAGCGTCCCACCGAACACCAAGGCGGCTAGTTGAGGCGGCGCCCGATAGCGGGTCCTCTACCGGGCGTCGTTGCTCTCGCCATCGGGCGCAATTACGCGCTTTGTTCCCATGCCAGTCCCGAGACCCCAGACAGCGACTCCAACTCCGCGCGGACTCCGTCAACGTTCTGGCTTCGCACGCGAGCGCGATCAACTTCTCCGAATAGACGTCGACAAGACAACCGAGCTGGGCGAATGTCTCCGTAACCTGCTGCCACGTCACGGATTGTGGGGTTTCCTCACCAAGCCAGATTCGAAACGTCGCGAACGTGCTTCGCTCTCCTACGCCATTGACAACGAGAAAGCCCTCAGCGGAAGGAATCACCGTGACCTTGTCACCAAAGCCCACACCATCTGCCAGGGCCGGGACTGCCCGCAGTTCCACGAGGTCGGCGCTAATGATCCTCCCGTTCAGGGCTTCCCAGACCTGATCCTCGTTACCCTCCCGCGGAAGCGCGAACCAGACCTCCGCATCGGCTTCAACAGCCAACCGGGAGGGCTGGAGACGGTCCTCGACCCATTGCCCGGTCTTACTGGAATGGCGGCGATAGATCGGCATATTGGGACTCTAACCGACCATCTGCCCCCCGGATCAGCTGCCCACGCCCGTTGAGGGATCCGTCACCGCACGCTTGCCGTGGAGGATCCCTAGCTGTGCCCGGAAACAGAGTCGCTGCGCCATGGTCGTCCGAAGCGGGGGATGTTCATCCTTCCGGCTTTCATCAAGCATCGTCGCAATGAATCGCGACCGTTCATGGCCTCTCGTGGAAGGCCAAATAGCCATCCTCACCAACGAAGGCGAAGAACCATGTCCGATGCTTCTGTGTGCCTCGCTCGAACTTGCGACGCTTCGCGCGCGTGGGGACGCCGTGCAGCACGCCGGCAGGCAGGGATACGCCCGGGCCTTCCGTAGGCGCTCTTCGCGATCCTACGCACCACTCGACATGCCGACGTGTCGTCTCGTCGATGAGTTCGGACACTTCCTCACGCGTCGGGCCAGTTGTTCATGGCTTAGTCCGTTGCTGAGGTGCCTAACTGTAACGGGAACTCCTACCGCTGCGTCCCGCATCAACAGTCCGCGGTCTACACATCGAGAAGCGATGCATCGTGCCACACGTCCTCATAGCCGGGCGCAATGAGGAATCGAGAGCCAGGAGGTCCATCCAGAAGACGAGGCAGCGCAGGATCAAGGACGATCAGATGAGCCAAGTGCCAGGGATGAAAGAAGTCGTCCTCGTCAGCCAAGTCGCCGGTCCAGATATACCAGCCGCTTGTTCCTGGCGTCGGAGAATGGCGTAGCCCATGGAGCGGCTATTCCCAGGTGCCGAGCAGAATGGACGCCGACACACCCGCCTTCTGATCCAGATCCATCCGAATGCCTAACTGTGGTCCCGATATGCAGGTACTCCGAAGACGAGCTGGGTGGGCTCGGTCTGGACCTGAGACCAGACGTAAACTACCGGGACTCCCAACGACTCCTCATACTCTTACAGACCCCAGCGGAGTCCGCTCCGCTTCTGGCCGCGCAGAAGCGCGGAACCACGCAATAGGCCGACCGAGATTGTACTGAGCAGCATGGCACCCCCGATCGGCAGAAAGATGTCCCGGGCGTCCTGGAGGTACTGCGCCTCCGCCGGAGTCAGCGCAACCCGTTGACCGGAGTTGACGCTGTAATAGCCGTTCCCGTCTGACTCAAGCGACGCTCCGCGAGGCAGCGCGACAGCTCCAGCGGCAAATATCACGACCGCCACTGCTGCGAGGGATACGAAGCCCACACGAAAGGCGCGAGATGCGCCCCAGAACCCTCGTGAGAGGAGTTCCCGAATGAATGCACTCGACGTGCGTCGCGCGTCTTGCCTCACCGCAAAGTATGAGACTCCCAGCGATACGGCAAACACGAGGCCAGCAAGCAACAGGACGGAGGTTGTTCCATAGACCCCCGGAACGCCGATAAGCGCGGTAGCCAAGCCGGTCACGACTGCAACCGCACATACGGCCATTGGCACCCACGCAAAAGACTTCACGACTCCAGCACCAGCTTTCCATCGATTACCTCGGATAGGAGGCAACTGATGGATGAAGGCTATCGATCTCTTGTGCCGAAGGGTTGCGGGACACGATTCGCCTTCACGGCGGCGTCAGCTGACCACATCAGTCCTCCGCGCTTGCCCGTGCGTGCTCCAAAAGCCCGATGGATGCGCGGCGGCGAAATCAGATGTGGGCAAAATGTGGGCAAACGGCCAGATCATGCACCGGCTCACCACAACGAAGAAGCCCCCGATCCCACTGTTTCCAAGGGATCGGGGGCTTCTCGCCACCTGCGGTGTTGGGTGCGCCCCCAGGGACTTGAACCCTGAACCCATTGATTAAGAGTCAATTGCTCTGCCGATTGAGCTAGAGGCGCATTCGCTCCGGTTTCCCGGACCGAGGCTCAACATTAGCATCCGTTTCGGGCGCGACGCCAATCGAGCCGGCCCCGCCGTCCGCCCGGGCGTGTCCGCCGGTGGCCCGCTAGGCTCCTGGCGTGACCGACGCACGCGACTCCGCCCCGCTGCTCTCCGACGACCTGGCGTTCGCGCTGCGGCTCGCCGACCTCGCCGACTCGATCTCGTCCGCGCATTTCCGGGAGCGCGGCCTCCACGTCGACACCAAGCCGGATCGCACGTTCGTCACCGAGGCCGACCTGGCGGTCGAGCGGGCCATCCGGGAGGCGCTCGCCGCCGAGCGGCCCGGCGACGGCATCCTGGGCGAGGAGTACGGCACCGAGGGCGACACCGCACGGCAGTGGATCCTCGACCCGATCGACGGGACCTCCAACTACCTGCGCGGCGTCCCGGTGTGGGGGACGCTGATCGCGCTTGCCGAGAACGGCAGGCCGGTGCTCGGAGTCGTCAGCTCCCCCGCGCTCGGCAGGCGCTGGTGGGCGGCCGCGGGCGGCGGCGCGTGGACGACCGACTCCGCGGGAGCCGAGCCGCGGCGCATCCGGGTGTCGGCGGTCGACGACCTCGCGAACGCGTCGATCAGCTTCCAGAGCATCGCCCAGTGGGACCAGGCCGGCTACCTCGAACGGCTCGTCGCGCTCACCCGGCGGGTGTGGCGGGACCGCGCGTACGGCGACATGTGGGCGTACATGCTGCTGGCCGAGGGGCTGCTGGACGCGGTGGGCGAGTTCGACGTCAAGACCTACGATCTCGCCGCGCTCATCCCGATCGTGGAGGAGGCCGGCGGCGTCTTCACCTCGGTGACAGGCGAGCCGGGGCCGTCGCACGGCTCGTCGCTGGCGTCGAACGGGCTGCTGCACGCGGCGCTCCTCGACGCGCTCGCGTAGCGGAGTAATACACCGAGCAGGCAACGCGGGACAACGCTTTCATAGGCCCGGTTTCCCGCGACTGCGGCACCCTCCACCCAATAGGCTCGACCGTGTGAACACCCACAGCGACGAGCCCCTCGTGCACATCTCCGGCTTCCGCATGGACTTCGGGCGGACCACCGTGATCCGCGACCTCTCGTTCGACATCGTCCGCGGCGAGACCTTCGGCTTCCTCGGCAGCAACGGCTCGGGCAAGACCACGACCATCCGCGCGCTGCTGGGCATCTACCAGCCGACCGCGGGCGTCCTGCACATCGACGGCAAGGAGTTCTCCCCGGAGGCCGGCGAGCGGCTCGGCTACCTGCCGGAGGAGCGCGGCCTCTACAAGAAGGAGTCCGTCATCGACGTGATGGTCTACTTCGGGAGGCTGAAGGGGCTCGGCGCCGAGAAGGCGCGGCGCTGGTCGAGCGAATACCTGGAGCGTGTCGGCATCGGCGACAAGGAGAAGGTCCGGCTCGACAAGCTCTCCGGCGGCCAGCAGCAGAAGGTGCAGCTCGGCGTCACGATCATGAACCAGCCGGAGCTGCTCATCCTCGACGAGCCGACGAAGGGCTTCGACCCGGTCAACCGGCGGCTGCTCATGGACATCATCGACGACCAGAAGCGCGCCGGCTCCACTGTGATGATGGTGACCCATCAGATGGAGGAGGTGGAGCGGCTCTGCGACCGCGTCATCCTCCTCAAGGACGGCGTCTCCCGCGCCTACGGCACGGTCTCCGAGGTGCAGGAGCAGTTCGGCGGCACGGTCGTCCACGTCGACCACGACGGCACCATCCCCGCCTCCCCCGCCTACCGCGTCGCGACGGACGAGGGCGGCCACGCCGAGCTAGAGGTCGCGAACGACGCCGACACCGCGGCGATCCTGCGGAGCCTGGTGGACGCCGGCCTCCACGTCACACGCTTCGCCCCCACCCGCAAATCGCTCGACGACATCTTCGTCGAGGTCTACGGCGCCGAGAGCCAGGAGGACTGACAATGGCCCGCCACAACCTCTCCACCGTCATCGGGTTCGAGTTCACCCGCACGATCAAGAAGCGCAGCTTCTGGGCGGTGACGCTGATCCTGCCGATCCTGGTGTTCGGGCTCGGCGCGCTCGTCATCTCAGCGAACGTCTCCAGCGCCAACACCGCGGACCAGCAGAAGAACGCGCGCTTCGACTTCCTCTACGCCGACGCCTCCGGCCTGGTCGACCCGACCGTCGCGGCCGGCTACGGCGGCAAGGAGGTCGCCAGCAGCTCCGCGGGCGTCGAGGAGGTGCAGATCGGCGGCACTCCGGCCTTCTTCGACTACCCGGCCGACCCGTCGAAGCAGACGATCAAGGTCTACGGGGCCGACGCGGGCGTGTTCGCGAACAGCAAGTACTCCGCCGTCGCCCAGTCGCTGCTGGCGACGAGCGTGGAGCAGAAGCTGAACAGCCCGGTGGACGTCGCGATTCTCCGCGGCGAGACGAACACCTCCACCACCACGTTCAAGGACGGCGCGGTCGCGCCCGGCTTCCAGGGCATCCTGCCGCCGCTGATCTTCCTGGCCGCGTTCTTCATCGTGATCGTCTTCCTCGGCAACCAGATGCTCAACTCGACCCTGGAGGAGAAGGAGAACCGGGTCACCGAGATGATCCTGACGACGATCAACCCGACGAACCTCCTGGTCGGCAAGGTGGTGTCGCTGTTCGCGGTCGGCATCATCCAGATAGCGGTGTTCGCCCTGCCGGTCGTGGTCGGCTACCTGTTCTTCCGCGACCAGCTCGCCCTCCCGAACCTCGACCTGAGCTCGCTGGTGTTCGACCCGCAGAAGATGCTCATCGGGGCGCTGATCACCATCGGCGGGTTCGCGCTGTTCACCGGGACGCTCGTCGCGGTCGGCGCGGTGATGCCGACCGCGAAGGACGCGGCCCCGTTCTTCTCCGTGGTCGTCTTCGCCGTCGTCATCCCGGTCTACGCGTCCAGCTACGCGGTCAGCACGCCGGAGGCGCCGATCGTGCAGGTCCTGGCGTTCTTCCCGTACACGGCGCCGATCACCGCGCTGATCCTCAACGCGTTCGGGTCGCTGCCGCTCTGGCAGGCGATCGTCATCATCGTCGAGCTGTTCGCCCTCTCGTACGTCGTGCTCCGACTGGCCGTGCGGCTGTTCCGCTACGGGTCGATCGAGTACTCGAGCAAGGTGCGCATCCGGGACGTGCTGGGGCGCAAGCCCGTCACGGGATCGGCGGTCCGCTGATGCGCGCCGTGGTCGTGCCGCAGCCGGGCGACGCGGAGGTCCTGACCGTCGCCGACGTCCCCGAGCCGCAGCCTGCGCCCGGCGAGGTCCGCATCCGCGTGATCGCCGCCGGCCTGAACGGCGCCGACCTCAGCCAGCGCCGCGGCTTCTACCCGCCGCCTCCCGGCGCCCCGGAGTGGCCCGGCCTCGAGGTGTCCGGCGTCATCGACGCGGTCGGCGCGGAGGTCGAGCCCGGGCGCTGGCGCGAGGGCGACCTCGTCTGCGCGCTGCTGCCCGGCGGCGGCTACGCCGAGTACGTCACGGTGGACGCCGGTCTCGTCCTCCCGATCCCGTCCAACGTGGACCCGGTGGAGGCCGCGGGCCTGCCCGAGGTGGCCGCGACGGTCTGGTCGAACGTGTTCGACCTCGGCGCGCTGGGGCCCGGCGAGACCCTGCTGGTCCACGGCGGCTCCAGCGGGATCGGCAGCATGGCCATCCAGCTCGCCCACGCCCTCGGCTCGCCGGTGATCGCGACCGCGGGCAGCCCCGAGAAGGCCGCCTTCTGCCGCGGCCTCGGCGCAGACGCCGCCGTCGACTACCGCACCGACGACTTCGTGGAGGCGGTGCGCGCGTTCACCGACGGCCACGGCGCCGACGTCGTCCTCGACATCGTCGGCGGCACGTACATCGCCCGCGACCTGGAGGCCCTCGCCATCGGCGGCCGCATCATGTCGATCGCCGTGCGCGACCGCACTCCGGCCAGCGTCGACATGGGTCTCCTGATGATGAAACGCGCCCGCCTCCAGGGCACGACGATGCGCGCCCGTCCGCTCGCCGAACGGGTCGCGATCATCGCCGCCGTGCGCGAGCACGTCTGGCCGCTGCTGGAGTCCGGCCGGGTGCGCCCGGTCATCGACTCGGTGTTCCCGCTCGCGGACGCGGCGCAGGCGCACCGGAGGATGGAGTCGTCCGCCCACCTCGGCAAGATCCTGCTGCGCGTCTCCTGACCCCCGCGTCGACCGCGGCAGCCAGTGCCGCCCCGACCGCGTAGGCGACCAGGTCGGGC
Source organism: Leifsonia sp. EB34 (assembly GCF_041260585.1). Taxonomy (NCBI): domain Bacteria; kingdom Bacillati; phylum Actinomycetota; class Actinomycetes; order Micrococcales; family Microbacteriaceae; genus Leifsonia; species Leifsonia sp. EB34. Next base: position 97,696 of record NZ_JBGCCV010000001.1, read on the forward strand.
CACTGGAACGTGGACCCGAGCACCAGCTCGGCGCCCGGGATCGTCGCCGACAGGTGCGCGGACACACCGGTGAGCTGGAACACCTCCACGGCGGCGCAGATCGCGAAGGCGACAGCGCCGACGACCACGCTCGACGCCCGCGGCACCACGACGGCGACCAGCAGGACGATGAGCGCCGCGTAGAGCGCGTCCCCCGCGAACGCGCCGGCCGCGCTCTGGAAGGTCTCGTGGACGGTCAGGCCGGCGACGACGGTGGCGAACGCGACCACGATCAGGGCGGCGCGGCGGCGGGCGAGGAAGGGCACGGAGTCGAGCGTATGGGGGTGGTGTCGGCGCGGCATCCGGCATGGGACGGATGCGAGTACGCCGGTGGGATGAGACGGCGCTCGTGCGCGGTTAGACTTTACATTCGTGATGCGAAGTCTTGTCGTCAAAGTCCGTGTGCTGACCGGCTTGGTCGCGGTCGCCGACTTCGTGTTCGGCGCGACCTTCGTGACGTTCATGGGCCAGCGCGGCCTGGAGGCCGCGATGATCGGCGGCCTCCTCGCTCTGCCCGCGGTCACCGCGCTGCTTCTCGACACCCCGAGCGGCGCCTGGGGTGACAGGTTCGGCCACAAGCGGCTGGTCAGTGGCGGCCTTCTCGTCTGGGGCGTCGGGCTCGTCGTCTTCTCGCTCGCGGCCTCCCCCGCGGTGTTCGCCGTCGCGATCCTGCTGTGGACCGCCGGGCTGGCCCTGCACAGCGGAGCGTCGACGGCGCTCCTGGTGAACACGCTCAACGCCCACGGTGCCGCCGAGCACGGCGACACCGCGATTCGGGGCACCGAGACGATCCGGTGGACGGCCGCGGCCGCCGGCGCGATCCTCGTCGCGCTGGGCGGCCGGGCGGCCACCGACGGGCTCGCCATCGCGCTGGCGGGCGCGCTGCTCGTCGCCGCGGCGGTCTGGGTCACGTTCGCGTGGCCTGACTCGCCGCGGCGCGCGGCGACTCCGATCGGTCGCTCCATCCTCCAGGGCGTCCGGGTTGTCGGTTCACGCCGCGCACGGATGCTGCTGCTCTTCGGCATGCTGACCTCCATCGATCTGGGCATCGTCATCCTGACCTGGCAGCCGATGGCGACCGACATCGTCGGGGTCGAGGACGGCCTGCTCGGCGTCGTCCTGCTGGTCCTGTCCCTTGCGATCGCGGCGGGAGCCGGAGCGACGCACGGGACGAGGCGGCTCCCGGCGACAGGGGTGCTCGCAGTCGCGCTGACGGTCCTCAATATCGGCCTCGGCGCGGTGCTGCTCGGGACCGCGGGCGCGATCGTCGCCTACGTCCTCGCCGAGGTGATGCTCGGCGTCGCACTCACCACGCTCGCCGTGTGGGCGCAGGCGCTGTTTCCCGACGTGATCCGCGCCACCGCGACCTCCGTGCTCGCCACCGCCACCGGCGTCACCCTTGCGGTGACGAACGGAATCATGGGGCCGCTCTGGGGCGCGATCGGCCTGACCGAGGCCGTGGCCGCAGCGGCAGGCGTGGTCCTCGTCCTCGTCGCGGCCGGCGCGGCGCACGCGTTGCGGCGAGCCGCACGGCGGCGCGTCCCGGCCTCCGCCGCGCCCCGATGACCGTCCCGCCCCGATGACCATCCCGGCCCCGTTCGGTGGGAGGATCGAACCATGACCACGCCGCCCTCCGACGACGCCCTGCTCGCCCTGCCGAAAGCCGAACTCCACCTGCACATCGAGGGCACCCTCGAACCCGACCTGGCGTTCGAGCTCGCCGGGCGCAACGGTGTCGCGCTGCCGTACGCGTCCGTCGAGGAGCTTGCCGCGCAGTACGACTTCTCCGACCTGCAGTCGTTCCTCGATCTGTACTACGCGACGATGGCCGTGCTGCGCACCGAGGACGACTTCGCCGAGCTCACCCGCCGCTACCTCCGGACGGCCGCCGCGCAGGGTGTGCGGCACGCCGAGCTGTTCTTCGACCCGCAGGCCCACGTGTCGCGCGGCGTCCCGATCGAGGCCGTCGTGGACGGGATCAGCGGGGCGCTGGCGGAGGCCGAGCGCGACCTCGGGATGTCAGGCGGCCTCATCCTGTGCTTCCTGCGCGACCAGCCGGTGGAGTCCGCCGACGCCATCCTGACCGCCGCGCTCACCCGGCCCGAGCGGCTGCTCGGGGTCGGGCTGGACTCGGCCGAGGTCGGCTATCCGCCGGAGCTGTTCGCGGACGTGTTCGCCCGGGCGAAGGACGCCGGGCTGCACGCGGTGGCGCACGCCGGCGAGGAGGGCCCGCCCGCCTACATCGTGCAGGCGCTCGACCTGCTCGGCGTGGAGCGCGTCGACCACGGCATCCGGGCGGCGGAGGACCCGGAGCTGATGGCGCGCCTGGCCGCGGACGGCATCCCGTTGACCGTGTGCCCGCTGTCCAACGTCCGGCTGCGCACGGTTCCCGACCTGAGCGCGCACCCGCTGCTGCGGCTCGACGCCGCGGGGGTCCGCGTCACGGTGAACTCCGACGACCCGGCCTACTTCGGCGGCTACATCGGCGACAACTACCTCGCGATCCGGGACGCGCTCGGCGTCACGGCGGAGCAGACCGAGCGGTTCGCACGCACCTCCATCGACGCGTCGTTCGCGAGCGCCGGGCGAAAGGCCGAGCTGCAGGCCGAGGTGGACGGATGGCGGAGCTGACGGGAGGCCGGGTCGGGAGCGTCACACGTCCCGACGGCCGGGCGGTGCGGTTCTTCGACACGGGAGGCGCGGATGACTCCGACGCTCCTGTCGTCGTCTGGCACCACGGCACGCCGCAGACCGGAGCCGTCATCCAGCCGATCGCGGACGCGGCCGCCGCCCGCGGCCTCCGCGTCGTCTCGGTCGCCCGGCCCGGCTACCCGGGCTCCGACGCCCTAGCGGGCCGGACCGTGGCCGACGCGGCGTCCGATGTGCTCGCCGTCCTCGACGCGCTCGGCGTCGACCGCTTCGCCACGCTCGGCGCCTCCGGCGGCGGCCCGCACGCGCTCGCCTGCGCGGCGCTCGCCCCCTCGCGGGTGAGCGCCGTGGTGTCGTTGGCCGGGATCGCGCCGTACTGGGGCGACGTCGACTGGTTCGCCGGGATGGCCGACCCGGGCGGCCTGCGCGCCGCGCTCGCCGGCCGGGACGCCCGCGCGGCGTGCGCCGAGACCGCCGAGTTCGAGCCGGAGTCGTTCACGGACCGCGACTACGAGACCCTCCAGGGTGCGTGGGCCGCGCTCGGAGCCGACGCCGGTGCCGGTGCGGCCGAGGGGCACACCGGCGAGGTGGACGACGACCTCGCGTACGTCACCCCGTGGGGCGTCGAACTGGGCGCGGTGACCGCCCCGACTCTCCTCGTGCAGGGCGGACGCGACCGCGTCATCCCGGCCACGCACGCCGGCTGGATGCTGGAGCGCCTGCGCCGCGGCGAGCTCTGGCTGCGGCCGCGCGAGGGCCACGTCTCGGTGCTGACGGCGCTGCCGGTCGCGCTGGACTGGGTGATCGCGACCTCCACGCGCTGAGCGACACGCTCGCGTTTCTGTGGGTTCTTTCAGAAAAGTGCTCTTCTCCTGCTAGGGTCGCGGAAAGTCGACCGGCTGGCCCCCTGCCGGTGCGCCGATCCGTTCCCGAAGGAGAGCCCATGACGACGTCCACTGCGCCCGCGCCCGCGCGATCCGGCACGCTGCGCCGCAGCCTCGGGCTGTGGGCCATCGTCGGTCTCGGCCTCGGGTACATGACGCCGACCGTCGTGTTCGACACCTTCGGCATCGTCTCCGACGAGACCAACGGAGCCGTGCCGGCGGCCTACCTGGTCGCGCTTGTCGTGATGATGTTCACCGCGGTCAGCTACGGCAAGATGGCGGGCGCCATCCCGAGCGCCGGGTCGGCCTACACGTATGTGCGGGAGTCCATCCACCCGAACCTCGGCTTCATGGTCGGCTGGACCTCCCTCATCGACTACGTGCTGCTGCCGATGGTGAACTGCCTGATCATCCGGCTCTACCTGGAGCAGGTCTTCCCCGGCGTCCCCGGCTGGATCTGGGTCGTGCTCTACTGCGCGTCGGTGACGTCGCTGATCTACTTCACGATGCGCGGCACCTCGAACATCAACATGATCCTGCTGGTCTTCGCCGTCGTCGTGATGGCGGTGTTCGTCGCCATGGTGGTCGCGCAGCTCGCGAACGGCGCGGGCGACGGCACGGTCGCCTCGGTGAAGCCGTTCTTCCACGACGGCGTCACCCTCTCGGCCGTGCTCACCGGAGCGACGGTGGTCTGCTTCTCGTTCATCGGCTTCGACGCGGTGACGATGTACGCCGAGGAGGCGAAGACGCCGAAGGTCATGCCGCGCGCCATCCTGCTGACGGTGGTGATCGGCGGGGCGATCTTCCTCATCGCCGGGTTCTTCACGCAGCTCCGATTCCCGACGAACGCGCCGTTCGGCGAGTTCACGGACGACCCGCTCCCTCAGATCGGCCTCCTCGTCGGCGGCCCGGTCTTCCAGGCGATCTTCGTCTCGGCCGGCTTCGCGGCCACGCTCGCCTCCGGCCTGGCGTCGCACGCGTCGGTGTCCCGGATGCTGCTGGTGATGGGCCGCAACAACGTCCTCCCCCGCCGCTTCTTCGGGTACATCGACCCGAAGACGCACACGCCCACGCTGAACATCGTCCTGGTCGGCGCGATCTGCCTGCTGGCGATGTCGTTCTCGCTCGAGCTGATCTCGGCGTTCATCAACTTCGGCGCGCTGATCGCCTTCACCTTCGTCAACGTCTCGGTGATCGCCTGGTTCGCCATCCGGCAGGGCCGCAGGCGCACGTTCGGCGACATCGTGCGCTTCATCGTCCTCCCCGGGATCGGCATGCTGCTCACGGGGATCCTGTGGGCGAACCTGCATGCGGACGCGTTGATCGGCGGCCTGATCTGGACGGCGATCGGGTTCGCGTATCTGCTGGTGCTCACGCGGGGCTTCCGCCGGCGGGCGGCGGCGTTCGACGAGAGCCAGCCGGTCACCGGGTTCACGCCGGCGGTCGGGAAGGACCGGGAGCCGACGGCGTAGGGCGATCGCCCACCTGCGAGTCACCCGAACCGCGCGCGTGGGCCGCACTGTTCGTTCTAGTGTTGGCTCAAGTGTCTTGTCGTCGGGCGCAGCACCGTTCCGCGCCCGACCCCGGGGAGGAGTACCGATGTCCGAGCTCGACCTCAACCAGCCGTTGACGCCTCCGGAGCAGCCGCCGGCCGGGGTCAACCTCACGCCTCCCGCCGCGGTGCCGGAGGTCGGCGGCGACCAGGCCGTCGGGATGGTGGCCGTGCCGCCCGACAAGCGGGCCGAGCTCGCCGCCAAGGCGGACGAGTTCGTCGCCGGGCTCGCCGGGGTGGAGCCGGGCAGTCCCGAGTTCACCCGCCGCGTCGACGAGATCGCGCGGATGGGCGTCCAGGAGATCCGGTCGTCCTCCGAGGTGTCCAACCGGATGCTGCAGCGGCCGGAGTCCTCGCTCGCCGCGGCCCGCGGTCGCGGCGGCCCCTCCGACCCGCAGACGCAGGTGGCGCAGACGCTGCAGCAGCTCCGCACGACGATCACCGACCTCGACCCCGGCCACGCGAACCTCGCCGGCTCCAAGGGCTTCTTCGGCAAGCTGCCGGGCGGCAAGTCGCTGATGCGGTACTTCGAGCGGTACCAGCCGGCGCAGAAGCAGCTCGACGCGATCATCACCGCGCTCATCTCCGGCCAGGACGCCCTCCTCAAGGACAACGCCGCCATCGACCTGGAGCGCACCAACCTGTGGGCGACGATGGGCAAGCTCGGCGAGTACGCCACGCTCGCCAAGGCCCTCGACGACTCGATCGAGGCGCGCGCCGCCGAGCTCCGCGCGACCGACCCGCGCCGCGCCGACGCGCTGCTCGCCGACGCGCTGTTCCCCATCCGCCAGCGCCGCCAGGACCTGACGACGCAGATCGCCGTCTCCGTGCAGGGCTACCTCGCGCTCGACGCCATCCGCAAGAACAACGTGGAGCTGATCAAGGGCGTCGAGCGCGCCCGCACGACCACGGTCGCGGCCCTCCGCACCGCGATCATCGTCGCGCAGGCGCTCGGCAACCAGGAGCTGGTGCTCGACCAGATCAGCGCGCTCAACGACGCGACGAACTCCATGATCGACCGCACCGGCGAGCTGCTGCGCCAGCAGACGGCGCGCGTCCACGAGGACGCCGTGTCCACCGGCGTCAGCCTGGAGACGCTGCAGCACGCCTTCGACAACGTGTTCGCGACGATGGACTCCATCGACAGCTACCGCGTGAAGGCGGTCGAGAGCATGGCGAAGACGGTGGACGCGCTGGAGCAGCAGGTCTCCCGCTCCCGCAGCTACCTGGAGAGGTCGCACTCGAACACGAGCAGTTGACGCGGTGCGGGGCCTGCGCGCGCGGCTTGCTGAGGGCCGGTCGAGTCAGTGCAGGTGGGCTCAGGGCAGGTCGAGCCGCGAGGCCCCGAACCGCTCCGACAGGAACCTCCCGTTGACCAGCAGCGCCGACGCGTCCTGCTCGACGGCGGCGTCCCGCATCCGCTTCGCCGCCCGCTCCAGGTCCGCGAGTTGCCCGACCAGCGCCGCCGCGGCGGTCGTGCCGTCCGGGAAGACGTGGTCGGCCGCCCAGTCCGCCGGCAGCGACAGGTACGCGCGCAGCGTATCGGGGAGGTAGACGGTCGCCGTCCGTCGCACCACGACCTCCGGCTCGCCCTGCCCGGCGACCCGCGGGAGGGCGTCGATCAGGAGGTCGCCGATCCGCCCGACCAGCGCGACCGCCTCGTCCGGCACCCGGTGGCCGAGGCGCGCGGGCAGCGTCCGGAGGTCGCCCTCGATCGCGCTGTCCCGCACCTGGATCTCCGACCCGGCGGGTTCCAGGCCGAGGGTCTGCAACGCGCGCGAGGAGGTGGCGGCGTCCCCGGCGGCCTCCGCGGCGAGGGCCGCGACCCGTCCCGCGAACGCGGTGAGCCAGTCCCCGAGCCCGAGGGCGCGGCGCGCGATCGTCACCCCGCCGTAGACGCGGTGCGCCTCCCCCTGCCAGTGCGGCCCCGGCTCGTAGCCGAGAGTGAGGGTCTCCTCGGTTCCGATCAGGCTGACCCGGGTGATGGACCCCGGCCGGCCGGAGACGCGGTCGGCGAGCGTCCGTTTCCGCTCGACCACCAGCACCCGGGCGGCGAGCGCCGGCGGCAGGGCGCCCCCGACGCTCTCGACCAGGTCGGTCAGGAACGTCTGCGGGTCGGCGGTCGCCTCGGCGGGTTCGGTCATCGTCCGCCGTCGGTCAGCGGGAGGACGAGGTTGGGGGTGGCAATGACGTGGTCGTCGCGCAGCGGGCGGACCGCCGTGCCGATGGCGAAGAACTCGGTGGTGTGGCCGCCCCAGCGGTGCGGCAGCGACAGGAGCTGGACGCCGACGACGCCCTCCGCGTCGAGCGCCTCCGCCTCGGCCTGCATGCGGCCCATCGCAAGCTCGCGGGCGTCGTAGAGCGCCTCGGTGAACGCTGTGATCTCCACGTTCGAGCCGAGGTTGTTCATGGTCGCCATCATGCCCTGGTGGGCGATGTGGTAGACGCAGGTGCCCATGACGAGGCCCTGCGGGACGTAGCCGGACTGGATGAGCGTCCAGAAGTCCTGACCGGACAGGTCGGAGGTGAACGGCATCCGCTTGTTGTTGCGCCAGGTGCCGGTCGGCGGCTTCTCGTCGGCGACCACGGCCGTTCCGACCGCGACGAACTCGGCGAGGTCGTTGCCGTACTCCTTGAACTCGATCTCGAGCCGCACCCCGACGATCCCGTCCGCGCCGAGCGCGTCGGCCTCGGCCTCCATGCGGGTCATCGCGAGCTCCCGGGCGTGGTACATCGCCTGGCTGAGCTTCTCGAGTTCCATGTTCTTGCTCCACTTACGAGCCTGGATTCCCACATGGTAGACGCTGGAGCCGAGCACGAGGCCGACCGGCCGGAATCCCGCCTGCCGGACGAGCAGGAACTCGTTCACCGACAGGTCGGAGGTGAACAGCCGCGCCTTCCCGTCGGCGAGGCGCGCCCGTGCGTCGCTGGGCAGGGTGACGCTGGAGAACGGGTCGGACACGGCGGTTCCTCTCGGGTGGTGGGTCTCGGGTGGTGAATCTCAGACGCGCGGACTCAGGTCGCTGAGCGGGATGACGGTGCTGACGGCGGACAGCTCGGCGCGGCGGCTGTAGCGCGGGACGGGGATCAGGGTGGACCCGATCACGGTGGCCTCGGCGTGGAGGTCCTTCTCCTCGCCGCACGGCGTCTCGAACTCCCCCAGGTGGAGGTCGGTCACGACGAGCTGGGCGCCGGCGGCCGCGCTGGCGCGCCTCTCCAGCCGGTGCAGGGCCTCCGCACGCGCCGCCTGGATGAGCTCCGTCATCCCCGTCACCTCGCCGTTCACCCAGCTCGTCCGCTGGGTGCGCAGCTCGTAGTCCTCGTGCTTGGTCGAGACGGAGATCCCGAGCAGCAGCTCGCCGGGCGCGTAGCCGCTGAGGATGCCGGAGGCCGTGTCCTCGACCGAGAGGTTCGTGCTCCACACGTCGCCACGGTTCTTCGGGTACGGCACGAGCAGCGGGTCGTCGGAGCGCACCGCGGTGCCGAGCGCCGTGAACTCCCACGCCGACCCGTCCAGCCGGGAGCGCCGCACGGTCACACCGACCACGCCGTGGGCGCCGAGAGCGCGGGCTTCGGCGAGCATCCGCCGCACCGCGCCGTACCAGGCGGACTCGAACGCCTTCACGTAGGGCGCGAAGCCGGCGTAGGTGGTGCCGCCGGAGGTGGTGACCGGCGAACGCCACGCGGTGCGGTTCAGCATCGTGGCCGGACCGATCGTCGGCCCGGTCGCACTCCACCAGGCGCAGCCGGTGCCGGTCCAGCCGAGGTTGACGACCATGCCGCCGAAGACCTCCCCGACCGCCAGCAGCCCCGCGCTGCGCGCCGCGGCCGCCGCCGGAGCGGAGAAGAGCGACGAGCGCACCCCGCTCGCGGCCTGCTGCTCCACGCGCGAGCGCGCGGCAGCGGGCAGGCCGTCGGGAGAGTGCGTCACGCGCTCATCCAACCACGTCCGCGGCCGCGACGCGCGCAGCGGTGCGGGTCGCGTCGCGTCAGCCGCCGACGGCCGTGCGGAGGAGCTGCGCGACCCGCTCCTTGTCGGCGTCCTCCAGCCCGGTCAGGGCGAACCCGACCGGCCAGACGTTGCCGTCGTCCAGGGCGGCGGGCTGCTGGAACTCGATCGTGGCGTAGCGGATCTTGAACTTGGACCCCGGCTTGAACGCGACGACGACCTTGCCGTCGGCGTCGGCGTACGCCGGCATCCCGTACCAGGTCTTCGCCGCCAGGTCGGTGTTGTCCATGACGAGCTGGTGGAAGGCCTCCGCGAGCTCGCGGTCGGCGCCGGTCATCGCCGCGATCGCCTCCGCGCACGCGGCGGCGGCGTCCGCCCCGGCCTGCTGCGCCTTCTTCTCGGCGACGGCGGCGCGCATCGCCGCCTTCTCCTCCGTGCTGAACGTGGTGTCGGCCATGAGTGTCCCCTTCGATCGGACGAACTGCGTTCAATCTACGGTCCGGGACGAGGAGCGCGCTTCTCGATATCTGCTCGATCGCAAGCGGACGAGCAGGGCGACACACCGCGCCGACGGCGCGCCTTCAGTACTTGTCCGGCGAGTCCACCGCGACCCCCACCGTGACCTCCGCGGGGACGCTCGTGTCACCGCCGACCGCCGCGGTGAACTCCTGGATGGCCGGCTGGGCGAAGAACGCCTGGAACGCTTCCAGGCTCTCCCACTCGTCCAGCAGCACTCCGAAGCCGTCGCCGACGATGTACTGGTGGTGGATGCCGCCCGCGGCCTGGGCCTGCTCTTTGAGCGAGCGGTAGTCGTCGGCGCGTTCGGTGAGCGACGCCCGGAAGGTGTCGGTGTCGGCGGGGATCTTCATGATCACGATCACGGACATGGGAGTCTCCTTCAGGTCAGCGGGGCGGCGTGTAGGCGATCGGACGCACCCCGGCGTGCTCGAACGGGTCGATGTAGACGACCGTCGCGTTCCGGTCCGTCGACGTGCCGACGTGGGCGTGCTGCCCTGGCGGCATCGCCAGCAGCGCCACGGCAACGACCGCGCACGCGGCCGCCTGGATGAGCATCGTGCACCCCCGATCGCTGCGATCGTGGCCTATGTCCGGCAGGCGGCGCCATACGCAGAACTACGGACGCGTGAGCCGGTCCGCGGCGAGGAGGGCGGCGGAGACGCGGTCGTGCACGCCCAGCTTCGCGTAGATGTGCTCGATGTGCTTCTGCACCGTCCGCGGGCTGACCCGGGTCACGTACGCGATCGAGTGGGCGGTCATCCCGTCGCCGAGCATTCCGAGGATCTCCGCCTCGCGGGCGGTGAGGCCGGACCGCGCGGCCAACGCCGGGGACGCAACGGCCGGGCGAGTGTCGGCCGCGACCGGGTCGACCGCGGCCAGGAGGGGTTGCAGCCGGCGGGCCAGCTCGAGCTCGTCGTCGTCGAAATCGCGGTGCGCCCGGTTGAACACCCAGGTCCGCAGCCGGCCGCTCGCCAGCGGTCGGACCGGGAGCGCGAGCTGATAGGTGGTACCCATCAGCCGGAACAGGTCGGAGTAGACCTCGTGCCGGCGCCACTGCCGAAGCTCGAGCTGGTCGCTCAAGCGGATCGGATCCACGGACTGCGGGCGGCGGCGGAAGGCCAGCATCGTCGGATGCGCGTCGGCCGTCCGCTTCACGGCGTCCACGATGACGGGGCGCTCCGGGCCGTAGCGGGCGATGAGGGTGACATCACCGGGCACCGCTCCGATGTCGGCCCACCCGGAGTGGTCCGACGGGAGGAGCCCGTCGAGCGACTCGGCGATGGTGCGCACGCGCGCGTCCGTCCCGACGACGCCGTCGACGTCGTAGCTGACCGACAGAACCTGTGCCCGAACATCCATGATCGCGCCCGCGCTGCGCCCCCGGCGCACCTGCGCGACAGAATACGACCGTCCGGGTTCCGCTGGCTCGCAATATTCGAGGATTCTCAGTGAGGATCGCTCAGGAATGATCGGCCGCGTGCGGGTGCGCGTGCTCGTGCACGGGGACCACCGACACGGGGAAGGCGATCAGGGTGCGCTCCTCGACGTGGTCGACGTCGGCCGCTTCCGGTTCAGACATGGGGGTCCACCTCCAACCCCCATGATGGAGGAACGGGCGCGCGGCGGGGATACGGAGAAATGCGTACGCCGGATGAGCGGCAGCTCCCGTGAGTGGCGGCGGGGCCACGGCAACGGGACGAGGGCGACGAGCCTTCGGAAGCGGGCGCCGGCCCGAGGGCCTGAACCTCAACAACGCGCGACGACGACCGAATGGTGGAGATGGGGGGAATCGAACCCCCGCCAGACGTCGTCGAGCGCCCCAATTAGGCGGAAATTCCGCAGAATTTCGCGCCTTTTCATGTCCAGGTGATCACGTCGATTCAATGTGATTTCAGAAAAGTGTGGGCAAAGTGTGGGCACGCGAGCAAGAAGCGAGCCTTCATCGGGCTGTCTTGCATCAAACCGGAAGAGGTGAGGCTGCGCCCCACGCGCCTTGGCTCGAATCGGAAGTCGAAAGATATTCCGACACCGACTTGATCAGATTCCTGGCGGGCAGCCGCGGTCCGACCGGGACTGACAACCGCTTGAGTGTTTGATGTCAGCCTGTGCGAGCAGCTGAATCCGCGATCTGATGCCAGTCTTCGGTAGCATGCCAGTTACCTCATTCCATTGGCCCACCGCCGTGGGCCTCGCGGCTGGTTGCCCCAGCGCCGCCGACCTGGGCGCGGACGCTACTCGCCCCTCGTGCGCGATGCGCAAACGGTTAGGCCGCTCGACACCACCGGCGACGCGGGCAGGCGACGACCGTCCATGCCACGATTAGGTCAAGAGCGTGAGCTCCGGTGGACGAAGTTCGGCCGTGGGGAGTCCGTGTGTGCGGCGATTCAGAGGGGCACGGGTTGTTCTTCCCCGGCTCACCACGAGTGAAGCATCGAAATGAAAGGGAGTCGTGGGCGTGATCAGGAGCAGTTCGACGCCGTCGACGTGCGCGAGTACCACGAGAGCGGATTCTCCTGCGGCACGGACTAGCGCTGCATGCTTCTGAAAGATCAGGGCCATGCTGACCCTGACTGAGAACTTGTTGCCGTTGTGATCCAGGATGACAAGGCCTTCTCGGGGCGCGTCGGGGTCGGACGAGGCACCGACTGATTTGGTCAAGTGCGCCCGGAACGCGGGCTCTAGGGCAGTTGCCCGGGCACGAATCGAGCGCGGAGGGTCGAGCGCAGCCTCGAGACGGGATTCGGGGATTTGAGGCGCTGGGACATGTAGCCGGATTGGTCCTGCTCGCATATCGGCCGCGGTTCCCATTGCGGAGACCGCTCTGGTTGTTGTTCGGGGCTTCTCACTCTGTATCATCTTCGAACGGTACGCCGCCCATATGTGAATAGGCCCGGCTTTCGTTCCCTATCCGTTCCTGTCCGGCCGGTGCCGCGTACTCCGACGTCAGCGGGGGGTACGCGTGTCGACTTCGCCGTGAAGGGGATAATCCTTCCACCACGACACGCGCGCGAGCATGACGAGCTCGACCCCCTCAACCGTTCGGCACGGGCCTCGCCGTCGGAGCAGTTCGGGCTCCCAAACGCTTGTTGGTCGCTTGCGGATGTGCGGACAGGAGCGATGCAGTCCGGCCTGTGATCGGGGTGACGAATCAACGCACCGAGCCAGCCGCCGGAAATGCCAGCTGCCACGCCGGCGGCCCGTAAGGACAGGGTTCCTTATCACGATGCGGCGCAAGAAGATGTCAGGGACGAACAAGAGGGAACGAAGCCGCACCATGTCACGACATAGGCGGCATCGCAGACCTATAGCCGCCGGCGAGTGGCGACCATGAACCGCCTGGTCGGAGATCGCTTCGATCGCACCCAGGCAGAGCCACGCGTCAAAGCCTTGAGATCTACACGCTTGAGGATCCGGGGTTCAAGTTCGGACAAGGAAATGCTGATAAACATGTTGGCCGCACATCTCGCCCCCGCGAGATGTGCGGCCAGTCTGCCGCGGGGAATGCAGTGAACGGACCCGCTTCGGGTGCGGGTGCCGACTGCTCGTCCAGCGACATCTAATCGGCGGATTCTGCCTCTTCGGATGGATCCGCCAGGTTTGCGCGTCGTGCTTTGTGAAATCGGTCGGGATCGCTGTCGGGTAACGCATCCAGGGCACCCCAGAGCGCCACCACGCGCGCCTGATTGCGTTCTCGGGGTTCTGCGGCGAGGGATTCGAATGCTTCGTCCACGAGCACGTCGCTCTCTGAGGCGATTGAACGTCTCCAGGCTTGAGGGGGTCGAGGCGGTGTCCCCGCGGGGCACCGCCTCGTTCACTGCAACCTGTACCCGTGATCCATGTGACATGGTTTCGCGGCGTGACGTGATCGGAGGGATGAATGAACCGATCTCGCTTCGGTTACCCGGGAGCTACCCGTGACACAGACGCTACGGGCTACGGAGCGGCGCCGGTAGGTCGAAGGTCCCGTCGCCATGAGCATTTCTCTAGCTTGGCTAGTATTTTTATATACCGAGCAGATCTAGAGTGGAGGCATCAGACTGTGTGAGTCGGATCCGTGACCCGGTCGCCGCCTAGACCCCGCACCCCCACTTCCGAGCATTCCTCCCAACCTCGCGCGGTGGACGGGGGAAATCATGTCCAGATCTGGACGTGTGTTCGGGCGCAATGGCCACACCTACACGCTCTATGAAATCCAAGAAGACCCCGAGTGGAATCTGTTTGAGGACTTCGGCAACGAATCCGCCCTCGTCGGCTCGATCACCCACGACGACTCCCAATTCCGTATCGAGTGCTACTGGAAACCTGAACCCGCCGCACGCATCCACAACATCGACGCCCGAACCCTCGATGAAGCAGTGCACGCGCTTCTCGATCTTGCCGCGGGAGAAGACCCCCGCGGGCGGGAACTGCACGTCCGAAGCGACCCACCCGCAAATGAAGCGCCGGGAGCCAACACGTTCTGGATCCAACCACCACGTCGGGCTGCCCTGGGCCGTGCTGCGAAACCGGGCGTAGAGCCAGTGGAGGGTCGCGGCTAGGCAGCCCCGGTGTGGTCGTTGCGGCCAGCCTTGTCTGATCTTGTCGCGAGGCCTCGACAATGCTTGAGGCGGTGAAGCAACGTTCGACCACGTTGCGTGCGCGGCGAGAACTCGGTCAGCCAGCATCGATGACTTTGCCGCTTTTCTAGCCAGAAGCGTGCGAGGTCGGTCGCTCATGACCGGGCTCCGCATTCGCGGGTACCGTAAGCACCATGTTGACCGTAATCGTGATCCTTTTGATCGTGTGGGCGATCCTGGCCGTTGTCGGGTTCGCCATCAAGGGCCTGCTCTGGCTGGCCATCATCGGCATCATCCTCTTCGTCGGCACCCTGATCTTCGCCCTCGTCCGCCGCAACGCCCGTCGGAAGAAGTCCGTCTGACTCCGGCAACACACCACCATCGAGGCTGTGTGCGCGCACATCCACGGCGCGTAATGTCAGATCATGAACACACTCAACCGGTCTCCCTCCACCGAACTCGAAGTCGGCGCCGTCCTCACGGATGCGCTACCGTCCACTCTGCTCACCCCTGAGGCTCCGGAACGGTACACCGTCTCCGCCGTCTTCACCCGCCGCCCCACCCGGGCGGAGATTGACGCCATCCACGACAACGACACCCGCGACGCTCTCACCGCCGCCGGATACCCCGCCGCGGAGCTCCGGGTCTCCGATCGCCGGCTCGAGATCGCAAACACCAACCTGGAGGAACTCACTGACGGGCTCGCTGCGGCCATCGCCGAACGGCTGCACGTCATCAGCGTCGACACCGCAGCAGCCCACGAACGCTTGGAAGCTGAACTGATGGAGAAGTCGCAGCGCGAAACCGACCGTGTAGCGCTCGTCGCTCTCGCCGCCGCGGCCGTCACCTTCGCGCGCGCCGACGCAACAGCCGAATCCGAAGCGCGCTGGGAAGGCGAAGGAGGATCCGACGCGTCTACTCATCCCCGCGCACACAACGGCCATCCCGCCGTACCCTGATCGGCACCCGCGATCAGGCAGGTCGCGACGGAAAAGAAGACATGCCCGCGATTACCCCGACGACGAGCAGTTCACGATGCGGGAACTCTTTCAGGCTGCTCCGCTGCCGCAGGCCGTGTAGCAGACGCGAGAAGGTCTGAGGGTTCGGGCTCGGTGGTCGCCGTGAGTCGGGTGGACTTGGCAAGTCGGGTGCGAATGCCGCCGCCGATCTGGACCAGTGCCGGGAACTCTGCCCCGAGCAGCGTGTCAAGGGCGCGAAGCGTGGCTTCGATGAGAGTCGCGACATGTCGTGGTGAAACGCCGCGACGGCAGGTGACAGCAACCTTCAGCACGGCAGCGTGTCGCACCGTGTAGGTGGACACGCTGGTCGTGATGAGTTCCGGGCGGCCAGTGAGCGAGTCGTGAAGCAAGTGCTCGGCCAGTGCTGCGTCAATGACGGTTCGACCACGGCCGGTGGTGCCCTCCTGGAACAGCTTGCTGGTGTGTCCGTGCCCCTGCCGGAAGACGAAAACGAACAGAAGCACGATAAGGAGCAGGAGGGCAACTACTGCCGCGATGGACAACCATCCTGGTCCGTTCCGCGTGACCGCGGGTGCCGTGAGAGCAGAGGCGAGGCTCACCTGCGTGCGGGTCGCTGCGGCCGACCACCCGTTGCGGATACTTGGGTCGGTGGCCAGCAGGAACGCTCCGACACCGGACGCGAAGAGGATCAGGCCGGCAAACAGCACAAGTGAACGGTTGAGGGCCCGGTTGGTGTTGTTCATGCTCCGACCTTTCCGGCCGCATCGATGACGACCCGCGCCGTTACGGGAGGCCGCAGACCGAATGACTGCAGTTGCTCCGTCACCGCCTCGGTCACGGCGGCGAATGAAACCGGCACTCCGGAGGTCGGAGTGATTCGGATCACCGCGCGGCGGTACGAGACGGTGACCAGGGCGTTGTCTCGAGCGACCCCTCCGGCCTCGGCGGCGGTCCGGGCGAGAGCAGAGGCGATGACCTCGTTATCCACGACGGTTACGGCACGTTCGGTGTCGATCAGGTGACGTGCTCGTCGGCCGGGCGCGAGGGCGGCGATGATCAGGACCAGCCCGATGACGGTGACGAGGACGGCGGCGCTGGCGACTACCGCCGGTGGGTAGGTTGCCAGCCGGGCCGTGGCGGTGAGCATGTCCGTCGGGGCGACCAGAAGTGCTGGCAGATGCAGGAGGGACAGCATAAGCTCCAGAGCAAGCCAGGCAAACACGAGGATCAGGATCGTCGCGATGACGATCGCTAGGATCGCCCGGGGCGAGTGCGTCTCGCGGCGCTGGATGCGTGCGTGAATCGAACCTGTGTCGGTCATTGGACTCGGGCCTCAGCCTGGATGGTCGCTCCGGTCAGGTGCACGACGACTGTTGCGATCTCAGATCCGGTCAGCTCCGCGACGCTGGTTCGGATCTGTTCTTGTGCGTTGCGCGCACGTTGCAGCACGTTGCCACCGGTGCGGGCGACAACGCCCGGGTCGGCGGTGATCCGCGGGAGAGCGACCACACCGATCGGTGTGCTCACGTGGAGGGCGAGTGCGCCGGCGGAGTCGGCGAGTTCGACGCGGACGTGTTGCGGGTCGACGTCCAGGGCATCCGCGGTCACAGCAGTCACGATCCGATCAAGCGCCCTCGAAGTGACCCGGGTACGGCCGTGCGGGGCGATCGGCTGGGACGCGGAGGCGGCGGTCACGAGGATGAGCGCTTCCCGCGGAACACGTTGAACAGGTTGCGGAGGTCGATCGGCTTGTCCACGAGCCGTCCGATGAACGCGCCGAGGATCATTGCGATGCCCACCAGCACGAACGCCCAGAAGCCCAGCGTGATCCAGGTGAGGGCGAGGACCGCGCCGATGATGATTCCGATGCGCGCGGCGGTCATTGGACTCGCGCCTCGCCCTGTTCGTCGTCGACGGCGGGGATGTACACGTCGTTGACGGTCACGTTGACTTCTGTGACTTCCATACCTACGAGGGTCTGGATGGCGTCGGTGACGGCTGAACGGACGTCAGCGGCGACCTGTTGGAGCGCGACCGGGTAGTCGGCGACGATGGTCACATCGACAGCGACCTGAGTCTCCCCGACTTCGACTTTGATTCCCTGACCGAGGTCGGCGGCGTTTATGGCGGTGCGGATCGCACCGAGGGCACGAGCGGCACCACCGCCGAGGGCGTGAACTCCGGTCACTTCCGCCGCCGCGATGCCGGCAATTTTCGACACGACGTTGTTTTCGATGACGGTCTTGCCGCCGGAAGCGCCTGCGACGATGGGGGTGACCGGTGCCGCCTGGGTGGGAGTGGGTGTTGCCATGATGAAGCTCCTCGAACGGGAAGATGGGACCGGCGCTGTGTGTGCATCGACGGCAGTGGGATAGTCACTACTAGAACGTGTGAACTAGCCCATTCGTCACACGTCGGGGTGAAGTCTTTTCGCCGGGGAGGGGCCATGGCCGAGTCCGGACCGCAAGTGCCGTTGCAGCAGGCGACCGATCGCACGCTGGCGGGCCGGGCGGCCGACGGAGATGTGGCCGCGTTCGAACTGCTGGTGCGCCGCCACGGACCCCGGATGCGCGCGTATGCGATCAGAATGCTGGGCTCGACGGATGAGAGCGACGACGTCGTGCAGGAAGCGTTCCTCACGCTCTGGCAGAAACTGCCCACCCTGGACAACGTCGACGCGATCCCCAGCTGGCTCATGCGCGTCGTCACCCGCAATTGCCTGGATCGCATCCGCAGCCACCACCAGCACCCCGGACTGGACGAAGACAGCCTGCCGCCCCAATCCGTCGCCTCCACCGAGACGACTGCGGAGACGCACTCGGAGCAGGATGCGCTCTCCCTGACGGTGATGGGCCTGCCCGAGATTCAGCGGCGTTGCTGGCTGTTGCGGGAAGTCGCGGATTACAGTTACGAGGACATCGCCCAGGAAATGGACCTGCCTGTTTCGACCGTGCGCGGACTTCTCGTCCGTGCGCGAAAAACGGTCATCCGGGAAATGGAGGAATGGCGATGACAGCCCAACCGCCCACCCCAGACCGTGACCGGTGGGATCTGGCACCGGACTCGCTCGACGGACACACCATCGACGAGTTGCTGGACTACCTCGACCGCGATCAAACACCACCCGATTCGTCGATCGACCGCTCGGCAGCGTGCCGAATGGCTCTCGACGCGCTCCAACGACTGCGTGCCCTCTCTACTGGCCTGCTCGACTGGGACGCCCAGCACCAACCCCAGCGGGACGACGGTTGGGTGCACGCCATCTTGTCCGGCATCAGCAGGGAAGCCGGTCGCGGGCGTGACATCCCGTTGCCCTTTTCCGACCCGGCTGCCCGGCTGGTCATCACCGAAGGAGCGGTGCGAGGGATGATTCGCGAGGCGGCAGACAGCGCCGGCGGCATGCTTATCGGCCGCTGCCGCTTTGTCGGCGACATCACTATCCCCGCGGAACCGGTCACCCTCGAGATCGAGGCGAGCGCCTACTGGGACGAACCCATCGCCACGGCCACCGACAGAGTGCGCGCCGAAATCTTCCACGAGGTCGCCCGCCACACCCCGCTCAACCTCACCGCGATCAACATCACCATCCACGACATCGTTCGCTTCAACGCGCACCCGCATGAGGAGGACATCTCGTGACACAGGAACGCGACCTGTCGGACGAACTCACAACACTGATCCGCAGCACACGCGGGGTCACCGCGATCTATGCTCCCGTGCTCAGCATCCCCGGCTCGATCGGCAACCTCGGCGCGTCGAACGGCCGGCCGCCGGGTGTAGTCGTAACCATCACTGCCGACCGAATCTCCGTTTCGATCAGCATCGGCGTGGAACGTGACCTCGCAGCCCAAACCACCTGCCGACACGTCTACGACACAGTCGCGAACTACCTCACAAGCCACGTTGCACTAACCCCAACGGAAATCCGGGTCACCGTAGCAAGCATCAGCTGACCGCCCACGCCAAGCGGGCGCCGACCCGGCCAGATGTGAGCGCACACATCTGGCGGACGTATCGTTAGTACACACGGACCGTCATCGCTGTTGCGCCCAGCAATTGCCGGGCACTGCGCCCGGTCTGCGTCCGCTCGCCTCACCCGCGAACGGCAATCTCAGAGAAGGTCATCATGACTGCAGGGCAAAGCATCAAAGACGCTGGCGAAAGTACCAGCAAGGTCACCGACCACGTCGTCGACGCGGTCGAGGACAAGGTCAACACCATCACCGACGCTGTCGAGGACGCTCTCCGCACCGCGGCCGACAAGATCCACGCGGCTGCCAGCCAGCCCGCGTCCGTCCCCACCACAAAGTAGTATCCGCCGCCTGAGCCGCGTCCGCGCGATGCCGCTCAGGCGGTCTCCCTCGCCGAGCCCGACGGAGGCCAATTGCCGGAAGATTCGAGAATCGCGCCCGCTGGCACGCGCGGCAGCTGCAATCACTGATGGCCACTCCAGAAGTGGATACAGTGCTCGTCACTGGCGGTGTTAACGGCCGAATCTTCTCCCGAAGGGCACGAGAATAGACTCCACCGGCATTACCAGTGATAGCGGCCTTCCCGCCGAGAGCGCCGGAGGCCAGCGCGCAGAAGATGCATTCCCCGGTTAGCGGATTGACCAGACTGGCTGCGCCGCCGACAAGAAGCACGCGGCCGACAACGGGGCGGGGCATGCGGGTTGATAACGGCAATAAGTGTCCGGTCAGTCGGGTGGAGTCAACCGCGAAGCCTGGGAGTAATCCGGCTGCGCGATCCTCCGACTCTGACCGGGTCATTGCCGATGCAGTCGTCCCGTAGCCGAGATTGACGGTGCCGTGGACAGTTCGGAACGCGCATGCGTAGGCCAGGCCGGTGCCAAGCTAAGGATCCCAGCAAAGATAGAGCCCGTCGAAGCCATCCAGGGCGGGCGCGTACCCCCGCACGGCTACGGCCAGGTACCCGCGGTTGGGCGGCTGTCCCAGGGGACGGCGCACCGTTGCGTTCGCCCCGTCGGCGCCGATCAGCACTTGCGCGCTATAGGTGCCGTCAACGACGACGCGGCTCGAATCTTGGTGTACTTCGCGCCGGCATGCTGGCGGTAGATCACCCCGGACTTGCCGGCAGCGAGCATAAGCCGGTGATCGAGCTCAGCCCGAGGGACCACATACCCGGGATTCAATGCCGTTCCAGTCGTGTCGGCATTTCCAGCGACCAGCTGGAACCGAGACACCCGTTCGTTCGGGCAGAGCAGGCCAGGGAGACCAGGCCATCGATCCGCTGGCGGCTTCAGGGCGCGCCCCCGTCGCCGCGCACTTTGTCCCGGCCCCAGCGGTTTTCGATCAAGGACATCAGTACCCTGGCGGTCGCCCGAGCGCGTAAAGCACTCATTGCCGCCGCCGGGCCGCGGCCTGGCGCCGACGACGATGACTTCGAACGCCTCAGGAACCCCTGTCACAGCAGCGCCCTCCGTCCACACGCAGCGCCCAGTTTCGAGCCACCCTGTCTTAACGCCCCAACGCGCTCGCGGCTGGGCAGTCGAAAGGATCGGCACCAGCAGACAGGC
This sequence comes from Leifsonia sp. EB34, assembly GCF_041260585.1. Classification (NCBI taxonomy): domain Bacteria; kingdom Bacillati; phylum Actinomycetota; class Actinomycetes; order Micrococcales; family Microbacteriaceae; genus Leifsonia; species Leifsonia sp. EB34. The sequence goes on from NZ_JBGCCV010000001.1 coordinate 118,360, forward strand.
CGACCCGGTTCAGGTACCGGATTACAATGCCGTACGACTCGATAAGCGTGGCCTCCGTGTATGCGATCCCCTTTTCGGCGCAGTAGGCCTTCGTGATCAGTTGTGCTTGCTTGAGATGCGGTCGGGGCATGTTTGGGAACAGATGGTGTTCGACCTGGTGGTTGAGTCCGCCCATGAAGAGATCCATGAGGCGGCCGCCCCGCACGTTGCGGGACGTGAGAACCTGGCGCCGGAGGAAGTCCACGTTGGCGTCACGCGCCAGGATGGGCATCCCTTTGTGGTTCGGAGCGAAGGATGCGCCCATATAGATTCCGAACACCGCGAGCTGAACGCCCAGGAACGCGAACGCCAGTCCGGGTGGCAGCAGGAGGAACAGCACGGCAAGGTAAGCGCCGAATCGGGCGACGAGCATCAGTGCCTCCAGCCAGCGCTTGTCGACCTTGCCGGGCCCGAAGACGGTGCGGAAGCCGTGCAGGTGCAGGTTCACCCCCTCGAAGGCGAGGAGCGGAAAGAACAGGTAGCCCTGTCGCCGAGTCACCCAAGCGTAGGGGCCGCGCGCTTTCGCGGCGTCGGTCTCGGTGAACGAGACGAAGTCGCGCGCAATGTCAGGGTCTTTGCCGAAGATGTTCGGGTTCGCGTGGTGACGACTGTGTTTGGTCATCCACCAGGAGTAGCTAATACCGACGATCAGGTTCGCGATCACGCGGGCCGACACGTCGTTCGCCTTGCCTGAAGTGAAAACCTGGCGATGTGACGCCTCATGACCGAGAAAGGCGAACTGGGTGAAGACGAGACCGAGTATGCCGGCCAGGATGAGCTGGAACCAGGAGTCACCGAGCAGAACGAAGCCGACACCGACGGCGCTCAGAACGACAACCAGGATGATGAACATCCCGATGTAGAAGCCGCGGCGCCTCGACAACAGGCCGGCATCTCGAACGGTACGAAGGAGCGCCGAATATTGAGTGGTCGGGTTGGACCGGTCACCGCCGCGTTTGGGGCGCGTGAAAATGACCGCTGAAACTGTCGAATCGGTGCCGGACATTGTGCCCCCTATCGGCGCGAGCGAAGTGCTCTAGCAACCAGGGTCTGGGGCAGCAATCAAAAGACTAACAGTGCACCTTGTGGGTAGCGTGGGACCGTGACGGCGGGGTTACTCGCGGTCGGGCATGAGTGTATACCGTCACCAGATCGCCGGGCGCCGGGTACCCCGGCGCCATCCTGCTCACCTTCTCGACCACGTGCGCAATGTCGGCCTTCTGGTGGCCGACCGACGCACCCCTGGTCCTGGCAGGAGGGGCCGCGGCATTCGGCTTCGTCTACCGCTGACTCCGCAGACATGGCGATGCCCCTCGCACTGAACTGGGCAGGACGCTCAGCGACCTGGTGGACCAGGCGCCTTCTACTCTCGTGGCTGTTCTGGTTTCTCCCAGCAATCGGCGACGCACCCCTGATCGTGCGCGCCGTGGCAATGCGCAGTCGCGAGCGCCTACGTCGGCTGAGCTAGCTCCTCCTTAAAATGACGAACGCGCTAGAGGTCGCGCTGGCAATTGGGCTCGCATCACTGGACCCGCCTCGAGATGGATCAGCCATAGATAGGCCGAGGGACTCGAAAATCAGTAACGAAGAATGGACCCTACAGACGACCACCGAAAGAGATGAGAAACCCAGCGCGAGAAGCAGCGAAGGGCAAGCAAGCACAGACCAAAGACAACCAGTCGAAAAGCAATGCACGTAGGCACTTTAAGTGGAGCGCTGCTCAGCGCCCGGAATGACGGGGGTCGCGTGTAAACCAAGGTGCATGGCAAATCGGGGGAAGGCAAAGCGGACAGAGGGACGTGGAAGGTCCTACGCGCGCCAGCGGCTTGAGCGCGACGCAGCCTCCGCCAGACGCTCATCCGAGAGACAGCGCATCGCTGAAACTGCGCGAACCACCAACGCTCTATCTGAGCTGGAAACGAAGTGGGGCGGACGCGAAGAAGCGCTCCGACATCTACGTGACGTCGCGTCGACGATCGAACGTCTGCGACGAGAACAGGCCGCAGCTCGGACAGAGCGCGACCAACTGATCACCCGTTTGCGCAACGCCGGCGAGAGCTGGAACTCACTCGCCGCACTAACAGGTCTCAGTCGTCAAGCGCTGAGCAGGCGAGCTCCCGATGCCTAACACCGGAACCTCTGATGCTGAGCAGCTCTCAGCCGGCCCCGCAGCGGACAGTTTCGCGCGTTGGTCGACCGCGTCAAGGGTGCAGCTCCGCTGCATCGCGAAGCGACGCGCAGCGCCCTTGACACGGTCTCCCAACACGCAATCATCAGGGAGCGGGGCAGTCGCAAGAACCGAGCCGGGTTGGTTTCAATCGCCGCACGCTCGAAAGCCTGAAGTACGCGACGATCTCGCCCGAACTTGCCAACCTGTATCCGAGGGCGCTTCTGATCAGAAGCGCCACGACCACCGCCGTCACTAGGAGGTCATCATGGGCAGCGTCACTCCGTACGACACAGCGGCCGGACGACGCTGGCGGGTCCGATACCGGACACCGGAGCACGTCCAGACGGACAAACGCGGCTTCACTACCAAGCGAGACGCGGAGCTCTATCTCGCCAACGTCGAGATCTCGAAAGCAAGCGGATCCTTCGTCTCCGCTGCCGCGGCACGCGTCACGGTCGGCGAATTGGCTGCCGAGTGGCTGGCGAACAAGCAGCAATCGATGAAGCCCTCGAGCTACCACTCGATCGCCGTATCGTGGCGCGTCTACGTCGGCCCGCGTTGGGCAACGACACCAGTCGGGGCGATCCGCGCCAGCGCCGTGGAGCAGTGGATCCGTCAGCTTGGGCAAGGAACGGCTGTCACGCACAAGAGCGGAGGAAAGACCGTCCCTGCAGCGCAGGCCCGTCCGCGCTCAGCGACGGTCGTTCTCCGCGCCCTCGGTGTGCTTGCCGGCGTCCTCGACATGGCCCTCAAAGATGGCCGAGTACCCAAGAATGTCGCGCGGCGCACAGAGGGAGCGCCCCGAAAGGTTTCCAACAAGCCACGTCGTTATCTCAGCCACGCCGAGGTCGCCCGTTTCGCCGCAGCTGCCGCCACGCCAACCCAACGGACGATGATCGTCCTGCTCGCGTACTGCGGGCTGCGATGGGGAGAGGCCGTCGGGCTCCAAGTTCGCGACCTGAACATGCTGCGTCGACGCCTGCAGATCAGCCGCACGGCCACCGAGGTCGACGGCAAGATCCTCGTCGGTGCACCAAAGTCGTGGGAGAAGCGCGCCGTGCCGTTCCCCGCCGTCCTCGCCGAGCCGCTCGCGCACCTCTGCGAAGGCAAAGCGCCAGACGACCTGGTCTTCGCCGATCGCTTCGGGCAGTTCTTGCGCCGACCCAAAACCAGCGCCGGCACGTCGTCATGGTTTCTCGACGCTCTCGTCGCCTCCGACATTGAGCGCCTCACTCCGCACGATCTCCGGCACACTGCGGCAAGCCTCGCCGTCAGCTCCGGAGCGAACGTCAAAGCAGTCCAGCGGATGCTCGGCCACAAGTCGGCCGCGATGACACTCGACACGTACGCGGACCTGTTCGAAGACGATCTCGACGAGGTGGCTGAGCGCCTCGACGAAGGTGCCCGCCGGGCCAACCTCGCCGACGTGTGGGCACGCAACTAACTCCGCGCCCATAACGCTCATGTAATCACAATGAGCTCCGTTAGAACCAACGAGATCACCCAATGCCCACAAAAGTGTGGGCAAAGTGTGGGCACGCGACCAAATCGGGGCCTCTCCCGCAAGCGGAAAAGGCCCCGACTTCCGCGTGATTACGCGGATCTCAAGCAACGCGCGACGACGACCGATTGGTGGAGATGGGGGGAATCGAACCCCCGTCCACTGCTGTGGTCATGTGCCTTCTACGGGTGTAGCCAGTTAAGTCGCTTTCTCAGCCCCGGAACTTGTCTCTGGCACCTGCTCCGACGGGCTCAGTATCAGTGAGAGTCCCTCTGCGCCCTGATGCGCAACGCAGAAGCAAGTCTTCTAGCTGACGCCAGGATCCGGGTAGAAGACAATTCCCGGTCTGACGGTCTCTTCAGTGGCGAAGGGGAACTTACGCCGCGAGGGCGAAGTCGGCCTTGGCCGAGACAGTGCTCTTGTTATTGGCACTTATTTTTTCGCATGGATCGTTTACGAGATAACCATGCATCCTCGACCCGCTTCTCACACTCTCGCAGACAATGTCGAAACCGATCATCCCCATGCGACGGCCGTGAGGCCGGGTCGTCATCGCGCGCTGTTGAGTTGTCCAGATACACGCCGCTCCTGGCGGCGAGCTTCTCATCCTATAACAACAGCGACCCCACTTCTATGCCACGATCGGTGGATGGCCGACACCATCATCACTGTCCAGGGTGAGTTCGAACTGACGCACCCGCCCGAGCGGGGAGCGGTGCGGCTGAGCGTCGCCTACGAGGGCGAGCAGCGCGACGAGGCGCTGGCGCTCACCACCCAGCGGCACGCGTCGCTGGCGGCCGAGCTGCGGGAGCTGCACAATCCGCAGACCGGACCGGTGACCGCGTGGGCCTCCGATCGGCTCCGGGTCTGGGGCGACCGGCCGTGGAATCAGGACGGCCGCCGGCTCGCACCGGTCTACCACGCCGAGATCGGGATGGACGTCACGTTCAGCGATCTGACGGCGCTGTCCGACTGGGTGGGCGTCGTCTCGCTGCTCGACGGCGTCAGCATCCAGGGGGTCACCTGGAGCCTGACGCCCGCGCGCCGGCAGTCGATCACGCAGGAGGCGCGCCGACGCGCGGTGGAGAACGCGGTCGCCAAGGCGACGGTCTACGCGACGAGCCTCGGTCTGACGACCGTGAAGCCCCTCGCGCTCAGCGACCCGGGGATGCTCGGCGACGGGCCCGCCACCCCCCAGCCGCTGCCGCTCCAGGCGCGCGCGATGTCCGCCGAACTCGGCGGCGCGACTCTGGCCCTCAAGCCGGAGGACATCACGGTCGCGGTGCAGGTGCACGCACGCTTCGCGGCGTCCTGAGCCGAGGGAGGGCGGTCAGCTACTCGGCTTCGGTGACGGAGTGGGGCTCGGCTGTCCCGGCCCGAGCGGGAGGTCGGCGACGTTGAGAATGCGGGTCGCCGTCACGGTGCTGCCCGACCGGGTGCCGATGACGATCACGTCGTCGCCGACGGCGAAGTCGGACGCCTTCCGCGTCTGACCGGGTGCGCCGTACACGGTGGACGACGTGGTGACGACGGTCAGGGAGGCGCCACGCTGCGTCGTGATGGTCCAGGTCGAGCCGGAGAGCTGCGTCACGGTGCCGCGGACGACGCCCTTGGCGATCGGGCCCTCGTCCTGACGGCCGCCCTGGCCGGAACCGTTGCCTTTACCGTTCTGCCCAGGGCCTCCGGGGAATCCGGGCGCGCCCGGCTTCACCTGCACCGGGCCGCGGTTGCCGTCGTGCAGCAGGCGCGAAACGGGCGAGCCGGCGTGGAAGATGACGGAGCCCACCGCGAACGCGCCGACGCCGGCGATGCCGAACAGCAGGACGACGGCGAGCACGAGGGTGGAGATCGCGAACGCGAGGCCGTGGCGCTTGTAGAACGGCTCCCCCACCGGTCCCGCCGGCGCGCCGTAGTGCGGCGGCGGCCCGTACGGGTTCCCGTTCTGCTGCTGCGGCGGCATCTGCTGCGGCGGCATCTGCTGCTGCGGCGGCACCTGCTGCTGCGGGTGCAGCGGCTCGGTGGGCTGATTCTCGTCCATGCCTACCAGAACACCTGATCAAGCCGCGATACGGCTGAACGCCGGTTATGCCTTCGATGTGAACTCACGCGGGCTCCACCAGGACGGAGCGCAGCTTCGCCAGCTCCAGCTCGTCCAGCCCGGTGGCCAGCAGGTATTGGCGCACGCTCCCGAACCGGCGATCCACCAGGTCGAGCGCCTCTTCCAGCGCCTCGGGCGGGCTGCCGCCGAGGATGATCCGCAGGTCCGGCGTGACGTCCACCCCGTGGCTGCGCACCAGGTCGATCATCCCGTCCAGCCAGGGGCCGCGGAGGTTGGCCTGCGTCGCCGCGTAGTCCGCGATGACGAGCTCGCGCTCGACCCCGACGGCGAGCAGCGCGAGCGCGATGACGATGCCGGTGCGATCTTTGCCGGCCGTGCAGTGCACGACCACGGCATCCTCGCCGGTGTCCGCGATCTCCCGCAGCGCGGTCACGATGACCTCGCCGTGCTGGAGCAGGATCTTCTCGTAGAGCCCGACCAGCGTGATGCCGATGGTCGACTGCGACGCGCCGGAGCCCTCGAAGACCGGGAGGTGGAGACGCTGGAGGCCGAGCCCGCGCACGTCGTCCGGCATGACCGAGAGCTCGAAGTCGTCGCGCAGGTCGATCACGACGCGCACCTCGAGGTCGCGCAGCGCCTGCCGGCCCTCGTCGCCGAGCCGCGCGAGGCCGTCCGAGCGGAACAGCTTGCCGCGGCGCACCGCACCCTCCGGAACCGGGTACCCGCCGGCGTCCCGGAAGTTGTAGGTGCCGTTCACCGGGATGCGCTCCGCGACGACGCGCGTCGCCGCACGGCCCGTCGCGTGGGCGCCTATGGCCTCGTCGTCGCTGCTCATGCCCTCATCCTGCCACCCGGCGCCGACAGCGCGTCGAGCGGCGCCCGTCACTCGCCGAGATGACGCCGGCTGGACATCGCGCGCTGGGCTTCGCGGTTGTCCTGGCGCTCACGCAGCGCCTGGCGCTTGTCGTACTCGCGCTTGCCCTTGGCGACCGCGATCTCGACCTTCGCGCGCCCGTCGCTGAAGTAGATCTGCAGCGGGACGATCGTGTAGCCGCCCTGCTTGACCTTGTTCTCGATCTTCACGATCTGCGCCTTGTGCAGCAGGAGCTTGCGCTTGCGGCGCGGGGCGTGGTTGTTCCAGGTGCCGTCCAGGTACTCGGGGATGTGCACGGCGTCGAGCCAGGCCTCTCCCCCGTCGACGAAGGCGTAGCCGTCGACCAGCGACGCCCGACCCTCGCGCAGCGACTTCACCTCGGTGCCGGTGAGCACGAGGCCCGCCTCGTAGGTGTCCTCGATGGTGTAGTCGTGGCGCGCTCGGCGATTGGTGGCCACGACCTTCTGGCCACGTTCCCTGGGCACAGCGTCTCCTGACGTCGAAGATGGTGCTGCCCGGCACATCGCCGGGCAGCAGACCAGTCTATAGCGTCACGCGCGGCGAGTGCTCAGACCCGCAGGTAGCGCTTGATCGCGAAGTTCGCGGAGGCCGCCGCCAGCACCACGCCGACGACGATCAGCAACGGGATCACCAGCCAGCCCTGATCCATCCCGACGAAGTTGATCGACGGGATCTTGGGGCCGAGGAAGCCGCGCACGAAGTACTGCACCAGCAGCCAGATCACCACACAGCTCAGAATCGATCCGATGAGCGCGGCGATCACGCCCTCGATGATGAACGGGGTCTGGATGAAGCGGTTGGATGCGCCCACCAGCCGCATGATGCCGATCTCCCGCCTTCGCGAGAACGCCGACAGCCGGATCGTGGTCGCGATCAGCAGCACCGCGGCCACCAGCATCAGGATGGCGATGCCGATCGCGGTCAGACTCGCCGCGTTGAGGATGTTGAAGATCTGATCGAGATAGCTGCGTTGGTCCACCACGCTCTGCACGCCGGGCGTGCCGGAGAGCGTCTCGGTCAGCACATCGGAGCGGTTCGGGTCCTTCAGGTTCACCCAGAACGTCTGCGGGATCATGTCCGGCGTGACGTAGTTCGCGATCTGGTTGCCCTTGAACTGCTGCTTGAACTGCTCGTAGCCCTGCTTCTGGTCCTGGAAGTAGAACTTCTGGATGTAGGGCGAGATCTCCGGAGACTGAAGCTGCTTCTTGACGGCCTCCACCGTCTGCGTGGTCGCGGCGCCGCCCGGGCAGTTGTCGGTCTCGGTGCACAAGTACACGGCGACCTGGGCGCGGTCGTACCAGTAGGTCTTCATCTGGGCGATCTGCAGCTGCAGCAGTGCGGCCGTGCCGACGAAGGTCAGCGAGATGAACGTGACGAGCACGACGGAGACGACCATCGAGAGGTTGCGGCGCAGGCCGTTGCCGACCTCGGACCAGATGAGCCCGAATCTCATTTCGTGGGCCCCACATTCTGTTCGCCGTCGCGGTCGGACGCGTCGCGCAGTCCGCTCAGGTCGAGGTTGGCGGTGAAGTTCAGGTGGTCCGGGAGGTCCTCGCCGGCCGCGGACGCGGGCACGGACACCGGGACGGGCGCGGGCACGGCCGGGGCCGGCGCGGGAGGCTGTTGCGCGGGAGCCTGTTGCGCAGGCGCAGGCGCAGGCGCTGGCGGCTGGTAGGCCGGGACCGGGCCGGTCGCCCCGACCGGGACGGGCCCGGTGGGGTGCGCCACCGGCGTGTGCGGACGCGTCATCGGCTCGGACGGCGCGGGCGCCGCGGCGGCGGCCGACACCGGGACGGTCGGGATCGGAGCGGAGGCCGGACTCTGCACGCCCGCGGCCTGCGGCACGTGGGCGGCGAGGCCGTCCGCGGTCGGCCGGGGCAGCGGGATCGCCGAGGTCACGCCGTAGCCGCCGTGCCGCTCGTCGCGGACGATCTGGCCGCCGACGAGCTCGATCACGCGCTGCTTCATCTGGTCGACGATCGCCGCCTCGTGCGTGGCCATCAGCACCGTGGTGCCGCCGGCGTTGATCTGGGCGAGCACCGACATGATCCCGGCGCTGGTCGCCGGGTCGAGGTTTCCGGTCGGCTCGTCGGCGAGGAGGATCTGCGGCTTGTTGACGACGGCGCGCGCGATCGCGACGCGCTGCTGCTCACCGCCGGAGAGCTCATGCGGGAGGCGCTGCGCCTTGCCGTCGAGGCCCACCATCGCGAGCACGTCGGGGACGGCCTCCTGGATGAAGCCGCGCGACTTGCCGATCACCTGGAGCGTGAAGGCCACGTTCTGGAAGACCGTCTTGTTCGGCAGCAGCCGGAAGTCCTGGAAGACCACCCCGATGTTGCGGCGGAAGTACGGGACCTTGCGCGAGGAGATCGTGCCGAGGTCCTGGCCCAGGACGTGGATGGCGCCCTTGGTCGGCCGCTCCTCCTTGAGGATCAGCCGGAGGCAGCTCGACTTGCCCGAGCCGGACGCGCCGACGAGGAAGACGAACTCACCGCGCAGCACTTCCAGGTTGATGCCGTTGAGCGCAGGGCGCGCTGTTCCCGCGTACTGCTTGGATACGTGTTCGAACCGGATCATGACTGTTAGAGACTAAGCAACTCTTCCGCGATCCACAGTAGCGACATGCCCGAGAGCCGCAAGCCTGACAGTCCCCGGCACACGCGCTGAGCGCGGGCGACGGGCGGCCTGTGACGGTCTAATCCTCGTCCTTGGCGCCCGCGCGCCAGCGGATGCCCGCGGCGATGAAGCCGTCGAGGTCGCCGTCGAACACCGACGCCGGGTTGCCGGACTCGTAGCCCGTGCGCAGGTCCTTCACGAGCTGCTGGCCGTAGAGGAAGTAGGAGCGCATCTGGTCGCCCCAGCTCGCGGTGATGGTGCCCGCGAGCTCCTTCTTCTTGGCGGCCTCCTCCTCCTTCTGGAGCAGGAGCAGCCGGGTCTGCAGGACGCGCATGGCTGCTGCACGGTTCTGGATCTGCGACTTCTCGTTCTGCATCGAGACGACGATGCCGGTCGGGAGGTGGGTGATGCGGACGGCGGAGTCGGTGGTGTTGACCGACTGGCCGCCGGGGCCGGAGGAGCGGAACACGTCGACGCGGATGTCGCCCTCGGGGACCTCGACCGCCGTGGCCTCCTCCATCAGCGGGATGACCTCGACCGCGGCGAACGACGTCTGGCGCTTGTCGGCCGACCCGAACGGGCTGATCCGGGCGAGCCGGTGCGTGCCGGCCTCCACCGAGAGCGTTCCGAACGCGTACGGGGCCTCGACCTCGAAGGTCGCCGACTTGATGCCGGCGCCCTCGGCGTAGGAGGTGTCCATGACCTTGACCGGGTACTTGTGCTGCTCCGCCCAGCGCAGGTACATGCGCATGAGCATCTCGGCGAAGTCGGTGGCGTCGTCGCCGCCGGCGCCGGAGCGGATGGTGACGATCGCCGAGCGCTCGTCGTACTCGCCGCTCAGCAGCGTCTGCACCTCGAGGTCGCCCAGGGTCTTCTGCAGCGCCTGCAGTTCGGCGCGGGCCTCGGCGGCGGACTCCTCGTCGTCGCCCTCGACGGCCAGCTCGACGAGCACCTCGAGGTCGTCGAGCCGCTGCTCGACGGAGGTGATCCGGCCGAGCTCGGCCTGACGGTGGCTGAGCGCGCTGGTGACCTTCTGCGCGTTCGCCGTGTCGTCCCAGAGGTCGGGCGCGCCGGCCTTCTCGCTGAGGTCGGCGATGTCGGCGCGGAGCTTCTCCACGTTGACGACGGCGACGATGTCGGCGAGGGTCGAGCGGAGCTCCGCGATCTGCGGGGAGAGGTCTAGTTCGATCATGGCGTCCTCCAGCCTACCGGCTGGCCCTCGCGGCGAGACGTGCGCGGGACAGTTGTACTGTGTTAATCAAATGACTTCCGACGAGCGCCCGTTCTCCTTCCGGTCCGTCGCACTCGCCGCCTTCCTGCCGACGCTGCTGTTCTCGACCGGCGAGGGCGCGATCATCCCGATCATCCCGATCGCCGCGGGCAATCTCGGCGCGACGCTGGCGATGGCCGGCTTCATCGCCTCGATGCTGATGCTGGGCGAGCTGGCGGGGGACATCCCGAGCGGCTGGCTGGTCTCCCGCATCGGCGAGCGCACCGCCATGATCGGCGCCGCCGCGGTCGCGGTCGCGGGCGTCGTGGTCTGCCTGCTCGCCCCGAACTACTGGGTGCTGATGGTCGGCATCTTCGTGGTCGGGGTCGCGACGGCCGTCTTCGCCCTCGCCCGGCACGCGTTCATGACGACCTACGTGCCCGTCCGCTACCGGGCGCGGGCGCTGTCCACGCTCGGCGGGATCTTCCGGGCCGGCTGGTTCATCGGACCGCTGATCGCGTCCGTGGTGATCGCCGCGACCGGGTCGACGCAGTCGGTGTTCTGGATCTTCATCGTGAGCTGCCTGGGCTCGGTGGTCGTCCTGCTGGTGCTCCCCGACCCCGAGCGGATGTTCGGCCCGGCGCCGACCACCGCCGGGCACGGCGGCGAGCGACTGACCGAGGGCGACGAGGACGCCGACGAGCGCACCCGCGGGCTCTTCGCGACCATCTGGGCGTTCCGCGGCGTGCTCGCGCGGATGGGCTCCGGCATCTCCCTCGTCGCGGCGGTCCGCTCCGCGCGCACTGTGCTGCTGCCGCTCTGGGCCGTCTCGATCGGGCTGAGCGAGGCGAACACCGCGCTCATCATCGGCCTCGCCGGCGCCGTCGACTTCGCCCTGTTCTACGCCAGCGGCCAGCTCATGGACCGGTTCGGCCGGATGTGGAGCGTCGTCCCCTCGATGCTCGGGCTGGGGATCGGCTTCCTCGCGCTGTCGTTCAGCCACGACCTCCCGGGGGCGGTGGCCTGGTACATCGGCGTCGCGCTGTTCCTCGCGTTGGCGAACGGCATCGGCTCGGGCATCATCATGACGCTCGGGGCCGACCTGGCGCCGAAGGAGAACCCGGCCGCGTTCCTCGGCGCGTGGCGGTTCACCGGCGACGCGGGGCAGGCGGCGGCGCCGCTGGTCGTCTCGCTGCTGACCGGCGTGGTCTCGATCGCCTTCGCGAGCGGGGTGATGGGTGTGCTGGGGCTGGCCGGCGCCGTGCTGCTCGCCCGGTTCATCCCGCGCTACATCCCGCGCCGACCGCGTCCCGCACAGGGGCTGACGGAATAGCGGCGGCTGCCGTACCGTTCGATGCGTATGCATACGCATTGAGCAGGAGGACGGACATGGCCGCACGGCTGGAACTCGGGATCGACACGTTCGGCGACATCACGCTGGACGCCGACGGCAGTCCGCTGCCGCACGCGCAGGTGCTGCGCAACGTCGTCGCGGAGGGCGTGCAGGCCGACCAGGCCGGCCTCGACTTCATCGGCATCGGCGAGCACCACCGCAAGGACTTCTCCGTGGCGGCCCCGGAGGTCGTGCTCGCGGCGATCGCCGGCCAGACCGAGCGCATCCACCTCGGCTCGGCGGTCACCGTGCTGAGCTCGGACGATCCGGTCCGGGTGTTCCAGCGCTTCGCCACGCTCGACGGCGTCTCCAACGGCCGCGCGGAGGTCATCCTCGGCCGCGGCTCCTTCATCGAGTCCTTCCCGCTGTTCGGCTTCGACCTCGGCCAGTACGAGGAGCTGTTCGACGAGAAGCTCGACCTGTTCGCCGCCATCCGGCAGCAGGAGCCGGTGACCTGGAGCGGCACGCTGCGGCCGCCGCTCACCGAGCAGTCGGTGAACCCGCCGGTCGAGCACGGCCTCCTGAAGACCTGGATCGGCGTCGGCGGCAGCCCGGAGTCGGTTGTGCGTGCCGCGCGCTACGGCCTCCCGTTGATGGTCGCCATCATCGGCGGCGGCCCGATGCGCTTCCAGCCGCTGACCCAGCTCTACCGCAACGCGCTGGAGCAGTTCGGCCAGGACACGGACCTCCCGATCGGCGTGCACTCCCCCGGCTTCGTCGCCGAGACCGACCAGGAGGCCAAGGACCTGCTCTGGCCGCACTGGGAGGCCATGACCAACCGGATCGGCCGCGAGCGCGGCTGGCCGCCGGCGACCCGCGCGCGCTTCGAGCACGAGGCGGCCGAGGACGGCGCCCTGGTGGTCGGCTCGCCCGAGACGGTGGCGCAGAAGATCGCCTACGCCGCGCGGGGCCTCGGCCTCACCCGTTTCGACGTGAAGGTCAGCAACGGCACGCTCGCCCACGAGCACATCATGCGCGCCATCGACCTCCTGGGCCGCGAGGTCGCGCCCCGCGTGGATGAGCTATTGTCGTAGCCGCGCGCAGCGCAACCGCGGGAGTGGTGAAACTGGCAGACACGCAGGATTTAGGTTCCTGTGCTTCACGGCGTGAGGGTTCGAGTCCCTTCTCCCGCACCTCATCGTCCGTCCATGGGATGAACAAGGGCGACACTCAGTGGGCCCACAGGGTGAGGTTCGCTGGTAGAGCCCTGATTCGCACGGTTCGTGGAGGTTGCGCCCACTAAACTCGGGGCTGAATCCGTGGTGCGAACGCCACGGGACCCGAACGCAACCCACCCTGGAGACTCGTGATCCATCACGCCGGCCTCGTCCCCTGGCTCGACCCCACCACGATCATCGGCGCGGCCGGGCCGTGGGCGCTGCTCGTGGTGTGCGGCATCGTGTTCGCCGAGACGGGCCTCCTGGTCGGCTTCCTGCTGCCCGGCGACACCCTGCTGGTGATCTCCGGCCTGCTCACGCACACCTCGCGCGTCTTCGGCGTCGACATCTGGTGGGTCTGCCTGGCGATCGCCTTCGCGGCGTTCCTCGGCGGCGAGGTCGGCTACCTGATCGGGCACAAGGCCGGTCCGCGCGTGTTCGAACGCAAGGAGACCGGGCTGTTCAGCATGGAGAACGTGCGGCGCACCAACGCGTTCTTCGACCGGTTCGGGGCGCTCGCGGTCATCGTGGCCCGGTTCGTGCCGATCGTACGCACCTTCGCCCCGGTCGCCGCGGGCGTCGGGCACATGAACTACAAGAAGTACTCGCTCTACAACGCGATCGGCGCGCTGCTCTGGGGCGCAGGGCTGACGCTCTTCGGGTTCCTCATCGGCTACATCCCGCCGATCGCGAACTTCGTCACCCACTACATCGACTTGATCCTCGTCGGCGCCGTGGTCATCACGCTCGTCCCGACGCTCTTCCACTACGTGCAGACGCTGCGCAAGGCGAAGAAGAAGCGCGTGGAGGCCGAGAGCGCCGCCGCAGCAGAGCCGCACCCCACGCCCGACATCTGAGACCAGCGAGACCGCCGCTTAGCGGTGGAACTCGTCCTCGTGCGCGGCGTGCTCGGCCGGCTCGAGCTGGAACGTCGAGTGCTCGACGTCGAAGTGCTTGGCCAGGCAGCCGGAGAGCTCGTCCAGCAGGTCCCCGGTCGCCCCTGAGCGGAAGACGCCGGCGTCGACGACCACGTGCGCGGTGAACACCGGCGCGCCCGAGGTGATCGCCCAGACGTGCACGTCGTGCACGGCGACGACGCCTGGCGTGCCGAGGATGTGGTCCCGGATCTCCGCCACGTCCGTGTCCGCGGGGGCCGCCTCGCTGAGCACGCGCACCACGTCGCGCAGCAGCAGCACCGCGCGCGGGACGATGAACGCGGCGATCAGCAGCGACGCGATGGCGTCGGCGGGGGCGAAGCCGGTGAACATGATCACCAGCGCCGCGGCGATGACCGTCAGCGAGCCGATCAGGTCGCCGAACACTTCCAGGTAGGCGCCGCGCATGTTGATCGAGTGGTCGGCGGCGGGACGCAGCAGCAGGAGGGCGCCGAGGTTCGCGACCAGGCCGATGACGGCGACCACGAGCATCGGGCCGGACTGGACCTCCGCCTCCCCCGACACCAGCCGGCCGATCGCGCCGACGGTCACGAACACCGCGACGACCACGAGGATCAGCCCGTTGATGAGCGCGCCGAAGACTTCGGCCCGTCGGTAGCCGAACGTCTGCCGGTCGGTCGCGGGGCGGGCGGCCACGATGGTGGCCATCAGTGCCACGACGAGGCCGGTCAGGTCGCTGAGCATGTGGCCGGCGTCGGCGAGCAGCGCGAGCGATCCGCTCAGCCACGCGCCCACGACCTGCACGACGAGCACCGCGGCGACGATCCCGATGGCGATCAGGAGCCGGTTGCGGTTGGCGGAGTGGCCGTGGTCGTGACTCATGGTGCTTCTACGGTATGTCGGAGTCGGCGGGGCGTGCCAGCGCTGCGGCTAGATAGGAATGAGTGCCGTTCTCATTCTCAGACCGCGGCGACTCAGCACGACTGCTCAGCGCTCAGCCGCGACCATTTCGCGCAGCGCGGGGATGATGGCGGCGAAGGCCCGCGACCGGTGGCTCTCGGCGTTCTTGACCTCCGGCCCGAGCTCCGCCGCCGTCGCGTCGTGCCCGTCCGGCACGAAGATCGGGTCGTAGCCGTGGCCGTGCTCGCCGCGCGCCTCGTGCCCGATGCGACCGGGCCAGAGCCCCTCGACCACGGTCTCCGTCCCGTCCGGCGACACCAGCGCCAGCGTCGCGGTGAAGTGCGCCGCGCGGGCGCCGTCCGGGAGGTCGGCGAGTTGGTCGAGCAGCAGCCGGAGGTTGGCCTGCGCGTCGCCGTGCCGCCCGGCCCAGCGCGCCGAGAAGATGCCGGGAGCGCCGCCCATCACGTCCACGCAGATGCCGGAATCGTCGGCCAGCGCGGGCAGCCCGGTGTGCGCGGCAGCGGCGCGCGCCTTGATGAGGGCGTTCGCCTCGAACGTCACGCCGTCCTCCACCGGCTCCGGGCCGTCGTAACCGACGATCTCGAGCCCCGGGACCACGTCGCCGAGGATCTGCTGGAACTCCCGCGCCTTGTGCGGGTTGTGCGTGGCGAGGACGACGCGGACCATCAGCCCTCGATGCCGAGCGCGGAGGACTCCAGCGCGGCTTGCTGCACGGCGGCCAGCTCGGCCGTGCCGCCCAGCGCCAGGTCCAGCAGCGCGTTCAGCTCGTCCCGATCGAAGGGCGCGCCCTCGGCGGTGCCCTGGACCTCCACGAACGACCCGCGGCCGGTGACGACGACGTTCATGTCGGTCTCGGCGCGGACGTCCTCCACGTAGGCCAGGTCGAGCATCGGGGTGCCGTCGATGATGCCCACCGAGACGGCGGACACGGAGTCGACCAGCGGGGTGGCCTTCTGGCCGATGAAGCGGTGCTGGCGGCCCCACTCCAGGGCGTCCGCGAGGGCGACGTAGGCGCCGGTGATCGCGGCGGTGCGGGTGCCGCCGTCGGCCTGCAGCACGTCGCAGTCGATCACGATGGTGTTCTCGCCCAGCGCCTTCATGTCGACCACCGCGCGCAGGCTGCGGCCGATCAGCCGGCTGATCTCGTGGGTGCGGCCGCCGATCCGGCCCTTCACCGACTCCCGGTCCATGCGCTCGTTCGTGGAGCGCGGCAGCATGGCGTACTCGGCGGTGACCCAGCCCTTGCCCTTGCCGGCCATCCAGCGCGGCACGCCGTTCGTGAAGGACGCCGTGCAGAGCACACGCGTGTTCCCGAACGAGATGAGCGCGGAGCCCTCGGCCTGCCGGCTCCAGCCGCGCTCGATCGTGACGGGCCGCAGCCCGTCGGGGGTGCGGCCATCCGCGCGGGTGATGTCGGTCACGGTTCTCTCCTCGGTGGGAATCGGTTGATTCTGGGGGGGGCTCAGAGCGGGAGGTCGATCACGCCGGTCTGCACCAGGTCGACCCGGAAGATCTCCGGCCCGATGAACCGGTGCGCCAGGCGCAGGAAGTAGTCGGCGTCGAGGCCGGTCGCCTCGTAGCGGATGCTGGGCGGCGTGGTCTCGGTGCGCTCCAGGCCGCCGCTGACGAGCGTGCGGTAAACGTCCTGGGCGGTCTCGGTGTCGCTGGAGACGAGCGAGACGCCCTCCCCCATGACGTACGAGATGGCGCCCTTCAGGAACGGGTAGTGCGTGCAGCCGAGCACCAGCGTGTCCACGTCGGCCTCGCGCAGCGGCTGGAGGTACTCGGCGGTGACGCGCAGCACCTCCTCGCCGCTGGTGATCCCGGCCTCCACGAACTCGACGAAGCGCGGGCAGGCCTGCGTGAAGAGCTGCAGCGACGGCGCGGCGGCGAAGGCGTCCTCGTAGGCGCGGGAGGAGATCGTGCCGGCCGTGCCGATGACGCCGACCCGGCCCGTCCTGGTCGCGGACACGGCACGGCGCACCGCGGGCTGGATCACCTCGATCACCGGCACCGAATAGCGCTCGCGGGCATCGCGCAGCATCGCCGACGACGCGGTGTTGCACGCGATCACGATCAGCTTGACGCCCTGGTCCACCAGGAAGTCGAGGACCTCCAGCGAGTAGCGCCGCACGTCCGCGATCGACTTCGGCCCGTACGGCGAGTGCGCGGTGTCACCGACGTAGAGCAGCGACTCGTTCGGAAGCTGGTCGCGGATGGCCCGCGCGACGGTGAGCCCGCCGACCCCCGAGTCGAAGATCCCAATCGGCGCATCCGTCACAGCAGTCCAGCCTACCCGTCCGCGCCCCTACCCGCCCGCGCCCCTACCCGTCCGCGCCCCTTCCCATCGGCGCCGTGGCTAAGGTGGAGCCGTGACCGAGTCCTCCGCGCTCCTGACCGACCGCTACGAGCTGACCATGCTCGACGCCGCACTGCTCAAGGGCACGCACGACCGCGAGAGCGTGTTCGAGGCCTTCACCCGCCGGCTGCCGGCCGGCCGCCGCTACGGCGTCCTGGCGGGCACCGGACGGCTGCTGGACCTGATCGAGCGCTTCCGGTTCGGCGACACCGAACTGGAGTACCTGCGCGACAACGACGTGGTGCGCCAGGAGACGCTGGACTGGCTCGCCGACTTCCGGTTCTCCGGCACCATCCGGGGGTACCGGGAGGGTGAGGTGTTCTTCCCCGGGTCGCCGTTCCTGATCGTGGACGCGCCGTTCGCCGAGGGGGTCCTCCTGGAGACGCTCATCCTCAGCGTCTTCAACTACGACTCCGCCGTCGCGTCGGCCGCGGCCAGGATGGTCACCGCGGCGGCCGGCCGCCCGCTCGCCGAGATGGGCTCGCGGCGCGCCAACGAGCGCAGCGCCGTGGCGGCGGCACGCGCGGCGTACATCGCGGGCTTCGACGCGACCTCCAACCTGGAGGCGGGCCGCACCTGGGGCGTGCCGACGATGGGCACCGCGGCGCACGCGTTCACGCTGCTGCACGACAACGAGGAGGACGCCTTCCGCGCACAGGTGGCGGCCATGGGCCCGGGCACGACGCTGCTGGTGGACACCTTCGACGTGGAGCGCGCCATCGAGACCGCGGTGCGCGTCGCCGGACCGGAGCTGGGCGCCATCCGCCTCGACTCCGGCGACCTCCCGAAGCTCGTCCGCCAGGTGCGCGACCAGCTCGACCGGCTGGGCGCGACGCGCACGCGCATCACCGTGACCAACGATCTGGACGAGTTCACCATCGCCGCGCTGTCGTCGTCGCCGGTGGACTCGTACGGCGTCGGGACCTCCGTCGTCACCGGCTCGGGGGCGCCGGCCTCCGGGATGGTCTACAAGCTCGTCGCCCACCGCGACGGCGACGGCGCCTGGGTGCCGGTGGCCAAGGAGTCCGACGGCAAGGCGAGCATCGGCGGCCGCAAGCACCCGGTGCGCCGGCTGGACGCGTCGGGTCGCGCGGTCGCGGAGGTCGTCCACATCGTGGAGGCCGGCGACGTGCCGGACGACACCGGCCGGGACCTCTTCGTGCCACTGGTCACCGACGGCGAGGTCCACCGCGAGCACCTCGGCCCGGAGGGCACGACGCGGGCGCGCGAGCACCGCGCGAGCGCGATGCGGGAGCTGCCGGACGAGGCGTTCCGGCTGGGTCGGGGCGACCCGGTGCTGCCGACGATCTTCGGCTGAGGCGCCTACTCGATCAGCATCACTCGTCGCGCAGCTTCGCGTAGATCTCCTGGCAGGTGGGACACACCGGGAACTTCTCCGGATCGCGGCCCGGAGTCCACATCTTGCCGCACAGCGCCTTGACCGGCTTGCCGGTCATCGCCGACTCGAGGATCTGCTCCTTCTTCACGTAGTGCGAGAAGCGCTCGTGGTCGCCGGGCTCGGAGATCTGCGGGGTCTCCAGGAGCTCGCGCTCGCGCTCGAGCGTCGAGGTGCCGCCGCCACCCGGCTCTCCGCTGCCCGGTTCTCCTCCGGGTTCGAGGGTGCTGGAGTCGTTCATCATCCCAGTCTAACGGCGTGAGGTCCGGACGCCGCCGGAACAGCAGCTGCGCCGGGCTCAGTCGTTGCGGTTGGCGAACGCCATCAGCTCCGGGCCGCGCTTGTCGAACGCGCGCGCGCCCGCCCACAGGCCGCCGCCGAGAGCGGCGAAGCCGACCAGCACGGACGCGATGGGCGAGATCCCGAGCCAGAACGGGTTGACGGTCAGGCCGAGCGCCAGGAACACGACCGCGGGCGAGGCGAGGATGACGATCGCGAAGAAGCTGAACGCCTGCGCGAGAGCCGCGGACGCCCCGGAGTTCTGCGGTTGCGTGAATGCGCTGTCGCCCGGCTTGGTGGCCGGGTACGGGAACAGCGCGGAGAACGCGCTCGACAGGCCGAGGCCGATCACCAGGATGGACCCGCATAGCGCGGCGATCGCGGGCAGCACGGCCCAGTTCCCGAACACCGCCGCGGTCACGATCGAGCCCACCGCGATGACCGGGATGCCGATGAGCAGCGGCGGGAACATCCTCCCGAGCCGGTCCGCGATGCCGCGGGTGCCCGAGACCAGGTGCAGCCAGATCGCGGTGCTGTCGTAGGCGACGTCGTTGTGGATGGTCCAGCCGAGGAACAGGCAGACCAGCGGCAGCGGCACCAGGGAGGCGAAGTGGATCGGGAGGCCGCCGAGAGCGAGCGCCACCACCACGAACACCGGGATGACCGGGACGACCACCAGCGCCACCCAGTAGCGCGCGTCCCTCCCCCAGTACGTCATCGAGCGCGCGGCGATGGCCGCCGTCGGGCCGCCGGGCAGCCGGGAGAACCAGCCCAGGCCGTGGTGGTCGCGCGCGCGGGTCTCCCGCTCCGGCGCGACGAGCACCAGCGCGACCAGCGTGCGCCAGACCAGCCAGAGCACGCCGACGGTGGCGACAGCGATCAGGAACTGGACGAAGGCCGCTCCCCCGTCGCCCTCGGCCGCGGCGCCCGGCATGCTCCAGACAGCGCCGAGCGGCGTCCACTGCAGCCAGCCGGCGAAGCCGTTCAGCGTGCCGAGGCCGTCGCGGCCCCAGTCGACGGTGAGCAGCAGGATCAGCACGGGCGCGAGCAGCACGAGGGCCAGGAACGCCACCACGCCGCCGGCCTCCTTCGACCGCCGCGGCGGGACCAGGAGCGAGGCGATGGCGGTCGAGATCCGCGACGCGAGCACGCAGGTGGGCACGACGAGCAGCGCCGAGAGCACGGCGAGCACCGCGGCGCCCGGGTCGCGGGACCAGGTGATGACCGTTCCCAGCGAGCAGACGAACAGCACGATCGCGGGCACGCCCGCGAGGGCGGCGAGGGCGAGCGCCCGGGCGAGCTCCCGGTCCGGGATGCCGAACAGCGCGAACTTGCGCGGGTCGAGCGCGTCGTCGACGCCGAACATCAGCGGCAGCAGCAAGAACCCGGCGACCACGATCGACCCGACCACTACGAGGACGCCGTGCACGTCGGCGACGTCCGGCGCGAGGCGCGCCGCCACCAGGGCGCCGAACACCAGGACGACCGTCACGATGCCGTAGGCCAGCGCCAGCACCAGGCCGAACACCTGCCACGGGCTGCGCCGGAAGGAGTTGGCCAGGAGCCTGAGCCTCAGTCCGAGAAGCTGTGCAACCACTCCATGCCCTCCGCCGCCTTGCGTCCACCGGCCAGGTCGACGAACCGTTCCTCCAGGGTCTGCTCGCCGCGCACCTCGTCGATCGTCCCGGCCGCGAGCACCTGGCCGCGGACGATGATGGCGACGCTGTCGCAGACCCGCTCGATCATGTCCATGCCGTGGCTGGAGAGCACGACCGTGCCGCCTGCCGCGGTGTAGCGCTGCAGGATGTCCACGACGTTCGCGGCGGAGACCGGGTCGACGGACTCGAAGGGCTCGTCCAGCACCAGCAGGCGCGGCGAGTGGATCATGGCGGCCGCGAGCGCGATCTTCTTGGTCATGCCCGCGGAGTAGTCGGCGACCAGCCGGTCGAGCGCGTCGGCGATGCCGAACGCGTTCGCGAGGTCGGCGGTGCGCGCGTGCACCGTCTTGGCGGAGAGCCCGCGCAGCGTTCCGGCGTAGTGCAGGAACTGGGCCCCGGTGAGGCGGTCGAACAGGCGCAGCTTGTCGGGGAGGACGCCGATGACGTGCTTGGCGCGCACCGGCTCGGTCCAGGCGTCGACGCCGTGCACCACGACGCGGCCCTCATCGGGTCGCAGCAGCCCGGTGATCATCGACAGGGTGGTCGTCTTGCCGGCGCCATTCGGCCCGACGATGCCGTAGAAGGAACCCTCGCAGACGTCCAGCGACACGCCGTCGACGGCCACGATCGAGCCGTAGCGCTTGCTGAGCCCGTGCACGGTGAGGACACTGGGACGCGTGTCCACGACCGGGGCGGGGCGCACCGGCTCCGGAGGCTCTGCGGGTGCGGAGACCGCGGGAGCCGTCTCGACGACGGCCTTCGCTGTGCGCGGCTTCTGCGCCGTCTTCGCTGTCGCCGTCTTCGCCGTCTTCGCGGTGGCCGTGCGCTTGCGCGGCGTCGGCGTGCGTGTGCTCGGCCCCGCCGCGGCGGCCGCCGTCTTCGGCTGCGTGCGCTTGGCGGCCGGGCGCGCGACGGGCCCGGCCTGCTCCGGCTCGGACTGCGCGATCTCGGTCATCCGCTCCCCCTCGTCATCCCCCTGCGTTTCGGGCGCGACGGAACCCGGATCGGTGCTGCTGCCGGGTCGCGCGCGCTCGAAACTCACCACGCAACCGTACCAAGACAGAACAACTTGCGTACCCCCCGACGGGTCACCTCGTCGCGAGGGTCGGCGGCATCCCAGACTGCCTAGGAATGTCCTGTGAGGAACATAACGACCGCGCAACGACCGCCGTCAACCCCTGCCCCCGGACGAGGGCCGCCGGTACTCTGGTGCAGGCATGAAGGCGTGTCGAAACACGTAAAGCGTGAATGAACTCCCGGCGACATCCCGGGAGTGGCGGGCGTCGAAGCTCCGCCGCAATCACACCCACACGGGGTTCGCGCGGATTCAAGGAGATGATTGTGACGACCCAGGTAGTGATCCTCGCGGCCGGAATGGGCAGCCGGCTCGGCCGGAGCCTCCCGAAGCCGCTGACGGAGCTGAGCGACGGCCGCACCATCATGCAGCAGCAGTTCGACAACATCCACGCCGCGTTCGGCAAGGACGTCACCGTGACGATCGTCGTCGGCTACAAGCTCGAGCACATCATCGAGGCGTTCCCGGACGCCGAGTTCGTCTACAACGAGCAGTACGACCAGACCAACACCTCCAAGAGCCTCATGCGCGCCCTCCAGGCCTCGGGCCCCGGCGGCGTGCTCTGGATGAACGGCGACGTCGTGTTCGACCCGGCCGTGCTCGTGCGCGGCGCGGCGATGGTGTCCCGCGACCAGACCTTCGTGACCGTCAACACCTCGTCGGTCGCCGACGAGGAGGTCAAGTACACCACCGGCCCCGAGGGCTACATCCACGAGCTGTCCAAGACCGTCAAGGGCGGACTGGGCGAGGCCGTCGGCATCAACTACATCTCGGGCAAGGACAAGGCCGCCCTGCTGCGCCAGCTCCAGCGCGTCGCCGACCAGGACTACTTCGAGCGCGGCCTCGAGCTCGCCATCGAGCAGGACCGCCTGCTGGTCGAGCCGGTCGACATCTCCGACCTGTACGCCGTCGAGGTGGACTTCCAGGAGGACCTGGAGCGCGCGAATCTTTTCGTATAGTCGAAGGGCCGCGTGAAAGGAACACGCAGCCAGCGATCAATACGATAGGTTCCCGTGACCACTACCTCCGCCGATCTGCGCCCCGCGCAGCGGACGCGCTCCGCCCGGTACCGCCACTCGCTGTGGCTGCTGACGGTGCGCGACCTGCGGGTGCGCTACTCGACCAGCGCCCTGGGCTACCTGTGGTCGATCCTCGATCCGCTCGTGATGAGCGCGATCTACTGGTTCGTCTTCACGGTGATCTTCCACCGCAGCGTCGGTGAGAACCCTTACATCGTCTTCCTCCTCACGGCGCTCCTGCCGTGGATGTGGTTCAACGGCGCGGTGTCCGACAGCACACGCGCCTTCCTCCGCGAGGCGAAGCTCATCCGCTCCACGATGATCCCGCGCACGATCTGGGTGAATCGGATCGTGGCCTCCAAGGGCATCGAGTTCCTGCTCTCGCTCCCGGTGCTCGCGATCTTCGCGATCGCCACCGGCGCGCACGTGAACGTCGACATCCTGCTGTTCCCGCTGGCCATCCTCATCCAGGTCGTCCTCACCGTCGGGGTCGGCCTGATCGTCGCGCCGCTCGTGGTGTTCTTCCGCGATCTGGAGCGGGCCGTGAAGCTTGCGCTGCGCTTCCTCTTCTATGCCTCGCCGATCATCTACAGCGCCCGCGACCTCCCGGGTGGCTGCGGCCCGGGCGTGGCCGCGAAGAACTGCGCGGCCCACCTCGCTGCGCACCCGGGTACGGCCACCGACACGCTGTTCTCGCTGCACTTCTGGTCGGCGTTCAACCCGCTCACCGGCATCTTCAGCCTCTACCGGTCGGCGTTCTTCCCGGAGGAGCTGGACTGGTACCTGGTCATCGTCGCCGCGCTGATGTCGCTGGTGCTGCTCGGTGTCGGCTGGCTCGTGTTCAAGCGCTTCGAGCGCGACGTCCTGAAGGAGATCTAGGTGTCAGCCGTCATCGACGTCACCGGCCTGGGCGTGCGGTTCAAGCGCAACCGTGGGGCCCGGCGCTCGTTCAAGGATCTGTTCGGCGGGCGCCAGCGCCGTGCCCGTCCGGACGACTTCTGGCCGCTGCGGCATGTCTCGTTCCGGGTCGAGCCCGGCGAGGCGATCGGGGTGGTCGGCCGCAACGGCCAGGGCAAGTCGACCCTGCTCAAGCTCGTCGCCGGCGTGCTGCTGCCCGACGAGGGCACGGTCCGGGTCACCGAGGGCGTCGCTCCCCTGATCGAGATCACCGGCGGCTTCGTGGACGACCTCACCGTGCGCGACAACGTCTACCTCACGGCCGGCCTGCACGGAATGACGAAGCCGCAGATCGACGCCCGGTTCGACGAGATCATCGGGTTCGCCGAGATCGGCGACTTCGTGGACACCCCGTACAAGCACCTCTCCAGCGGAATGAAGGTCCGGATCGCGTTCGCGGTGATCGCGCAGCTCGAGGAGCCCGTGCTGCTGGTGGACGAGGTGCTCGCCGTCGGCGACCGGGGCTTCCGGGAGAAGTGCTACGCGAAGATCGAGGAGCTCCTCGCCAGCGGCCGCACCCTCTTCTTCGTCTCGCACAACGAGAAGGACCTGCGCCGGTTCTGCGCCCGCGGGCTCTACCTCGACAAGGGCAGCCTCGTGCTGGACGGCCCGATCGATGAGGTGCTCGACCTCTACAACCAGGATTACGGGTCGTAGAAAAGCCTGGTCAGAGCCTGTTTCTGGCGTGCGAGAAGTCCTCCACAGAAAAAAGTTCTCGCGAGTTCTCCCCAGAAGCGGTTTATAGGCCCGATTTCGGCGCCTGAGCGTCGGAGGGCGTTATTACCTTGGCGGCATGAAGACACTCCGGAACCTCCGCAGCCCCCTCGCCCCGCTCCGCCACAAGCGCTTCGCCTATCGCGTCCCCTGGACCGTCGACCGCAGCGGCGCTCCCCACTTCCGCATCGTCAACACCAGCGCCGAGGAGCTCCGCGGCGTCACCGTGAGCATCGCGGGCAGCTCCTCCGTACGGGTGAGCTCGCCATCCCGCGTCCGGCCCGGCGAGGCCGTGCGCGCCAGCATCAGCGGGCGCGACGACCCGGCGCGCGACACCGTGCTCGTCGTGCGGTGGTTCCCGCCCGACGGCCGCGAGTACCTCTGGCTGGTCAGCTTCTGAGCCGCGCGGCCGGCCGCGCTGTTCGGCCGGCCGGCCGCGGCCGGGGCATGCATTTTCCGGACTTCCCGCCTCGGGTGCGAATGTCGCGGGCGCGCACACTCTGGTCCGTAAGACCAGAGCCGGATAAACATGCAGCATGAAACATTCGTCGTCTCGTCCCGCGGTCCACTTCGGTGCGCAGGTGCGCCGCGCACGGATCGCGCTCGGTCTCAGCCAGGAGAGCATCGCCGAACTCGCACGGATGCATGTCACGAACTATGGCAGGATCGAGCGCGGCATCGCGAACCCCAGCCTGCTGACGATGCTGCGGATCGCGAGCGCTCTCGACACCGACATCGCCCTCCTGACCGAGGGACTGTCGCGGGCCGACCTCCCGGCCGAGTTCACCGTGCACACCGCGGACGAGTTCCTGCGGGAGCGCGACAGACGCCGCTGACGGCATGCATTTTCCGATCTTCCGGCCTCCGGCACGAATGTCGAGGTGCCACCCGCTCTGGTTCGGGAATCCGCAACCGGATAGGCATGACGCATGAAACAGTCGACGTCTCCTGCGGCGATCCACTTCGGGGCGAAGGTGCGGCACGCGCGCATCTCCCTCGGCCTCAGCCAGGAGAGCATCGCCGAACTGGCCCAGATGCACGTCACCAACTACGGAAAGATCGAGCGCGGCATCGCGAATCCGAGCCTCGTGACCATGCTGCGCATCGCCAGCGTCCTGGGCACGGACATCGCCCTCCTGACGCAAGGGCTGTCGAGGAACGACCTGCCCGACGAGTTCGACGTCCTGAGTGCGGACGAGTTCCTGCAGGAGCGCGACCGGCGACGCTGAGGCGTCGAGATGCCGGCTGGCCTGGTCACCTCAGCCCTGGTCCCCTGGGCAGAGGGGCATACACTCGGTAAAGATGACCAAGCGACCCGAGCCCTTCATCTCCCCGACCGGCGGTCCGCCCCGCGGCGGCGACACCCCGCGCGCCGTCGACAACACCCTCGACCGCTTCCTCGGCATCCAGCGCCCCGTCGTGCTCGCCCACCTGCGCGGTCTGCGGCGCCGGCACCCGGACGCCACGGCCGCCGAGCTCGCCGGCATCCTCGAGCGGCGCTACCTCGCGGCCGTCACCACCGGCGGTGCGGCGGTCGGCGCCACGGCGGTCATCCCCGCGATCGGCACCGGCGTGACCCTGGCGCTGTCGGGACTCGAGACCGCCGCCTTCCTGGAGGCCACGGCGCTGTACGCGCAGTCCCTGAGCGAGCTGCACGGCATCGCGGTGGAGGATCCGACGCGTGCGCGCGCTCTGGTCCTGACCATGATGCTCGGGCGTGAGGGCTCCGACCTGGTGCGCCAGCTCGCCGGCCAGGTGGCAGGAACCGGGGTGACCCGCACGGCCTACTGGGGCGAGCTCGTCACGACCACGCTGCCGTCGATGGTCATCGGGCCGCTCGTGGACCGGCTGCGGAACTCCTTCATCCGGCAGTTCGCGGTGCGCGGCGGCGCGTCGATCGTCGCGCGGGCGATCCCGTTCGGGATCGGCGCGGTCGTCGGCGGGACCGGCAACCACATCCTCGGCAAGCGGGTGGTGACGAACTCGCGGCTCGCCTTCGGGGCCGCGCCGCTCGTCATCCCGGACGCGCTCACGCCGTCCGAGGGGCCGGGCGCGGTGCGGCGCTTCGGCGCCAGCACCGGGCGCCGTGTGGTGCAGGCGGGCGTGGTGCTGCGCGGCGTCCTCCCGGCGAGCGTGGTCCGGCGCGGCAGAAAGGGCGAGGATTCCGCCGCGCTCGACGCCGGACAGGGCCCGGCCGCCATCGAGGCGCCAGGCACGCCGACGCCGCCCGAGTCCTAGACGACCGGCGGCCGCCCGGCGGCCATGATGGCGCCAGACACACTGACGCCGCCCGAGTCTTAGACGATCGGCGGGCGTCCGGCGGCGGTCATCCGCAGCACGGTGCGCCAGCGGATGGGGCGGCGTTCGCCCGGGTCGACGCTCCAGCCCTCGCGCCAGCCGCCGAACCACGCGCGCAGGACCTCCGGCTTGCGGAACCAGCGCAGAAGCTGGATGCCCGTCCACGAGGCCACGTAGAGCGGCACCAGCACGGCGGGCAGGTTGCGCCGCGCCAGCCACACGCGGTTGCGGGCGTTCAGCCGGTAGTAGTACGAGTGCCGGGTGGGCGAGACAGCGGGGTGCTCGGCGACCAGGTCGCCCGCGTACCAGACGCGCTTGCCCTGGTCCCAGACCCGCCAGGCCAGCTCGATGCCCTCGTGGGCGTAGAAGAACGGGTCGGCCCAGCCGCCGGCGCGCTCGAACACGTCGCGCGGGAGCACGATCACGGCCTCCAGCACCGAGAACACGGCGGAGGACTCCCCCGGGTCGCCCTTGCGGATCCGCGGGATCCAGCGCCGCGGCGACGGCTTGCCGTCGCGCGCCCGCAGTCGGGGCTGGATCATCCCGATGCCCGGGTCGTTCCGCAACAGGCCGATCGCGTCGCGCAGGAAACCGGGCGACGGGATGTCGGCGTCGTCGTCGAGGAACAGCAGGTACTCCCCCGCCACCTGCGGCACGCCGCGGTTGCGGCCGGCCGGGATGCCGAGGTTCTCCGGCAGCGCCAGCGTCGCGACGCCGGGCGGCAGCGGCGGGTCCGAGGTCGCGGGGTCCCAGCCGTTGCCGACCACGACGATGTCGGTGGCCACGCCCTGCTGGGCGAGGACGGACTCCACGCCGCGCAGCAGGTCGTCCGGCCGCGTGCCCTGGGTGAGCACGACGACGCCGACCGTGGGGTCAGCCACGGACCCGTTTGGACGACATGATCGCCACGAAGTGCCCGATCGCCGCCAGCAGCGCCAGCGGGACGAGGATCGACAGCAGGATACGGTCGGCGAGCGGTGTGCCGATGAACAGTCCGACGATCGAGAAGACGAAGATCACCATCGTCAGTTCCACCGAGTGGTACATCCGGTGGAACGGGACGAACTTGGCCGCCCTGCGCAGGGTCGCGACGAGGCCGTGCGTCGGCGCGTACGCGGCCTCGGTGTCGGCCAGCTTCGGCAGGCCGGCGCTGGCCCGGGCGACGCGCACCATGTCGTTGAGCGCCTTGTTGAGCACGATGATGAGGGCGAGCAGCGTGCCGAGGTTCGTCCAGAGGAAGTCCTGCGGCGCCTCGAACGGGAAGCCGGCGGCACGGACGCCGAGCGCGATGGCGATCAGGGTCTCGGTCGTGTAGTGGCCGACGTTGTCGAGGAACATCCCGGCCGGGGACGACGTCTTGCGCCAGCGCGCCACCTCGCCGTCGCAGCAGTCGACCAGCATCTGGAGCTGGCCGAGGACGAGCGCGAGGGCGGCGCCGCCGATGCCCGGGATGAGGAGGCTCGCCGCGGTCGCCCAGCCGGTCAGGATCATCAGCCCGGTCACGCCGTTGGCCGAGATGGAGGTCTTCAGCAGGACCCAGGTGAGGTAGGGCGACAGATTGCGCAGGTACAGCGACGCCGTCCAGTGCTCGGCGTTGCGCCGTCCGCGCACCTCCGGGGGCTGCGCCACCGCCTTGAGCTCGGCGATCGACGTGGGCCGCGCTCCGTGCGCCGCCGGTCCCGCTGCAGTCATGCCTACCTTCCCGTGTGGGCCGTGATGTTCCGGGTGAGGGACAGGTATCCGAGGATGAACCCGATCCCCCAGCTGAAATGGATGCACGGCAAGACTACGAGAAACCAGAGGAACGACGAAAAGCCGTCGCGGCGCCCCCAGACGAACGCGGACGCCACCACGATCACGAGGTAGGCCACAGGGACGGCGAACGCCCAGAGCAGCCACGGCGTGGCGCCGAGCGCCGCCTGCAGCACCCCGCCGAGGCCGAGCAGCACGCCGAGGGCGACGCCCAGCACCATGACCGGCGGGGCGAAGTAGCGCAGGCCGTTGGAGGCCGGGAAGCGCCGGGCGAGCTCGCCGCGCCAGATGCCGGTCGAGAAGAACTGCCGAGCGAGCCGGTACAGGTTGGGGCGCGGCCGGTAGACCACGCGGAGGCGCGGCGTGAACCAGACCGTCCCTCCCGCCTGCCGGATGCGCCGGTTGAGCTCCCAGTCCTGGCCGCGCTTGATCTCCTCGTCGAAGAGGCCGACCTCCTGGAGCCGGTCGCGGCGGAACACACCGAGGTACACCGTCTCGGCGGGGCCGGCCTCGCCGCCGACGTGGAGCTTGGTGCCGCCGAGGCCGATCCGGCTGCCGTAGGCGCGGGCGACCGCGCGCTCGAACGACGTCGTGCCCTGCGCGTCCATGAGGCCGCCGACGTTGTCGGCTCCGGTCTCCCGGATGGTCTCCACCGCGATCCTGGCGTAGTCGGGGGGCAGGACGCTGTGGGCGTCGACGCGGATGACGACCGGGTACTGCGAGGAGCGGATCGCGAGATTCAGCCCGGCCGGGGTCGAGCCCACCTCGTTGTCGACGACGCGGATGCGGGGGTCGACGGCGGCGAGCTCCGCGACCAGCTCCGTGGTGCCGTCGATGCTCGGCCCCAGGGCGATGGTGACCTCGAACGGACCGCTGTAGTCCTGCGCCAGGAGGCTGTCGACCGCCGCGCGGACGTGGGTCGCCTCGTTGAGGACGGGCATCACGTAGGACACACCGGGGAGGGTGTTCACGTTGTCGTCCGGCATCTGATCCATTCGTCGTTCGGGCCTCGCCGAGCTTATCAGCCGGCACCTGGACGGCCCCTCGGACGGCCCCACGGACGGCACTACGACGGAAGGCCGTCCCGCGGTGCGGGACGGCCTTCCGAGCGGAGCCGGGTCAGTTCGCCGGGAGCGAGCCCAGGGTCACCGAGGTGGTCTTGGACTGGCCGCCGCGGAGGTAGGTGACGTCGGCCTTCGCACCGGCCGGGAGGGCGCGCACCTGGGCCGTGAGGTCCGTGGCGTCGGTGATCGGCAGTCCGTTGAAGTTGACCACGATGTCGCCGGCCTCCAGACCCGCGCTCGCCGCCGCGCCGCCGGAGGTGACCGACTTGATCGCGGCGCCGACCGTGGTCGCCTTGCTGTCCTGGCTGGCGTCGCCCACCGAGGCCCCGAGGAGGCCGTGGGTCGCCGAACCGCTCTTGATCAGCTCGTCGGAGATCCGCTTCGCCAGGTTCGACGGGATGGAGAAGCCGACGCCGATGCTGCCGGACTGGGTGCCGGAGGAGCTGCCGCCGCTCGCGCTCGCGATCGCGACGTTGATGCCGATCAGCTCGCCCTTGCTGTTGAGCAGGGCGCCGCCCGAGTTGCCCGGGTTGATCGACGCGTCCGTCTGGATGACGGGGAGCGAGATCGTGCCCTGGCTGCCGCTCTGGGACGAGCCGCCGCCCTGGTTCGGGAAGTCGAAGTTGAACGGGTTCTGCGAGCTGCCGTTGCCGCTGCCGCCGCCGTTCGAGCCGTCGCTGGACTTCGGCGCCGCCGAGGACGCGATGCTGATCGACCGGTTCAGCGCGCTCACGATGCCGTCGGTGACGGTGCCGGAGAGGCCGAGCGGGGCGCCGATCGCGACCGTGGTGTCGCCCACGTTCAGCTTGCTGGAGTCGGCCCAGTTCATCGGGGTCATCCCGCTGGCGCCGTCGAGCTTGATGACCGCGAGGTCGGTGGTCGGGTCGGTGCCGACGATCTTGGCGGTGTAGATCTTGCCGTTGTTGTCGGTGACGCTGATGCTCACGTTGGACGCGGCGCCGTCGAGCGTGACGACGTGCGTGTTGGTGAGGATGTAGCCGTCCGAGCTGAGGACGACGCCCGAACCGGTGCCGCCCTCGCTGGAGGCACTGACGGAGATGGTGACGACGCTCGGCGAGGCCTTCGCGGCGACCGCGGTCACCGTGGTGGCGTTGTTGGTGTCGTTGACCGTGATGTTCTGCGGGCCGGAGACCGTCTTGATGGTCGCGTTGCTGCCGGTGGCCGAGTACAGCCCGATGCCGGCGCCGGCGCCGGCGATGCCGCCGATGAGCGCGCCGATGGCGAGGGTGGCGATGATGAGGCCGGTGTTGCGCTTGCGCGGCGCCTTCTCGGCGGTGCCCGGCGCGGTGGCGTAGGGCTGCTGGTGGGCGCCGGGCTGCTGGGCGTACGGAGCCTGCGCGTAGCCGGACGGCTGACCGAAGGCGCCGTTGCCGTAGTCGGGCCGCGGCTGCGGCTGCTGCGCGCCTGCCGGCTGACCGTAGGGCTGCTGCGGGGTGACCGGCTGGGTCGGCTGGGTGTGATTCACGGGGATGGGGCCCTGCTGCGCGGTCGGCTGCGGCACGGTCGGCTGCTGCGCCGTCGGCTGCTCGGCGGTCGGCTGCTGCGCTGCGGGCTGAGCGGCCGGAGCGGTCCAGCCGTGGCCTGCGGCCGGGGTCGGAGTCGCGGGAGCCTGCTCGGCGGGCTGCTGCTCGGCGGCCGGAGCGGCCGGGGCGGGCGCCTGCTCGGCGGCCGGGGTCGGAGCTGCAGCGGGGGTCTCGGCGGGGTGAGGCGCGCCGGCATCCACGACCGCGTCGGTGTCGGCGTCGTTCTGGGGCTTCGCGGGCTCCGGGGTGATCGGGGAGTCGGTCATGGTGTGGTGCTCCTTCCAAGCACTAGACAGCTTGGGATGCGAACCTGGGCGTTCTATTTGCGAGTCCTGTGGGCGACCTTCCGCCTCCCGATGACTCCCCCCAACGTAACGAATGGATGCGATGGGAGCGAGGCCCTACGGTGGTTCCATGACGGTTTCCGGGGCATGGAAGGCCGCCGCGCGCGGTGCGGGACTACTGGGTGCGGACGGCGTGGTCCGCCCCACGATCTTCGCCGAGATGAGCGCCCTGGCCGTGCGCACCGGCGCGATCAACCTCGGGCAGGGCTTCCCCGACGAGGACGGCCCGGCCGCGGTGCTGGACGCCGCGGTCGAGGCCATCCGGGGCGGCGCCAACCAGTACCCGCCGGGCATCGGCGTCCCGGAGCTGCGGCACGCCGTCGCCGAGCACCAGCGGCGCTTCTACGGGCTGGAGGTCGACCCCGATCGCGAGGTCCTGGTGACCGCCGGCGCGACGGAGGGGATCGCCGCGACGCTCCTGGCGCTCCTCGAGCCGGGCGACGAGGTCGTCACGTTCGAGCCGTTCTACGACGAGTACGGCGCCGTGATCTCCCTCGCCGGCGGCGTGCACCGCACCGTGCCGCTCGAGCCGCCCGCGTTCCGCCCGGACCTCGACCGGCTGCGCGACACCGTCACCGACCGCACCCGGGTCATCCTCGTCAACACGCCGCACAATCCCACCGGCGCGGTCCTCGACCGCGAGACGCTGACGACCATCGTCGAGCTCGCACACCGGCACGACGCGATCATCGTCACCGACGAGGTCTACGAGCACCTCACCTTCGGGCCGCAGCACATCCCGATCGCGACGCTGCCCGGCGGGTGGGAGCGGACCGTCACCATCTCCTCCGGCGGCAAGACGTTCAACACGACCGGCTGGAAGATCGGCTGGCTGACCGCGCCCGCCGAGCTCGTGACGGCGATCCTGGCGGTGAAGCAGTTCCTCACCTACGTGAACGGGGCCCCGTTCCAGCCGGCGATGGCTGCCGGGCTGGCGCTCCCTGACACGTTCTTCACCGGGATCGCCTCCGCTCTCGCCCACAAGCGCGACGTGCTGTCCGCGGGGCTGCGGGCGGCGGGGTTCGACGTGCACCGCAGCGACGGCACCTACTTCGTCGTCGCGGACGCCGCACCGCTCGGCCATCCCGACGCGGTGGCGTTCTGCCGCAGCCTGCCGGAGCTCGCCGGGGTGGTCGCCGTGCCGCTGTCGGCGTTCTGCCGCGACGACTACGCGCGGCGGACGGCGTCCCTGGTGCGGTTCGCGTTCTGCAAGCGCGTCGAGGTGCTGGAGGAGGCCGCGGGCCGCCTGGCGACGCTGGGCGGCTGACCCGCCAGCCGCCTCAGTCGATCGGCTCCACCCGGTAGCGCCGCAACTTCAGCGCCGGGTTCCGCCGGCGGACCTCCTGCACGCGCTCGGCGGACGCCTCGGCGACGGCGACGCCCGAGGTCTCCCCCAGCCCGGCGATCACGACGCCCATCGGGTCGATGATCGCGCTGGAGCCGACGCCGATCGGCGGCGTGTGGTCGGCCGCCGCGACGTACACCGTGTTCTCGATCGCGCGTGCGGCCAGCAGCGTGGACCAGTGCTGCTCCTTGAGCGGTCCGCGCACCCACTCGGCGGGCACGGCGACCAGCTCGGCCCCCGCGTCCGCCAGCCGTCGCGTCACCTCGGGGAAGCGCAGGTCGTAGCAGGTCTGCATCCCGATCCGGAGGCCGTCGACCTCGAACACCTCCGGCAGGGCGAGGTCACCGGGGACCACCCAGTCGGACTCCGTCGAGCCGAACGCGTCGTAGAGGTGCTGCTTCCGGTAGATCGCGTGAGTCTCCCCGGTGGGGCCGACCGCGACGAGCGTGTTGGCGAACTTGTCGCGCACGCCGGTCTGCTCGACCAGCCCGGCGATCGCGTACACGTCGTGGTCCCGCGCCGCCGCCTGGAGCGCGGTGACGAACTCGCCGTCCAGCGGCTCGGCGTTGCGCGCGAACGACGGCCCGAGCGGATCGGTGAAGTAGGAGGAGTACTCCGGCAGGACGACCAGCCGCGCCCCGCGCGCCGCCGCGACCGCGATCAGCGCGGCGGCAACGTCCCGGTTGTGCACCCGGTCGTCGACCGGGGTGAACTGCGCGACCGCGACGCCGACGCCGGTCACGGCCGGGCCTCCGCGCCGGGCACCGCCTCCGCGACCGGGCGCGGCGTCTCGATCGGGAGCCGCAGGCTGATCGACGTGCCGATGCCCTCCTCGCTGGCGATGTCGAGCCGGCCGCCGTGCGCCGTCACGATCGCCTTGGTTATCGTCAGGCCGAGGCCGACACCGGGGACCGCGTTGCGCGTCGCGGTCGAGGCCCGGAAGAAGCGTTGCGAGAGTTGGCTGAGCTCGACCGCCGGGATGCCGATGCCGGTGTCCGTCACCGCCACCACCGCCTCGTTGCCCTCGCGGCGCAACGAGAGGGTGACCGTCCCGCCCGACGGGGTGAACTTGAGCGCGTTGGAGACGAGGTTGTCGACGGCCTGGCCCAGGCGCACGGTGTCGCCGCGCACCTCCACCGGCTCGTCGGGCACGTCGCAGACCAGTGCCACCCCCGCGGTCGCGGCGACCGGGGTGGCCGACTCGATGGAGGCGCCGACCACCGAGCGCAGCTCGGCGTCCTTGATGTCGATCGGGAACCGGCCGGACTCCACCTGCGCGGTGAACAGCAGGTCGCCGACCAACCGCAGCAGCCGGTGCGCGTTGCGCTCGGCGACGCCTAGGTACTGGAGCTGCTCGTCGGACAGCGGCGACTCGTCGTCGTCGCGCATCAGCTCCAGGTAGCCGAGGATCGAGCTGAGCGGCGTCCGCAGCTCGTGCGAGATGAGGCCGACGAACTCGTCCTTGAGGCGCGCGAACTCCCGCGCCTGCGTCATGTCGGTGGCGACGAAGATGAAGCCGACGCGGTGGCCGTTCTCGTCCAGCCGCGGCGTCGCGGCGACCTGGACGGGCACCTGCTTGCCGTCCGGTCGCACGTAGGTCCAATCGCGCACGTCGGCGTAGCCCGCCCGCACCGTGTCGACGAGAGCGGAGAAGTCGTCCATCCCCGACACCGTGGTGAAGCGCGCGTCCATGTCGCGCAGTCGCTCTTCCAGTTCGCTCACGAGGTGGAACTCGATGACCTTGCGGTCGGCGCCGAGGACCTGCGCCTCGGTCAGGCCGAGCATCTTCGCGGCGCCCGGGTTCCAGACGTCGATCACGCCGTCGAGGTCGGTGCCGATCACGGACTGCTCCGTCACGGCGTTCCAGATGCTCTGGATGAGGCGGTTCGCGGTCTTCAGCCTCGCCTCGTTGAGCACCAGCTCGTCCTGGGTGCGCACGGCCTGCTCCAGCATGTCCTCGCGCTGCTGCGCCGCCGCGCGGGTCGCCTCGAGCTGCCTCCGCGAGCGCTGCGCGATCTCGTTGACCACCGCGGCGACGATCGCATAGATGACGGGCGAGAAGAAGGCGCGGATGAGGTCGGCGGGGCTGGTCGAGGCGACGTCGACCAGGATCGGGCCGATCAGCACGAGGAAGATCCCGCCCGCGGCGATGAGGATGTTGCGCCGGCCGTCCTCGGTCGCGATCCAGATGAACGGCAGCAGCAGGATGACGCCGATGGACGACGTGGTGCCTCCGGTGCCGATCCGCATCAGGCCGATCGAGAGCATCGCCACCAGCGGCACGACCACCGTCCAGTGCACGCCGATGCGTGGCCACGGCACCAGGAGCGCGAGCAGGAAGGCGCCGATCATCACGGCCACCGAGGCGGCGATGTAGAGCGGGATGTGCGCGCTCACCACCCCGGGGATGAGCGACAGGCCCAGCGCGATGATGTAGCCGACCAGCGTCGGCACCAGCTTCACGAAGACGGAGGGCGATTCGAGCGGGATGCGGCTCAGCCAGCGGTCGAGCGTCATGCGGGTTCCCCCAGTCCGAGCATCGAGCGGATGCGCTCGGAGAGCGCGCGCGGGCTGAAGGGCTTGATCAGGAAGCTGTCCGAGCGGTCGGCGACGACGCCGTGGTCGGAGAGGAGCTGCACGGAGGCCGACACCATGAGGATGAGCGTGCTCCGGGTCAGCTCGTCGCCGCGGATCGCCTCGGCGACCTCAACGCCGTTGAGCCCCGGCATCGAGATGTCGAGCACCGCAAGGTCGACGCCGCCGGCGGTGACCGCGTCGAGGGCCGCCCGGCCGTTGTCGACGGCGGCCACGATCTCCACCCCGGCACGGTTGGCGGCGATGACCATGAGCCCGCGGATGTCGGCGTCGTCGTCCGCGATCACGACCCGCTTGGCCGTCACGGGAAGAACACCACCCGCACCACGACGACCGCGGCGATGATCAGGAGGGCGACGGCGCCGTAGAGCGGCAGTCGCAGCTCCCAGCGCCGGTTGCGGTCGAGCTCGCGCTGCAGCTCTTCGCGCTGGACGCGGGTCAGGTCGACGGGGCTCATGCCTGCTCCTCCCGTTCGACGGCGCCGAGCACGGCCGCCACACGGTCGTAGCGGCCCACGTCGGCGGCGTCGTGACTGTCGGTGGACGCAACGATACGCGCACCGGCGGCGCGGAGCGCGCGGACCGCCGCGGGGCCGGGGCAGGCCCACTTCTCGTTGACCTCCACGATCGTGCCGGTGGCGGCCGCCGCGGCGGCCCAGGCCGCCAGCCGGGAGGCGCCGAGCTGCTCCTCGGCGAGCCCGACCTTCGGCAGGATGGAGAACCAGTGCGCGAGCTGCGCGTGCGGCGTGCCCTCCATCGCCCGGATGCTCGCCTCGATCAGCAGGTCGAGGGCGTCGTCCGCCGTGAGGCCGGCCGCGAGCCGCTCCCGGGTGGCCTCGGGCGACCACGGCCCGTCGATGCCGGGGAACTGGTGGTCGCCGATGACCACGGCGTCTACGCCGCCGAGGCCCACGACCAGGTCGGCGGGGATGTCGACGGCGCCGGTCACGTCGAGGAGCTTGGCCTCCACGCCGGTGAGCACGGTGAGGCCGTCCGGCACGGGCTCGGCCGCGACGGCGGCGACGAACTCCGGCACCCAGGCCGTCGAGGCGCGCACGTGGTCGGTCAACCGCACCGAGCGGAGCCCCGCGCGCTGCGCCGCGGCGATGTTCTCGGCGAGCGTGCTGCGGGCGTCGTCCGAAAAGGTGGAGTGGACGTGGAAGTCGCCCTCCAGGAGTCCGCTCAGCCCTGTCGCCTCTCCGGTCACTCGTCCAGCCCTTCCGCGTGCGCCGCGTTCTCGGACACGAGCACGTCGCCCGGGTCGAGGAAGACGTCCTCCAGGAAGCGCACGTTGGCGAGCTCGGCGAAGTCGACAGCGGACGGCACGGGCCGGCCGAGCACCAGGTCGAGCAGCAGCGACGGCATGTCGACGCCCGCTGCGATCGTCAACGGCATCGCGCCGGGGAAGCGCGGGTTGACCTCCAGCAGCGCGGGGACGCCGTCGCTGCTGTAGCGGAGCTGCACGTTGGCGACGCCGGTCAGGCCGATGGCGCGTGCGACGTCCGCCGCGGTCTCCGACAGCTCGGCCCTGCGCACGGTGCGGCCGGCGATCGAGACCCCGGAGTCGACGCGCTCCCGCGAGCGGGGCACGGCGGCGATGACGTTGCCGTCCAGACCCGCGAGCACGTCGACGGAGAACTCCTCGCCGGGAAGGTTCTCCTGGACGATGATGCTGCGATCCTCGCCCAGCGCCTCCAGGGCCGCGCGGTCGGCGATCAGGCGGACGCCGCGCGAGCCTGCGCCGCTGCGCGGCTTGACGATGACCGGGAAGACCCACTCCGCGCCGACGCCGTCGCGGTCGAGCAGCCGGGTCTCCGGCAGCCGCGCGTGGCCGTCGACGGCCTGCGCCAGCCGGTACTTGTCGAGGCAGGTCACCAGCGTCTCGTGACTCGGCGCGGCGAGGGCGGTGCCGACGGCGGTCAGCTCGTCCCGGCGCTCGGCGAGGCCGGGGAGCTCGACGTCCACCGTCGAGAACAGCACGTCGACGCCGTCGGCGGCGCACAGCGCGATCACGTCGTCCACGAATTGCGGTGACTTCCCCGGCGGCACGATCCGGCGGGCCTGCTCGGGCACCAGGTACAGCCCGCTCGCCCAGCCGTCCATGTCGGCGGCGAACACCTCCACGTCGGCGCGCTTGAGCAGCGAGCGGATGACGGCGATCCCGGCCGGTCCGCCTGCCCCGGTGACGAGGACGCGGGTGGTGCTCTGGGTCATTCCTGATTCCTTCTGATCCGGGCGTCGGTGTGGATGCTCGCGGCCGGCACCGAGATGTCGGCGGTGTCGCGCATGACCTCCAGCGGCTCGCAGTTCGTGCCGCCGCCGAACCGGGACCAATACCGCGCGGTGGCGAGGACGAAATCGTGCTCGAGGTAGGCGCGCTGCTCCGCCTGCGAGCGGAAGCAGTCGATGAGCCGCAGCTTCGCCTCCGTGAACCCGTCGATCGGAACGAACCGGGTCGGCCGGAAGTCGATGGTGGCGGACGGGCTCTGGAAGCAGCACACCGTGCGCACGTCGCGGGTCGCGACGCTGACGGCGGCGTGCACGGCCCGGTGGTCCTGGTGGCGGTCGTGCGCGGAGTGCGTGTAGACGATGTCCGGCTTCACCTCGGCGACGACGCGCTCGATGATGCTGACGGTCGGGTCGGCGGCGGAGATGCGGGTGTCCTCCAGGTCCTCCAGGAACAGGCGGGCGCCGAGCAGCTCGGCCGCGGCCAGCGACTCGTGCTGGCGGTCTTCGGCGTCGCCGCCGCGCGCACCGCGCGACAGCGTCAGGATGACCACCTCGTTGCCCGCGTCGCGGTGCGCGGACAGGATGCCGCCGACGCCGATCTCCACGTCGTCCGGGTGGGCCCCGATCGCGAGGACCACCTGCCGCTGGCTGACGGCGCGCTTGGCGCGGCCCTCCTCGGCGAGCCGGCCGACGATCGCGACGAGCTCGGAGGATGCGATCGGCTTGGTGAGGAACTCGTCCGCCTGTGCCCGCAGCGCGGAGACGGCGTAGTCGACCGAGACATGCGCGGTCATCACCACGACCGGCATCCCCGGGTGGCGGCCGCGCAGCTCGCGGAGCAGGTCGATGCCCGAGATCCCCGGCATCTCGATGTCGGTGATGACCACGTCCGGCTCGAAGGCGGCGATGGTGTCGAGGGCGATGGAGGGATCGGTCACGGCGACCACCTGCGCGTCGGCGCGCTTCTCGAGCACCGTCTTCATGTAGAACGCGACGTCCGGATCGTCCTCGATCACGCACACGCGGTACTTCTGAGCAGAGTTCGCCATACGCCTTCTCCCGAATCCCTGGCTCGACTCTAGTGGGACGCCCGGTCTGGGCGAATCGGACGCGCCCGGGGCCGCACCCGATTTCACAGTGCCCCGAGGCCGTGATAGAGTCACTTCTTGTGCCGCGGGGTGGAGCAGCTCGGTAGCTCGCTGGGCTCATAACCCAGAGGTCGTAGGTTCAAATCCTGCCCCCGCAACCAACTGGCCCGGACTTGAGGAGAAATCCCCAGGTCCGGGCCGATTTTTGTCTGCACGCTCTTGTTCGCACCCGGAGGACGATTGGACGAGGCTCTCGACGCCGGGCGCGTCTCGGCGGTCTGGGAGGAGCATCCCACCTGGGCGCTGCTGCGCAGCTACAACGGCCGCTGGGTCCTCCCGCTCTTCTCGCGCCACCTGGAGTACGCCGACGGCACGGTCTCGGCCGACTGGTTCCACCAGAAGGTCGCCGAGGCGCTGGACGCGCTGGGCGACGACCGGGAGCCTCCACTCGTGGCCGAGACCGAGTCCTCGCGCACCTCGCCGGCCGAGTACTGCCGGAGCTGGGTGGACAGCCGCTGGCTGGTCCGCACCCGCGCCGGCGCCGGCGAGGGCCGCGCCCGCTACCGGCTCTCGCAGTACGCCCTCCAGGCACTGCGGATCGTCCGCGAGCTGGCGGAGCCGGACAGCGCGGTGTCGGAGGCGCGCTTCGCGAGCATCGCCCACGCCGTCCACCACCTCGCCGCGCTCACCGACCCGACCGCCCAGTCCCAGCTCGAACGCCTCGACCGGGAGATCGCCGAGCTGCAGGCCCGGCGCGACGCGATCGCGCGCGACGGGGCCGATGCGGCCTCCCCGGAGGCGGTCGCCCGCCAAGTGCGCGAGGTGCTGCGGCTCACCGCCACGCTCCCGGAGGACTTCCGCCAGCTCGGCGCAATGGTCGAGCAGCGCCACCGCGAGGTCGCGCGCACGGCCTCCGCGCAGCACGTCGGCAAGGGTGCGCTGGTGGACCGTTTCCTGCGCGACAACGATCTGCTGGAGCAGACGCCGGAGGGCCGCGCCTACCGGGGGTTCGCCGCCATGCTGTCCTCGCGCGAGCTGGAGGGGATGCGTGCCGACATCGACCGCGTGCTGTCCCGTCCGGGCACGGAGCTCACCGAGCGTCAGCGCACCCAGCTGGAGACCCTGATTACCTCGCTGCTGGCCGAGGAGCAGACCGTCCAGGAGACCTACGTGCGCTGGACCTCGTCGCTCCGCCGGTTCCTCAGCCGCAGCGGCTCGGAGCGGCACGCCCGGCTGCTCTCGCTCGCCGCGCGCGCGCTCGACGCCGGAGCGCTGTGGACGCAGCGCCGGCCGGGCCCGGTGCTGGTCGACGGCGACGTCCTCGGCATCGGCGGCTGGGATCTCGTGGACGTGACTCAGACGCAGCTCTGGCGCGACCGCGGCCGCCCGGAGGTCGGGGTCGCGATCACCGACAACGACGACCCGCTGCCCGAGCACGAGCGCGAGGCGCTCCGGCTCGCGGTCGGGACCAGCGCTGCCGCGGTGCGGGAGACGGTCGACGCGCTGCTCGCGCGCGCCGAGACCGTGACCGGCGCCGACGTGTACGCCGAGACGCCGCCGGAGTTCCGCCGGCTCGGGCTGGCCGTGAGCCTGATCGAGCTGGGCGCCGAGCACGGCGCCGTGGCCGAGGGCGTCCAGACCGTGCCGCTGGAGCTGGCCGGCGGCGACCGCGAAGTGACCATGCCGCTGCTCGTCTTCGGACGGGACGCGCTCGAGACGGAGGCGGAGGACCGGTGACGGACACGCTCGAACAGGACCCGATCGGCAGCGAGAACGGCGAGGAGCACACCGATGCCTTCGGCGACCGCGCCTCCGACGCCCTCCCCCGCGAGGCGCGCACCGCGCTCGTCACCCTGCTGACGAGCCGCTTCATCACCCGCGCCACGCAGCCCGACGCCTGGCGGAACCTCCTCGACCACGAGGACGACATCCGCGCCCGGCTCGGCGAGCTGTTCCTGACCCTGCACCTCGACCGTGAGCACGAGGTCGCCTTCAAGCGCCAGAACGGCGAGGACGGCGTCCCGGTGCTGCTGCGCCGCGAGAAGCCGCTGTCCCGCGACGCGTCGCTGCTGCTGGTGCTGCTGCGCCAGGAGCACGCCTACACCGACGCCCAGGACGAGCCGGTCACCGTCACCCGCGACCACATCGCGGAGTTCCTCGGCCGGTTCCAGGGCGACTCCGCCCACGACGAGGTGCGGGTGGACCGCCGCATCCGCGCGGCGATCGCCGCCCTCGACCGGCTGGAGCTGCTGACGCCGACGCCGGAGGACCCCGACCTGTTCGTCGTCTCCCCCGCGGTCGTGCCGCTGATCGGGACGACCGAGCTGCTGCACCTGGAGCGGATGTTCCTGGAGGGGGCCGGCGAGGACGCTCCCGGCGGCATCGACAGCGCCGGCATCGACAGCGCCCACATCGACAGCACCGACATCGACAGCGCCGAGGAGGACGCCGAGTGACCGACCTGCCCGCCGACGACGGCCTGCTGCGCCGCGGCCAGTTCCGCATCGAGCTCGTCCAGCTCCTCAACTGGGGCAGCTACGACGGCCTGCACCGGATGCCGGTCGGCCGGGGCGGCATCGCCATCCTCGGCCCGACCGGACGCGGCAAGTCCACTGTGCTCGACGCCATGTCGGCCGTCATCATGCCGAACCCGCAGGAGTTCAACCGCGCAGCCCGCGACGACTCCCGGCAGCGCTCCGAGCGCACCGTCTACAGTTACGCGCGCGGCAAGACCGACGAGGTGAAGGACGCCGGCTCCGACACCACCACGACGCACTTCCTCCGCCCGCTCGGCACGGCGTTCCCGAGCGGCGCCGCCATCACCTGGCGCACCGAGCTGGGCGAGACGATCACTGCCGCACGGCTGGCCTGGATCGGGCCGGACACCTCCACCCAGGACGAGGTCACCACCGCGACCGTCTACCTGCTCGCGCACGGCGAGTTCCCGCTCGGCCGTCTCAACGAGCTGGTCCAGGAGCCCGGCAGCTCGTCGCCGCTCACCCGGGCCTCCCTCGGCCGGCTCGTGCACCCGGAGCGCGACCTGGTCACCTCCTCGCAGCCCGAGCACCGTGTGCGGCTGTGCGAGGAGCTCGGCATCGGCGGCAGCGACGAGTCGCAGCTCAAGGCGCTGACCCTGCTGCGCCGCGCCCAGGCGTCCAAGGGCGTCTTCTCGATCGACGAGCTGTTCAAGAGCTTCGTGCTCACCGAGCCGCGCGCGCTCTCCCGCTGGGAGACCACGCTGAGCAGCTACCGCGAGGCGTCCGCGCTCTACGACGTCTTCGAGACCACGCGGCGCAAGCTGGAGGTGCTCGCCGACGTCCCGGCCCGCGCCGAGCAGTACGCCGCGGCGGCCGAGGACGCCACCGGCAAGCGCCGGCTGCTCTCCCCCGCCGACGGCGAGACCGCCCCGCGGCTGCGGGTCTGGCTGGCCGAGCGCATCCGCGACTGGGTGTCCGGCCGGGTGGACGAGGTCCGCGACCGCAAGCGCGAGCAGGAGGCGCTGCGGCGGGAGGCCGACGCCGAGGAGCGCGCGGCGCACCGGGCGCACCAGGACACCCAGGCGCGGCTCGCCGCGGCCGGCGGCGACCCGTCTGTGGCGCTGCGCCGCGAACAGGAGTTCGCCGAGCGGGTGCTCGCGGCGCAGACCCGTGAGCGCGCCGCGGCCGACGCCCTGTTCGCCCGCGCGGGACTGACCGCGCCGGAGTCCGCCGACGAGCTCGCCGCATTGCAGCGCGAGGCGGAGTCCCGGCTCGCGGACATCACCGCGGACGACGACCAGCAGGCGCACCGTTACGAGCTGGCCGGCCGCGTCGACGCCGCCAAGAAGGCCATCGCCGCCGCGACCGCGGAGAAGCGGTCGTTCGAGCAGCGCCGCAGCAACGTCCCCGCCGACGCCGACGAGCGCCGCCGCCGGATCGCCGAAGGCACCGGCCTGCGCCCCGAAGACCTCCCGTACGCGGGCGAGCTGTTCGAGGTCGCGCCCGGCCGCCGGGACTGGAGCCGCGCGGTGGAGGCCGTGCTCGGCGACGTCGCCACGCACCTGCTCGTCGACGAGCGCCGCTTCGACGCCGTCCGCCGCTTCGTGAACGAGGCCGACATGCGCGGTCGGGTAGTGCTGGTCCCGGCCGCCGCCGGCCGCGCCCCGGCCCTCGACCCGGTCGACCGCACCGTGCCCGCCCTGCTGCAGTTCGACGACGCCAGCCCGTTCCACGGCTGGCTGCACGACGAGCTGGTGGCCGACCGCAGCGTGCTGTGCGTCGAGTCGCCGGACGAGTTGGACGCGCCGCGACCCGCCGGCGTCTCCGGCGCGGTCACCCGCTCCGGCATGCGCTCGGCCGCGCGCGGCCGCGTCATCAAGGACGACCGCCGCACCGCGTCCTGGATCGGCCTGGACAACACCCCGCGCATCCACGAGCTCGCGACCCGCATCGCCTCATTGGAGGCCGAGCTCGCGAACGCACGCGCCGAATCCGACCGCGCAGAGGCCGAGCACGGCGAGGGCCGCCGGCGCAGCGAGGCCCTCGGCGCGATCCGCGCGCTCGAGTGGGAAGCCATCGAGGTCGCGCCGCACGCCGCGCGCGTGGCCGAGCTCGCCGAGCAGCTCGCGAACGTCTCGGTCGCGCACCCCGAGGCCGCCGCCCTCCAGGAGGAGGCCGAGCGCCACGACCGCGAGCGCATCGACGCCGCTCGCCGCGGCGCCGCCCTCCAGACGCGCGTGGACGAGCTGGAGGCCCAGCACGCCGACCTCATCGACATCGAGGACAGCGTCGCCGACGCCCTCGCGGACAACAGTGCCCTGACCGCCGAGGAGCGGCTGCTGCTCGGCACGCTGCCGTTCGCGGCGCCGCGGGAGCCCGCCGACGTCGACCGGCGCTACGCCGAGGCGCTGGCCGCCCTCCGCGACCAGATCGACGCCCACCAGCAGAGCGTCGAGCACTACGAGCAGCTCCTCGTCGTGACGTTCGAGCGCTACCGCGACCTCGACCCCGGCGCCGGGATCGACGCGAGCATCGACAGCCTCCCGGCCGTGCAGGCCATCCACCGGGTGCTCGTGGAGGACGACCTCCCGCGCGCCAAGGCCGACTGGCTGGTCAAGGCCGGCGCGAGCATGGGCGACAGCCTGCGCGCCCTCCTCACCCAGATCGAGGAGGACGGCCACGCGATCCGCCGCGGCGTCCGTCCCATCTCGAACGCCCTACGCGGCATCGAGTTCCGCGAGGGGTCGACGCTCGACATCGACCCGCGGCCGGTGTCGAACAGCGACCTCCACGAGTTCACCCGCACGCTGCGCACGCACACCGCCGCCGCTGTCGCGGTCGGAGCCGACCGGAGGGACGCCGCCGCGGTCGAACGCGACTTCCTCGCCCTGCGCCGCGACCTGTCCCGCCTCGAGGAGCGCTCCCGGGCGGGCGAGGCCTGGCGGCGCCGGGTGCTCGACGCGCGCGAGCACTACCAGTTCCGGGCGATCGAGACCCGCGCCGACGGCGCCCAGATCGTGCACGAGGGCGTCGCAGGCAAGTCCGGCGGCGAGGGCCAGGAGCTGATCGCGTTCGTGCTGGGAGCCGCGCTGCGGTACCGGCTCGGCGACGGCACGGACGCCACCCCCACCTACGCCCCGATCGTGCTCGACGAGGGCTTCGTGAAGGCGGACAACGAGTACACCGGGCGCGCGCTGGCGGCCTTCCGCGGGCTGGGCTTCCAGCTCATCGTCGGCGCCCCGCGCGACAAGGTGAACGCGTTCGAGGAGCACGTGGAGTCGGTGGCCTACGTCACGGGCGACCCGGCCCGGCCGGGCTTGTCGCGGATCTACTCGCTCAGCATCCGGGAGGCGCTGGAGGGCG
This sequence comes from Leifsonia sp. EB34, assembly GCF_041260585.1. Taxonomy (NCBI): domain Bacteria; kingdom Bacillati; phylum Actinomycetota; class Actinomycetes; order Micrococcales; family Microbacteriaceae; genus Leifsonia; species Leifsonia sp. EB34. The sequence goes on from NZ_JBGCCV010000001.1 coordinate 162,772, forward strand.
AGCGGATCGCGGCGCACTAGCCGCGGCGCTCCGGCGCTCCACCGCTACCGAGCGGTCGGAACGAACGTCACCTCGTCCAACTCCGGCACCTCCACCCCGGCCGCGATCAGGTCGAGGGTGACCCGCTCCACGATGTCGCGCGCCGGCTCGCCGTCGTCGTAGGTCGTGTGCGCCCCCGCCGGCACGATCACGTCGAATCCGCGCTCCAGCGCGCCGACGGCGGTCGCCTGCACGCAGTACTCGCTCTGCAGGCCGGCCACGACGAGGGTGTCCACGCCCATCGCGCGCAGCACGTCCGCCAGCGCCGGATTGGACTCGAAGGCGTTCGCGGCGTCCTTGCGCACGATCGGCTCACCGGGCAGCGGAGTGAAGACCAGCTCCCAGCCCGGCGTGGCCGGCTCGTCGGGATCGCCGCGGCGTCCGTCGTTCTTCACGTGCACGATCGCGGCGTCCGCGTCGCGGGCGGCGTCGAGCAGGCCGGCGAGCACCCCGCGGAACTCCGCGGCGCCCTCGACGGCGGTCTCGCCCTCCAGCATGTTCCGCTGGACGTCGACGAGGATGAGGCCATATCCCATGCGTTCCATCATGCGCCGGGTTCGCTATGGTCGTAAACCGGGGGCCACCACGACCGGTGCGCGCCGAGGAGGACTGTGGCTGACGATCACGGCAAGGCGACGCAGTCCGCCGTGCGGGAGCGCAACCGCACCAGCGCCCTCCAGCTCGTGCTCTCCGGCGACGGCCTGGCCACCCGGGCGGGCATCGCGCGCCGCACCGGGCTGACCTCGGCGACCGTCTCCTCGCTCCTCGCCGGCCTGATCGCCGACGGCCTCGTCGTGGAGGGCAGCCTCGCCGAGAGCACCGGCGGCAAGCGCGCGACCACCCTGCGCGTCGACGCCTCCCGCAACGTGCTGCTGTCCGTGATCGTCCAGCCCGGCTTGGTCCGCGGAGCCGTGGTCGACCTGCTCGGCGACGTGGTGCACAGCGTCGCCCACCGCACCGCCGCGACCGCGACGGTGGAGGACGTGCGCACGGTCGTCCGCCGCCTCGCCGGTGCGACGACGGCCCGCGTGGTCGCCGTGGCGGTCCAGGTCCCCGGCATCGTGGACGCCGACCTGATCCGCGAGAGCGTGCAGCTCGGCTGGGTCGACGTCGACCTCGGCCACGAGCTCGCCGGCGTCGTCTCCGCCCCTGTGCACCTGGTCAACGACGCCGACGCGGAAGCGATCGCCGACTACGCGATCTCCGACGAGTTCGGCGCCAACCAGCTCTTCGTCTCGCTCAGCACCGGCGTGGGCGCGGCCGTCATCGTCGACGGCGACGTGCTCGCCGGCGCGACCCACCGCGCGGGCGAGATCGGCCACGTGCCCGTGCTGTTCGGCGACGACGCGCCCCTCTGCGCGTGCGGCAACCGGGGCTGCCTGGAGGAGGTCGTCTCGGTGACCAGCCTGCTCGGCCTCGCGCACGGCGCCGACCTGGAGGCGGTGGATGTCGCGGGGCTGGCCGCCCTCCCCGCCTCCCGCGAACGCATCGCCGCCGGCGCCCGCGTGCTGGCCAGGGCCCTGCTGATGGTCGGCGCCGCCCTCGACGTCCCGAACGTCGTCCTCGGCGGCGCCGCCCCCAAGCTCGGCCCCGAATTCATCGGCCACGTCCGCGCGGAGGCCGCCCGCCACCCGGTCCGCGCCGCGATGCCGCTCAGCTTCCGCTACGCGAAGACCGCGCAGGAGCAGCCGTTCCGCGGGGCGGCGCAGTACGCGCTGCAGGCGACGCTCGGGGTGAGCTGGGCGCGGTGAGGGGCGACCACCCTCGTCAGGACACCCCGAGCTGCGCCGACAGCACCATGACCACGCACCCCCGAAGGACGCTATCCCGCCCCTGCGCGGTCATCCGGATGGTGACCCCCGAGTGGAAGCCGGCCATCGTGCGGCTGCGCAGCGTGTCGCGCACCGCATCGAGGAGCGTCCCGGCGAGCAGCTCGTCCGGGCCGCTCAGGACCAGCTCGGACAGGTTGAGCGCACCGACGATCGGGGCCAGGGCGACGCCGAGTCGCTGGCCCGCCTCGCGCAGGACCGGTTCGACCGGTTCGCCCGCGTGTTCGGCCGCGGCCAGCTTCGCCTGCAGGCGCGGGACGGCGAGCCAGGCCTCCAGGCACTTCTCGCGGTCGTAGGGCCCCTGGGCGCCGTCGTCGGTGCCGACCATCACCTGGCCGATCTCCCCCGCCGCGAACCGGCTGCCGAAGACCAGTGCGCCCGCGACCAGGAGGCCGGAGCCGACGCCGTGGCCGACCTTGACCAGCATCATGTCGCCCTGGGCGTCGGCGAAGCCGTGCTCGGCGAGCACGGCGACGTTGGCGTCGTTCGCGACGAACACCGCCAGGCCCGTGGCCTCGGCGATGCGCCGTTGCAGCGGCTCGTCCGTCCAGCCGAGGTTGGGCGCGGCGACGACCGTGCCCGTCGCGTCGACGATGCCGGGCGAGCCGACGCCGACGCCGAGGATGGGCGCGGAGGCCGCGGCGACCAGCTCGTCGACCAGCGCGAGCACCTTGGCGACGGCCTCCTCGCCACGGCTGCCGGCCAGCTCGACCTCTGCCGAGCGCAGCACGGCGCCGTCGATGTCGAGCACCGCGCCGCGGAAGACGGCGTGCTCGCTGAGGTCGACGCCGACGATCTGGGTGGCGGCCCTGTTCACGTCGAGCAGGACGGCCGGCTTGCCCGGGCGGGCGTCGTCGCGCTGGCCGAGCTCGACCACGAGACCCTCGGCGATCAGCTCGCCGACCAGGTCGGAGATCGTGACGCGGGTGAGGCCGGTCTCCCTGGCGAGGTCCGCGCGGCTCGCCCGCCCGTTGCGATAGAGCGACTGCAGCACCAGCGAGCGGTTGTGGTTGCGGGCATGCTCGGGAAGGACTTTCGTGCGCGGACGCAGCGCGCGGCCCGGGACCATCGCGCCGTCAGCGCCGACCGGGCGTCGGTCGGGGCCGGGACGCCGCAGTTCATCGATGAGCATATTTGTTAGTAAAGTAGACAATCAAAGTCCGCGCAAGGGTTTCACCCTGAAATACCTACCGGGACGCAAGCCTCCGCAGGCCATCCGCCTCCACTTAGCACAGCCCCTGAACATACAGGAACGACCCGCACCCAGGTGGATGCGGGTCGTTCCGGCCGGCCTCGCCCGGCGCTACTTCTTCGGCGTCGTCGTCGGTGTCGGTGCCGGCTTCGGGGTCGCCGTCGAGCCGGGGGCCGTCACGGTGCCGCTTCCGCCCTCCGCCGCGATCGCGTTCTGAAGCGCCTGCTGCAGTTGCGCGTCCGCGACGCCGTACGCGGCCCAGTCGCCGTTCTGGAGCGCGGTCTGGCGAGCTGCCAACGCCTGCTTGGCCGCCTGGAGGGCCTGCTGCAGCGCGGTGTTGTTCGCACCGGCGTTCGATCCCGAGCCGGTGCCGCTCGAACCGCCGCCGGTCGAGCCTCCGCCCGTTGCCGGGACGTTCTTGTCCCCTGCCGTGGCTCCGGAGTCGCCGCCGAACAGCGAGTCCAGCGCCTTATCGAGCGTGTCCTCGAACGCGATCTTGTCACCGAAGGCGACGAGCACCTTCTGCAGGATGGGGTAGCTCGTCTCCCCCGTCGACTTCACGTAGACCGGCTGGACGTACAGCAGACCACCGCCGACCGGCAGCGTGAGCAGGTTGCCGTTGATCACGTCGGTCTTGCCCTGTCTCAGCAGGTTGAGCTCTTGGGAGACGGTCGGGTCGGAGTTGAAGTTGTTCTGCACCTGACCGGGCCCGGGTATGGTGTCGCTCGATGGCAACGACAGGAGTCTGAGCTTGCCGTAGCCGGACGCCACCTGGCCCTTGGTCGAGCCCGCGTCCGCATCGACCGCCAGATAGCCCTTCAGGATGGAGCGACTGGAATCGCTGGCGGCCTGCGGGATGAAGGTCGAGTAGAGCGAGAACGACGGGGTCTCCTGCCCCGGCATCTGCAGCGTCAGGTAGTACGGGGGCTGCAGCGTCGGGTCCGACGGCGACGACGTGGGGTCGTTCGGCGTCGTCCAGGCGTCGTCGCGGGAGTAGAAGGAGCCCGCGTCGGTCACGTGGTACTGGCCCAGAACCGAGCGCTGCACCTTGAACATGTCGGCCGGGTAGCGCACGTGGCTGAGGAGCTGTGCGCTCATGTCGCTGATCGGCTTCACCGTCGTGGGGAAGACCTTCTCCCAGGTCTGGAGCACCGGGTCCTTGGCGTCCCACGCGTAGAGCTTCACAGAGCCGTCGTAGGCGTCGACCGTGGCCTTGACCGAGTTGCGGATGTAGTTGATGTCGTCGAAGGCGTAGGCCGGCTTCGGCGTCTCGGTGTCCGCGATGGCGTCGCTCAGGCTGCCGACGTGGGAGTACGGGTACTGGTCGCTCGTCGTGTACCCGTCGATGACCCACTTGATGCGTCCGTCGATCACCGCCGGGTAGGCCTGGGAGTCGAGGGTCAGGTACGGCGCGACCTTCTGGACGCGCTTGATCGGATCGCGGTCGTAGAGGATCTGCGAGTCGCTGTTCACCGCGTCGGAGAGCACGATCTGCTCGTCCTGGAACTTGAGCGCGTAGACCAGCCGCTTGAACACGTTGTCCAGCTTCGGGCCGGCGTTGCCGGTGAACGTGGTCGAGGTCTGCTGCGCGTTGTTGCTGCCGCCCGGGTAGTCGAGCTCCACCGGCTTGGAGCCCTTCGGGGCGCCGACGATCGAGTACGTCGGCGACTGCTGGCCGAAGTACACGCGAGGCTCGTACTGGCCGAGCGTTCCGGTGCTGGGGATGCCCGACTCCAGGAAGACCGGCTGGCCGTCGCTGGAGCGCTGGTTGCCGTACGCGGCGACCATCCCGTAGCCGTGCGTGTAGACGACCGTGTCGTTGAACCAGCTCCGGCTGGTGAGACCGGACTGGTTGAGCTCGCGGACGGAGACCACGGCGTCCTGCTCGTTGCCGTTGATCCGGTAGCGGTCGACGTTGAGGTTGCGCGGGAACGCGTAGTACTGCCGGAACTGCTGGAGCTGCTGGAACGACGGGCTGATGACCGCGGGGTCCATGATGCGGATCTGGGCGGTGGTCTGGGCGTCCTGGCGCAGCGCGCCCGGCTGGGCGTTGGTGGTCGCGTTGTAGGGGATGACGTCGATGTTGCTCAACCCGTAGGCGTCGCGCGTGGCGTCGATCGAGCGCTGGATGTACGGCGTCTCCAGCGTCTTCTGGCTGGGGTCGACCTGGAAGCGCTGCACGATCCACGGGTAGATCGCTCCGACCACGAGGGCGGCGACGATGAGCAGCGCGGTGCCGACGATCGGGAAGCGCCAGCGGCCGATGAACGCGGTGGCGAAGAACATGAGCGCGACGAGCACAGCGATTCCCGCGAGCACCGCCCGCGCGGGGATGGTCGCGTTGACGTCGGTGTACGCGGCGCCGTTGACCATGTCGTTGACGTTCGAGTCGGTCACGGCGGCGTAGCGGTCGAGCCAGATGCTGATGCCCTGGAGCAGCAGGTAGAGACCGGCGATGACCGAGATCTGGACGCGCGCCGACTTCGAGATGCGGACCTCCCGGCCGCTGACCCGGACGGAGCCGTACAGGTAGCAGGTGGCGAGGGTGGCCAGCAGCGCGATCAGCACGACGGCCGAGGCGAAGCCGGCGGCGCTGCGATAGAAAGGCAGAGCGAAGAGGTAGAAGCCGATGTCGAGGTGGAACAGCGGGTCGGACTTGCCGTAGGAGGTGCCGTTCAGCCACATCGCGGCGGTCTGCCAGCGGCTGGCCGTCGAGACGCCGGCGAAGATCCCGAACACGATCGGAATGCCGTACATCGCCAGCCGGCGCAGCGGCTCGATGACCTGCTGGTAGCGGTCGAGCTGCGTGTTGAGCTTCGCGTAGACCGGCCGCAGCCGGTAGGCGAGCATGATGGACAGCCAGAGCGGGACGGCCATCGCGAAGAACCCGATGAAGAACATCGCCGTGCCCGCGAACCACTGCGTGGTCAGGACGTTGAGGTACCCGAGCTGCTGGTACCAGAGGATGTCCGCATACAGGCCGGCGAAGACGAAGAACAGGATCACCAGCGCCACGACCACCCCGAGTGTGATCCAGATGGCGGCCCGGCGACGTCCAGGGGGTCGAACTGCGGCGGTTGAACTCACGTGTGGGCCCTCGTGCTCCTCGTGGGGTGACTCAGAGGTCCATCCTAGGCGGGCGTCGCTTGGAGATTGCTGCGGCCCCGATGTGAACGGCCGGGATGCGGGCCGAACGCCCGGTCGACGGTCAGTTCGCCGGGCACGTCGGCAGCTTCGCGGTGCTCGCGCCGCTGCGGACGGCGTCCAGCGCCGCGAGCGAGTCCTTCAGCGTCTTCACCGCGAAAACGTGCAGCCCGGCGGGGATGTGCCCGGTGACCTCGTCGCAGTTGGACGCGGGCGCGAGGAAGTAGCTCGCTCCCCCGGTGTCCCTCGCGGCGTACATCTTCTGCCGGATGCCGCCGATCGCGCCGATCGTGCCGACGTTGTCGATGGTCCCTGTGCCCGCGACCTTCTTGCCGCCGTTGAGCTTGTCCGGCGTCAGCTTGTCGATGATCCCGAGCGCGAACATCTGCCCAGCGCTCGGTCCGCCGACGTTGTTGAGCTGGATGTTCACGTCGAACGGGAAGGTGTAGTCCATCCCCGCTCCGATCCCGAGCACGACCTGACCCTGCGCCGTCTCCGGCGTGATCGAGACGGTGGAGGCCGCGCCGTCGCGCACGATCCCGATCTCCGCCGCCTTGCCCGCGCCGTTCGCGTTCACCGCCTTGCGGAGGGCCGCGACGCTCTCGATGGTCTCCCCGTTGACGCTGGTGACCTCGTCGCCGACCTTCAGCACCGCCGCCGCGGGGGTCTTCGGGAGGATCTGCTTGACGGCGACCGCCTGAGGGAAGTGGTAGCCGAGCTGGTTGAGCGCCGCGGCGATGGCGTCCTGCTGGGAGTCGACCATCAGGGCGGCGTTCGCGGCGTTGGACTGCTGGGTGGTCGTCCCGGGCGGGAAGACCTCGTCCATCGGGGTCACCGCGCGGCTCGGGTCGAACCAGGCCTGGACGATGTTCAGCCAGCTCGGGCTCTGGTCGGGGTTGCCGACCACCGACACGGTGAGGAGGTCCAGGGATCCGGCGGTCGGGTAGGTGGTCTTGCTCGGGATGGTGATCAGCGGTTTGGCGTCGCCCGACGGCGGAGACCCGACGGCCTGGTCGGTGCCGAGCGTGTTGAAGACCGGACCGGGCTGCTCGATCACGAAGGGCGCGGGCGCGAGCGCGAGGACCAGCGCGAGTGCGACCGCGACGGCGATCGCGACCCAGCCGACGATCGTCCGGCGCGACGGTGCGACCCGACCCCCGTCGGGCAGCGGCGCCGGTCGGTCGTCGTCGGTGAACAGGGTCACGCGCTGTCCCTTCGGTCGTGTTCGCCACGGGCGCACAGCCCACGGCATCGCCCGAGACGATTCTCACCCGGCTCGCGGCGATCACGGGCTAGCGTAGATGCCAAGCCTGGAAAGCCGTAATCGCACGGGCCGAACCACTCGAGACGAGGAGCGCGCCAGATGTCCGACGATCCGAACAAGGAACCGGACGACGAGTTCCGGGACATGTTGCGGGAGTTCCTGTCGGGTGACTCCTCCATCGACCCGAGCCAGCTCGCGGGCGCGGCCGGCCTCCCCAACGACCCCGCGGCCATCCAGCAGCTCCTCGGGCAGCTCCAGAACGCGCTGATGAACCCGGGTGGCGGCATCAACTGGGACCTGGCCGCGCAGCAGGCGCGCACCCTCGCCTCCGAGGGCGCCCACGCGGTGACCCCGGCCGAGCGCTCTGCGCTCGACCAGGCGTTCCACGTCGCGGCGCTCTGGCTCGACGAGGCCACCACGGTGGCCGGCCTGTCGACGCCGCCCGAGCTGATCGGCCGCGCCGAGTGGGCACGGCAGACCATGCCGCTCTGGACCCAGCTCGCCGAGCCGGTCGCGCTCAGCATCTCGGACGCGCTCACCCGCGTTCTCACCGAGCAGGCGCCGGAGGAGATGCAGGGCATGCTCCAGAACGCCGGCCAGGTGATGCGCTCGGTCGGCGGCGCGCTGTTCGCCATGCAGCTCGGCCAGGTGGTCGGCCGGCTGGCGAAGGAGGTCGTCTCCGGAGGCGACATCGGCATCCCGCTGCTCGCCGACGGCAGCGCGGCGCTCATCCCGCAGAACGTGGCCGAGTTCGGCGACGGGCTCGACATCCCCACCGACCAGGTGCAGCTCTACCTCGCGGTGCGCGAGCTCGCGCACGCCCGGCTTTTCCGGCACGCGAAGTGGCTCCGGCTGCAGCTCATCACCCAGATCACCGCGTTCGCGCGCGGCATCACGATCGACACGGACCGGCTCGAGTCGCTCGCCGAGAGCTTCGACCCGTCCAACCCGGAGGAGCTGCGCGAGGCGATGGTCTCCGGCGCGCTCATCCCGCCGAAGACCGAGGAGCAGCAGGAGGCCCTCGGCCGACTGGAGACCGTGCTCGCGCTGGTCGAGGGCTGGGTCGACGTGGTCACCGCCGGCGCCACCCGGCTGCTGCCGAAGACCGACGCGATCGCCGAGACGGTGCGCCGCCGCCGCGCGGCAGGCGGACCGGCCGAGTCGGCCTTCGCCACGCTCGTGGGGCTCGAGCTGCGCCCGCGCCGCCTCCGCGACGCCGCCGCCATGTGGCAGGCGGTGACCGACGCCGTGGGCCAGGAGGCCCGCGACCGGCTCTGGTCGCACCCCGACCTGCTTCCCCAGGCGGCGGACCTCGACGACCCGTCCCGCCTGGTCGCCCGGCTCACCGCCGCGGCCACCGGCCAGGAGCCGGAACGCGACGAGATGGACCAGGCCATCGAGGACCTGCTCCGCGGCAACGGCCCCGCCGAGGACTGACCTCCCCTCGCTTTCCGCAGAGGGGTCGCAACACGCCGCTACGCCCGGCCGATAACGGCGTGTTGCGACCCCTCTGCGGGCGCCGGGCGGCGATGCCCTGTGGATGAACGGCGAGGGGTGCGAGAGCTGTGGATAACCGCCGCCGGCGGGTTCCGCCACGGCAGGATGGCGGGATGGTCCACCAGCTCGATCCGTCCGTCCCTCGCGTGTGGCGCTCGCCCCGCACCCTCCAGTTCGGCGTCGAACGACCGCGCCTGATCCTCGAGCCGGTCGGCGTCGCCGAGGAGCGGATGATCTCCGCGCTCTCGGCCGGGGCGACGCTCGGCGCGCTGCGGATGATCGCCCGCGGCGCGGGAGCGGGGCCGGCCGCGGTCGACGCCCTGCTGGCGCGGCTGCGACCGGTGCTGCACCCGCCGCCCGAAGCGGAGGCCGAGCCGGAGTCGGAGCCCCGCGCCGCGCCGATCGTGGTCCTCGACGGCGCAGGCGCCACCGCGGCCCGCATCCTCGCCCTGCTGCGGGACGCCGGGGTCGACGTGCGCAGCGGGCTGGCCGCCGACGACCCGGCCCTCGACCTCGCGGCCGCGGCGGTCATCGTCGGCGCGTTCGCGATCGCGCCGCACCGCCACCAGCGCTGGTTGCGCAGGGACGTCCCGCACCTGGCGGTGGTGTTCGGCGACGGCGGGGTGACCGTCGGGCCGTTCGTGCGGCCGGGCGAGGGCGCCTGCCTGCGCTGCGTCGACCTCCATCGCCGGGATGCGGACCCGGCGTGGCCGGCGCTCGCGGCGCAGCTCCACACCCGGTCGCTGCCCGGCGAGACGGAACTGGTGTGCGGAGCAGCGGCGTCGGCCGCGGCCGGCGCGGTCCTCGCCCTGCTGGACGGCGCGCCCGGACGCACGGACGCCGCGGCGCGCTACGACGCGGCCGCCGCGCGCTGGTCGGAGCGGACCTGGGAGCCGCACCCCGAGTGCGGCTGCCTCAGCCCGCTCGCGCGTCCACCGGCGCCGCCCGCACCGGGGCCAGCTCGGCCAGGAAGCGCGAGGCCTGCCGCGAGACCGGCCGCCCGGGCAGGCTCCCCCGCTGCGCCCAGCTCAGCCGCAGCCGATGCCGCGCGCGGGTGACGCCGACGTAGAGCAGGCGGCGCTCCTCGTCGATCTGCTCGAAGCTGGAGGCATAGCTGATCGGCACCAGGCCCTCGGAGAGACCGACGATGTACACGGAGTCCCACTCCAGGCCCTTCGCCGCGTGCAGGGTCGCCAGTGTCACCGCGGCCATGGTCGGCTCGTGCTGCCCGGCCTGGCGGGCCATCAGCTCGTCGGTGAAGCGCCGGAAGGTCGCCCCCTCCGGCATCTCGTCCACCAGGCCCATGATCGCGTTGAGCGACTCCCAGCGCTCGCGCACGGCGCCGCGCCCCTCGGGAGGCTGCACCGACCAGCCGAGCGTGCGGAGCACGTCGCTGACCGACTTGAACAGCGGCTCGTCGGTCGCCGCGACGCTCGCCGCGCGCAGCGTCATGACCGCCTGACGCACCTCCGGCAGGTCGAAGAAGCGCTTCGACCCGCGGAGCTGGTAGCTGATCCCGAGGTCGCCGAGCGCCTGCTCCAGGGCGGCCGCCTGCACGTTCACGCGGTACAGCACCGCGATGCTCTCGGGCCGGGTCCCCGCCGCCAGTTCCGCGGCGATGCTCCCGGCGACCGCCCGCGCCTCCGCGCGGTCGTCCTCGAACGCCGCGGGCGCCGGAACCTCGTCGCCGGCCTTCGCCTCACGGACCGCGTGCAGCGTCAACGCGCCGGAGCGGCCGCGCATCAGGCGGTTGGCGGTGTCGACGACCGCCGGAGCCGAGCGGTAGTTCTGCTCCAGCCGGACGACGGTGGCGCCCGGGTTCTCGCGTCCGAAGTCGAGCAGGTACTCGCTGCGCGCCCCCGCGAACGAGTAGATGGTCTGGCTCGCGTCGCCGACGACGCAGAGGTCGCGGCGGGTGCCGAGCCACAGCCGGAGCAGATCGTGCTGCAGCGGCGAGACGTCCTGGTACTCGTCCACCACGAAGTAGCGGTACTGCTCGCGCACCTGCATGGCCACCGACGGCTCGGTCTCGATCATCCCGGCGCAGACCAGGAGGACGTCCTCGAAGTCGATCTGCTTGCGCTCGTCCTTGAGCTCCTCGTATGCGCGGTGGAAGTCCACGAGCTGCTCGGCCGTCAGCGTGCCGGGCAGCGCGCGGGAGGCCAGAGCGGCGGCGTACTCCTCCAGGCCGATGCTCGAGACCTTGCGCCACTCGATCTCGGCTGCGACGTCGCGGAGGGTCGCGGTGTCCACGCGCAGCCCCAGCTTCTCGGCGGCGTGGCCGAGCACCCGGCCTTTGCCGTCGAGCACGCTGGGGAGCTGTCCGCCGACGACCTGCGGCCAGAAGTAGTTGAGCTGCGCCAGCGCCGCGGCGTGGAACGTGCGGGCGGACACTCCCCCGGCGCCGAGCTGCCGGAGCCTCCCCCGGAGTTCCGCGGCGGCGCGGCTGGTGAACGTCAGCGCCATCACCCGGTTCGGCGTGAACGCGCCGGAGGCGACGCCGTACGCGATGCGGTGCGTGATGGCCCGGGTCTTGCCTGTGCCGGCGCCCGCCAGCACGCAGACCGGCCCGAACAGGGCCTCCGCGGCCACGCGCTGCTGCGCGTCGAGGCCGGCCAGCAGGCCGTCGGGACCGGAGGCCGTCGCGGTGCTCACGCCGCGCTCACAGCGCGGGAGGCTCGTCGAGCGGGCCGCCGTACCAGTCCTCGATCAGGGCGCGGGCGATGGAGGAGCGACCGGGCAGGATGATCTGCTCGCGCGCCTCCCACAGCTCGTCGCGGCTGAACCAGCGCAGGTCGAGGATCTCCTCGCCGTCCGGGGCGAGCGCGGCGGGCGGCTGGTCGTCGGCCAGCCGCGCGGTCATCCCGACCATGACGGAGGCCGGGAACGGCCAGGGCTGCGAGCCCTTGTACCTGGCATCGGTCACCCGCACGCCGGCCTCCTCGAAGATCTCCCGCTCGACGGCGGACTCGAACGACTCACCCGGCTCCACGAAGCCCGCCAGCAGCGAGTAGCGCGAGTGCTCCCACATGGCGTTCGAGCCGAGCAGCAGCCGGTCATCGGCGTCGAGCACGGTGACGATGACCGCGGGGTCGGTGCGCGGGAAGACCTCTGAGCCGTCTTCGAAGCAGCGCCGCACCCAGCCGGCCTGCTCGACCACGGTCGGGGTGCCGCAGCGCGGGCAGTGCGTGTGCGAGGCGTGCCAGTTCGCGATCGCCAGCGCTTCGGTGAAGAGGCCGGCGTCGCGGTCGCTCAACGCCGTGGCGACGGTGCGAAGGTTGCCCCAGCGCGCCTCGTCGGGCTCCAGCTCGGTCGCGGCGGCGTCGGTGAGGACCTCCAGCACGACCGCCGAGCCGACCGGTTGTCCCGGGGCGTCCACGAGCGTGCGGCCGAGGTAGACGCGCAGCAGCGCGGCCGTGACCCGGTCCACCGGGAGCAGGTCGAGCTCCGCCGGTCCGGCGTCGGGCGCGCTCCAGCCGTCGGACGCGGGGGTCGCGGCGGCCACACTCTCCGCCGTCAGCAGCGCCCGGCCCTTCCAGAGCGCGAGCACCCGGGTGCCCGGCTCCTCCCACAGCTCGTCGAACAGCGCCGGCCGGGAGCGGGCGGCGTGATCGCGGTCGATCGCGTGGCGCGAGAGCGGGAGCGCGGCGAGCGGCAGCGCGGACGTCGATGCGGACGACATCGGGATCCCTTCGAAGCGTGGAGGAGTTGCAAGGCGTGGCGGAACTGCCCACGCGCGGATGTCCATTTAGCCTAGGTGCATGGCCAGATCCCCTCTCACTCTAGCCGCGCTGGCCAGCTCGGCCGTGCCCGACCTGATTGTCACCGGAACCCGCGCGCACACCGCAGACGGCGCGGGCGAGTTCGACTCCGCGGTGCTCACCACCGCGGACGGCAGCGTCCGCATCGTGCGCGTCCCGCTCACCCAGGCGGCGGAGACGGAGCAGAGCTCCGACCTGGTCGCGCTGCGAGCGCTGACGACCGGCATCCGCAGCCGCCTCCCGTTCGACGTGCCGACCTACCTCGGCCAGGCGCCGGTCGGCGGCACGCGCGCCATCGTCTACGACTTCCTGCCGGGCGAGCATGTCGCGGTGGAGGCCGTGCCTCCGGGCGACGGCCTCGCCGGGTCGATCGGCCACGCCATCGCCTCGATCCACACGCTGCCGACCAGTTTCGTCGGGGAGGCCGGCCTTCCGGTGCTCTCCGCCGCCGAGTGCCTGTCGTCGACGGCTGCGCTGATCGAGTCCGCCGCCGCGACCGGGAAGGTGCCTGCCGCGCTGCGCGACCGCTGGCGCAACGCCGTCGCCGACCACTCGGTGTGGCAGTTCCAGCCGACGGTGATCAACGGCGCGCTGACGGCCGACTCGTTCCTGGTCGACGGCGAGTCCGTCACCGGTGTGCTCGGCTGGTCGGCGCTGCGCGTCGGCGACCCGGCCCGCGACCTGCACTGGCTGCTCGCCATGGACCCGGACGCCACCGACGGCGCGCTGCTCACCTACGCCTCCGCCCGCCAGGTCGCCACCGACCGGCAGTTCACCCAGCGCGCGATGCTGTACGCCGAGCTGGAGGTCGCCCGCTGGCTGCTGCACGGCCGCGAGCTGCGCGACCAGAGCATCGTGGACGACGCCGTGCAGATGCTCGACGGTCTGGTCGATCGCGTGCACAGCAACACGGTCACCCCGCTGTCGACGGCGACCGGCCCGATCATGGCGGTCCACGACGTGGAGGCCATGCTCGACCGCACGCCGGGCGACCGGGCGTCGGTCCGGCAGGGCGGGATGCGCCCGGTGGACGACCAGGCCGGCTGAGCCGTCGTCGGCAACTCCGGAGCTCCGCCGCCGGAGCGCCCCGAAACGTCCGTCCAACCGGACATCCACCCCGAAACGGCCCCGATCTCCGGAGTTACGCACTCCCGCACGCGTCGGCAACTCCGGAGATCCGGCCGAATAGCGGCCCGATCTCCGGAGTTACGGATGATTCGGGCGGGTGACCGGTGGAGTCTCCGGAGTTACGCCCGGACTCCCGCCCACAGCTCCACCAGCTCGGCCTCGGAGTAGAGCCGCTCGGGCCGGACGACGCGATCGTCGGCCACGAAGTAGAACACGGCGTCGATGCGCGCCGGGTCGATTCCGGCGTACTCGGCGTACGCGAGACGGTAGAGGGCGAGCTGGAGCTGCTTGCGCTCCAGGTCGGCGGCGTCGCGGGGCGCCTTGCCGGTCTTCCAATCCACGATCTGGACGTCGTGCCGACCGTCGTGCACCGCGTAGACCGCGTCGAGCTTGCAGACGACGACCTGGCCGGCGAGGGTGACGTGTATCTCCAGCTCGACCTCGGCGGGAGCCCGGTCGGCCCACTCGCTCGCGGCGAAAGTCGCCTGCAGCTCGGCGAGCGCCTCCGCGCCCAGGAGCTCGCCCGCGGGATCGTCCAGTTCTGCCACGGCCGCGTCGAGCGCGTCCGTCGCTCCCCCCGCGACGCCGTAGCGCTCCTCGACCCAGCGGTGGAACAGCGTCCCCAGCCGGGTCTGCCGGTAGGGCCGCTCCGGCATCGGGCGGCGGAGTTGCGCGGCGACGCCGGCGGGGTCGCTCACGAAGTCCTTGAACCGGGAGGCCGGGATGCGGGCCGGCAGCTCCACCAGGCCGTCCTCCGCCTCGCGGCGGGCACGCTCGGCGAGCAGCAGGTCGACGTCGAGGGCGTACACGCCGCCGTCGCCCGGGCCGCGCTCGCGGGCGGCCTGCACCGCCGCGGCGGCCGCCTCCACCCGGGTGCGTCGCACACCGAGCGGGTCGAGCGGCCAGAGCACCGTGCGCGACTCCGGCGCGAGCGGGTTCTCGTCGGGCTCGTCGCAGGGCGGGAAGGCGTCCTCCGGCAGCAGCCCGGCCTGCTGCAGCTCCAGCAGGTAGGCGCCCGGCGACCGCGGCCGGGACTGGGTCGACCAGTACGAGCCGGTCAGCAGCAGGCTGCGCCGAGCGCGCGTGACGGCGACGTAGATCAATCGGCGCTGCTCCTCGAGGTGGCGGGCGACGTTGGCGGCCTCGAACGCGGAGATCGCCTCGTCCACCTGTTTCTGGTCTTCGGCGTTGCGCCACGGCAGCACCGGCAGCTCGGCCGAGTCGCCGCGGAACTCGTTGGGGAGCTGGCCGAACGCCAGCCAGCCGCGCTTGCTCTGCGGCGGCCCCGGCAGCTCGCCCTCGACCATCCGCGGCACCGCCACGACGTCCCACTCCAGGCCCTTGGCGCCGTGGATGGTCAGGATCTGCACCGTTCCGGGCTCCGGGTCCTCGCTACGCGGCGCCAGGTTGTCGCGCTGCTCGGCCTCCGCCAGCCAGGCCAGGAACGAGCCGAGGGTCGCCCGGTCGTCGCTGGCCAGGTAGGAGGCCACCTGCTCGGCGAACGCGTCCAGGGAGGCCTGGCCGAGCTGGGCCGACTCGTTGGCGGCGACCTCGATGTCCAGCCGCAGCTCCTGCTGCACGAGCGTCACCAGGTCGAGGAGGTCGAGCCCCGCGCGCGAGCGCAGCCGGTCGAGCTGGCCGCCGGCCGCGCGCAGCCGCTCCAGGCCGGTCGCGCTGAAGTCCGCGAGCTGACCGTGGCCCTCCGGCGCCTCCACCACGAAGTCGAGCGCGTCGACCAGGGAGGCCGACTCCTCCGCCACCACCGAGCCGCGCAGCCGGTCGCGCACGTCCGGGTCGAGGGTCTGGAAGCGGTGGTCGCGCGCGGCGAGCCAGCTCGCTACCCGACGCAGCGCCGCGATGTCGCGCGCACCCACCCGCCAGCGCGCGCCGGTCAGCAGCCGGATCAGCTCGGAGCCCGCCGTCGGGTCGTGCATGACCCGCAGCGCGCTGACCAGGTCGGCGATCACGGGCTGCTCCAGGAGGCCGCCGAGCCCGAGGACATGGAAGGGCACGCCCCGGGCCGCGAGCGCCGCGGTGAACGCGTCGATCTTCTTGATCGAGCGGCAGAGCAGCGCGGCGGAGGGCGGCATGCCCTGTGCATCCCGCTGGGCCAGCCGGACGCGCAGCCATTCGGCGATCGTCGCCGCCTCGTCCTCGACGGTCTGACCGAAGGCGTGGTCGAGCTCGCCGGCGATGGCGCCGGGCCGCGGCTGCAACTGCTCGACGTGCACGGGCGAGTCGGCCGACAGCGGGGCGACGAGGGTATTGGCGGCGTCCAGCACCGTGGTCGGGTTGCGCCAGCTCGTGCTGAGCGCGAAGGCGGCCGCGCCGTCCCGCCGCCCGGTGAAGTCGAGCGCGAACCGGCCCAGGTTGGCGGCGCTCGCACCGCGCCAGCCGTAGATCGACTGGTGCGGATCCCCCACCGCCATCACGGCCTGACCCGAGAACAGCGAGGACAGCAGCCGGGTCTGCACGACCGAGGTGTCCTGGTACTCGTCCAGCAGCACCACGCGGTAGCGGCGCCGGTAGTCCGCGACGACCTCCGGCAGCCGTTCGCACACCGCCAGGGCGAGCGCGACTTGATCGGAGTACTCCACGAAACCGCGCCGGCGCTTCTCCTCCGCGAACCGCTCGGCGAGGTCGAGCAGCGGCGGCAGTGAGCTGACCGACGCCACGGCGGTGCGGACGGAGGCATAGGCGTCCTTCACCCGTCCGCTGCCGGTGGGCAGCTCGAGCAGCCGGCCGAAGCCCTCCACCATGCGGTGCACGTCGCGTGCGTCGGCCACGTTCTCGCTCAGCGCACGGCTGAGGTCGAGGACGGCGGTCGTGACCGCGTCCACACTCTTGTCGAGCTCCACCAGTCGCTCATCGTCGCAGCCCACCACGACGCGGCGCGCGAGCTGCCACGCCGACGCCTCGCTCAGGATCGACGACTCGGGCTCGCGGCCGATCAGCAGGGCGTTCTCGCGGAAGATCGCGTTGGCGAAGGCGTTGTACGTCGCCACCTCCGGCGCGTCGAACGGGTCGAAGACCACCTCGGTGAGCCCGGAGTCCGCGAGCTGCTCGATCCGCCGCCGGATCCGCTCGGCCAGCTCGCCGGCCGCCTTGCGGGTGAAGGTCAGGCCCAGCACCTCGGGGACCCGCACCAGCCCGTTGGCGATCAGCCAGACCACCCGGTTCGCCATCGTCTCGGTCTTGCCGCTGCCCGCTCCGGCCACCACGATCGCGGGAGCGAGCGGCGCCTCGATGACGGCCTGCTGCTGCAGGGTCGGGCGCGGGAGGCCGAGCGCGTCGGCGATCTCGGCCGCGCTCAGGCGGCGGGACGGGCGCTGCGGTTCGGGAGCCTCGGCCGCGGCCGCGAAGGCCTGCTCGACCAGGTCGAGGCCCGGCTGGTCGTCCGCGAGCTCCAGGAGTCCGTCGTCGTTCATGGTGTCGCCTCCCGGTTCATGCCCTCGAGCCGGTTCATGCCCCCGAGCCGGTTCATGCGCTGACCGCCGGTACGAGGTGGATGCGATACCCGTAGGCCGCGTGCGGGTCCCGGTCGCCGAGGTCGACCACCCCGGCGAAGGTCGACCCGGCCATGCCCTCCGCGGCGCGCGCCACGCGCTCCTCCAGTCGGGCGAGCCCGTCCGCGTCGACGCGCTCCTGCACGACCTCGCGATACGCCTTGCCGCGCACGCCCTTGGCGACGAAGAGCAGCTTCGCGCCGCCCGGCGGCAGCTCGGCCGCCTGCACGGCGCCGTGCTCCAGCGCGAGCTGGTAGACGCCGAGCTGGGCGTGCGACGCCGTCTCGGCGGCGGTCGGCACCGTTCGCCCGGTCTTCAGGTCCACGATCACGACGGTGCCGTCCGGGGTCTCCTCGACCCGGTCGATCTTGCCGCTGATCCTGGCGCGGCCCAGCTCTAGCTGGAACTCGCCCTCGGAGCCGAGCAGTCGCCCGCCGGCGCGCCCGAAGTCGCGCAGGTACTCCGAGACGCCCGCCACGAGCCCGCGCGTGCGGCGACGCTCGCGCTCCTCGATCCAGGGCGACTCGAACTGGAGCTGCGCCCAGCGCCGCTCGATGCCGGACCAGAGCAGGTCGACGCTGGTCTCGTCCGTCGCGGCGGCCTCCTCCATCACAGCGTGCACAACGGTGCCGATCCCGGCCGCGAGCCCGCTCGGGGAGGCGGCCATCTCATCCACGAACCAGGCCAGCGGCGACTTCTCGAAGGTGCCCAGCCGCGACGGCGAGACCTTCACCCGCGCCTCCGGGTCCTCCAGGTCGATCAGCGGCTCGGTGGTCGAGGGCTCGGCGAGGCCGTACCAGTCGGCGGGGTCCGCGCCCTCCACCCCGGCCTCCGCGAGCCGGGCCAGCGCGTCGGCGGCGTCGGGCGAGCCGGTGGTCACCAGCCGGCGGCGCAGCCGACCCACCATGCCGCGCAGCGACAGCGGGTGGATGCCGGGGTCGTCGTCCTCCACCGCGAGCCCGGCTGCGAGGCGCAGGAACGGCGAGGGCTGCTCATCGTCGTTCGCCGTGGCGGTGAGCAGCACCTGACGCCGGGCACGGGAGACCGCGAGGGCGAACATCCGCAGCTCGTCGCTCAGGACCTCCGCGCGCCGGTCAGCGGTGTCCTGGCCCTCCACCCCCGTGTCGGCACGGCGGCCGGCGAGGGCGTCGTCCAGCTCCTGCGGGTGCAGCAGCGAGCCGCGCAGGCGCAGGTTGGGCCAGACGCTCTCCTGGAGGCCGGCGACGGCGACGACGTCGAACTCGCGGCCGACCGTGGCGCTCGGTGTGCAGACCAACACCGCGTCGCCGGTCGTGCGGGCCGCGAGGGTGTCCTCCGGCACTTCGGCGCCGAGCAGCTCGATCACGAAGTCGGAGGCCGGACGCTCGGGCGAGCGCTCCACGAAACGCCGCGCCGCGGTGAACAGCGCCACCACACCGTCGAGGTGCCGGTCGGCCTCGTCTGCGACGATGCCGGACCGCTCGGACTGCTCCAGCCAGCGCTTCGCCAGTCCGCTGCGCTCCCAGGCGTGCCAGAGCAGCTCCTCGATGGTGGCTCCCTCCGCCGCCTTCTCGCGGCCGCCGCGCAGGGTCTCGGCCAGGCGCGCGGCCCGGCGGGCGGGCGAGGAGTCGATCGTGGCGAGGTTCGCGGGCGTCGCCAGCGCCTCCACCAGGAGGTCGTCGCCCGGGCGGTTGCCGTCGCCGGCCAGCTCCTCCTGGCGCAGCGCGAGCCGCAGCCGCCGCAGGCTGATGGCGTCGAGGCCGCCGAACGGCCCGAGCAGCAGCTCGGTCGCGACCACCGGGGTCAGCTCGATCGCGCTGAGCGCGACGCCGGCGATCGTGATGAGCTGCCGGGCGGCGTAGTCGTCGCGCAGCGGCCGGCCCGCGATGCTGGTGGTCGTCGGGACCTCGGCCACGGCGAGCGAGCGGGCCAGGCCCGGGATGTGCGCACCCGACCGCACCACGACCGCCATGCGGTTCCACGGCACGCCGTCGATGAGCCGCCGCTCGCGCAGCAGACGTGCGAGCCGCGCCGCCTCGGCCGGAGCCGACGACGCCTTCACGACGACGACCGCCGGTCCGGCGTCCTCCGGCTGCTCCTGCCCTGCCACTGCGACCCGGTGCACACCGGCCGCCGCCGCGCCGATCCGCTCGGTGACCCGGGAGGTCAGCTCGCGCAGTGCGGGGGTCTGGCGGTGCGCCGTGGTGAGCACGACGCGCGTCACCGGCACGCCCAGTCGCGCGCCGAGCTGCCCGAGCGCGGCGACCTCCGCGCCGCGGAACGTCGTCGACGCGACATCGGGGTCGCCGAACCCGATGACGGCGATGCCCCGCGCCGCCACGGCCCGCAGCAGCGCGATCGTGGCGACCGTGGCCTCCTGGAGGTCGTCGACGAACAGCGCCCGGAGCCCGTCGAGCGAGCTCCCCTCCGCAACGACCGGGACAGCCGAGGCGATCAGCTCGGCGGCGTCGACGTAGCCGCCGCGGAAGCTGTCGAGCACGTTCTGGTACTCCGCGATGAAGCGGCCGGCCGCGCGCCACTCGTCGCGCCCGGTGATCGCGCCCAGCTCCGCCAGCCGCGACGGCGACACGCCGCGCTCGGCGCAGCGGCCGATCAGTTCGCGCAGCTCGGTGCGGAACCCGCGCAGGAGGCGCACCTCCGGGCCGAGCGAGGGCGGCCAGACCGGCCCGGAGCCGTCCTCCAGGTGGCCGGCCAGCAGCTCGGCGATGATCTGGTCCTGCTCGCCGCCGGTCAGCAGTCGCGGCGGCTCCCAGCCGTTGCGCCTGGCCTGCTCGCCGGAGAGCTGGAAGGCCAGGGAGGTCGCCGTGCGGGCCAGCGGGCCGGGCGTCGGCACGCCGAGCCGCAGCGAGATCCGATCGCGTAGCGCGGTCGCGGCCGAACGGGAGGCGCTCAGCGCGAGGACCTCGGACGCGGCGTAGCCGCGCTCGTGCACGCGCTCGGCGATGGCCTCCACCAGCGCGGTGGTCTTGCCGGTGCCCGGCGCGCCGAGCACCGCGGCCGAGGCGCCGTCCGGCAGCGCGAGCACCGCGCGCTGGCCATCGTCGAGCGCCACGGCGAGGCCGCCGGCCGCGTCGTCGACGCGCGGACGGAAACCTCGGGTGGACATGCATTCACGGTAACGGCGTCCGCCGACAGAGAACGCGATCCGAGCCCGCGAGCCGCGTGCCGTAGTCTGAACTCGCAACCGCCGGCTGATTCGAAAGGCATTACCCCGTGGAGATCCGCATCGGAATCGTCAACGCCCCCCGCGAGCTCAGCTTCGAGTCGGCCCAGTCGGCCGAGGAGCTCACCGAGCAGATCCAGGCCAGCCTCACCAGCGGCACGGGCATCCTCAAGCTCGCGGACGACAAGGGCCGCGTCTACATCGTCCCGACCGCCGGCATCGGCTACGTCGAGCTCGGCACCGAGGAGTCGCGCCGCATCGGCTTCGTCGGCTAGATTCGCGACCGTGGAACTGCTCTTCGTCGCGCTCGCCGGCGCCATCCTCGGCCTCGGCGCGCGGTACCTGCTGCCCAACCGTCACACGCACGGCTCCGTCCTCATGCCGGCGCTCGGCGTGAGCGTGGCGTGCGTCCTGTGGGTCGCCCTCACCTGGGCGGGCCTGAAGTGGAACGGCGGCTGGATCTGGTGGATCACGCTCGTGGGAACGGGTGTCGTCGTGATCGTGGCCGACCTGGTCATCGGCCGCGTGCGCACCGCCCACGACGAGAAGCTGCTGCACACCCTCACCCGCGGCGCCGTCGCCCGCTGACCCGGCCGACCCGGCCGGCCTGATTCAGGCGGTGAGCCCCAGCGCGTCCATCCGGCGCGTGTGCGCCGCGATCAGCTCGGTGAAGATCGGCTCGATGCGCTCCTCGTCGGCCACGCGGTTCCCCGACAGGTGGAGCGCCGAGCGCGCCACGAGCAGCGTGTCGCCGACCAGCCGCCGCCCCCACATCGCCAGCCGCGAACCGAGCTGCGGGTCGGCGGCGATCTCGCGGCGCAGAACCTCCAGCAGACCCTCCTGACCGGAGTCGGAGCCCAGCAGCTGCGCGATGCGCGGACCGACGTCGCCGGGCAGCCCGCCCGCGACCCGGATGAAGAAGTCGTCCAGCAGCCCGCCGGTCATCAGCGCGGCCAGCAGCGTCTCCCGCCAGTCGGAACCCACCAGCAGTGCACGGAAGCCCTCGATCTCCTCGGCGAACGGCCGCATCACCTCCGCCGGGTCGTCGCCGCGCCGGCGGATCTCCGCCACGATGCCCTGGTGCTTGGAGAGCGCCAGCCCCGCAGCGCCGGAGACGACCTCCTTGGCCGTGAGCGCCTCGGTGTCGGCGGCCACCCGCGACAGCGTCTGGAACTGCTCGAGCTGCAGGTAGGCCGCCTGCCCCAGGTAGGGCAGCAGATCGGGCATCACCTCGTGCAGATCGACCCGGACCGTCGCCTGAGGCGTGCGGGAGCGGAGGCGGGGCAGCTCGACCGCTGGCCGGCGTCTGGTGAACCACGTTGACACGTACAGCAGTGTAACGGGGAGGTCCGGTAAGCTTGTGGTGCCGTCGGCGCAGGATCGACGGCCCTGCGCCTGCGACGAGAACAGGGCGTGGAACTCACTTTTCGAACCGACAGGCACCCTTTACGTGACTTTCTCAGAACTCAACATCGACCAGGACATGGTGGACGCCCTCGCCTCCAAGGGCATCATCGAGCCGTTCCCCATCCAGTCCCAGACCATCCCGCTCGCCCTCGCCGGCCAGGACATCATCGGCCAGGCCAAGACGGGCACCGGCAAGACCTTCGGCTTCGGCCTCCCGATCATCCAGCGCCTCGGGCTCGACCCGGAGCCGGGCGTCCAGGCCCTCGTCGTCGTCCCCACCCGCGAGCTCGCCGTCCAGGTCTTCGAAGACCTGGAGCAGGCCGCCTCCAACCGCGCCACCGCGGTCACCGCGATCTACGGCGGCAAGGCCTACGAAGGCCAGATCGCCCAGCTCAAGGCCGGCGCGCAGATCGTCGTCGGCACGCCCGGACGTCTGCTCGACCTCGCCGGCCAGCGCCTCCTGAACCTCTCGAACGTGCGGGAGATGGTGCTGGACGAGGCCGACAAGATGCTCGACCTCGGCTTCCTCTCCGACATCGAGAAGCTGTTCGCGCAGACCCCGGCAACGCGTCACACGATGCTGTTCTCGGCGACCATGCCTGGCCCGATCGTCGCGCTCGCGCGCCGCTTCATGACCCGGCCGATCCACATCCGCGCCAGCGACCCCGACGAGGGCCAGATCCAGGCGAACATCAAGCACCTCATCTACCGGGCGCACTCGCTCGACAAGGACGAGGTCGTCGCCCGCATCCTCCAGGCCGAGGGCCGCGGCAAGACCGTCATCTTCACCCGCACCAAGCGTGCGGCGGCCAAGCTGGTCGAGGAGCTCGGCGACCGCGGATTCAACACCGCCGCCGTGCACGGCGACCTCAACCAGGAGCAGCGCGAGCGCGCGATGGCCGCCTTCAAGGCCGGCAAGAAGGATGTGCTGATCGCGACCGACGTCGCCGCGCGCGGCATCGACGTGGACGATGTCACCCACGTCATCAACCACACCATCCCGGACGACGAGAAGACCTACCTGCACCGCGCCGGCCGCACCGGCCGCGCGGGCAAGACCGGTATCGCCGTCACGTTCGTGGACTGGGAGGACCTGCACAAGTGGGCCCTCATCAACCGCGCACTGGAGTTCGGCCAGCCCGAGCCCACCGAGACCTACTCGTCGTCGCCGCACCTCTACAGCGACCTCGACATCCCGGAGGGTGCGAAGGGCCGGCTGAAGGCGACCCCGGCCGTCAAGGCCCCGGAGACCCAGGACGGCGCGCGCCGCGACTCCACCGGCCCCGGCGCGCAGGGCGAGGGCCGCTCGCGCAACCGCCGCCGCACCCGCACGGGAGGCGCCGGCCACAGCGCCCAGGGCGCGACCGCCCAGAACGCGACTGCCCAGGGCACCGGCTCCGCCGACGCCGCCGCACCCGCGAGCAACGCTGAGGAGAAGTCCCCCGCTGCCGGCACGCACGACGGCGGCGGCTCGCAGCACCGCGACGGCAACAGCGCCCCGCGCCGGCGTCGCCGCCGTTCGCGCGGCAGCTCCCCCGCCACGCCCGCGAGCTGAGCACACCGACCTGACAGAACACGCCGCCTGCCGAACTCGGCAGGCGGCGTGTTCTGTCAGTTGGAGGGTCAGTACCAGTTCGGGTCGTGGCTCATCTCGAAGTTCCACGCCGCGCAGGGCGAGCCGTAGGAACGGTTGATGTAGTCGAGGCCCCAGTTGACCTGGGTGTTCTGGTTCGTCATCCAGTCCGAGCCGGCCGTTGCCATCTTGCTGCCCGGGAGCGACTGCGGGATGCCGTAAGCGCCGCTGGACGTGTTGTAGGCGTCCGCGCGCCAGCCGGACTCGTGGTTCCACAGCGAGACCAGGCAGCCCATCTGGTCCTGACCCCAGCCGAAGGCGGAGAGCCGGCTCGACGCGTAGGCCTGCGCCGCAGCCGGGTCGACGTTCATCCCGGGCGGGGGCGCGACACCGTCCGCGCTGCCGCCGCTGTTCGCCGCCTGCCGCGCAGCCGCAGCTGCCGCGGCCTGCGCCGCAGCCGCGGCGGCCGCCTGGCCCGCGGCGTACTGCTGCTCGACCGTGGTCGCGGTGCTCTGGAGGGACGCGAGCTGCGCGTACAGCGTGGTGGCATGCTGCTTCTGGTCGGCGAGCTGCGCGTCCGCCGCCGCCTTGGCCGCGGTCGCCACCTGCAGCGCCTTCTGGGCGTCCTTGTCGAGCTGGTCGCGGATCTTCTGCGCCGCGTCGGCCTGCGCGCTCAGCGCGGCGGCGGTGTTCTTCTGCGCAGCGGCCTGGGCGAACAGGCTGGAGGCCTGGTCGGCGAGCTTGGAGACCGCGCCGAGCTGGTACAGCAGCGACGGCTGCGTGCCGGTGGTCGCCGCCGCCGTCCCGCCGGGAGCGCCCGCGCCGCCGAGGAACAGCCGGATCGACACGTCCGAGGTCCCGGACCGGGTGAGCTGGGCCGCGAACTTGCCGCTCTCCGCCCGCAGTTCGTCCGCGCGGGCCGCGGCCGCCTGGGCCTGCTGGCCGATGTCCTGCGCCTTGGCCGTTGCCGCCTTGAGGGCGGCCTCCGCCTGGCCGTACTCACCGAGGCGCTTCACCGCCAGGTCGCCCGCGGCGTTGGCCGCGCTCTGCAGCGACGCGAGCAGGCCGTTGATGCGGTCGACCTCCGCCTGGGCCGCAGCGGCATTGGCCTTGGCCGCCTGCACGTCGTTCCAGGAGGGGTAGGTGTCGGCGCTCGCGGGAGCCGCGCCTCCCGCCAGTGTGAGGGCGCCGATGAGCGCCGCTACTGCGACAGAAGACGTCCAGAACCGCCGAGACACCCGTACCTCGCTTCCTGATCCCCGCGGACCAGGCTAACGGGTGGTCGCGCTCATCCGTAGAAAGGCGCCGCGCCTGTCGCTTCTTCGATCATCGCGTCCAGGACGGCCGGATCGGTGGTGTTCTCCCCCAGCCGGTTGGGCTTGCCCGCGCCGTGGTAGTCGCTGGAGCCGGTGATCCGGAGGCCGTACTTGGCCGCGTAGCCGCGCAGCACGGCCACGCCCTCCGGGCGGTTCTCGCGGTGGTCGAGCTCGAACCCGAACAGGCCGGCGTCGACGAGCCGGCGCAGCCGGTCCTCGGGGATGACGCCGCGGCTGCTGGTCGCCGGGTGCGCCAGCACGGGCACTCCGCCTGCTCCCCGGATGAGCCGGATGCCGGTCGCCGGGTCCGGGGCGTAGTGCGGCTGGAAGTAGCCGCTGCGCCAGTGCAGGATGCCGGCGAAGGCGGCGCTGCGGTCGGCGGCGAGGCCGCGCGCGACGAGCGCGTCGGCGATGTGCGGACGGCCGACCGTCGCGCCCTCGGTCGCCTGGGCGAGCACGTCGGCCCAGGTGATCTCGTAGTCCTCTGCGATGCGGCGCACCATGTCCTCCGCCCGCCGCATGCGGCCTTCGCGGATGCGGCGCGTCTCCGCCATGAGCGCCTCGTTCGCCGGGTCGAAGAGGTAGCCGAGCATGTGGACGCTGGCGAACTCGATGCGCGTGGAGAGCTCCATGCCGGGGATGACGGTGACGCCGACCTCGGCGCCGGCGGCGGCGGCGGACGCCCAGCCGGCCGTCGAGTCGTGGTCGGTGAGGGCGACGGTGCCGAGCCCGGCGACCGCTGCGGCGCGCACCAGCTCGGCGGGGGTCTCCGTGCCGTCCGACACGCTGGAGTGCGTGTGGAGGTCGACGGGACCGCGGAACCGTCGCTCATCAGCCATGCCCACCATCCTAGGAGTGGAAGAATGGTCGGCATGTCGTCCGAGAACACCACAGCGCCCGCCGCCGACCGCGAGGCGGCGCCGCGCGCCACGGCCAACCGCTCCACCACCCCGGGATCGGAGAACTTCCGCGAGTACATCGGCAGCAACTGGGCCGAGCGTCCGGAGATCCTCCCCGGCGCCCGCCCGCAGGCGTCCTACGCCGCCGCTCGCCGCGCCCGCGTGTCCGAGCTCTTCCCCGGGCAGCGGCTGATCATCCCGGCCGGCCGCCTCAAGCAGCGCTCCAACGACACCGATTACCCGTTCCGCGCGCACTCCGCGTTCACGCACCTGACCGGCTGGGGCTCCGACGCCGAGCCCGGCAGCGTCCTCGTACTGGAGCCGCACGACGGCGGGCACGTCGCCACCCTCTACTTCCGCGAGCGCGCCGGCCGCGACTCGGACGAGTTCTACGCGAACCCGGAGATCGGCGAGTTCTGGATCGGGCCGCGCCCGTCGCTCGCACAGGTCGCCAGCGACCTCGACCTCCCGACCCGCGGCATCGCCGACGTGGAGGCTGTGCTCGACGCGGTCGACGCCTCCACCCTGGTGCTGCGCGAGGCCGACCCCGAGCTGACCGACCGGGTCGACGCCGGCCGCCTGGTGCTCGCGGCCGAGGCCGGAGCCGAGGTCGGCGACGCCGCCTTCGACCCGGAGGACCACGACGCCGACGACCGCCTCGCCCGTGACCTCTCCGAGCTGCGCCTGGTCAAGGACGTCTACGAGCTCGCCGAGCTGCGCAGCGCCATCGCCGCCACCGCGGCCGGCTTCGACGACGTGATCGCCGACCTCGCCCGGATCGTCGAGCACCCGCGCGGCGAGCGGATCGTGGAGGGCGTCTTCAACGCGCGGGCGCGCCTCGACGGCAACGCCGTCGGCTACGACACCATCGCCGCCAGCGGCCCGCACGCCTGCATCCTGCACTGGACCCGCAACGACGGCCCCGTGGTGCCGGGCGACCTGATCCTGATCGACGCCGGCGTGGAGGTCGACAGCCTCTACACCGCCGACATCACGCGCACCCTCCCGATCGACGGCACCTTCACCGAGACCCAGCGCCTGGTCTACGAGACCGTGCGGGAGGCCGCGGACGCCGCCTTCGCGATCGTGCGCCCCGGCATCCGCTTCCGCGAGATCCACGCGGCCGCGATGGCCGTCATCGCCCGGCGCACCGCCGAATGGGGGCTGCTGCCGGTGTCCGCCGAGGAGGCGCTGCAGGCCGACAACCAGCAGCACCGCCGGTACATGGTGCACGGCACCAGCCACCACCTCGGGCTGGACGTGCACGACTGCGCGCAGGCGCGTCGCGACCTCTACCTCGACGGCGTGCTGGAGCCGGGCATGACCTTCACGATCGA
The DNA here is from genome assembly GCF_041260585.1 of Leifsonia sp. EB34. Lineage (NCBI taxonomy): Bacteria > Bacillati > Actinomycetota > Actinomycetes > Micrococcales > Microbacteriaceae > Leifsonia > Leifsonia sp. EB34. The sequence goes on from NZ_JBGCCV010000001.1 coordinate 189,827, forward strand.
GCCGGGGCTGTACTTCCAGCCCGACGACCTCACCGTCCCGGAGCGCTTCCGCGGCATCGGGGTGCGCATCGAGGACAACATCCTCGTGACGGCGGACGGCGCCGAGAACCTGTCGATCGCCCTCCCCCGCACGGCCGACGACGTGGAGGCCTGGGTCCGCCGCCTCAGCGCCCGCTGACCCCCACGCTCGGTCAGGCGCGCGGCGCGGGCGGGCGCTGCTCGTCCGCGGGAGGCTCGGGCTGTACAGGAGCCTCGGGCTGCACAGGAGGCTCCGGCTGCACCGGCTGCGCCGCGGGCGCGGGCGGCGGGTCGGACGGGTGTGCGGGCTGAGCCCAGCCGCCCGGGGCCGGCCGCGCGTCGGCGACGCCGCCGCGGCCGAGCAGGTTGCGCGCCCGGTTGATCAGGTCGGAGTCCACCAGCACCGAGTAGCTGGTGGCGATCACCTGCATGACCGACGTGTAGTCGCGGCGGCGCCGGTTGATCGCGTACGACACGATGCCGAACAGCATGCCGAAGCCGGCGCCGAGCAGCACCGCGGCGATCACGAACGCGTAGCTGACCGTCGGCGAGAAGATGAGCAGCAGCAGGCCGAAGAAGATGCCGAGCCAGGCGCCGGAGGCCGCGCCGGCGAGCGCGACGCGCCCCCAGGTGAGCTTGCCGGTCACGCGCTCCACGCTCTTGAGGTCGCTCCCGACGATGGAGACCTTGTCGACCGGGAAGTCGGCGCGGGCGAGCACGTCGACCGCCTGCTGGGCGTCGACGTAGGTCTCGTAGGTGGCCACGACCTCTCCCCCGGGCATGGTCGGGAAGAGCATCCGGTTGCGTCCGCTGAGCGGGCTGGGGTTGGTCATCCCTTCATTCTCCCATCCTCACCGTCCGTGCGGCTGGAAGGGCTTAAGTTATAAGACGTGAGCACCCGAATCTTCGTCGCCCGTCTGGCCGGCACCAGCGTGTTCGACCCCGTCGGCGACCGGGTCGGCAAGGTCCGCGACGTCCTGGTGGTGTACCGCAAGGACGATCCGCCCAGCGTCGTCGGGCTCATCGTCGAGATCCCGGGCAAGCGCAGGGTGTTCCTGTCGATCGGTCGCGTGACCAGCATCTCCACCGGCCAGATCATCACCAACGGTCTCATCAACGTGCGCCGGTTCGAGCAGCGCGGCGGGGAGGTCCGGGTCATCGCCGAGCTCCTCGGCCGCAAGGTCGTCTTCACCGACGGCACCGGGGAGGCGACGATCGAGGACGTCGCCATCCAGGAGTCGCCGACCGGCGAGTGGGCCGTGAGCCAGCTCTTCGTGCGCCGCCCGAAGTCGGGCGCGTCCCCGTTCGGCAAGGGCCAGACCACGTTCGTCGCCTGGAACGAGGTGCGCGAGAAGCAGGCCCGCGGCGAGGCGCAGTCCGCCGAGCAGCTCATCGCGGCCTACTCGGAGCTGAAGCCGGCCGACCTGGCGAACACGCTGCTCGACCTCCCGCAGCAGCGCATGCTGGAGGTCGCCGAGGAGCTGCCCGACGACCGGCTCGCCGACGTGCTCGAGGAGATGCCGGAGAGCGAGCAGGTGCAGATCCTGGCCCAGCTCGACGACGACCGCGCCGCCGACGTGCTCGACCAGATGCAGCCCGACGACGCCGCCGACCTCATCGCCCAGCTCTCCGACGAGCGCGGCGAGCACCTCCTGGAGCTCATGGAGCCCGAGGAGGCCGACGACGTGCGCATGCTGCTGAGCTACGCGCCGGACACCGCCGGCGGCCTGATGACGACCGAGCCGATCATCGTGTCGGCCGACGCCACCGTCGCAGAGGGCCTCGCCCTCATCCGCCGGCACGAGCTCGCCCCGGCGCTCGGCGCGGCGGTCTGCGTGACCCTGCCGCCGTACGAGGCGCCGACCGGGCGCTTCCTCGGCGTCGTGCACTTCCAGCGGATGCTGCGCTACCCGCCGCACGTCCGGCTCGGCACCCTGCTCGACCCGAGCCTGGAGCCCGTGACCGCCGACACCTCCGCCGCCGAGGTCTCCCGCATCCTCGCCAGCTACAACCTCGTCTCCGTCCCGGTCGTGGACGAGAAGCACCGGCTGGTCGGCGTGGTGACCATCGACGACGTGCTGGACTACCTGCTCCCCGCCGACTGGCGAAGTCAGGACGAGGACGAGCCCGTCAAGGCCCCGTCCGACCAGACCGGCAGTATCCGCATCGTGAACGGAAGGAGGGGCGGAAGTGGCACGAGTTAGGCAGGACGCGAGCCTGGACGCCCCGAAGGGCCTCCGCACGTCGGTGATCCCGCGCCGCAACCCGTTCGAGCAGAACGACCGGTTCGGCCGGTTCACCGAGTGGATCGCCCGCGCCATGGGCACGCCGTGGTTCATTCTCGGCCTGACCGTCTTCGTCGCGGCCTGGATGCTGTGGAACACGCTCCTGCCGACCGCCTGGCGGTTCGACTCGGCGGCGCTCGGCTTCATCGCGCTGACCCTGGTGCTCTCGCTGCAGGCCTCGTACGCCGCCCCGCTCATCCTGCTCGCGCAGAACCGGCAGGACGACCGCGACCGCGTGCAGATCGAGCAGGACCGGCAGCGCGCCGAGCGCAACCTGGCCGACACCGAATACCTGGCGCGCGAGGTCGTGGCGCTGCGCCTGGCGGTCAGGGACATGGCGACCAAGGACTTCATCCGCGCCGAGCTGCGCGCCCTCCTGGAGGACCTGGAGAAGGGCGATGCCGCCGAGAACGGACGCGCGCGTGCCTGAGTCCGGTCCTTCCGATCCGGGCGTGGCAGAGCTGGTCGAGCATGCCCTCTCCGGCGTCCTCGATCCGGAGATCCGCAAGCCCGTCACCGAGCTGGACATGATCGGCGGGGTGGAGGTCGACGCCGCCGGGCACGCGACCGTGCACGTCAAGCTCACCATCGTCGGCTGCCCGGCTGCCGACAAGATCGAGCGCGATGTGCGGGCGGCCGCGGCCTCCGTCCCCGGCGTCAGCGGCGTGACCGTCGACGTCTCGGTCATGACGCCCACCGAGCGCGCGGCCCTCACCGAGAAGCTCCGCGGCGGACGCGCGGCGCGCGTTCAGCAGTTCGGCCCCGACTCGCTCACCCGCGTGTACGCCGTCACCAGCGGCAAGGGCGGGGTGGGCAAGTCCACCGTCACCGCCAACCTCGCCGTGGCGCTGGCCGAGCGCGGCCTCCGGGTCGGCCTCGTGGACGCGGACGTGCACGGCTTCTCGATCCCCGGCCTGCTCGGGCTGACCGACGCGGACGGCGTTGCCGTGCGGCCGACGCGCGTGGACGAGATGATCCTGCCGCCGGTCGCGTACGGTGTGAAGGTCATCTCGATCGGGATGTTCGTGGACTCCGCCTCGGCGGCGGTCGCCTGGCGCGGGCCGATGCTGCACCGCACCATCCAGCAGTTCCTCGGGGACGTGTTCTTCGGCGACCTGGACGTGCTGCTCCTCGACCTCCCGCCCGGCACCGGCGACGTCGCGATCTCGATCGGCCAGCTCCTGCCGCAGGCCGAGGTGCTCGTGATCACCACGCCGCAGCCGGCGGCGGCGGACGTCGCCGAGCGCAGCGGCGTGGTCGCGCGGCAGACCGGTCAGCGGATCGTCGGCGTCATCGAGAACATGGCCGGCCTCGTGCAGCCGGACGGCAGCGTCCTGGAGCTGTTCGGCTCCGGCGGCGGCGCGGAGGTCGCCCGGCGGCTGTCGGCCGGCCAGGAGGAGCCGGTGCCGCTGCTGGCCAGCGTGCCGCTCAGTGTGCCGCTGCGCACCGGAGGCGACACCGGCGCGCCCATCGTGGTCACCGACCCGCAGGATCCCGCCGCAGCCGCGATCCGCGCCGTCGCCGCCGGCCTCGCCGTGCGCCCCCGCGACCTCCCCCGCCGCAAGCTCCCGCTCTCGACCCGCTAGAACACCGCCGAGTACGCCCAAACTCCGCCCCAAACTGCCGAGTACGCCGATAATGCGCGTACTCGGCCGTTTTCGGCGGATTTATCGCGTACTCGACGGCGGGGCACTCGACGGCGGTCAGGCGGGGTCGACGAGGCGGGCGAGGAGCTCGACGAGGAGGCGTTCGGTGACGGGGCGCGGCAGCGCCTCGATCAGGGCCAGCAGCGGCGCCTGCTCGTCGGGGAGGCCGGGGGCGTCGCCCGCGATCCCCACGGCGCGCAGCAGCGCGGCGGCGGCGTCCGAGTCGAGCGGGCGGTCACCGAGCGGCGGTAGCCCCGCCAGCGTCGGGGCGGGGTCCACCGGCGGCAGACCCCGCACATCGTCCGCGGAGGCCCGCAGCGCCGCCTCCAGCTCGTCCAGGCGGTCCCGGGTGACCGGGGTGATGGTCAGGTGCGTCGTTCGCGGCAGGCGCGTCCCGTCCTGCTGCGTCAGCCCGGGTTGGAGCTGGAGGTGCCAGCCGCGTCGGCGCGCCCGGTCGGCCCAGTGATGCGGGTCGACCCTCCGCTCCTCCGGCACGGCGTCGTCGGTGGCGACCGCGAGCAGTGGTCCGGTCGGCGAGCCCACCACGCGGAGGCCCTCGATGTCGCCCACGATGTCCGCGAACGTGCGCGTGGCCCGCAGGCACGCCTCCGCGAGCGACGCGAAGCCGCGCGCGCCCAGCGCCTGGATGATCGCCCACGACGCCGCGAGCGCCCCGGCGGACTTGGAGCCGAGCAGTGTCGGGTTGACCACCGGGTAGCCCGGCCATCCGGTCGTCGCGAAGTACTGCAGGCGCTGCCGGTCGCGCCCGCGCTGCAGCAGCACGCTGGCGCCCTTCGGCGCGTAGCCGAACTTGTGGAGGTCGGCCGACAGGCTGCTGACCCCGGCCACGCGGAAGTCCCACGCCGGCAGCGCCGACCCGTCCGGCTCGCGCCAGAACGGCAGGATCCAGCCGCCGATGCAGGCGTCGACGTGGAGGTCGACCCCGGCCTCGTCGCACGCCGCCGCGACCTCCTCGACCGGGTCGAGCGTGCCAAAGGAGTACGAGGGCGCGGAGACCACCGCGAGCGCGACCTCCGGCCCCAGCCGCTCGATCAGCCGCGTCGCGTCCAGGCGGCCGGTCCCTGGATCGACCGGCACCAGGTCCAGCTCGAGCCCGAAATACTCCGCCGCCTTGTGGAACGCCGGGTGCACGGTCGCCGGCGCGACGAGGCGCGGCACGCCGGAGCCGCCGCGCGTCCGCCACTGGTCGCGCGCGGTCTTCACGGCGAGCAGGCACGACTCGGTGCCGCCGGAGGTGACGGAGCCGACCACGTCGTCACCGCCGTGCAGCAGCTCGCGCGCGAAGCCGAGGACTTCCCGCTCCATCACGGCGACGGAGGTGAAGGTGGTCGGGTCGAGGCCGTTCACCGGCTGCACCATCCGCATCGCCGCCGCGGCGAGCTCGTCGAGCTCCGCGATCCCGGAGTCGTACACATAGCTCAGCACGCGGCCGCCGTGCGTCGGCGCGTCCGCGGCCCGCAGCGCCGCCAGCCGGCTCAGGATGGCGTTCCGGTCAAAGGACGCCATCGACGTCTCCCTTTCGCAGCCGGTACCGCGCCAGCGGAGCCAGGCTCGCCGCGATGATCGCCGCGGGGAGGAGGCTGAAGCTCAGCACGATCCCGGCCACGGCCTCCGCGGGCTGCGTCGCGGCCCCTGCGGCCGCGGCGGCGCCGGACGCCGAGCGTGCGATGTACCCGGTCAGCGCCAGCACGATCGTGAGCACGGTCGCGCCGAGCGCCATGCCCGTGGTCTCCCCCGCGGTCCACATCCCGCCGAACGTGCCGGCCCGGCCGGGACCGTTGCGGCGCGCGTCGTCGGAGATGACGTCGGGCAGCATCGCCATCGGCAGCGACTGCATGCCCGCGTAGGCGGCGCCGGCGACCGCGACCGGGAGGTACACCCACCCGCCCGGGAACCAGACCAGCAGCACCATCGACAGCGCCGCCGCCGCGAACAGGACGCTCGCCACCGCGAAGCCGCGCTCCTTGCCGATCCGCCGCGCAACGACACCCCACACCGGCGTCACGACCAGCGCGGGGCCGATCAGCGCGATGAACAGGAAGGTCACGGCGTCCTCCGAGTGCAGCACCCAGGTCGCCACATAGTTCGCACCGGCCAGCATCATCCCGGTCGCCAGGCCCTGCAGGAGGAACGTGAGCAGCAGGGCGCGGAACGGCTGGCTGTCGCGCAGGGCGCCGATCCCGGCCGCATAGTTCCTCCGCAGCGTGGTCAGCACGCCCTCCCGCGGCGGCAGGACCTCGGCGGGAAGCTGCCGCGGCGCGACGCCCGCCGACACCAGCATCCCGGCCCCGATGACCACCCCCGCCACGAGCGCCATCAGGAAGTAGCCGGCGAAGCCGTTCCCGCCGCCGAGCGAACGCAGCGCGGGGCCGCCGGCGCCGAACAGGAGGATGGCGAAGGTCAGCACCACGACGCGCCAGGTCAGCAGCCGGGTGCGCTCGTCGTAGCCCGACGCCAGCTCGGCCGGCAGGGCGATGTACGGCACCTGGAACAGGCTGAACGCCGTCGCGGTCAGCAGGAACGCCACGAACACCCACACGGCCGCGGCCACGGCGGGGGTGCCGGCCGGGACGGCGAAGGTCAGCAGGAAGAACACCGGCAACGCCACGGCGCCCAGCACCATCATCGGCCGCCGCGACCCGCGCACGGCCAGCATCCGGTCGCTGCGCGCGCCGATCACCGGGTCGATGATCACGTCCCACACTTTGGCGACGGTGACCACGAGCCCGGCGGCGATGGCGGCGACGCCCAGACTGTCGGTGAGGTAGTAGACCAGGACCAGCCCCGGCAGCGTCGCGAAGCCTCCGGTGCCGAGCGAGCCGACGGCGTAACGGGCGACCGTCGCCCGGCTCAGCGACTGCTGCGTTGCGATCATTCCCGCATCGTAGGGGATGCAGAGTCGTATCGGGGCGCAGCGCGGCGGGGACGCGCGCGGGATCCTGTACGAGCGCTCAGGTCGCCGCTGCTCAGGTCGCTTCTGGTCAGGTGGCTTCTGGATCGAACGGCGGCACCGTCCCCGGCGCCAGGCTCGCCCGCTGGGTGAACGCCGACGGCGTCACGGGCTTGATCGCGGACGGCGCGGGCGCGTCGTCCAGCAGCGCCTCGCGGATGATACGGCGCGGGTCGTACTGGCGCGGGTCGAGCTTCTTCCAGTCGACGTCGTCGAACTCCGGCCCCATCTCCTCCTTCATGCGGTCTTTGGCGCCGTCGGCGAAGTCGCGCACCGTGCGCACGAACTGCCGGAGCTTGCCCGCGTAGAGCGGAAGCCGTTCCGGCCCGATGAGGAACGCGGCGATCACAGCCACGATGAGGAGCTTCTCGAAGGTCAGGCCGAACACACATGAAGAGTATCGCGCGCGGCTGCACGAATGCTGGATCGACGGGGCCTATTCTGGACCGAGGCCACCGACGGGAGACACGTGTCTGACAAGGACTCGAACTGGAGATTCGCCGACGACGTCATCGTCGAGAGCGAGGTGATCGCCCGCGCGCGGCAGCAGTCCCTAGAGCTCGGCGTCGACCCGATCGCGCCGAGCACGGGCGCGCAGGCGGCCGTCGTGGTCGCCGCGACCAAGGCGGAGAACATCGTCGAGATCGGCACCGGCGTCGGCGTCTCGGGGCTCTGGCTGCTGCACGGCGGCGCGGAGGCCCAGCTCACCAGCATCGACACCGAGGTGGACCACCAGCAGCACGCCCGCACCTTCTTCACCGAGGCGGGCATCGCGGCCAACCGGGTCCGGCTCATCACCGGGCACGCGCTCGACGTCCTCCCCCGGATGAACGAGAACTCCTACGACATCGTCTTCGTCGACGCCGACCCGCAGTCGGTGATCGAGTACGTCGAGCACGGCCTCCGGCTGGTGCGCCCGGGCGGGACCGTGCTGGTCGCCCGCGCGCTGTGGCGGGGCCGGGTCGCCGACCCCGCGGCGCGCGACCCGCTGTCGACCGGGTTCCGCACCCTGATCACCGAGACGGCGGCCTCCGGTGCGGTGATCAGCGCGCTCTCCCCTGCCGGCGACGGCCTGCTGCAGATCACCAAGCTGACCCCGTAGGACCGCTGCAACGAGGAAGGGGCCCCGATCGCTCGGGGCCCCCACTCGGGTAATCTCGTTCAGTCGGGTACGTCGTCAGGACGCGCTCACGACGCTCGCGAGAGCGTCGTGAAGCTCCTTGGCCTCCGCGTCGTTGACGGAGACGACCAGACGTCCCCCACCTTCGAGCGGTACCCGCACGATGATGAGCCGTCCCTCCTTCACAGCCTCCATTGGCCCGTCCCCGGTCCTCGGCTTCATGGCCGCCATGCAGCTCCCCTTTCGTGGATGTCGTTATCCATTATCCGTCATCCACGGCTGACGGGGGAAATCGCCGGTCTACCCCAGGCGCAATGGGCCGCACGCCCTGGGCCCAATGGGCCGCGGGCGCCGGGCCCTCGCACGCCGGATCACGGCGGCGACCAGTCGGACCCGTCCACGCCCCAGCAGAGCGCGATCCAGCCGACCTGGAGCGCCACGAACAGCACGACCATCCCGATCCGGTAGACCCGGCTCCGCGGGAGCGCGATCGCGCCGAGCAGCGGGAACAGCGGCATGAGCAGCCGGAACGTGCTCGACTGCGGGAAGAAGACGGCGAGCAGGTAGAGCGCGTAGGCCGCGCACCAGAACCGGAGGTCGACCCCGAGCCGGCGGACAGCGGGCGAGAACAGCAGCACCGCGTAGCCCGCGACGAGCAGCACGAGCGCGACCACGCCGATCCACCCGGGAATCCCGAGCATGATCTTCGCCCACCAGTCCGCGCCCTCGAACCAGGGCGTGAACGGCACCAGATGCGTGTGGCCGATGTACGGCGCGCGCCAGGCGAGCTCCGTGTCGGTGTAGGCGGTCCACGAACCGGTGGCGAACGCGGCGATCGCCGGCCACGCGATCCCGGCCACGGCACTGAAGACCGCGAGCGATGCGCTCAGCACCCGCTCCCGCACCGGGAACGGCTCGTCGCGCCGGCGGAACCAGCGGTACACGACATGGAGGCCGACCGCCAGCGCGAAGGCCAGGCCGCTGGGGCGGGTGAACGCCATCGCGAGCACCACGGGGAACAGCCAGCCGTACCTCCGCTCGACCAGGAGCAGCAGGGCGGCGGCGAGCAGCAGCAGGTAGAGCGACTCGGCGTAGGCGAGCTGGAAGAGCGGCGACACCGGCGAGAAGCAGAACAGGACGACCGCGAACATGCTCGTGGACGCGCCCAGGCCGACGCGCAGCATCAGCCGGTAGAACACCAGCGCGGCGCCGGCGGCGCACAGCACGGACACCAGCACAGCGGCCGGCGACCACGGCAGCCGGGTGAGGAACATCACCGCGTCCACGACCCCCGGGTAGCCCGGCAGGAACGCCCAGGCGTTCTCGGTCACGTGCAGGCCGTCGGTCGACGGCAGCGAGGCCGGGTAGCCGCTGACCGCGACGATGTTGTACCAGAGGCCGTCCCAGATCGTCGCGAACGAGAAGTAGTCGGGATGCGGGCCGGTCCAGGGGTTCTTACCCTGGTTCGCGGCGAAGATCAGCAGGATGACGGTGGTGACGACCCGGCTGGCGAGGAAGACCCCGAGGACCCGCACCCACCAGCGCGACCACCACGGGCCGCGCTGCGTCAGCGCCGCCTCGTCGGCCTCAGCAGGCCCCGGAACCGTTGAGCCAGGCACGGAGACCGGCCTCCACCGAGACGATCTGCTCCACGTCGACGCGCTCGTCGTCGGCGTGCGCCTTCAGGGGGTCGCCTGGGCCGTAGTTGACCGCGGGGATGCCGAGCGCGCTGAACCGGGCGACGTCCGTCCAGCCGTACTTCGGCTTGGCGACGCCGCCGACCGCGGCGACGAACTCCTGCGCGAGGGGCGCGTCGAGACCCGGGCGGGCGCCGTCGGCGCGGTCCACCACGGTGATCTCGTAGCCGTCGAAGAGCTCGTGCATGTAGGCGATGGCCTCCTCCGAGCTGCGGGAGGGGGCGAACCGGTAGTTGACGTGCACCATCGCCTCGTCGGGGATGATGTTGCCCGCGACGCCGCCGGAGACGCCGACGGCGTTCAGGCCCTCGCGGTACACCAGGCCGTCGACCTCCACCTCGCGGGCGGTGTAGCCGGCGAGCAGGTCGAGCACCGGCGCGATCTTGTGGATGGCGTTCTCGCCCACCCAGCCCCGGGCCGAGTGCGCGCGCAGCCCGTAGGCCCGCACCTCGACGCGGAGGTTGCCGTTGCAGCCGCCCTCCACGACGCCGTTGCTCGGCTCGCCGAGGATGGCGAAGTCGCCGACGAAGAGGTCGGGCCGGTTGCGGGCGAGGCGGCCGAGGCCGTTCAGCTCGGCGTTGACCTCCTCGTGGTCGTACCACATCCAGGTCACGTCGATGGCGGGGTCGGTGAGCTCTGCGGCCAGCTTGAGCTGCACGGCAACGCCGGCCTTCATGTCGACGGTGCCGCGGCCCCAGAGGTAGCGGACGCCGCCGTCCTCCTCGAACCGGGTCGGGAGGTTGTCGTTCAGCGGGACCGTGTCGATGTGGCCGGCGATGAGCGCGCGGCGCTCGCGGCCCAGGTTCGTGCGGGCGACCACGGTGTCGCCGTCGCGGATGATCTCCAGGTGCGGCAGCGGCGCAAGGGTCTCGACGATCGCATCCGCGAGCGTCTTCTCGTTTCCGGACACCGACTCGATGTCGCAGATCTGCCGGGTGAGGTCGATGGACGTGGCGCTGAGGTCGAGAGGCACGCTACTAATCTAGGGGCATGCCTTCCGACTTTCCTGACGAGTCCGCCGCGTCCGCGACCGCCCGCTCCGCCTGGGGGTACGGGCTGGCCACGATCGCCGGCGACGGTACCGTGCTGGACACCTGGTTCCCCGAGCCGCGGCTCGGCCGGCTCCCGGCCGGACGGGAGCGCTGGATCGCCCCGGCCGAGTTCGAGGAGCTGGCCGGCGAGGACAAGCGCCGTAACGTCCGCATCGACATCGTGACCGAGGAGATCGACCTCGACGCGGCCCCGGCCTCCACCCCGGACGCGTACCTGCGCCTGCACCTCCTCTCGCACCTGCTCGCGCGCCCCAACACGGTGAACCTCGACGGGATCTTCGCGCACCTGCCGATCGTCGCCTGGACCAACGCCGGGCCGGTCCTCCCGGCCGACCTGGACCGGCTGCGGCCGACGCTGCAGCGCGCCGGCATCCACGTGACCGGCATCGACAAGTTCCCGCGGCTGCTCGACTACGTGACGCCCGACCGGGTGCGGATCGCCGACGCCTCCCGCGTGCGGCTCGGCGCGCACCTCGCGCCCGGGACGACCGTGATGCACGAGGGCTTCGTCAACTTCAACGCGGGCACGCTCGGCTCCTCGATGGTCGAGGGCCGCATCTCGCAGGGCGTCGTGGTCGGCGACGGCTCGGACATCGGCGGTGGCGCCTCCATCATGGGCACGCTCTCCGGCGGGGGCACCCAGCGGGTCGCGATCGGCGAGCGCGCGCTGCTCGGCGCGAACTCCGGGATCGGCATCTCGATCGGCGACGACACGGTGGTGGAGGCCGGCCTCTACGTCACCGCCGGCACGAAGGTGGTCGTCGTCGACGGCCCCGTCACCGCGGACGGCCGCCCGCAGACGGTCAAGGCCGTCGAGCTCTCCGGCGTCCCCGGCCTGCTCTTCCGCCGCAACTCCCTCACCGGCGCGGTCGAAGTCCTCCGCCGCGCCGGCACCGGCGTCGAACTCAACGCCGCCCTCCACGCGTAACCCGCCATCCGCTCCGGACTTCTGTACGCGACACGCCGTGCGTGGACGTACACAAGTCCGGAACGGATCGCCCGCTAGACGAGGGTGAGGACGGAGGCGGGGTCGGCGAGGATGCGGCCGATGTCGGCCAGGAAGCGCGAGCCCTGCTCGCCGTCCACGATCCGGTGGTCGAACGTCAGCGCGAGCGTCAGCACGTCACGCAGCGCGATCTCGCCCCGATGCTCCCACGGCTGACGCCGCACGGCTCCGACCGCCAGGATCGCGGCCTCCCCCGGCGTCAGAATCGGGGTGCCCGCGTCCACGCCGAACACGCCCACATTGGTGATCGTGATCGTGCCGCCCGTCAGGGCGCTCGGCGGCGTCTTGCCCGAGCGCGCGGTGACCGCAAGCTCGCGGATCGCACCGGACAGCTCCGCCAGCGAGTGGCCGTCGGCGTCCCGGATGACCGGCACCAGCAGCCCGCGCGGGGTCGCCGCGGCGATGCCGAGGTTGATCGCGCGGGTCTGCACGATCTCCTGCGCGGCCTCGTCCCACTTGGAGTTGACCTCCGGGGTGCGCCGCGCCGCCAGGCACAGCGCCTTCGCGACGACCGCGAGGAGGCCGGGCCGGGCGTCGGCGAGTTCGGGCCGGGCGCGCAGGCGCTCGATCAGCTCGCTCGTCGGCGTGATGTCGACCGTGAGGAAGACCGTCGCCTGGGGGGCGCCGAACGCGCTGCGGACCATCGCGTCCGCGGTGGCCTTGCGGACGCCCTTGATCGGGATGCGGAGCTCGCCCGGGGCGGCCTCGGCTTTGGCCGGGGCCGCGGTCGCCGCCGCCGGTGCTTCGTAGGCGTCGAGGTCGGCGCGGGTCACCAGGCCCCGGTCTCCTGTGCCGGTGACGGCGGCGAGGTCGATGCCGCGCTCGCGAGCGAGCTTTCGGACCGGCGGGGTGGCGCGCGGGCGCTCCTGGACGGCGGCGGCCTGACCGGTCGCGGCAGGCTCGGCTGCGGCCTGCGGAGCTGCGGACGCCGCCGGCGACATGGCGACCGGCTGTGCCGACTCTGCGGCATTCCCGGCCAGAGCGTGCCCGGCCAGTCCCGGACGTGAACGCCGGGCCGGCCTCCCCTTCGCATCCGGCCGTGCGCCGTAACCCACCAGGACCGGCTCCCGGGTCTCGGACGAGCCGGCGTCCTCCGAGGGCGCCGCGGCCGGCGCCTCGGGCTCCGTCCCGGCCGCGCCCTCCACCTCGAACGCCAGCAGCGGCTCCCCCACCGCCACGGTCACGCCGGGCTCGACGTACAGCCGGGACACCGTCCCCGCGTACGGCGCAGGCAGCTCGACCAGCGCCTTGGCGGTCTCCACCTCGGCGACGATCTGGTTGAGGTGGACGACGTCGCCCACTGCGACATGCCAGCTCACCAGTTCCGACTCGGTGAGGCCCTCGCCGAGGTCCGGGAGCGCGAATTCCTTGACCGCCATCAGTCCTCCACTCCGCTCAGCGAGTTCGGGCGATCCATGACGCGGTCGATGCCGTCGAGGATCCGGTCGAGGTCGGGCAGGTGGTGGGCTTCCAGCCGGGCCGGCGGGTACGGGATGTCGTGGCCGGTGACGCGCACCGGCGCGTGCTCCAGGTGGTAGAAGCAGCGCTCGGTGATCGACGCGGAGATCTCCGCCCCGAGGCCGCCCGACAGCGCGGCCTCGTGTGTGACGACCAGCCGGCCGGTCTTCCGCACCGACGCCGCGACGGTGTCGAGGTCGAGCGGGGAGAGCGAGCGGAGGTCGATGACCTCCACCGAGATCCCCTCGTCCTCCGCCGCGAGCGCCGCGTCCGCCGCCATGTTCACCAGGCCGCCGTAGGTCACCAGCGTGACGTCGCTGCCCGCGGCGAGCACCCGCGCGGTGCCCATCGGGCGGGCGTCCGCGAGCGCGGCCTCCTCGTCCACCTCGCCCTTGGCGTGGTAGCGCCGCTTGGGCTCGAAGAACAGCACCGGATCGTCGGAGGCGATGGCCTGCTGGATCAGCGTGTAGGCGTCCTGCGGGTTCGACGGGCTCACGACCCGGAGTCCCGCGGCGTGCGCGAAGTACGCCTCCGGCGAGTCGGAGTGGTGCTCCGCGGCGCCGATGCCGCCCGCGAACGGCACGCGGATCGTGATCGGCATGCGAACGGCCCCGGCGGTGCGGTAGTGCATGCGCGCCACCTGGCTGACGATCTGGTCGAACGCCGGGTAGATGAAGCCGTCGAACTGGATCTCCACCACCGGGCGCAGCCCCTTGTACGCCATACCAACGGCGGTGCCGAGGATGCCGGACTCCGCCAGCGGGGAGTCCATGACGCGGCGCGGGCCGAACTCGGTCTGCAGGCCGTCCGTCACCCGGAACACGCCGCCGAGCGTGCCGATGTCCTCGCCCATGAGCACCACGCGGTCGTCCTCGGCGAGGGAACGGCGGAGGCCCGCGTTGATGGCCTTCGCCATGGTGAGCGCGGTCATCGGTCACCCCCGACGAACGTGCGCAGGTAGCGCGAGTAGTGGTCCCGCTCACGGGCGAGGCCGGTGTGCGGCTCGGCGTACACGTTGTCGAAGACCGACAGCGGCTCCGGGTCCTGCAGCGCGACGACGCCCTGGCGCATCTCGGCCGCGACGCGGTCGGCGTGCTCCTGGATGGCGGTCAGCCGCTCCGGGGTCAGCAGCCCCTCGGACGCGAGGTAGGCCTCCACGCGGGCGATCGGGTCTTTGGCGCGCCACTGGTCGAGCTCGGCCGGGTCGCGGTAGCGGCTCGGGTCGTCGGCGGTGGTGTGCGGCCCCATCCGGTAGGTGACGGCCTCGATGAAGGTCGGGCCGCCCCCGCTGCGGGCCCGGTCGAGGGCGGAGCGGGTCACGGCCATCACCGCGAGCACGTCGTTGCCGTCGACGCGGACGCTCGGCACGCCGAAGCCGGGCGCGCGCTCGGCGATCGGACGCTGCGCCTGCAGGCCGACCGGCTCGGAGATCGCGTACTGGTTGTTCTGGCAGAAGAAGATGACCGGCGCGGCGTAGGTCGCGGCGAAGATCAGCGCCTCGTTGACGTCGCCCTCGGAGGTGGCGCCGTCGCCGAAGTAGGCGATGGCGGCCGCGTCGGTGCCGTCGGCCTGGATGCCGATCGCGTACCCGGTGGCGTGCAGGGTCTGGGCGCCGATGATGACCTGCGGGGTCGCCATGTTGATGTCGTACGGGTTCCAGCCGGACTGGGTGGTGCCGCGCCACACGCGCAGCAGGTCGACCAGGCCGGCGCCGCGGCAGTAGGCGACGCCGTGCTCGCGGTAGCTGGAGAAGACGAAGTCGTCGCGGCGGAGGGCCCGGCCGGAGCCGATCTGGGCGGCCTCCTGGCCGAGCAGCGGAGGCCACAGGCCCAACTCGCCTTGACGCTGCAGAGCGGTCGCCTCGGAGTCGATGCGCCGGATGACGACCATGTCCTCGTAGAGGCCGAGGAGCTGGTCCGAGCCGATGTCGGAGACCCAGGCGTCGAAGCGGACGTCGCCGACGCGCTCGCCCTCGGGAGTCAACAGCCGGACGGTGTCGGCGTCGGCCGGAAGGTGGACGTCGTCCAGTCGGGTGTCGGGTTGATTGTCGATCGTCACGGTTCACGCAACCTTCACTCTCGCGTCCGGCGGCCCGCTTGTGGCAGGCGTCACCGGCTTCCGGCCTCCTTGCCGGAATTACTCGAAAGGTTACGCGCAGCGATCAGCGCGCACAACCGACGGCGTGTCGACCGTGCAGAGTGCACTATCACTGGTCGCGGCGAGGTGCTAGCTTTCACACTATGCGCACGTTCGACAGCACCGACAGACGCATCCTCGTCGCCCTCGCGGACGACCCCCGGTCGACCAACGTCTCGCTCGCCGACCGGCTGGGCCTCAGCCGCAACACGGTGCAGGCGCGGGTGGCCGAACTGGAGCGGAACGGGGCGTTCCTGTCGTTCGAGCGGCGCATCTCCGCGACCGCCGCCGGCTACCCGCTCGCGGCCTTCGTGACGGTGCACGTGCAGCAGCAGAAGCTCGCGGCGATCGTCGAGCACCTGGCCGGCATCCCCGAGATCGTGCAGGCGCACGGGCTGTCCGGGCCGTCCGACCTGCTGCTGCGCGTGGTGTGCACCGACGCGGAAGACCTCTTCCGGATCACGGGGGCGATCCAGTCCACCGACGGGGTGGAGCGTGCGGAGACGTCGCTCGACATGGGCGAGCTGATCCCGTACCGGTTGCGGCCGCTGCTCACGCGCGACGCCTAATCCGTGGCGCTCGAGCGAGACCAGGTGCGAGCGCGGTGCAGTGCGAGCAGGACTCCCCCGATGAGCAGGGCCAGGCCCGCGAGTTCGATCAGCGGAGGGAGACGCGCCTCCCAGACGAAGACGTACGTCAGTCCCGCCACGACCTGCAGGACCACCATCTGACCAGCGATCGACACGGGAAGCGTCGCGGACGCGTGATTCCACAGCACCGTCCCCAACCACGAGACGATCACCCCGAGGACAACGCTGGAGACGATGATCGGTCCGAGTTCGAGGACGTCGAGGCCCCCGCTCGACGCCGCGAACGGGAGCGCGGCCAGCGCCCAGCCCAGGGCGCACACGCCCATGAGCGTCGACCAGTTCGCCGACGAGACGGCCGGATTCTCCCTCAGGAACCGGGCATTCATCAGCGCATACGACGTCCACAGCGCCAGCGCCAGGACTGTCGCCCCCACGCCCGCGAAGAGCTGGGACGCTGAACGCCCTTCGATCCCGCTCCCCCAATCCAACTCGACCGCGTAAGTCCCGGCGAGACCGACGGCGACGACCATCAGTGGCAGGACCAACCGAGACATCGCGATCTCACGTCGCATCCACCCGCCGGTGAGTGCGACGGCCACGGGCAGAACGCCCATGATCACCGTGGCTATGGTCGCTCCGGCCAACCGGATCCCGAGCACCAGCAGGAGGTAGTAGCCGAAGTGCCCGGTCAGCGAGAAAAGAGCTGCTCGGCGCCACTCACGGGCACCGATCCCGACCAGCGTTCGCCGCCGCCGCGCGAGCAGGATGCTCACCGAGACCACACCGAAACACAGGTAGCGGCCGATGGCCAAAGCGACCGAATCGGCGCCATCGACGACCACCGGAAGAAAGAACGCAAGGCCCCACGCGAGGTTGGCTCCGACCCCGCAGATCATCCCAGCCCAGATGGATCGCGGGTCCAGCCGTGTCCTTGGATAAAATGTGAGCATACGAGACTATAACGTCTACGCAAGAATAATATTTACCGACCGTGGAGTTAAACGCGAAGGCCGCGCCGACGTGAGTCGGCGCGGCCTTCGTTACATACGGGAGCTCAGCTCTCGACGGTCTCCACGGCGCCCTCGGCGGGCTCCACGGGTCCGGCGGAGGCGGCGTCGCGGCCGTGGGTGTCCGCCTCGTCGGCGAGCACCGGGGCGAGCGACAGCTTTCCGCGGTCGTCGATCTTGGTGATCTCCACCAGGATCTTCTGGCCGACGTTGAGGACGTCCTCGACGTTCTCGACGCGCTTGCCACCGGCGAGCTTGCGCACCTCGGAGATGTGCAGCAGGCCGTCCTTGCCCGGGAGCAGCGAGACGAACGCGCCGAACGCGGCGATCTTGACGACGGTTCCGAGGAACTGCTCGCCGACCTCCGGGTTCGTCGGGTTCGCGATCGCGTTGACCTGGGCGCGGGCCGCCTCGGCCGACGGGCCGTCGGTGGCGCCGATGTAGACGGTGCCGTCCTCCTCGATGGAGATGTCGGCGCCCGTCTCGTCCTGGATGGCGTTGATCGTCTTGCCCTTCGGGCCGATCAGCTCACCGATCTTGTCGACCGGGATCTGGACCGAGATCACGCGCGGCGCGGTCGGGGCCATCTCGTCGGGGGCGTCGATCGCGGCGTTCAGCACGCTCAGGATGGTCGTGCGAGCATCCTTGGCCTGCTTCAGCGCGCCCGCCAGCACCGACGACGGGATGCCGTCGAGCTTGGTGTCGAGCTGGATCGCGGTGACGAACTCGCTGGTGCCGGCGACCTTGAAGTCCATGTCGCCGAGCGCGTCCTCCGCGCCCAGGATGTCGGTGAGGGCCGCGTAACGGGCCTCACCGTCGATGACGTCGGAGATCAGGCCCATGGCGATGCCGGCGACCGGGGCGCGCAGCGGCACACCGGCGTTCAGCAGCGACAGGGTGGACGCGCAGACGGAGCCCATCGAGGTCGAGCCGTTGGAGCTCAGCGCCTCGGAGACCTGACGGATCGCGTACGGGAACTCCTCGCGGGTCGGCAGCACCGGCACGAGCGCGCGCTCGGCCAGGAAGCCGTGCCCGATCTCGCGACGCTTCGGCGAACCGACGCGGCCGGTCTCACCGGTCGAGTACGGCGGGAAGTTGTAGTGGTGCAGGTAGCGCTTCTTGGTGACCGGCGACAGCGAGTCGATCTGCTGCTCCATCTTGAGCATGTTCAGCGTGGTGACGCCCAGGATCTGGGTCTCGCCGCGCTGGAAGATGGCCGAGCCGTGGACGCGCGGGATGACCTGCACCTCGGCGTCGAGCGGACGGATGTCGGTCAGGCCGCGGCCGTCGATGCGGATGCCCTCGCGCAGCACACGGCCGCGCATGACCACCTTGGACACCGACTTGTACGCTGCGGAGAACTGCGTGAGCACCTCCGCGTCGAGCACGCCGGCCTCCACCTTCTCGGTGAGGGCGACCTTGACGCGCTCCTTGAGGGCGTCGTCGGCGTTCTGGCGCTCGATCTTGTCGGCGATCTGGTAGACGTTCACCAGCTCGTCGTAGGCGAGACCGGCGACGTTGTCGTAGGTCTCCTTCGAGTAGGGCAGGAACACCGGGTAGTCGGCGACCGGCTTCGCAGCCTGCTGCGCGAGCACGGTCTGAGCGGCCACCAGCTGGCGGATGAACGGCTTGGCGGCCTCCAGACCCTGGGCGACGACCTCCTCGTTCGGCTTGACGGCGCCGCCCTGGATGAGGTTCCAGCTGCCTTCGGTGGCCTCCGCCTCGACCATCATGATCGCGACGTCGCCCTCGGAGCCGTCCTCGTTGGTGAGGACGCGACCGGCGACGACGAGGTCGAAGACGGCCTCCTCGAGCTGCGAGGCCTTCGGGAAGGCGATCCACTGGTCTTCGTGCTGGCCGTTGCCGGGGATGAGCGCGAGGCGCACACCGGCGATCGGGCCGGAGAACGGCAGGCCGGAGATCTGGGTGGAGGCGCTGGCCGCGTTGATGGCGAGCGCGTCGTAGAACTCGTCCGGAGCGATGCTGAGGACGGTGATGACGATCTGGACCTCGTTGCGGAGGCCCTCGACGAACGACGGGCGCAGCGGCCGGTCGATCAGACGGCAGACCAGGATCGCCTCGGTGGAGGGGCGGCCCTCACGACGGAAGAACGAGCCGGGGATCTTGCCGGCGGCGTACGAGCGCTCCTCGACGTCGACGGTCAGCGGGAAGAAGTCGAAGTTGTCCTTCGGGTGCTTGCTGGCGCTCGTCGCGCTCAGCAGCATGGTCTCCTCGTCGAGGTAGGCGGCGACGGCGCCCTGCGCCTGCTGGGCGAGGCGTCCGGTCTCGAACCGGACGGTGCGGGTGCCGAAGCGTCCATTGTCGAGGACTGCTTCGGCGAACTTGATTTCGGGACCTTCCAAGAGGTCTTTCTCCTTTGTTTAACGTCGCAGCCCCGTCTGGGCGCGACTCCACAAGGCCCGACTCGGCGAATTGCGCGGTCGGGCTGGGAGCGAGCAGGCAGTTCGACACGGCTTTCCGTGTACGCGGCATCCCATGCGGGTGCGTGGGCTGAGCCCGTCTGGCCATCAGTAGAAATACACGGTTGCGGTTGTGCCTCACGCACAGCGCATCCGGATACCACCACCGAGGACCAGCTCCTGCCAGCCTGCTCCGGCGGCCGACGCTCGGCCGACCACTCGAATCCTATCAGTCGTGGTGCTCGGTAGCCTGGAATTCGGGGATCAGAGGGCGAGCGTGGCCCGCGCGGCTTCCGCCAGCGCCGCCCCGTACGACGGGCCGTGCCCGGCGGCGTGCACCGCCAGCGGGTGGAGTTGGTGCAGCGGCACGCGCTCCCGCCAGCCCGCGCGCAGCGGCCGGGCGGCGTGGTAGCCGGCGAGGATGTCGCCGAGGTGCGGAGCGCCGAACAGCGCGAGCATGGCCAGGTCGGTCTCCCGGTGGCCGCCGTGCGCCGCCGGGTCGATGAGGACGGCGCCCTCCGGCGACCAGAGCACGTTGCCGGTCCAGAGGTCGCCGTGCAGGCGGGCGGGAGGCTCGTCGTCGTCGAACGCGCCAGCCTCCACCCGGGCGAGGGCGGCCTCCACGACCTCCCGCTGCTGCGCGGTGAGGTTGCCGGCGCGCTCCGCGGGGTCGAGGTACGGCCGGACGCGGTCGCGCGCGTAGAAGCGGCCCCACGTCGGCTCGTGGGCGACTGGGAGCGGCCGGCGGCCGATGAAGAGCGGGCCGTCCCAGCCGTCGGGCGGGGCGCCGAACGCCGCGGCGCCTGCGGCATGCGTGACGGCCAGCGCGGCGCCGAACGCGCGAGCCGCGTCGGGCGTCGGCCGGGCCTCCGCGACCGCCTCCAGCTCGATCCGGCCCGGGGACGCGTCGACCACGTGCACGACTCGGGCGCCGCCGTCGCGCTCGGCATCGCACAGCCAGCGCAGGCCCGCGGCCTCCGCCTCGAAGAAGAGGGCGGGCGCGTCGGGGCGTTGCTTGACGATCGTGCGCACGCCCTCCACGGTACTCAGCCGAGCCGGGGCCCGCTCAGCGCGAACGGATCAGGAGAGCTTCTTGTTGATCTCCGCGAGCGAACGACTGATCGCCTTCCCGCCGTCCTCCATCGAGGCTCCCCCGTAGAAGACCGCCTCCTCGAGGTTGTTCAGTCGCCACATCGCCGTTTTGGGTTGGAAGTCGCGCCCGGGCTGACCGGACGCCACGCTCGTTCCTCCCGCGTACAGGTAGCCCGCGATGGTGCGTGCAAGGTAGAGCAGTTCTGCCTGCTCGGCATCCGAAAGTGCCATGTGTCTCTCTCTTTCTGTTGTGAGATTGCGTTACTTGCCGGCGAGGCCGAGAGGGGCCGCCTTGCGGTTGATCTCGGCGAGACTGCGGGAGATTGCGTTGCCCTTGTCCGCCATGGAGGTTCCGCCGGCGAACACGGCGGCCTCCAGAGTGTCGAGACGATGCATCAGGGAATTCACCGCGAAGTCGCGACCCACGAGCCCGGAGGACACGCTCGCGCCTCCGGCATAGAGAAAGCCGGCCACGGTGCGCATCGCATCCAGCAACTCGCGCTGCTGGTTGTCGCTGAGACCGCCGAGAAACGGTCCTCCCGACGGACCGGAGCCCCCGACGTACTTCTCGAAATCGACGTTCGCCCCGTTGATCTTCAGCGAGATGTGCAGATGCGGACCGTCGACTTTCTCGCCGGTGGCTCCGGAGGCCGCGATGCGCTGCCCCTGCTGGACGGACTGCCCGGCCGCGACCGAGATGGAGCTCAGGTGCAGGTATTCCGTGCGCGTACCGTCGAGGTGGTCGAGGAAGACCATGCGTCCCCCCGAGCCCGATGTCGAGTTATCGACGCCGGCGACGCGGCCGGCCTTGACGGCCACGACCTCGGTTCCTGTGGCGCACGCATAGTCGGTGCCAGGATTCACACTCGGCGGATTCCGTCGGGTGTGGGCGGTGAAGTTGTCGGTCACGCTACGGACGGAGGTGGGAAAGATGTATTCGGGCGCGGCTGAAGCCGGCGCCGACGCGTCGGTGACCCTCCACCCCACCGCGGCCAGCGTCGACAGCGCGGTCGCGGCGAGCAGGGCGTCTCTGCGTGAAACTCGACTATCCATAAGGAGGAGCATATGTATAACTCCTCAGAAATGCTAATTCCAGACACCAGCTCGGCGAAACAATAACGTGCGGCGACGACCGTCCGCGGCCGCCGCCACCGCGATCCCGGCCAGCGTCCCGAGTGTGTTCGCGAGCAGGTCGCGCGGGTCGCTCACCCGGGCCGGCAGGAAGAGCTGCACGAACTCGATGGTCAGCGTCGCCGCCGCGCCGATCGCGAACGCCAGCCACCACCGCCAGCGCCCCAGCAGCACGGCGAACAGGAAGCCCATCGGCACGAACAGCAGGATGTTCGCCGTGAACTCCACCACGTCGTAGTCGATCCACGCCAGCAGCGGCGTCGCCGCGAACGACGCGAGCAGCCCCTCCAGCAGCAGGTTGCGGTGCGGGTCGGCCGTGGCCGGGTTCAGCGTGATCCAGGCCACCAGCAGCAGGTAGCCGGCGGTGATTGCGAGGAGGACGCGGCGGAGCATCCTCCTATGCTTGCGCACATGAGCACCGCCTTCCGCATCCCGATGTCCGGGCGCTCGACCGACGAGGAGAATCGCGTCTCCAGCCCGCTCGAGCTGCTCTTCGACCTGACGTTCGTCGTCGCCGTCGCCCAGGTCTCCGCGCAGCTCGCCCGCGCGACCGAGCAAGGTCACGCGCTGACCAGCGTCGGCCCCTACCTCATGGTGTTCTTCGCCATCTGGTGGGCCTGGATGAACTTCACCTGGTTCGCGTCGGCCTACGACACCGACGACGTGCCCTACCGGCTGATGACGATGGTGCAGATGGGCGGCGTGCTGGTGCTGGCGGCGGGAGTGCCTGCCGCGTTCGAGCGCCAGGATTTCACCGCCATCATCATCGGCTACGTCATCATGCGGCTGGCGATGGTCGGCCAGTGGGTGCGCGCCGCGGTCGAGCATCCCGGCGGGCGCACGACGGCGAGGCGCTACGCGATCGGGATCGCGGCGGTGCAGGTGCTCTGGGTGGCGTGGGGGTTCCTGCCCGTCGAGCAGAAGCTGTGGACGTTCCTGCTCGCGGGGCTGCTGGAGCTGCTGGTGCCGGTGTGGGCGGAACGGCCGAGGATGACTTCCTGGCATCCGCACCACATCGCCGAGCGGTACGGGCTGTTCACGATCATCGTGCTCGGGGAGTCCGTGTCGGCCTCCGCGATCGGGGTGCAGAGCGGCCTGGCGGCGCACGGCGTCTCCCCCGCCCTGGTCGTCATCGCGGCGGCGGGACTGGTGCTGCTGTTCGCGCTGTGGTGGCTGTACTTCCTGGAGCCCGCGGCCGAAGGGCTGCAGTCGAACCGCGGGAAGTCGTTCTACTGGGGCTACGGGCACTACTTCGTGTTCGCGTCACTGGCGGCGCTCGGGGCGGGCCTGGAGGTCGCGGTCCAGCGCGGTGCGGCGCACGCGGCGGTGTCGGACACGGCCGTCGAGTACGCGATCGCGATCCCGGTGGCGGTGTTCCTGCTGCTGCTCTACGTGCTGCACGCGCCGCTGGTGCCGGAGGTGGTGGTGCGGCCGCTGAAGACCGCGATCACGATCCTGCTGGTGCTGGTGGCGCCGCTGGCGTCGCCGGTGATCGGACTCGCGGGGGTGGCGATCGTCATCGCGCTGGCGGCGGCTGCGCTGGTCGCGGCGACCTTGGTCGATCGCGTCCTCACCGCACGCCGCGCCGACAGCGACTAGCGCCGCCGCGATTCGTGCCGAGTGTGGGGAGTGGCGGCGGCAATCGCCACATTCGTGACGAATGTGCGGGGCCGGGGAACGCGGAACGGGCCGCCACCCGGAGGTGACGGCCCGTTCGCAAGAAGCTCGCGGTGTCGATCGAAGACCGACCTGCGCGGTGTTATCGACGCAGACCGAGGCGCTCGATGAGGGCGCGGTAGCGGTTGATGTCGATGTCCGACAGGTAGCCGAGCAGGCGGCGACGCTGACCGACCAGGAGGAGCAGGCCACGACGCGAGTGGTGGTCGTGCTTGTGCTCCTTGAGGTGCTCGGTGAGGTCCTTGATCCGCTTGGTCAGGATGGCGACCTGAACCTCGGGGGATCCGGTGTCACCGGGGTGGGTCGCGTACTCTTCGATGATCGCCTTCTTGGTCTCTGCATCCAGTGCCATAGAGGGGATCCCCTTTCTCTCGTTGCGCGGTGCCCGGGGCCGAATGCCTGGGCTCTCTTTCTCCGCGGCCGTTCAGACGGCAACCTGACGAGTTTAGCAGACGGGGATGCCCGCGCCGTCCGCGCGAGACGGTCCTCCCGACCTCACCGCGGCTCCGGTTCGAGGAGCCCGAAGCCGGCGCCGAGCGCATCCGTGACGATCGCCCAGCGGCCCACACCCGCGGCGGCGACCGGGGCCTCGAGGACGTTCCCGCCGAGCTCGGTCAGCCGCAGCACGGCGGCGTCGAGGTCGGCCACGCCGAAATAGACCAGCCAGTGCGCCGGCACCCCGGAAGCCGCCGTCGTCGCGCCGGCGACGTTGGCGGGGCCCACGTCGAAGAGCCCGTACGGCTGATCGTTGACCCGCATCTCGCTCACCGCGACGCCGAGCACCTCCTCGTAGAAGGGGAACGTGCTCCGGTAGTCGGGCGCCACGAGCTCCAGCCAGTCGACGGCGCCGGGCTCGTCGCGCAGCCACGGGGAGTCCTGGTCGCGCTGCCAGATCCCGAGCACCGCGCCGGCCGGGTCGGCGACGATGGCCATCCGCACTCCGGGCATGATCTCGCCCGGCGGGAGGAGGACCGCTCCCCCGGTCTCCGTGGCCGCCGCCGCGGACGCGTCGATGTCCGCCACGGCGAAGTACACGGTCCAGACCGGGCGCGCCATGCCGGGTGGGAACGGCCCGACGGCGGCGACCGGCGTGTCCTTCAGGGAGGCGACCGCATACCCGCCGTGGGCGGGGTCGGCCTCGGGGACGTGCCAGCCGAGCAGCGAACGGTAGAACGAGGCGGCGGCGCCCGGGTCGGAGGTCTGGAGGTCGACCCAGACGGGCGTGCCGGGAGGGAACTCGGTGACGATCGGCATGGCGCAGAGGCTACTCGCGTCGTGGGTCAGCCGGGCAGCCCCCGCAGCACCTCGTCCAGCGCCTCCACCGCGACCGCCGCCGGGTCGTTTCCCTCGCCGCGCACCGCCCACCAGAGCAGCGCAGAGAAGTTCGCCGAGCTGATCGCGTCGGCGAGCACCTGCGCCCGCAGCGCCTCCGGCGACACCTCGAGCCGGCGGCCGATGAACTCCGCGAGGAGGTCGCGGTTCGCGCCCAGCCGGGTGAGCCCGAACCCGATCAGCGCCGGGTCGGAGGCCATCAGCTTCAGCCGGAAGCGGGTCGCCTCGATTCCCTCGGGCCCGAGGTCGAGCGACTCCGTGATGGCGCGCGCGATCACGTCGCGCGGCCGCTCCTCCGCCGGCGCCGTGTCCAGCACCGCGTGCATCCGCTCGACCACCGGCTCCAGCCCACCCCAGACCAGGTCGGGCTTCGACGGGAAGTAGCGGAACAGCGTGCGCCGCCCGATGCCGGCGAGCGCGGCGATCTCGTCCATCGTGGTGGCCTCGTAGCCGTGCTGCTCGAAGTGCCGGAGGGCCAGCAGCGCGACCCGGTCGGGGTCGACGTCGGCGCGCCGGCCGCGGCGGCGCGGCACGGATTCGGCTTCGAGCGAATTCATGGTCTCCATTATGGCACTCGGTGTTATAAATAGTCCGACGCCCGTTCGAGCGCCGACGATGTCATCGACTCAAGGAGTACAGCAGTATGAGCAGCAACGGAACCGGCCGCTTCGCCGGAAAGACCGCCATCGTGACCGGGGCCGGCTCCGGCATCGGCAAGGCGACCGCCCTCCGCCTCGCTTCCGAGGGCGCACGCGTGGTCGGCAGCGACATCTCCGCCGACCGGCTGGCGGCCCTGGTGGAGGAGAGCCCGGAGCTCGACATCGTCACCGTCGCGGGCGACGTCTCCAGCGAGGAGACCATCGCCGCGGTGCTGGAGGCCGCGGGCGGGCGCGTCGACGCCCTCGCCAACGTCGCCGGCATCATGGACGGCTTCCTCCCCGCCGCGGAGGTCGACGACGCGACCTGGGACCGCGTGTTCCTGGTCAACGTCACCGCGATCATGCGCCTCACCCGCGCGGTCCTCCCCCTCATGGTGGCGGCGGGCAGCGGCTCGATCGTGAACGTGTCGTCGGAGGCGGGCCTCCGCGGGTCGGCGGCGGGCGCGGCCTACACGGCCTCCAAGCACGCGGTCATCGGCCTCACCAAGAGCACGAGCGTCTTCTACGCGCCGAACGGCGTGCGCACCAACGCAGTCGCGCCGGGCGGGGTCATCACGAACGTGGACGGCACCTTCACGTCGCAGCTCGCGGGCGAGCGTCTCGGCCCGATCATGCAGACCAACGTGCCGCCGGTGGCGCACCCGGAGCAGCTCGCGGCCGCGATCACCTGGCTGCTCAGCGACGACTCGGCCAACATCTCCGGTGTCGTGCTGGCGTCGGACGGCGGCTGGTCGGCGATCTGACCCGGCTACTCCCGCTCCCGACGCGCCGAGGCGGCCGGCGCCCCCGCGTGGGTGCGGCCGACCGCCTCGGCGAGGAGGCGGACGCCGTCGGGGATGTCCTCGGCGGCGATCGCCCCGAACCCGAGCAGGAGACCCTCCCAACCGCCGGTCGCGGCGAACCGCGGCAGAGCCTGCACGGCCACCCCTGCGACCGCCGCGGCGGCGGCCACCCGGGCCGAGTCGAAGGCGACGCCGTCGGTCGGCCGGAGGGCGAGATGCAATCCGGCCGCGGACGGGACCACGTCCAGCCTGCCCTCCAGCAGCCTCCCGGCCTCCCGGCCGATCAGGGCGTGACGCTCCTCGTACACGCGCCGCGCCCTCCGCAGGTGCGAAGCGAAGGCTCCGGAGTCGAGCAGGCTCGCCATCGCGGCCTGCGTGACGACGTCGTTGTGCCAGTCCGTCAGCCGCTTGGCGCTGCGGAGCGCGGGGACGAGCGACGGCGGCGCCACCACGAACCCGAGCCGGAGGCCGGGCAGCATCGTCTTGGAGAACGTGCCGACGTAGACGACCCGGCCGTCGGCGTCCAGGCGCTGCAACGGGTCGAGCGCCCGCGCGCCGAAACGGTACTCGCTGTCGTAGTCGTCCTCCACCACCACCGCGTCGTGCCGCGCCGCCCACTCGAGCAGCGCGGTGCGCCGCTCCAGCGGGAGCACGCCGCCGAGCGGGAACTGGTGGGAGGGCGTCACGTAGACCAGCCGGGCCGGCGGCATCAAGTCGACCCGGAGGCCCTGGTCGTCCACCGGCACCGGCACGACACGCGCGCCGAGCTGCTCGAAGAGCTGGCGGACCGGCGGGTAGCCCGGGTCCTCCACGGCCACCGTGTCGCCGGGGCTCAGCAGAGTGCGGCCCAGGAGGTCGAAGGCCTGCTGCGCGCCGCTGGTGACCACGACGTCCTCGGCGGTGGCCGTCACCGAGCGCGCGAGACCGAGGTGCCGGGCGATCGCAGCGCGCAGCCGTTCCGGACCGGCGGGATCCGCGTAATGGGCCGTGCGCAGCGCCGGGCCGCGGAGCGCGGCTGCGACGCTGCGCCGCCACGCGTCGGCCGGGAACAGCGCCGGGTCGGGCGACCCCACGCTGAAGTCGTAGGCGATCGGGTGCGGCTCCGACCAGAGCGGATCGGCGAGATCCCGCCACGCGGGCGCCGGTCGCGCGGCGGCCGGGCGACGCGACGGCCGCTCGCCCGTCGCCGCGGGCAGCGCCACGAAGGTGCCGGAGCCCACGCGCGCGACCAGGTAGCCCTCCGCCGTCAGCCGCTCGTAGGCGGTCGCCACGGTGCTGCGCGAGACCCCGAGGCTCGCCGCGAGCTCGCGGGTGGCGGGCAGTCGCTCGCCGCGGCGCAGCCGGCCGTCGAGAACCGCGTCGCGCAGCCCGCGGTAGACGCGCTCGGTGCGGTCGCCGCGCCCCTCGATCGACACGTGGATGTCCGTGACGGCCTCCCCGAATGGTCTGGTAAAAACTTCCAGAATTGGATCTTACAACCAGCCAATAGCGCCCCTACGGTGGAGCCATGACAGACACCTCGATCATCGAAACCGTCGCCACCGCCGACCACCCGGCCCCCGTCGAACGGGTGCAGGTCTCCGCCGTCGTCCCCGACGGCTACCGCAAGGTCATCAACCTCGACGGCTACGTCGGCAACGCGGTGGAGGCGCCGCTCGGCGACCTCATCAAGCTCCGCGCCTCCCAGCTCAACGGCTGCAGCTACTGCGTCGACATGCACTCCGTCGACCTGCAGGACGGCGGCTACCCGCTCCGCAAGGTGTTCGCGGTCTCCGCCTGGCGGGAGTCCCCCTGGTTCACCGAGCGCGAGCGCACCGCGCTGGAGCTGACCGAAGCCGTCACCTTGATCCACCAGGGCGGCGTGAGCGAGGAGCTGTACGCGCGCGCGATCGCCGAGTTCGGCGAGGTGGACTTCGCGAACCTCCTCCTCGCGATCGGCACGATCAACATCTGGAACCGGATCGCGATCCCCACCCACCTGCAGCCGCCGGCGCTCTGAGCGCCACCAGACGCACGAAGGGCACGTGGACACCGAGCCGTGTCCACGTGCCCTTCGACACGACCAGTGGAGGTCAGCTCACGCCGAGCAGGTCGATCACGAAGATCAGGGTCTTGCCCGAGAGCGGGTGACCGCCGCCGGCCGGGCCGTAGGCGAGCGCCGGCGGGACGGTCAGCTTGCGACGGCCGCCGACCTTCATGCCGGGGATGCCGTCCTGCCAGCCCTTGATCAGGTTGTTGAGCGGGAAGTTGATGGACTGCCCGCGGCTCCACGAGGAGTCGAACTCCTCACCCGACTCGTACTCGACGCCCAGGTAGTGCACGTCGACCTTGGAGCCGGGGGTCGCCTCCGGGCCTGCGCCCTCGACGATGTCCACGATCTCGAGGGTCGTGGGGGCCGGGCCCTCGGGAGCGTCGACCTCGGGCTTCTGATTGGTGTTCTCTGCCATGCACCCATCCAACCGTCGCAGGACCTCTACGTCAAAAGTCTTGCAATCCGGGCGAGCCTGGGGCAGGCTAGACGCATAACTCGACGACCCGGGAGCGTTGCAGGCATCGCCGCACCACCGGGCGTCGGGTCTTTAACGGCCTGTGCTTGCTTGTCGATCCTCTCCGAGGCGGTCCTGGCCCAGCCTCGCTTATCCGAAGACCTTTCCCGGATTCAGTATCCCTAAGGGGTCGAACACCGACTTGAGCTTCACCTGCAGCTCGTAGGAGTCCGGTCCGAGCTCCTCCGCCAGCCAGCGGCGCTTCAGCACGCCGACACCGTGCTCGCCGGTGAGGGTGCCCCCGAGCGCGACCGCGGTGCGGAACAGGTCGCCCGCGGCGTCCCAGACCGCCTGCCCGACCGTGTCGCCTTCGGTGATGAAGTTGGGGTGCAGGTTGCCGTCGCCCGCGTGCGCGACGGTCGGGATGGCGATGCCGTAGCGCTCGGCGATCCGCTCGATCGCCGCGAACATCTCCGGCATCCGTGACCGCGGCACCGCGACGTCCTCGATGAGCACCGTCCCGCTCGCCGCGAGCGCCGGATGGAACGCCCGCCGGATCGCGAGCAGGCGCTCGCCCTCCTCCGCGTCGGCGGCGACGCGCACGGTGCCGCCGGTCTCCGCGATCAGCGTGCTCGCGCGCGCGGCGTCTGCGGCGGCGGCCGGCCCGTCGAACTGAACGAGCAGGTACGCCGCTCCCCCGGTCGCGCCCAGCGCCTCCCGGATGGTCTGCTCGCCGAGGTGGGCGGAGATGCGCTCCAGCGCCGGGCCGTCCAGCAGCTCCATGATCGCGGGGCGCAGGTGCGCGGCCGTCACCCGCGCGGCGGCGTCGGAGGCCGCCCGCACGTCCGCGAACAGCGCGCCGAGCGTCGTCGGCTCTCCCTGCGGCAGCGGGAGGACGCGGACCGTCGCGCCCACGATCACGCCGAGCGTGCCCTCCGAGCCGACCAGCAGCGAGGTGAGGTCGTAGCCGGTGACGCCCTTGACGGTGCGATGGCCGGTGCGCAGGAAGCGCCCGTCGGCGAGCACCACGTCCAGGCCGAGCACGGCCTCCCGGGTCACGCCGTACTTGGCGCAGAGCAGCCCGCCGGCGTTCGTCGCGATGTTGCCGCCGACGGTGGAGATCGCCTTGCTCGCCGGGTCGGGCGCGAAGAACAGCCCGAACGGCTCGAGGGCGACGTTGAGGTCGGCGTTCACGACGCCCGGCTCGACCACTGCGAGCTGATCCTCGGTGGAGATCTCGAGGATGCGGTCCATACGCGCGACGCTCAGGACGAGGGAGCCGGCGGTCGCGTTGGCGCCGCCGGCCAGGCCGGTGCCGGCCCCGCGCGGCACGACCGGCACCCGGAACTCGGAGGCCGCACGCAGCGCCGCCTGCACGTGCTCGACGCTGCGGGCGTTCACGATCGCGAGCGGGAGACCGTCCGCCACCCAGCCGGAGTGGTCGCCGCGGGCGGCGTCGAGGTGGTCGGGATCGACGGACAGCACGTCGTCCGCGTCCTCGCCGAGCGCCGCCGTGAGCCAGTCGATGACATCCATGACGTCATGCTAACGGCGTCGCGCTCATGTCCGATTTCCGCTATCGGATGTCGGTGGCCCGTGTCACGCTGGGAGGCATGAGCAGCACTCCGTCCACGAACGGCGTCCGGGGCAGCGCCGCCGACCGGCTCGCCGACCCGGTCTTCGCGCAGCGCTACCGGGCGATGAGCGCGAGGGACGCCCGCTTCGACGGCCAGTTCATCACCGGCGTCCACTCGACCGGCATCTACTGCCGGCCGAGCTGCCCCGCGGTGACGCCCAAAGCCGACAACGTGACCTTCTACCTGACCGCCGCCGCCGCGCACGAGGCCGGGCTGCGGGCCTGCAAGCGCTGCCTCCCCGACGCCGTCCCCGGCTCGCCGGAATGGAATGTCCGCGACGACCTCGCCGCACGCGCCATGCGCCTGATCGCCGACGGCACGGTCGAGCGGGAGGGCGTGCCCGGGCTCGCGCACCGTCTCGGCTACACGCCGCGCCACCTCGGCCGCGTGCTCACCGCCGAGCTGGGAGCCGGCCCGCTCGCGCTCGCCCGCGCCCACCGGGCGCAGACGGCCCGGCTGCTGCTGGCGGGCACGGACATGCCGGTCACCGACGTGGCGTTCGCTGCCGGCTTCTCCAGCGTGCGGCAGTTCAACGAGACGATGGCCGAGATCTACCACGTGACGCCGGGGGCGATCCGGGGGTCCGCGCGCCGCCGGCCCGGGATCGCGCACGGGCCGATGGTGGTGGGCGCCGCAGCGGGGGCGTCGCTGACGCTGCGGCTGCCGGCGCGCGCGCCGTTCGACGGCGGGCGCGTGCTCGCGTTCCTGGGGGCGCGGGCGATCGAGGGAATGGAGGCCGCGGTGACGGGGGCGGCCGACTCGGCCGCCGCCATCGCCCCTTCGTACAGCAGGGCCCTCCGCCTCCCGCACGGCCCCGCGACCATCCGCCTCACCCTCGCCGGCGACGCCGACGCCCCCGCGGTCGAGTGCGAGGCGACCCTCGCGGACATGGCCGACCTCGCTCCGCTGGTCGCGCGGGTGCGGCGCCTCCTCGACCTGGACGCCGACGCGGAGGCCATCGACGCCGCGCTCGCGGCCGACCCCGTGCTCGCACCCGCGGTGGCTGCGGCGCCGGGGATCCGGGTCCCCGGCGCGGTCGACCCGGAGGAGATCCTGTTCCGCGCCCTGATCGGGCAGCAGGTCTCGGTGCCGGCCGCACGCACCGCGCTCGCCCGCCTCACCGCCGCGCTCGGCGAGCCGGTGGCGATCGGCGGCTTCACGCGGCTGTTCCCGACCGCGGCGGCGATCGCCGAACGCGGCAGGGAGGTGCTGCGCGGGCCGGGCAAGCGCATCGACGCGATCGTCGGCGCCGCCGCGGCGCTGGCGGACGGCTCGCTCGCGATCGACGTCGGCGAGTCCCGTGCCGAGCTCGAGGCCCGGCTGGTGGCGCTGCCCGGCATCGGCCCGTGGACCGCCGGCTACGTCGCCCTCCGGGTGCTCGGCAGCCCGGATGTGCTGCTCACCGGCGACCTGGCGCTGCGGCAGGGCGCGGCGCGGCTGGGCCTCCCGGCGGAGCCGCGCGAGCTCGCCGCGCGCGGGGCGCTCTGGGCACCCTGGCGCAGCTACGCCGGGATGCACCTGTGGGAGAGCGCGCACGAGGCGCAGCGGGAGGCGCGCGAGCAGAAGGACGCGCAGCGCCCGACGCGTCCGACGCGGCGCAGCCCCGGGAGCGCTCGCGGCGCGTAGGATCGCACCCACAGGGCCACCGTGACGGCCCGCCCATAAATACGTGCATTCCGGTCGAGGAGGGAGCGCTCTCGTGCCCTCGATCGCCGTCGTGATCCCCGCGCTCGACGACGCCGAGATGCTGGCCCGCTGCCTCTCCGACCTGGCCGCTCAGCTCCGTCCGGCGGATGAGATCATCGTCGTGGACAACGGCAGCTCCGACGACACCGCGGCCGTCGCCCGGGCCGGCGGCGCCCGCGTGCTGGAGCAGCCGGTCCGGGGGATCTTCCCCGCGGCCGCCACCGGGTACGACGCCGCAAGCGCCGACATCGTCGCGCGGCTGGACGCCGACTCCCGGCCTCCCGTCGACTGGCTGCTGCACATCGAGGCCGAGTTCGTGGACGATCCGTCGATCGGCGTGCTCACCGGCCCCGGCGTCTTCTACGACGGCAACACGTTCGTCGCCGGGCTCGGCCAGCTCCTCTACATCGGCGGCTACTTCTGGTCGATGGAGATCTGGCTCGGTCACCCGCCGATCTTCGGCTCCAACTTCGCGATGCGCCGCGAGGTCTGGCGGGAGGTCCGCGGGCGCGTGCACCGCGACCTGCGCGAAGTGCACGACGACCTCGACCTCGCCATCCACCTCGACCCCGGGGTGGTCGTGCGCTACGACGAACGACTGCTGGTCGGCATCTCGTCGCGGCCGTTCTCGACCTGGCGGGGCTTCGGGCGGCGCATCCGCTGGGCGTTCGGCACGCTGCGCATGCACCTGCCGGAGGAGACCCCCTGGCGCCGGCGTGCCGCACGGCGGCGGTGGGAGGCCGAGCACACGGAGGAGGCGCCGGGCGCGATCGCCTGAGCGGCCCGGCGCGCGCGGGTTCTGCGCGTTGTGGGCGCTCTC
The DNA here is from genome assembly GCF_041260585.1 of Leifsonia sp. EB34. Taxonomy (NCBI): domain Bacteria; kingdom Bacillati; phylum Actinomycetota; class Actinomycetes; order Micrococcales; family Microbacteriaceae; genus Leifsonia; species Leifsonia sp. EB34. The sequence goes on from NZ_JBGCCV010000001.1 coordinate 222,535, forward strand.
GGCGCCCGTCCCGGTTCGTGTCGGCGGGCTCCCGACCGATAGGTTGGACAGTGTGAGATTCTCGCACCTCAGCACCACTCCGGACTCGCACCCGCGCCTGGCAGCCGTCATCGGAGACGGCGCGCTCTTCCTCGACGAGCTCCTGACCGACGCGCCCCGCGACCTCCAAGACCTCATCGAGCGCGGCGACGCGACCCTGACCCAGGTGCGCGCCCTCGTCGACGAGGCCGTCGCCGCCGGCGCGCCGCTCGTCCCCGTGCACGAGCTGCGGCACGCCTCGGCCGTGCTGCGGCCGCCGCAGGTGATCGCGATCGGCGCCAACTACGCCGCGCACGCCTCCGAGCTGAAGCTGCGCAGCGAGAAGGCGGCGACCGTGTTCTCGCTCTGGCCCAACTCCCTCGCCGGACACGGCGGCACCACGAGCTGGCCGGAGGACCTCACCACCCAGGTCGACTACGAGGCCGAGCTCGGCGTCATCATCGGCAAGCCCGCGCGCAACGTCTCCGTGCGCGACGCCCTCGACTACGTGTGGGGCTACACGGTCGTCAACGACATCACCGCCCGCGACCTCCAGTTCTCGGAGGCGCAGTGGTCGCGCTGCAAGTCGTTCGACGGCTTCACGCCCAACGGCCCGGTGGTCGTCACGGCCGACGAGATCGCCGACCCGCAGGACCTCTGGCTCACCACGAACGTGGACGGCGCGATCCTGCAGGACGCGTCCACTGCCGACATGGTGCGCTCGGTCGCCGAGATCATCGAGTTCCTGTCCCGGTCGGCCACGATCCTGCCCGGCACGCTGATCTCCACGGGCAGCCCGGGCGGCGCCGGCTACTCGCGCACTCCCCCGGTGTTCCTGCACGACCGCTCGACCGTGACGGTCTCGATCGGCGGGATCGGCTACCTGACGACGTACTGCCGCGTCACCTGAGGCCTGCTGCCGGCCATTACGGGCATTACCTGCATTAGTCGGCCCTGTCGGCTAGCGTGAGAGCATGTCGATCGGCGAGCGGCGGCCCGGGCTCTCGGGCGGAGACGACGAGGCGGCCCGTCTCGACGCGGTCCTCCCCGACATCGACTGGTCGATCGCGCCCGTCGGCGCGACCTTCTCCAGCTTCCGCGCGCCCAGCGGCGAGCTCGCCGTCGTCGCGCTCGGCGACCCCGCCGACCCGCGCGTCGTGCTGGTCCCCGGCGCCACCGGCTCCAAGGAGGACTTCTTCCTGCTCGCGCCGATCCTGGTCGCGGCCGGGTACTACGTGCAGAGCTACGACCTGGCCGGCCAATACGAGTCGGCGGCGGCCGGGCCCGCGGAGGGGCAGCACTACACCTACGACCTGCTCGTGGCCGATCTGGTCGCGTTCCTGCGCGACGGCGACCCCGCGCACGTCCTCGGCTACTCGTTCGCCGGCATCCTCGCCGAGCTCGCGCTCGTGCGGCACCCAGAATTGTTCCGGACGCTGACGCTGCTGACCTCGCCACCGGAGCCCGGCCAGGCGTTCCGGAGCGTCCGGGTCATCGGCTGGCTGAGCTGGTTCCTGAACGGGCGGCAGGGCGCCGGCCTGATGATCTGGGGCATCGTCACCAACAAGAACAAGGTCGGGCCGACCCGGCTGGCGTTCGTCCGCTCCCGGTTCGCGCTCACCCGGCGGTCGAGCGTGGACGACATCGTGGGCCTGATGAAGCACGTGCCCGACGTGCGCGAGCAGGTCGCGGCGATCGGCCTGCCGGTGCTGGTGGCGACGGGCGACCACGACCTGTGGCCGACGCACCTGCACGCCGCGAACGCGAAGGCCCTCGGTGCCCGGCTCGCCGTCTACCGCACCGGCCACAGCCCGTGCGAGACCGCTCCGAACCAGCTCGGCCGGGACATGATCGCCCTCTTCCGCTCCGCTGAGAACTAGCCCGCCAACGACCTGGCAGAACACGCCGCGTCGGCGACCGCCCACGCGGCATGTCCTGCCAAGTCGTTTGGTCCGCGGTTACTCGCGGGCCTTCTCGGCCTTCTCGATGGCCTCGGCCTCGACGACCGGGATCGAGGTGGTGATCGCCTCGAGGCCGCTCAGGCGAGCGGGCGACAGCAGGCGAGTGACCTCCTCGCGACTCATCAGCTTGGCGTCCACGACCAGGTCGGCGACGTTGTGGCCGGTCAGCAGCGCCGACTTGGCGAGCGCTGCCGCGGCGGCGTAGCCGATGTGCGGGGTGAGGGCCGTGATGACGCCGACCGACGAGCCGACCATGGCGCCGAGGCGCTCCTCGTTGGCGGTGATGCCGTCGACGCAGTTGACGCGCAGCGTGTGGAAGGCCTGTGCCATCCAGGTGATGCTCTGCAGCAGCGAGTGCGCGATGACCGGCTCGAACGCGTTGAGCTGGAGCTGGCCGCCCTCGGCCGCCATGGTCACGGTGACGTCGGCGCCGGCCACGGAGAACGCGACCTGGTTGACGACCTCCGGGATGACCGGGTTGACCTTGCCTGGCATGATCGACGACCCGGCCTGGCGCGGCGGGAGGTTGATCTCGCCGAGGCCGGCCTGCGGGCCGGACGAGAGCAGTCGCAGGTCGTTGCAGATCTTCGACAGCTTGATGGCGCTGCGCTTGAGCGCCCCCGAGAACGACATGAAGGCGCCGGCGTCGCTGGTCGACTCGATGAGGTCGGGCGCGGTCTCCAGGTTGAGGCCCGTGATCAGGTTGAGGTGCTTGACCGCCGCCGCAGCGTAGCCGGGGTCGGCGGTGATGCCGGTGCCGATCGCGGTGGCGCCCAGGTTGATCTCGGCGAGAAGCCACTTGCTCTCGGTGAGCCGGGCGTGGTCCTCGGTGAGGGTGGTCGCGAAGCCGTGGAACTCCTGGCCGAGCGTCATCGGCACGGCGTCCTGGAGCTGGGTGCGGCCGACCTTGAGGATGTGGCGGAACTCGCGGCCCTTGGCGGCGAACGAGTCGCGCAGCAGGGCGAGCTCGTCGAGCAGATGGCCCAGCGCGAACGTGAGCGCGATCTTGATCGCGGTCGGGTAGGTGTCGTTCGTGCTCTGGCTGCGGTTCACATCGTCGATCGGGTGGATGTGCGCGTAGTCGCCCTTGGGGTGGCCGTCGAGCTCGAGCGCGATGTTCGCGATGACCTCGTTGGCGTTCATGTTCGTGGAGGTGCCCGCGCCGCCCTGCATGACGCCGACGACGAACTGGTCGTGGAACTTGCCGTCGATGATGAGCTGGCAGGCCCGGTCGATCAGGTCGGCCTTGTGCTTGTCCAGCACGCCGATCTCGAGGTTGGCGCGCGCCGCGGCCTGCTTGACGTCGGCCAGGGCGACGATCAGGTCGGGGTAGACGGAGATCGGCCGCTTGGCGATCGGGAAGTTCTCGAGGGCGCGCGAGGTGTGCACGCCCCAGTAGGCGTCGGCCGGGATCTCCCTGCTGCCCAGGGAGTCGGTCTCGATGCGGGTGGGTCGGCCCTCGGCGCTGGGGGTCGGGACGTCGGAGACGTTCTCGGACGCGTCGACGACCGTGCTGCCGGTGGCCGGGTCGACGACCGGGATGGGGTGAGTCTTCGGTTCGTCCATCGTTGCTGTGGAATCCACGCTTGGCTCCATTGCCTCTCGTTGTGCGTTGGCTTTTCGGGGTTTGCCGGCCGTTCGTGGCACCCGGCACAGCCGAGCCTACCCCTGGCACCTGCACGGGCGATGGACACTTCGTCCGGTATCCCGGACGCTGTTCGACAGCGTGTCGAGAGGGCTTCCGCTCAGCCGAGTTTGCGCAGCAATCCGCGGGCGAACCGGTCCTTTCCCTCGGTGTACGGCGGGTAGATGAGCTGGAGCGTGTCGGGCGCCAGCGCCTTCGACAGCACGGCCTTCTCGTGGCTGAAGGTCTCCAGCGAACGGCGGCCGTGGTACGCGCCGGAGCCGCTCTCCCCCACGCCGCCGAACGGGAGGCCGCCCACCGCGAGGTGCGCGGCCGGCACGCCGAAGCCGACCGCCCCGGAGCTGGTCTGGGTGAGGAAGCGACGGCGTACCTCGCGGCGCTCGCTGAAGACGTAGAGGGCCAGCGGCTTGTCGCCGGCGCGGATGAACGCGATCGCGTCGTCCAGCCCGTCGACCGCGACGATCGGGAGCACCGGGCCGAAGATCTCCTCCCCCATGACCGCGGAGTCGCGCGGCACGTCGACGAGCACGGTCGGGGCGAGGTAGCGGGAGGCCGCCTCCGACTGACCGCCGACCGCGGTCGTCCCGGAGCCGAGCAGCCCGGTGAGCCGGGCGAACTGCCGGTCGTTGACGATCCGCCCGTAGTCGGGGCTGTCCGCCGGGTCGTCGCCGTAGAGCGCGCGCACGGCGTTCCCGAGCTCGGCGGCGAGCCGGTCGGAGACCGCCTTCGTGGCCAGGATGTAGTCGGGGGCGACGCAGGTCTGGCCCGCGTTCATGAACTTGCCCCAGGCGATCCGCCGCGCCGCCGCGGCCGGGTCGACGGAGTCGTCCACGTACACCGGGGACTTGCCGCCGAGCTCCAGGGTGACCGGCGTCAGGTGCTCCGCCGCGGCCGCCGCGACGATGCGGCCGACGCGCCCGTTGCCGGTGAAGAAGATGTGGTCCCAGCGCTGGGCGAGCAGTTCGGTGGTCTCCGCGACGCCGCCCTCCACGACGGCGACGGCCGACCGGTCCAGGTACTGCGGGACGAGCCGCGCCATCGCGGCCGAGGTGGCCGGCGCGAGCTCGCTCGGCTTCAGCACGACCGCATTGCCGGCGGCCAGCGCTCCGACGAGCGGAGCCAGCAGGAGCTGCACCGGGTAGTTCCAGGGGGCGATCACGAGCACGACGCCGACCGGCTCCAGCACGACCCGCGCCCGCGCGGGCATCAGGGCGCCGGGGACGGCGACCCGACGGGGCCGTAGCCAGCGTCGGAGGTTGCGGCGCATGTGGTCGATCTCGCCGACGACGAAGCCGACCTCGGCGATCTGCGACTCGGTCGGGTTCTTGGCCAGGTCCTCCCGCAGGGCGTCCTCGAACTCGGAGGCGCGCTCAGTCAGCATCCGACGGAGGGCGGCGAGCTGGGCGAGCCGCCACGCGAGCGGCTTGGTCCGGCCGCTGTCGAACGTGGCGCGCAGGGTCGAGACGGTGTGCGGGATGCTGTCGCCGGCGACGGTGCCGGACGTGAGCGCGGACTCGGAGGTCATGCGCCCATCATCACACGCGCGGCTTCACGCGCGCGGCCGATACTCCAGGTCGAAGATCGCGTGCCCGAGCCGCTCGCCGCGACGCTCGAACTTCGTCGCCGGCCGGTCGTCGGGCCGCGGGATGAAGCCGCCGGGTCCGGCGACGTTCACCAGGGCGGCCTCGGCGTCCAGCACGTCGATCATGTGCTCGGCGTAGGGCTCCCAGTCGGTCGCGAGCCGGAGCACACCGGTCGGCTTCAGCGCGGCGACGATGAGCCGGACGACGTCGGGCTGCACGAGCCGGCGGCGGTGGTGGCGTGCTTTGGGCCACGGGTCAGGGAAGAAGATGAGCACTTCGTCCACGCCGGCGGCGCCGAGCCCCTGCTCGAAGACCTCCACCGCGTCGTGCCGGACCACGCGGACGTTCGTGAGCCCCTGCTCGTGCGCGGCCGCGAGCACCCGGCCGACGCCGGCGCCGTGCACCTCCACCCCCAGGAAGTCCTTCTCGGGGTGCCGTGCGGCGAGGGCGAGCAGGTTCTCGCCGTTGCCGAAGCCGATCTCGACCACGCGGGGCGCGGTGCGCCCGAAGATCGCGTCCAGGTCGAGCGGCGAGCCGTCGAAGTCCACGCCGAAGACCGGCCAGAACTCGTCGATCGCCCGCTGCTGGGCTTCGGTCTTCCTGCCGCGGATGACGAAGCTGCGCGGCCTGACGAGGGGGGACGGTTCCATCCTTCCATTCTCGCAGGCCGCGCCGGCGTCGCCGATCAGTGCGGCAGCAGGGTCTCGATGGGGCCGCGCGCGAAGTACACCAGGAAGCCGGCCGCGACGATCCAGAGCAGCGGGCTGATCTCGCGCGCCTTGCCGGAGAGCGACCGGACGAGCACCCAGGAGATGAAGCCGACGCCGATGCCGTTCGCGATCGAGTAGGTCAGCGGCATGACGATGATCGTCAGGAAGACCGGCAGCGTGCTGGAGAACTCGTGGAAGTCGATGTGGCGGATCTGCACGACCATGAGCGCACCCACGATGACGAGCGCCGCGGCCGCCACCTCGCTCGGGACGACGCTCGTCAGCGGCGTGAAGAACATCGCGAGCAGGAACAGCACACCCGTGATGACGCTGGCGAATCCCGTCTTCGCGCCTTCGCCGATGCCGGAGGCCGACTCGACGAACACGGTGTTGGACGACGCCGACGTGCCACCTCCGACGACCGCGCCGACACCCTCCACGATGAGCGCGGACTGCAGGCGCGGGAACGTGCCGTCCTCGTTCGCGAGGCCGGCGCTGCGGGCAAGACCCGTCATCGACCCCATCGCGTCGAAGAAGTTCGTGAAGACCAGCGTGAAGACGAGCATGATCGCGGCGAGACCGCCGATCCGCGCGAACGAGCCGAACAGGTCGAACTGCCCGACGAGGCTGAGGTTCGGCACCGAGACGAACGAGGTGGGCAGGGCGGGGACCGAGAGGTTCCAGCCGTTCGGGTTCTTCGCGGAGGAACCGAGGTGGAAGATCGCCTCGATAATGATGGCGACAGCGGTCGCCGCGACGATGCCGATCAGGAGCGCGCCCTTCACCTTGCGCGCCATGAGCACACCCATGATGACCAGCGCGAGCAGGAACACCAGCGTGGGAAGCGTGGCGATGGAGCCCGCCTCGCCGAGCTGCACAGGCGGCGACGCCGTCTTGGTGCTGCGCACGAAACCGCTGTCGACGAAGCCGATGAAGGCGATGAAGAGGCCGATGCCGACGGTGATGGCGGTCTTGAGCTGCGGCGGGACGGCGTTGAAGATCAGGCGGCGGAGGCCGGTCGCGGCGAGCAGGACGATGATCAGGCCGTTGATGACGACGAGGCCCATCGCCTCCTGCCAGGTGAGCACCTTGACGACGTTCACCGCGAGGAACGAGTTGATGCCGAGGCCGGCGGCGAAGGCGAACGGCAGCCGGGCGACCAGACCGAACAGCACGGTCATGACGCCGGCGCTCAGCGCGGTGACGGCGCCGACCTGCTCGAAGCCCAGCGTGTGACCGGACACATCGGGCGCCGAGCTCAGGATGATCGGGTTGAGGATGACGATGTACGCCATGGTCACGAAGGTCAGCAGGCCGCCGCGGATCTCCGTGGCCCAGGTGGTGCCGCGTGACGTGATCTCGAAGAACCGGTCCAGGCGCCCCTTGACGGTCGGCGTCGGCGTGGAAGTCGAAGCGGAAATGGTGGTCTCCCGTAGTATCGGTTGGGTTTGGTTCGTGGCGCATTCGTGGCGATGTCACAGCGCAGTACCAGCCTAATTCCCCTCCCGACACGATAAGGACACGCATGGCTCTGCCCTGGAAGCTGCACGGCGACGGTAAGAAGGTCGGAGCACGCGAGGTGGTGCTCCCCGGCGAGCGGCTGACCTGGCCCCGGACGATCGGGCTCGGTGCGCAGCACGTCGTCGCGATGTTCGGCGCGACCTTCCTGGTGCCGCTGCTCACCGGCTTCCCGCCGAGCACCACGCTGCTGTTCTCGGGCGTCGGGACGATGCTGTTCCTGCTGGTCACGCGCAACAAGCTGCCCAGCTACCTCGGATCGTCGTTCGCGTTCATCGTGCCGATCGTCGCGGCGACCAAGGCGCACGGGATGCCGTCCGCGCTGTTCGGCATCGTCGTCACCGGCCTCCTGCTCGCCGTCGTCGGCCTGATCGTGGTCGCCACCGGCACGAAGTGGATCGACGGGCTGATGCCGCCGATCGTCGCCGGCGCCATCGTGGCGCTGATCGGCTTCAACCTCGCGCCGGCCGCCAAGAACAACTTCATGCAGGCGCCGGTCACCGCGCTCGTGACGCTCGCCGCGGTCATCCTCTGCACGGTGCTCTTCAAGGGGATGCTGGGGAGGCTCTCGATCTTCCTCGGCGTGATCGTCGGGTACGTCTTCGCGGCGCTCTCCGGCCAGGTCGACTTCAGCAAGATCGACAAGGCGGCGTGGATCGGCCTCCCGCACTTCACCTTCCCCGCGAACCCGTTCACGGACGCGGCCTCCACCTGGGGCATCCTGCCCGCGTTCCTCCCGGTCGTGCTCGTGCTGATCGCCGAGAACGTCGGCCACATCCGCGGTGTGGCGCAGCTCACCGACCCTGCGGTCAACAAGCTCACCGGCCGTGCCCTGTTCGCGGACGGTCTCGCGACGACCATCGCCGGCTTCTTCGGCGGCTCCGGCACCACCACCTACGGCGAGAACATCGGCGTCATGGCCGCGACCCGCGTCTACTCGACGGCGGCGTACTGGGTGGCCGGCATCGTCGCCGTCCTGCTCGGCCTCTCCCCCAAGGTCGGCGCGGTCATCAACACCATCCCGGCCGGCGTGCTGGGCGGCGTGACCACCGCGCTGTACGGCCTGATCGGCGTGATCGGCGTGAAGATCTGGCTGGACAACAAGGTCGACTTCTCCAAGCCGGTCAACCAGTTCACCGCGGCGACCGCCCTCATCATCGGCATCGGCGACTTCACGCTGAACCTCGGTCAGCTGACCTTCAACGGGATCGCGCTCGGCGCCATCGCGGCCATCGTCGTGTACCACGTGATGAACTCGATCGCGCGGGTCCGCGGGACCGCGTAGCGGCAACGCCCGACGGCGCCCTCAGCGCCGACCGGACAGCTCGATGAGCTCGCCCGCAGTGCGCTCGTCGGTGATGAGCGCGCCGATGAGACCGGCGCGGACGGCGCCGCGGATGCTGACCGCCTTGCCCGCTCCGACCGCGATCCCGACCGTATGCGGGATGGCGCGGAGGACGTCGCGCGGCGGACGCACCATGCGGTCACTGCCTTCGAACTCCACGGGCTCTCCCTCGATGTCGAAGAAGTTGAGGGCGACGTCGCCAACGGCGCGGTACATCTGCTCGTCGTCCAACGGCACGGAGCGCGAGATCGACCCGCGGGAGAGCGGTGGCGCGCCCACACCCAGCAGGGCGCCCTTCGCCCCCGCCCAGAGCTCCTGCACACGCTGGAAGGACGGGTCGTCCAGCAACCGCTCGTAGAGCGGGGCGGACGGCATCGCCTCCGCGAACAGGAAGACCGGGCGCGCGTTGGTGCGCTCGGCCATCGATCGCACGATCTCGTTGGGCTGGTGCCAGGGCTCCGGCTCGGCCACCCCGCCGACCGTCGGGATCAGGACGACGCCGGGGAGACTCGGAAGCGGGCCCCTGGCCACCTCGTACAGCGTGTTACCGGAGGCGATCAGCAGCCCGTCGCCGGGAGCCAGCTCCATCTCGGCGAGCGCGACCGCGACCTGCGCGGTGAGTCCGGTGCGCAGGTTCCCCGACTGGTCCCCCGGTGCGATCCAGACCCGATCGATGCCGAGGACGTCGCGCAGCCGCGACGCCAGAGCGTCGAGTTCCGGCTCACGAGGATTGACGATCTCGATGCGCACCAGCCCGATGCGCCGGGCCTCGGCCAGGAGGCGGCTGACGGTCGGCCGCGACACACCGAGCCGGCCCGCGATCTCCGATTGGGTCGCATCCTCCAGGTAGTACATGTGCGCAGCGCCGTACAGCGTGTCGAGGGGGAATCTGCTGGCCGAGCCAGGCGGGAGAGAGGTCATGCGCTGCGCAGCCGGGGTCGGGGAGACGGCTGCTCTATCGCAGGCTATTGCACGGGGTCGCCGTCGGTGGCAGCGACCCGCCCGGTCAGGCGTGAACAAATGTTCTTGCACATTCGTTCTCACACCCGTAGGCTGTCCACGAATCGGCGAAAGAACGACCGCGCAGCTCATCCACACCCCCGGCTACGACCGCACTGGCGTCGAGTGCGGGGCCCTGCACGAACACGCCTCACCAACCGATCCCGAGGAGGGTCATGTCCACATCGCTGTCCGAAACCGAGGCGCGCACCGGCGCACCGCTTCCCGAGACCATGACCGCCGTCGTCGTCCACGGTCCGGAGGACTACCGGCTGGAGACCGTCCCCGTCCCCCGGCCGGGCGCCGGTGAGCTGCTGCTGCGGGTGGAGGCCGTCGGCGTCTGCGCGTCCGACCTCAAGTGCTACCACGGCGCCCCCAAGTTCTGGGGCGACGAGAACCGCCCCGCCTGGGCGCAGACCGGCCGCATCCCCGGCCACGAGTTCGTCGGGCGCGTCGTCGCCGGCGACCCGGCGACGCTGGCCCGGCGCGGAGTGGCGGTCGGGGACCGCGTCGCGTGCGAGCAGATCGTCCCGTGCGGCGAGTGCCGGTACTGCGAGCGCGGCCAGTACTGGATGTGCGCGCCGCACGCGATGTTCGGCTTCAAGGAGTTCGACGGCGCGATGGCCGAGTACGCCCTTGTCCCGCCGCGCGCGCTGACGCACCCGGTCTCCTCCGACCTGGCGCCGCAGCACGCCGCCTACGCGGAGCCGCTCTCGTGCGCGATGCACGCGGTGGAGCGGGCCACCATCCAGTTCGGCGACGTGGTGGTCGTGGCCGGCGCCGGCCCGATCGGCCTCGGCGCCATCGCGGGCGTCCGCCAGAAGAACCCGCTGACGGTCATCGCGCTCGACATGAGCGACGACAAGCTGGAGCTCGCTCGCAAATGCGGCGCCGACCTCACGATCAACATCACGAAGGAGGACGCGGTCGCCCGCGTCAAGGCGCTCACCGACGGCTACGGCGCGGACGTCTACATCGAGGCCACCGGCCACCCCTCGGCGGTCGGCCAGGGCCTCAACCTGCTCCGCAAGCTCGGCACGTACGTCGAGTACTCGGTCTTCGGCTCCGACGTGGCGGTCGACTGGTCGATCATCAGCGACGACAAGGAGCTCGACGTCCGCGGCGCCCACCTCGGTCCCGGCTGCTGGCCCGCCGCGATCGAGCTCCTCGAATCCGGCGTGCTCCCGATGGACGAGATCTGCACGCACCAGTTCCCGCTCGCCGACTTCCAGAGCGCCCTCGACCTGGTCGGCGACACCGCAGGCGCCTCCATCAAGGTCACCATCCTGCCGTGAGGCAGCCGCCCCACCATCACCGGAGTTCCTGATGACCACCACCGCACCACCCGTCCGCGAGACCTTCCTCGACCGGATCGGCATCCCCCACCCCCTGCGCTGGGGCTTCCTCGGCGTCCTCGTCTTCATGACGGGCAACGGGGTCGAGTCCAACTTCCTGTCCCCGCACATGACGCACGCGCTCGGCGAGGACAAGTTCGCCATCGTCGCGCAGATCATCGCCATGTACAGCCTGGCCGTGCTGATCGCGTCGTACCTGTCCGGGGCGCTCGCCGACCTGTGGGGCCCGCGGCGCGTGATGACGCTCGGCATGATCCTGTGGGTCGTGTTCGAGGGGGCGTTCCTGTTCTCGCTCTCGATCGGGAGCGTGCCGCTGCTGTTCGTCAGCTATTTCCTGCGCGGCTTCGGCTTCCCGTTCTTCGCCTTCGCGTTCCTGGTCTGGATCAACCAGATCGTCCCGAAGAAGCGCAACGGCACCGCGGTCGGCTGGTTCTACGTCATGTTCACCGGCGGCCTGCCGACGCTCGGATCGCTCTTCGCGGTCTTCGCCATCCCGGCGTTCGGCGGCGGGGCGGGCGGCGAGACGCTGACCATGCTCGCCTCCGCGACGCTCGTGCTCGTCGGCTGGGCCATCGCGAACTTCGGCGTGCGGGAGCCGCACGGCTCGCGCCGGCTCGCGTCGCCGACCGACTCGGCCGCGCGGGTGCTCACCTCCGGGATCGTGCTCACCGCTCGCAACCCGAAGGTGCTGATGGGTTTCCTCATCCGGCTCATCAACACCGCGCCGGAGTTCGGGATGTTCATCGTGCTCCCCGCCGTCATGGCCGACCAGCTCGGCTGGGGGCAGAGCCGCTGGCTGATCATGACGGTGGTGATCTTCGCGGGCAACATCGCCTTCAACGCGGTGTTCGGCGCGATCGGCGACCGCATGGGCTGGGGCCGGACGGTGCGCTGGTTCGGCATCGTCGGGTCCTCCATCGGCCTCCTGCTGTGGTGGTACGTGCCGCACTGGGTGCCGGCCGGCAGCGACTGGGGCTTCGTCGTCGCGACGATCGCGGGCACCGTCTTCGGCATCATGCTCGCCGGCTTCGTGCCGATGGGAGCGATCATGCCGGCGCTCGCTCCGAAGCAGAAGGGCGCGGCGATGGCCATGTACACGACCGCGGCCGGTGGGGCGACGTTCCTCGGCAGCGGCGTGGTCGCCCTGGTGTTCCCCCTGGCCGGTGCGGTCGGCGTGGTGTGGGCCTTCGTCGCCCTGTACGCCTGCGCGTTCGCGATGATCGGCTTCCTGAAGGTGAACCAGCACGCCGAGGACGAGCCGGCCGTCGAGGCCGCGCTGGAGGGCGTCCGATGACCCGCATCGCCGACGTCCCCGCCGACTTCGCGGAGGACCAGCTCGACGGCTTCGTCGCGCTCTACGGCGACCGGTTGCGCCGCGTCCCCGGCGGCGTCGTCGGCCGGGCCGCCGGCACGCCGACCGTCGCCGTCGTGGTCGGCGGCGGCTCCGGCCACTACCCGGCCTTCGCGGGCCTCGTCGGCCCGGGCTTCGCCACGGGCGCCGTGGTCGGCAACATCTTCACCTCGCCGTCGGCGGCGCACGTGTACTCCGTCGCGAAGGCCGCCCACCGCGGCCGCGGCGTCGTGCTGACCTTCGGCAACTATGCGGGCGACGTGATGAATTTCGGGATCGCCGCCGAGCGGCTGCGCGCAGAGGGCATCGACACCCGCATCGTCCTGGTGACCGACGACGTGGCGTCCGCTCCCGCCGAGGACGACCGGCGCGGGATCGCGGGCGACTTCGTGGTCTTCAAGGCACTCGGCGCCGCCGCGGCCGCGGGTCTGGACCTCGACGCCGTGGAGCGCGCGGGCCGGGCGGCCAACGCCGCGACGCGCACGCTCGGCGTCGCGTTCTCGGGCTGCACCATGCCCGGTGCGCGCGAACCGCTCTTCCGGGTCGAGCCGGGGATGCTGGGGCTCGGCCTCGGCATCCACGGCGAGCCCGGCATCCGCGACGTCGCGATGCCCACGGCGACCGGCCTCGCGGAGCTGCTCGTGGCCGGGGTGCTGGAGGCGGCCCCGCGCACGGGGCCCGCGCGGGTCGGCGCGATCCTCAACGGCCTCGGCACCACCAAGTACGAGGAGCTGTTCCTGCTCTGGGCACGTGTGCTCCCCCTGCTGGAGGCCGCCGGGCTGGAGGTCGTCGAGCCGGAGGTCGGCGAACTCGTCACGAGCCTCGACATGGGCGGCTGCTCGCTGACGCTCACCTGGCTGGACGACGAACTGGAGCAGTTCTGGCGGGCGGACGCCTACGCTCCCGCCTACCGCAAGCAGGCCGCACCACTCGCCGCGACCCGGGCATCGGCCGCCGAGGCGGACGACGCGGTGACGGACGACGCCTACGCGTTCGTCGTGCCGTCCCCCGCCTCCGCGGCGCTGGCCGCGAGCGTCGCCCACGCTGCGGGGCTCGTGCGCGAACTGCTGCGCGACCGGGAGGACGAGCTCGGCGCGATCGACGCGGTCGCCGGCGACGGCGACCACGGCCGCGGGATGCTGCGCGGCGCCGAGGCGGCCACGACCGCGATCGAGCGCGCAGCCGAGCGTGGCGCCGGAGCGGGAGCGGCGCTCGCCGCCGGCGGACGCGCGTGGGCCGAACAGGCGGGCGGGACCTCCGGCGTTCTCTGGGGCGCGGCCCTGGAGGCTGCGGGCGCGACACTCGACGACACCTCCGCCGCGTTCCCCGACCACAGCGCGGCCACGGCGGTCGGCGCCTTCACCGACGCGATCCTCGCCCTCGGCCGCGCGGAGCCCGGCGACAAGACGCTCGTGGACGCACTGCTGCCCTTCCGCGACGGGCTGGCCGCCCGGCTCGCCGCCGGCGCGCCGCTCGCGGACGCGTGGCGGGACGCCGCGCGTTCCGCGTCCGCCGCCGCGTCCGCGACCTCCGCGCTGCGCCCGAAGCGCGGCCGTGCCCGGCCGCTCGCCGACAAGTCGGTGGGCACGCCGGACGCCGGCGCGACCTCCCTCGCCCTGATCGCGGGCGCGCTGGGGGATCTGCTGGCGCGCGGCGAGGTGCTGGCGCGCAGCGAGCGGCCGAAGAACGACCACCGGACCGAAAGGACGACACCATGACCGCACTACGGGTCGTGATCGGCAGCGATGACGCCGGCTTCACGCTCAAGGAGACCCTCCGCGACGACCTGGAGGCTCACCCCCTCGTCGCCTCGCTCGTGGACGTCGGCGTGGACCGCGACGGCCACACCGCCTACCCCGCGGTCGCGGCAGCCGCCGCCGGGCTAGTCGCGTCCGGCGAGGCCGACCGCGCGCTGCTGGTGTGCGGCACCGGGCTCGGCGTCGCCATCGCGGCCAACAAGGTCGCCGGCGTCCGCGCCGTCACCGCCCACGACTCCTACTCGGTCGAGCGGTCGGTGCTCTCCAACGACGCCCAGGTGCTGTGCCTCGGCCAGCGCGTGATCGGTACGGAGCTGGCCCGCCGCCTCGTGAAGGAGTGGCTGGGCTACCGCTTCGACCCGGCGAGCCCCTCGGCCCGCAAGGTCGAGCTGATCGGAGAGCTGGAGCGATGAGCGGCACGTTCGAGGGACGGATCGCGATCGTCACCGGCGCCGCGAGCGGCATCGGTCTCGCCGTCGCCGGCTGGTTCGCCGAGCGCGGCGCCACCGTGGCCGGCGTTGACCTCAGCGAGAGCGTCGCCGGCGCGCTCGCCGGGCTGCCGGGCGCCGGGCACCTCCCGGTCGTCGCCGACCTCACCGAGCCGGGAGCCGCAGAGACGGCCGTCGCCCGCATCCAGGCGGAGGCCGGGACGCCGCACATCCTGGTCAACTCCGCCGGCATCGCCCGCCTCTCCCCCGCGCTCGCGACGACGAGCGCCGATTGGGACGCCACGCTGGCCGTCAACCTGACCGCGAGCTTCCGGATGGCGCAGGCCGCGGGTGCGCGGATGGTGACCGCCGGCTTCGGCCGCATCGTCAACCTGGCCTCCCAGGCGAGCGTCGTGGGCCTGGACGAGCACGTCGCCTACTGCGCGAGCAAGGCCGGCCTGCTCGGGATGACCCGCGTCCTGTCCCTGGAGTGGGCGCCGCACGGCGTCACCGTCAACGCCGTCTCGCCGACCGTGGTGGAGACCCCGCTCGGCCGGGAGGCGTGGAAGGGCACGAAGGGCGACGAACTGCGGGCGCGCATCCCGGCCCGCCGGTTCGCTCAGCCGGAAGAGGTCGCAGCGCTGATCGGCTACCTGGCCTCCGACGAGGCGGGCATGGTCACCGGCGAGAACATCCTGATCGACGGCGGCTACTCCTCCATCTAGCCCGCGATCAGGCGTGGAAGTACGGGATGATCAGGTACAACCCGTACAGCACCGCCGCCCCGCACAGTGCGAAGCACGCGTAGGCGCCGGTCAGCGCGGCGCGCTTGCGGCCGTCGCTGAGCGGGCTCTTGCGCCGGGCCTTCTCGGCCTTCTTCTGGGCTTTCGCCGCCTGCTCGGGCGTGATGACCGTGATGGCGTCGGTGAACTCCGCCGGCTCGACGAACAGCGCTCGGCCGGCCACTGCGAGCAGCCGGGTGCCGAGCGCGTAGAAGCCGACGACCACGCACGCGCCGATCAGCGACGCGACGAAGACCGAGACGAACTGCAGCACGGCGCTCATGCGGGGTTCCTTCCGGAGCGTTCCTTCGTGAGCGGCTTGACCTTCTTGATCTTCACCACGCGGCCGGACGCGGCGACATCGCTCTGGCCCTGGACGGGGACCGGTGCGACCGCATTGGCGCTGGACACCCGGTTGCGGCGCGAGCGCCAGAAGATGAACGTGATGACGACGACGGCGACCACGGTGTCGATGAGGATGCCGAT
This sequence comes from Leifsonia sp. EB34, assembly GCF_041260585.1. Classification (NCBI taxonomy): domain Bacteria; kingdom Bacillati; phylum Actinomycetota; class Actinomycetes; order Micrococcales; family Microbacteriaceae; genus Leifsonia; species Leifsonia sp. EB34. Next base: position 238,473 of record NZ_JBGCCV010000001.1, read on the forward strand.
CGGGCCGAGCAGGCCGAGGAACGCGGCGAGAGCGCCGACCACACCCGCGGCGGGCAGCGTCAGCACCCAGCCGATCGCGATCCGGCCGGCGGTGCCCCAGCGCACCGAAGCGCCGCGGCGGCCGAGGCCGGAGCCGATCACCGAGCCGGAGGCGACCTGGGTGGTGGAGAGCGCGAAGCCGAGGTGGCTGGAGGCCAGGATCGTCGCGGCCGTGCTGGTCTCGGCGGCGAAACCCTGCGCGGGCTTCACCTCGGTGAGGCCGCGGCCGAGGGTGCGGATGATGCGCCAGCCGCCGGAGTAGGTGCCGACCGCGATGGCGAGCGCGCACGCGACGACCACCCAGAGCGGCGGCCCGCTGCCGGCGGGCAGCAGGTTCGCGGAGATCAGCAGCAAGGTGATCACGCCCATGGTTTTCTGCGCGTCGTTCGTGCCGTGCGAGAGGGCCACGAGCGAGGACGAGAAGATCTGGCCGTAGCGGAAGCCGCCTCGGCCGTCCGGGCGGCCGTCGTAGCGCCGGGTGATCCAGTACGCGAGCTTGGTCGCCGCCCACGCGACCACGCCGGCGGTGAACGGCGCGATGACCGCGGGGAGGACGACCTTCTGCACGACGGTCGGGAAGTTCACGGACGCGAACCCGGCTCCGACGATCGCCGCGCCGATCAGGCCGCCGAACAGCGCGTGGCTGGAGGAGGACGGCAGGCCGTAGAGCCAGGTCACCATGTTCCAGACGATCGCGCCGACCAGGCCGGCGAAGATCAGCTCCGGCGAGATCAGGACGCCGCCCGAACCCTCGTTGATGATGCCGCCGGAGATGGTCTTGGCGACCTCCGTCGAGAGGAACGCTCCGACGAGGTTCAGGACCGCGGCGAGCGCGACCGCCACCTTGGGCCGCATGGCGCCGGTCGCGATCGGTGTCGCCATGGCGTTCGCGGTGTCGTGGAACCCGTTGGTGAAGTCGAAGAAGAGGGCCAGCGCGATGACCAGCACGATGATGAGGGTGAGATCCACCGGCTTCTTTCTCGTGTGGAGACGGACGGCCGGCGGGAGTTCACCGGACGTTCATGCGGGATGCCTGGCGCTGTTAAGCGGCCGAGGACATGCTTTCACGGCCGTCTCGCGCACGTCAAACCTTCGCGGGAGGGCTGCGGCGAGCGGCCGGAACGACCGGCACGAGCGGTCACAGCCGGTCGACCGCCGTCACCCGCACGACCGCGACGCCTGCGCGGGCGGAGTCCGCCAGCAGCACCTCCGCGGCGATCCCCCAGTCGTGGTCGCCCGCGGGATCGGCGAGGATCTGGCGCACCCTCCAGAGGCCCTCCGCCGCGGCGGGCGTCTCGTCCACGACGATCATGCTCGCGGCGCGCGCCGACGCGTCGGTGAGGATCTCGTCGTGCTCGGCGTAGTAGGCATCCAGCGCCTCGTCCCACTGCAGCTCGGTGAACGACGGCGCGGACGCCTCGGCGAGCGCCGCCGCCTCGTTCTCGAGCGCGCCGAGCTCCTGGACGCGGTCGAGCGCGGCGAGCTGGACGCGCCGGAACAGCTCGTTGCGCACGAGCACGAAGAAGGCGCGGCGGTTGGTGGTGACGTTGCGCGGCGCGGGCGGGGCGAGCTCGGTGCTCTCGGCGGCGTGCCGGGCGGCGTCCGGATGCACCAGCTCCTCCCACTCGTCGAGGAGGCTGGAGTCGACCTGGCGGACGAGCTCGCCGAGCCACTCCACGATGTCGCGCAGCTCCTCGGTGCGGAGGTCGAGCGGCACGGTCTGGTTCAGGGCACGGTAGGCGTCGGAGAGGTAGCGCAGCACGACGCCCTCGGAGCGGGCGAGCTTGTAGAAGGCGATGAACTCGCCGAAGGTCATCGCCCGCTCGTAGAGGTCGCGGACCACCGACTTCGGGCGCAGCTCGAAGTCGGCCACCCAGGGCTGGCTGGAGGCGTAGGTCGCGAACGCCTCGTGCAGCAGCTCGTCGTGCGGCTTGGGGTGCGTGACGGTCTCCAGCACCTCCATCCGCTCGTCGTACTCGACACCGTCGGCCTTCATCGCCGCCACGGCCTCGCCGCGGGCCTGGAACTGCTGCGCGGAGAGCACCGGGCGCGGGTCGTCCAGCGTGGCCTCGACCACCGAGACGATGTCGAGCGCGTAGCCGGGCGACTCGACGTCGAACAGCTCGAATGCGGCGAGCGCGAACGGCGACAACGGCTGGTTGAGTGCGAAGTTGGGCTGGAGGTCGACGGTGAGGCGGATCTCGCCGTCCACGACCTCCACGACCCCGGCGGTCAGCAGCGAGCGGTGGAGGCCGAGCGCGCGGCGGGCGAGGGCGAGCTGGCGCTTCCACGGCTCGTGGTTGTCGAAGACGAGGTCGCGGACGTGGGCGAAGACGTCGCCGCCGCGGCCGATGACGTTGATGAGCATGGCACTGGTGATCTGCATCGAGGAGGTGAGCGTCTCCGGCTCGGCCTCCACGAGTTTGCGGAAGGACGGCTCGCCCCAGGAGACGAAGCCCTCCGGCGCCTTCTTGCGCACGATCTTGCGACGTTTCTTGGGGTCGTCGCCGGCTTTCTCGAGCGCCTTGAGGTTCTCGCTCTCGTGCTCGGGGGCCTGGACGACGACGGTCCCCGCGGTGTCGTAGCCCGCGCGGCCCGCGCGCCCGGCGATCTGGTGGAACTCGCGGGCGTTGAGCTGCCGCATCCGGGTGCCGTCGAACTTGGTCAGCGCGGTCAGCAGCACGGTGCGGATGGGGACGTTGATGCCGACACCGAGCGTGTCCGTGCCGGAGATCACCCGCAGCATGCCGCGCTGGGCGAGCTGCTCGACCAGCCGGCGGTACTTGGGCAGCATCCCGGCGTGGTGGACGCCGATCCCCTGCCGCAGCAGCCGGGAGAGGGTGCGCCCGAAGGACGTGGTGAACCGGAACTCCCCGATCAGCTCGGCGATCGCGTCGCGCTGCTCACGGCTCGCGATCTTGGCGCTGGAGAGCGCTTGCGCCCGCTCCAGGGCGGCGAGCTGCGAGAAGTGCACGATGTAGATCGGCGCCTGGCCGGTGTGCAGGAGGTCCTCGACGGTGTCATGGATGGGCGACAGCTCGTAGTAGTAGTGCAGCGGGACCGGACGCTCGACGCCGGTGACCACCGCGGTCTCCCGGCCGGTGCGGCGGGAGAGGTCGGCGGCGAGCGCCGTCACGTCGCCGAGGGTCGCCGACATGAGCACGAACTGGGCGCGGTTCAGCACCAGCAGCGGCACCTGCCACGCCCAGCCGCGGTCCGGGTCGGAGTAGAAGTGGAACTCGTCCATGACGACCTGGCCGACCGGGGTGTCCTCCCCTTGCCGGAGGGCGAGGTTGGCGAGGATCTCGGCGGTGCAGCAGATGATCGGCGCGTCGGCGTTCACCGCGGAGTCGCCGGTCATCATCCCGACGTTCTCGGCGCCGAAGATGTCGACCAGGGCGAAGAACTTCTCGGACACCAGCGCCTTGATCGGCGCGGTGTAGAAGCTGCGCTCGCCGCGGGCCAGCGCCGCGAAGTGCGCGCCGACGGCGACGAGCGACTTCCCCGTCCCGGTCGGCGTCGAGAGGATGAGGTTCGCGCCGCCGACGATCTCGATCAGCGACTCGTCCTGCGCCGGGTAGAGGGTGATGCCGGTGGACTCGGCCCAGGCGACGAACGCCTCGTAGACGGCGTCCTCGCTCACGGAGCCGGGGCCGGCCCAGCCGGGGAGGTCGTCGACGCGCAGGGAGGCCATAGGGCCCAAGCCTGTCACAGCGCGGGGATGCTCGGCATATCCACCGGATCGCGCGCTTATCCTTCCGCTATGGGATCGCCTGTGTCTGCGGGGCCGGCCCGGCCCGAAGGGTCGCCGGAGGCTGCCGGGTCGGCACGCGGCACGGAGCCGGCGCGGGCAGGCTCGTTCTGGCGCTCCGCCGCCGTGGGCGCCGCGAGCGTCGTGGCCGGGGTCGGCGCCGCCGAGCTGCTGAGCGCGTTCTTCGTACAGGACGGCAGCCCGATCCTGGTCGTCGGCGCGCTCGTCATCGATCTCACCCCCGCCTGGCTGAAGAACGCCGTGATCGGCGTGTTCGGGACCGGCGACAAGGCGTTCCTCATCTCCTCCCTCGCGGTCGTGCTCCTCATCGGGGGCGCGCTGGCGGGCTGGCTGGAGCTGCGGCGGCCCCCGCTCGGCCGCATCCTGATCGGCGTGGGCGGAGCGCTGGGCGTGCTCGCCGCGCTCACCCGCGCGGGATCCTCGATCGTCAACGTCGTGCCCTCGGCGCTCGCGGCGTTGGTCGCCATCCTGATCCTCGGCTGGCTGGCCGACCTGCTGCGCGGCACCCGGCCGACCCGGATCGCCCCGGAGGGGGAGGTCTCCCGGCGGCACTTCGTCACGGCGACCGCTGCGACCGCCGCGGCGGGCGTCGTCGCGACGATCGTGGGCCAGGCGATCGCCACCGGCTACCGTGCCGCCTCGGCCGCGCGCGCCGCCTTCCACCTGCCGAAGCCCGCCGTCGCGGCCCCGCCCGTCCCGGCCGGGGCGTCGTTCGACCTCCCGGGCCTGGCGCCGATCATCACCCCGAACGCCGACTTCTACCGCATCGACACCGCGCTGCAGATCCCCGGCATCGACCCGTCGGCCTGGCGGCTGCGGATCACCGGGATGGTCGAGAAGGAGGTCGAGCTGACCTTCGCCGAGCTCCTCGCCCTGCCGCTGGAGGAGTCCATCACCACGCTCACCTGCGTCTCCAACGAGGTCGGCGGCGACCTGATCAGCAACGCGAAATGGCTCGGCTACCCGATCCGCCACCTGCTCGCCCGGGCCAAGCCGTCCGCCGACGCGGACATGGTGCTCTCCCGCAGCCAGGACGGCTGGACGGCCGGAACCCCGCTCGAGGCGCTCACCGACGGCCGCAACGCCATCCTGGCCGTCGGGATGAACGGCCAGCCGCTCCCCCTGGAGCACGGCTACCCGGTACGGATGGTCGTCCCCGGGCTGTACGGCTACGTCTCGGCGACGAAGTGGGTGGTCGAGCTGAACGTGACGCGCTTCGACAAGGCGACCTCGTACTGGACCGACCGCGGCTGGTCGGAGCGCGGCCCGGTCAAGCTGGAGTCGCGCATCGACGTGCCCTCGGACGGCCACCAGGTCAAGGCGGGCACGGTCGCTGTGGCGGGCGTCGCCTGGTCGCAGCACGTCGGCGTCAGCGCCGTGCACGTGCAGGTCGACGGCGGCGCCTGGCAGGAGGCCACCCTCGCCGACGCCATCTCGGCCGACACCTGGCGGCAGTGGAAGTACGCGTGGGACGCGACGCCCGGCGCGCACACCATCAAGGTGCGCGCCACCGATGCGCACGGCACGGTGCAGACCGCCAAGGTGCAGGACGTCGTACCCGACGGCGCGACCGGATTGCACACCATCGGCGTGACGGTGGTTAGCTAGCGCCATGCCCGCCCCCGATCGCACCGCCCCCGATCGCCCCGTCCCCGATCGCCCCGCGCCGCTGGTCGCGCCCGGGCCCGTACTGCCGTCGGAGCAGCGCGCCCGCTACGCACGCACCGTTCAGCTCCCGGGCTTCGGGGAGGTCGCCCAGCGCCGCCTCCGGGCCGCTCGGGTGCTCGTGGTCGGCGCGGGCGGCCTCGGCTCCGCCGTGCTGCCGCTGCTGGCGGGGGCCGGGTTCGGGACGATCGGGATCGTGGACGACGACAGCGTGGAGCTCAGCAACCTCCCGCGGCAGACCATCCACCGCGAGCGCGACCTCGGGCGGCCGAAGACCGCGTCGGCGGCCGACGCCATCCACGCCATCGACGCGGGGATCGAGGTGCGGGTGTTCCCAGAGCGCCTCACCTCGGAGAACGCGCTGAGCATCCTCGACGGCTTCGACCTCGTGCTCGACGGCAGCGACAACTTCCCCACCCGGTACCTGGTGGACGACGCGGCGCTCTTGGCGGGCGTACCCGTCGTCTGGGGTGCGGTGCACCGGTTCGGCGGCCAGGTCGGGCTGAGCTGGGCGGCGCACGGGCCGCACTACCGCGACCTGTTCCCGGTACCTCCGGAGCCCGGCAGCGTGCCGAGCTGCGCGGAGGCGGGCGTGCTGCCCAGCGTGTGCGGGGTGATCGGGTCGCTGATGGCGAGCGAGGCGACCAAGGTCGTGACCGGGGAAGGCGACCTCCTGCTCGGGCGGGTCGTGGTGCACGACGGGCTGCGCGGGACGTTCCGGGAGCTGCCGTACGCGGCCGATCCTCAGGCGGCGCCGGTGACGGAGCTGATCGACTATGAGCTGTTCTGCGGGGTGTCCTCCGCAGAGGTAGTGGCGGGGGCGGAGGCGCCGTCGGCGGCGGCCACCACCGTCTCGCCGGCCGACCTGGCTGCGCGCCTGGCCGCGGGACAGCCGCACATCCTCCTCGACGTGCGCGAGCCCTGGGAGGCGGACATCGCCGAGCTGCCCGGCTCGCTGCTGGTGCCGCTCGACGTGGTGGTGCGCGATGCGCCCGGCGTGGCCGCGCGGCTGGGCGACGACCCGCTGGTGATCATCTGCCACCACGGCATCCGTGCGGAGACCGCGCGGACGCTGCTGGAGGCCGCCGGCGCCCCCGGCGTGGTGCTGGTGGGCGGCCTGGACGCCTGGTCGCGCGAGGTCGACCCCTCCCTCCCCCGCTACTGACTCCCCGCGACTGACAGCAACAGGGGTCGCAACACGCCGTATCGCCGCCGGCAGAGCGGCGTGTTGCGACCCCTGTGGCGGCCGGGCCTCGCATGGTCAGGGGCCGCGCGGGATACTGAAGCCATGACCCCACCGCGCAGCGTCGAGGAGCACGTCGAGCACGTCAAGCGGTTGCTGGAGCCGCTGTCCGCGGAGCCGGACGTGGAGACCGTCCCGCTCACCGACGCCGCCGGGCGCGTCGCCGCGGCGGACGTCCGGTCGGAGGTCGACCTCCCGCTGTTCCGCAACTCCCAGATGGACGGCTACGCGGTGCGCGCGGCCGACATCTCCCGCGTGCCGGTCGCGCTCGAGGTCACCGGCGACGTCCCGGCCGGCCACGAGGTGCCGCTGACGCTGACGCCGGGCACGGCCATCCGGATCATGACCGGCGCCCCGGTGCCGAGCGGCGCGGACGCGATCGTGCCGGTGGAGGACACCGAGCTCGTCCTCGGCAGGGACGACGACCTGGCCGGCGCGGTGGTCGAGATCCGGCGCTCGCGGAAGCGCGGCGAGTTCGTGCGGGAGCGCGGCAGCGACCTGGAGCGCGGCGACGTGCTCGTGAAGGCCGGCACCCGGCTGGCGGCCCGGCACCTGGCGGCGCTCGCGGCGGCGGGCGTCAGCTCGGTGGCGGTGCGGGCGCGGCTGCGGGTCGCCGTCCTGACCACCGGCTCGGAGCTCGCGGCGCCCGGCCGCGGCGTGCGGTTCGGGCAGGTCTTCGACGCCAACGGTGTCGCCCTCGCCGCGCTGGTCGAGGAGTCCGGAGCCGTCGTGTCGCTGCGGGCAAGCAGCAGCGACGACCCTGCGGCGTTCGCGCGCGTGTTCGACGCGGCGGTCGCCTCGTCCGATCTGGTCGTCACCTCCGGCGGCATCTCGAAGGGCGCCTACGAGGTGGTGCGGGAGGTGCTCCTGCCGCGCGGCGCGGAGGTCACCACGGTTGCGATGCAGCCGGGCGGCCCCCAGGCGACGGCGGTCATCGACGGTGTACCGGTGCTGTGCTTCCCGGGCAACCCGGTGAGCACGCAGGTGTCGTTCGCCGTGTTCCTGCGTGGGCCGCTGCGGGACGCTGCCGGGCTGCCGCCGCTGCCACTCCGGCGCGAACGACTGGCCGAGTCGGTGCGCTCGGTGCCGGGCAAGCGGCAGTTCCTGCGCGGCCGGGTCTGCGAGGACGGCGTGGCGCCGGTGTCCGGGCCGAGCTCGCACCTCGTCGCGGCGATGGCCACCGCGGACGTGCTCATCGACCTGCCCCCGGAGGTGGAGGCCGTCGAGTCGGGCTCGGACGTGACAGTCTGGACCCTATGAGCGAGCTCACCCACCTGGACGCCGACGGCCGCGCCCGCATGGTCGACGTCGGCGCGAAACCGGAGACCGACCGGGAGGCCGTCGCCCGGGGCCGGCTGGTGACGACACCCGAGGTGGTGCGCCTGGTCGCCGCGGACGACCTCCCGAAGGCCGACGTGCTCGCGACCGCCCGGATCGCGGGGATCGCCGGCGGCAAGCGCACCAGCGACCTCATCCCGCTCTGCCACCTGCTTCCGCTGAACTCGCTCCGCGTGGACTTCGCGCTCGACGAGACGTCGGGGTCGATCGCGATCGAGGCGGTCGCGCGCACGCACGGCCGCACCGGCGTGGAGATGGAGGCGCTGACCGCGGTGGCCGTGGCGGGGCTGACGTTGCACGACATGGTGAAGGCGGTGGACCCGGCGGCGAGCCTGACCGAGGTGCGGCTGGTGGCGAAGAGCGGCGGGAAACGCGGGCAGTGGCGGCGGGAGGGCGAGGCTGATCCCGTGCCGGCGGCGCCAGAGCGCGACTCCGCGAGCACTGCATCCGCCACCTCTGCATCCAACCCCTCCGCACTCACCACCGCAGCACCCACCACCGCCGCCGTCGTCCTCGTGGCCTCCACCCGCGCCGCGGCTGGCGCAGCGGCCGACACCACCGGCCCGGTCATCGCGTCCTGGCTCGACGCCCACGGCCTCCAAGCCGAGGTGCGCGTCGTGGCGGACGCCGACATCGCGCCCGCGCTGAAGGCCGCCGTCGCCGAGCGCCCCGCCGTCGTCCTCACCACGGGCGGCACCGGCGTCGCCTCCGACGACCGCACCCCGGAGGCCACCGCCGCGGTGCTCGACCGGGAGCTGCCCGGGCTCGCCGACGCGCTGCGGGCCAGAGGCGCGGCCTCCACCCCGCTCGCCGCGCTGAGCCGCGGCCGGGCGGGCGTCGCCGGCCGCACGCTGATCGTGAACCTCCCCGGCTCCCGCGGCGGCGTGGCCGACGGGCTCGCCGTCCTGGACGACGTGCTGGCCCACCTCCTCGACCAGCTCCGCGGCGACAGCGACCGCGGCCACGACGGAGAACGCGGCCACGACGGTGAGCGCGGCCACGCCGGAGAGCCCAGCCACCACGGAGAACGCCGATGAGCGCCGTCTTCGCCGACATCTCCGACCGGCCGCTCGACCCGTCCACGCTGGACGAGTTCGTCTGGCGCCGGGAGGCCGGGGCGGTCGTGTCGTTCCAGGGCATCGTGCGCGACCACGACGGCGGCCGCTCGGTCGTCTCGCTCGACTACCGCGCGCATCCCGAAGCCGCCGAGTTCCTCCGGCGCTGCTGCGAGGACGTCGCCGAGCGCACCGGGCTGCGCGTCGCCGCGGTGCACCGGGTCGGCTCGCTGACCATCGGCGACCTCGCGCTCGTCGCCTCGGTCGCGGCCCCGCATCGGGCGGAGGCGTTCGCCGCGTGCGCCGAACTGGTCGAGCGGATCAAGGCGGAGGTGCCGATCTGGAAGCGCCAGCACTTCGGCGACGGCGCCTCGGAGTGGGTCGGGCTCTGACCCGCAACCCGCGCGTGGGGTCGATTTTGACGCTCCTGCCGGTCTAGAGTGCTGTTCGTGCCGCAGATACGGGTGAGGGATGCCGCGAGCTTCCTGGGGGTGAGCGACGACACCGTGCGTCGCTGGGTCGACGCCGGGGTGCTCTCCAGCGCCAAGGACGACGCCGGGCGCACCGTCGTGGACGGACTCGAGCTCGCGCAGCTCGCCAAGCAGAACGCCGTGCTGCCCGCCGACCCGTCCGGTGTCGGCCGGTCGGCCCGCAACCGTTTCGTGGGAATCGTGACCGACATCGTCATGGACCGGGTCATGGCTCAGGTGGAGCTGCAGTGCGGCCCGCACCGCGTCGTGTCGCTGATCAGCAGCGAGGCCGTCCGCGAGCTCGGCCTGGAGCTGGGCTCGGTCGCCGTCGCGGTGGTCAAGGCCACCAACGTCATCGTGGAGACGACCAGGCCCGCCGAGCGAGGGGCGGCGGAGTGAGCGGCGCAGGCAGGCGGGCCGGAGTCGCAGGGGCGACGCTGGCGGCGGTGGCTCTCGCCGTCGCGCTGGCGGGATGCTCGGCCGGCGTGGGCTCTACGACACCCACCCAGACGCCGACGAAGCACGCCATCACCGGCACGATCACCGTCTTCGCTGCGGCCTCCCTCACCAAGACCTTCACCGAGCTCGGCCACGGCTTCGAGAAGGCCAACCCGGGCAGCACCGTCAGCTTCAGTTTCGGCGGCTCGTCCGACCTGGTCACCCAGCTCGGCGCGGGCGCCCCCGCCGACGTGTTCGCCTCGGCCGACCAGAAGAACATGGGCAAGGCCGTCGGTGCGGGCGTCGTCTCCGGCGACCCGGTCGACTTCGCGACGAACGTGCTCGCCATCGCCGTGCCTCCCGGGAACCCCGCCCACGTCACAAAGTGGGCGGACCTCGCGGGGCCCGGTCTGAAGGTCGTCGTCTGCGCTCCGCAGGTCCCCTGCGGCGCCGCCACCGCCACGGTGGAGTCGAAGACCGGCGTCACGCTCAAGCCGGTCAGCCAGGAGTCGTCGGTGACGGACGTGCTCGGCAAGGTGTCCTCGGGCGAGGCCGACGCCGGCATCGTCTACGCGACGGATGTGAAGGGCGCGGGGAAGAGCGTCGGATCGGTGCCGTTCCCGGAGGCGAAGGACGTGGTCAACACCTACCCGATCGCCGACGTCAAGCAGGGGCAGAACGTCACCGGCGGCGCCGCCTTCATCGCGTACGTGACCGGCCCGGAGGGCAGGAAGGTACTCGGGGCCGCCGGCTTCGGGAAGCCGTGACCCGCCGGCCGCCCGCGAGCCCGGAGATGGGGACCGGCATCCCCGGCTGGGTGCTCGTCGTCGCCGCCCTCGGCGCGCTGTTCGTGCTGCTCCCGATCGTCGCGATGGTCACCCGGGTGGACTGGGCGCACTTCCTCGCGCTGATCGCCTCGCCGTCGTCGGTGGACTCGCTGCTGCTCAGCCTGCGCACCTCCGTCGCGGCCACGATCGGCTGTCTGGTGCTCGGGATCCCGATGGCGATCGTGCTGGCCCGGGTGCCGTTCCGCGGCCGAGCCCTCGTGCGGGCGATCGTACTGCTGCCGCTGGTGCTGCCTCCCGTGGTCGGCGGCCTCGCCCTCCTCGCCCTCTACGGCCGGCGCGGACTGCTGGACGGGGCGATCCCGATCGCGTTCTCGACGCCCGCGGTGGTCATCGCGCAGACGTTCGTGGCGCTGCCGTTCCTGGTGCTCAGCCTGGAGGGCGCGCTGCGGACCACCGGCCGGCGCTACGAGGCCGTCGCCGCCACGCTCGGTGCGCGGCCGTCGGCTGTGCTGTTCCGGGTGACGCTGCCGCTGGTCGTGCCGGCGATCGTGTCGGGGTCGATCCTGTCGTTCGCGCGCGCACTCGGCGAGTTCGGGGCGACGCTGACCTTCGCCGGGAGCCTGCAGGGGACGACGCGGACGCTCCCGTTGGAGATCTACCTGCAGCGCGAGACCGACCCGGACGCCGCAGTCGCGCTGTCGCTGGTGCTGATCGCGGTTGCCATCGCCGTGGTGGCGGTGGCGCACGGGGCCGGCGAGCCGCTGCGCCGGAGGCCGCGGCCGGTCCGTGGGGCGTCGACGTGAGCCTCGACTTCTCCGCCGCGGTCGCCGAGCGCGATGTCGCGGTGGATCTGCGGCTCGGCACGGGCGAGACACTGGCGCTGCTCGGGCCGAACGGCGCGGGCAAGTCGACGGTGCTCGGGGTGCTGGCGGGGCTGATCCGCCCGGATTCGGGGCGCGCGACGCTCGCGGACGAGACGCTGTTCGACCTCCCCGGCCTGGATCGGCCGGCGGTGTGGCTGCCTCCCCATCGCCGCGGGATCGCGCTGCTTGCCCAGGACGCCCTGCTCTTCCCGCACCTGACCGTGCGCCGCAACGTGGAGTTCGCGCCACGGTCGGCGGGAGCTTCCCGGGCGGAGGCGCGCGCGAAGGCCGACGAGTGGCTGGAGCGCACGGGCGTCGGCGCGCTGGCGGAGCGTCGCCCGGACGAGCTGTCCGGCGGCCAGGCGCAGCGGGTCGCCATCGCCCGCGCGCTGGCCGCCGAGCCCGACCTGATCCTCCTGGACGAGCCGCTGGCCTCCCTCGATGTGAGCGTGGCGGGCGAGCTGCGCGGGATGCTGGCCGAGGTGCTCGCCGGGCGCACCGCCGTCGTCGTGACCCACGACGCGCTGGACGCCTACCTGCTCGCGGACCGAGTGGCGGTGCTGGGCGGCGGCCGGGTGGTCGAGGAGGGCGCGGCGCGCGACGTGCTGACCCAGCCGCGGCACCCGTTCACCGCGGAGCTCACCGGCCTCAGCCTCCTCACCGGGCGACGCACGGCGACCGGGCTGGTCACGGGCGACGGTCTCGCCCTCGACGGCACGCCGACGACGCCGATCCCGGAGGGCCTGCCGGTGACCGCTGTGGTGCGGCCCTCGACCGTCGCGGTCCGGATCGGCGCCCCGATGGAGGGCGGTATCGCCGCGACCGTGACCGCCCTGGAGCCGCGCGACGACCTGGTGCGGGTGCGGACCGACCGGCTCACCGCGCTCGTCCCCGCGGCCGTGGTCGCGGAGCTGCGGCTCACTCCTGGCGCCCGCGTGACCCTGACGGTGCCGGCCGCCGAGGTCCGCATCTCCCCCGCCTGACGCGCGATTCGGGACGAATGTCGCGAATGCCGCCGCGATTCCCGACATTCGGCACGAATGGCGCGGGGCTAGTGCGAGCCGATCCCTATCCCGGCGGTGGAGAAGCCGCCGTCGGGGTTCGCCGACGGCCGCGGCTCGTCGAACGCCGGGTTCGGCTTGCCCGGGAGGCTCTGCGGCGCCACCCGCGCCCGCGAAGCGCCGACGATCGCGACCACGCACGCCGCCAGCAGCACGACCCCCGCGACCACCAGCGCCAGCCCGAACACCGCGCCGCGGGTCAGCAGCACGACGCCGAATGGCAGCGCGAGCCACGTCCCGACCCCGGTCAGCGCGGCCGCGACTACGAGCGCCGCGAACCTCCCCTGCCTGCGCCGCACGGCCGCCAGCTCCCGCATGTGCACGCTCATGGTGTCCCCCTTCGCCGCAGCCTAGCGAAGCGCGTGCTGCGGGTCAGCCCCCGGCGAACGGGGGCAGCACATCCACTCTCTCGCCGATCACCGCGTCCGGGTCGCGCGACACGACGCCGTCGACCAGGAACGATCCGTTGCGCAGCACGAGCCGCATGGCTTCGCCGTAGCGCTCGTCGAGCAGCTCGCGGAGGGCGCCGACGGTCGCGACGTCGAGTGAGAGCCGCTCTTCCTCGCGTCCCGCGGCCTCCTCGGCGGCCGCGAAGTACCGGACGAGGATGCTGCGCTCAACCACCGATCGCCCCCATGCTCCGCACCGGCGGGACGAACCCGGCGGCCTCCATGCCGTGCCCGGCCTGCTTGCCCCACATCGCTCCGCGCCACCAGCGCGCGAGCTCGGCGTCGTCCGCGCCGCCGCGCAGCAGCGCGCGCAGGTCGGTCTCGTCGTCGCCGAACAGGCACGAGCGCACCGTGCCCTCCGCCGTGATCCTGGTGCGGTCGCAGGCCGAGCAGAACGAGCGGGTCACCGAGGCGATGATGCCGACCGTGGCGGGACCGCCGTCGACCAGCCACTCCTCGGCGGGGGACGACGGGTCGTCCGGGCGGCCGACCTCCACCAGGTCGAACCGGGTGCGGAGGACCGCCAGCAGTTCTTCGGCGGAGACCATGTTGTCGCGCAGCCAGGTGTGGTCGGCATCCAGCGGCATCTGCTCGATGAAGCGCAGCCGGCAGCCGTGCTCCAGCGACCACGCCAGGAGGTCGGGGGCGCCGGCGAGGGTCTGGCGCATCATCACGGCGTTCAGCTTGAGCGGCGTCAGTCCGGCGGCGTGCGCGGCGGCGATCCCGGCGAACACGGCCGGGAGCCGGTCGCGGCGGGTGAGCGCGGCGAAGTGCTCGCGGTCCACGGTGTCCAGCGAGATGTTCACGCGGGTCAGGCCGGCGGCGACGAGCTCGCGCACGCGGTGGTCGAGGCCGATGCCGTTGGTCGTGATGCTCAGGTCGATGCCGGGCGCGGCGGCGGCAGACAGCCCGATGATCTCGGCGAGGTCGGCGCGCATCAGCGGCTCGCCCCCGGTGAAGCGCACCTCGCGGATGCCGAGGTCCCGCACGCCGATGCCGACCAGCCGGGCGATCTCGGCGGGCGTCAGCAGCTCCTCGCGCGGAATGGCGGGCAGGCCCTCCGCCGGCATGCAGTAGGTGCAGCGCAGGGAGCACTTCTCGGTCACCGAGACGCGCAGGTCGCGGGCGACCCGGCCGAACCGGTCCACCAGACCGGCGACATCGGGGCGGCCGTCGAGGCTCGGCGCGGCAGCGCTCGTCCCATCCCGCAGCGACGTGCTGCGCGGGAGCCCCAGATTCACCGCGGTCATGTCCTCACCCTAGACCGGCCGGCCATAGACCGCCGCACCGTGCCGGTAATAGGCTCCGCGCATGGGAATCATCTCGTCCGGCTTCCTCGGCCGGCGCAGAACCGAGGACCCCCGCCTTCCACCCGGGCAGTACGTCACGGAGACCTTCCCCGTGCTGTCCGCCGGCCCGACGCCCCGCATCGCCACAGACGACTGGGCGTTCACGATCACGACCGAGAAGGGCGTGGTGCACCGCTGGAGCTGGGACGAGTTCCTCGCCCTCCCGCAGGCAGAGGTCGCCACCGACATCCACTGCGTGACGAGCTGGTCGAAGCTCGGGACGTCGTGGCGCGGCGTCGCGCTCGACACCCTGTTCGAGAACGTGGACACCGACTACGAGTACACGATGGCGCACTCCTACGGCGGCTACACCACGAACGTGCCGTTGAAGGACCTCCTCGACGGCAAGGCCTGGGTGGCGCACACCTTCGACGGCGCCGACCTCCCGCCCGAGCACGGCGGTCCCGCCCGCCTGCTGGTGCCGCACCTGTACTTCTGGAAGAGCGCCAAGTGGGTGAGCGGACTGGAGATGCTCCCGAACGACCAGCCCGGCTTCTGGGAGCAGAACGGCTACAACATGTACGGGGACCCCTGGAAGGAAGAGCGCTACTGGTGAGCAGCGCGTGGCGGGTGGCGGACGTCGTGGCCGCGCACCAGGAGACCGCGACGGCCCGCACGATCCGGCTGCGCCTCCCGGGGCTCGCCGGCCACCTCGCCGGTCAGCACGTCGACGTGCGGCTCACCGCGCCGGACGGCTACCAGGCCGTGCGGTCGTACTCGATCGCGTCCGCCTCCGGTGCGGGCGGCCTCGCCCCGGACGAGTTGGAGTTGACCGTGGAGGAGCTGCCCGACGGGGAGGTCTCGCCCTACCTGGTGCACGGCCTCGCGGTCGGCGACCAGCTCGAGGTGCGCGGACCGGTCGGCGGCTGGTTCGTCTGGCGCGACGGCGACGACGACCCCGTACAGCTCATCGCGGGCGGCTCCGGCGTCGTGCCGCTGATGTCGATGGCCCGCGCGCACGCCGCCGCGGCGAGCGCCGCGCCGTTCCGGCTGCTGTACTCGGCGCGCACCCCAATGTCGGTCTACTACCGCGACGAGCTGATGGCGCTCGGCGAGGCGACCGCTCCGTTGCGCGTGGACTACGTGTACACGCGCCAGGCGCCGGCCGGCTGGCCGGTCGCCGCGGGACGGCTGACGCAGGAGGCGCTCGGCGCTCTCGTGCTGCCCGCAGCGGACTCCCCGCGGTTCTACCTGTGCGGGTCGACCCCGTTCGTCGAGGCGGTCTCCGACTGGCTGGTGGACGCCGGACACGACCCCGACCGCATCCGCACCGAACGCTACGGCGGGATCGGAGGGGCAGCATGAGCGAGATGGACTACCTGGACGGCAACGCAGCGGCAGGCCTCCTGTCGGAGGTCTTCGCCGTGGACGTGACGGTAGCTCGCGGCAAGTGCGCGCACTGCGGCGACGTGACGGTGATCGCGAAAGCGCACCTCTGGCCCGACGACCACGGGATGGTGCTGCGCTGCCGCGTCTGCGGCGACGTGATCGCCATGGCGACCGAGCGCGAGGGCCGACTCTGCCTGGACCTGCGGGGACTGGACTGGCTCGAACTGGACGTCTGAGCCTCCCTGAACCTCACTGGGCCTCCCGCGCGGAGGGGTCGGCGCCCTCAGCCGACGGTCAACCGCTCCCCAGTACAATCGTCCGGTGCCAGCCGAAACCCCCGCGAGCCTCGACCCCGACGACCTCGCGACCACCCTCCGCGTCCTCGCGCAGCTCCACGAGCTCGACCAGGAGCACCCCGACTTCGTCTCCGTGCGCCGCGCGACCGCGCACATGTTCAAGGCCGTCAAGCAGGCCAGGCGGCGCGAGCTGCGGGAGGCCGAGCTCGCCGCCGACCGCGCCGTCATCGCCGCCACCGCGACCGGCGCCCCCGACCGCATCGACGACGAGACCCGCGGCCGCGACCTGACCTCCCCCACCTCCGGCTCCGCGACCGCCGGCACGCTGATCAACTCGCAGGCCTGCTACATCTGCAAGCAGCACTACACCGAGGTGGACTGGTTCTACCACCAGCTCTGCCCGTCCTGCGCCGCGTTCAGCCACGCCAAGCGCACCGCGCGCACCGACCTGACCGGCAAGCGCGCCCTGCTCACCGGAGGCCGGGCCAAGATCGGCATGCACATCGCGCTGCGCCTGCTGCGCGACGGCGCGGACCTCACCATCACCACCCGCTTCCCGCGCGACGCGGTGCGCCGGTTCTCCCAGCTCCCCGACGCGAAGGATTGGCTGCACCGCCTCCGCGTCGTCGGCATCGACCTCCGCGACCCGGCCCAGGTGATCGGCCTCGCCGACTCCGTCGCCGCCCGCGGGCCGCTGCACGTCCTCATCAACAACGCCGCCCAGACCGTCCGCCGCTCCCCCGGCGCCTACTCGCTGCTGGCGGAGGCCGAGTCGCACCCGCTGCCGGATGGTCCGCTCCCCGAGCTGGAGACCTTCGGCCACACCGCCGACCCGCATCCGCAGGCGCTGGAGGCCTCCGTCGCCGCGCACCCGCTGCTGTCGTCGGCGAACGTGCACGGCACCGTCGCCGAGCTGGTCGGCGCGGCCGCCCTCACCGCGAACGACCTCGCCTCCGCCGCGATGGCCGCGGGCTCGTCGTCGCTGGAACGCCACCACGACGGCACCGCGATCGACGCCGGCGGCCTCGTCCCCGACGTCCAGCGCGTGAACACGTGGACGCGCGCGGTCGGCGGCATCGACCCGCTCGAGCTGCTGGAGGTGCAGCTCTGCAACACGACGGCGCCGTTCATCCTGATCGACCGGCTCCGCCCCGCGATGGCCGCCGCGGGCCGCGCGTACGTGGTGAACGTCTCGGCGATGGAGGGCGTCTTCGGCCGCCGCTACAAGGGCGCAGGCCACCCGCACACCAACATGGCCAAGGCCGCCCTCAACATGCTCACCCGCACCAGCTCCGAAGAGCTGTTCGAGACGGACAACATCCTGATGACCAGCGTCGACACCGGCTGGATCACCGACGAGCGCCCGCACTACACGAAGGTCCGCCTCGCGGAGGAGGGCTTCCACGCCCCGCTCGACCTCGTCGACGGTGCGGCGCGGGTGTACGACCCGATCGTGCGCGGGGAGGCCGGGGAGGATCTGCGCGGGGTGTTCCTGAAGGACTACAGGTCGTCCGCGTGGTGACGGGCGCATCACGATTCGTAACGAATGTCGCCTTCGCCGCTGTGTAAGCCCACATTCGTCACGAATGGTGACGGCGCCCTGGTTAGACTCTCCAAGGCATCGCGGGGAGGCCGCCGGAGCGCCCTCTGCAAGGCCTCTTCCGGCCGCCAGTGCGGTGAACGTACAGTGAGGCACGAAGGTGAACGAAGGGCAGCCGATGTCGAGCACTTCCCCGTCCGGTGACAAGGCGCAGGGCACAGGCTCTGCGACATCGGACGAACCGTCCTCGGGCGGTGCGGCTTCCGTCCCGGCCGAACGAGCCGGCGGCGTAGCACCCCGGGTCATGCCCAAGCAGCCGATCCCCATCCCGGGGCAGGCGCACGCGGTTCTCCCGCCGACGCACGGCGGCCGCTTCAAGCATTGGCTGCTGCGCGGAATGGTCGACGAGCGCGGCACGCAGCAGGGCCCGCACGGTCGCAACCCGGAGCGCACCCACTCGTGGTGGCAGGTCATGTGCCTCACCGGTGTCGACTACTTCTCCACCCTCGGCTACCAGCCCGCGATCGCGGCCCTGGCGGCCGGCCTGATCTCGCCGTTCGCGACGATCGTCCTGGTGGCGCTGACCCTTCTCGGCGCGCTCCCGGTGTACCGCCGGGTCGCCCGGGAGAGTTTCCGCGGCTCCGGCTCGATCGCCATGCTGGAGCGGTTCCTGCCGTGGTGGGCGGGCAAGCTCTTCGTTCTCGTGCTGCTCGGGTTCGCCGCGACGGACTTCATGATCACGATCACGCTGTCCGCCGCCGACGCCTCGGCGCACGCGATCGAGAACCCGTTCGCGCCATCGTGGTTCCACGGCAACAACGTCCTCATCACGCTCTTCCTGCTCGCGCTGCTCGCTGCGGTGTTCCTCAAGGGCTTCAAGGAGGCGATCGGCATCGCCGTCGTGCTGGTGGCCGTGTATCTGGCGCTGAACGTGGTCGTCGTGACCACCTCCATCGTCCAGGTGGTCCAGCACCCGACCGCCATCGACGACTGGTGGACCGCGGTGTTCGTGACGCACGGCGATCCGCTGCTGGTCGTGGGGGTCGCTCTGCTGGTGTTCCCGAAGCTCGCGCTCGGCCTCTCCGGCTTCGAGACCGGCGTCGCGGTCATGCCGCAGATCAAGGGCAAGCCCGGCGACGACCCCGCCCAGCCCGAAGGCCGGATCCGCGGCGCGCACAAGCTGCTCACCACGGCCGCGATCATCATGAGCGTGTTCCTCATCACCTCGAGCTTCACGACCACGCTGCTCATCCCGCAGAGGGAGTTCCAGCCCGGTGGCGCCGCCAACGGCCGCGCGCTCGCCTATCTGGCGCACGAGTATCTGGGCAACGGCTTCGGCACGGTCTACGACATCAGCACCATCCTCATCCTGTGGTTCGCCGGCGCCTCCGCGATGGCCGGCCTGCTGAACCTGGTGCCGCGCTACCTCCCCCGCTACGGGATGGCGCCGCAGTGGGCGCGCGCCGTGCGTCCGCTGGTTCTGGTCTTCACCGCGATCGGTTTCCTGATCACGCTGGTCTTCGACGCGAATGTGGACGCCCAGGGCGGCGCGTACGCGACCGGCGTGCTGGTGCTGATCACGTCCGCCTCGCTCGCGGTGAGCCTGTCGGCGTGGCGCAAGAAGCAGCCGAAGCGCACGGTCCTGTTCGCGATCATCACCGCGATCTTCGTCTACACGACCATCGACAACATCATCGAGCGTCCCGACGGCCTCAGGATCGCCACGCTGTTCATCCTGGGCATCCTGGTGGTGTCGATCGTGTCGCGTATCGGCCGGTCGTTCCAGGTGCGCGCGACGAGCGTCACCTTCGACGTCACCGCCCTCGACTTCATCCTGGAGGACGCGGAGGAGGGCGAGATCCGCATCATCTCGCACGAACCGGACGTCGACACCACGAAGGAATACGAGCAGAAGAACAAGGACGAACGCCGGTTCAGCCACATCCCGCAGCGGTCACGCACCATCTTCCTGGAGGTGCTGAAGTCCGACTCCTCCGACTTCGAGGAGGACCTGGTCGTGCACGGCGTCGTCAAGTACGGCTACCGCGTGCTGCAGGTGAAGAGCGGCAACGTGCCGAACACCATCGCGGCGGTCCTGCTGGAGATCCGCGACATCACCGGGGTGGTGCCGACGATCTACTTCGAGTGGACGGAGGGCAACCCGATCTCGAACATGTTCCGCTACCTCATCACCGGCGTCGGCGAGGTCGCCCCGGTGACCCGTGAGGTGCTGCGCGAGGCCGAGAAGGACGTCAAGCGGAGGCCGGCCGTCCACGTGGCCTGAGGCCGCGCGCACTGAGCCTGCGCGCCCCCTCTCCAGCGTGGGCGGCGCTGTGGCACCATGTGCGCATGGACACCCACGCGGTCTTCGAGGCGGTCGGCATCGCCTTCGAGTTCGCCGGCGTCGCCGCCCTGGCGGTCGGGTTCGTCGTGGCGCTCGCGATCGCGCTGGCGGTCTGGCTGCGCACGCGCAGCGGGGCGGACGCCTTCCGCACGCTGCGGGAGGCTTTCGGCGGCGTCATCCTGCTGGGCCTCGAACTCCTGGTCGCGGCCGACCTCGTCAAGACCGTGACCTCGAACCCGACGCTCACCGACGCGCTGGTGCTCGGCATCATCGTGCTGATCCGCACCATCCTGAGCTTCTCGCTGCAGGTCGAGATCGACGGCGTCGCACCGTGGCGCCGCGCGTTCGTCACCGGTCCGGAGGTGCTGGCGCACGCCGTCCGGAAGGCCGGTGCGGCGGAGACGCCGGAGCGGGGCTAGCTCAGTCGCGTTCGGCCCGTGCGGCGCGCTCAGCGTTGCGCTGCTTCACCCGGGCGTTCTCGGCGTGCACCTGCGCCTGCGTGGCGCGCTCGGCGACCAGCCACTCCGGCTTCTCCTCCAGCAGCGCCTTGATCTCGGCGGTGGTGAGCGGCTCGGTGACGCCGCCGCGGGCCAGGCCCGAGTTGCTCACGCCGAGCTTGTGGGCGACGACGTCGCGCGGGTGCGGACCGTCGGCGCGGAGGGTCACCAGCCAGGCGGGCGGGTTCGCGTTCAGCTCGTCGAGCTCGGTGCGGCTGATCTCGCGGTCGCGGAACTCCTCCGGCGCCGCCGACAGCAGGATGCCGAGCTTCTTGGCCGCGGTGGCCGCCTTCATGGTCTGGGGCTTCATGCCTTCCAGGGTATCGTCCGCCGGGCCCTCGGCCGGACGGTAGCCTGGCGTGCATGGCCTCCCGCTTCGTCCTCGCCTTCCCGCTCGGTGTCACGATCGGCAAGTGGACGCGCGCCTTCGCCGAGCGGCAGCCCGGCGTGGAGCTGGTGGTGCGGCCGTCTGCCGACCCGTTGGCCGCCCTGGCGGCGGGCGAGGCCGACATGGTGTTCGCGCGCGACGCCGAGGCCGCCGACGACCGCCACCTCATCCCGCTCTACACGGAGGACGTGGTGGTCGTGATGCACCACGAGCACCTGCTGACCCTGGAGGAGAAACTGCACGTGGCCGACCTCGACGGCGAGGCGCGCGTCACGGGCGAGCCGTCGGAGGCGTTCATGCGCAGCGTGGCCGCGGGCGACGGCATCGCGCTGCTGCCCGCCTCGGTCGCCAAGGCCCTGCGCCGCAAGGACGTGACGGCGATGCGCCTGGAGGACGGCCCGACCTCGCAGATCGGCCTCACCTGGCCGCGGGAGGGGCAGCATCCGCTGGTGGACGAGTTCATCGGCATCGTGCGCGGCCGCACGGCGCACAGCTCGCGCAACCCGGAGGTCGCCGCGACCGAGGCGGCGCAGGCCGAACAGTCCGCCAAGGGCGCCAAGCGCGCCACGGGCACTCGGGCCGCCAAGGGCGCGACGGCCCGCACGCCCGCCAAGCGCGGCGCCGCCAAGCGCCCGCGCAAGCGCTGACACCATCCCGCTGGCACCATCTGCCTGGCAGGACACGCCGTCTGCGCGCGGCGCGAGGCGGCGTGTCCTGCCACATCGATGGGCAGAATGGGCGCATGACCACCACGACGACGCTGGGCACCAGTATCGGGCGCGCGGCGCAGAGCGTCGTGTACCGCGCGGGCGTGAGCGGGAGGCGGCCGGCGATCCCGGTCGCGTTCCCCGAGCTGGAGCGCGCAGCACGCCGCCGGCTGTCGCGCGCGGCCTTCGCGTACATCGCGGGCTCCGCGGGCCTCGAACGCACCGACCGGGCCGACACCGACGCGTTCGCGCGGCACCGGCTCGTGCCGCGCGTGCTGCGCGACGTCTCCGAGCGCGACCTCTCGATCGAGCTGTTCGGCCGCCGGCTGCCCGCTCCCCTCCTGCTGGCGCCCATCGGCGTCCTGGAGCTCGCCCGGCGCGACGGCGACCTGGCCGCCGCGCGCGCCGCCGCCGCCCACGGCATCCCGGCCGTGCTCTCCACCCAGGCCTCGGCGCCGATGGAGTCCGTGGCCGCCGCCATGGAGGACGCCCGGCCGGGCGCCGCCCGCTGGTTCCAGCTCTACTGGAGCTCGTCGCGCGACCTGGTCGCGAGCCTCGTCGCCCGGGCGGAGGCGAGCGGCTGCGAGGCGATCGTCGTCACCCTGGACACGCACGTGCTGGGCTGGCGCCCGCGGGACCTGGACCTCGGCTACCTCCCGTTCAGCCGCGGCCTCGGCATCGCCCAGTACACCAGCGACCCCGTCTTCCGCCGGCTGGTGCGTGAGCGGATGGCGGCCGCAGGGCCCCGTGAGCGCACCGCCGTCACGCCGGCCGCGCTGGCGTCGTTCGCGAGCATCCTGCGCCGCCATCCCGGCGACCTGCGCGAGAACCTGCGCTCCGGCGAGCCGCTCGCGGCGGTCGAGACGTTCCTCGACGTGTTCGCCGACCCGTCGCT
Organism: Leifsonia sp. EB34; assembly: GCF_041260585.1. Taxonomy (NCBI): domain Bacteria; kingdom Bacillati; phylum Actinomycetota; class Actinomycetes; order Micrococcales; family Microbacteriaceae; genus Leifsonia; species Leifsonia sp. EB34. The sequence continues at coordinate 260,999 of NZ_JBGCCV010000001.1, forward strand.
CGGCTGGGACGACCTCGCCTTCCTGCGCGAGCAGACCAGTCTCCCGATCGTGCTCAAAGGCGTCCTGCACCCCGACGACGCCCGGCGGGCGGTCGAGGCGGGCGTGGACGCCGTGCAGGTGTCCACCCACGGCGGCCGGCAGATCGACGGGGAGATCGCGGCGCTGGACGCGCTGCCCGGGGTGGTCGACGCGGTCGCCGGCCGCCTGCCCGTGCTGTTCGACAGCGGGATCCGCGGCGGCGCGGACGCGGTGATCGCGCTCGCGCTCGGCGCCAGGGCCGTCGCCGTCGGCAGGCCCTACGCCTACGCGCTGGCCCTGGCCGGCGAGCGCGGGGTGCGCGAGCTGCTCCGCAACCTGCTGGCCGAGCTCGACATCACCCTCGGCCTCTGCGGCGTAGCCCGGGTGGCCGACCTCGACCGCTCGGCGCTGGCTACGCCACCGCCCGGGCGATGAGCGACAGCAGCGCCTGCGCGTAGGCCGACGCTGCCTCCTCCTCCTCGAAGTAGCGCTCGACGCCCTCCAGCTCCAGCGTGACCCGGTAGCCGTCGGCCGTGCGGGCGAGGTGGCGGAAGGAGCCGCCGAGCAGTTCCCTGAGTTGGTCCTCGCGCGGGATCCACAGCGCGTCCTCGACGGCGAGGGAGTCGAGCGCCCACTCGGTGGTGCCGTTGAAGCCGAGGATCGTGCCGGTGTCGAAGTGGTGCGGCTCGATCGTCATCTCGCTCACGGTGAAGTGCTCGCCCGCCATGCCGGGCCGGTCGATGGCGAAGGTGTCCCCCGATGCCGGTTGCCAGCGCAGGCCGGCGGCGCGCAGCAGCCGTGCGGTGTCCTCGTCGATCATTGCCGCTCCTCTCGCGTTCCGGCGCACCCCCAGTTCGGGTGCAAACCCGGAGAATACGCCCTGGCGCACGGGTTTCGTTCACCGTCCGTTCGATTCTCGGCCATAGATTCGGTTCATGGGAATGCCGACGAGACGCCGTGTTTGACGCGCTGCTCTCGATCGACGTCCTCTCCGGCCCAGCGCCGATCCTGGTGTTCGCCCTCGCGGCCGCGCTCCTGGTCGTCCTCCTGGCGCGCCGACCCTCGCTCGCACTGCTCCGGCGCTTCGGCCTCGCCGGCGCCATCGGCCTGCTGGGCGCGGTCATCGCCTGGCTCGTCTGCATCCGCTGGCTCGACCTGTTCGGCGAATCGCTCGGCGCAGGCAACTACCTCTGGGTGGCCGCGGTGTTCTGCGGCGTCGCGCTCTGCGTGGCCAGCCTCGGCCGCACCCCGCGCTGGCGCACGATCGTTGCTGCGGTGGCCGTCCCGGTGTTCCTCCTGGCGGCGACCCTCGGCATCAACCTGAACTACGGACTCGACCGCACCGTCGGAAACGTCCTCGCCATCACGGTCCCGAACCCGATCAAGGCCAAGCCGCTCACGGACCGGAGCACCGCCTACGACAGCGCGCTCTGGAAGCACTGGAAGGCCCCGGCCGGGATGCCGCTGAAGGGCCGGACGGGGACGGCGCACATCCCCGGGACCATCAGCGGCTTCCAGGCCAGGGAGGCCGGCGTCTACCTGCCGCCGGCCGCCCTCGTGAAGCACCCGCCCGCGCTGCCGCTCGTCGTGATGATGATGGGACAGCCCGGCAACCCCGACCCGGAGCCCATCGCGGCGGTGCTGAACGGGCTCGCCGCACAGCATCACGGCCTCGCGCCCGTCGTCGTCGTGGCCGACCAGCTCGGCCCCGGGATGCCCGACACCCTGTGCCTGGACACGGCACGGTACGGCAATGCAGCAACCTACATCACGCAGGACGTCACCGACTGGGCCAGCCGGCACCTCCCGATCACCCACGACCACCGGTTCTGGTCCGTCGCCGGGTACTCCAACGGCGGCCTGTGCGGACTGTCGTTCGGCATCGACCATCCCGACCTGTTCGCCAACGTCCTCGACATCTCCGGAGAGGAGTACCCCGGCGCCGAGCATCCGGCGGCGACGCTCGCCGAGATCTTCCACGGCGACAAGGCCGCCTACGATCGGTCCAAGCCGCTCAGTCGTCTCGTGCCAGGAGTCTTCCCCGGCTCGATCATCTTCACCGCCTGCCGCGACGACCCCTGGTACCACAGCATCGCGCAACTGGAGGTGCGGGCGACGCAGCGCGCGGGCGTCTCGAGCACGTTCGTCGACCTCCCGACCGGAGGCCACGGCATGGGCGCGCTCATGGGCGGGCTGAACGGCGGGCTCCCGCTGCTGTTCGGGACCCTGGGGCTGCAGAAACCCGCGTAGCCGACGCTCAGTCGGTGACGATCACGATCTTGCCGCGGACGTGCCCCGCCTCCAGCCGGCCGTAGGCCTCCACGGTGCGCTCGATCGGGAATATCGAGTCGATCGGCAGCACCAGCTCGTTCTGCGCGAGCAGTTCGGCGAGTTCCGCCAACTCGGCGTTGCCCGCCGCCCGGCCGCCGACGGTGCGCGCGCCGCGGGCATCGGGGCCGAAGGCGGCGATGGTGTTGATCCGCTCCGGCGGGACGCCGAGCTCGAGCGCGGCGTCGATGGTGTCCGGCCCGTGGTTGTCGAGGACCGCCGTGACCCGCTGACCGTCGTCGAGGACCTCCCGCACCCGGTCTGCCAGGCCGTCCCCGTAGGCGACCGGGATGATCCCCAGCGTCTCCAGGAACTCATGGTTCTCCTCGCTCGCGGTGCCGACGACCGTCGCGCCGCAACGGATCGCGAGCTGCGCCGCCAGCACCCCCACGCCGCCGGCCGCCGCGCTCACCAGCACGGTGTCGGACTCGCCGAGGTCGAGGGAGGCCGCCGTCGCCATCGCGGTGCGCCCGACCACGCCCAGCGACCCGGCCACCTCGAAGGTGAGCGGGTCGGGCTTCTCGACGATCTGACCGTCCTCGGCGACCACGACGAAGTCCGCGAGCGCGGCGAACGGTGCGGTGCCGAGCACCGCCTGACCGAGCGCGAAACGCTCCGCGCCCTCCCCGCGCTCCTCCACGAAGCCGGCGAAGTCCTGTCCCATCCCGCTCGGCAGGGTCACGCCCATCCGGGCGGCCGCCTTCTCGCTGCGGTACGCCTTGTAGTCCATCGGGTTCAGGCCCGCGGCCATCACCCGCACCAGCACCTGTCCTGGCCCGGGCCACGGTCGCTCCCGCCCGACGAGGTGCAGGAACTCGCGCGAGCCGAACTCCTCGAGCTGGACGAATCTGGGCACCTGCGGGCTCCTTCCGCTCATACGGTGGAGCCTAACCCCGCTCCTCGTGGGAAGGGAGGGCCGGCAGGTCAGCCGAAGAGCAGCGCCGCCTCCTCGTACCGCGCCGGCGGCACCGTCTTGAGGCCGCCGGTCGCGTCGGCGATCGACACGTTCACGACATCGGTGCCGCGCAGCGACACCATCGAGCCCCACCGGCCCTCGTAGGCCGCGTCGACCGCCGCCATGCCGAGGCGGGTGGCGAGCACGCGGTCGTAGGCGCTCGGCACGCCGCCGCGCTGCATGTGGCCGAGGACGGAGGCGCGCGACTCGATGCCGGTGCGCTCCTCGATCATCGGGGCCAGCATCTCGCCGATGCCGCCGAGGCGCGGACGGTTGAAGGCGTCGAGGCCCTTGTGCGAGTGCGCCTCCTCCATGGTGTCGAGGTGGAAGCCCTCCGAGACGACGATCACCGGGGCGCGGCCGCGGTCGCGCACCGACTCCACCCACTCGCAGATCTGCTCGATGGACTGCGGCTGCTCCGGGATGAGGATGGCGTGCGCGCCGCCGGCCATGCCCGAGTGGAGGGCGATCCAGCCGACGTGGCGGCCCATGACCTCCACCACCATGCAGCGCTGGTGCGACTCGGCGGTGGTGCGGAGCCGGTCGATGGCCTCGGTCGCGATCTCCACCGCGGTGTCGAAGCCGAACGAGTAGTCGGTGGCGGCGAGGTCGTTGTCGATGGTCTTCGGAACGCCGACGATCCGGAGGCCCGCGTCGGTGAGCCGGCGGGCGGCGGTGAGCGTGCCCTCGCCGCCGATCGCGATGATCGCGTCGATGCCGTTGGCGTCCATCATCCGCTGGATGTTCTCCGGGCCGCCCTTGTCGCCCTCGAACGGGTTGGTGCGGCTGGAGCCGAGGATGGTGCCGCCCTGGCGCGAGAGGCCGCGCACGCTGTGCCGGTCGAGCGGCATGATGTCGCCCTCGACCACGCCGCGCCAGCCGTAGCGGAAGCCGGCGAACTCGGACCCGTACACGCGGTCGCCCTTGAGGACCGCGCCGCGGATGACCGCGTTCAGTCCGGGACAGTCGCCGCCGCTGGTGAGGATGCCGATCTTCATGCTGCTCTCTTTCTCGTTGCGCCCTTGAGCATCATGCACGAGGGAGACCGGAGCGCCAAAATCCGCGACTCCCGGCGACTCAGAGACCGAGCGCCCGCTGGAGTTTGGACGAGCTCGCGGAGGGCCGGGCGCCCGCCGCGAGGAGCTCCGCCTCGATGCCGTCGAGCAGCGCGGTGCGGCGTTCGCGCGAGTCGGGGGCGCCGCTGAGCAGCTCGACCTCCCACTCCCGCCACGCGTCGCTCGCGCCGGTCTGCAGGTTCTCGCCGCGCACATGGTCGTCGCACAGCTCGGCGAGCTCGAAGCCCGCCGCGTCCTTGAGAACGGTGGTGTCGCGACTGTTGGTCACCCGCGCCACGGGGATCAGCACGCCGTCGCCGAGCTGCTCGCGGATGGTCTCCCGCAGCTCCGCCGGCGGCTCCTGGCCGTCGCCGAGCGGCCATTGCAGCTCCGGACGGCCCTCGTCCGTCGGCGGCAGCTTGACGTGCCAGCCCTCGTCGGAGCCGCCGCGCCGCGCGCGAACGGCGACGCGCCGGCGGGCCAGCCGCAGGTCGGCCGTGTCGTAGTAGGTCGCCACCAGTTCGGCGGTCTCCGGCCCGCTCTCGACCGCGATCGCCCCGACGCCGACGAGTGGGGGCGGCCGGAGGTCGCCGTCCACGTCGTACTTGCGCTCGATCTCGAGCTGGGTCTGGTGCTGCGCCATGTCCCCTGTTTAGTCCACTTCGGCGCTGTCGCGAAATTGCAAGCTCTGCGCGAGCACACTCAATAGGCTCGCGGCATGGAGAACGACACCATCGTCACCGCCCGCTTCGACGTCACCGGCTGGGACCCGGTCGAGCTGCCCGGCATCCCGGGCGACTGGCTCGGCGCCGTGGTCATGCGCAAGACCTACACCGAGGGGCTGGTCGGCGAGTCGGTCGCGCATTTCGTGTCCTCGGGCACGGAGGAGGGCGGCCGCGGCTACCTCGCGGCCGAGCGGATCACGGGGACGCTGGCGGACGGCCGCTCCGGCTCGTTCACGGTCCACCACGGCGCGCTGCAGCACCCCGACGACCCGTCGGCGTTCGGCTACATCGTGCCCGGCACCGGTACGGACGACTTCGTCGGCTTCGTCGGCGCCGCGCGCATCCGCCACGACGCCCGCGGCGCCTACTTCGAGTTCGCGCTGGCCTGAGCCGAGCTCTCGTGCGCCGTCGGTGTGCGCGGTACCCTCGGTGCATGAGCGAGACGGACCGCAGCCGCGAGGACGACGACGACTTCCTCGAGGCGCAGGAGGGCGACTACGAGCCCGCCGGCGTCATCCGCGACGAGGACGACCTGCCGGTGGACGACGACGAGGACGACGACCAGATCCTGCCCGACGACGACCGGCCCGTGCCGCTCGACCCCGACGACGCCGAGATCGCCTGACACGTCCGCCGCATCCCCGGGCTACGCCTCCAGCGCGTCCTCCAGCAGGTGGATGAGCGCGTCGAGCTGCACCGAGTCGGCCGAGCCGAGCTCCACGTCGCTGCCGTCGAGCGCGCGGGCCGCGAGGCCCTGCTTGGAGTCGATCAGCTCGGCGATCTTGGAGTCGATGGTCTGCGCGGCGATGATCCGCCACGCCGTGACCGGCTCGTCCTGGCCGATGCGGTGCACGCGGTCGATCGCCTGAGTCTGCTCGGCGGCCGTCCAGGACAGCTCGGCGAGCACGACGTTCGACGCGGCCTGGAGGTTGAGGCCGACGCCCGCCGCGGTGAGCGAGCAGACCGCGACCGCGACCTCCGGGTCGTTGTTGAAGGCGTCGATCTCCTTCTGCCGGGCGAGAGCGCTCTGGTCGCCGCGGATGGAGATGGTCTTGAGGTCGCGGGCGGCGAAGGCCTCCTCGGCCGCGTCCATCACGTCGATGTGCTTGGCGAAGAAGACCACCTTGCCGACCGAGCGCGCGAGCTGCGCGGTGTAGTCGGAGGCCAGCCCCGCCTTCGCCTGGCCGATCTTGCGGACCATCGTGAAGACGTTGTCGCCGGTCTTGGACGACTTGGCCTCCTCCAGCTCGGACTGCGCGACCAGGCGGATGAGGTGCTTCCGGTGCGCCTCGTCGTCGCCGTCGAACGAGTCGGGACGGCCGGCCGCCGCTGCGCGGTGGAAGCGCGTGACCAGGCGCGCGGCGAGCTCCTTCTCGGCCTGCTTGATCGAGCGGCCGAGGTCGTCGTCCAGCTCCACCGGCAGGTCGACCACGCGGCGGCTCGGGAGGTCGGCGGCCACGTCGACCTTGCGGCGGCGGACGATGCCCAGGTCGATGACGGATTCGCGCGCGGCGGCGTAGAAGCCGAAGTCGGCCGGGGTGAGGCCGGTCTCCTCCAGGCTCTCCATCAGCTCCGCGCCCGGCTTGTTGCCGTCGATCCAGCCGAGGAACTGCCAGATCGCCTTGAAGTCGTCGATGTCGTTGATGAGCGGCGTGCCGGTGAGCGCGATGAGCAGCGGGTCGGCCGCCTTCTCGCGGATCGCCTCGGCGAGCCCCAGCACCAGGCGCGAGCGCTGCGAGTGCAGATTCTTGATGAAGTGGGCCTCGTCGACGACCATACCCTGGAAGCCGAGCGTGCGCAGCCAGGACAGGTGCCGGTCGAGCACCTCGTAGTTGACGATGACGACGTCGGCGAACGCGTCCAGGCCCTCGCCGTCGCCGTGGATGACGGTGGCGCGGCGGAGCGGCGTCCAGCGCTCGACCTCCCGCGCCCAGTTCATCTTGACCACGTTGGGCACGACGGCCAGCAGCGGGTACGCGCCGGCGACGGAGGCGCCGAGGATGGACTGCGCGGTCTTGCCGAGGCCGGGCTCGTCGGCGAGCAGGAAGCGGCGGTGGCCCTGGCGCACGCTCTCGATGAACCGCGACTGGTGGTGCATGAGCTCGAGCCCCTGCGGCGAGTAGCGGTCGATCTTCGGCGCGGGCGGGAGCTCCATGCTCGCGGCCTGGCCTCCCGCGCCGTACTCGAACGACTTGAACAGCGGGCCGAGCAGCTCCCACGAGTCGAGGCGGCGGCGCGGCGCCGGGGCGGGCGCGGCGGCCTTGCTGAAGTCGGGGGCGAGGAACGGGTTGGAGAGCTGGCGGGCCTTGACGGAGGCCGGCACGACCTGCTTCTCGGCGAGCTCCGGCGGGATGATGTTCTCTGGCGCGATCACGCGCTCGACGGTGATGATGAGGTCGTCGGGCTTCAGCTCGGTGCCGGACTCCAGCAGCCAGTCGCGGCGGATCTTCTGGGCCGTCGCCGTCGGCGGGGCCTCGCTCTCGAGCAGGGAGATCAGCGAGGTGTCGCGGGCCGCGGTCTTGGCCAGGATCGTGGCGATGCCGTCCAGCCGCTTGAGCTGCTCGGCGCGGGCGGCGTCGCTCAGCTCGGTGTCGGCCTTGGCGCGGGCGCGCTCCTCGCGCATGAGGAAGGCGATGACCTGGAACTTGGTGCGGTTGGTCGGGCCGAGCTTCTTGCCGTCGGCGGCCTTGGCCTCCACTTCGCGCACCTTGCGTGCGAGCACGGGGATGAGCCCGTCGTTGTTGGCGTGGCGGTTGCGGCGCTGCTGCTGCGGCCGCGACGACGTGCGCTGCGACGCTCCTTGGCCGGACATGCGCTTATCCGTGCGCTGACCCGGCATGCGCTGACCCGAACGAGACATGGTCCTCCAGTGGATGCGTCACGCGCCGACAGCGGACGCGACGCCATTTGGCGTGAGGGCCGGCGGGGCGGCGGGGAGCGGAACCGAGTGGTCCGGACCGAGCATCGCAGAACGCCGGGCGCACGACGCAGGACGGCCGTGCAACTGCCATTTTACCGTATCGGGAGAGGTCAGCGGCGTGTGTCGGCCGGAATCTTGATCAGGAGCCCCGCTGCGACGAAAACGGCGGCCGCAGCGAGGCTCAGCAGGGGCAGCACCGGGGTGAGGCCGGGGATCGGGAAGATCGGGTTCCAGAGCACGGCGATCGGGATCAGCCCGGCGGGCCACCACCGGCGCTTGGCCTGCCAGGAGAACACGCAGAGGATGAGCGCCAGGATGCAGACCGCGTATTCCACGTAGGTGTACCAGTCCGCGAACGCGAGCCCGAAGAGCAGCACCAGCGCGCCGAGGACGCCGGGCGCCAGGGCGGCACGGTTGTAGGCGGGCGGCTGCGGGGTGTAGGGCACCGTCCAACTCTAAGCGACCGACCGCGAGGCGCCGGCCGCGCCCCCGAACGGTCCGCGCCCCTGGGACGAGACCTCATCCCCGGGGCGCGGACGGCGTGCGGCGCAAGTTTGTTCAGAGTGCGCCCCTGCGGAACAGGAACGCGCACGGCGGCGCGTCCGATCCGACACGGACGATGACGGCGGAGCGGCGGGCCAGCTCGACGAACGGCTCGAGGTCGAGCCGGCTCATCGGGATGCGGCGCAGCTCCGCGTCCGAAGCGATGCCGGCGACCGCGAATGCGACGTCGGGGACGTCGTACGGCTCGTCGGCGAGGTCGAGGAACACGATCGGAGACGGGTCTGCGGTGTCGAGCGGGAAGACGCTGAGGATCGCCTCGGCGGCTGCTTCGGTGGTGGCGTCCCCGAGGAGGACGACGGGCGCGGTGAGTGCTTCTTCGGGATAGCCGCTGCCGACAAGGGTAAGCGTGTCGCCATCGTGCATAGCGTCCAAGGCGCTCAAGAGCGCACCGGACAGCAGCGGGCTGAGGTTCTTCAGCAAAGTCGGGCCTTTCCTGTAAAACGAATATTTCTCAACCCCTGTTGGGAGGATAGACCCGGCCGTATGTCCTCTCACACCCCCCTTTAGGGGGTGCACGCCCGACTTCCGTATACCTCGCCGGGGTATCCGGCTTCGCGCGGTATCCTGGGAGGCGTGATCGCAGACATCAAGAAGCGGGCGTTGCACCGCACGCGCATCCTCGAGGGGCAGCTTCGCGGCCTCGAGAAGATGATCGAGAACGAGGACTACTGCGTCGACATCATCACCCAGTCGCTCGCCATCCAGAAGTCCCTCGGCTCGCTCAACAAGCTGCTCGTCGAGAACCACCTGAAGACGCACATCTCCACGATGTTCGAGGAGGGCGGCGACCAGCGCGACGACGCCATCCTCGAGCTCCTGAAGGTGTACGAGCTCTCGAACAACCGGGGCTGACGTGGCGGACCCCATCGAGATCGTCCGCGGCGACATCACCGAGCAGGCCGTGGACGCGGTCGTCAACGCCGCCAACAGCTCGCTCCTCGGCGGGGGCGGGGTCGACGGCGCCATCCACCGCCGTGGCGGGCCCGCCATCCTCGCCGCCACCCGCGAGCTGCGCGCCACCACCCTGCCCGACGGGCTGCCGACTGGCCAGGCGGTCGCGACCACGGCGGGCGACCTCCCCGCCCAGTGGGTCATCCACACGGTCGGCCCGGTCTGGGCGAAACGTGAGGACCGCACCCCCGAGCTGCAGAACGCCTACCGGTCCTCCCTCCGGGTCGCCCGCGAGCTGGGCGCCGCCACCGTCGCGTTCCCCGCCATCTCCGCCGGCATCTACGGCTGGCCGATGGACGACGCGGCGCGGATCGCGGTGAGCACCGTGCGCGCGGTGCTGTCGTCGGGCGTCGGCTCGGTGGAGCTGGTGCGCTTCGTGCTGTTCAGCGACGACGCACTGGCGGCGTTCCGCGCGGCGGCGGGCGAGTGAGCGACGCCGCCCCCCTCGACGGCGACGCCGCCGTCGAGCGCTTCCGCACGCTGCTGCGCATCCCGACGATGTCACGAAACGCGGTCGAGGAGACCGACTGGGCAGCGTTCGACGCGTTCGTGGCGGCGCTGCCCGCGCTGTACCCGAGGCTGCACTCGGCGCTGGAGCGGGAGCAGCACGGCCACTCGCTGCTCTACCGCTGGCGCGGCACTGGGGACGGCGCCCCGACCGTCCTGATGGCGCACTACGACGTCGTCCCCGCCACCGACGAGGGCTGGCAGCACCCGCCGTTCGGCGCGGAGCTCACCGGGTCCGGTGACGAGCGCGTGCTGTGGAGCCGCGGCACGCTGGACGACAAGGGCGCGCTCGTCGCCATCCTCGAAGCGGTGGAGGCCCTGGTGACCGCCGGCCACACCCCCGCGGCGGATGTGTACCTCAGCTTCGGCCACGACGAGGAGACGGTCGGCTCCGGCGCCCAGGCCATCGTCGCCGCCCTCGCCGAGCGCGGCGTGCGGCCGGCCCTGGTGCTGGACGAGGGCGGCGCGGTGGTCGACGGCATCTTCCCGGGCGTGACCAAGCCGATCGCCGTGGTCGGCGTGAGTGAAAAGGGCATCACGAGCGTCCGGCTGACGGTCGAGCAGCACGGCGGCCACGCGTCCACCCCGCCGAGGATGACGGCGACGGTGCGGCTGGCGAGGGCGATCACCCGGCTGAACGACAGACCGTTCCCGGCCCGCCTCAGCGACACGAACCTGCAGATGGTGGAGACGCTCGGCGCCCACGCGACCGGCCCGTTGCGCGCGGTCTTCACGCGGGCCCGCCGGCTGAAGCCGGCCCTGGTCGCCGTGCTCGGCCGGCTGAGCGACGAGACGCGCGCGATCGTCCGCACCACGACCGCGGTCACGCAGCTCAGCGGCAGTCTCGCCGCCAACGCGCTGCCGGAGACCGCTTCGGCGGTGGTCAACGTGCGCATCGCGGTCGGGTCGAGCGTCGCGGCGACCCTCGCGCACCTGCGCCGCGCGATCCACGACCCGCTGGTGCGCATCGAGGCGGTCGACGCGAGCGAACCGTCCCCGGTCTCCCCCACGACCGGCCCGGAGTGGGAGGAGGTGGCGGCAAGCATCGCGGCCGTGCACCCGGACGCGGTGGTGACGCCGTACATCATGCTCGGCGCGAGCGACGGCCGCCACTTCACGGCGATCAGCGACGCGGTCTACCGGTTCACCCCGTTCGAGATGAGCGGCGAGGAGCGCGGAACGCTGCACGCGCGCAACGAGCGCATCCGGGTGGCGACGTGGCTGCGCGGGATCCGGTTCTACGAGTCGCTGTTGCGGGGGCGGTAGGCCCAGGCCCGCCTACGCTGCCCCGCCTACGCCGCCCCGCCCAGATCCGGCAACTGGATCGCCCGACTGCTCGGCGGCAACTGCCGCGCCCGCTCCAGGCCGGGCACCAGCTCCCCCAGCCAGGCCCGGTACCCTTCCGCGTTGAGGTGGAGGCGGTCGTCGGTGTAGGCCGGGTTCAGCTCGCCGTCCTCCAGCGCCATCGCCGGCCAGAGGTCGAGCCAGGCAGCGTGGACGGTGGGGGCGAACTGCCACAGGTGGCGGTTGATGTCGCGGATCTGGTCGGCGAACTCGTGGCCGCGCGGCAGCACCGACTGCACCAGGATGCGCACCTCGGGCAGTTCTTTGCGGAGCGTGACCAGGATGCTCTCGATGTTGCGGACGACGTGCTCGACCGACCGGCGCCAGGCCAGGTCGTTGGTCCCGATGAGCAGGGCGACCACCGCCGGGCGGGCCTCCACCACGTCGCCCAGGCGGGCGAGCACGTCGTCCGAGGTGTCCCCCGCTACGCCCAGGTTGACGACGTCCTCACCGGGCAGCCAGGCCGCCCAGTCGCCGCCCTGGGTCAGGCTGTCGCCGACCAGGACGAGAGTTCCGTGCCCCGCTCCCCACCCGTCGCTCATCCTCCCATCCTCCCTCAGATCGCGGGAGGTCGGAAGGGTGCCGACGGCGACCAGGCCGTTACAGCAGCGACTTGGTGTGCCAGACCGTCTTCGTCTCGGTGAAGAACGCGATGCGGTCGAGCGAGGGCGCTGCGGCGTCGGGGCCGTTCTCGGGGGTGAGCACGCGCTTCAGCGTGTCCGCCGCGGCGATCTGCAGGTCCACCCACTCCAGCGCTCCCGCACCGACCAGGTCGAGCGCGTTGACGTCGGCGTGGGAGGCCAGCCATGGCGCGATCTCCGCCGGCGACCCGGTGAGGATGTTGACCACCCCACCCGGCACGTCGCTCGTCGCGAGCACCTCGCTCAGGCTGATCGCCGAGAGCGGGAAGCGCTCGCTGGCCACGACGACGACCGTGTTACCGGCCACCAGCGCCGGGGCGACGGCGCTGACGAAGCCGAGCAGGCCGGAGTCCTGCGGGGCGACGATCGCGACCACGCCGGTCGGCTCCGGCACCGAGATGTTGAAGTACGGGCCGGCGACGGGGTTGGCGTTGCCCACCACCTGGGCGAACTTGTCGGCCCAGCCGGCGTACCAGACCCAGCGGTCGATCGCCTCGTCCACCTGGGCGCCGGCGGCGGCCGCGGAGACGCCCTCCGCCTGCTGGATCTCGTCGACGAACTGGGCCCGGCGGCCCTCCAGCAGCTCGGCGATCCGGTACAGCACCTGGCCGCGGTTGTACGCCGTAGCGCCGGCCCAGCCGGACAGCGCGCCGCGCGCGGCGACCACGGCGTCACGGGCGTCCTTGCGGGAGGCCTTGGCGGCGTTCGCCAGGAACGCGCCCTTCGCGGAGACGACCTCGTAGGTGCGGCCGGACTCGGAACGCGGGAACTTCCCGCCGATGTAGAGCTTGTAGGTCTTGGGCACGGCCAGGCGGCTCATTTCGTCGCTCCCTTGCGGGTCGTGGTGCGGGTCGTGGTGCGGGTGGAGGTGCGCTCGGCGGGCAGCGAGCGTGCGGCGGGCAGCGAGCGCCCGGGCACCAGGTAGGCGCCGAGGCCGTGGCGGCCGCCCTCGCGGCCGTAGCCGGACTCCTTGTAGCCGCCGAACGGGCTGGCCGGGTCGAACCGGTTGAAGGTGTTCGCCCAGATCACGCCGGCGCGGAGCTTGTCGGCGACGGCCAGGATGCGGCTGCCCTTGTCGGTCCAGATGCCGGCCGAGAGGCCGTACGGCGTGTTGTTCGCCTTGGCGATGGCCTCCGCCGGGGTGCGGAAGGTCAGCACCGACAGCACCGGGCCGAAGATCTCCTCGCGGGCGATCCGGTGGCTGGTCGACACGTTGTCGAAGATGGTCGGCGCGAACCAGAAGCCGTTCTCCGGGATGGCGCACTCGGCCGTCCAGCGGTCGGCGCCCTCGGCCTCACCGATGTCGGAGAGCTCGCGGATGCGCTGGAGCTGCTCGGCGCTGTTGATCGCGCCGATGTCGGTGTTCTTGTCCAGCGGGTCGCCGAGGCGCAGCGTTGAGAGGCGGCGCTTCAGTCGGTCCACGACCTCGTCGTGCACGCTCTCCTGCACCAGCAGGCGGCTGCCCGCGCAGCAGACGTGGCCCTGGTTGAAGAAGATGCCGTTGACGATGCCCTCGATGGCCTGGTCGATCGGCGCGTCGTCGAAGACGATGTTCGCCGCCTTGCCGCCGAGCTCCAGCGTGAGCTTCTTCTCGGTGCCGGCCACCGACCGCGCGATCTCGCGGCCGACGGCGGTGGAGCCGGTGAAGGCCACCTTGTTGACGTCCGGGTGGGCGACCAGCTCGCGGCCGGTCTCCCCCGCGCCCGTGACGATGTTGACGACACCGGCGGGGAGGTCGGCCTGCTGCACGATCTCGGCGAACAGCAGCGCGGTCAGCGGGGTGGTCTCGGCGGGCTTGAGGACGACCGTGTTGCCCGCGGCAAGGGCCGGAGCGATCTTCCACGCCAGCATCAGCAGCGGGAAGTTCCACGGGATGACCTGGGCGGCCACGCCGAGTGCGCGGGGCGCGGGGCCGAGGCCGGCGTGCTCCAGCTTGTCGGCCCAGCCGGCGTAGTAGAAGAACCAGGCCGCGACCAGGGGGACGTCGACGTCGCGGCTCTCCTTGATCGGCTTGCCGTTGTCGAGGCTCTCGGCCACGGCGAGCTCGCGGGCGCGCTCCTGGATGAGGCGCGCGATGCGGAACAGGTACTTGCCGCGGTCGCTGCCGCTCATCCGCGACCAGGTGCGCTCGTAGGCGCGGCGGGCCGCGGCGACGGCGCGGTCGACGTCGGCGGAGTCGGCGGTCGCGATGGTCGCGATGCGCTCCTCCGTCGCCGGGGAGATGGTCTGGAACGGCGTGCCGTGCCCGTCGACGAACTCGCCGTCGATGAAGAGGCCGTACTGGTCGCGCAGGTTGAGGATCGCGCGCGACTCGGGGGCCGGGGCGTATTCGAGGAAGCTCATGGTGTTGTCGTCCCGTCTCAGTCGATCGTCACGTAGTCGGCGCCGGAGTAGTGCCCGGTGTGCAGCTTCTGGCGCTGCAGCAGCACGTCGTTCAGGAGACTGGAGGCGCCGAACCGGAACAGGTGCGGCTGCAGCCAGCGCTCGCCGATGGTCTCGGCGACCGTCACGAGGTACTTGATGGCGTCCTTCGACGAGCGGATGCCGCCGGCCGGCTTCACGCCGATCTCCTCGCCGGTCAGGCGGTGCCAGTCGCGCACGACCTCCAGCATCAGCAGCGTCACCGGGAGCGTCGCCGCCGGGGAGACCTTGCCGGTGGAGGTCTTGATGAAGTCGGCGCCGGCGAGGATGCTCAGCCAGGATGCCCGGCGCACGTTGTCGTAGGTGTTGAGCTCGCCGGTCTCCAGGATGACCTTGAGGTGGGCGTAGCTGCCGTCGTCGCGGCGGCAGGCCTCTTTGACGGCCACGATCTCGTCGAACACGAGGCCGTAGCGGCCGGAGAGGAACGCACCGCGGTCGATGACCATGTCGATCTCGTCGGCGCCGGCCGCGACCGCGTCGGCGGTGTCGGCCAGCTTGACCGGCAGGGAGGCGCGGCCGGACGGGAAGGCGGTGGCGACCGCGGCGACGTTGATGCCGCCGTGCTGCCCGGTCTCGCGGGCGACGCGGCCGGCGTGGGCGGCACCGAGGGCTTCCACGGCGTAGGGCACCATGTCGCCGTACACGCACACCGCGGCGGGCCGCGGCGCGGTCAGGTCGCTCGGGTCGGGCGTGAGCGCCTTCGCGACGAGCGAGCGCACCTTGCCGGGCGTGTCGGCGCCCTCCAGCGTGGTCAGGTCGATGAGCTCGATGATCTTGTCGAGCGCCCACGCCTTGCTGGTGGTCTTGATGGAGCGGGTGCCGAGGCCGGCGGCGCGCTGCTCCAGGCCGACGGCATCCACGCCGGGGATGCCGCCGAGGTAGCGCCGGAGCGAGCCCTCGGTGAGGTCGCCGCCCAGCACCTCGACGGCGCGGGCCGCCGGCGCGAGGGTGCGCACGGGCGGTGTCGTTTCGATGGTCATGGCGTCTGCTTTCTCATGTTCGGCGCACGGCCGAGGAGGTCGTTGGCGGTCGACTCGTCGGTGATCAGGATGGTGCACAGGCCGCTGGCGACGACCGCATGAGCGATGCCGTGCTTGGCCTCCCCCGCGATGACGGCGATGGCGGTGCCGGCGTTGCGGAGCTCGTCCAGGCTGAGGCCGAGGGTGCGACCGTCCAGCTCGGGGTCGGCGACCTGCCCGTCCTCGTCGATGAAGCGGCCCACGACGTCGCCGACGGCGCCCTTGGCCGCCAGCGCGAGCACGTCCTCCGGCGACAGGTACCCCGAGTCGACGTGGACCGAGCTGGTGTCGACCACGCCCGCGCTGAACAGGTAGGCGTTGGCGCTGCGCGCGAGCTCCAGCACCGACTGGACGGACCGGTCCGCCTCGATGGCACGGCGGGTGGACTCGTGCTCGAAGATCGCAGGGCTCGGCAGCAGCGTGGCGGTGCCCTGGGCCTTGCGGGCCATCACGACGGCGGTGTCGGCGGCGGCCGTGGCCTGCCGGGTGCTCGACACGCTGCCGTTGATCTGCACGGGGTTCACTCCGACCGCCCAGCCCGGGCGCAGCCGCGCGGCGACGGCGTGGAGCGTGCGGCCCCAGCTCACGCCGAGGGTGCGCGGGACGGGGCGCAAGGTGGTCAGGTAGTCGGCCGCGGCCTGCGCGACGCGGGCCTGGGAGTCCGCGTCGGACTCGGCGGCGGGCACGACGACGGCGTCCTGGAGCCCGTAGAAACCGCACAGCTCGCGCTCCAGCGAGAACTTCCTGGCGCTCGGGTGGACGATCTCGATGCGCACGAAGCCGTGCTCGCGCGCCGCCACCAGCAGCCGCCCGACTTTCCAGCGGGAGACGTTCAGGGCGACGCCGATCTCGTCCTGGGTCTTGCCGGCTTCGTAGTACAGCTCTGCGGCTTTGACGGCGAGGATCTCGTCGGAATCGTTCAGGGCCACCCCACCAGCTTAGGTCGGTGTGCAACGGTTGCGCGCTCTACGCTCAAATGAGCAGGGCTGCTTTCGTTTATCGTTGGCTCGTGTCTGCCACTCCCCTCGCACTCGCCGTCGACTTCGGCGGAACCAAGGTCGAAGCCGCCCTCGTCGACGCGGACGGCGTCCTCCTCCCCGGCTCCCGCCACCGCCTCCCCACCGGCCGCGGCGCGACGGTCGCCGACCTGGAGGCCTCGGTGGGCGGTGTCGTGCGCGACGCGTTCGCCGCGCTCCCGGACGGCGCGACGATCGTCGGCGTGGGCATCGGCTGCGCCGGCCCGATCGACCGCAGACGCGGCCTGGTCTCGCCGCTGAATGTGCCGGACTGGCGCGACTACCCGCTCCGCGACTTCATCGGCTCGGTGGCGGCCTCTCTCGGCCTCGACGTGCCGGTGACGCTGGAGATGGACGGCGTGGCCATCACGATGGCCGAGCACTGGGTCGGCGCCGCGCAGGGCGTCGACAACGTGATGGGCATGGTGATCTCGACCGGCATCGGCGGCGGTCTCATCGTCGACGGGCGGGTCATCACCGGCCCGACCGGCAACGCGGGGCACATCGGGCATGTGGAGGTGGGCGACATCCGGGGTGAGGACACCTTCGGGGCGCCGTATGCGCTGGAGGCGATCGCCTCCGGCCCGCACACCGTCGCCTGGGCGCGCCGGCAGGGCTTCACCGGCGGCACCGGCGAGGAGCTCGCCGCGGCGTACGCCGCCGGCGACGAGGTCGCCGTGGCGGCGATCACGCGCACCGGCCGCGCCGTCGGCCACGCCATCGCCTCTGCGACGGCGCTGCTCGACCTGGAACTGGTCGCGATCGGCGGCGGCTTCTCGCACTCCACCCCCGACCTGTTCACGCACATGCGCGAGGTCATCGAGGCGCACTACTTCCCGTTCGTCCGCAAGGTGCGCATCGTCCCGAGCGCGCTCTCGTCGGAGGGCCCGCTCATCGGCGCGGCCGCCCTCGTCCACCGCAGCACCCTGCTCCCGGCGAACCCGCGCTAGCGCGGTGCCGGTAACTCCGGAGCCCCGCCTCGCCACGCCGCCAAAATCTCCGTAACTCCGGAGATTCGGGCCGTCGGCGGCCGGATCTCCGGAGGAAACGAGCGCGTCACCAACTCCGGAGATCCCAGCGTCGCGGCCGCGGATCTCCGGAACTACGGACGGAACGAGCCGCTTCGCAGCCGATGTTCCGGAGTTGCCGTCAGCGGTCTTCGAGCGGCACCGGCCGCGCGACGACGGCGCCCGCCGCCGCGGCCGCCAGCGCGGTCGCTGTGAGCACCACGAGCGGCACGGTCCAGCCGTCGGTGACCTGGTGGAGGATACCCACGGCGAGCGGCCCCAGCGCCCCGAGCGTGTAGCCGAATCCCTGCGTGAAGCCGCTCAGCGCGACGGAGCCGGCGTGCGTCCGGGTGCGCATGTTGATCAGCACCAGGCTCAAAGGGAACAGCAGCGGGCCGAGGCCGGCGAACGCGACCCAGAGCCAGGTCGCGGTCATCGGCGCGAACACGAGCCCGGCGTAGCCCGCGACGAAGAGCGCGACGCCGACGTAGATCAGCAGCGACACGTTCCGCATCCGCGCGGCCAGCAGCGGCACCAGCAGGCCGGCCGGGATGCCCATCCCGGCGTAGATCGACAGCAGCGCGCCCGCCTCCGCCGGCGGCGTCCCGGCGACGTCGTGCACGAGCTGCGGGAGCCACGCGAACATCGCGTACGCGTTCAGGCTCGAGACCGCGAACACCACCGCCATCGCCCACGCCAGGCCCGAGCGCCAGATCGGGCGGCCCAGCGCGTGGCCGGCCCCTTCGACCTCCACGTCGTGCGCGGGATGCGCCGGCCGGCGGGTGATCAGGATGCGCAGCCACGGCACGATCGCCAGCACGCTCACCAACGCCCACATCCCCACCGAGACGTGCCAGCCCGCGGCGTCCGCGACCGGCACGGCGAGGAGCGGCGGCAGCAGGGTGCTCACCGACATCACCGTCGCGTAGAGCGACGTCACCAGGCCGATCCGATCGGGGAAGTACCGCTTGACCAGCGGAGGCAGCAGGACGTTGCCGACGCCCATCCCCGCGAACGTGACGGCCGAGCCCACCGCGAGCATCGTGAACGAGCCTGCCGTGGCCCGCAGGAGGTGCCCGGCCAGCATCACGCCCAGCGCGATGAGCAGCACGGTCTCCAGCGCGAGGCGACGGGTGAAGGTCGGCGCGAGCAGGCCGAAGAGGGCGAAGAAGACCGGCGGCAGCATCCCGAGCAGCCCGACGCCGACGCTCGACACCGGGAACTCGACCCGGATCTCGGCGAAGATCGGCGAGAGCGCGGCGACCGCGGTGCGCAGGTTCGCGGCGACCAGCAGGATGCCCAGCAGCGCGACCGCGCGGCCCTGCCAGAGCGGTCGGGGCGGCGCGACCGGCGGCGCGGAGGCCGTCGACTCGGAGGCCGTCGACTCGGTGTTCGGGGCGGTCTCGCTCACGCGCGCTCGGCCGTCAGGATGCGCCGGGCCTGCTCCACATCCGCGGCGATCTGCGCGATCAGCGGCTCGATCCCGGCGTAGGCGACCATGCCGCGGATGCGCTCCGAAAACGCCACGTCGACCGTGTGGCCGTAGAGGTCGAGCTCGCGGTCGAGCACGTAGGCCTCCACCTGCTTCTGCGGCACGCCCTCGAACGTCGGGTTGTTGCCGACCGAGATGGCGGCGGGATAGCGGGTGCCGTCGTCGTCGGTCAGCCAGCCGGCGTACACGCCATCGGCCGGGATGAGCCCCTCCGACTCCGGCGACAGGTTCGCGGTCGGGAAGCCGAGCTCGCGTCCGCGCGCCGCCCCGTGGACGACGACCCCGCGCACCGTCGGGACGGTGCCCAGCAGCTCGGCGGCGTGACCGACGTCGCCCGCGGCCAGCAGCTCCCGGATCCAGGTGGAGGACACCCGCCGGCCGTGCTCTGGCCGTACGTCGTCGATCAGCTCGACGGTGAAGCCGTAGCGCTCCCCCAGCTCGCGCAGCAGGGCGACGTCGCCGACCCCGCGCGCGCCGAACCGGAAGTCGCTGCCGACGAGCACGGCCGCGGCGTGGAGCCGGTCGACCAGGATGCGGTGCACGAACTCCTCAGGGGGAAGGTCCGCGAGCGAACGGTCGAAGGCGACCATGAGGGTCGCGTCGATCCCGGTCTCCGCCAGCAGTGCCAGCTTCTGCCGGTTGCTGACCAGCGAGGCCGGGCACTTCTCGGGCGCCAGCACCTCCAGCGGGTTGCGGTCGAACGTGACGACCGCCGCGGTCAGCCCCTGCTCGGCGGCGACCGCGCGCAGCCGGTCGATCACCGCGCGGTGGCCGGTGTGCACGCCGTCGAACTTGCCGATCGTGACGGCGCTCGGCCCGAAGCCGTCCGGGATCTCCTCGACGGAGCCGAACACCCTCACGAAGGCTCCCCCGCGGGCGGGTGGTGCCTCGAGAGGTAGAGCAGGCCGAGGATCGGCAGCACCAGCGGGATGAACAGGTAGCCCATGCCGTAGACCGACCACACGGTCGCGTCGCGCCCGAACGGGTCGATGTCGTGGAGGCCCAGCGTCGCGGGCGCGAACAGGCTGAGCGACCCGATCACGAGCACGCCCACCAGCTCGAAGGTGATCGTGATCCAGGCGACCCGGTACCAGACCCGCCCCGGCGCGATGAGCGCGATGGTCGCCACGATGTAGACGGCCGCGGAGAGTCCGGAGAGCGTGAACGCGACCGGCGCCTCGTGGAAGCGGTCGATGATCTGGAAGACGCTGCGGCCGGTGGCGGCCAGCGCCAGCACCCCGTAGACGAACACGAGGACGCGGCCGATGCCGGAGACGCGGCGCTTCGGCGCCTCGCCCCCGCTCTTCGCGCGGTCGGGCATGGTGTGGTGGGACATCGCTAACGATTCTATTCGCGCGGCCCAGGTCTTCTCGCGCGGGCCCAGGTCTTCTCGCGCGGGCTCAGGCGCCCTGCACGAACCAGATCTGCCCCATCCGGTACACCATCACCGCGATGGCGAGGCAGACCCCGCCCAGGATGACTGTGCTCCACCGGTTGCGTTCGATCAGTGCCCAGAAGCCGCCGGCGAGCGGCAGCAGCAGCGCGGAGATCAGGTAGATGTAGAACTCCGCCAGGCTGCCGGTGGGCGGGTTGCCGACCAGCGGGGCGACGATGGCCATCACGAGCTGGACGATCAGCAGCAGCTCCACGAGCGCGACGGCTCCCATGGAGACGTCGCCGGGGACCCGCCCGGCGAACCCGAGCACCAGGCAGAGCACGCCGCCGATCACGGCGACGCCGACCTGCAGCGCCACGAACCATTCGATCATGCGGAGGCGATCTCGTCGGTCGGGAAGTTCACGAGGGTCCTGGCTTCCTTTCCGCGGAACTCGATGAGTCCCACGAGGTGGCCACCGGGGGCGATGGCGGCGACGGGTCCGCCTCCCGGTCCCTCCCGGTCGGCGATGTGGATGCGCCGGCCGTGCGTCAGGTCGATCGCCTGCTGCTCGGTCAGCTCGAGCGTCTCGAACAGCTCGGAGGCCGCTCGTGCGGCGGGGATGAGGGCCGACGCGGGATCGAGCGTATCGAGTTCGCCGGCCTCCCGCACGTCGAACGGCCCGACCCGGGTGCGGCGCAGCGCGGTGAGGTGGCCGCCGACGCCGAGGTCCGCGCCGAGGTCGCGCGCAAGCGACCGGATGTAGGTGCCGGAGGAGCAGACCACGCGCACATCGAGCTCGATGGCGACAGGTGCTTCGGCGTCCGGCAGCCGCCGTGCCGCCAGCAGCTCGAACTCCGCGATGGTCACGGCGCGCGGCTGGAGGACGACCTCCTCGCCGGCCCGCACCCGCGCGTAGGCGCGCTTGCCGTCCACCTTGATCGCGCTCACCGAGCTCGGGACCTGCTCGATCTCGCCGGTGAGCGCCCGGATGCCGCGGGCGATGGCGTCGTCGGTGACCGCTGCGACGGCGGCGGGATCGGCCTCGGTCACCACGTCGCCCTCGGCGTCGTCGGTCGTCGTGGTCGCCCCGAGCCGGATGGTCGCCAGGTACTCCTTGTCGGCGCCGACGATGTAGGTCAGCAGCCGGGTCGAGGAGTTGATGCCGAGGATGAGCAGCCCCGTCGCCATCGGGTCGAGCGTGCCCGCGTGGCCCACCTTGCGGGTGCCGGCCAGCCGGCGCACGCGCGCGACGACGTCGTGGCTCGTCCAGCCCCCCGGCTTGTCGACCAAGATCAGACCGCTGCCGGTCATGCGTTCTCGCCGGCGATGTCGAGGACGAGCTGGAGCTTGGTGCGGAACGTGGACTCGATGATCTCCGTGGCGCAGACGTCCTTGCCGTACTCGGCGGGCAGCTTGAGCCCGAGCACCGTGTTGAGCAGCATGCCCTCGGCGAGGAAGCTGCGCGCCTCGTCCGGCGAGAAGCCGACCTGGTCGCGGACCATCTTGTAGATCCCGAGGAAGCCTTCGCGGGCGCGCTCGCCGATGACCGGGTCGTTGCCCATCGCGAACGCCTGCATGAGCGAGAGCAGGATGCCGCGGTCCTCCAGGAGGTTGACGTACGCCAGCCCCAGCCTGCGGCCGATCTCGTGGAGCGCGCCGTCGTCCTCGCCCGCGGGCGAGCCCTCTGCCTTCCACTCGTCGATCGTGGACTGGAAGCTCACCATCAGCTTGTCGAGCGCGCGCTGCAGCACCTCGACGAAGAGGTTCTCCTTGCTGCCGAACATCCGCACCACGTAGGGCTGGCTGATCCCGGCCGCCTTGGCGATCTGGTCGGTGGTCGCGCCGAAGTAGCCGCGCTCCCCGAACACGAGGCTCGCCGCGCCGAGGATCTGCTCGCGCCGCTCGGCCGAGGGGATCCGTTCACTGATCGCCGAAGTCATGCTTGACATGTTATCAGCGGATTACTACTGTTCGTTGTAATCATTCGATTACTCACAAACCTCTCCCGAGAAAACCCGTCATCAACCCAGGAAGCGATGAGTCCCATGACTGCTCTCCGCACACCACAGCCGGGCACCGACACCTCGGCCCGCGCCGGCTCCCCCGCTCGCCGCGTCCCGGTCTGGCTCGCGATCGTCGCGGCCTCCCTCCCGATGTTCATGGCGACCCTCGACAACCTGGTCGTCACCAGCGCTCTCCCCGTCATCGCCCGCGACCTCAGCGCCTCCATCGAGCAGCTGCAGTGGGTCGTCAACGCCTACACGCTCAGCTTCGCGACGCTCATGCTCATGGCCGTCGGGATGGGCGACCGGCTCGGCCGCCGCTCGGTGTTCCTCGGCGGCATCGTCGTCTTCACCCTCGCCAGCGCCGCGAGCGCCCTCGCGACCGAGCCGTGGATGCTGATCGCCGCCCGCGCGGTGCAAGGCGCCGGGGCCGCAGCGCTCCTCCCACTCTCCCTCACCCTGCTCGCCGGCAGTGTCAGCCAGCGCCTCCGCCCGGCCGCCATCGGCATCTGGGGCGGCATCTCCGGCCTCGGCGTCGCCCTCGGCCCGCTGATCGGCGGCGCGGTGGTGCAGGGCTGGAACTGGCAGGCCATCTTCTGGCTCAACGTCCCGCTCGGCGTCATCGCCGCCCCACTCGTGCTGCTCGCCCTCCCGAACAGCTTCGGGGACCGGGTGCGCGCGGACATCGTCGGTCTGCTGCTCGCCGCGCCCGGCGTGCTCGGACTCGTCTACGGCATCGTCCGCGGCAACGACGCGGGCTGGGGCAGTGCGGAGGTGCTGTTCTCGCTGATCGCAGGCAGCGCGCTGCTGATCGCGTTCGTGTTCTGGGAGTCGCGCACGTCCGCTCCGCTGCTGCCGCTGCGGCTGTTCCGCGACCGCAGCTTCACCGTCGCTAACCTGGTCGGCGTCACCTTCAGCTTCGGGATCTTCGGCGCGATCTTCATCCTCATCCAGTTCCTGCAGGTCGTGCAGGGACACACCCCGCTGGAGGCCGGCGTGATGACCATGCCGTGGACGCTTGCGCCGATGGTCGTCGCGCCCCTGACGGGCCTCGTGTCGGGACGCACCGGCACGCGCCTGCCGATCGTCGTGGGGCTGGTGTTCCTCGCCGGAGCGATCGCCTGGATCGCCGGAACGCTGTCCGCCGACCTGCCGTACTCGCAGATGTGGCCGCCGTTCCTGCTGGCCGGGATCGGGATGGGCCTGGTGTTCGCGCCGAGCTCGACCGCCGTGCTGGCGAACATGCGCACGGCCGACCACGCGAAGGCCTCCGGCACCAACTCCACGCTGCGGGAGATCGGCGTCGCCCTCGGCGTCGCCGTGCTGACCGCGGTGTTCACCGGAGCGGGCGGCACGCTCACCCCGACCGGCTACGTGAGCGCGGCCATCCCGGCCGTCTGGGTCGGCGCCGGAGCGCTTGCGCTGGCCGCGGTGATCTCGCTCGCGCTGCCCAGCCGGCGGCGGGCCGCCGAGCTCGCCGCGGCTTCGCACGCCGCCGACGCCGAGCCCGGCGCTCTCGGCGCCGCCGCAGCGGCCGAGGCCACCGCCGAGCCGACCCCGGTCCTCGCCGACTAGCGTCATCCACCTGGCAGGACACGCCGTCTCGCACCCTCGCGAGACGGCGTGTTCTGCCAGTTCGTTCGCGGCCGCGCGCGACACCTAGGCTGGACCCGTGCGAATCGGCGTGATCGGAGCAGGGGCCATCGGCGGCACGATCGCGGCGCTGCTCGACCGGGTCGGGCACCTCGTGGAGGTCACCGCGCGCGGCGAGCAGCTCGCGGCCATCCGCGCCGACGGCCTCCGGCTCGATGGCGGCTGGGGCGTCCACACCGCGCGGGTCGCGGCCGCCGAGCGGCTGCAGACCCGGCCAGAGCTCGTGTTCGTCTGCACCAAGGCGCAGGACGCCGAAGCCGCCATCCGCGACAACGCCGCCCTGCTGGACGGCGTCACAGTCGTCGTCGTGCAGAACGGCCTCGCCGGACTCCGCGTCGCGACCGAGCTGCTGCCCGGTTCGGACTGCGTGGGCGCGCTCGCGCTCTACGCCGCCAGCTACCTCTCCCCCGGCCACGTCACCGTGACGACCACCGCGAACACCTACCTCGGCGCCGGGGACGGCGAGCCGCCGGCGAGCGCCGTGGAGGCCGCCCGCATCCTCGATGCCGCGATGCCCGCCTTCGCCGTCGACAACTTCACCGGCTGCCAGTGGACCAAGCTCATCGTCAACCAGGTCAACGCCATGCCCGCGATCACCGGCCTCAGCGCCCAGGAGACGCTCGGGAGCCGCATCCTGCGCCCGATCATCACCGCGAGCCTCCAGGAGGCCGTCCGGGTCGGCATCGCGCGCGGCGTCCGCTTCGGCAGCATCCAGGGCCTGAACGACCGGATCCTGCGCTTCGTGGCGTCGGCCCCGCGCGGGCTGGCGCAGGTCGTCCCGCTGCTGATGCGACGCAGGATGGGCGCGACGCCGAACCCCGGCTCCACGCTGCAGAGCATCCGCCGCGGCCAGCTCAGCGAGATCGACTACCTGAACGGCGCGGTCGTCGCCGAGGCGCGCGCGATCGGCCGGGAGGCGCCGGTCAACGCTGCGCTGACCGCCCTGGTGCACGAGGTGGAGGTAACGAAGGCGTTCATCGCGCCCGCCGAGGTCGCCAGCCGGCTTGATCCCCTGCTGGGCCGCTAGGCCGGCTCGGACCGAGGCACCCGCACTGGCGCCTGCGGGTCCGAGTCGTCGACGAGGATGGTCGCGAACGCCCGCGGCCGCGCATCCTCCTCGTACACCGCCCGCTGCGGCGCGTTCACCAGCAGCACCGACGCGTTCCACTCCCGCCGCAGCTCGGGCCGCAGCAGGAACTCGCCGTCGATGACGAGCACCGCGTCGGGGCCGGAGGTCTCCCACCGGCTGGTGAGCGGCGCGTCCCGCACCTCGTCGAAGGCCGCCGTCTGGAACCCGGCGCTCCCTCCCATCCGGAACGGGTCGAGGAGCACCCGCTGCAACGTCGAGTAGTCGAACGCGTCCCGGTAGTAGCGCTCCGGCGTCTCGGGGCCGAAGAACGTCCGGTCGGCGCGCGGCCGATGGAAGTCGCCCACGGACGCCCGGTGCGTGTCGACGCCGGACTCCCGGAACACCGCGGCGAGGTCGTCCGCGAAGCCCGCGGTGCCGCCGCCGCCGTCCACCGCGACGATCACCCGGCCGCCCGGCGCGAGCGCGCGCACCTCCGCCACGATCTCGCGGAGGGCCAGCACCCGCGGCGTCGGAGGCAGCATCATGCCATGAGCATATGCCGCCGCACCCGGTAGCCTCGATGCATGCCCGAAGCGTTCGCCACGGCGGTGGTGGACTGGTACCACGCCAACCGCCGCGACCTCCCCTGGCGCCGCGACGGCTTCACCCCGTGGGGCACCCTGGTCAGCGAGTTCATGCTGCAGCAGACGCCGGTGGCGCGCGTGATCCCGCGCCTGGAGGAGTGGCTGACCCGCTGGCCGACGCCGGCGGACCTCGCCGCGGTGCCGCCCGGCGAGGCGGTGCGCGCCTGGCAGTCGCTCGGCTACCCGCGCAGGGCGCTCTGGCTGCACGCCGCCGCCGTCGCCATCACCGATCGGCACGGCGGCGTGGTGCCCGACGACGTGGAGGCGCTGCTCGCGCTCCCGGGGATCGGCGACTACACCGCGCGCGCCGTCGCGGTGTTCGCGTACGGGGCGCACCATCCCGTGGTCGACACCAACGTGCGTCGCGTCATCGCGCGCGCCGTCGACGGGCAGGGCGAGCCGGGGCCGCCGAGCGCACGCCGCGACCTGACGGCCATGACGGCGCTGCTCCCCGACGACCGCCCGGCGGCCGCCGCCTTCAACGCCGGGATGATGGAGCTCGGTGCCATCGTCTGCGTCGCCCGTTCGCCGCGCTGCGACGAGTGCCCGCTCACGGCGACCTGCGCGTGGCGGACGGCGGGCTACCCCGCGTACGACGGCCCGCGCAAGGCGGTCCAGAAGAAGTACGAGGGCAGCGACCGGCAGGTGCGCGGCCGCATCCTCGTGGAACTGCGCGGTTCGCACATCCCGGTCACCGCCGCCGAGCTGGAGGACGTCTGGCCCGACGCCGACCAGCGCGACCGCGCGCTCCGCGGGCTGCTGGCCGACGGCCTCGCGGTCGCGGAGGGCGGCGGGTACACGCTGCCCTGAGTCGAAGCGCTCAGGCCTCGGCGAAGACGATCGGGTCCCAGTCCAGGATCCGCGACCGGTACACGAGCCCCTCGGTGAAGAACGGGTCGCCGTCGCGGAACCGCTCGGCGGCTTCCCGCGACCGGAACACGGCCATCGACCCCTGCGTGCCGGGGTCGCCGAAGGTGCCGATCATCAGCACGTCGCCGGTCTCGGCCGCGAACGCGTCCAGGTACGCCTTGTGGCGCGGGTAGGCCTCCACGACGCGCTGGAAACGCTCCGGGGTGGTGTCGGGGTCGGGATCGTAGAACGAGACGGCGTACACGCTCAGTCCTCCTCGTCGTCCTCGCGCGGCTTCACGTACGGGTCCTCGTCGCCGGCGTAGCTCGCGCCGGACGCGAGCCCCGCCACCTCGGTGTCGTGATCGCGCGCCTGGCGCAGCAGGTCCTCGATGTGGGCGGCGTTCTCCGGGATGGCGTCGAGCTGGAACTCCAGCGTCGGCGTCAGCCGCGCGGTGATGTTCTTGCCCACCTCGCTGCGGAGCATGCCGGTCGCCGCCTGCAGGGCAGCGGCCGTGTCGGCGCGCTCCTGGTCGGTGCCGTACACCGTGTAGAACACGGTGGCGTGCTGGAGGTCGCCCGTCACCTGGACGTCGGTGATCGTCACGAAGCCGAGCCGCGGGTCGCGGAGGCCGCGATCCAGCCGCTTGGCGATGATGACCTGGATTCTGTCCGCGAGCTTCCTCGCGCGTGCCGGGTCGGCCATGGGACTGTGTCTCCTTTCGGGGCAAGGCGGCCGGTGGCAGAGCCACCGGCCGCCGCTCCGATGATTCAGACGCGGGGCTTCTCCCGCATCTCGGTGGTCTCGATCTCGTCACCGATCTGGATGTCGTTGTACTTGCCGAGGCCGATACCGGCTTCGTAGTCCGTCCGCACCTCGGTGACGTCGTCCTTGAAGCGGCGCAGCGACTCGATGGCGAGGTTGTCCCCCACCACGACGCCGTCGCGGATGACGCGCGCCTTGGCGTTGCGCGTGATCGTTCCGGACCGGACGATGACACCAGCGATGTTGCCGAACTTGGAGGAGCGGAACACCTCGCGGATCTCGGCCACACCCGACTGGACCTCTTCGAACTCGGGCTTGAGCATGCCCTTGAGCGAGTTCTCGATGTCCTCGATGGCGTTGTAGATGACCGAGTAGAAGCGGACGTCCACACCCTCGCGGGCCGCACGCTCGCGCGCCTTCACGTCCGGGCGGACGTTGAAGCCGATCACGATCGCGTTGTCGATGGTCGCCAGGTCGATGTCCGACTCGGTGATCGCGCCGACACCGCGGTGCAGGATACGGAGGCTGACCGAGTCGTCGACCTCGATCTTCATGAGCGACTCCTCCAGCGCCTCCACGGCACCGGACACATCGCCCTTGATGATGAGGTTGAGCGCCTCGACCTTGCCCTCTTCCAGAGCACGGGTGAAGTCCTCGAGCGAGATGCGCTTGCGCGCCTTCGCCAGCTGGGCGTTGCGCTCGGCGGCCTCGCGCTTCTCGGCGATCTGCCGGGCGGTGCGGTCCTCCTCGGTGACGATGAAGGTGTCACCGGCGCGCGGGACGCTGGAGAGACCCTGCACCTGCACCGGTCGGGACGGCGCGGCCTCGAAGACGGCGTCGCCGTTCTCGTCGGCCATCGCACGGACGCGGCCGTAAGCCGTGCCCGCGACGATCGCGTCGCCGACGCGCAGCGTTCCGGACTGGATGAGCACGGTCGCCACGGCGCCGCGGCCCTTGTCGAGCTTCGCCTCGATGGCGACACCGCGCGCGTCCTTGTTCGGGTTGGCGCGGAGGTCGAGCCCGGCGTCGGCGGTCAGCAGGACCGCGTCGAGCAGGGAGTCGATGCCGATGTTGTTGCGGGCGGACACGTCGACGAACATGACGTCGCCGCCGTACTCCTCGGCGACCAGACCGAACTCGGTGAGCTGCTGGCGGACCTTGGCCGGGTTGGCGTCCGGCTTGTCGATCTTGTTGACCGCGACCACGACGGGCACGTTCGCCGCCTGGGCGTGGTTCAGCGCCTCGATCGTCTGCGGCATGATGCCGTCGTCCGCCGCGACCACGAGGATCGCGATGTCCGTCACCTGCGCACCACGGGCACGCATGGCGGTGAACGCCTCGTGACCAGGGGTGTCGATGAAGGTGATGGCACGCTCGATGCCGTCGTGCTCCGTCCACACCTGGTAGGCGCCGATGTGCTGGGTGATGCCGCCGGCCTCGCCCGCGACGACGTTCGCGTTGCGGATGGCGTCGAGGAGGCGCGTCTTACCGTGGTCGACGTGACCCATGACGGTGACGACCGGGGGCCGGATCTCGAGGTCCTCGTCGGACTCGCCCTCCAGCTCGGCGTCGAGGTCGATGTCGAAGCCCTCGAGCAGCTCGCGGTCCTCGTCCTCGGGCGAGACGACCTGGATCTTGTAGCCCAGCTCCTCACCGAGGATCTGGAAGGTCGCCTCGTCGAGCGACTCGGTCGCGGTCGCCATCTCGCCCAGGTGGAAGAGCACGGTGACCAGCGACGCGGGGTTCGCGTCGATCTTGTCGGCGAAGTCCGAGATGGAGGAGCCACGGCGCAGGCGCACGACCGTGCCGCCGTCACCGCGGGGAACGCTCACGCCGCCCAGCGACGGAGCTTCCCTCATCTCGAATTCCTGGCGCTTCGCGCGCTTCGACTTGCGGGCCTTGGACTTGCCGCCACCACGGCCGAACGCGCCGGCCGTGCCGCCGCCGGGGCCACGACCGCGGCCACCGCCGCCGCCGGCCGGACGCGGGGCGCCGAAGCCGCCGCCCGTGCCGCCGCCTGGGCGCTGGAAGCCGCCGCCCGCGGCGCCACCGGCGCCACCCGGGCGCTGCTGGAAGCCGGGACGTCCGCCGCCGCCCTGACGCGGGCCGGGACGGTTTCCGCCGCCCTGGCCGGGCGCGCCGATGCGCGGCGAGCCGGGACGCGGCGGGGCCGGGCGCGGGATGTTGCCCGGGCTCGGACGCGAGCCCATGCCCTGCGAGCTGGAGAACGGGTTGTTGCCCGGCCGCGGGGTGCTGGGCCGCTGGCCCATGCCCTGGCTGGACGAGAACGGGTTGTTGCCCGGGCGCGGGGCGCCGGGGCGCGGGATGCTGCTGGAGCCGGAGCCGGAGCCGCCGCCCGCAGCAGGGCGCGGCGAAGCCGGCTTGGCTGCGTCGGTCGGCGCGGACGCGGCGGGAGCCGCCTGCGCGGCCTTCTCGGCTGCGGCCTTGTCGGCGGCGGCCTTCTCCGCCGCTGCCTTCTCGGCGGCGGCCTGACGCTCGGCGACCGAGAGCGGCGCCTGCGGCTTCGGCGAGCCGGACTCGCTCGACGCGGGCGCCGGCGGACGCGGCGCGGCGGGGCGCGGAGCCTCCGCCTTGGGAGCCGACGCCTTGTCGGCGGTGAAGCCTTCAGCCTCAAGGGCGGCGCGCAGCTTGCGCGCTACCGGCGGCTCGATGCTGGAGGACGGTCCCTTGACGAACTCGCCCATCTCCTTGAGTTTCGCGAGCGCGACTTTACTGTCGACGCCGAGCTCGCTCGCGACCTCGTGTACGCGTGGTTTTGCAGCCACAATTCTCCTGTCTGGGGGCCTACCCCGGACAGGGCAGGCGTTAGTAGCGGACGGATCTCATTTCGAGCCGCTCATCGGTTGTCACTCATGTGAAGTCAACTTCTTCAGCCTGTTCTAATGAATTGCGACCCGGATGGTCGCGGTGTCGAGCGTGCCCTCCACGCGGAGCGCGCGCCCGAAGGCCCGGCGCTTGATCGCGAGTTCGACGCACTCGTCGACCGGATGCAGCCACGCGCCCCGCCCCGGCAGGATGGCGGACGGGTCCACCACCAGGGCCGATTGCTGGGCTACGACCCTCAGAAGAGAGGACCGGGGAGCGCGAGAACGGCATCCGATGCACGTTCTGACGGTTTCCATCTTACCCCTCACGCATCTCTGCGCCGAATCAGGACGGAGCGCCGCTCTCTAACCCAACGCTCCGTCACCGCTTCGCATTCCCTCGGCAGGCTTCTACTTCTCGTCCAGGATGGAGTCGGGCTGGATGTCGTGCTTGTGTGCCTGCGGCAACCGTGGCGCCACGGCTTCGCCGCGTCGCCACGGTGCGAAGATCGACATCCAGCCCTCCCTCTACTTCTCGTCCAGGATGGAGTCGGGCTGGATGTCGATCTTCGCGCCCGTGAGCTTCGCCGCCAGGCGCGCGTTCTGACCTTCCTTGCCGATCGCGAGCGAGAGCTGGTAGTCGGGCACGAGCGCGCGCACGGCCTTCAGCGACTCGTCGATCACGAACGCGCTGGTCACCTTGGCGGGCGACAGCGCGCTCGACACGAACGTCGCGAGGTCGGGCGAGTAGTCGACGATGTCGATCTTCTCGTTGTTGAGCTC
The DNA here is from genome assembly GCF_041260585.1 of Leifsonia sp. EB34. Classification (NCBI taxonomy): domain Bacteria; kingdom Bacillati; phylum Actinomycetota; class Actinomycetes; order Micrococcales; family Microbacteriaceae; genus Leifsonia; species Leifsonia sp. EB34. Next base: position 291,932 of record NZ_JBGCCV010000001.1, read on the forward strand.
CGCGGTCACCGCGCGCACCCGCTGGCCGAGCTCGCCGATGCAGGCGCCCTTGGCGTTCACGCCGGGCTCGGTCGCGCGCACCGCGATCTTGGTGCGGTGGCCGGCCTCCCGGGCGAGCGAGACGATCTCGACGATGCCGCTGGCGATCTCGGGGACCTCCAGCGCGAACAGCTTGCGCACCAGCGCCGGGTGGGTGCGCGAGACCACGATCGACGGGCCCTTCGCGCCCTTCGACACGCTCGTGACGTAGACGCGGATGCGCGAGCCGTGCGTGTACTCCTCGCCCGGCACCTGCTCCTCGGGCGGGAGGATGGCCTCCACGCTGCCCAGGTCGATGTGCACCATGCGCGGGTTCGGGCCCTGCTGGATGACGCCGGCGACGATGTCGCCCTCCCGGCCGCGGAACTCGCCGAGCACCGCGTCGTCCGCGATGTCGCGCAGCCGCTGGTTGATCACCTGCTTGGCGGCGAAAGCCGCGATGCGGCCGAAGTCGCTCGGGCTGTCCTCGGCCTCGCCGATGACGTTGCCCTCTTCGTCGCGCTCCGGGACGTAGACGGTGACATGCCCCGTCTTGCGGTCCAGGTGGACGCGCGCGGCTGGCGGCTGGTCGCTGTGCCCGTGGCGGTGGTCGGCCTGGTTGGTGTGCTTGAGATACGCGGTCAGGATCGCCTGCTCGATGATCTGCACCAGTTCATCGAAGGGAATCTCCTTCTCGCGTTCCATGAGACGCAAGACGCTGAGGTCGATGTCCATGCCGGCCTCCTCTATTCAGATCTTCGCCGCCGTGCGATGGCGCGGCGGACTCAGCTATCTACGGTACCCGAGATTCTCAGCGCCGGGGACCCCGGGTACCGTGCAGGGCATGAGCTCACCTTCCCGAACAGCCGCCCGGCTGGAGCACAGCACCACCGTGCGCGTCCTGACCCGCGTGGGACTGGCCTCCATCGGCCTCCTGCACATCCTCATCGGCGTCATCGCGCTGGCGGTCGCCGCCGGGGCCGGCGGCACGGCCGACCAGTCCGGCGCCCTGCAGGCGGTCGCCTCGGTGCCGGGCGGCGTCTTCGTCCTCTGGCTGATCGTCATCGGGCTCGTCGTGCTCGCACTCTGGCAGCTCCTGGTGGCGGTCACCGCGCACGGGGCGGGGACGAAGGTGGTGGAGGTCGCCAAGGCGGTCGTCTACGGTGCGCTGGCTGCGGTCACGATCTCGGTCTCCCTGGGCGGCGGCCACAACTCCACGGGCAAGCAGAAGTCCGGCAGCGCGCACCTGCTCGCGGTTCCGGGCGGCGCCTTCGTCCTCGGTCTGATCGGTCTGATCGTGGTGGTGGTCGGAGTCGTGTTCATCCGCAACGGCGTGACGAACAAGTTCGAGCGCGACCTGAAACTGCCGCCGGATCGCTGGGCGGACGCGATCAGCGTCCTCGGCCGCGTCGGCTACATCGCGAAGGGCATCGCCCTGCTGCTGGTCGGCGGCCTGGTCATCTTCGGCGCGGTCACCTACGACCCGTCGAAGGCGACGGGGCTGGACGGCAGTCTCAAGACGCTCGCGAGCGTGCCGTTCGGCGTCGTCGCGCTGATCGTGATCGCGCTCGGGCTGATCGCGTACGGGCTGTTCTGGTGCGTGCGGTCCGTCAAGGCGCGCCTCTGATCGGCCCCCTCAGGCCTCCTCCTCCGCCGGGGCCGCGAACTGTGCGTTGTAGAGCGTGTAATACGCGCCGCCCCGGGCGAGCAGCTCGGCGTGGGTGCCCTGCTCCACGATCCGCCCAGCCTCCATCACCAGGATGAGGCCGGCGTCGCGGATGGTGGACAGCCGGTGGGCGATGACGAACGAGGTGCGGTCGGCCCGCAACGCGCTCATGGCCTTCTGCACCAACAGTTCGGTGCGGGTGTCCACCGACGACGTGGCCTCGTCGAGGATCAGCACGCTCGGCCGGGCGAGGAAGGCCCGCGCGATCGTGAGGAGCTGCTTCTCCCCCGCCGAGACGTTCGAGCCCTCGTCGTCCAGCACGGTGTCGTAGCCGTCCGGGAGCGAGTGCACGAACCGGTCGACGTACGTGGCGCGCGCCGCGTCCAGGATCTCCTCCTCGGTCGCGTCGGGCCGGCCGTAGGCGATGTTCTCGCGGATCGTGCCCTTGAACAGCCAGGTGTCCTGCAGCACCATGCCCATCCGGTCGCGGAGGTCGTGCCTGGTCATGGTCGCGATGTCGACGCCGTCGAGCGTGATCCGGCCGGCGTCCAGGTCGTAGAACCGCATCATCAGGTTGACCAGCGTGGTCTTGCCCGCGCCGGTCGGCCCGACGATCGCCACGGTCTGGCCGGGCTCGGCCACCAGCGAGAGGTCCTCGATGAGCGGCGTGTCGGCCGCGTACCGGAACGACACGTGCTCGAACGCCAGCCGGCCGCGGGTGCCGCGCGGGCTGACCGGCTCGGCCGGGTCCGGGCTCTCCTCGTCGGCGTCCAGCAGTTCGAAGACCCGTTCGGCGCTGGCGACGCCCGACTGCAGCAGGTTGGCCATCGACCCGAGCTGCGTGAGCGGCTGCGTGAACTGGCGTGAGTACTGGATGAACGCCGTCACGTCGCCGAGCTGCAGCGCGCCGTTCGCCACCTGGAGGCCGCCGACCACCGCGATGGCGACGTACATCAGGTTCCCGACGAACATCATCGACGGCATGATCAGGCCGGAGATGAACTGCGCGCCGAAGCTCGCCTGGTACATCTCCTGGTTCTTGGACCGGAAGCGCTCCTCCACCTCGCGGTGGCGGCCGAAGACCTTCACCAGCGAGTGCCCGGTGAAGGCCTCCTCGATCTGGCCGTTCAGCTCGCCCGTGTTGCGCCACTGGGCGACGAACAGCCGCTGCGAGCGCTTGGCGATCAGCATCGTGACCACCAGCGTCAGGGGGATGGTGATGAGCGCGATCACCGCGAGCAGTGGCGACACCACGAACATCATGACCGTGACGCCGATCACCGTCAGCAGCGAGGTGAGGAGTTGGCTCATCGTCTGCTGCAGGGTCTGCGAGATGTTGTCGATGTCGTTCGTCACCCGGCTCAGCAGCTCGCCGCGCTGCATCCGGTCGAAGTAGGTCAGCGGGAGGCGGTGGATCTTCGCCTCGACGTCCTGGCGCAGCCGGTAGACGGTGCGCTGGGTGATGCCGTTGAGCACGTAGCCCTGCAGGTAGGCGAACAGCGACGACGCGATGTAGAGCGCGAGCACCCACATCAGGATGTGGCCGACGGCGGTGAAGTCGATGCCCTGGCCGGGAACGAGGGTCGTGCCCGAGATCAGGTCGGCGAGCTGGCCCTGACCGCTCGCACGCAGGCGCGCGATGGCCTCCGCCTGCGTCTCGCCTGCCTTCAGGTGGGCCGAGATCGCGCCCGAGAACACGAGGTTGATCGCGTTGCCCAAGAGTTTCGGCCCGAGAACCGCGAAGAACACGCTCACGACGGCGAGGATCGTGACGAACACGACTCCCGCCAGCTCCGGCCGCAACCGCCGCGCGAGGCGCTTGGCCGAGGGGCCGAAGTTCAGCGACTTGTCGCCGGGCATCGTCATCCCGCCGAACGGGCCGCCGCCCGGTCCGCGGCGGACGGGTGTCCGCACGGGAGGCTCCTGCGCCTGCTGGGTCGCCGCGCCGCCACGGGCGCCGTCTGCGCGGCTCATGCCGCCTCCTCCGCGGTGAACTGCGACGAGACGATCTCGGCGTAGGTGGGATTGGTCTCGACCAACTCGGCGTGCGTGCCGCGGCCGACGACACGGCCGTCCTCGAGCACGACGATCTGGTCGGCGTCCACGATGGTGGAGACCCGCTGGGCCACGACGATCATGGTGGCCTCCGACTCGTTGCGGGCGAGCGCGCTGCGCAGCCGCGCGTCGGTGGCGGTGTCGAGCGCCGAGAACGAGTCGTCGAAGATGTAGATCTCCGGCCGGCGCACGAGCGCTCGGGCGATGGCAAGGCGCTGCCGCTGACCGCCGGAGACGTTGGTGCCGCCCTGGGCGATCGGCGCGTCCAGCTTCTCCGGCATCTCCTCGACGAAGCCCTTCGCCTGCGCGATCTCCAGCGCCCGCCAGAGCTCGTCGTCGGTGGCGTCCGGGTTGCCGTAGCGGAGGTTGCTGGCGACCGTGCCGGAGAACAGGTACGGCTTCTGCGGCACGAGCCCGATGCGGGACCAGAGCAGCTCAGGGTCGAGCTCGGCGACGTCGACGCCGTCGACCAGCACGATGCCGCTCGTGGCGTCGAACAACCGCGGGATGAGGTTGACGAGCGTCGTCTTGCCCGCGCCGGTGCTGCCGATCACCGCGGTGGTCTTGCCGGCCTCCGCGAAGAACGTCACGTCGTTCAGCACCGGCTGCTCGGCGCCCGGATAGGAGAAGCCGACGTCGACGAACTCGACCGTGCCGCGCGCGGTGACCTCGGTGATCGGGTTCTCGACGGCGCCCACCGACGGCTCGGTCTCCAGCACCTCGCCGATGCGGTCGGCGCAGACGGCGGCGCGCGGCACGAGGACCGCCATCATCGTGGACATCATCACGCCCATCAGGATCTGCGCGAGGTACTGCAGGAATGCGGTCAGGGTGCCGATCTGGATCGCGCCGCTGGACACCCGGTACGCGCCGAACCAGATCACGGCGACGCTGGAGACGTTGAGCACCAGCATCACGATCGGGAACATCAGCGCGAAGAGCCGCCCCGCCCGGATCGCGGTGTCGGTGACCTGGTCGTTGGCGACCGTGAACCGCGCGGTCTCGACGTCCTCCCGCACGAAGGCGCGCACCACGCGGATGCCGGTGAGCTGCTCGCGCAGCACTCGGTTCACCCGGTCGATCCGCTCCTGCATCTTGCGGAACAGCGGGACCATCCGCACGATGATCATGCTCACGGCGATCAGCAGCACGGGCACGCTCACCGCGATCAGCCAGGAGAGCTGGAGGTCCTGCCGCATCGCCAGGATGATCCCGCCGATGGCGAGGATCGGCGCCGACACCAGCAGCGTGCAGGTCATCAGCACGAGCATCTGAACCTGCTGCACGTCGTTGGTGTTCCGGGTGATCAGCGACGGGGCGCCGAAGTGGGTCACCTCGCGCTCGGAGAACTCGCCGACGCGGTGGAAGAGGGCGCCGCGGAGGTCGCGGCCGACCAGCATGGCGACCTTGGCGCCGAAGTAGACGGCGGTGATCGCGCAGGCGACCTGCACGAGGGTCACGCCGAGCATCTCGGTGCCGGTGGACAGGATGTAGCCGGTGTCACCCTTGGCGATGCCGTTGTCCACGATGTCGGCGTTCAGGGTCGGCAGCCAGAGGGACAGCAGCGACTGCGCGAGCTGGAAGACCACCACCCCGACCAGGAGCGGCCAGTGCGGCCGGAGGTACCGGCCGAGGAGTTTCAGGAGCATCCGGGCTCTCCCAGGTCTGCCGCGTCCGCGGCGGTCGTGACGGGTGTGCTGAGGACGGACGGCCGGCCGGCGACGCCGAGGAGGGCGATCGTGGCGAGGTCGTCGACACTGAACTCGATGCCGTCGTTCAGTGCGGGGAAGGCGGACGAGAAGCTGATCAGGCGCAGGATGTGCGCGACGCGCTCCGGCGGCCAGTTGAGGTCGTCGGCCTCCGGAGCGAGGATGCCGGCGATGATCGCCGCCAGCTCGGTGCGCTCCTGCGGGATGGGCGGCCGCTGGTGGCCGACCACCGGCATGATGCGCATGACGTTCTGGAAGCGCTCGCGCAGCAGGAAGACGATCCCGCGCAGCTTGAGTTCCAGCGGGAGGGCGGGGTCGATGGAGCGCAGGTTCTCACGCAGCGGCTCCGGGTCGAGGTACTTCTCGACGGCGGCCCGGACGAGCGTCTCCTTGTCGCCGAAGGCGCGGAAGATCGTCCCCTCCGCGATCCCGGCGGCGTCGGCGATCTGGCGCGTCGTGACGCCACGGCCGTGCTCGATGAGGAGCGGGATGACCGCATCGACGATCATCGCCTTGCGGTCCTCCGGCGGCAGCGGCTGGGCGCGGTTGCGCGGCGTCTCCAACTCGGTTTCCACGCGGGAATCCTAAGTTGAGTGAGTGCTCACTCACAATGAGGAATTCGTTCGCCCTGAGCGAACGGCGCGCCGGGGACGTCAGCGGTCGAGCGGGAAGAACCCCGAGATGGTGGCGATGTCCTCCCGCGACGGCGTCAACGCGGTCGCCGCCTCGGCGTTCGCGACGATCTGCTCGGGCCGCGTCGCCCCGGCGATCACGCTGGTCAGCCCCGGCTGGGCGAGCAGCCACGCGAACGTCGCCTGCAGCATCGTGACGCCGCGCTCGTCGCAGAACGCCTGGTACCGCTCGATGGCATCCCAGGGCGCGTCGTCGAGCAGGTGCTTGCGGGCCGTCATGATGCGGCTGTCCGCCGGGCCGCCCTGCCTGCTGAACTTGCCCGTGAAGAGCCCGTTGTAGAGCGGGAAGAACGGCAGGAAGCCGAGGCCGTAGGCGTTGACGGCGGGCAGCACCTCACGCTCGGCTTCGCGGACCAGCAGGCTGTACTCGTTCTGCGCGGAGACGAACTTCGGGTGCCCGGCGAGGCGCGCGGTGAACTCGGCCTCCGCGATCTGCCAGCCGGCGAGGTTGGAGTGCCCGATGTAACGGATCTTGCCCTCGGCGATCAGGTCGTCCAGCGTCGCGAGCGTCTCCTCGATCGGCGTCACCGGGTCGGGCCGGTGGAGCTGGTAGAGGTCGATCCAGTCGGTGCGCAGCCGGCGCAGCGACGACTCCACTGCGAGCCGGATGTAGCGCCGGGAGCCGCGCACTCCCCAGTCGGGGCCGTTGACGCCCGCCATGTCCATGCCGAACTTGGTGGCCAGGACGATCCGGTCGCGCTTGCCCTGCAGGGACGCGCCCATGAGGGTCTCGGAGAGCCCGCGCTCCTTGCCGTAGATGTCGGCGGTGTCGAAGAACGTCACGCCGGCGTCGATCGCGGCGCCGATGACCGCGTCCGTGCCCTCTTGGGTCTCGGTGGCCGTGCCCGCGCGGCCGAAGTTGTTGCAGCCGAGGCCGATCGTGGAGACGATCAGGCCAGAGTCTCCGAGGGTGCGGTATTCGATGTTCGCCATGCTGTCGAGTCTAGGCAGCCGGCCGGGGTGGACCGGACCAATTAGTCCTCCACAGAACCGGCCGGAATGCGACTTGTCCCCGATGTCCGATTTCCGCGAGAGAGGGTCGGCCGGCCCCCGTAGAGTCGACCCATGAGCAGTTCCACGACCTTCCTCCTGCGGATGCCAAGCCCCATAGGCCGCATCGAGCTGACCGGCGACGGCGACGCCGTCACGTCGCTCTCGATCGCACGCGACGACGCGCTTCCCCACGACGACCTCCCCGAGAACCGCGACGCCGTGCTCGAGACGGCGGCCGCACAGCTCGACGAGTACTTCGCCGGCACCCGCCGGGAGTTCGACGTGCCCGTCCACCTGATCGGCACCCCGTTCCGCACGGCCGTCTGGGAGCGCCTCACCGCGCTGGGGTACGGCACGCTCACCACCTACGGCGAGCTCGGGCTCTCGCTCGGGTATCCGGGCTACGGACGCGCCATCGGCGGAGCCGTCGGGGCCAACCCGGTGCCCATCATCATCGGCTGCCACCGCGTGCTGTCCTCCAGCGGCAAGATCACCGGCTACAGCGGCGGCGAGGGCATCCCCACCAAGCTCTGGCTGCTCGAGCACGAGGGGATCACCCTGGCCGCATGAGCAACACGGACTCCACCGAGACGACGACCACCCTCCCGGCCGAGACGGTCGCGCGCGCCGCGCTCGTGACCGGCGACGACGGGCGGGCGCGGTGCTCGTGGTCGGCGAACGATCCCGAGTACCGGCGGTACCACGACGAGGAGTGGGGCACGCCCCAGCGCGATCCGCGCGCGCTCTACGAGAAGCTCTGCCTGGAGGGCTTCCAAGCCGGGCTCTCCTGGATCACGATCCTGCGCCGCCGGCCGGCGTTCCGCGAGGCCTTCCTCGGGTTCGTCCCCGAGCGCGTCGCGGCGATGACCGAGACCGATGTGCAGCGGCTGCTGGGCGACGAGCGCATCATCCGCCACCGCGGCAAGATCGAAGCGACCATCTCGAACGCGCGCGCGACCCTCGCGCTCGACGTGCCGCTTCAAGAGCTGATGTGGGGCTTCGCGCCGACCGGCTCCCGGCCGCGGCCGCAGGCGTGGGGCGACGTGCCGGCCGTCACCGCGGAGTCGACCGCGATGAGCGCGGAGCTGCGCCGCCGGGGGTTCCGCTTCGTCGGTCCGACCACGATGTACGCGCTCATGCAGGCGACGGGCATGGTCGACGATCACTTCGCGGGCTGCTTCCGCGCGGAGGACTGAGGCGCCGACGGGGGCGCGCCTTCGGGAACGAGAGCCGGGCGGGAACGAGAGCTCGGCGGGAACGAGAGAGTCGGGCCGGCGAAGTCGATCTCGGAACCGTTCTCGCTGGTGACGGCGCGTCCGCTCGTGCCCGACCGCAGGCGGAACTTACTGTGCTGCCGCCACACCGGCTCCGGACTCGGCACATCGGTGTGATGTGTCCGCGATCTGCGCGTCGGCCCGACTGGTATGTGGGTGGGTCTACCGGCGTTCACGGCGCCGGGACTGGCGGGATGTCCCTTCTCTCGTGAATTGAGCTTATCTCACTTCCACGTCCAGCACCACAGTCCCGCGCGCTCCGAAGCAGATCTTCAGCTTGCTGAACGCAGCACGGCGCTGAGCTTTCCCGGCACGCCGACGACCTCCGGGACGACGAGGTCGAGCTCGCCCTCCCGGTCCGCCGAATGGGTCAGCTCGTAGCCCTCGGCAGCGGCCCAGCCGAGCAGGTCAGCCGTGGAGGCGAAGTCCTCGCCGCGCTCGATGAGCGCGCGCGCGAACAGCCCCTTGGCCTGCTTGTTGAAGTGGTTGAGCGCGCGCACGGTACCGCTCTCGTCCCGCGCCAGCACACGCAGGTAGTGCACTCCCTCGCGCTCGGGCAGCGGTCCGAGCGCGGCATAGCCCTCCGACCGGAGGTCGAGGATCACGCCGTCCACGGCCGCGAGTTCTGCGGCGCACACCGCCGCCCAGCGCTTCTTGAGCGCCGGCGAGAGGCGCGAGTCGAACGACAGCCGATAGGCCGGGATCGCGTCGTGCGCCCGCACGAGCCCCAGCAGCGCCGACTGCACGGCGACGGAGCGCGCGGCGAACCGCCACTGGTCCTCGGTCAGCGACTCCGCGTCGAGCGCGTCGTAGAGCACGCCGGTGTAGCGCAGCAGCGCGGGCATCGTCGCAGCACGGCGAAGTCCGCGATTGCGCGCGATCTCGTTCGCCTGCTTCGGACCGAGCTTGAGCGCCTTGGCCGCGGCCTCCGGGGTACGGGACAGCGCGACGGTGTCGGCGACGACCCCTCGGCGGGTCGCGTTCAGAGCCGGGAAGCCGAGCGACGTCAGTGCGAGCGGCTCGCCCTCTCCCCCGTCGCGTTTGGTCTCCGACGGGGGCAGCAGGACGAGCACTCAGCGCTCCAGGAAGGCCAGCGCCGCGTCCACGTTCGCGCCGAGCGGGCGGGACGTGTCCAGGGTCACCCGCGGGAGCGACGCCGCGGCGCCCTTCCACTCGGCGTACTCATCGACGCTCTGCTCCACCGCGTAGGCGGCGATCAGCCCCGTGCGCTTCGCGAGCCGCTGCTCGTGCAGCTCCTCGTCCGGGCAGACCGTCTCGATCACGCGCAGCGCGACCCCGCAGCGCTCGGCCAGGTCGCGCCACTGCAGGCGCGCCGGCTCGACCGCATTGACGGCGTCGACGACGACCGAGTGCCCGCTGATGAGCACCTGCTCGGCCATCCGCTCGGCCACGAGGTAGGCGGCAAGACCGGTCGGCTGATCCGAGTCGATACCGGCCTTCAGGATCGCTGCCTCGATCGGGTCCACCGAGATCGCCGTCGCGCCCAGGCGGCCGGCGATGATCTCCGCGATGGTGGACTTGCCGGAACCGGGAAGCCCCGCCGTCACGATCAGCACGGGGACGCGGACGTCGCCGAACTGCCGTTCCAGCGGGGCTTTCGGGTCGTTCACGCTCAGACCAGCTCGGCCTGACGGGCCACGATGGTGACGGTGTTGTTCTCCACGGAGAGGAAGCCGTCGTCGGCCTGCGCCGTGATGGACTCCCCGCCGTTCAGGGTCACGCGCACCTCGCCCTGGGCGAGGATGGCGAGCAGCGGCTCGTGGCCGGGCAGGATACCGATCTGCCCCTCCACGGTCCGCGCCACGACCATGTTCGCCTCGCCCGACCACACTTCGTGGTCGGCGGCGACGACACTGACGTTGAGGACAGCCATGCTCAGCCGTTCTCCTTCTGGATCTGCGCCCACTTCTCCTCGACGTCCGAGATCGGGCCGACGTTGAAGAACGCCTGCTCCGCCACGTGGTCGAACTCGCCCTTGGCGATGGCGTCGAACGACTCGATGGTGTCCTTCAGCGGGACGGTCGAGCCCTCGACACCGGTGAACTTCTTCGCCATGTAGGTGTTCTGCGAGAGGAACTGCTGGATGCGGCGCGCCCGCGACACGGTGATCTTGTCCTCTTCGGACAGCTCGTCGACACCGAGGATCGCGATGATCTCCTGCAGCTCCTTGTTCTTCTGGAGGATCTGCTTGACCGTCGTGGCCACGCGGTAGTGGTCGGCGCCCAGGTAGCGGGGGTCGAGGATGCGCGAGGTCGAGGTCAGCGGGTCGACGGCCGGGTACAGACCCTTCGACGCGATCTCACGGGAGAGCTCGGTCGTGGCGTCGAGGTGCGCGAACGTGGTCGCCGGCGCCGGGTCGGTGTAGTCGTCGGCCGGCACGTAGATCGCCTGCAGCGAGGTGATCGAGTGACCGCGGGTCGAGGTGATGCGCTCCTGCAGAACGCCCATCTCGTCGGCGAGGTTCGGCTGGTAGCCCACCGCGGACGGCATGCGGCCCAGCAGCGTGGAGACCTCGGAGCCGGCCTGCGTGAAGCGGAAGATGTTGTCGATGAAGAGCAGCACGTCCTGCTTCTGCACGTCGCGGAAGTACTCCGCCATCGTCAGCGCGGACAGGGCGACGCGCAGACGCGTTCCCGGCGGCTCGTCCATCTGGCCGAAGACGAGCGCGGTCTTGTCGAAGACGCCCGCCTCCTCCATCTCGTGAATGAGGTCGTTGCCCTCACGGGTGCGCTCGCCGACACCGGCGAACACTGAGACACCGCCGTGGTCCTGCGCCACGCGCTGGATCATCTCCTGGATGAGGACGGTCTTGCCGACGCCCGCGCCGCCGAACAGGCCGATCTTGCCGCCCTGGACGTACGGGGTGAGGAGGTCGATGACCTTAATGCCGGTCTCGAAGAGCTGGGTCTTGGACTCGAGCTGGTCGAACGACGGCGGCTGGCGGTGGATCGGCCAGCGCTCGGTGATCTCGATCTTCTCGCCCGGCTCGGCGTTGAGCACGTCGCCGGTCACGTTGAAGACCTTGCCCTTGGTCACGTCGCCGACCGGGACGGAGATCGGAGCGCCGGTGTCGCGCACCTCGCCGCCGCGGACCAGGCCGTCGGTGGGCTTCAGGGCGATGGCGCGCACGAGGTCGTCGCCGAGGTGCTGCGCGACCTCGAGCGTGATCTCGGTCGACTCCTCGCCGATGGTGATGGTGGTCTTCAGCGCGTTGTAGATGCCCGGGATCGAGTCGTGCGGGAACTCGATGTCGACGACCGGACCGGTGACGCGGGCGATGCGCCCAACGCCGGCCGGCTGCGCGGTCGAAGCCTGGGCTTCGGCGGTAGCGGTAGTCATGATTCGTTCTCTCTTCGTTGGACGATTATTTTGCCGAGCTCAGCGCGTCCGCGCCGCCCACGATCTCGGAGATCTGCTGGGTGATCTCCGCCTGTCGGGCGTTGTTGGCCAGTCGCGTGTAGTCGGTGATGAGTTTGTCGGCGTTGTCGCTGGCGGACTTCATCGCCTTCTGCGTCGCCGCGTGCTTGGAAGCGGCGGACTGCAGCATCGCGTTGAAGATGCGGCTCTCGATGTAGACCGGCAGGAGCGAGTCGAGCACCGTGTTGACGTCGGGCTCGAACTCGTAGAGCGGCAGGACCTGCGTACGGTCCGGCTCCTCCAGGCCCTCCACGACCTCCAGCGGAAGCAGGCGGACGATCTGGGGCTCCTGGACCAGCATGCTGACGAAGCGGTTGTAGACGATGTGGATCTCGTCCACGCCGCCGTCGGACGCGTCACGCAGGAAGGACTCGAGGACCGCGTCGGCGACCTCCTTGGCCTGCTCGAACTCGGGGCTGTCCGTGTTGCCCGTCCACACCCGCTCGAACCCGCGGCGCCGGAAGCTGAAGTAGCCCTGCGCCTTGCGTCCGATGAGGAAGTAGACGACCTCCTTGCCCTGGCTGCGCAGCAGCTCGGCGAGCTTCTCCGACTCCTTGAGCACGTTCGAGTTGAACGCGCCGGCGAGGCCACGGTCGGAGGAGAAGATGACGATCGCTGCGCGCTCGATCTTCTCCGGCTCCGTGGTGAGGACGTGCTCGATGTTCGAGTAGGTGGCCACCGCCGACACCGCGCGCGTGATCGCGCGGGCGTACGGCGTGGAGGCGGCCACCCGAGCCTGTGCCTTCTGGATGCGCGAGGCGGAGATCAGCTCCATGGCACGGGTGATCTTCTTGGTCGTCTGGGCAGACCTGATCTTCTGCCGGTAGACCCGAAGCTGTGCTCCCATGTGTCTTCCTCAGTACCTATCCGTGCTCAGCGCTTCGCCTTGACGATGCGCTCCTGGTTGACGTCCTCCGTGGAGCTCGCCTCGAACTCCTCGCGCCCGACCGAGGCGAGCGGCTTGCCCTCACCGGTCTGGAACTCGAGCTTGAACTTGTCGACCTCCTCGCCGAGCTTCGCCACGGTGTCGTCGTCGAGGACGTTCGTGTCGCGCAGGGTGGTGAGGATGTCGGTGTTGCGGCGCAGGTGGTCGAGCAGCTCGGCCTCGAAGCGGAGGATGTCCTCCACCGCGACCTCGTCGAGCTTGCCGTTTGTGCCGGCCCAGATCGAGACGACCTGCTCCTCCACCGGGAACGGCGAGTACTGCGGCTGCTTGAGCAGCTCGGTGAGGCGCGCGCCACGGGCGAGCTGACGGCGGCTGGCCTGGTCGAGGTCGGACGCGAACATCGCGAACGCCTCGAGCGAGCGGTACTGCGCGAGTTCCAGCTTGAGCGTGCCGGAGACCTTCTTGATCGACTTGACCTGAGCGTCGCCGCCGACTCGCGAGACCGAGATGCCGACGTCGACCGCGGGACGCTGGTTGGCGTTGAACAGGTCGGACTGCAGGAAGATCTGGCCGTCGGTGATCGAGATCACGTTGGTCGGGATGTACGCCGAGACGTCGTTCGCCTTGGTCTCGATGATCGGAAGACCGGTCATCGAGCCGGCGCCCAGCTCGTCGGAGAGCTTGGCGCAACGCTCCAGCAGGCGGGAGTGCAGGTAGAAGACGTCGCCTGGGTAGGCCTCGCGTCCCGGCGGACGGCGGAGGAGCAGCGACACGGCGCGGTAGGCCTCGGCCTGCTTCGACAGGTCGTCGAAGATGATCAGGACGTGCTTGCCGCCGTACATCCAGTGCTGGCCGATGGCCGAGCCGGTGTAGGGGGCGAGGTACTTGAAGCCGGCGGGGTCGGAGGCCGGGGCCGCGACGATGGTGGTGTACTCCATCGCACCGGCGTCCTCGAGCGCGCCCTTCACCGAGGCGATGGTCGAGCCCTTCTGGCCGATCGCGACGTAGATGCAGCGGACCTGCTTGTTGACGTCGCCGGACTCCCAGTTGGCCTTCTGGTTGATGATCGTGTCGATCGCGATGGCCGTCTTGCCGGTCTGGCGGTCGCCGATGATGAGCTGGCGCTGGCCGCGGCCGACGGGGATCATGGCGTCGATCGCCTTGATGCCGGTCTGGAGCGGCTCGTGCACCGACTTGCGCTGCATCACGCCGGGAGCCTGGAGCTCGAGGGCGCGGCGGCCCTCGGTCGCGATCTCGCCGAGGCCGTCGATCGGGTTGCCGAGCGGGTCGACCACGCGGCCGAGGTAGCCGTCGCCGACCGGGACGGAGAGGACCTCGCCGGTGCGGGTCACCTCCATGCCCTCCACGATCTGGTCGAACTCGCCGAGGATGACGACGCCGACCTCGTTCTCGTCGAGGTTCTGGGCCAGGCCCAGGGTGCCGTCCGCGAAGCGGATGAGCTCGTTCGCCATCACGCCGGGGAGGCCCTCGACGTGCGCGATGCCGTCGGAGGCGTCGAGGACGTGTCCGACCTCGACGGTCTCGGCGTTGGCGGGCTCGTACTTCGAGACGAAGTCCTTGAGCGCGTCCCGGATCTCATCGGGGCTGATCTGAATGTCTGCCATCGTTGTTCCCTATCTGGGTTTCTCTGTCGGGGATCAGCCCGCGAGCTGAAGTCGGAGTTCGGTGAGGCGCGACGCGACGCTTCCGTCGATGACGTCGTCGCCGATCTGCACGCGCAGGCCGCCGAGGATCGACGAGTCGACGACCTCGTTGAGCTTGAGGTCGCCGTACTTCGCGGCGAGGCTCGCGCGCAGGCGCTCGGCCTGCTCGGCCGGGAGCGGCCTGGCCGTGACGACCGTGGCGATCGTCTGGCCGTACTGGTCCGCGACGATGCGCGCGGCTGCGCGCAGCGACTCGCGGATGCTGCGGCCACGCGGCTGCAGCACGAGCTGGCGCGCGATCGCGACGGTCTGCGCGGAGGCCTTGCCCTCGAGCAGGCGCTCGGCCAGGGCGGCCTTCGCCTCGGGGGCGGCGAGCTTGCTGCGGAGTGCGAGCTCGAGCTGCGCGTCGGAGGTCACGGCGCCTCCGAATGCGAACAGCTCGCCCGGGATGTCCACGTTGCGCGGCGCCGAGGCGGCGATCGAGCGGATGCCGAGCTCCTCGATCGCAGCGAGCAGGTCGTCCTGGTCGGACCAGCGCTCGCCGGCGACGACGGTCAGCAGCTCGACCGCGGGCGCCGAGAGCGACGCGAAGACGCGCTGGACCAGCACGGCCTTGCCGTCGGCGGGCGCCGAGGGGTCGCTGAGCACCGCGCGGAGCTGGGCGGAGTCGGCGACGACTCGTCCTGCGGCGAACAGGTCTTCAGCCGTCGCCAGATCGGCCTTGGACCCGAGCCCGGCGAGCGCCGAGACGGATCGGGCCAGTGCTTCTCTGGAGGCGCTTCCCATCAGTTGCTCGACCCTGCTTCCTGGGCCTTCCGGGCTTCGCTGGACTCGAGGTCCGCGAGGAACCGGTCGACGATCGCCTGGGCCTTCTTGTCGTCGGTGAGCACCTCGCCGACCACGCCGGAGGCGAGGTCGATCGCGAGCGAGCCGACCTCGCCGCGGAGCGAGACGAGCGCGCCCTGGCGCTCCGCCTCGATCTGGGCCTGGGCGGCGGCGGTCACCCGCGCGGCCTCGGCCAGGGCGTTGTCCTTGGCCTCCGCGACGATCTTCTGACCGTCGGTGCGGGCCGTCTCGCGGATCTTGGCCGCCTCGGCACGCGCGTCAGCGAGCTGGGCGGTGTACTCCTCGAGCAGCGCCTCGGCCTTGTGCTGGGCCTCGTCGGCCTTGGCGATGTTGCCCTCGATCGCTTCTGCACGCTCATCCAGGAGCTTCCGCATGCGCGGGAGCACAAGCTTCCAGAAGAAGAACAGGATGATGACGAAGCAGATCACCGAGCCGATGATGTCCGGCCACGCGGGGATCAGCGGGTTGTGCGTCTCCTCCGTCGCGGCGATCACGACACTGTTGAGCATCGTTCCTCCTTACGGGAGTGGATAAAGAGGACGGACTACTGGAAGATGAAGCCGACGGCGATACCGATGAACGCAAGCGCCTCGGTGAACGCGATACCGATGTACATCAGAACCTGGAGGCGGCCGGCCAGCTCAGGCTGGCGAGCGACGCCCTCGATGGTCTTGCCGACGACGATGCCCACGCCGATGGCCGGGCCGATGGCGGCGAGGCCGTAACCGACGGTGGCGATGTTGCCGTTGATTGCAGCGATGTCCACGTTATGTGTTTCCTTCCGTGATGGCGGTGCGCGCGGTCGCGCGAACCGTAATTAGTGTTCCTCGGCGACTGCGAGCTGGATGTAGACACCCGTGAGCAGTGCGAAGACGTAGGCCTGGAGGACAGCCACCAGGATTTCGAACAGGGAGAATGCGAACCCGAAAGCGAAGGTCACCACACCGAACAGCGACCACAGCCCGCTCAGGGTGAAGACGAAGAACGCGGTGCCGGTGAAGAACAGCACGAGCAGCAGGTGCCCGACGACCATGTTCATGAGAAGTCGCAGCGTCAGCGTGATCGGCCGGAGGATGAACGTCGAAATGAACTCGATCGGGGTCACCAGGATGTACAGGAACCACGGGACACCGGGCGGGAACAGCGCGTTCCGGAAGAAGTTGCCCGGGCTCTTCTTGATGCCCGCGTAGATGAACGCGACGTACGCCGCGATCGCTAGGACGATTGGCGTGCCGATGATCGCCGTGCCTGCGATGTTCAGGAACGGGATGATGCCGGTGATGTTGAAGAACAGCACCATGAAGAAGATCGTGGTGAGCAGCGGCAGGAAGCGCCGGCCGTCCTTGCGGCCGAGCAGGTCCTCCGCGATGTTGACGCGGACGAAGTCCAGGCCCATCTCGACGACCGACTGGAAACGGCCCGGGATGAGCTTCATCTTGCGCGTGCCGAGCCAGAAGATGAGGATCAGCGCGACGGTCGAGATGATGCGGACGAGCGTGATGCGGTTGAACTCGAGCCCGCCGATAGTGAACAGGGTGGGTGGGAAGAACTCGTTGATCGATGGGCCTTGGAAGCTTCCTCCATCGGAGCTTGCGGCCTGGACCAGCAGGTTCACAGCGTTAGCTAACAGCGCTATCTCCTGTTTCGGGGCGTCGAGCTGATGCTCTCGCGACGACGAACGGTGGACACCCGGGCTCGCGCGCCGGTGGTGCTCCGGGCGCGTACGGGTGGGGAATCACTGACAACTCTACAAGAGTTTTCAACCGGTAACGAATCGGATAAGGCTCAGCGTTTGTCCCCCGGCAGCGTGACGTCGCTGGCGTAGGGGATGCGCGACCGGAACACGACGATCATGTCGACCACGAGGGACCCGATCACGCCCGCGATCAGGCTCAGGAACAGCACGGTGGCGTTGATCCACGGCTGGTCCCGCAGCAGCAGCGCGAGCACGATGAACAGCACGAACTTCACGATCCAGCCGCCGAGGACGATGCCGAAGAACAGCCCGACGAAGAGGTCGGAGCCGATGAAACGGTTGGCGATCAGGATGCTGAGCGCGGTGATGCTGAGGAAGACGGCGGCCATGATCGTGCCGATCAGCGCGCTGGTGACGCCGACCCAGCCGGCGAAGATCCCGCCGAGCACCATGCCGACGACGGCGATGACCGCGGCGAGGATGAAACCGTACTTCAGCACGTCCTTCAGCACGGGCGTGGAGGTGGGCTGCTGCGGGGCGGCCTTCGGGGTGTCGTCCGGCCGCGGGGCGGGGGCTCCGTCCTGGTGGTCGGTCATCGGTTCTCCTTGCTGGTGGGGTCGCCGGTCTCGTCCGGCGGGATGGTGACGGAGACGCGCTCGCTCGCGATGTCGAGGGCGTCGTACTTCGCGGTCTCCTCGGCTTCCTTGCTGCCGGCGGGGGCGAGCTCGGCGACGGCCTCGTTCAGCTTGCGTCGGCTGAGCGGGGCCAGGGTGATCGCGGTGCAGATCACCAGGCCGATCGCGACGAAGACGATGGCCATCCAGTACGGGTCGAAGAAGAACAGCAGGCAGCCGATCGAGAGCACCGCCGTCCACGCGTAGAAGATCAGCACGGCGTGCAGGTGCGTGTGGCCCATGTCGAGCAGCCGGTGGTGCAGGTGCTTGCGGTCGGCGCTGAACGGCGACTTGCCCGCGCGCAGGCGGCGGATCACCGCCAGCCCGAAGTCGAGCAGCGGGATGACGAGCACCGCGAACGGGATGGTGACCGGGATGAAGGCGGGCACCAGCGACGACTTGCCGAGCGTCTGCAGGGCCTCCGGATTGATCGTGCCCGTCACCGAGATGGCCGAGGTGGCCATCAGCAGGCCGATCAGCAGCGCCCCGGCATCGCCCATGAACATCTTGGCCGGATGCCAGTTGAGCGGCAGGAAGCCCGCGCAGGCGCCGACCAGGATGGCCGCGATGACACCGGCGAGGCTGAAGTAGTTCTGCGGGCTGATGTCGCGCTGCAGCAGGTATGTGTACACGAGGAACGTGCCGTTGGCGATGAGCGCGACGCCGGCGACCAGGCCGTCCAGTCCGTCGATGAAGTTGATGGCGTTCATCACGAGCACGATCGCGAAGAGCGTGATCACGATGCTCATCACCGGGGAGCCGATCGTGAGGCCGCCGATCGGCAGCGAGTAGATCTGGACGCCCAGCCAGGCGACGATCCCCGCCGCGACGAACTGCCCAGCGAGCTTGGTCATCCAGTCGAGGTCCCACAGGTCGTCGGCGACACCCAGCACGACGATGAGGAGGGCGGCGCCCAAAATCGCGAGGATGGGGCCGGCGTCCGAGAAGATCAGCGAGAGCACGCCGAACTGGCTGGAGAGCAGCCAGGAGACGCCGAACGCCACCAGGATCCCGAGGAACATGGCGACGCCGCCGAGCCGGGGCGTCGGCCGGGTGTGGACGTCGCGCTCGCGGATCTTCGGGTAGAGCTTGAAGCGCATGGAGACCTTGTAGACCACCACGGACATCCCGAACGTGATCACGGCCGAGATGAGCGCCAGAGCGAGGAAGAGGGTCACGGCTCAGGTGTCCGCGGCGGTGTCGGCGACCGCCTCGGCGTCGACGGCCGCGGGGGCCTCGTCGGCCGTAGCGTCTGCGGCATCGTCGTCGGCGAGAGCGTCACCCACGACGGCGCGGAGCTGCTCGGCCGAGATGACGCCGTGGCGGAGGATGCGGAGCTTGCCCGCGCCCGCGGCCAGCGCGGTCGCGTCGACGATGGTGGACGAGGAGTCCTTGCCCTCGACGCGCTCGTAGGCGGTGCCGGCCTCTCCCCCGTCGAGGTAGACGGACACGGAGTCGCCGAGCATGGCCTCCGCCTCCGCGGCGGTGCGGGCGGCCGGGCGGCCGGTGAGGTTGGCGGACGAGACGGCGAGCGGGCCGGTCTCGGAGAGGATCTCCAGGGCGATCCGGTCCTGCGGCATGCGCAGCGCGACGGTGCCCTTGGTCTCGCC
This sequence comes from Leifsonia sp. EB34, assembly GCF_041260585.1. Lineage (NCBI taxonomy): Bacteria > Bacillati > Actinomycetota > Actinomycetes > Micrococcales > Microbacteriaceae > Leifsonia > Leifsonia sp. EB34. The sequence goes on from NZ_JBGCCV010000001.1 coordinate 311,153, forward strand.
TAGGTCCCAGACCAGGGAGGGCGCGGCGGGCAGCACGACGGTGAGGCCGCCCGGCCAGAACGCCTGCACGAGCGCGTCGACCTCGGCCGGGACGTGCTCGGCCAGCGCGGCGAGCGTGGGGATGCCGGGCACGAGCACCGGGGGCGGCGACTGCCGGCCGCGTCCCTTGGCGTCGAGGAGCCGCTGCACCGCGGCCGGGTTGAAGGCGTCGGCGGCGACGCCGTAGACGGTGTCGGTGGGGATCACGACGAGCTCGCCGCGGCCGAGTGCCCCGCGGGCGAGGCGCATGCCGGTGAGCAGTTCGGAGTCGACGGAGCAGTCGTAGATGGGAGCCATGACGGCACCCATGATAGTTGAGCCACCGCAAGGTTCCCTGCGACCGCGCGGACCGTAGGACGATGAGCGGCCGCGGGACGATACTGGTGGCGATGGACGTGTACTTCTTCGACTGCGACAAAACCCTGTACGACTACGACTTCCACAAACGGCTCCCCCGCCTGGCCGAGCTGAGCGGTGTGAGCCAGTACCGGCTCGCGTCGCGCTGGTGGGCAGGCGGCTTCGAGCGCGCGGCCGAGATCGGCGAGTACGCCACCAGCGAGGAGTACCTCGCGGCGTTCGCGGAGGTGACAGGAGGCCGTCTCACGCTGGAGCAGTGGCAGGACGCCAGGAAGGCGGCCATGACCAGGATCGACGGGTCGATCGAGGCGCTGCGGCTCGCGGCGACGCTCGGCACGGTGTCGCTGCTGTCGAACAACCCGATCCCGTTCAAGGACTCCCTGCCCGTGCTGATGCCGGACGTGACGGAGATCCTGGGCGGCAACGACCTGGTCTCCGCCGTGCTCGGCGCGCGCAAGCCCGAGCGGCGCATCTACACCCGGGCGCTCGGCCGGTTCGGCGCGCAGCCGGAGGACGCCATCCTGTTCGACGACTCGCTCGCCAACGTGGAGGGCGCCCGCGAGGCGGGAATGCAGGCGTACCACTTCACGCGCAACGACGACGGCACGTTCGACACCGACGGAATGCTCGCCGCGGTCCGCGCCTTCGCCGAGCGCTGAGGCGCCGCGCCGGATTGGGGGCGCTTACTTCAGCGCCGTGGTCGCGCGGTCGCGGGTGGTGAGGTCGGGGTGCGTCGCCGCCGCGCGCCAGCCGTCGGCGGTCAGCAGGTCGCGGATCTGGGCGCCCTGCAGCTCGCCGTGCTCCAGCACGAGCGTGCCGCCCGGGCGGAGCAGCCGGCGGGCGACGCCGGAGATGACGCGCACGACGTCCAGCCCGTCCGCGCCGCCGTAGAGCGCCGCGGCCGGGTCGAAGAGCCGCACCTCCGGGTCGCGCGGGATCGCGTCGTCCGGCACGTACGGCGGGTTGGAGATGACGACGTCCACCGCGCCGTCCAACTCCGGGAGGGCGTCGGCGAGGTCGCCGAGCACCGCTTGCAGGTTCGTCGCCCCGACCGACTCGACGTTGCGGCGTGTCCAGGCGAACGCCTCCGGGGACTTCTCCACCGCGTAGACCCGGGCGTGCGGCACCTCCGTCGCCATCGCGAGGGCGATCGCGCCGCTGCCGGTCCCGAGGTCCACGCCGACCGGCTGGGCCGAGGGCACCGCCCGCAGCGCGTCGATCGCGAACTGGACCACCTGCTCGGTCTCCGGCCGCGGCACGAACACGCCGGGGCCGACCGCGAGCTCCAGCGAACGGAACGGCGCCAGACCGGTGATGTGCTGCAGCGGCTCCCGCGTGGCCCGGCGTGCTGCCAACTCGCGGACCCGGCGCGCGTCGTCGGCGTCGATCGCGGCGTCCATGACCACCAGCGCCTGCACGCGGCCGCGCCCGACGCCGAGCACGAACCCGACGAGCAGGTCGGCGTCCACCTCCGGGTCGGGGACCCCCGCCTGCGCGAGGACGGCGACCGTCTCGTCGCGGAGGGAGCGGACGGTGGCGGGCGCGGAGTCAGACATGGCCCGACGAGCTTACCGTCACAGGCCTTCACCGAGGCGCTGGGCGGAATAGAGTGAGGACCATGCCCGCGAAGATCTACGAGAACATCACCGAAACCATCGGACGCACCCCGCTCGTCAAGCTGAACCGGCTCGCCGCCGACACCGGCGCGACCGTTCTGGCGAAGCTGGAGTTCTTCAACCCCGCCGCGTCGGTCAAGGACCGCATCGGCGTCTCGATCATCGACGCCGCCGAGAAAGCCGGCGCGCTCCGCCCGGGCGGGATCATCGTGGAGGGCACCAGCGGCAACACCGGGATCGCCCTGGCGATGGTCGGCGCCGCCCGCGGCTACAAGGTGATCCTCACGATGCCGGAGACCATGTCGAAGGAGCGCCGCGTGCTGCTGCGCGCGTTCGGCGCCGAGATCGTCCTCACGCCAGGCCCCGACGGCATGCGCGGAGCGGTGGAGGCCGCCAAGAAGATCGTCGCCGAGAACGACAACGCCATCTGGGCGCAGCAGTTCGCCAACGAGGCCAACCCCGCCATCCACCGCGCCACCACGGCGGAGGAGATCTGGGCCGACACCGACGGCGGCGTGGACATCTTCATCTCCGGCGTCGGCACAGGCGGCACCATCACCGGCGTCGGCCAGGTGCTCAAGGAGCGCAAGCCCGAGGTGCAGGTCATCGCCGTCGAGCCGGCGGACTCCCCCATTCTCAACGGCGGCAAGCCCGGACCGCACAAGATCCAGGGCCTCGGCGCCAACTTCGTCCCGGAGATCCTGGACACCAGCGTCTACGACGAGGTCATCGACGTCTCCTTCGACGACTCCATCGCCGTGGCCAAGCAGCTCGCCTCCGAGGAGGGCATCCTCGCCGGCATCTCGTCCGGGGCGATCATCTGGGCCGCGCTGCAGGTGGCGGCACGCCCGGAGAACGCGGGCAAGACCATCGTCGCGATCGTCTGCGACACGGGCGAACGGTACATCTCGACGGCCCTCTGGGCCGACCTGCTGGACTGACGGCGTGGCCCTGTTCCGGGCGCGCGAGGACATCCGCAACGCGCGCACCCACGACCCCGCCGCGCGCGGTGGAGCCGAGGTGGCGCTGGTCTACTCCGGCCTCCACGCCGTGTGGTCGTACCGCGTCGCCCACCGGCTCTGGCGGGCCGGGTACCGGATGCCCGCGCGCATGCTCTCCCAGTTCACCCGCTTCCTGACCGGCATCGAGATCCACCCCGGCGCCCGCATCGGCCGCCGCTTCTTCATCGACCACGGGATGGGCGTCGTCATCGGCGAGACCACGTGGATCGGCGACGACGTGATGCTCTACCACGGGGTGACCCTCGGCGGACGCGGCAGCGGGCACGGGAAACGGCACCCGACCATCCACGACCACGTGGTCGTCGGCGCCGGCGCGAAGGTGCTGGGCGCGATCGAGATCGGGACGCGGACGGTGATCGGCGCGAACGCCGTCGTCGTCCATGACGCCCCGCCGGACTCGGTGCTGACCGGCGTCCCCGCGCGGGCGCGGCCACGGTCGGGGCATGAGCAGATCGCCGGCGACGACTGGCTCGACCCCGCCCTCTACATCTGACAGAAACCGCCGAGTACGCAGATTGTCTGCGTACTCGGCGGTTTTCGGCTGATTTATCGCGTACTCGGCGGTTTCAGTCTTGGGCGAGGTCGGCTAGGCGGGCCTCTTCGTCGGCGAGGATGTTCGACTCGATGACGGGGTCGAGGGCGCCGTTCATCACGGAGTCGAGGTTGTACGCCTTGTAGCCGGTGCGGTGGTCGGCGATCCGGTTCTCGGGGAAGTTGTACGTGCGGATGCGCTCCGAACGGTCCATCGTGCGGATCTGGCCCTTGCGGAACTCGGCCGCCTCGGCGTCCGCCTCCTCCTGCTGCTTGGCGAGCAGGCGCGCGCGCAGCACGCGCATCGCGGCCTCGCGGTTCTGGAGCTGGCTCTTCTCGTTCTGCATCGACACCACGATGCCGGTCGGCACGTGCGTGATGCGGACCGCCGAGTCCGTGGTGTTGACCGATTGGCCGCCGGGGCCGGAGGACCGGAAGACGTCGATCTTGAGGTCGTTGGGGTTGATGTCGACCTCTTCGGGCTCGTCCACCTCCGGGAACACCAGCACACCCGCGGCGGAGGTGTGGATGCGGCCCTGCGACTCGGTCGCCGGCACGCGCTGCACGCGGTGCACGCCGCCCTCGTACTTCAGGTGCGCCCACACGCCCTCAGCGGGGTCGCTCGAGTTGCCCTTGAATGCGACCTGGACGTCTTTGATGCCGCCGAGGTCGCTGGAGGTCTGCTCGATGATCTCGGCCTTCCAGCGCCGGGAATCCGCGTAGTGCAGGTACATGCGCAGGAGGTCGCCGGCGAAGAGCGCGGACTCGGCCCCGCCCTCCCCCATCTTGATCTCCATGATGACGTCGCGGCTGTCGTTGGGGTCCCGCGGGATCAGCAGGCGGCGCAACTTCTCGCCGGACTCCTCCACGCTCTGCTCCAGACCCGGGATCTCCTCGGCGAAGGCCTCGTCCTCGGCGGCGAGCTCGCGCGCGGCCTCCAGGTCATCGGAGAGCTGCTTCCACTGGTTGTACGAGGCGACGATGCGCGACAGCTCCGCGTAGCGGCGGTTCACCTTCTTGGAGCGCGCCGGGTCGCTGTGCAGCTCGGGGTCGGAGAGCTGCTGCTGGAGGTCGTCGTGCTCGGCGATGAGGCCGTTGACCGACTCGAACATGCGTGACTTCTTTCTGGTGGCGCCGTCTGGAAACGAGAAAGCGCCCGCCCGCCGCGCACGAGGGCGCGGCGGACGGGCACTTCGTCAGCTAGCGGTGGTCGTTCTCGTGGCCGTGCGAGTGCGCGGTGCCGTGGCCGTTCGTCGGCTGCGGCATCGACTTCTGCACCTGCATGAGGAACTCGACGTTGCTCGAGGTCTCCTTCAGGCGGCCGAGCACGATCTCCAGGGCCTGCTGCTGGTCGAGACCGGCGAGGGCGCGACGCAGCTTCCAGGTGATCTTGACCTCGTCCTGGCCCATCAGCATCTCCTCGCGGCGGGTGCCGGAGGCGTTGACGTCGACGGCCGGGAAGATGCGCTTGTCGGCGAGCTGGCGCGAGAGGCGGAGCTCCATGTTGCCGGTGCCCTTGAACTCCTCGAAGATCACCTCGTCCATCTTGGAGCCGGTCTCCACCAGCGCCGAGGCGAGGATGGTCAGGGAGCCGCCGTGCTCGATGTTGCGCGCGGCGCCGAAGAAGCGCTTCGGGGGGTACAGCGCGGACGCGTCGACACCGCCGGACAGGATGCGGCCGGAGGCCGGAGCCGTCAGGTTGTACGCGCGGCCGAGGCGGGTGATCGAGTCGAGCAGCACGACCACGTCGTGGCCGAGCTCGACCAGGCGCTTGGCGCGCTCGATCGCGAGCTCCGCGACGGTGGTGTGGTCCTCCGCCGGACGGTCGAAGGTGGAGGCGATGACCTCGCCCTTCACCGTGCGCTGCATGTCGGTGACCTCTTCGGGACGCTCGTCCACCAGCACGACCATGAGGTGCACCTCGGGGTTGTTGGTGGTGATCGCGTTGGCGATCTGCTGCATCACGATGGTCTTGCCGGCCTTGGGCGGCGCGACGATGAGGCCGCGCTGGCCCTTGCCGATCGGGGCGACCAGGTCGATGATCCGCTGGGTGACCTTGCCCGGCTCGGTCTCGAGCCGCAGCCGCTCCTGCGGGTACAGCGGGGTGAGCTTGCCGAACTCGACGCGGGTCGCGGCCTCCTCGATGGTCTGGCCGTTGATCGAGTCGACCTTCACCAGCGCGTTGTACTTCTGGCGGCTGTTGTTGTCGCCCTCGCGCGGCTGGCGGATGGCGCCGACGACGGCGTCGCCCTTGCGGAGGCTGTACTTCTTGACCTGGCCGAGCGAGACGTAGACGTCGCTGGCGCCCGGCAGGTAACCCGTCGTGCGGACGAACGCGTAGTTGTCCAGCACGTCCAGGATGCCCGCGACGGGGATGAGCACGTCGTCGTCGGAGATCTCCGGCTCGAACTCGTCGCCCGCCGCGCCGCCACGGCGCTTGCGGTTGCGGTCGCGGAACCGGCCGGCACGGTCGCCGTCGGCCTGCTGCTGCTGCTGCGGGCCGCGGTTCTGCTGACCGCCCTGCTTGTCGCCGTCGCCCTGGAGGTCCTTGGGCTGGTTCTGCTGGTTCTGCTGACCCTGCTGGTTCTGGCCCTGCTGACCGCCCTGCTGGTTCTGCTGACCCTGCTCGCCGTTCTGGGCGTTGCCCTTGTTGCGGTTGCGGTTGCGGCGGCTGCGGCCGGAGGGCTGCTGTTCGCCGCCCTGCTCGGCTGCGTCGCCCTGCGGCTCGCCGCCCTGGTCGCCACGGTTCTGGTCGCCGCGGTTCTGGTCGCCTCGGGCCTGCTCGGCCTGCGCGGGCGCCTCGGCCGACTGCTCGTCGGCCTCCTGCGCACCGTTCTGCTGGCCCTGGCCGTTCTGGCCGCCGCGGCCACGGCGGCGGCGGCCGCCCTGGCCGTCGCGCTGCGCCTGCTCGCGGGAGGCGAGAGCGGAGTCGAGCAGAGCGTCGACGTCCGGGATGAGCGACTCGACACCGGTCTCGCCGGTGTTGACGTGGGAGCCCGCGCCGACACTGGTCGACGGCGCGCTGGTCGACGGCTCGATGCTCGTGCCGCCCGGGCTGGAGGCACGGCGGGAGCCGCGGCGACGCGGCTCGGCGGCGACCTGCGAGAGGAGGGCGTCGCCCGCAATGGGCGCGTCCGTGACGGGCTCGGCGATGAGCGGCTCGATGAGCACCTGGGAGGCCGCGGTGGCGTGGTCCGCCTGCTGCTCGGTCTCGGCCGGGACCGTCTCGAGGGAGACGGGCTGGGCCGCTTCCTGCTCGGCGGGCGCCTCGGTTCCGGCGGCAGCGGCGCGAGCCGCCGCGATCGCCTCGACCAGCTCGCCCTTGCGGAGCCGGGTCGCGCCCTGGAGGCCGAGCTCGGCGGCGAGAGCCTGGAGCTCCGCCACCTTGAGCGAGGTCAGGTCGCTGGTGTCCACGCCCCCGGCGTGGAGTTCGACATCAGTCACTGAAGAGGATTCCTTTCCCCCGGCGCGCACTCTGCGCGCCGCTGTGGAGCACTCGTCACGTGAGCCTGCCTTACCGTGCTGCGTTCTGATCCGCGCTACGGTGCGCTCTGGAGACCCGGATGCTCCGGATATCCGAAAAGCGCAGGCAGGAGTGACGGCATGATTGCTAAGAGATCACCCGGAAGCTGGATTCGCTCGTGACGCGGGTTCTTCACGGGTGCACTCGGTAGTTTACCACCTCACGACAGGCGGTTCGGACGCTACGCCGCCGGTGTGTCCGCGTCCTCGACGGCCACCGGAGCGACCGTCGCGCCCTTGAAATCGACCGCGAGCATCAGCGGCTGCCAGGCCGTCTGCGCCTCGCGGGCGACGAGCTCCGCCGCGGCGAGCCGCTGGCTCGGGTCGCTGCACAGCACCAGGATCGACGGCCCCGCTCCCGAGACCACGGCGGCGAAACCGTTGGACCGTAGCAGCGTGATCAGCCGGTCGGTCTCCGGCATGGCGGAGGCGCGGTAGCTCTGGTGGAGCTTGTCCTCCGTCGCCGCGTGCAGCAGCTCGGGGCTCTGGATGAGCGCGGCGACCAGCAGGGCCGAGCGCGAGACGTTGAAGACGGCATCCTCGTGGGGCACCGACTCCGGCTGGAGGCTGCGGGCGAGCGCGGTCGACATGACGTGCTCCGGCACGAGCACCAGCGGCGAGACGCCGCGGTGCACGATCAGCTTCTTGAACCGCGGACCGTCCGGGGTGACCCAGGCGATCGTGAGGCCGCCGAAAAGCGCGGGCGCGACGTTGTCGGGGTGGCCTTCCATGTCGTTCGCGAGCGCGAGCAGCGCCTGAGCGTCGAGGTCGACGACGCCCTCCAGCAGGCCCTTGGCGGCCATGATGCCGGAGACGATCGCCGCACCGGACGAGCCCAGGCCGCGGCCGTGCGGGATGCTGTTGCGCGCGAGGAGGTTCAGTCCGGGCAGAGCGACGCCGACCGACTCGAAGGTGTGGGCGATCGCCCGCACGACGAGGTTGCTCTCGTCGGTCGGGACCTCCCCCGCGCCGACGCCGACGACCTCCACGGTCGCGCCGGGCTGGTCGCGCACGCTGACCCGCAGCTCGTCGTAGAGGGCGAGCGAGAGCCCGAGCGTGTCGAAGCCCGGACCGAGGTTCGCGCTCGTCGCCGGGACCTTGACCGCGACCGTGCGCCCGCGCAGGTCGACGGCGCGCAAGGTCATGCCGACGCTCCGGCGGTGGGGACCAGGCCGAGCACGTCGGCGATCGCGTTGGTGTCGACCGGCACGCTGGTCGGCTGCACGTCGGAGCCGTCGGCCGTGCGGAGGGCCCACTGCGGGTCCTTCAGGCCGTGGCCGGTGACGGTGAGCACGACGGTGGCGCCGGCAGGGATGACGCCGGCGGCGGAGCGCTCCAGGAGGCCGGCGACGCTGATCGCGCTCGCGGGCTCCACGAAGATGCCGACCTCGGCCGAGAGGATGCGGTGCGCCTCCAGGATCGCGGCGTCGTCGATGGCACCGAAGTAGCCGTCGCTGTCGTCGCGCGCGTTGAGCGCGAGCTCCCACGACGCGGGGTTGCCGATCCGGATGGCGGTGGCGATGGTGTCGGGCTCCGTGACAGGGTGGCCGAGCACGATCGGGGCGCTGCCCGCGGCCTGGAAGCCGAACATCCGCGGCAGCTTCGTGGCCTCGCCGCGCTGCAGCTCCTCGGTGTAGCCGCGGTGGTAGGCGGTGTAGTTGCCGGCGTTGCCGACCGGGACGATGTGGAAGTCCGGCGCGTCGCCGAGCACCTCGACGACCTCGAACGCGGCGGTCTTCTGACCCTCGATGCGGTCGGGGTTCACCGAGTTGACCAGGTGGACCGGGTAGTTGGTCGCGAGCTCGCGGGCGATGTCGAGACAGTCGTCGAAGTTGCCCTGCACCTGGAGGAGCTGCGCGTTGTGCGCGATCGCCTGGCTGAGCTTGCCCATCGCGATCTTGCCCTCGGGCACCAGCACGACGGCCTGGATGCCGGCGTGGGTGGCGTAGGCCGCGGCCGAGGCGGAGGTGTTGCCGGTGGAGGCGCAGATGACGGCCTTCGCGCCGTGCTCGACGGCCTTGGAGATGGCCATCGTCATGCCGCGGTCCTTGAACGACCCGGTCGGGTTCATGCCCTCGAACTTGACGAAGACGTTGGCGCCGGTGCGCGCGGAGAGCGCAGGGGCGGGCAGGAGCGGCGTGCCGCCCTCGCCGAGCGTCACGATCGGAGTCGCTTCGGAGATGTTCAGGCGGTCCGCGTACTCGCGGAGCACGCCGCGCCACTGCCGGCTGTACGACTTCGGCCCATTCGACGACTGGGGCATTACGATCCTTCGACTCGGAGAACGGAAGAGACGGCGGTGACCACGTCGCTCGCGGCGAGCGCCTCCACGGTGGCCGCCAGCGCGGCCTCCTCGGCTTCGTGGGTGCCGATCACCAGGGTAGCGGTGGGCGCGGTCGCGCCGTGAATCGGTGCGTTACCGGAGATGACGACGGCGCCGGTGCTGCTGGGTACGGACTGCTGCACCGTCTCCACGCTCACCCCGCCGTCGCTCAGGATGCGGGCGACCGTGGCGAGCACGCCCGGCTGGTCCGCCACCGACAGCGTGATCTGGTAGCGGGTCACCACGCGGCCGACGTCGAGCACCGGGAGGCCGGCGTGGGTCGACTCGGCGACACCCGGTCCGCCCACGACGTGGCGGCGCGCGGCCGACACGACGTCGCCGAGCACGGCGGAGGCCGTCTCCACGCCGCCGGCGCCCGCGCCGTAGAACATGAGGTCGCCCGCGGCCTCGGCCTGGACGAACACCGCGTTGTGCGCGCCGCGCACGGCGGCTAGCGGGTGCTCACGGCTGATCAGCGCCGGGTAGACGCGGGCGGAGACGCCCTCCTCGCCGGTCTCCGGGTCGACCAGCCGCTCGCAGATCGCCAGCAGCTTGATCACCCAGCCGCCCGCGCGGGCGGCCTCGACCTGCTCGCGGGTGACGGAGGTGATGCCCTCGCGGTAGACCTGCTCCAGCGGCACGGTGGTGTGGAAGGCGAGGCTCGCGAGGATCGCGGCCTTCTGCGCGGCGTCGTAGCCGCCGATGTCGGCGGTGGGGTCGGCCTCCGCGTAGCCGCGCTCGGTGGCGGTCGCGAGCGCGTCGGCGAGGGTCTCCCCCGTCGCGTCCATCCGGTCGAGGATGAAGTTGGTGGTGCCGTTGACGATGCCGAGGATGCGCGAGACCGTGTCGCCGGCGAGGCTGTCGCGCAGCGGCCGGATGATCGGGATGGCGCCCGCGACGGCCGCCTCGTAGTAGAGCTGGGCTCCGACCTGCTCCGCCGCCTCGAACAGCTCGGGGCCGTGGGTGGCGAGCAGGGCCTTGTTGGCCGTGATGACGTCGGCGCCGGAGTTCAGCGCCTCCAGCACGTAGCCGCGGGCCGGCTCCACGCCGCCCATCAGCTCCACGACGATGTCGGCGCCGAGGATGAGCGAGGTGGCGTCGGTGGTGAAGAGCTCCTTCGGGAGGTCGACGTCGCGCGGCGCGTTCACGTCGCGCACGGCGATGCCGACGAGCTCCAGCCGTGCGCCGACGCGCGAGGCGAACTCGTCGCCGTGCTCCAGCAGCAGCCGCGCCACCTGGGAGCCGACGGAGCCGGCGCCCAGCAGCGCGACCCGGAGGTTGCGGTATTCGATCATCGGCCGGTGCTCCCGTCTTCGTACGCGGCGTCGCGTGCCAGCAGGTCCGCCTCGGTCTCGCCGCGCACGATGACGCGGGCCTGGCCGTCGTTCACGGCGACGACCGGCGGACGGCCGAGGTAGTTGTAGTTGCTGGCCAGCGACCAGCAGTAGGCGCCCGTCGCGGGCACGGCGAGGAGGTCGCCCGGGGCGACGTCGCCGGGCAGGTACTCGGCGTCCACGACGATGTCGCCGCTCTCGCAGTGCTTGCCGGCCACCCGCACGAGCACGGGCGCCGCGGCGGACTCCCGGTCGGCGATCCGGGCGGAGTAGTCGGCGCCGTAGAGCGCGGGCCGGGCGTTGTCGCTCATCCCACCGTCCACGCTCACGTAGCGGCGGACCGCGGTCTCGCCGTCGTCCTGCGCGGACACCGTGACGTCCTTGGTGGTGCCGACCGTGTAGAGCGTGAGCCCCGCGGTGCCGATGATCGACCGGCCGGGCTCGAACGCGACCGCCGGGATCGGGATGTCCAGGTCCTCGCAGGTCGCCGCCACCGTCTCCGCGATGCTGCGGGCGAGGCTCTCGATCGGCGCGGGGTCGTCGGCCGCGGTGTACGCGATGCCGAAGCCGCCGCCGAGGTTCAGCTCGGGGACGTCGCCGCCGGCGAGCAGCTCCTTGTGCACGGCGAGCAGCCGGGCGGCGGACTCCGCGAAGCCGTCGGCCCCGAAGATCTGCGACCCGATGTGGCAGTGCAGGCCGAGGAAGGCGAGGCCCGCGTGCGAGCGGATGCGTGCGACGGCGTCCGCGGCGTCGGCGAGCGCGATGCCGAACTTCTGGTCCTCGTGCGCGGTGGCCAGGAAGGCGTGCGTGTGCGCGTGCACGCCGCTGTTCACCCGCAGCCGCACCCGCTGCACGACGCCGTGCCGCTCGGCGGCCGCGGCGACGCGGTCGACCTCCTGGAGGCTGTCGATGATGACGGCGCCGACGCCCTCCGCGACGGCGCGGTCGATTTCGGCGAGGGACTTGTTGTTGCCGTGGAACCCGAGCCGCTCGGCGGGGACTCCCGCGGCGAGGGCGACCGCCAGCTCGCCGCCCGAGCAGACGTCGATGTTGAGCCCGGCCGCCACCATCCAGCGCGCGACCTCGATGGAGAGGAACGCCTTGCCCGCGTAGTAGACGCGGGCGGCGGAGTCCACCTCGGCGAACGCGCGCTGCAGGGCCGAGCGGACCTCGACCGCGCGCTGGCGGGCCTCGGCCTCGTCGACGACGTAGAGCGGCGTGCCGAAGCGCTCGGCCAGCTCGGTGACGGGGACGCCGCCGACGACGAGCACACCCTCCTCGCGGTGCACGGTGCGCGACCAGAGGCCGGGGGCCAGCGCGTTCGCGTCGCCGGGCTCGGGCAGCCACGGGGGTGCGAGCGGATTCGATGCCATGGGGACAACCTCACGAGTACGGAGAAACACAAGTCGACGAGTGGGGTTCTCTCTGGCGAGCGGGCCCGGATTGGCCCCTGAAGCCGGTGGAGAAGTGCAAGAAGTCTATCGAGCGCGCGCAAACCGCTTCGCCGTGTTACGCGCCGCCGCGGCTACGAGCAGCTTCCCTTGCTGTGCAGGAACTTCTCGTCCATGACGAAGTTCGACGCGGTCAGGGTCACCTCGGCGTGATTCGGCGTCACCCGGATGTCGCTCACCTGCACCCCGGCGGGGAGGTACTGGGCTGCGCACAGCGGGAACGGTCCACTGGCGGTCAGCGCCTGGAGCAGCTTGGTGATGCTCACATTGCCCGACCCCGCGGAGACGCTGGCCTTGCCCGGCGTGAGCAGGACGGTGCTCCCGTTCGCCTTGGCGGTGGCGCTCACGGTGTAGTCGACCGGGAGGCCGAGCAGGTCGATGCTCCCGTCGTAGCCGAGCGCGCCGTCGCCCAGCGTGATGTCGCCCTTCGCGCCGGGGATGGTGACGAGCTTGTTCAGCGAGTCCTGCGAGATGTTCAGCGTGCCCGTGGCCGACGCGATGGGCTTGCTGAAGTCGGTGGGCACTCCCGTCGCATGGATGGCCGCGCTCAGCGGGGCGCCGTTCACGGTCGCGTGCGGGGCCGTCAGATCCACGTCCGAGAAGCTGCCCTCCAAGAACTGCGCGAGCACCGAGAATCCACCGATGTGCACGGAGACGTCGGCCTTCACCGTGTCGGGCAGGTTCTTCTCGATCTCGGCTGCCACCCGCTGCTCGGCGACCGCGCGCGTCACGGCGTCGGCCACCACCAGCAGGAGGACGACGACCACGACCGGGATCACGATCCGCAGGAGGGTCTTCAGCCAGCGCGGGCGGGCCGGCCGATCGCTTCGAACGCTCATGCCGTCACATCCGCTCCGGGGCGGACACTCCTACCAGCGCGAGGCCGTTGCGGACGACCTGGCCGGTTGCGTCGTTCAGCCACAGGCGGGTGCGGTGGGCGTCGGTGACCGGCTCGTCGCCGTGCGGGAGCACGCGGGTGGAGCCGTCGCGCACGGCGTACCAGGCGTGGTACAGCCCCGCGAGCTCCTCGACGTAGCGCGCGACGCGGTGCGGCTCGCGCAGCTCCGCCGCCTGGGCGACCACCCGGGGGAACTCCTGGAGGCCGCCGAGCAGGGCGCTCTCGGTCTCGTGCGTCAGCAGCTCGGGCTTGAACACGCTGCGGTCAACCCCGGACCTGGCCGCGTTCGCCGCCACCGACCGGGTGCGGGCGTGCGCGTACTGCACGTAGTAGACGGGGTTGTCGTTGCTGCGCTTGGTGAGCAGGTCGAGGTCGATGTCGAGCTGCGAGTCGGTGGAGGAGCGCACCAGCGAGTAGCGGGCGGCGTCCACGCCGACCACGTCGACCAGGTCGTCGAGCGTGACGATGGTGCCGGCGCGCTTCGACATCTTGACCGGCTCGCCGTCCTTCACCAGGTTGACCATCTGGCCGATCAGGATCTGGAGGTTCACGTGCGGCTCGTCGCCGAAGGCCTCCACCATCGCCATCAGGCGGCCGATGTAGCCGTGGTGGTCGGCGCCGAGCATGATGATGTTCTGCTCGAAGCCGCGCTCGCGCTTGTCGAGGTAGTAGCCGAGGTCGCCGGAGATGTAGGCGGGCTCGCCGTTCGAGCGCACGATGACGCGGTCCCGGTCGTCGCCGAAGGTCGTGGTGCGGAGCCAGATGGCGCCGTCGGCCTCGAAGATGTGGCCGAGCTCGTCCAGGCGCTCGATCGCGCGCTCGACGGCGCCGGACTCGTGCAGCGAGTCCTCGTGGAAGTACACGTCGAAGTCGACGCCGAACGCGTGCAGCCGGTCCTTGATCTCCTGGAACATGAGGTCGGTGCCGATGCGGCGGAAGACCTCCTGCTGCTGCTCGCGCGGCAGGTCGGCCAGGTCGCCGATCGCCGGGTCGGCCGCGGCGCGGGTCGCGACCTCGGCCGCGATCTCGCCGATGTAGGCGCCGCCGTAGCCGTCCTCCGGCGTGGGCTCACCGAGGTACGCGGCGAGCAGGCTGCGCGCGAAGCGGTCGATCTGGGAGCCGTGGTCGTTGAAGTAGTACTCGCGGGTGACGTCGGCGCCCTCGGCCTGCAGGATGCGGGCGAGGCTGTCGCCGACGGCCGCCCAGCGCGCGCCGCCCAGATGGATGGGGCCGGTCGGGTTGGCGGAGACGAACTCCAGGTTGACCAGGAGGCCGTCGTAGAGGTCGCCGCGGCCGTACGCCTCGCCGGCCTCCACGATGGTCTGGGCCAGCTTGCCGGCGGCCGCGGCCTCCAGGCGGAAGTTGATGAAGCCGGGTCCGGCGACCTCGGCCGAGGAGACGCCCTCGATGCCGGCGGCGCCCTCGGCGATCTCGCCCGCGAGCTCGCGCGGGTTGGCGCCGAGCCGCTTGGCGATCCGCATCGCGACGTTGGACGACCAGTCGCCGTGCTCGCGGTTCTTCGGGCGCTCGAGCGGGATGTCCTCCGCCGTGATCGTGAGCTCCGGGATGCTCTCGTCGGCCTCGCGTCGGCGGCTCACCACGGTCGTCACGATGGCGAGCAGGGCGGCGGAGAGGTCATCGGGAGTCATAGAGAAACAGTCTAATGGCGCTCCAAGCCTTCCCTTCGCGGCTCTTGATAGGGTGCGATGCGACACGCACCGGGACGACACGGAAGACGCACAACCGCATGCAGCAGCACACAGCACGGACCCTCGCCGCCCTCGCGATCGCCGCCGCCGCCGTCACGCTCGTGGGCTGCACGCCTGCAGCGAAGCCGGACGCCGTCGCGTCGTCGTCGGCGCACCCCGGCGGAACGAAGGCCGAGCCGGTCGCGACCCCGACGCCGACGCTGCCGCCGACGCCGGTCACGCTCACCTGCGACCAGGTGGTGACGGCCGACCAGCTCTACGCGTACAACCCCAACTTCTCGACCGACCCGGGCTACGCCCCCACCGCGGGGACGTTGGAGAAGCAGATCGCCGACTGGAAGGGCGTCACCTGCGCCTGGAAGAACCAGACCAGCGGCGACGTCGTCCAGATCGCCGTGGCGATGCCTCCCGCGGACAAGCTCGAAGGGCTGAAGAACACCGCGATCACGGTGGCCCAGCCCGTTCCCACCTACGGCACGCCGCCGCAGGTGGAGGGCTACTTCAAGCCGGCCACGGCCGGGCAGGTGCAGATCTTCCGCGGCAAGTACTGGGTGGTCGCGGAGTCGACCGCGTTCTTCGAGCCGGGCGACGCGGCGCCGCTGATGCAGAGCGTGCTGAGCGACCTGCCCGCGAGCTGAGCCGGCTCCGGCCGGGCCGCGCTGGCCGGGCCGCGCTGGCTGGGCACGGCGCGAAAGGATGCTAGCCTGGACGGGCACTCCTGGCCCCCATAGCTCAGGGGATAGAGCGTCTGCCTCCGGAGCAGAAGGCCGTAGGTTCAAATCCTACTGGGGGCACCGAAAGCACCATGAGAAGGCTCCTCCCGCGGGAGGGGCCTTCGTCGTTCTCACGCGCCGTTGTCAGGCGCCGCCGACCGCGTCCCGGAGCGCTAAGGCCGCGGGAGGCAGCGGCGTCGCGAACAGCGCCGTGCCCGCGCACGCGCCGCCGCCGCCCGGCGCGCTCTCGCAGCGGGAGGTCACGGCCCAGACGAGGCCGAGTCCGGACGCCTGCACGTCCTTCAGCCACGGGCCCCCGCTCGCCCCGTGGGTGAAGGGGCACGCGGCCCGCGCGTCGGGCGCGTAACTGTTCACAGGGATGGTGGAGACGATGCAGCGGTGGGCGGTCTGCCCGGTGTAGGGCGCGAGCACGGGGTACCCCCAGATCTGCACGTTCGCCTGCGCCTGTCCCGCCCCCGCCGCGACGGCGTTGCCGCCCAGCCGGTTCGCGATCTGCTGGCCTCCGCTCGGGGCGAGCCGGACGAACGCGTAGTCGTGATCCCACTTCTTGCTCTGCGTCCACTCGGCGGAGGCGCCCACCGCCGTGCCGGACCAGTAGCCGTGCGCCGACGGGCCGTTGTTCCAGCCGGGGGCGAACAGGAAGTTCCCGTAGTACGCGCGGCCCGGGCCGCCGGGGTGCACGCAGTGTGCGGCGGTGATGACCACGTTCTTCGTGGCGCTGTTGACGACGGTCGCGGTGCAGGAGGTGTCGCCCGTCGGCGTGCGGAAGAACAGTCTCCCGACCGTGTTGTTGACGGTGGTGGTCGACCCCCAGCCCAGCGTCCGCTCCCCCGCATGCGCGGGCGCGGGCGCCGGCGATCCAGGGTCGGCCGGGAGCTCGGGCGCGGCGGCCCGCAGCCTCTCCGCCGTCCAGTAGCCGTGCGGATCGATCGGCGGCTCGGCCGCCGAGGCGGGCACGAGACCTCCCGCCGCCAGCGCGATCGCCACTGTGACAGCCACCGCGAGCGCGCCCAGTCCTCGAATGGTCGTGCGCATCCTGCTCCCCCTTCCCGCCCCCTGTGTCCCCGCCGGACGCGACTGCGGGGCGGTCGTGTCCTTCGACGCTAGGGCGGGGAGCCGGCGAGCCGCATCGGCCGCGGGAAGGGGGAGCCTCAGCCGCTACTCGGCGTCGAGGTCGGTCCCCAGGAGGACGACGAGCCCGTCCAGCGCGGCCTCCGCACCCGGGGCGTCCGACTTCAGGGTCACGACCGTGCCTTTGCTCGCCGCGAGACCCATCAGGGAGAGGATGCTGCGGGCGTCGAGCTCGGGGCCGTCGCCGGCGGCGATCGTCACCGGGATGCCCGTCTGCTGGACGGCTTGCACGAACAGCTTGGCCGGGCGGGCGTGGAGCCCGGAGGAGCTGGCGACGGTAGCGGTGCGCTGGGTCATGGTTCTGTTCTCTCCGTGGTCGTGGCGGTGACGGAATGGGGGCCGCAGTGCCCTCAGGCCGCGACGCCCGCGGGGACGGGCTGGTCGGCCTCGGCCGCCGCCGTGGTCGTCGTGCGGGGCACTGCGAACTTCTTCAGGCCGACCACGAGGAGGGCGGTGACGGTCATCCCGGCCAGGATCGCGACGACGAAACCCCAGAACGGGTCGATGGCGAAGAAGACGAAGATCCCGCCGTGCGGGGCCCGCGAGCGGACGCCGAACGCCATGGCCAGACCGCCGGCGACCGCGCCGCCGACGAGGTTGGCCGGGATGACGCGCAGCGGGTCGGCGGCGGCGAAGGGGATGGCGCCCTCCGAGATGAAGGATGCGCCGAGCAGCCACGCGGCGGCCCCGTTCTCGCGCTCCACCTCGGTGAAGCCGCGCCGGTAGAGCACGGTCGAGGCGAGCGCCATCCCGAGCGGAGGCACCATTCCCGCGATCATCACCGCGGCCATGATCTGGAAGCTGGCGTCGGTCTGCGCGGCGAGGCCGGCGACGGCGAATGCGTAGGCGACTTTGTTGACCGGGCCGCCCAGGTCGAAGCACATCATCAGGCCGAGGATGACGCCGAGGACGATCGCGCCGGCTCCGGACAGCCCGTTCAGGAAGTGCGTGAGCTGGGTCATCAGCCAGGCGATCGGTGCACCCAGGATGAGCAGCATCAGCCCGGAGGCGATGATCGAGGCGCCGAGCGGGATGATCACGACCGGCATCAGGCCGCGCAGCCAGCGCGGGACGGCCGGGCGGCCGATCAGCCACGCGGCATAGCCGGCCAGGAGGCCACCGATCAGGCCGCCGAGGAAGCCCGCGTTCATGAAGACCGCGATGGCGCCGGCGACGAACCCGGGTGCGATGCCCGGCCGGTCGGCGATAGCGAAGGCGATGTAGCCGGCCAGCGCCGGGACGAGGAAGCCGAGGCTCACACTGCCGATCTCGAAGGCGATCGCGCCGAGGTAGTAGCCGAGGCCTTCCGGCGGGAGGTTCCAGATCGCGTAGTGCGTCAGCGTGTAGACGGCGTTGTTCATGCCGGAGGTGCCGTGGGCGAGGGCGATGCCGTAGCCGCCGAGGAACGGCAGGAAGCTGATCGCGATCAGCAGGCCGCCGCCGGCGACGAACGGGATCATGTAGCTGACGCCGGTGAGCAGGATGCGCTTGAGGTTGGCTCCCCAGGAGAGCGAGACCGCCGGGGAGCCGGCGGATGAGCCGCGCGTCGCGGTGACGCGCGCACCGTGCGGGTCGTTCGCGACCGCGACCGCCTCGGCGATGAGCTGGTCGGGCTGCTCGATGCCGCGCTTGACCGTGGAGCGCACGACGGGCTTGCCGGCGAAGCGGGCCTCCTCGCGCACGTCCACGTCGTTGGCGAAGATGACGGCGTCGGCGTCGTCGATGACGCTCTGCGGGATGGCCTGGTAGCCGCTGGAGCCCTGTGGCTCGACGGTCAGTGCCACGCCGTTCTTGGTGCCGGCGGCGGTGAGCGCGTCGGCGGCCATGAAGGTGTGGGCGATGCCGGTCGCGCAGGAGGTGACGGCGACGATGCGCGCCGGGCGGCCGTCGATGTGGAGGGAGGTGTCGGGCGCGGCGCCCGGTGCCGCGGCCGGCTTCGTCGTGGCAGCGGGGGCCTCGCCCTCGCCGATCGCCTCGTCCACGAGGGCTACCACATCCTCCGGGGTCTTCGCGGCACGGAGCCCCGCGGTGAACTCCTCGGTCATCAGGCTGCGCGCCAGCTTCGACAGGACGGCGAGGTGGGCCTCGGCCGCGTCGGCCGGCGCCGCGATCAGGAACACGAGGTCGGCGGGGCCGTCGGGTGCGCCGAAGTCCACGCCGGGCTCCAGCCGCGCGAACGCGAGCGTCGGGACCGTGACGGACGGGCTCTTGGCGTGCGGGATGGCGATGCCGCCCGGCAGGCCGGTCTCGTCCTTCTGCTCGCGGGCCCACGCGTCGGCGTAGAGCGCGTCGGCGTCGGTGGCGCGGCCTTCGGCGACGACGCGCGCGGCGAGGGCGCGGATGACGTCGCTCTTGTCGCCGGCCGCATGGTTGTCGAGGCTGACGAGGGCTGGGGTGATTGTCTTCGGTGACACGGTGTCCTCCAGGTCGGGGGATGAACTCCGCCGGAGATGAATTCCGGGGAGTTCGGGGTTCAGGGGTGGAGTGCGGCGACCTTGAGGTCGCCGGTGGGCAGGTCGGCCGGTCGGGGGGCCTGGGTGCCGGGCAGCGACGCCGCGGCCGAGCCGTAGCGGATCGCGTGGACGAGCCGCTCGGAAGGGGTGGCGCCGGCGACGTCGGCCAGCAGGTAGCCGGCCAGCGCACTGTCGCCTGCGCCGACGGTGCTCCGGACGCGGATGCGCGGGGCGTCGGCCACGTAGCCGCCGTCGGCGGTCACGAGGACGGAGCCGAGGGCGCCGAGCGTGACCAGCGCAGCGCCGGCCTGCTCGGGGACGAGGGTCCGGGCGACGGCGAGGACCGCCTCCGGGAGCTCGCCGGACGCGCCGAGCTCTCCGGACATGAATGGGGAACCGGTGAGCTCGGCGAGCTCGTCCTCGTTGGGCTTGATGAGGTCGGGGTGGCCGTCGAACACCGCAGCCCGCAGTGCCTCCCCCGACGTGTCGACCGCGATCAGCGGGGCGGCGTCCGCCCAGCGCTCGCGCACGGCGCGGATGACGGTCACGTAGAAGTCGTCCCCAGCGCCGGGCGGCAGCGAACCGGCGAGCACGAGCCACCGGGCGCCGGCGCAGGCCTCCACCACGGCCTCCACCAGCGCGGCGGCGTCGTCGCGGTCGAGCGGGGCGCCGGGCAGGTTCAGCTTGGTGGTGACGCCGGCCGGGTCGGTGATGGTCAGGTTGGCGCGCGCGTGGCCGTGGATGTCGACCGTGCGGACGGGCACGGCAGCCGAGCGGAGCACGACGCCGAACGGGTCCTCGGCGGCGAGCGGGAGCACGGCCAGCGCCGGCACGCCGGAGGATGCGACGACGCGCGCCACGTTGATCCCCTTGCCGCCGGCGTCCTCCCGCGACGACGCGGCCGACTGGACTTCGCCGGGACGCAGCGGCGCGCTCAGCGTGACGGCCCGGTCGAGGGACGGGTTGGCGGTCAGAGTGACGATCATGCCTGCACGACCTCGACTCCGGACGCGGCGAGCGCGTCAGCGAGCTCGCCGTCGGGCGCACGGTCGGTGACCAGGACGTCGACGGCGTCGAGCGCGGCGAACGAGACGAGCGACTCCTGCTGGAACTTGGTGGCGTCCGCGACGACCACGACGCGCCGGGCGGCCCGGACGATGGCCTCCTTGACGGCGGCCTCCTCCGGGTCGGGGGTGCTGAGGCCGAAGCCGGCGGAGACGCCGTTGACGCCGACGAACACGATGTCGGGCCGCAGCGACTGGATGGAGCGGACGGTCGCTGCGCCGACTGCGGCGGCGGTGACCCCGCGGATGCGACCGCCGACGACGGTGAGGGCCACGCGGTCGGCCGCCGCGAGGGCCGGGGCGAGGGTGAGCGAGTGGGTGACGACCTCCGCCTCTCCCCCGGTGGCGGTGAGGCGGGCGGGGAGGAGCTGGGCGACGGCCGCCGTGGTGGTGCCGGCGTCGAGGTAGAGGGAGCCGCGGAAGCCGTCGCCGAGCACGTCGAGGGCGCGGGCGGCGATGCGCTGCTTGGTGTCGGCGCGGAGGCCGGTGCGCTCGAAGACGGAGGCTTCAGCGGTGCTGACGCGCTCCAGGGCGACGGCTCCGCCGTGCACGCGGCGCAGGGCTCCCGCGGTCTCCAGGGCGTCGAGGTCGCGGCGCACCGTCTCGGTGGTCACCCCGAACCGCTCGGCGAGCTCGACCACGGCGACGCGGCCCTCCTCGAGCAGCAGCCGCTCGATCAGCTCTTGACGCTCCGTTGCATACACGCGGGACCTCCTTTGGTTTCCCACACATTACAACACGAAACAACAGCATACAAGAGAATCTTCTGTTGTTTTTTCTGTGGTTTTGCGTGGCCGTGTGGGAATCGCCCTGCCACGTACAATCGTTCGCGGAATGGACTGCTCGTACTTCGACGCCGGCGTGTGCCGCTCGTGCACGCTGATGGGCGTCCCCTACGCCGAGCAGCTCGCCGGCAAGGACCGGCACTCCCGCGAATTGCTGGCGCCGTTCGGGGACGCGGTCTGGCTGCCGCCGGTGGCGAGCGCCGAGTCCGGGTACCGCAACAAGGCGAAGATGGTCGTCTCCGGCACCGTCGACGCGCCGACCATCGGCATCCTCGACGAGGCCGGACGCGGCGTGGACCTCCGCGAGTGCGGGATCTGCGCGCCGGGCGTGCGCGCCGCGCTCCCCGTGCTCGCCGACTTCGTGACCCGCGCGAGGATCGAGCCGTACAGCGTGCCCGACCGCCGCGGCGAGCTCAAGTACGTGCTCGTGACGCTCTCCCCCGACGACGAGCTGATGGTGCGGTTCGTCGTCCGGTCGGAGGAGTCCGTCGGCCGCATCCGGGCGCTGCTGCCCGAACTGCTGGCCGCGCTGCCGAACGCGCGGGTCGTCACCGTGAACCTGCAACCGGAGCACAAGGCGGTCGTGGAGGGCGAACGCGAGATCGTGCTGACCGCGGAGTCGTCGCTCGTGATGCGGGTGGGCGGCATCCCGCTGCGGCTGCGCCCGCAGAGCTTCTTCCAGACCAACACCGCCGTCGCCGAGGCGCTCTACGCGCAAGTCGCCGCCTGGGTGGACGAGGTGTCGCCGGCGAGCGTGTGGGACCTGTACTGCGGCGTCGGCGGGTTCGCGCTGAACGTGGCGGCGCCCGGGCGCCGCGTGGTCGGCGTCGAGACCAGTACGGAGGCGGTGCGGAGCGCCCGCGCGACGGCCTCCGCCGCCGGCCTGCCGCTGGTGGCGTTCCGCGCCGGCGACGCGACCGCGTTCGCGCTCGCGGCGAAGACCGCGCCCGAGCTGGTCATCGTCAACCCGCCCCGGCGCGGCATCGGCGCCGAACTGTCCGGCTGGCTCGAAGGCTCCGGCGTTCCGAGCGTGGTGTATTCGAGCTGCAACCCGAAGAGCCTCGCGCACGACCTCGCCCGGATGCCGTCGTACCGCATCCGCACCGGGCGCGTGCTGGACATGTTCCCGCAGACCGGGCACCAGGAGGTCGCGGTGCTGCTCGACCGGGTCTGACACCAGTGCCGGGTCGTGGCACGAGCCCTGCGTCAGCGCGACTCGGCCACGGTCCTGGGACGACGCCCACCTCAGGGCGACTCGGTCTCAGTTCTGGCACGAGGCCCGCGTCTGGGCGACGCGGGCCTCGCGTTCAGCAGGCGGACTAGCTCGCGGCGGCCTCCCGACGCGGCAGCTTCCAGTCCGGGCGGGCGAAGTGGCAGGTGTAGCCCCATGGGATCCGCTCCAGGTAGTCCTGGTGCTCGGGCTCGGCCTCCCAGAACGGCCCGGCGGGCTCCACTTCGGTGACGACCTTGCCCGGCCAGAGACCGGAGGCGTCCACGTCGGCGATGGTGTCCTCCGCGACGCGGCGCTGCTCGGGGCTCTCGTAGTAGATCGCCGACCGGTAGCTGGTGCCGACATCGTTGCCCTGCCGGTTCTTCGTCGACGGGTCGTGGATCTGGAAGAAGAACTCGAGCAGGTCGCGGTAGCTGATCCGCTCCGGGTCGAACTCGATCTCGATCGCCTCGGCGTGCGAGCCGTGGTTGCGGTAGGTGGCGTTCGGCACGTCGCCGCCGGTGTAGCCGACGCGCGTACTCACGACGCCGGGGCGCTTGCGGATGAGGTCCTGCATGCCCCAGAAACATCCTCCGGCCAGGATGGCCTTCTCGGTCGTCATCAGTGGTTCTCCTCGCTGTTCTCGTGCTCGTCGTTCTCGAAAAGGTGGCGGTAGTCGCCGTAGCCCTGCTCCTCCAGCTCGGTGAGCGGGACGAACCGGAGTGCGGCCGAGTTGATGCAGTAGCGCAGTCCGCCCGCCTCGGCGGGCCCGTCGTCGAACAGGTGCCCGAGATGGCTGTCACCGTGGGCGGAGCGCACCTCGGTGCGGACCATCCCGTAGGTGCGGTCGGTCTTCTCCACGATATTGCCCGGCTCCACCGGAACGGTGAAGCTCGGCCAGCCGGAGCGGCTGTCGTACTTGTTCACGGACGCGAAGAGCGGCTCCCCCGACACGATGTCGACGTAGAGCCCCGCCTCGTGATTGTTCCAGAACTCGTTGCGGAAGGCGGGCTCGGTCGCCGCCTCCTGGGTGACCGCGTACTGCGCGGGGGTGAGCCGCGCGACGGCGTCCTGGCTCTTGCGGTAGTCCTGTGTCACGTTTCCTCCTGAGTGCGGCGAGCGCTGGCTGCGACGCCGTCAGTAAGGAGAACAGCGGGGAGTGCCCGGTTGGTCCCGCGGTTGCTGTGAGTTCGCTGGGGTGCTGTGAGTTCGCGGGGGTGCTGTGAGCTCGCTGGGGTGCTGTGAGCTCGCTGGGTCACCCGCCCCTCCCGAGGATGCGGCTGATCGCGGCCTCCACGTTCTGCCAGTCCTCGACCACCTGCCTCGCGGTCACCCGGAGCCGCCGGTGTCCGAGCTCGGCCAGGGCGGAGTCCCTCAGCCGGTCACGCTCGAACGAGCCGGCGTCGCTGTGGAAGGCGTACCCGTCGATCTCCAGATACAGCTCGCCGTCGATCCGCATGTCCACCCGGCCGACGCCGCGGACGTGCACCTGCTGCTCGACCCGGCGTCCGCACCGCTCCAGCCGTTGCCGCGCGAGCGACTCGACTCCGGAGTCCGAACCCGCCCGCGCAAGCGCCGCCCGCTCCCGCGCCGCCTTCGGCAGATCCTCCAGGATGCGCCGAAGCCCGGACGGGCTGACCTGCCCCGCCGCGAGCGCCGTGTCGAACGCCGCCACCGCCGTCTCCTCGTCCGCACACCGCGCGACCGACCGCAAGCAGTCGGCGAGCGACACCCGCCAGAGCTCGGGATGACCTTCGACCGGCCGCCAGTGGCAGACGAGGCCGGGCGGCGCACGCCGCGACTGCGGCGACAGCGTCACGTGCGTCCGCCGATCCGAACCGGACCAGAGCCCGTAGCTGGCGCAGGCCGACACGCACGACAGGCGCGCTCCCGCCCGCACGGCCTCCAACGCCACACCATCCAGGAGCGGCGACACGTAGACGCCCCTCCGCACACGCTCTACCACGCCGCCCCGCACGGCGCGCTTCAAATCCTCCGGAGCCGCACCCGCCATCCGGAGCTGATGCGTGGTGGCGGCGCCGCCGAGTTCTCTGAGCCGATTCATCCAAGTCATGCGTCGATCCTGGGGCGCCGAAGGCCGCCCCCGGCCGCCCCCGCCGAATCTGTGGACAACTCCCGCCGGAGGCCGCCTGGTGTGAACAGGAGACACGATCCGAATCTCCTTCCGATGGGTGTTCGGAAGGAGATTCGCGGGGTGTCGGGCCAGATTCTCCTGTTTGCGGGGAGGGGGGAAGGAGGGGGTGGGGCTAGTCGGCGGCGGGGTCGGCGGGGCGGGAGGGGTCCGGCTGGATGGGGATGGCGTCGGTGAACTGGGAGGCGCGCTGCTCGTTCTCGGGGCTGCCGCCGAACAGGCGGCCCTCGCCCTCCTGGGCGGTCCGAGCGCGGGAGGTGGGCACCTGGGTCTCCGGCCGCTCCACCAGCTCCACGCGCTTGCGCGGCAGCGAGGCGTCCGAGTAGCGCTGCATCCAGTCGATCAGCCGCTCCCGCACGTGGCAGCGCAGGTCGAACAGGGTCGGCGCGTCCTTGCCGGTGACCAGGACGCGCACCCGCACCCAGCCCAGCGTCGCGTCGGTGACCTGCAGGACCCCGGTTCGGCCGTCCCAGAGGTCGGTCGCCGCCAGGATGCGGTTCAGCTCCGCTCGCATCCCCGACGGCGACACCCGCCAGTCGAGGTCGAACTCCACCGAGCCGAGCAGCTCGCTGTTCTTGCGGGTCCAGTTCTCGAACGGCTTCGTCGTGAAGTAGGTGGACGGCAGCACCAGCCGGCGGTCGTCCCAGATGTGCACGACCACGTAGGTGAGGGTGAGCTCCTCGATGGTCCCCCACTGCTGCTCGACCACGACCACGTCGTCGAGCCGGATGGCGTCGCTGAAGGCGAGCTGGATGCCCGCGAACAGGTTCGCAAGGCTCGACTGGGCGGCCACACCGGCGATCACACCGATGATCCCCGCGGACGCGAGCAGGCTGGCGCCGGCCGCCTGCAGCACGGGGAAGGTGAGCAGGATGGCGGCGAGGCCGATCACGACCGCCGCGACGATGGTCAGCCGGCGCAGGACCAGCACCTGGGTGCGCACCCGGCGGGCGTACCGGTTGTCCGGGACGTCGACCCGGTAGCGGGCGAGCCCGAGGTCCTCGGCGAAGACCACCAGAGCCGCCAGGAACCACGTCCCGGCGGCGATCGCGAGGATGAGGAAGCCGTGGTTGATCCTCGCCGTCCAGTCGGCCGGGACCTCCCTCGGCAGCGTCAGCGCGACCGCGATCCACAGCACCACGACCGCCAGGAACAGCCGGAAGGGCACCCGCGCGCGCTTGACCAGCACAGCGGGCCATTGGCGGTGACGGCCCACGCCGCGCAGGATCAACCCCACGATCGCCGTCACCACGACGGCGGCGACGATCGCGACGAGGCACGCGATCACGAGTGAGGGCCAGCTACGCAAAGGCACGGCGGGAGGACTCCTTCCCTGGGGGGCCGGGTGGACGACCTCACTGTACGCGGGACCGGACCCGACCTTAACCTCGGGGCCGTCAGAGGGTTAGTCTGGGTCGCCTGGGGGCGCGGCCGGCGACGGCCGCGAAACCTGTGCGGAGACCGCCGGCGACGATGCGAGGAGCAGGGATGACAGCGACACGGATACTCTTCATCGGCGGCACGGGGGTCATCAGTTCCGCGTGCGTCGCACGGGCCCTCCAGCAGGGCCACGAGGTCACGGTCGTGAATCGCGGGAACAGCGATCTGCGCCCCCTGCCGGACGGCGTGGAGGTGCTGCACGCCGACATCCGCGACCCGGAGAGCGTGCACGGCGTGCTCGGCGAGCGCAGCTTCGACGTCGCTGCCGAGTTCCTCGCCTTCACGCCGGAGCACATCCGCACCGACTTCGACCTGTTCGAGGGGCGGGTCGGCCAGTACGTGTTCATCTCGTCGGCGTCCGCCTACCAGACCCCGCCCGCACGAGTGCCGGTGATCGAGTCGACGCCGCTGCGCAACCCGTTCTGGCAGTACTCCCGCGACAAGATCGCGTGCGAGGACCTCCTGGTGGAGGCCTACCGGGAGCGCGGCTTCCCGATCACGATCGTGCGCCCGTCGCACACCTACGACCGCACCATGATCCCGACCAGCGGGCACTGGACCGACCTGGAGCGGATGCGCCGCGGCGCGCCGGTGGTGGTGCACGGCGACGGCAGCAGCCGGTGGACAATCACCCACAACACGGACTTCGCGGTCGCGTTCGTCGGGCTGCTCGGCCGCCCGGAGGCCGTGGGCGACTCCTTCCACATCACCTCCGACGAGGCGCCGACCTGGGACCAGATCTACTGCTACCTCGCCGAGGCGCTGGGCGTGGAGGCCGAGCTCGTGCACGTCGCGAGCGAGACCATCGCCGCCGTCATCCCCGACCTCGGCCCCGGGCTCCTGGGCGACAAGGCCCACTCGATGCACTTCGACAACACCAAGGTGAAGTCGCTGGTGCCCGAGTACCGCGCCGAGGTCAGCTTCGCGCACGGCGCCGGCGAGATCGTCGACTGGTACCTCGCGGACGCGTCTCGTCAGCGGCTCGATCCCGACCTGGACGCTGCGTTCGACCGGCTCGTGGAGCACGCGCGCTCGGTGGTCTGACCCGGCGGAAAGGTCACCGTCCGGTCTCGTTCTCGTTTGCCTCTTTACTATAAAGAAACTTTCCTGATACATTCGGCCCCAGCAATCGTTCCGACGAGGGGATGACCATGGCCGAACGACCCGTCCGGGGGACCCCGGGGTGGCTCCGCGAGACCAACGACCGCACGGCGCTAGCCCTGCTGCTCGAGCACGGCGTGCTGACCCGCACCCGGATCGGCGAGCTCTCCGGGCTCTCCAAGCCCACCGCGGCGCAGATGGTCTCCCGCCTCGAGACGGCCGGCCTCATCCACGTCGTGGGCGAGGTCTCCTCCGGACGCGGTCCGAACGCGGCCGGCTACGCGGTGCGCACGGACCGGATGCTGGGCGTCGCGGTCGACATCGACGCGGCCTCCATCCGCTCGACCATCGTCGACGCCGCCGGGGCGGAACACCCCATCGCCGTCACCCCGCTCGCCGCCCGGACTCCGGAGGCCGACCTCCGGCTCGCGATCGAGGCCGCGTGCGCGGCGGCGGGCGTCGACACGGACCGGGTGCGCGCCGTGTGCGTCGGCGTGCAGGGTGCACTCGACCCGCGGACGGACGAGCTCACCTACATCGAGACCCTCCCGGGCTGGCCCAAGCAGGGCATCCGCCGCCGGCTCGAGGACACGCTCGGCATCGCGGTCCACATCGACAACGACGTGAACCTCGCCGCGGTCGCCGAGCGCACCGACGGCGCCGGCACGGACGCCGGCGGCTTCGCGCTGCTCTGGATGGGCGACGGCCTCGGCCTCGCCGTCGACCAGGCCGGCGCCGTGCACCGCGGGGTCTCCGGCGGCGCGGGCGAGATCGGCTACCTGCCCATCCCGCGCTCGGCCGCGGACCTCGACCCGGAGGCCGCCGACCTCCAGGACCTCGTCGGCGGCCCTGCGGTCGCGAAGCTCGCCGCCCGCCACGGCCTGAGCTTCGGGCTTCAGGGTGACGACCTCCAGGGCGACGACGCCGCCCGGGAGGCGCTGGTGGCCGAGCTCGCCGCGCGCGTCGCCGTCGGCGTCGTCCCCGTGCTCGCGCTGCTCGACCCCGAACTGGTCGTGCTCGGCGGACCGACGGGCGCGGCCTGCGGCCCCCGGCTCGCCGAGCTCGTCGCCGCCGAGCTGCGCGCCGCCTGGGGCGAGCGCTCCGTCGTCGCCACCGGCGTCCCCACCCATCCCGTCCTCCGCGGCGCACGCGAGCACCTCCTCGGCGAGGTGCGCGAGGCGCTCTTCGACGAGGTGTCGCGCATCGCCGTCTGAGGCGACGCACGCGCCCCGCGCCCCACCCAGCACCGACCGTCCACCGAAATCACGAGAAGGATCAGCGAGGAACCACCCGTGAAAAAACGCCACCTCATCGCAGCCGTCGCCGTCGCGGCGGCCGCGGCCCTCACCCTGGCCGGCTGCTCCGGCGGGTCCAGCGGAGCGTCGTTCCAGGACAGCGCACCGTCCGACCTCTCCGGCACCGTGTCGTTCTGGCACTTCTTCTCCGACCGGGAGGCCAAGGTCATCCAGTCGGTCGTCGACGACTTCGAGAAAAAGTACCCCAAGATCAAGGTCGACGTGCACGCCGGCCAGGACGACGAGAAGCTGCAGAAGGCCATCGCCACCGGCAGCAAGGTCGACGTCGGCCTCTCCTACTCGACCGACATCGTCGGCAACTTCTGCACCAACGGCGCGTTCCGCTCGCTCAACAAGGTGATCGCGCGCGACCACGTCGACATGAGCCAGTTCAGCGACACCGTGAAGTCGTACACCGAGTTCAAGGGCAACCGCTGCGCGATGCCGATGCTCGCCGACGTCTACGGCCTCTACTACAACAAGAAGCTGCTGCAGGCGGCCGGCTTCACCGAGCCGCCGAAGACGCTGAGCCAGCTGGAGTCGATGGCCGACAAGCTGACGACCTTCAACGCCGACGGCTCGATCAAGACGCTCGGCTTCAACCCGACCATGGGCTGGTACGAGAACTCGGCCGCCCACTACGGCCCCGCCGCGGGCGCGGAGTGGCTGAAGGCCGACGGCACCAGCGCGATCTCCTCCTCCCCCGGCTGGAAGGAGCTGATCCAGTGGCAGAAGGCCTACGTCGACAAGATCGGCTGGGACAAGCTCAACACGTTCACCTCGGGGCTCGGCCAGGAGTTCTCGGCCGACAACGCGTTCCAGACCGGCCAGGTGGCGATGAACATGGACGGCGAGTACCGCACCGCGTTCATCGACGACCAGGCGAAGGGCCTCGACTACGGCACCGCGCCGTTCCCGACCGCGGACGACCACACCGACCTCTACGGCGGCGGCTACATCACGGGCAACATCATCGGCATCTCCAAGGGCTCCAAGCAGCCGGAGCTGGCCTGGACGCTGCTGAAGTACCTCACCACCGACACCGGCGCGGTCGTGAAGCTCGCCAACGGCCTGAAGAACGTGCCCACCACGAAGGACGCGCTGGCCTCCCCGACTCTGGAGGTCTCGCCGCAGTACAAGACGTTCCTCGACATCGCCTCGAACAAGAACGTCATGACCACGCCGGCCAGCCCGCTCGGCGCGGGCTACCAGAACACCTTCGAGGACTGGTGGAACAAGTACCAGAGCCAGGGCGGCGACATCGACGCCGGGCTGAAGTCGGTCGACAAGCAGATCAACGACGCCCTCGCCCTGTCCAAGGGACCGTGAGCTCGTGACGACCACGGCTCGCAGCGCGGGGCGGGTGGCCGCCCGCCCCGCGCGGTCCTCCCGAGCGCGCCTGCGCCGCAACCTGGTGACGCTGGCCCTGCTCGCCCCCGCCCTGCTCGGGCTCGCGATCTTCTTCGTCTACCCGCTGATCGCCTCCGTCTACTACTCGTTCACGCGCTTCGACCTGATCTCGCCGCCGGAGTGGATCGGCCTGCGCAACTACGAGTACCTGTTCACGCAGGACCCGAACGTCTGGCTCGCCACGCTCAACACACTGTGGTTCGTGGTGATCTGGGTGCCGGTGAAGACCGGGTTCGCGCTCATCGTCGCCGGCCTCCTCGCCAGAGCCCGCCGGGCCTCCGGGATCTGGCGGACGATCTTCTACCTGCCCGCGCTGGTGCCGCCGGTCGCGAGCGTCGTCGCGTTCGTCTTCCTGTTCAATCCCGGCACCGGCCCGGTCAACCAGGTGCTCGCCTGGTTCGGGATCAAGGGACCGCTCTGGTTCAACGACCCGGCCTGGTCGAAGCCGTCGCTCGTGCTGCTCGGCGTGTGGGTGATGGGCGACATCATGATCATCCTGCTGGCCGCGCTGCTCGACGTGCCGCGCGAGCAGTACGAGGCGGCCTCCCTCGACGGCGCGGGCGGCCTCCAGAAGGTCCGCTACGTCACGCTGCCGAGCATCTCGCCCGTGCTGCTGTTCGCGGTGGTCACCGGTGTCATCGCAGCCATCCAGTACTTCACGGAGGCCGCCGTCGCCTCCTCGGTCGCCAGCGGCAAGGCCGTGGTCGGCGAAGGCATCGGCAACACGCTCGGCTACCCGGACGGCTCCCTGCTCACCTACACGCAGTGGCTCTACGTCCGCGGCTTCGGCACGTACCAGCTCGGCTACGCCTCGGCGCTGGCGGTGCTGCTGTTCGTCGTCGCCGCGATCATCCTCGTCCTGCTGCTCCGCCGCTTCAAGGCGTTCACCCCGGAAGGCGCACGATGACGTCCGCAACCCTGACCCCCGAGGCGCCCGCGTCTCCCGCCACACCCCAGCGGCGGATCCGCAGCCCGCGCTCGCTGCGCACCCGCAAGGCGCTCGGCTGGATCGCCGAGCACGCGGTGCTCATCGTGCTCGCCGTCCTGTTCGTCTCCCCCGTCGTGTTCGTGCTCCTGACGTCGCTGATGTCGAGCTCGCAGACGCTGACGGCGTCGCTCTGGCCGCAGCCGTTCGTCTGGAGCAACTACGTCACCGTGTTCACGACCGTGCCGCTCGCGCAGTGGTTCGCGAACTCGGCGATGTACGCGATCCTGGCCACGGCCTTCATGCTGCTCTCGTCGGTCCCCGCCGCGTACGCCCTGGCGAAGATCCGCTTCCGCGGCTCCGGCGTGCTGTTCACCGCGATCATCGTCGCGATGCTGCTGCCGCCGCAGGTCACGGCCATCCCGATCTACGTGATGTGGTCGCAGCTCGGCCTCACCGGCACGCTCTGGCCGCTCATCCTGCCGAACCTGCTGGGCGACGCGTTCTCGATCTTCCTGCTGCGCCAGTTCTTCCTGACGATCCCGCCGGAGTACTCCGACGCGGCCAGGATCGACGGCAACGGGGACTTCGGCGTGCTCTGGCGGGTCGTGCTGCCGATGGCCAAGCCCGGGATCGCGGCCACCGCGATCTTCATGTTCTTCGCCTCCTGGAACGACTACTACGGCCCGTTGCTGTACACGTCCGAGAACCCGGCCGCGTGGCCGGTCGCCTACGGGCTGGCGTCGTTCCGCGGCGTGCACGGCACCGACTGGGGGCTCACCATGGCGATGACCATGCTCGTCACCGTGCCCGTCGTCATCATCTTCTTCTTCGCCCAACGCGTCTTCGTGGAGGGCATCGCACTCACCGGCGTGAAGGGATAACGCGTGAAACTGGCCGTCGTGGGCGGAGGCTCCACCTACACCCCCGAACTCGTGGACGGGTTTGCCCGGCTGCGCGACCTGCTGCCGATCGAGGAGCTCTGGCTCGTCGACACCGACCCGGAGCGCCTCCGGCTGGTCGGCGGGATGAGCGAGCGGATGTTCCACGCCGCGGGGCATCCGGGGCGGATCGTGACCACCTCCGACCTGGTCGCCGGCGTGGCGGACGCCGACGCCGTGCTCATCCAGCTCCGCGTGGGCGGCCAGGCCGCCCGGCACGGAGACGAGACGTTCCCGCACGCGTGCGGCTGCATCGGGCAGGAGACCACAGGCCCCGGCGGTTTCGCCAAGGCGCTGCGCACCGTGCCCGTCGTGCTCCGGGTCGCGGACGCCGTGCGCGCACACGCCAAGCCGGACGCCTGGATCGTGGACTTCACCAACCCGGTCGGGATCGTCACGCGCGCGCTGCTCCAGGAGGGCCACCGCGCGGTCGGCCTCTGCAACGTCGCGATCGGCTTCCAGCGCCGGTTCGCCGGAATGCTGGGGGTCGCGCCGTCCGAGGTCGCCCTCGGGCACGTCGGGCTCAACCACCTCACCTGGGAGCGGTCGGTCACCGTGGGCGGCCGGGACGTCCTCCCCGACCTCCTGGGCACACACCTGTCGCAGCTGGCCGAGGAGATCGAGCTGCCCGCCTCCCTGATCCGGCTGCTCGGGAACGTGCCGAGCTACTACCTGCGCTATTACTACGCCCACGACGAGGTCCTCCGCGAGCAGCTCGACGCGCCGACCAGGGCGGAGGCCGTGCAGCGGGTGGAGCGCGAGCTCCTGGAGCTCTACGCGGACCCGGCCGTCGACACCAAGCCCGAGCAACTCGCCCAGCGCGGCGGCGCCTTCTACTCCGAGGCCGCTGTGGACCTCCTGGCGTCGCTGACCGGCGACCGCGGCGATGTGCAAGTGGTCAACCTCCGCAACGACGGGACGCTGCCGTTCCTGCCCGACGACCACGTGATCGAGGTGCCCGCGGTCGTCGGCGCCTCCGGCGTGCGCGCGGTGGACGTCCCCGCCCTCCCCGACGATCTCGCCGGGCTGATCGGGCACGTCGCCGGGTACGAGCGGCTCGCCCTCGACGCCGCCGTGCACGGCGGCCGCGACCGGGTGCTGCGGGCGATGCTCGCGCACCCGCTCGTCGGTCAGTACGACCGCGCCGAGAAGCTGACCGACCTGCTCCTGGCGGAGAACCGTGCGCACCTGGCGTGGGCCCGATGAGCGGGACACCCGGCCTGGGGGCGCCCCTCGTGATCGCCGTCGACGGCGGCGGGTCGAAGACCGACGCGGTCGCGCTGGAACTCGACGGGACCGTCGCGGCCATCGCCCGCGGCGCCACCTCCAGCCCGCACCTGATCGGGATGGCCGCGACCGCCGCCCTCGTGGACGAGCTGATCGAGCAGCTGCTGGCCGAGACCGGGCCGCGCCCCATCGCCGCGGCGAACATCTACCTGTCCGGGCTCGACCTCCCCGCGGAGGAGGTCGAGTTCCGCGCCGGCATCGCCGGCTACGCGTGGGCGGACGCGGTCGTCGACAACGACCTGTTCGCGCTGCTGCGCGCCGGCACCAGCGAGCCGGACGCCGTCGCCGTGGTCTGCGGCACCGGCATTAACTGCGTCGGCGTCCGCGCCGACGGCGAGGTCGTCCGGTACCCCTCGCTCGGGATGACCTCCGGCGACTGGGGCGGCGGCTGGCACCTCGGCGAGCAGGCGCTCTGGCACGCCGCGCGCGCCGTCGACGGGCGCGGCTCGGCGACCGCGCTGGTGGAGGCCATCCCGCCGCTCTACGGGCTGGGCGGCATCCCGGACGTGATCGAGGCACTGCATTTCGGTCGCATCCCGAGCAGCGACCTCTCCCGCATCGCTCCCGCGGTGCTGGCCGCGTCGCGCGCGGGCGACCTGGTCGCGCAGGAGCTGGTCGACCGGCAGGCCGAGGAGATCGTGGTGTTCGCCGTGACGACGCTGCGCCGGCTCGGGCTCCTGGACCGCGAGGTCCCGGTCGTCCTGGGCGGCGGCGTGATCGGCTCGCGCGGCGAGCGGCTGCTGTCCGGGGTGGAGCGCCGCCTGTCGGCGCGTGCCCCGCTGGCGCGCATCCGGCTGGTCACGGCGGCGCCCATCCTCGGCGCCGCACTGCTGGCGCTGGAGGCCGCCGGAGCCGGCGCGGAGGCGCTGGAGACCGCGACATCCAGCCTTCAGGACCGCCGGGCCGCGGTGGTTCAATAGCCCTACGAACAGGGAATTCAGCGCCGAACGCGAGCGGATGGTCGAGGAGCAGCTCCGCCTCCGCGGGATCGAGGACCAGCGGGTCCTCGACGCGATGAGGCGCGTGCCCCGGCACGAATTCGTCCCGGAGGGCGCGGAGCGGTACGCCTACGAGGACCATCCGATGCCGATCGGCGACGGCCAGACCATCTCCCAACCGTACATCGTCGCGCTGATGCTGGAGGCCGCCCGGATCGGCCCGGAGGACGCCGTGCTCGACGTCGGCACCGGCTCGGGCTATGCGGCGGCCGTTGCCGCGGAGCTCGGCCACCGGGTGGTCAGCATCGAGCGGCACGCCGAGCTCGCCGTCACCGCGGCGGCGACGCTGGAGGCGCTCGGCTACCGCGTGAACGTCGTGACCGGCGACGGGACGCTCGGCTGGCCTCCTGGGGCGCCGTACGACGCGATCGTGGCCGCCGCGACCGGGCCGGCCGTGCCCCGCGCCTGGCCCGAGCAGCTCGCGCCGGGCGGCCGGATCGTGATGCCGGTCGGGCATCCGGGAGGTGCCCAGCACCTGGCCGTGTTCGAGCGCGCCGCCGACGGCGCACTGCACGAGCGCAACCTCGGCGCGGTCGCGTTCGTCCCCCTCATCGGCGACGACGGCTGGCGGGCCTGAGCCCGCGCGCATTCGTCACGAATGTCGCGTTTCGCGGCGGCATTCGCGACCTTCGTCACGAAGGTGCGCGGCGTCAGGCGGCGAGGGAGGCCGCGGGTGCGGCCACGCGCAGCGCGCCGAGCAGTGCGGCGAGCTGACCCGCCGGCGCTCCCGGGTCCTCCGGGTGCCACTGCACGGCGAGGATCGGCGCGCTCTCATGCTCGATCGCCTCGACGTGGCCGTCGGGCGCCCGCCCGGTGACGCGCAGGCCCTCGCCCACGACCGCCACCGCCTGGTGGTGTGCGCTGCGCACGGCGACGACCGGTCCGCCGAGCACCTCCTCCACGCGGCTGTCCGGCTCCAGGAGCACGGGATGCGTGGTGAGCACCTCCGGGATGGGCACGCCGCGACGCACGTGGTCGGACTCCCCCAGGTCCTGGACGAGCGTGCCGCCGAGGGCGACGTTGACGATCTGCAGGCCGCGGCAGATGCCGAGCAGCGGCAGCCCGCGCTCGATCGCGCGGTGCACGAGCGCGAGCTGTGCGGCGTCGGCGGTCTCGCGGTGCAGGCTCTCGTGCGGGTAGCCGCCCGAGCCGCCGTAGAAGCGCGGCGCGATGTCCTCGCCGCCGACGATCACCACAGCGTCCGCCCGCTCGGTCGCCGCGAGCAGCGCGTCCGTCCCGCCGTCCGCCGCGAGCCGGGAGACGGTCCAGCCGTCGGCCTCCGCCGCGCGGACGACTCCCCCGACGAGCACCTGCACGTAGGCGTGGTACTCCGGGTCGTGGGCGCGCACGCGCGTCGCCTCGACGACGGCGAGGGTGCGGACGGCCGGAGACATGACAGCCATTCTGCGACGGCCCCCGCCCCGGCGCACCCGGGCGCGTAACAGGTCGAAACAGTGACACGGCCCGGAGCGCCCTCCTAGACTCGGCTCGATGACAGGAAAGCTCGGGAGAGTGGGTGAGTGTCTGTGCATCGTTCGCTGATCGGGCGTCGCGCGCTCCTCATCCTGCTCGCGGTGGGCGCCGTCACGGCCCCGCTCCTCCTGTCCTCGCCCACAGCGCAGGCGACGCGCTCGCAGGATCCGGTCTCCTTCGGCTCCGGTCACGTCGTGGACCAGGCGCGGGTGCTCTCGGACGCCGACGTCGACACCATCGAGGCCGCCTCGAACTCGCTCTACAAGAGCCACGGCATCCGGCTCTACGTCGCCTACGTCGCCCAGTTCACCAACCCGACCGACGCGGAGGACTGGGCCAACGAGACCGCGGCCCGCAACGACCTCGGCCCGACGGACTACCTGCTCGCGGTCGCGACGGACGGCCAGGCGTACTACCTGTCCGGCGACGACAGCGGGCCGGTCAGCGACCGGGAGCTGACCACCATCGAGCAGACGCAGGTCGAGCCGAAGCTCCTCACGCAGGACTGGGCGGCCGCCGCCGTCGCCGCCGCGCAGGGGCTCGGCGCCGCGGTGGGCGCCGGCAGCGGGGTCGTGATCTTCTGGGTGGCATTGGCGGTCGTCCTGGTCGTCGGCGGCATCGCGCTGTGGCTGGAACTCCGGCGGAGGCGCGGCGCGAGGCGGATCGTGGAGCACACGGAGCACGGGGAGCACAGGGAGCACGGGGAGCACAGGGAGAGCGCATCGTGACCACCGAGCATGTGAACGCCGGGCACGTGAAGACCTTGGGCCTGGTCGGTGCGGGGCGGATCGGCAGCCAACTCGCCCGCCTCGGGATCGCGCACGGCCACGACGTCGTAGTCAGCAATTCGCGGGCGCCGCAGTCGCTCGCCGCACTGGTCGGCGAGCTCGGGCCGCACGCGCGAGCCGGGACGGTGGCGGAGGCCGCCCAGGCCGGCGACATCGTCGTGGTCGCCATCCCGCTGCGCTCGATCGCCGCGCTGCCGCCCGCCCCGTTCGCCGGCAAGGTCGTCATCGACACCGGCAACTACTACCCGGCCCGCGACGGCGTCATCCCCGAGCTGGAGGACGGCCGCGAGACCGTGTCCGGGCTGCTGCAGCGCATCCTGCCGCAGGCGCGCGTCGTCAAGGCGTTCAACCACATCCCGGCCGCGAACCTGACCGCGGACGCCGCACCGCCGGGGACCCCCGGCCGCCGCGCCCTCGCCATCGCCGGCGACGACGCCGACGCGCAGGCGCTCGTCTCGGAGCTGCTGGACGAGTTCGGCTTCGACGTGGTCGACCTCGGCCCGCTCGCCGAAGGCTGGCGGTTCGAGCGCGACATGCCCGCCTATGGACAGCATCTGACCGCCTCGGGCCTGCGCAATGCGGCCGCGGCGGCGATCAGGAAGGAAAAAGGATGAGCCCAGCATCATTCCTCGTCGTACCGCAGTGGCAGGGCTCCGGCTCCTCCCGGGCGATGCGCCTGATCGACGGGGCGGAGGCCATCTGCGGCGACCTCCCCGCGAACGCGACGCACAGTGTGGCGGTCCCGGCCGCGGCGGGCGAGGCCCTCGGGACCGGCGTGCTGCGGTTCTCGTCGCTCAGCCTGGTCCGCGAGCTGGCGGCCGCCGAGCTGGCGGTGCTGGAGGCGCCGGTCGTCACGATCGGCGGCGACTGCGGCGCCGACCTCGCGGGCGTGCAGCACGCGGTGGAGTCGCATCCGGCAGGGTCGGTCGCTGTCGTGTGGTTCGACGCGCACGGCGACCTCAACAATGTGTCGACCTCGCCGTCCGGTGCCTTCCACGGCATGGTCGTGCGCGCCCTCCTCGGCGACGGCCCGGACGGGCTGGCCGCGACCGGGGCGGCGCGGCTGCACCACGAGCAGCTCGTCCTCGCGGGCGTGCGCGCCCTGGACGACGGCGAGTCGGCGTTCGTGGAGCGGATGGGGATCCGCGTGGTGGCGCCGGGCGAGTTCGAGGACCCGCAGGCGCTGGTGCGCGCGGTGGAGGCGACCGGCGCCGATGCGGTGTACCTGCACGTCGACCTCGACGTGCTCGACCCCGCCGCGATCGACGGCATCGGGTTCCCCGAGCCGTTCGGGGTGTCGCCGGAGCAGCTCACCGACGCCATCCGGGCGCTCCGCTCGCGATTCGAACTAGCCGGGGCGGCGGTGACGGAGTTCGCGCCCGAGTCGCCGGAGGCGGCCGGGCACGACCTGAGCGTGATCCTGCGGGTGCTCGGGAGCCTGACGGCGCCGTTGAAGAACGGCACAGCGGAGGCGCAGGCGGCCGGAAGTGCGGCCGGCAGTGCGGTCGGGAATTCGGCCGGCGGAGGTTCCTCCACAGAACCCGGGCCGCGCCACTTGTCCACCGATACCGCGCCGCCGGATGACGTCCGCTGATCCCGCCGGTAGCTTGAGAGGCATGAGCGAACCGAAGATCCTGACCGAGCGGCGCGGCCCTGTGCTGCTGATCGGCCTCAACCGACCCGACAAGCGCAATGCGGCCGACTTCGAGCTGCTGAACGCGCTGGCCGAGGCCTACGGGGAGCTCGACCGCGACCCCGAGCTGCGGGTGGGCGTGGTGCACGCGATCGGCGACCACTTCACCGGCGGGCTGGACCTCGCGGACGTCGGGCCGCGCATCGGCCCGGAGGGGCTGTCGTTCGTCGGGGAAACCGGCGTCGACCCGTGGGGCGTGTCCGGCCCGCGGGTGCGCAAGCCGGTCGTGGTCGCCGTGCAGGGCACCTGCCTGACGCTCGGCATCGAGCTCATCCTCGCGGCCGACGTCGCGGTGGCGGCGCGCTCCACCACGTTCGCGCAGATCGAGGTGGCCAGGGGCATCCTGCCGTTCGGCGGCGCGACCATCCGGTTCCCGCGCGCGGCGGGCTGGGGCAACGCCATGCGCTACATCCTCACCGGCGACCCGTTCGACGCCGACGAGGCGTACCGGATAGGGCTCGTGCAGGAGGTCGTCGACGACGGCGCCCAGCTCGACGCCGCCCTCGCCATCGCCGAGCGGATCGCCGCCCAGGCCCCGCTCGCGGTGCAGGCGACGCTCGCCAACGCGGTCACGGCCGTGCGCGACGGCGAGGCAGCGGCGGAGGCCGCGCTGCAGCCGGAGCTGGTCCGGCTGGCGGGCAGCGAGGACGCCCGGATCGGCATGCAGTCGTTCCTGACGCGCACCACGGCGGAGTTCGTGGGGCGCTGAGCCCGCGCGCTCCGACGATCGGGCCGCCCTAGATCTCGAAACACCCAGACCACGAACACCCAGTCCCACGAGCACCCAGGCCACGAACACCCAGGAGGAGAGATGCCCGCAACGACCGAATACGACGTCATCGTGATCGGAGCCGGGACCGTCGGCGAGAACGTCGCCGACCGCACCGCCCAGGGCGGCATGCGCACGGTGATCGTCGAGGCCGAGCTGATCGGGGGCGAGTGCTCCTACTGGGCCTGCATCCCGTCGAAGACCCTGCTGCGCTCCTCTGCGGCGCTCCGGGCGGCGCAGCGGGTCGGCGGCGCGCGGGAGGCCGTGACCGGTCCGCTCGACGTCGCCGCGGTCCTCCGCCGGCGCGACTACATGACCAGCGACTGGAAGGACGACGGCCAGGTGGAGTGGCTGAAGGGCGCGGGCATCGACCTGGTCCGCGGCCGGGCCACCCTCTCCGGGCCGCGCGAGGTCACCGTCGTGGGCGAGGACGGCGCGACGACGGTCCTCACCGCGAAGCACGCCGTGGCCGTCTGCACGGGCTCGGCGGCGCTGCTGCCCGACATCCCTGGCCTGCGCGAGAGCGAGCCGTGGACGAGCCGCGACGCGACCAGCGTCCAGAACGTCCCCGGCTCGCTGGCGATCCTGGGCGGCGGCACGGTCGGCACCGAGATGGCCACCGCCTTCGCCGGGTTCGGCACCGAGGTGCACCTGATCGCCCGGCACGGGCTGCTCGGCGGCGCGGAGCCGTTCGCCGGCGAACGCGTGGCCGCCGGGCTGAAGGAGCTCGGGGCGACCGTGCACCTCGACGTCACGACCGAATCCGTCGAGCGCACCGACGACGACCGGTTCCGCATCCGGCTCGGCGACGGCACCGTGGTCGAGACCGACGAGCTGCTGGTCGCGACCGGCCGGCTGCCGCGCACCTCGGGGATCGGGCTGCAGAGCTTCGGGCTGGAGGACGGCGGCTGGCTCACCGTCGACGACAGCATGCGGGTGCTCGACGCCGAGGGCGAGCCGGTCGACGGCGGCTGGCTGTACGCCGCGGGCGACGTCAACCACCGCGCGCTGCTCACCCACCAAGGCAAGTACCAGGCGCGTGCGGCCGGCGACGCGATCGCCGCCCGGGCGAAGGGTCACGAGGTCTCCCTCGCGCCGTGGGGCGCGTTCGTCGCGACGGCCGACCACCAGGCGGTCCCGCAGGTCACCTTCACCGAGCCCGAGGTCGCCTCCGTCGGGCTGACCGCGGCCGCCGCGGAGAAGGCCGGGTACCGCACCCGCGTCGTGGACTATCCGATCGGCTCGGTGAGCGGCGCCTACGTGCTGGCCGACGACTACGACGGCATGGCGCGCATGGTCGTGGACGAGGACCGCGGCGTCGTCCTCGGCGCGACCTTCGTCGGCCAGGATGTCGGCGAGCTGCTGCACTCGGCGACGGTCGCGATCGTCGGCGAGGTGCCGTTGGAGCGGCTGTGGCACGCCGTGCCCTCCTACCCCACGGTCAGCGAGGTCTGGCTGCGGCTGCTCGAGACATACGGCCGGCCCGCGCTGTGACGGGACGTGCGGACCCGACGGCCCGGGGAGGTGCGGCGCGAGGAGGTGCGGCGCAGGGAGGTGCGGCGCAGGGAGGTCCGGCCCAGGGAGGTGCGGCGCGAGGAGGTGCGGCCCAGGGAGGTGCGGCGCGCAGAGCCGCGGTGCCGTCGCTCTCTGCGGTCTTCCTCGACTCGCCGATCAGCCGGCTCGGCTACCTCTACGCCACCGCGGTCGGTCTGGTCTGGGGGTTCGCCTGGAGCACCGGCCGCGTTGAGCGGCGCGCCGGCTTGTTCGTGTTTCGCGGCATGCCCCGGTGGACGTTCGGCCGCGGCGGCTCGTGCGTCGGCGCGTGCTACCTCACCGACCGCAACGTGAGCGAGGACGTCCTCGAGCACGAGGCCGTCCACAAGCGGCAGTGGCAGCGCTACGGCATGCTGTTCCCCTTCCTCTACCTGCTGGCGGGCCGCGACCCGCTGCACAACCGGTTCGAGATCGAGGCAGGCCTCGAGAAAGGCGGCTATCGATGAACGCCCAGGAGACCCGATGAACGCCCAGGAACGGCGCACCGTGGTCGTCACCGGCGCCAGCTCCGGCATCGGCGCCGTCGCCGCGGGACGCCTCGCGGCCGCCGGCGACGACGTCGCCGTGGTCGGCCGCGACCCGGAGCGGACCCGGGCGGTCGCGGAGCGGATCGGCGCGACGCCGTTCCTCGCCGACTTCGAGCGGCTGGACGATGTGCGTGCGCTCGCCGCCGCCCTCCTCGACCGCTACGACACCATCGACGTGCTGGCCAACAACGCGGGCGGGCTGTACCACGAGCGGCGCGTCACGGCCGACGGGCACGAGCGCACCATCCAGCTCAACCACCTGGCGCCGTTCCTGCTCACGCGGCTCCTGCAGCCGCGCCTGGTGGAGACGGCGGCGGCGGGGCGCGACGTCCGGGTGGTCTCGACCGCGAGCATGGCCAATATGTTCGGGAACCTGCGGCTGGACGACCTGGACTGGGAGCGGCGACGCTGGCGCGGCGGCTGGCAGGCGTACGGCACGTCCAAGATCGCGACCATCCTGTTCGCGTCCGAGCTCGCGGAGCGGCTCACCGGTACCGGTGTCTCGGCCTACTCGTTCCATCCCGGGACGGTCGTCACCAGTTTCGGCGCGAGCTCTCCGCTCATCCGCTTCGGCGCGGCCGTCACCGGCGGAAGATACGGCGAAACGCCCGAGGTCGGCGCCGCACCGCTGGAACGGCTCACCGGGCCGGTGCCCGTCGGGGCGCCGAGCGGGACGTACTTCGACCGGTTCGCCGCCAACGGCCGGGTGACCCGGCAGGGGAAGGACCCGCAGCTCGCCCGCGACCTCTGGACGCTGAGCGAAGGACTCACCGGAGTCGCGGAGCGGGGCTGACATCCTCCGGCTGCAGGGCGGCACCCTTCCGGATGGCAGCGCCTCGCGGCATGATCGAGACATGCGTCCGACCGCCGACTCCCCCGTCGCCCCCATGCTCGCCAAGGCGCTCCCCGCCGTGCCCGACCAGGACAGCGTCCCAGGCGGGCTCAGCTTCGAGCCGAAGTGGGACGGCTTCCGCGCGCTGGTGTACGCGGACGACGCCGGCGACGGCACCATCGGCCGCATCGAGATCGGCAGCCGCGGCTCCAAAATGCTGACCCGCTACTTCCCCGAGCTGATCGCGGCGTTCCGCGAGCTGCTGCCCGGACCGTGCGTGCTCGACGGCGAGATCGTCGTCCCCACCGGCGAGCCCGGCGCGCAGCGGCTCGACTGGGAGGCGCTCTCGCAGCGCATCCACCCGGCCGCCAGCCGCGTGAAACTGCTGTCGGAGCAGACCCCCGCCACGTTCGTCGCCTTCGACCTGCTCGCCCTCGGCGCCGAGTCGTACCTCGACCGGCCGTTCTCCGAGCGGCGCGCGGCCCTGGAGGAGTTCGCCGGCGACCTCCCCGACCCCATCAGGGTCACCCGGACGACCGTCGACACCGAGCGCGCCCGGCAGTGGCTGGTCGAATTCGAGGGCGCCGGGCTCGACGGCGTGGTCGCGAAGCCGCTGGACGGCGTGTACGCACCGAACAAGCGGACCATGCTCAAGATCAAGCACCACCGCACGGCCGACGTGGTCGTGCTCGGCTACCGCGTGCACAAGAGCGGCCAGGGCGTCGGATCGCTCCTCGTCGGGCTCTACGGGGACGACGGCGTGCTGCGCAACGTCGGCGGCGTCTCCGCGTTCAGCGACAAGGTGCGCCTCCAGCTCGTCGACGACCTGGAGCCGCTGGTCGAGCGCGACGACAGCGGCGCCGCGGTCACCGGCGAGACCGACCGCAGCCGGTTCTCGGCGAGCAAGGACGTCTCGTTCGTGCGCCTCCGCCCGGAGCGGGTCATGGAGGTGCGCTACGACCAGATGGAGGGCTGGCGCTTCCGGCACACCGCGCAGTTCGAGCGCTGGCGCCCGGACCGCGACGCGGCCTCCTGCACCTACGACCAGCTCGACCGTCCCATCGCCTACGACCTCGCCGACGTCATGTCCTGACCCCAGCCGCAAACCCGCGAGTACGTCGATAATCTGCGTACTCGGCGGTTTCGGGCTGACTTTCTGCGTACTCGGCGGGCGGGTGCGGGCGCTACGCCTTCTTGGCGCGGCTGGGCTGGACGCGTGGGGGCTCTCCGGGCATCTTCGGGTAGTCGGGCGGGAACGGGAGTTCGCCGAGGCCGTTGTCGAGGTCGCGCTGCCACCACTCCAGCAGCGTGTCGATCGTGCCGGGGCGCTCGCCGAAGTCCTGCCACGGGTCGCCCGTCGTGCGCAGCCGCTCCGGGACCGTGCGGACCGTGAAGTCGCGCGGGTCGACCTCCGGCAGCTCGTCCCAGGTCACCGGTGTGGACACCGGCGCGTGGGCCAGCGCCCGCGGGCTGTAGGCGCCGGCCATGGTCCGGTCGCGGTTGGCCTGGTTGAAGTCGACGAAGATCCGCTCGCCGCGCTCCTCCTTCCACCACGCCGTCGTCACCTTCTCGGGCATCCGCCGCTCCAGCTCGCGCGCCGCCGCGATCACCGCGTGCCGCACATCCAGGAACTCCCGTTTCGGCTCGATCGGCGCGAACACGTGGAGGCCGCGGTTGCCGGAGGTCTTGATGTACGTCTCCAGCCCGGCCTCGGCGAGCACCGCACGCAGCTCGATCGCGGCCGGGATGGCGTCGCTGAAGTCCGTGCCCGGCTGCGGGTCGAGGTCGATCCGGAGCTGGTCCGGGTTGTCCGAGTCCTCCGCCCGCGACGGCCACGGGTGGAAGACCACCGTGTTCATCTGCGCGGCCCACACCGCAGCGGCCGGCTCGTCGATCACGAGCTGCGGGTGCGTCCGCGCGCTCGGGTAGACGACCATCACCGAGCGGACGAAGTCCGGGGTGCCGCGCGGCGGGTTCTTGGAGAAGAACTGCTCGCCGTCGATCCCGTCCGGGAAGCGCTG
The DNA here is from genome assembly GCF_041260585.1 of Leifsonia sp. EB34. NCBI lineage: Bacteria > Bacillati > Actinomycetota > Actinomycetes > Micrococcales > Microbacteriaceae > Leifsonia > Leifsonia sp. EB34. The sequence continues at coordinate 354,538 of NZ_JBGCCV010000001.1, forward strand.
CAGCGACAGCGGCCGGTCGCCGTTCGCGCGGACGAACGCCTCGCCGACCTCCACGAGGTAGTTCGCCAGGTCGAGCTTCGTGATCCCGAGCTCCGGGTAGAGCACGCGGCCCGGGCTCGAGATGCGGACCTCCCGCTCCCCGTGCGGACCGGGCACCGTGAGGATGACTGCGTCGCCTGCCATGCGACCACCGTACCGGCCCAACGGGCGACGACCAGGGTGTGAATTCCGTGTGGGATGCTGGCGGCCTGCCTAGCGCCCGGCCCGAAGTGGGCCACAATGAACGGTGACCGCCCCGAACACCACGCGGGCGGCCCGGGTGGCTGCGCGCTCCCCGGGCGACCCAACGACGCGAGGAGGTGCGGGGCCCTGAGGATCATCAGCTACAACCTGCGCAAGCACGCCGCCGGTCACGAGCTCGAGGACATCGCGAAGACGTACGACGCCGACGCGCTGTGCCTGCAGGAGTGCGACAGCGAGGCGCTCGCGCCGCGGCTGCACGACCTCCAGCTCGCCGACACCACCAAGGCCAACCGGCTCGGCCTCGCGATGTACGTGCGCGACGAGCGCTACGAGGTGCTCGACACCCAGGTGTTCGCCGTGCAGAAGTCCCTCCACGACCGGGTGCTCGCGCCCGCCAACGAGCGCCTGCTGGCGGCGCTGCTGCGCGACCGCGACTCCGGCGAGCGCGTGCTGGTGGGCTCGTTCCATGCTGCGCCGCTGACGGCCTCCAACTCGCTGCGCCGCAAGCAGATCGCCGCCGCCCACGAGGGGATGCGGTCACTCGCGCCCGAGACTCCCGCCATCATGGTCGGCGACTTCAACTACCCGTGGTTCATCCGCGGCCTGGAGCGGCACCTGACCACCTCCGGCTACACCCTCAAGCGCACCGACGAGCCGACGTACCTGCGCTACAAGTTCTTCAGCGGCTACTTCGACTTCGTCACCTCGACGGGCTTCGACGTGGAACGCGTGGACGTGCTCCCCGCCGGCGCGTCCGACCACCGGGCGATCCGGCTGGACGCGGAGCTGGCCGCGTAGCGTCCTGATCCGGCGTTCGCGCTCCGCCGCGGCGAGCGTACGGTGATGACCGATGGACGCTCTGGGCTGGCTGGCCGGGACCGATTACACGATCGCGCGGGAGATCCTGCAGCGCGGCGTCGCGGCCCTCTACGTGGTGGCCTTCCTCTCGGCCGTCGCGCAGTTCCCCGCGCTGCTCGGCGAGCACGGCCTCCTACCCGCGCCGCGCTTCCTGCGCTCGACCTACGCCCGCCGGCAGCCGACGCTGTTCCGCTGGCGCTACTCCGACCGCTTGCTGCGCGCCGTCGCGTGGACCGGCGCTGTGCTCGCGGCCCTCGTCGTCGTCGGCGTCCTCCAGCTCACCCCGTCGTACGTGTTCGTGCCCGTGTTCCTGATCATCTGGTTCCTGTACCTCTCGATCGCGAACATCGGCCAGACCTTCTACGGCTTCGGCTGGGAGAGCCTGATCTGCGAGGCGGGCTTCACCGTCGCGTTCCTCGGCTCCTGGGACACCGCTCCCCCGATCACGGTCGTCATCCTGCTGCGCTGGTTGGTGTTCCGGCTGGAGTTCGGCGCCGGGATGATCAAGATGCGCGGCGACCGCTCCTGGCGCGACCTGACCGCCCTGTACTACCACCACGAGACGCAGCCGATGCCGAACCCGCACAGCCGCACCGCGCACCTGCTGCCCAAGTGGTGGCACCGCGTGGAGGTGCTGGGCAATCACTTCGCGCAGCTCGTCGTGCCGTGGCTGCTGTTCCTGCCGCAGCCGGTGGCGAGCATCGCGGCCGCGGTCGTCATCCTCACCCAGCTCTGGCTGGTGGCGACCGGCAACTTCGCCTGGCTGAACTGGATCACGATCGTGCTGGCCTTCGCGGGCGTGAGCGACGGCGCGTGGCGGTGGATCAGCGGCGGCGCGATCCAGGGCGGGATCGGCGCGGCCGGCGTGCCGCTCTGGTATGCGGTCGTCGTCCTCCTGGTGAGCGCGTTCCTGGTGGCGCTGAGCTGGTGGCCGCTGCGGAACCTGTTCCGGCGGCGGCAGCTCATGAACGCGAGCTTCAACCGCTGGCACCTGGTCAACGCCTACGGCGCATTCGGGAGTGTGACGAAGGAGCGCTACGAGGTGGTCGTGGAGGGCACGGCGGACGACCCGCACGACCAGGGCGCCGAGTGGCGCGAATACGGCTTCAAGGGAAAACCGGGCGACGTGCGGAGGCTGCCGCGGCAGTACGCGCCGTACCATCTGCGGCTGGACTGGCTGATGTGGTTCCTCGCGCTGGGCTCCCGGGACTCGCCGTGGTTCGAGGTCTTCCTGCTGCGACTGCTGGAGGCCGACCGGCCGACGCTGCGGCTGCTGCGGGACGACCCGTTCGGCGGCCGGGCGCCGCGGGCGGTGCGGGCGCGGATGTTCCTGTACCGGTTCGCGACGCACGCGGAGAAGCGGGCGACCGGGGACCGGTGGGTGCGCACCGAGGTCGGGACGCTGGTGCCCCCGGTGGCGCTGCGCGACGGCGGGTGAGCGGCGCCCTCAGTACCCTGTGCGCTCCTCCTGCAGCCGGGCCAGGTCGCGCCAGATCAGCAGCTTGAGCCGCCCCGCCTTCTCGTGCTCGTAGTCGGCCTTCAGCGCCTCCACGCCGGAGAACGCGTCCAGCCCCGCCTCGATCGCCCGGCCGACCTCGTCCCAGGCGTCCACCCGGCCGCGCTCGACCAGGGCGAGCAGCTCCTCATCCGAGTCGGCCTTCGCCCGCAGCGCGCTCGCCAGCGCGACCGCCGCGTCCCGCCGCAGCCGCAGGTTCGCCACGTCCACGTCGCGGTAGTCGTGCGGGTGGGTCGCGTCGCCGCGGAGGCCCTGCGCGACCTCCAGGTCCGCCTCGATGCGGCCGGCGGCCTCCCCCTGCTCGGAGGCGAGCTCGCGCAGCAGGCGCGCCGCCTCGCCGGTGTGCCGGGCCGGGTCGAAGTCGTTGCCGTACTGCAGGGTGTCGACCACGATGTGGTTCTTGACCGCCATCCGGGTGGCGTATTCCGCCAGGAGCATACCTTCCTCGACGGTCTGCTCCAGCGTGGGCGCGGCGGTCTCCGGCAGGGCGTCCTCGTCGAAGGGACGCGTGCGCACGGTCTTCTCCGCGCGCTTCCTGAGCCAGTTCGGCCAGCGCATGGCCACAGCCTTTCGGGTCGGTCGGGGACGCCGGGCGTCGGCGCCACCTCCCATTCTGTCCGATCGCGCCGACAGGTCGGCCCGACGGGTCAGCCTCCGGGTCAGCCGCGGCTCGCGAAGAACGCGTTCGCCCGCCGCGTGTAGAGCAGCGACAGCATGACGATCGCCCACAGGATCTCCAGGATCCCGCTGAAGAACTGCAGGCTGAACAGCAGGAGGACGCCGCCCACCGCGTTCAGGATCATGACGACGGTGACCAAGCCTCGGGCGAAGCGGCTGCCGTTCAGGAGGCCGCGGGCGACGACCAGGATGACGACGCCCAGGATGATCGCCAGGATCGCAGAGGTGATGAGCCCGGCCTGCGCCCCGGCGTTCGACGCGCTCGCCATCTGGTCGCGGGTGAACAGGATGACGACGCCGCCGACGATGTTGAGGACGCCGTTGATGTAGGCGAGCACGGCGACGAACGTCACGGTGCCGGGACGGGTGGCGGGCATGGGTCCTCCTGACGGTCGCTGCGAGGATAGCGCCGCGGGTGCCGTGCCGGGCAGGGGCGACGACGTGCACTCGTGGTGCGTCCGTGGTGCGTTCGGCGTGCGGATGTCGGTGGTCGGTGGCAGGCTGGGGGCCATGTCGGGGGTGCGCTACGAGTTCGAGACGGAGCTGTTCCGCTGGGAGGCCCGGCGCGACCTGTGGGTGTTCGCCCGCCTGCCCGACGACATCTCGGAGGAGATCCGCCTGCAGCCGCACCCGCCCGCCGGCTGGGGCTCGGTCAAGGTGACGGTGACGCTCGGCGGTTCGCGCTGGTCGACGTCGGTGTTCCCGGAGAGCGCGGACGGCGCCTACGTGGTGGCCATCAAGGGCGACGTGCGCAGGCGCGAAGGCGTCGGGCTCGGCGATCGCGTGACGCTCGGCGTGGAGACGATGCTGTAGCCGTTCACGCTCGCTGGGCGACGAACTGCCGGTGCTGAGCCGTCTGCCGCAGCGCGGAGAGCAGGGTGAAACCGGCGAGGGCGTCCCAGCCGCCGGTCCAGGTCAGGGTGCGCGCGGCCTCCCACACGGTGCCGCCGGGGTGGGCGGCGACCTCGTCCGCGCGACGCAGGTGGTGGGCGGCGAGGGCGGCGCAGCGCTCGCGCAGGCCGGTGAAGGGGTTCTCGTGGCCAGGGAGGGCCGTCAGGGTGCCGCGATCGAGCTCCGCGACCCGGTCGAGGGATGCGAGGTAGTCGGCGATGGGGTTGGTGGCGGTGGGACCGCCCAGGCCCAAACCCGAGTTGATCGTCGGCAGCACGTGGTCGCCCGTGAAGATCAGGCCGGCCTCCTCGTCGTGCAGGCAGAGGTGCCCGTCGGTGTGGCCGGGCGTCCCGACGACACGGAGGCGGCGGCCGGGGACGTCGAGCAACTCGCCGTCCGTCAGCACGCCCGTGATCGCCGCGTCCACGAGCTGTGCGGCCGGACCGGTCGGCACGGCCGCAGCGGCGAGGAGCTCGGGGTGGCGTTCGGCGGGGACGCCCCACGCCTTCAGGTCCGGCGCCGGGAGTCCGGCGGCGATCAGCCGCAGCGCTGCCCGTTCGCGCTCGTGGACGAGCACCGGCGCGCCCGTCTCGGCTGCGAGGTCCGCGGCGCCTCCCGAGTGGTCGGCGTGCAGATGGGTGAGCACGATCGAGGCGACCGGGGCGCCGTCGAGGGCCGTGCGCAGTGCTTCGCGCGCCTCCGCGGTCGGGGAGCCGGGGTCGATCAGGTGGACGCGGCCGTCCGTGTCTGCGATCAGGTAGGCGTTGCTGAACGGGAGGCCGGTGCCGGGCGGCATGGGGACGCGCACGCGACGGACGCCGGGGGCGACCGACTCGGCCGCGGCGGTGGAGGGCATCCCCACACGCTAGCCGACGCCGCCGCGCACGCGAACGGACCGCGCCCCGGCGAGGGACGCGGTCCGTTCGGGACGCGGGGTGTCAGCCCGCGAGCAGCCCGAGCGTGTCGACCACGCGGTTGGAGAAACCCCACTCGTTGTCGTACCAGGCGACCACCTTCACGTGGCGGCCGTCCACGCGGGTGAGCTCGGAGTCGAAGATCGACGACGCCGGGTTGCCGGTGATGTCGGAGGAGACGAGCGCGTCCTCGGAGTACTCCAGGACGCCGGCGAGCGGACCCTCGGCGGCGGCGCGGTAGGCGGCGAGCACCTGGTCGCGGGTGACGTCGCGGGCGACGACGGTGTTAAGCTCCACGATCGAGCCGACCGGGACGGGCACGCGGATCGAGTCGCCGGAGAGCTTGCCGTCCAGGTTCGGCAGGACCAGGCCGATCGCCTTCGCCGCACCGGTCGTGGTCGGCACGATGTTGACGGCGGCGGCGCGGGCGCGGCGCGGGTCGCGGTGCGGGCCGTCCTGCAGGTTCTGCTCCTGCGTGTAGGCGTGGACCGTGGTCATGAAGCCGTGCTCGATGCCGGCCAGCTCGTCCAGGACCGCGGCGAGCGGCGCGAGCGCGTTCGTCGTGCAGGAGGCGTTGGAGACGATCGTGTGGACCGCCGGGTCGTACGCGTCGGTGTTGACGCCGTAGGCGAGGGTGACGTCGGCGCCGTCCGCGGGTGCGCTGATGAGCACCTTCTTCGCGCCGGCCTCCAGGTGGGCTCGGGCGGCGGTCGCGGAGGTGAACCGGCCGGTGGACTCCAGCACGATGTCGACGCCGAGCTCGCCCCACGGGAGCTGCGCCGGCTCGCGCTCGGCGAGCACGCGGATGCGGCGGCCGTCGACCACGAGCACGTCGCCGTCCACGGAGACGGGCCGGCCGAGGCGACCCGCGGTGGAGTCGAAGGCGAGCAGCTTGGCGAGCGCGGCCGGCTCGGTCAGGTCGTTGACGGCCACGACCTCCAGGTCGCTGTCGCGCTCCAGGAGGGCACGGAGGACGTTGCGGCCGATGCGGCCGAAGCCATTGATGGCGATGCGGGTCATGCGGAGGGGATCCTTTCGTTCAAACACAGCCTCGCCGCCGTTGCGCCGACCCGACAGGGGCGCGAACGTCATGGTTCGAAAGGATCCCGCCAGCGGCCCTGAACGCGTCAGCCGGCGTCGCCGCTGAAGGTGCGCCGGTACTCGCTGGGCGTCGTGCCGAGGATGCGCTGGAAGTGCAGCCGCAGGTTCGCTCCGGTGCCGAGCCCGACGTCCGCCGCGATCTGCTCGACGCTGAGCTCGGAGCGCTCCAGCAGCTCCCGGGCGACGTCGATGCGCGCCCGCATCACCCACTGCATGGGCGTGTAGCCCGTGTCCTCCACGAAGCGCCGCGAGAACGTGCGCGGCGACACCGCGGCCCGGCGTGCGAGCACCTCCAGGGTGAGCGGGTCGCCGAGCCGGTGCAGCGCCCACTCGCGCACCGCCGCGAACCGCTCGCCGAGCGGCTCGGGCACACTGCGCGGGACGTACTGCGCCTGTCCCCCGCTGCGGTACGGCGCGGCGACCAGGCGTCGGGCGGCGTGGTTGGCGGCGGCGATGCCGAGGTCGCCGCGCAGGATGTGCAGGCAGAGGTCGATGCCGCTGGCGGCGCCCGCCGAGGTGAGCACGTCGCCCTCGTCGACGAACAGCACGTTCTCGTCGACCCGGATCAGCGGGTGCCGCTGTGCGAGGGCCCGCGTGTAGTGCCAGTGCGTCGTGGCGCGCTTGCCGTCGAGGAGGCCGGTCGCCGCGAGCGCGAACGCGCCCGTGGAGATCGCGGCCAGCCGGGCGCCGCGCGCGTGCGCCGCGAGTAGCGCCGCCACCACCGCGGCCGGCGGGTCCTCCCGGTCGGGATGCCGGTACCCCGGCAGGAAGACGACGTCCGCCCAGTCGAGCGCCTCGAGGCCGTGCGCCACGTGGTACGAGAGCCCATCCCCACCGGTCACCAGCCCGGGGGCCGCACCGCACACGCGCACCTCGTACGGCATGCTGGCGCGCGTGGTGAACACCTGCGCCGGGATGCCGACGTCCATCGGCTTGGCGCCCTCCAGCACGAGGACGGCGACGCGATGCAGACGGTCCGGCACGGATTCAGGGTAGCGGTGAGGCGCCGCAGAATAATCGCGGGACGATCGCCGCCGGATGATATACGATCCTGAACGGGCCCCCTCCGGGCCCGGATGACGCCCTCCGACGACGACAGGGAGCCGCCGATGCTCGACACCTCCACCATCCATGCGATCGCGGACGAGCTCGCGACCGCCGAGCGCGAGCGCACGACGGTCCCGCTCCTCACCGCCCGGCACCCCGGCATGACGGTCGAGGACTCCTACGCCGTGCAGCGCGTGTGGGTCGAGCGCGGGCTCGCCGCCGGGCGCCGGCTGGTCGGCCGCAAGATCGGGCTGACCTCGAAGGTGATGCAGCAGGCGACGGGGATCACCGAACCGGACTACGGCGCCATCTTCGCGGACATGGTCCACGAGACGGGTTCCGTCATCCCGTTCGACCGGTACTCGAACGTGCGGATCGAGGTCGAGCTGGCCTTCGTGCTCGCCGAGCCGCTGGAGGGCCCGGACATCACGCTGTTCGACGTGCTGGACGCGACGAAGTACGTCGTGCCGGCGTTGGAGATCCTGAGCTCGCGCATCGAGTTGCCGGGCCGCACCATCGTCGACACGATCTCCGACAACGCCGCGATGGGTGGCATGGTCGTCGGCGGCCGCCCCGTCGCGGTGGACGCGGTCGACCTGCGCTGGGTGTCCGCGCTGCTGTACCGCAACGAGACCATCGAGGAGTCCGGCGTCGCCGCCGCCGTGCTCGACCATCCCGCCGCCGGGGTCGCCTGGCTCGCGAACAAGCTCGCCCAGCACGGCACGCGACTGGAGGCCGGGGACATCGTCCTCGCCGGCTCGTTCACCCGCCCGCTCTGGGTGGAGCGCGGCGACACCATCCACGCCGACTACGGGACCCTGGGAGCCGTGACATGCCGATTCGCCTGACTTCCGCCCCGACGTTCGCCGACCGCCTCCGCGCGGCCGACCGCACCCTGTACGGGATGTGGTCGTGCGCGGGCAGCCCGCTCGTCGCGGAGATCTGCGCGGGCAGCGGGCTCGACATCCTCCTGATCGACGGCGAGCACTCCCCCATCGGTTTGGAGTCGGTCCTCGCGCAGCTTCAGGCGGCGGCCGCCTACCCGGTCGTCCCGGTGGTGCGCGCACCGATCGGGGACGCGGTGATCCTCAAGCAACTCCTCGACCTGGGCGCGCAGAACGTGCTCGTGCCAATGGTGTCCAGCGTGCGGGAGGCCGAGGAGATGGTGCGGGCGGTGCGGTATCCGCCGCTCGGCGTGCGCGGCGTGGGCAGCGCACTGGCGCGGTCGTCGCGCTGGAGCCGCATCCCGGACTACCTGGCCCGCGCCCACGAGCTGGTGTCGCTGACCGTGCAGATCGAGACGACGGACGGCTTGCACGCGGCGGCGGACATCGCTGCAGTGGAGGGCGTGGACGCGCTGCTCGTCGGACCGGCGGACCTCGCCGCGTCGATGGGCCTGCTCGGGCAGCAGGACCACCCGGAGGTCGTCGCGGCGGTCGAGGACGTCATCCGTGCCGGGCGGGAGGCCGGGACGCCGGTGGGCGTCAACGCGTTCGACCCGGCGATGGCCGCCCGGTACGCGGAGGCCGGGGCGGCGTACGTCCTGGTCGGCAGCGACGTGACACTGCTGGCGCGGGCCTCCGAGGGGCTGGCGGCGCGGTTCATCGGGGACGCGGCAGACGGACCGGCCCCGGCGTCCTACTGACACACGCCCTTCCGCACGGTCGCCAGATCGTATACAATCTCGAATACGTTCCACCCATCCCCGACGACGAGGAGACCTGAGCTGTGAGCGACATCGGCCGGCCCGGCAAGATCATCGCGGTGCACCTCAACTACCGCTCGCGCGCCGCGCAGCGCGGGCGCACTCCGGCGCAGCCCTCCTACTTCTTCAAGCCGGCCTCCTCTGTCGGCTCCTCCGGCGACGTGCTCGAGCGCCCGGCCGGCACCGAGCTCCTGGCGTTCGAGGGCGAGGTCGCGCTCATCATCGGCCGGCCCGCCCGCCGGGTCTCCCCCGAGGAGGGCTGGGCGGCCGTCTCCGGCATCACCGCCGCGAACGACTTCGGCCTCTACGACCTGCGCGCGGCGGACAAGGGCTCCAACGTCCGGTCGAAGGGCGGCGACGGCTTCACACCGCTCGGCCCCGCGATCATCCCGGCGGAGGCCGTCGACCCCGCCGCCGTGCGGGTGCGCACCTGGCTGAACGGCGAGCTGGTGCAGGAGGGCACGAGCGACGACCTGCTCTTCCCGTTCGGCCGCCTGATCGCCGACCTCTCGCAACTGATGACCCTGGAGCCCGGCGACGTCATCCTCACCGGCACGCCGGCCGGGTCGTCGGTCACCCAGCCGGGCGACACGGTGGAGGTGGAGGTGGACGCCCCGACCGCGCCCGGAGCGCCGACGTCCGGCCGGCTTGTCACGCGGATCACCGAGGGAACCGTCCCGTTCGGCGACTTCGGGTCGAAGCCGAGCGTGGATGATCTGCAGCGGGCGGAGGCCTTCGGCACCCCACCGGCACCAGCCTTCGTATTGACCGACCAGCTCCGCGCCCAGCTCGCCTCCGTCTCCACCGCCACCCTCAGCTCTCAGCTCCGCAAGCGCGGCTTGAACGCGGTCTCCATCGACGGCCTCACCTCCACCCGGCCCGGCGCGCGCCTGGTCGGGACCGCCCGGACGCTCCGCTACCTCCCCGGCCGCGAGGACCTCTTCGCGTCGCACGGCGGCGGCTACAACGCCCAGAAGCGCGCGTTCGACGCGGTCGGCGCCGGCGAGGTGCTCGTGATCGAGGCCCGCGGCGAGCGCGGCAGTGGCACCGTCGGCGACGTCCTCGCGCTGCGCGCCCAGGTCAGGGGCGCGGCCGGCATCGTGACCGACGGAGGTGTCCGGGACCTCGCGGAGGTCGCCGCCCTCGACATCCCCACCTATCACGCCGGGCCGCACCCGGCGGTGCTCGGCCGCAAGCACGTGCCGTGGGACGCGGACGTCGCGATCGCCTGCGGCGGCGCGACGGTGCTGCCCGGCGACGTCATCGTGGGCGACGCGGACGGCCTCCTCGTCATCCCGCCCGGCCTCGTCGCCGAGGTGGTCGCGGACGCGATCGAGCAGGAGCGCGAGGAGGAGTTCATCGCGGAGATGGTGCGCGGCGGCGAGAAGGTCGACGGGCTGTTCCCGATGAACGCCGCGTGGAAGGAGAGGTACCGGACGTGGCTGACGCAGCACTGAGGACGGCGCCGCCCGCGAAGGCCGCGACCCCGAGCAAATCCCAGCTCGCGTACGACTTCATCCGCGCGCGCATCGACGACGGTCGCTACGTGTCCGGGTTCCGGCTCGTCCTCGGCCAGATCGCCGGCGAGCTGAACGTCAGCGTCGTCCCCGTGCGGGAGGCGATCCGGCGGCTGGAGGCCGAGGGGCTCGTCACGTTCGAGAAGAACGTCGGCGCCCAGGTCGCCCTGCTACACGACGCCGAGTACGCGTACACGATGGAGACGCTCGCGCTCGTGGAGGGCGCGGCCACCCGGCTGTCCGCCCCGCTGCTGAACGGCGACCACCTGCACCGCGCCCGGCTGATCAACCGCGAGCTGATCGCGTGCCTGGACGACTTCATCCCGCACCGCTTCACCGAGCTCAACCAGCAGTTCCACTCGGTGCTGTTCGAGGAGTGCCCGAACCCGCACATCCTGGACCTCGTGCACCGCGGCTGGAACCGCCTGACCGTGCTGCGCGACTCCACCTTCAGCTTCGTGCCGGGCCGCGCCCGCGAGTCGGTGGCCGAGCACGAGCAGATCCTCCGGCTGATCGAGACCGGCGCCGACCCCATCGACATCGAGCTCGCCGCCCGCGACCACCGGCTCGCGACCCTGGACGCGCTCCAGCACTATCAGGCCGAGCGCCAGCACTGACCGACACCCCCGGTGCTGACCGAGACCCAGCACCGACCGAACCACCGAGGAGGCCGCGCATGCCGCAGCACCACGTCCCCGCCGATCTCCCGGCGAAGATCCAGCACTTCATCGACGGGAGGTTCGTCGACAGCGTCTCCGGCGCGACGTTCGACGTGCTCGACCCGGTGTCCAACCAGACCTACGTGCAGGCCGCCGCCGGGCAGAAGGAGGACATCGACCTCGCCGTCGCCGCCGCTCGCCGCGCCTTCCGCGAGGGACCGTGGCCGCGGATGAAGCCGCGCGAGCGCGCCCGCGTCCTCAACCGGATCGCCGACGCCGTCTCCGCGCAGGACGCCCGGCTCGCCGAGCTGGAGACCTTCGACACCGGCCTCCCAATCACGCAGGCGCTCGGGCAGGCGCAGCGCGCGGCCGAGAACTTCCGGTTCTTCGCCGACCTGATCGTGGCGCAGGCCGACGACGCCTACAAGGTCCCGGGCAGCCAGCTTAACTACGTCAACCGCAAACCGATCGGCGTCGCCGGGCTCATCACGCCGTGGAACACGCCGTTCATGCTGGAGAGCTGGAAGCTCGCCCCCGCACTCGCGACCGGCAACACCGTCGTGCTCAAGCCGGCCGAGTTCACCCCGCTGTCGGCGTCGCTGTGGGCCGGGATCTTCCGCGAGGCCGGTGTGCCGGACGGCGTCTTCAACCTGGTCAACGGCCTGGGTGAGGAGGCGGGTGACGCGCTGGTGAAGCATCCCGACGTCCCGCTCATCTCCTTCACCGGCGAGAGCAGCACCGGCCAGCTCATCTTCGCGAACGCCGCGCCGTTCCTGAAGGGCCTGTCGATGGAGCTCGGCGGCAAGTCCCCCGCGATCGTCTTCGCCGACGCCGACCTGGACGCCGCGATCGACTCCACCCTGTTCGGCGTGTTCTCGCTGAACGGCGAGCGCTGCACCGCCGGCTCCCGCATCCTGGTAGAGCGTGCGGTCTACGACGAGTTCTGCGAGCGCTACGCCGAGCGGGCGAAGCGCATCGTCGTCGGCGACCCGCACGACCCGAAGACCGAGGTGGGCGCGCTCGTGCACCCCGAGCACTACGACAAGGTGATGAGCTACGTCGAGCTCGGCAAGCAGGAGGGCCGCCTGCTGGCCGGCGGCGGCCGTCCCGACGGGATCGACCAAGGCAACTACATCGCGCCGACCGTGTTCGCCGACGTCGCGCCCGACGCGCGCATCTTCCAGGAGGAGATCTTCGGCCCCGTGGTCGCGATCACGCCGTTCGACTCCGAGGCCGAGGCGCTGGAGCTCGCCAACGGGGTGAAGTACGGTCTCGCCGCCTACCTCTGGACCAACGACCTCACCCGCGCCCACACCTTCGCCCAGAGCGTGGAGGCGGGGATGGTCTGGCTGAACTCGCACAACGTCCGCGACCTCCGCACCCCCTTCGGTGGAGTGAAGGCATCCGGCCTCGGCCACGAGGGCGGCTACCGCTCCATCGACTTCTACACCGACCAGCAGGCCGTCCACATCACCCTGGGCCCGGTCCACACGCCGCGCTTCGGCGCCGAATGACGAAGGAGTCAGCATGAGCACCCCAATCCCCACCCCCGCCGCCACGCCGCCGGACGTCGTGCGCGCCGCGTACATGGAGCTCGTCGTCACCGACCTGCAGGCGAGCCGCGACTTCTACGTCGACGTGCTCGGCCTGCACGTCACTGAGGAGGACGAGGAGGCCGTCTACCTGCGCAGCCTGGAGGAGTTCATCCACCACAACCTCGTGCTGCGGAAGGGCCCGGTCGCGGCCGTCGCCGCCTTCGCCTACCGCGTGCGTACGCCGGAGGACCTGGACCGCGCCGTCGCGTTCTACACCGAGCTCGGCTGCCGCGTCGAGCGGCGGGCCGGCGGCTTCACCAAGGGCGTCGGCGACAGCGTGCGCGTGGAGGACCCGCTCGGCTTCCCGTATGAGTTCTTCTACGACGTGCAGCACGTCGAGCGGCTGACCTGGAGCTACGACGTCCACACCCCGGGCGAGCTGGTCCGCATCGACCACTTCAACCAGGTGACCCCGGACGTGCCGCGCGCCGTGAAGTACATGGAGGACCTCGGCTTCCGGGTGACCGAGGACATTCAGGACGAGGCCGGCACCACCTACGCCGCGTGGATGCGCCGCAAGCCCACCGTGCACGACACCGCGATGACCGGCGGCGACGGCCCGCGCATGCACCACGTCGCCTTCGCCACCCACGAGAAGCACAACATCATCGCGATCTGCGACAAGCTCGGCGCCCTCCGCCGCAGCGACGCCATCGAGCGCGGCCCCGGCCGGCACGGCGTCTCCAACGCGTTCTACCTGTACCTGCGCGACCCCGACGGCCACCGAGTCGAGATCTACACCCAGGACTACTACACCGGCGACCCGGACAACCCCGTCGTCACCTGGGATGTCCACGACAACCAGCGCCGCGACTGGTGGGGCAACCCTGTCGTGCCGTCCTGGTACACGGACGCGTCCCCGGTGCTCGACCTGGACGGCAACGTGCAGCCGCTGACGGCCCGCACCGACGACTCGGAGATGGCGGTCACGATCGGCGCGGACGGGTTCTCGTACACGCGCAAGGACGACACCGAGCACGGGTTCAAGCTGGGGGCGCAGCTGTAGGGCCGCACCCACCCGAATCCGCCAGTCCCCAGCGGCCCGCTCACGTTTTACTCTGGGTGCTGTCAACGCCGATTCCCGACGCCGACGCCCGGATGATCGGAGCGGAACCATGGGATGGAGTCTCAAGAACCTGACGACGGCGACCTCCGGAGCGCCGCACGCCGTCTACCAGCCGACCGCGTGGCTGTTCGCGCAGTTCACGCGCCACGTCGTGTTCCAGGGCTACAACTCCACCACCGGAGGCGACGGCCAGCTCTACGAGCTGTACTGCAGCGCGAGCGACGACTGGAACGTCAAGAACCTCGTCTCCGAGGCGGGAGGCGCGCCGGCCGCGACCAACTCCAACGGCTACATCTGGGCGCACCAGGGCTCGCAGCACGTGGTCTACCAGGGCCAGCGGTTCGACGGCCACGTGCACGAACTCTGGTACACGGAGGACGACGGCTGGAACGCGAACGACCTCACCGACGCCGCGGGAGCGCCGCTCACCCTGTCGCAGCCGTACGGCTACGAGACGTACTACGACGGCACCCAGCGGGTGGTCTACCAGGCGCAGCACGGCGGCCACATCCACGAGCTGAGCAACTCCGGGGACGGCTGGCACGACCTCGACCTGACCGCCGCGACCGGGGCCCCGCCATGCGCGCCCGACGCCGCGCCGACCGGGTACTCGTTCGAGGACCAGCAGACCGCGCACGTGCTGGTGCGCACCGAGCTGGGCCACGTCCTGGAGTTCTGGAAGGACGCCGCCGCGTGGCACTGGGGCGACCTGACCGCGGCCACCGGCGCCCCGGTCGTGAGCGACGCCGAAACCGTGAACGGCTACGTGTTCCGCGGACAGGGCACCCAGCACATCGACTACGTCGGCGGGAACGGCCACCTGCAAGAGCTGTGGTGGGACACCACGGGCTGGCACCACTTCGACCTCTCGGCCGCGGCCGGCGCGGTGACGCCGTACCCGACCTCCAGCCCGGCGGGCTACGCGTTCGAGGCCGGCCTCTTCCAGCCGGTCGCGACCCAGCACGTGATCTTCACGGGGCGCGACGGGTTCGTGCACGAGCTCTGGTGGCGCGAGGGCGTCTGGCACACCAACGACATCGGCCCGCTCGTCGGCGCCCCGCCGATCGTCGGCGACCCGGTCGCGTTCGTGGAGGTGGACGAGGGGACGCAGAACGTGTTCTACCTCAGCGACGCCCACGAGATCATCGAGCTGCGGTGGAGGCCGTGAGCGCGATCAGGTCCGGGGGTCAGAACTCCACCGCCGCCGCCGCCACCACCGCGAACTCCTGCCCCGGATACCGCAGCCCCGAGAAGTAACGGTTGGTGTGCGCGACGATCTGCTCGGCGCTGATCGTCACGCCCTCCCACTCCGCGTCGGTGGTCGTGTGCGCGTCGCCGACGAGCACGACGTCGTAGCCGCGCACCGCGGCGCTCTGCGTCGTCGTGCGGATGCAGTAGTCCGTCTGCGCGCCCGCGACCACCAGCCGGGTGACGTCCAGGGACTCCAGCACCTCGTCGAGGTCGGTGCCCGCGAACGCGTCCCGGTACTCCTTGCGGACGAGCGCCTCGCCTTTCGCCGGGACCAGGCCGTCGGCGAGCTGCCACGGGGCGCTCTCCCACGGGAGGTCCTCCGCCTCGTGCTGGACCCATACCACCGGGGTGCCGGCGGCCCGCGCCCGGTCGACCAGTGCGGCGGCGCGGGCGACCACGCCGTCCGCGTCGAGACAGCCCGGCAGCACCCCCTTCTGCAGGTCGATCACGAGCAGGACGGTGGGGTTCGAGTCGGTCACGTGACCATCCTGGCATCCCCACGGCGGCACGATGGGACCGGGCGGCAGGATGGGACGGTGCGGCAGGATGGGACGGTGACCTCTCCGAGCCGGACCCTTCAGGTCGTCGCCGCCGTGATCGTGCGCGACGGCGCCGTGCTCGCCTGCCGGCGGGCCCCGCACAAGGACGCGGCGGGGCGGTGGGAGTTCCCCGGCGGCAAGGTGGAGCCGGGCGAGACACCGGAGGCCGCGCTCGCCCGGGAGCTGCGCGAGGAGCTCGGCGTGCAGGTGCGGGTGGGGTCGCTCCTGGACCGCTCGACGACCGGCGCCGTCGACCTCGCCGGCTATGCGACCACCCTGTCCGGAGAAGCGCCGGTGGCCTCCACCGATCACGACGCGCTGGAGTGGCGCGGCACGGACGACCTGGCCGGGCTCGACTGGGCCGACGCGGACCGTCCGCTCGTCGCGGTGCTCGCCGGGCTCGGTCGGGAGCGGCTGGCCGCGGCGGTCGCGGCGAGCGAGGAGGCCCGATGAAGGCGCTGCACTACGAGACGTTCTCCGGGCCGGTCACGGTCGCCGACCTCCCGGCCCCCGAGCTTCCGGACGGCGGCGCGCTGATCCGGGTGGGCGCCTCCGGCCTGTGCCGCAGCGACTGGCACGCGTGGGCCGGACACGACGACTCGGTGCGGCTGCCGCACGTGCCCGGGCACGAGTTCGCCGGGGTCGTGGAGGCGGTCGGCGCCGGCGTCGCGAAGTGGCGACCGGGTGACCGGGTCACGGCGCCGTTCGTGAACGGCTGCGGCCGGTGCGAATGGTGCCCGTCGGGTCAGGCGCAGGTGTGCCCGGACCAGACCCAGCCGGGGTTCACCCACTGGGGCTCGCACGCCGAGCTCGTGGCGGTGCGGGCGGCCGACCTCAACCTCGTCGGGATCCCGGATGGGCTGCCCGACGCCGCGGCGGCCGCCCTGGGCTGCCGGTTCGCCACCGCGTACCGGGCGTTGACCGCGCGCGCCGGCCTCCGGTCGGGCGAGTGGATCGCGGTCTACGGCGCCGGTGGCGTCGGGCTCAGCGCGATCGTCATCGCCCGCGCGCTCGGCGCCCGGCCGATCGCGGTCGACCGTTCGGCGGCAGCACTGGAGACGGCGGCGCGGCTCGGCGCCGAGCACACGGTCCCTGCCGGCCCCGACGCGCCCACTGCCGTCGCCGAGCTCACCGGCGGCGGCGCGCACGTCTCGGTCGACGCGGTGGGCTCCGCGGAGACCGCGACCGCGAGCGTGCTGTCGCTGCGGCGGCGCGGACGCCACGTGCAGATCGGCCTCCTGGCGGGCGGGATGCCGGTGCTGCCGCTGGACCGCGCGATCGCGTGGGAGCTGGACATCCTGGGCAGCCACGGGATGGCGGCCGCCGACTACCCGGGGATGCTCGCTCTGGTGGCGTCCGGCGCCCTCCGGCCGGAGCTGCTCGTCGGCCGCACCGTCGGCCTGGCGGAGGCCGCGCGACTCCTCCCGCTGGCCGAGGCCGCGCCCTCCACCGGCATCACCGTGCTCGACCCGACCCTCCCGTAGCAGCCTCGCGCCGTGGCGCTGGCGGGGAAGTCGGCGGCGAATGGATGGTGAGGGGCAGGATTTGTACGACGGGTCGCGGCAGGATGGTGGCATGCGCCTCGCCGACATCCCCGTCCCCGACACCGCCGCGGCCCGCGCGGCGCTCGAGCTCGCCACCGAGTACCACACGCCGTCGCTGCTGAACCATGTGCTGCGGTCGTGGCTGTGGGCGGAAGGCTTCGCGACGGTGGAGGGGCTGCACGGCATCGACCGCGAGCTGCTCTACGTCTCCGCGGTCCTCCACGACATCGGCATCGTGCCCGCGTTCGACAACCACACGCTCGCCTACGAGGACGCCGGCGGCCACGTCGCGAAGGCTCTCACCGCGGGCGCCGGCTGGCCGGCCGCGCGCCGGACCCGGGCGCACGAGGTGATCGTGCGGCACAACTGGCCGGAGGTCGACCCGGCGTTCGACCCGGAGGGCCACCTGCTGGAGGTCGCGACCGCTCTCGACATCTCCGGTGTCCGGCCCGACGCGCTGCCGCGGGACTTCCTGCGGGAGGTGGTGACCGCGTTCCCGCGGCTCGGCCTCGCCGCCGAGTTCACGGCCTGCGTGACCGACCAGGCCGAGCGCAAGCCGGACACCGCGGCGAAGCGGATCGTCGAGCGCGGGGTCGCCGGAAAGCTGCAGCGGAACCCGCTCGAGACGCTCGGCTGAACCGCGCGGGCGCGCCGACGTATCCTCGTGTGGTGACCCTCACGCTCCCCGCCGCGGACTGGCGCGCCCACGAAGCCGCGCACGCTCAGCGCGCCGACGCGCTCACGGCGGGTCACCGCGCTCGCGCCGCCCGCGGCGAGAAGCACCCGATCGAGGACTTCCTCTTCACCTACTACGCCTACTCGCCGTCGGTGCTGCGCCGCTGGCATCCCGGTGCCGGAGTCGAGCTGCTGGAGGCCGCGGACGAACCGCGCGCGTCCTGGCGCTGGTACTCCCCCGGCGCGACGCCCGGCGCCCTCGTGGTCGACCGCGCCGCGATGGAACGCGAGAAGGCGCCCCTGCTGACGACCATCGAGCGCATCCTGCGCTCGACCGCCTCCCGTCCCGGACGGTTCGGCTGCTTCGGCCTGCACGAGTGGGCGATGGTCTACCGGGAGGACGAGCACCGCCATGACGTGCCGCTGCGTCTCGGCCGGAGCGGCACCGACGCCGTGGTGGAGGCGGCGGAGCTGCGCTGCACGCACATCGACGCGTTCCGCTTCTTCACGCCGGACGCCGTCCCGCTCAACCGGTTCGCGCCCACCCGTGAGACGCAGCCGGAGCTGGAGCAGCCCGGCTGCCTGCACGCCGGGATGGACGTCTACAAGTGGGCGATGAAGCTCGGCCCGCTCGTCCCCGGCGAAGTCCTCCTCGACGCGTTCGAGCTGGCGCGCGACATCCGGATGCTCGACATGCAGGCCTCCCCCTACGACATGCGGCCGTGGGGCGCGGAGCCCGTGCGCATCGAGACCGCCGAGGGCAAGGCCGAGTACGTGCGCCGCCAGCGCGAGTTCGCCGAGCGGTCGAACGCGCTGCGCGCGCGGGTGCTCGACGCGTGGCCGGGCGGTCGGGCGGTCACGGCCGCCGGGGACCGCGGCCCTGCTTAGCCGCCGGTACCTCCACCGGCGCCGCCGCCCTTCCCCGCGCCGGGGGTGTTGGTCGGCTGCGGCGTTGGCGCGGGCGTGGTGGTGGTGGTGGTCGGTCCCGGCGTCCCGGTGTTCTGCCCCGAGCTGACCTGGATGGTGATGCTCGATCCGCCGTCCACCGAGGAGCCCGAGGAGGGGTTCGTGCTCGCGACGGTCCCGGCCGGCTGGTCGCTGGGGACCGGCGTCGGGTCGACGGTCACCGTCAGCCCGAGGCCCTGGAGCAGCGAGGTCGCCTGGTCGGGCGTCTTGCCGCTCACATCCGGCACGGTCACCTGGCTTCCGTACAGCACCGAGTTGTTCGGCTTCGGGAAGGAGTCGCCTCCGTAGACGTCGTCGAGGGCCTTCAGGATCGGCTTGGCGATCGAGAACTTGACGTTGCCGCCGCCGATTCCGTTGAAGTCGAGGCTCCGCAGCGGGACGGTGCCGGACACGTTGCCGACCCAGGTGGCCTGGGCGACCTTCGTGGTGGAGGTGATCATCCAGTTCTGCAGCGAGTCGTCCGTCGTGCCGGTCTTGCCCATGATCGGGGTGCCGTCGTACGGGTTCGCGCTGGCCGCGGTGCCGCCGCCGCGCATCACGCCCTGGAGCGCATAGGTGACGCCGTTCGCGATGTTCTTCGGGAGGCCCTGCGTGCAGGTCGACGGGCTCACCTTGTGCGGGGTGCCGTCGGCGTTGATGACCTTGTCGATCGCGATCGGGGTGCAGACGGTCCCGCTGTTGGCGATGCCGGCGTAGGCCGTCGCCATCGTCAGCGGCGCGATGTTGTTGGTGCCGAGGATCATCGACGGGTACGAGTTGAGCTGCGCGCCGGTCTTGGCCGGGTGCACGCCCAGGCCCTGCGCCGCCTTGAGGATGGAGCACAGGTCGGTCTTGGTGGCCATCTTGGCGAAGGCCGTGTTGACGGACTGCGCCGTCGCCGACATCACCGACAGCCGGCTCGCGGAGCCTTCGTCGTTGGACACCGGCCACGGCGGACCCGAGACCGGCCCGCAGCTGCTGGAGAAGTCGGACATCGGGAAGGTGTGCTGGGAGGCGTCGATCGTCTCGTAGAGGCTGTGGCCGCCCTCCAGCCAGCCGGCGAGGTCGAACGCCTTGAACGTCGAACCGGTCTGGAAGCCCTGCGAGCCTCCGTACGCCTCGTCGGTGTTGTAATTCACCGCGGTGGTGCCGGGCTGGGCCTGGTCGGTGTTGTTGAACGCGCGGTTCTCCACCATCGTGACGATGCGCCCGGTGCCGACCTCCACGGACACGTTGGAGGCTCCGACGTCGATGTCGGAGCGCGAGCCGGGGATGTACTTGGACAGCGACTGCTGCGCCGTCTGCTGGAGGTCGAGGTTCAGCGTCGTGTAGATCTTGAGCCCGCCGCGGTTGAGGGTCGCCCAGCGGTCGGCGCTGGTCTTGCCGTAGGCCGGGTCGTTGAGGATGACGTCACGGACGTAGTCGCAGAAGAAGGCCGCGTTGACGTTCTGGGCGACCGCGCAGCCCGAGGGCGTCACCGTGACGGTCGGCTGGATCGGGGTCTTCTTGGCGGCATCCCGGTCGGCCAGGGAGATCTTGTTGTTGATGTACATACGATCGAGCACGTAGTCACGCCGCGCCTTGGTCAGCTTGTACCCGTTCGCCGCGCCGTTGTCCTTGTTGTCCGGCTGGTCGATGCGCAGATTGGACGGGTTGTTGACGATGGCGATCAGCGTCGCCGCCTGCGGGAGGGTGAGCTTGGCGGCGCTGGTGTTGAAGTAGTACTCCGAGGCGGCCTCGATGCCGTAGGTCTGGCCGCCGAAGCCGACGACGTTCAGATAGCCGAGCAGGATGTCCTGCTTGCTGTACTTCTTCTCCAGGCCCACCGCGTAGCGCATCTCCTGGATCTTGCGCTGCAGGGTCACGCCGGCTGCGTCGTTGTAGCAGGCCTGCACCTTCTTCTGGTCGGTGAGCCCCTCGCAGTGCTCGACCTCCACGTTCTTGACGTACTGCTGGGTGATGGACGAGCCGCCCTGCACGTTGCCGCCGACGACGGTGGAGAGCGCGCCGCGCACGGTGCCGAACAGGTCGACGGCGCCCTCGCTGTAGAAGCGGGGATCCTCCGCGGAGGTCGTCGCGTCTTTGGCGACCTGGGCGACGTCGGCCCAGCCCACGTCCTTCCGGTTCTGCGCATAGAACTGGGCGATCGGGACATCGTTGCCGCCCTGCTTCGCGTACACGGTGGAGTTCTGCGCGAACTGACCGATGTTGAGGTCGCCCGGAAGCTTGTTGAAGTCGCTGATGCCCGCAGCGGCCGCTACGCCGGCTCCCAGGAAACCCGGAAGAAAGAACAGGGTGGAGAGCACCGCGGCGACCAGCGCGAGCGCGACCCACTGCACGATGGCGGCGTTTCGCGAGCGCGGAGCAGCCATCTCGAACCGTTTGAGGGGCTCGAGACGCTCGTCGATCGCCTGAAGGCGCGGGGAATTCTGGAATCTGTCCGGGTTGGGCACGTATCCACGCTTCCAGGGTCTGCTGTGTGAGGGGCTGAGACATGCACTGTACCCCTATGTGGTTTTTCAGGAAGGGTGCATGCAGAGAAGCGCCGGCCCCCGAAGGAGCCGGCGCCTCTCACGCTGAGTGCGACTACGCCGCCGCCGCGAACACCGCCCGCGGCCGCACCTGCAGCGCCCCGTCGACGGCGTCGATCACGACCGCTCCGCCGTCCGTGACCTCTCCCGCCACCATCAGCTCGGCGATCCGGTCGTCCACCTCGCGCTGGATGACGCGGCGCAGCGGGCGGGCGCCGTACTCCGGCTCGTAGCCGGCCTCGGCGACCCACGCCACGGCCGCGTCCGTGACCTCGAACCCGATCGCACGGTGCGCCAGCCGGGTGGCCGTCGCCTGCAGCAGCAGGCGGACGATGTCGCGGAGCTGCTCGGCGTCCAGCTTGCGGAACAGCACGATCTCGTCGATGCGGTTCAGGAACTCGGGACGCATGGCCTCCCGGAGCTTGCCCATCACCCGGTCGCGGATGTCCTTGTCGGACGCGAACCCGTCGGAGCCCGCCGGCACGAAGCCGAGGGCGCCGCTGCGGGACGCCAGGAACTCCGAGCCCAGGTTGGAGGTCATGATGACGACCGTGTTGCGGAAGTCGACCGTGCGGCCCTGGCCGTCGGTCAGCCTGCCGTCGTCCAGCACCTGCAGCAGCAGGTTGAACACGTCCGGGTGCGCCTTCTCGATCTCGTCGAACAGCACCACCGAGTACGGGTTGCGGCGCACGCGCTCGGTGAGCTGGCCGGCCTCGTCGTAGCCGACGTACCCGGGAGGGGCGCCGACCAGGCGGGCGACGGTGTGGCGCTCGCCGAACTCGCTCATGTCGAACCGGATCATCGCCTTGTCGTCGCCGAACAGCGACTCCGCCAGCGACTTGGCCAGCTCGGTCTTGCCCACGCCGGTCGGGCCGAGGAACAGGAACGAACCCACCGGACGGCGCTCGTCGCCGAGGCCGGTGCGGCTGCGGCGGACCGCCTTGGCGACCGCGGTCACCGCGTCGTCCTGGCCGATGACGCGCGCGTGCAGCTCCGACTCCAGCGCGGCGAGGCGCTCGCGGTCGGCGTCGCCGATGCGGGACACCGGGATGCCGGTGGCGCGGGACACGATGGCCGCGATCTCGGCCTCGTCCACGACCGCCTCGGCGGCGTGGCGCGGGGTCTTCCCGAGCTCGTCGATGCCGCGCTGCACGGCCTCGATCTCGTCGCGCAGACGGGACGCCTCCTCGTAGTGCTCGGCGGCGACGGCGGAGTTCTTCTCGGACTCCAGAGTCGCCAGGCGCTGCATCAGCTCGGACGCGTCGACACGCTTGCCGAGCGACAGCCGAAGCCGGGCGCCCGCCTGGTCGATCAGGTCGATCGCCTTGTCCGGCAGGAACCGGTCGGAGATGTAGCGGTTCGACAGCTCGACGGCGGCACGGATCGCCTCGGCGGTGTACGTGACCGCGTGGTGCTCCTCGTACGCGCCGCGCAGGCCGTCGAGGATGAGCACGGCGTCCTCCACGCTCGGCTCGCCCACCATCACCGGCTGGAAACGACGCTCCAGCGCCGGGTCCTTCTCGATGCGGCGGTACTCCTTGAGCGTGGTGGCCCCCACCAGGTGGAGGTCGCCGCGCGACAGCCGGGGCTTGAGGATGTTGCCGGCGTCCATGCCGCCGGACTCGCCGGACCCTCCGGCGCCGACCACGGTGTGCAGCTCGTCCACGAACACGATCAGCTCGTCCTTGCCTGCACTGATCTCGTCCATGAGCTTGGTGAGCCGCTCCTCGAAGTCGCCGCGGTACCGGGTGCCGGCGACCATTCCGGCGAGGTCGAGCGCGACGACCTTCTTGTCGCGCAGCTGCTCGGGGACGTCGCCCGCGACGATCGCGCGGGCCAGGCCCTCGACGATCGCGGTCTTGCCGACGCCGGCCTCGCCGACCAGGACGGGGTTGTTCTTGGTCCGGCGGGAGAGGATCTCGACGGTCTGCTCGATCTCGTCGAGCCGGCCGATCACCGGGTCCAGCTTGCCGTCGCGCGCGAGCGCGGTCAGGTCGGTGCCGAACTGGTCGAGCATCGGGGTCGCGGAGTCGCCTGCGGTCCCAGCGGTGTCCTGGTCGTCCTGGCCTCCCGCGCCGACCGTGGCGGACTGCCGCATGGCGTTGGTCAGGGAGTCGGGGGTGACGCCGGCGGCCTGGAGGACCTGGCCGGCGGGGGCGTCCTGGCCGATCACGAGCGCGAAGAAGAGGTGCTCGGGGTCGATGTAGGTCGCGCCGGAGGCACGAGCCACCTGGTACGCGTGGAACAGCACGCGCTGGGCGGACGCCGTGATCGAGGCGCCGTCGGCGTCGATGGGCTCGCCGGAGGCGGGGAGGCGCTGCTCGGCGGCGGCGGCGACCGCGGACGGGTCGACGCCGATGCGGCGCATGGCGTCGGACGCGGGCTCCTGCCCGGCCATCACGCGGAGGATGTGCAGGGCGTCCAGCTCGCGGTGGCCGTGCTCGAGGGCGTAACGGCCCGCCTCGGCGAGGAGTTCCTGCGTACGCCGGCTGAGGAACCGGCTGATGTCGATGGAGCGCGCGGCGCGGGCGCGCTCGCCCGCGAGGTAGCGCGAGAGGAACTCGTCGAACGAGTTCTCGCTGCCGCTCTCGGGGGTGAAGTTCTCAGGCACCTGATCTCCTGTTTCTGAAAGTTGAGTTGGTTGCACTCAAGTTCAACGTTCGGGGGGAGGGATTATTCCAGGACCGTTCACCACCGTCTTGGACTTTTCTGGGGAGGACTGGGATTGACTGGAAACGGACGCTGATTCGAAAGGGCGGTGCCGACCTGTCTGTCACGATGCTGCGGCCGGCCCCAACGGACCGGGCCGCGTCGTTCACCCGCCCCGCGGCGCTCGCCGCGCTGTTCGGCGTGCTCGCGACCGCGCTCGCCGCCATCGGCTCCGGCATCCCGTCGCTGTGGGGCGACGAGGCCACCAGCATCATGTCGGCGGAGCGCCCGCTGCCGACCCTGTTCCGGATGCTCGGCCACCTCGACGCCGTGCACGGAACCTACTATCTCGGCCTGCACTTCTGGGGCGACCTGTTCGGGTTCTCCCCGTTCGCCGTCCGGCTGCCGAGCGCGATCGTGGTCGGGCTCGCCACCGCGGCGGTCGTCCTGCTCGCTGCGCGCCTGCGCAACGCCCGCACGGCCGTGATCGCCGGGCTGGTCTGCGCGATCCTCCCCCGCGTCACCTACATGGGCGAGGAGGCGCGCTCGTTCGCGTTCTCGGCGGCGATCGTCGCGTGGCTGACCGTGCTGCTCGTCGCCGCGCTCGACCGCGAGCGCCCGCGGGCCGCGTGGTTCGTCGGCTACGGCGCGCTGCTCGCGCTCGGGACGTACGTCTTCCTCTACACGATCCTGTTCGTCCTGGTCCACGGGGCGATCGTCGCCGTGTGCCGGCCGCCGCGGCGCACCGTGCGCGGCCTGCTGTTCGCGGTCGGAGGGGCGGTGCTCGCCGTCGCACCCCTGCTCGTCGTCGCGATCGGCCAGCACCACCAGATCTCCTACCTCGGCGCCGTGCAACAGCTCGCGCCGGAGACTCTGTTCAGCGGACTGTGGTTCGGCGACTCGTGGCCGCTCGGGATCGCGGCCTGGGCGCTCATCGTCCTAGCCGTGGCGGTCGCGATCCGGCAGCGGGTGCTCCGTGCGCGTGCCCGCGGGGAGCGCTTCCTCGCCCTCCCGGAGTCGAGCCTCCCGTCCCTCGTCGGCGTCGCTCTGCCCTGGCTCGTGATCCCGCCCGTCATCCTGATCGCCGTGCAGTCGTTCGTGCCCGACTTCACCGCCCGCTACGTGTCGTTCTGCGCCCCGGCGGCGGCACTCCTGATCGCGTGCGGCGTGGACGACATCCTCCGTTGGCGGCGCTGGGCCGGGATCGTTGCAGGAGTGCTCGTCCTGGCCCTCTGCGTGCCGGCGTACGTCGCCGACCGGACCCCCTACGCGAAGAACCAGAGCGACTGGGCGGAGGTCTCCGCCGCGATCGGCGCGCACGCCCGCCCCGGCGACGGCGTGGTGTTCGACGAGTCGACCAAACCCTCCAAGCTCCCGCGCCTCGCCGAGCACACCTACCCCGGCGGCTTCCGCGACACCACCGACGTCACTCTCCACCTGCCGTTCGCCCAGACCACCACCTGGCGGGACAGCGCCTACACTGTGCGCCAGGCAGCCGCCCTCGGCCGCTTCGACGGCGTCCACCGGGTCTGGCTGATCGAATACGCCTCCACCCCCGGCGCCGTCGACGACTACGGCGTCGCCGACCTCACCGCTCTCGGCTTCCACGAGACCACGACCAGGATCGCGACCCATCGCGAGCTGATCTCGCTGTACGAAAGGACCCCATGATCCCCCACGCACTGGCCGCCGCCGGCGCCCTCGTCCACACCGGACTGCTCGACCCGCAGGGCCTCATCCAGGCCGCGGGCCCGTGGGCGCTGCTCGGCATTTGCGCGATCGTCTTCGCCGAGACCGGCCTCCTGCTGGGCTTCTTCCTGCCCGGCGACACCCTGCTGTTCTTCGCGGGCGTGCTCACCCTCACCGGGCACATCCCGCAGCCGCTCTGGCTCGTGATCGTCGCCGTCGCCGTCGCCGCGATCGCGGGCGGCGAGGTCGGTTACCTGATCGGCTGGAAGTCCGGCCCCGCGGTGTTCGACCGGCGCGAGTCCGGTGTGTTCAGCCGCGCGAGCGTCCTGCGGACGCAGAAGTTCTTCGACAAGTACGGCAGTGGCGCCGTCGTCGTCGCGCGGTTCGTGCCCGTCGTCCGCACCTTCGCTCCCGTCGCGGCGGGCGTCGGCCGGATGCGCCACCGCGTGTTCAGCGTCTTCAACGTGATCGGCGCCGCGGTGTGGGCGGCCGGGGTCACCTTGATCGGCTACGGGCTCGGCCACATCCCGGGCGTCGCGGACTTCGTGTCGAAGTACCTGGACTACGTGCTCATCGGGATCGTCGTCATCTCGGTCGGTCCGGTGCTGGTGCGGGCGATCGCCCTGCGGCGCCGCAAGTCGCGCATCGAGTCGTAACCGCCCTCCGCACCCTCCGGCGGTCAGGCGGCGGACTCGCGGGCGTGCGGGTCGGAGCCGTTGAGCACCTCGACGACGCGGTCGTAGTCGCCGCGGGCCTCGCCGTAGCGGAGGAACTTCACCCGTTCGACCTGGAGCTCCGTCGCGTCGGGCTGCGTCTCGATGAGCTCCATGACCTCCGCCACGAACTCGTCGAGCGGCATCGCGAAGTCGCTCTCCTCCTGGCCCGGCATGAGCGCCGTGCGCACCGCCGGCGGCTCCAGCTCCACGACGCTGACGGACGTGCCCGAGAGCTGCAGGCGGATGCTCTCGCTCAGCATGTGGATGGCCGCCTTGCTGGCGTTGTAGCTGGGCGTCACCTTCAGGGGCGTGAACGCCAGGCCAGACGAGACCGTCACGATCGTGGCGTCCGGGCGGGTCTGCAGGTGCTCCACGAACGCGGCGATCAGCCGGATCGGGCCGAGCACGTTGGTGGTGACGATCGACTCCGCGGAGGCGAGGAACGCCTCCGGGCGGCGCCAGTCCTCCGCGCGCATGATGCCGGCCATCGTGACCAGGACGTTCAGGTCAGGGTGGGCGGCGAGCACGGTGTCCGCGGCCTCCCGGATGCTCCCGGCGTCGGCGGTGTCGATCCGCACCGTGTCGATGCCGGGGTGCTCGGCGGCGATCCGCTCGAGCAGCTCGGTGCGGCGGCCTCCGACGATGACGGTGTTGCCGCGCTCGTGCAGCGCGACGGCGAGGGCGAGCCCGATGCCGCTGGTGGCGCCGGGGATGAAGACGGTGTTCCCTGTGATGTTCATGCCTCCACTCTGCGGGCGTTCCCCCGCGGGCGGGAGCGGAGCGCTCATCGGGGGATCCGCGATCCCTGGCTCGGGCGCGCCCGGCGACGGATGATGGTGTGATGGACCGCACCGCGCTCGCCGACTTCCTCCGCCGCCGCCGCGAGGCGCTCCGCCCGGAGGACGTCGGCCTGCCCTCCGGCGCCCGCCGCCGCGCGCCGGGCCTCCGCCGCGAGGAGGTCGCCCTCCTCGCCGCGATGTCGAACGACTACTACACGCGGCTGGAGCAGCGCCGGGGCCCGCAGCCGAGCGACCAGATGCTCGCCTCCCTCGCCCGCGCCCTGCGGCTGTCGGCCGACGAGCGCGACTACCTGTACCGGGTGGCCGGCCACAACACCCCCGACCGGCTCGGCGGCGCGCACGTGCCTCCCGCGCTGCAGCGCGTGCTCGACCGGCTGGACGACACCCCGGCACTGGTGCTGTCTAACCTCGGCGAGACGCTGCTGCAGAACCGGCTGGCCGTCGCGCTGCTCGGAGACCGGTCGCACTACACCGGTCTCGAGCGCAGCGAGTTCTACCGCTGGTTCACCGCTCCGGAGGCGGCCCGGGCGATGTACCCGGAGGCCGACCATGACCGGCAGAGCCGCGCCCAGGTGGCCTCCCTCCGCGACGCATACGGCGCGCTGGGACCGCAGTCGCGCGCCGGCGAGCTGGTGCGCGCGCTGCTGGAGCGGAGCGCCGAGTTCGCGGAACTGTGGGAGCGGCACGAGGTCGCGCGCCGGTTCGAGGACCACAAGACGCTCGTGCACCCGGAGCTGGGCGCGATCGAACTCGACTGCCAGGCGCTGTTCACCGAGGACCAGTCCCAGTGCCTGCTGGTGCTGACGGCCGCGCCGCGCACCGAGGCGGCGGAGAAGCTGGCGCTGCTGGCGGTACTGGGCACGCAGTCGTTCGCCGGGTAGCCTGTGCGCCGTGGATGTCATCGGCTGGCTTCTCGACGGCGACCCCGCGATCCGCTGGCAGGTGCGCCGCGACCTCCTGCACGAGCCGGACGCCGCCGTCGCCGCGGAGCGCGCGAACGTGGAGACCGAGGGCTGGGGCGCCCGCCTGCTCGACCTGCAGCAGGAGGACGGCACCTGGGGAGCCGGCGTCTGGACCCAGCGCGACCGGACCGGCGTCGACGACGCGATGCTGCTGCTCGCGGTGCTGGGCGCGCCGGCGGACGGCGAGCGCATGGGCGTCGCGGTGGACCGGGTCGTGCGCCAGGTGGACTGGGGCGAGGAGTGGTGGAACCATCCCTTCTTCGACGGCGAGGTGGAGCCGTGCATCAACGGCCGCGTGCTCGTCGCCGGCGCACGCTTCGGGCATCCCAGCGAGCTCATCGTGGAGCGGCTGCTGAACGAGCAGCAGGACGACGGCGGCTGGAACTGCTACGCCGAGACCCGCCAGGACCCCGGCTCGTTCCACAGCACGATCTGCGCGCTGGAAGGCCTGACCGCCTACCGCGACGCCGGCGGCCCGACCGAGGTGGCAGCGGCGATCGAGCGCGGCCACGAGTACCTGCTGTCGCGCGGGCTGATGCGCCGCCGGAGCGACGGGTCGATCATCGCGGAGACCTGGCTCCGGTTCTCCTTCCCGTACTACTGGTCGTTCGACGTCCTGCGCGGCCTCGACCACCTGCGCGCGTCGGGCGTCCCGGCGGACGAGCGGGCCGCCGAGGCGGTGTCGGTCGTCGCGTCGCGCAGGCAACCCGACGGCCGCTGGCTCCTCGACCACGAGCACTCCGGCCGGGCGCTGCTGGACATGGAGACGGTCGGCGAGCCGAGCCGGTGGAACACGCTGCGGGCGCTGCGGGTGCTGGAGTGGGCGGGGGCGTAGCTCGTCCCCGATCCGGCCCTCCGGATGTAGTGGACCCGGCCGTTACAACGCCGACCGACGGGCGGCACGGTCCGCGAAGGCGTCCAGCGCTTGGATCATGTCGTCCGCGATCCAGAGCCGGTTGCGCTTGCGCGAGTTCGCCGCGTGGAGGATGCCACGATCTACTAGGGTCTCCAACGCGCGGTACGTACCGGGCGCCGACAGCCCGAGCTTGGCCTCCACGACCGCTGCGTTGAGCACAGGCTGCTCGAGGGCGAGGGTCGCGACCCGCCGTGCCGAGCTGTCGGAGCGCAGGCCGGTCAGCGCGTCGTCCCAGCGCCCGCGGAGCTCGGCTATCGACGCGGCGAGCTCGCGCCCGGTGCGGACCGCGAACCCTGCCGCCTCCGTGAAGGCGCGGACGATGGGGTCGACGTCGCCCGCGCGGTAGGCGGTGAGCGCGTCGTAGTAGCCGTCCACGTCGTGGAGGAGGCCGGCCGACACTGGAACGACGACAGTCGTGGTCGTGCGCGCGCGCCGCAGCATCGCCTGGACGATCGCACGCCCGGTACGGCCGTTGCCGTCGGGGAACGGGTGGATGGTCTCGAACTGCGCGTGGGCGATCGCCGCGTGGACGAGCGCCGGGATGTCCCAGCGGCCCGCGAACGCGACGAGGTCGGCCATCGCCGCGGGCACCCGTTCGTGGTGGGGAGGGACGAAGGCGGCGCCGTGCGGGCTCACGCCCGAGCCGCCGATCCACACCTGCTCGCGGCGGTAGCCTCCGGTCAGCTCGGGCGCATGATCCTCCAGGAGCGCCGCGTGCATCGCGATGATGCCTCCGCCGTCGAGGGCGTCGGAGAGCTCCAGCGCGGCCTGCATAGCGTGAACGTTGCGCACGATCAGCGGGGCATTGCCCGTGTCGCGCTCGCCGAGCTCGGTCTCCGCGATCGCCCGCGCGCCGCTGGTCAGGTTCTCGATCTGCGACGACGAGGCCGACTCGCTCCGGAGGAGGATCGACGCGAACGGGAGCACGGACACCCCGAACTCCGTGTCGAAGCGGGTGAGCAGGGCGGCCGCCTCCACCGCTTCGGCGGCGACAGCGGGGCTGACGGGGACAGCGAGCTCAGCGATCGGCGCCACGATCGCGGCTTCATACGGACCGCGGCTCGCCGCCCATTGGCGCTGGGTCAGGTGCTCCCGGTTGTAGCGCGACTGCCACGCGTACTGCTCCCGGGTGAGGGCGGGCCAGGCGTCGATCGCGGACATGAGAACAACACTACGCCTTATTTACACTTAGCTTATTAAACGTAAATAAGCGTCATCCTTATTTTCACCTCCACCCCACCCCATCGCCTACTAGACGCCCGAACCCTGACGGCGTTACTGTCAGCCCACATCCAGGCTCGGCCCCGAGCCCAGGGGGAAAGGTAAAACGACATGGATTTCTGGAACAACTTCTGGAACATCATCTGGCTGTTCTTCTGGAGCTTCGCTTTCATCGCGTACCTGTTCGCGCTCTTCGCGATCATCAGCGACCTGTTCCGGGACCACAAGCTGAACGGCTGGTGGAAGGCGGTGTGGATCCTCTTCCTGATCTTCGTGCCGTTCCTGACAGCTCTCGTCTACCTCATCGCCCGCGGGCCGGGGATGGCGGAGCGCAGCCAGAAGGAGGCCCGCCAGGTGCAGCAGAGCACCGACGCCTACATCCGCGAGGTGGCGTCCTCCAGCCCGTCCGACGAGATCGCGAAGGCGAAGGCCCTCCTCGACGCCGGCACCATCACCCCGGAGGAGTTCGCGCACCTCAAGAGCGTCGCACTCGGTCACCAGGCCGGAGCAGGAGCCCACGCGGCTCCGGCGGGAGCAGCGCCCACCACCCCGTCCGCGCCGACCCCGCCGCCGGCAACGCCCACCGCGTGATCGAACGGGATCGGTGACCGACGTGACCGACCCGACCGCGACGGCGCCGGAGTCCTCCAGGGCTCCGGCGCCGTCCCGGCCGAACGGGCTGACCGTCGCCCCCAATACCGGACTGTTCGACACCGACCGGGAGGCCATCATGGCGCTCCGAACACCCATCACAGGATCCGATCATGGCCGCCGCTAGCGGTATCTGGCCGTTCCGCCGCCGCACCCGCCGGCCCGAGGCATCACCGCCGGCCGGGCCGGACCCCGAACAGGAGGCCAGCGCCTCTACCGGCCGCAGCGTCCGCATCCTGCTCGGCCTGGCGGGCGGCACCGTCATCCTGATCGGGATGCACGCGATCGCCGGCATCCTCGCCCCGTCGCTGCTGGCGCTCGTGCTGGTCATCTGCGCGCAGCCGGTGCGCGTCTGGCTGGAACGCCACGGCACCCCCAGCGGTGTCGCGACGGGCGCGGTCGCGTTGACGACGTTCGCGCTGCTGGCCGGTTTCGTCGCGCTCCTGATCATCGCGATGGCCCAGTTCGTGTCGATGCTGCCGCAGTACAAGGAGCAGTTCCAGCAGATCGGGCAGCAGTTCGCGAGCTGGCTGACGAGCATCGGCATCAGCGTGCAGGACATCCAGGCGGTCACGAAAGGCTTCGACCCGACCAAGCTCCTGAATTTCTTCAGCGGCCTGCTCGGCGGCGCCCTGGGCCTGGTGACGTTCGGTGTGATCGTGCTGACCATGCTCATCCTGATGCCCGCCGACGCCGCATACACGCCGACGCTGCTGCGCCAGCTCGAGCCGACCAAACCGAACCTGGTCTACGCGATGACCGGCTTCGCCCACAGTGTCCGCCGGTACATGGTCGTCACCACCCTGCTCGGCATCGTGCAGGGCGTCATCAACGGCATCGCGCTCTTCATCCTGGGCGTGCCCGCCGCGCTGCTCTGGGCGATCCTGTCGTTCCTGTGCAGCTTCATCCCGAACGTCGGCTACTTCCTGGCGCTGGTGCCTCCTTTGGTGTTCGGCTACCTCATCGGCGGCTGGGGCACGGTCATCGCGATCATCATCATCTACGGGGTCGTCAACGCCGTCGTCCAGTCGGTGGTGCAGCCGAAGGTGGTCGGCAACGCGGTGGCGCTCAGCCAGACGCTCACGTTCTTCTCCGTGCTGCTGTGGGCGGTGGTGCTCGGCGCGATCGGAGCGATCCTCGCCATCCCGCTGACCCTGCTCGGCCGGGCGATCCTGGTCGACTCCGATCCGCGTGCGCGCATCTGGCGGGCCGCGATCGGCGACCTGCGGGAGACGAAGGACCTGATGAAGGAGGAGTCCGTCGCCGCGAAGGCGGAGCGGCGCTCGGCGAAGGCGGGCGCGCGATCGGGTGGCCGGCCGCCGTCGGCTCCGGGTGGCGCAGACGGCACGGGTCCTCAGCAGACCCCCTAATGCTGCAACGTCGTCTTCAGCACGATCACGACCACCCCGAACAACCCCGTCACCACCGCCCCCGTCAGGCACACCCACACCGGCCGCCCCCGGATCAGGAAAACCAGGTACCCGAGCAGCCCCAGCAGCAGCACCGTCAGCCACAGCGACACCGTCACCCCTAACGCCGCCGGCAGGATGCCCAGCGCCGCCAGCAGCAGCGGGATGCTCGGCACCACCGCCGCCTCCAGCATCCCGCCCGACTCGAACAGGGCGTGGCGGAGGGAGTCGACGATGCGGGAGCGGGCGCTCTCGTCGTCGGCGTGGAAGCCGAGGGCCGTCGAGTAGACGTGGGCCAGCCAGAAGACCACGATGCTCACCAGCGTGAAGACCAGGACGTGCAGCGCGTCGGAGCGGCTGGACGCGCCGCCCGAGCTCGCCGCGACCACGCTCGCGTAGACGATGGTGCCGTAGATCCCGGCCGGCGTCCCCCAGTGCCGCCACAGCGCGCGCCGCACGCGGACGCCGCTGTCGCCGGGCTCCGCCGCGGACGAGTTGAGGTCCATCGAGTCCATGAGGACATCATGGTCCGCGCGCGAGGGCTCCGTCAGCCCTGTTCGGGGAAGCGCGCCTCCGTGTTCAGGCCGCCCTGCGCCGCCTCCGAGCCGGCGAGGCCTCCCCCGCGACCGCGCAGCAGGAACGCCGCGCCCACCGCGATCACCGCACCGGCGAGCGGCCCGACGATGTACACCCAGTAGGCGTCCCAGTGCCCGCTCACCAGGTCGGGACCGAAGGTGCGCGCGGGGTTCATCGAGGCGCCGGAGATCGGGCTCCCCCACAGTCCGGCCAACGCGATGTAGGCGCCGACGCCGAACGCGCCGATGATGCCCAGGTTCTGTGCTCCGGAGGCCGTGCCGAGGATGACGCTGACCAGGCCGAACGTGAGCACCGTCTCCATCAGCAGCGCGTCCCACGAGGTGAAGCCGGTCGCCGGGTAGTTCGACCCGTAACGTGCGGAGACGTGCGTGACGCCCTCCAGGAACCACGCCGCCAGGGCGGCCCCGCCGAGCTGCACGACGATGTAGCCGGGCACGCGCGACCAGGGGAAGTCGCCGCGGAGGGCGAACGCCACGCTGACCGCCGGGTTGAGGTGCGCGCCGGAGACCTTGCCCATGAACAGGATGATCGCGAACACCATCAGCGCGGGCGCGGTCACCGCGGCGGTGCGGGAGATGGTGTTCGGGAACGCCTGGCCCATCATCCCGCCGCCGGCGGCCACCAGCACCAGGAAGAAGGTGCCCAGCAGTTCGGAGAACAGCCTCCGCCACTCCTGCGACGTGTCGTGGAAGTCCTCGATGGACTGCTCGATCGAGGCGGGCACGTGCAGGAGCCTGCCGTGGACGACGTCGTTCATGATCCCGCGCGCCTCGGCGGCGTCCCGGCGGGTCTGCTCCTGGCTCATGCTGCCTCCTGGCTCATGCTGCCTCCTCGGTCATGCTGCCTCCGGGGGGTCACCCAACCGCCACCGTGCTCGGCTCGACCGACAGGTCGCTGCCGCCCTCGACGGTGATGCGCCGGCCCACCCGGACGAGCTGCGGCTCGTCCGAGAACGCGCCCGCGAACAGCGCCTCGCCCTTACGGAACGACGGGGACTGTTCCAGCAGGTGCTGCGGCACGAACCCGAACACGTCGCCGATCTCGTCGATGTCGCGCGGCGAGTTCATCCGCATCAGGCCGAGGTTGTCGCACTGGGACAGCACGTTCGGGTGGATCTTGGTGGGCCGCTGCGTGGAGAGGAACAGCCACAGGCCGAACTTGCGGCCCTCCGCGGCGATCTGGATGAGCTGCTCGGTGAGATGGGCCTCCACGCTGTTCCGCGGCACGGGCGGGCAGAAGTTGTGCGCCTCGTCCAGGACGATCAGCAGCGGGTCGCGCTCCATCCGCTTCTCCCAGAGGTGCTCCAGCACGCACAGCGCCGCGGCCTGCGGCTCGGCCTGGTGGGCGAACCCGCCGACATCGAGCACGGTGACGCGTGGCCGCTCGTCGATGGTGTCGACGGCCGAGGAACCACCGAACGACCAGAGCGGCCATTCCAGGATCTGCAGGTTGTCGATCCGCATGCCGAGCCGGCGCTGCGCCGGGTCGTTGGAGGCGGCCAGCCCTTCCAGGAAGCGCTGCTTGTCGAAGTGCTGCCCCGGCGACTTGTCCAGGTGCAGGAGCGCGTTGTACTCCTCCTCGTCGGCGATCGGGTCGAGCCTCCCGACGGCGGCCTGCGACCGCACGCTGAGGTCGACGTACCGGGCGTGCAGCTGGGGCTCGGTGCGGGTGCTGGAGTGGAAGACACGGATGTCCAACCCCGCGAACCGTTCGCGCTCCTCGGGCGAGGCGTCCTCCCGGGTCTGCGACACCCGCACGAAGTCGGCGTTGGGGTCGAGCACCGCCATCGGCAGCTCGGTCTGCAGCAGGAGCTGCTCCAGCACGACTCCCAGCGCGTACGTCTTGCCCGACCCGCTCTGGCCGCACCAGAAGGTGTGCCGGTTGAAGCGCGACCCGTCGATGACGGCGGGACGCTCGGGGGCGTCGACGGTGGTGCCGATGGTGAGCGGGATCATCGCGCGGCCTTCCGGTTGGTGCTGCTCTGGGCGGTCAGCGCGGCGTCGAGGGTGATCGCCGCCCGGATCAGCGCGAGGTGGGTGAACGCCTGCGGGAAGTTACCGAGCTGGAGGCCGGCCGGGTCGATCTCCTCGGCGAACAGGCCGACGTGGTTGCCGTAGGTCAGCATCTTCTCGAACGCGTACTGCGCCTCATCCAGCCGGCCGGCGTCGGTCAGCGCGCACACGTAGAAGAACGAGCACAGCGAGAAGGTGCCCTCCTCACCCGGGAGGCCGTCCGGCGACGCCGACGGGTTGTAGCGGTAGACGAGGCTGTCGGTGACCAGCTCCTCCCCGATCACGTCGAGGGTGGACAGCCACATCGGGTCCTGCGGCGAGATCATCCCGACCAACGGCATCAGCAGCGTGATCGCATCCACCACGTCGGTGCCGGGATGCTGCGTGAACGCCTGGCGTTCCGGGTTCCAGCACTTCGTGAAGACCTGCTCGTAGATCGCGTCGCGGGTCGTGATCCAGCGCTCCAGCGGCGCCGGGCGGCTGCGCTCCCGGGCGATGGCGATGGCGCGGTCGAAGGCGACCCAGCACATGATCCGGCCGTACGTGAAGTCCTTGCGGCCGCCCCGGGTCTCCCAGACGCCCTCGTCGGGCTGGTCCCAGTTGTCGGCCAGCCAGTCCAGGATGCCGAGGAGCTTCATCCAGCCGGGATGCCCGATCGGGCGGCGGTCCTCGGCGATGGACAGCGCATCCAGCGCCTCGCCGTAGATGTCGAGTTGGAGCTGGTCGGCGGCGCCGTTGCCGACGTGCACCGGCGTCGAGCCGGCGTAGCCCTCGAAGTGGTCGAGGGTCAGCTCCTCCAGGTCCGAGGAGCCGTCGATGCGGTACATGATCTTCAGCGGGCCGGAGCTCTCGCCCACCTGCTCGGACACCCGGTCGGCCATCCAGAGCGCGAAGGCGATGGCCTCCTCCTGGTAGCCGAGGGCGAGCAGCGAGTAGACCGAGAACGAGGCGTCGCGGATCCAGGTGTAGCGGTAGTCCCAGTTGCGCACCCCGCCGAGCTGCTCGGGCAGCGCGGCGGTCGGGGCGGCCACCAGGGCTCCGCTCGGCGCGTACTGCAGCAGCTTCAGCACCATGGCGGAGCGCTCGACGTCCTCCCGCCAGCGGCCGGAGTAGTTGCTGCGCGCGATCCAATCCCGCCAGAAGGCGACCGTCTCACGGAACAGCCGGAGGCCGCGGGCGCGGCCGATCTCCCGGGGCTCGCCGCGCGGCTCGGTCTCGAACGCGAAGATCCGCAGGTCCCCGGAGGCCAGCGTGAACTCCAGGTCGACGTCGCCGTCGACCAGCGCCTCGGCAGGGACGCCGTGCAGTGCAGCGCTGGTGGTCTCGTCGGCGAAGAGCACGCCGTTCGCCGAGGCCGTGGCCGTGTGGGCGCTGCGGCCGTAGTCGAACCGCGGGCGGCACTCCAGCCGGAACGTCAGCTCGCCGCGGACCACCCGCACCGCACGCACGATCACGCGCCGGGCGGTGGCGACGCGCGGCTCGTCGGCGACGGGCATGAAGTCGATGACCTCCCCGACACCGGCGGACGACATGAACCGGGTGATGAGCACCGCCGTCTGCGGGAAGTACATCTGCCGGATCCGCACGTCGTCCGCCAGCGCGTGGATGCGGAAGTACCCGCCCTTCTCCCGGTCGAGCAGCGACGCGAACATGGTCGGCGAGTCGAACCGGGGCGCGCAGAACCAGTCGATGGAGCCGCCGGTCGAGACCAGCGCCACGGTCTGCAGGTCGCCGATCAGACCGTGGTCCGCGATGTCGGGGAACGCCTCCATGCCGGTCTCCTCCCTGCCCCGGTTCCGTGCGTGGACGGCCGCATGCTAGCTCCGGGAGCGAGCACGGCACCAGACCCGTCAGCGGGAGGGAGCGGACTCCTCGTTCTCCTCCGCCGCCTCCCCTTCCGGCTTCCCCAGCACGCTCGACGGCAGGTTGCGCGAGAAGAACACCGCGCCGAGCGACACGATCGCCAGCGCCGCGAACGACAGGCGCAGGGCGTCGAGCTGCGACGTGCTGTAGATGGTGGAGAGCTGGTTGGCCTGATCCTGGCTGAGGCCGGCGTCGGTCGCGATCTTCGGCACCTCCGCGACGGGCACGACGGCGACGCCCGCCTGCGTCTGCGACGCGATCTGCTGCTGCACGGACTCCGGGAGCGTGCTCGCCGCGACGGCTCCGCTGAAGAGCGTGGTCAGCGAGGCGATCATCACCGAGCCGATCAGCGCCGTGCCGAGCGACGATCCCAGGTTCTGGTAGACGCCCTGCACTCCCCCGGCTTCGCTGAGCTCGTCCTCCCCGACCGCGGACATCGTGACGTTGCCGAGCTGGGAGGCGAGCAGCCCGAGGGCGGCCCCGGCCAGGAACATCCCGGTGCCGAAGATCCAGTTGGAGAGCGTGGTGTCCACCGAGCCGAGCAGCACCAGGCTGGACAGCACGAGCCCGAACTGCCCGATCCGGGCGATGAGCTTGGGCGACAGCCTCCGCGCGAGCACGGTCCCGAGGATGGAGAACAGCACGAGCGCGACCGACAGCGGGAAGATCCGCAGCCCCGTCGCCAGCGCGTCCAGCCCCAGCGAGAGCTGCAGGAAGATCGGCACGATGAAGAACAGCCCGGCGGTCACCGTGTACTGGATGCCGAGGCTCCCGACGCCCGCCCGGAGCTGGCGCAGCCGCAGGATGGCGGTGTTCAGCAGTGGAGGCCTCCCGAGCCGGATCAGCCGCCGCTGCCGCAGGAAGAACAGCCAGAGCAGCACGGCCCCGAGTCCCACGATGAACGGCACCGGCGAGATCCCGAGGATCTTGATGTCCTGCTGGGTCGGCAGGATCCAGCCCCAGGTCTTCGTCTGCAGCAGGCCGTAGACGATGAGCACGAGGGCGGCCGCCGACAGCAGCACCGACAGGATGTCGATCCGGATGTGCGCGCGCTCGCCGGTGTCGGACAC
The DNA here is from genome assembly GCF_041260585.1 of Leifsonia sp. EB34. NCBI lineage: Bacteria > Bacillati > Actinomycetota > Actinomycetes > Micrococcales > Microbacteriaceae > Leifsonia > Leifsonia sp. EB34. The sequence goes on from NZ_JBGCCV010000001.1 coordinate 392,368, forward strand.
GACGTTGCGGAACAGCAGCACGATCGCCATGATGACGACCTCGCCCGCGAACACGTACCGCCAGCTCGCGTAGGTCGTGAGGAAGCCGCCGATCAGCGGCCCGACGGCGACCGCCACGCCGGAAGCGGCCCCGATGGTGGCGAACGCCGTCACTCGCGCGTGCCCCGTGTAGTTGTTCGCGATCAGCGCCGCGATGGCCGGGATTACCAACACCGCACCGAGCCCTTCCACCACCGACCAGCCGAGGAACAGCACGACGATGTTCGGCGCGAGCGCCGTCGTGCCGGAGCCGACCGCGTAGACGATCGAGCCGATCACGAGCGCCCGGCGCCGGCCCCAGACATCGCCGAGTTTCGCGCCAAGCAGCATGAAGGCCGCCATCGTCAGTGTGTAGAAGGTGATGCACGCCTGCATGGCCGAGATGGTCGTGTGCAGGTCCTTGACGACGGTCGAGATGGAGACGTTCATCACGGTGCTGTCGAGCGTCATCACGAACTGCGCCGACGCCAGCACCGTGACCGCACCCCACCGACTCGCCATGACAGCCCCTCCCGGGAAATCTGCCCGATGGTAGCCCGCGGCCGATGCGGCGCACCAGACGGCAATCAGCGGCGGAGGACGCGGAGGCTCTCGGGCGCCGACCAGAAGCGTCTACCCGCCCACCGCCCACCGAGCTAGCATGAGCGCCACCCAGGAGGTGCGTCATGACGACGATCGCGACCCCGCTCACCGAAACCGAGCTCTACGAGGCCGGCCGCGCGGCCCGCGCGCAGGTGCCGCGGTCCGCCCAGGCGGAGTACACGCCGCCGCCCGGGCGCGACCCCCTCGGCATCCTGCACGAGCAGAACGAGTCGCGGCTCCCGAACCTGGTGCAGTTGCGCATGCAGCGGATGAGCACCGACCCGTTCGCCTTCTACCGCGGCACCGCGGCCATCCAGGCCGCCGATCTGCGGGGGGCTCCGACCTCCGGCGCCGAGGTCGTGATCTGCGGCGACGCGCACGTGAGCAACTTCGGCATCTACCGGTCGCCGGAGCGCTCGATGGTGTTCGACATCAACGACTTCGACGAGTCGTCGGTCGGCCCGTGGGAGTGGGACGTCAAACGCCTGCTCGCCAGCGTCGTCCTGGCCGGGCGCTCGCTCGGGATGGGCGGCTCAGACCTCCGTGCCGTCGTGATCTCCGCGGCCGCGATGTACCGCAATTCGCTCCGCAACGCCCTCCAGCAGACCCTGTACAACCGCTACTTCCGCCCCACCAGCCTGGTCGACCGGCAGATCCTCAGCCCGGACAGCGAGCGCATGATCAAGCGCACCCTCAAGGAGTCGGAGAAGCGGACGAGCGAGCGCGTCGCCCAGCGCTCCCTGGAGGAGGGCGGCGACGGGGGCCTGCAGTTCGTCGAGAACCCGCCGGTGCTCACCCGGCTGGAGCCGGAGGTCCGCACGCTCATCGAGTCGGTCTTCGCCGCGTACCGCACGACGGTCCCCGCGAACCTCGCGCTGATGCTGTCGCAGTACACCGTGCTCGACGCCGCCCGCCGCGTGGTCGGCGTCGGCAGCGTCGGGACGCGCTGCTTCATCCTCGCCCTCGGCGACCCGACCGGCGACGTGCTCATCCTGCAGCTCAAGGAGGCCAGCCGCTCCGTCGTCCAGCAGTTCGGCGGGATCGAGCCCGTGGCCGGCTACCTCGACCCGGAACTGGAGGCACAGCACGAGGGCTACCGGGTCGTCGGCTGCCAACGCATCCTGCAGGCGGTGTCCGACCCGTTCCTCGGCTACCTGAACGTGGAGGATTACAGCTTCTACATGCGCATCTTCCGCAACCGGAACGCCTCGTTCGAGATCGCGGACATGAACCGCGTCCAGTTCGGCGAGTACGCGCAGGCCTGCGCGATCGTCCTGGGCCGTGCACACGCGCGCTCGCCGAAGGCGCAGTTCGCGGCCGGGTACATGGGGACGGGCGGCACCTTCGTGCGAGCGGTGGCCGAGTGGGCGCACGCCTACGCGGACCAGTCCGAAGCAGACTACGCGACGTTCGTCGAAGCGGTCCGCTCCGGCCAGTTCGGGTGAGCGCGGCTGGTTCTCAGGATGGTCGCGACACCCGGGTTCGGGAGGTTGCGGCCACCGTGAGAACCAGGCTCGCGTCTGAGGCGCCCCACGTCACCCTCGGCGTGTGAAGGGCGACGTGGGAGCGCAGCTCACGGCCGGGCGAGGAACGCGCGGACCGCGTCCAGCACTGCCGGCGTGTCCAGGTGCAGCCCGTGACGCGCGTCCAGCTCCAGCATCCGCGCGTCCGGGATCCCCGCGGCCAGCAGCCGCGCGTGGGACACCGGGGTGAGCGCGTCGTCCCGCCCGTGGATGACCAGGGTCTCGGCGCGGATCCGGCCGAGTGCCTCCCGCGCGTCGTGATCGCGGCTCGCCGCAAAGTGCCCGCGCAGGGCCGGGCGCGACGCCACCCGGTCGAAGAACCCGGCCACGGCCTCCGGGTGCCCCTGCGCCCAGTCCGCGTCGAAGAACAGCGGCAGCATCCGCTCCCGGTCGCCGCTGAGCAGGTCGCCGACGACGGCCGGGTCGCGTCGCGCGTGCGCCCCTCCGGCCCGGTCGCTCGCGGTCGTGCCGATGAGCACCAGCCGGCGGACCCGCGACGGATGCTCGGCCGCCAGCCACTGCGCCACGCGCCCGCCCATCGAGTGCCCGACCACGTGAGCAGCCGAAACGCCCGCCTCGTCCAGCACGGCGAGCGCGTCGTCGGCGAACAGCCGGGTGCTGTACGCGGCCGGGTCGCCCCCGCCGCTGTCGCCGATGCCGCGATGGTCGAACACGATCACGCGGAAGTCCTCGGGGAGCGCGTCCGCGAACGGTCCCCAGCCGTGCATCCCGGTCGCCTGACCGGCGATGAGCAGCAGGGGGACGCCGCTCCCGCGTTCCTCGAACGCGATCGGCACACCATCGTCGGCGGTCGCGAGAGGGGGCACGGGGTGTGAGTCTAGCGGCCGCCGCCGCTAGCATCGCGGCATGCATGTGCGACTGCGCCCGGTGACCGACGCCGACGCGGACGCCGCCTTCGAGATGATGCGCGATCCGGAGGCCGTCCGGATGGCGGCGTTCACCGCTGCCGACCCCGACGACCGGGCCGACTTCGACGCACGGTGGCGACGCCACCTCAGCGATCCGGCGATCACGCTGCGCGCGGTGGAGGCCGACGGCGGCTTCGCGGGAACCGTGGCGGCGTTCACGCTCGACGGCGGCCGGGAGGTCACGTACTGGATCCGCCGCGTGCTCTGGGGGCACGGCATCGCGACAGCGGCCCTCCTCCTGCTCGTCGCGGCGGAGCCGGCCCGACCGCTTCACGCGCGCGTCTCCGCGGCGAACGTCGGATCGCAGCGGGTCCTGGCGCGGGCCGGGTTCGTGGAGACCGGGCGGGAGTCCTCCTACGCCGCGGGCGCCGGAGGCCCGGTGGAGGAGCTGCTGCTGGAGCTGCGCTGAGCGGGGGTGGTCTCTGCCGCTCTACTGCTCGGGCCGCCCGTGTCCGACTACTCCCCGACCTTCATGCGCTCCCCTCGTACGGCCCGCGCGCTCCAGCGCCCGTCCTCCCGCTCCACCCGGATCGGGTGCTCGAAAGCGGTGCTCACGGTCTCCGTCGTCACGGCCTCCGCGATCGGCCCGGCCGCGACGATTCGGCCGTGCGAGAGCAGCAACGCGTGCGAGGTGGTCTCCGGCAGCTCCTCCAGGTGGTGCGTGACGAGGACGCTGGCGAGATCGGGCACCGCGACGGACAGTCCGTCGATGGTCTCCAGGAGCTGCTCGCGCGCGGCGACGTCGAGCCCGGTGGTCGGCTCGTCCAGCAGCAGCAGCCGCGGCTCGGACACGAGCGCCCGCGCGATCAGCGCCCGGCCGCGCTCGCCCTGGGAGAGCGTGGGCCAGCGGGCGTCGCGCCGGTCGTCGAGGCCGATCGTGCGGATCAGCTCCCGGGCGCGGTCTGTCTCGTCGGCGGTCGCCGCCCAGCGCATCGGTGGCTCCAGCGTGCCGGTGATCCCGGTGAGGACGACCTCCGTCACGGTGAGCGGCGAGCGCACGGGATGACGCGGGTTCACGTGGCCGATGTGCCGGCGGAGTTCCTGCAGCTCCACGCGTCCGAGCCGCCGGCCGAGCACGTCGACGGTGCCGGAGGTGGGGAACGCGACGGCGCCGCAGAAGCCGAGCACCGTGCTCTTGCCTGCGCCGTTCGGGCCGAGCAGCGCCCAGTGCTCGCCCGCGCGCACCACGAAGCCGATGTCCTCCAGGATGTGGCGCCCGTCACGCCGGAAGGTCACATCGCGCAGTTCGAGCACCGTCTCCATCCCTCCATCCTGCCGTGTTCGCCACCTCGGACCGCCCCCGCCGCCACAGGTCCCGGTTCGGTCTCGTACGGCACTCGTCACCGGCAACGCAGGAAGCGCTCAGCCTCCCTTCGCAGGCCCCCCGCTATCAGGGACCCACCCGCTTCGCCTCGGACCGTTCGCCCGGCACCCGCTGGCGTGCCAGGGATCCTCACCTCCTCCCCTCGCCTCGCACGGCTCTCCCCGCGGACCGATCAGGTGTTCGGGGTCGGAGCCGTGGTGGCAGTCGTGCCGTGCTTCGCCGGCGCGAGGTGAACGATGCGGGTGGCTGTGACGGAGTCGCCGCTGCGGGGTCCGATCACCCCGATCCGGTCGCCGACCGCGAACGAGGCCTGGGCGGCCGGCTTCTTCGCGGTGCCGAACATGGTGGCCGAATCGACGGTGACGGTGACGGTCGCGCCGGCGGCCGACTGAATCGTCCAGGTGCCGCCGGACATGGCCGTCACCACCCCGACGGTGCCGTGAGCGTGCTTCTGTTTGGCGGTGCCCGCGCCGCCGTTCTTGGCGTGCACCCCGGTGTTCATCGCTGCCGGGGCCACGGAGTCTCCCCCCGCGACTGCCGCCGAGACCCCCCATGCCGTCCCGCCTGCGACCACGACGATCGCGAGCGCCGCGGCCGCGACGGAGAGCCCGACCAAGTGACGTCGCAGGAACGAGGCCCGACCCGGTTCGCCCGACTTCATCGAGTCCGTGACTGCCATGCCCGCGGCGGGCGCGCTGGAAGCTCCGGCCCACGCGGCACGCGGCGGAGAAGTCGGCCCTGCACCCGACTCCCTCGGATCATCTGGATTATCCGCTGACCCCGCTGCCGTAGCGTGCCGCGCGTCGACCGACCGCAAGGGCACCGTGTCCCCAGCCCCGCCCTCATGCGCTTCGACCCACCAGGGCAGCGGCTCCGTCGGCAGCTCGCGGCCTCCATCCGCACCGCTCACCGCTCCCCGCGCAGCGTCGTCACGGTGATCGTCCGCGTTGTCCTCGACGTTGTTCCCCGCGTTGTTCTCGGTCCCCGCGTCGTTCTCGGTCCCCGCGTCGTTCTCGGTCCCCGCGTCGTTCTCGGGGGTGGTGCCGGCGTCATTCGTGTCCATGTCTCAACGGTGACAGGCGCACATCAGGGCCATGCTCACGGAATGTCAGAGGAAGGTAAAGCCACCCGGAACTCAGTCCCGCCGCCCTCGACAGCGGACACGTTGATCCAGCCGCCCAGCCGCCCGACGAGCGCCCGCGCAATAGAGAGGCCGAGGCCGGTCCCGACCGGCCGGGCACCGCGGTAGCGCGCGTGGAGGGCCCCTCGGTCGAACGCGACGGCGGTGTCCTCAGCGCTCAGCCCGGGACCGCGGTCCCGGACGGCGAGCTCGACCACCCGCTGCGGGGAGAGGCGTCCCACGATGACGATCTCCGTGCCGGCCGGCGCGACGCGCAGCGCGTTCTCGACGAGGCCGTCCAGGACCTGTCGCAGCCGCATCTCGTCGGTGTGGACCGGGATCGGTTCGTCCGGCAGCGCGGCGCGCAAGGCCACGTCCGCTCCCCCGGCCGAGCCCGCCCACGCCCGCACGACGGCGCCGACCGTCTCCCGCGCGTCGAAGTGCGTCTTCGAGATGGTGAACTCGTCCGCCTCCAGCCGGGCGAGCTCCAGCAGATCGTCGAGGAACCTCCGCAACCGCTCGGACTCCGCCGAGAGCGTGCGCCCGGCCTCCGCCACGTCGCCGGGAGGGATGACCCCGTCCGCCAGCGCCTCGGCATAGCCGCGGATCGCCGTGAGGGGCGTGCGGATCTCGTGCGAGACGGAGAGCAGGAACTCGCGCTGACGGTCCTCGCTCGTCGCGAGCGCGGAGTCGAGCGTGCGGAGCGCCTGCGCGATGTCGTCGATCTCGGCGACCGACTGAGGCTCGATCTCGACGTCACGCCAGCCGCCGGCGAGCGCCCGTGCGATGTCGGCCAGCCGGCGCAGCGGCCGCCCGAGCAGGCGCGCGAGCAGGACACCCGCCACGGTGGCGACCGCGAGGCCGATCGCGAGCGCGAGCACCATGCCGCGCAGCAGCTCCGCGTCGCCCGCGGCGATGTCGGCCACCTTGCGCACGCCGACGATGCCGCCGCCGTTCGGGCCCGGAATGCCCACCAGGACCGCGTCCTTGCCGTTCAGCGTCGTGTTCGCCGAGACCGGCTTGCCGTCCTGGAGCCTCCGGGCCACGTCCGCGCTGACCGAACCCCGCGCCGCGCCGGTGACCGTGCCGTCGGGCGAGACGACGGCGAAGCGGTCGCCCACCACGCCGACCCGCCCGGCCGCCGCGCGTCCCGATGCGACCAGCGCCGTCGCTTGCGCCTTGAGCTGCTGCCGCGCCTGGTTCTGCTCGACCGTCTGGATCACCTGGACCGCGACCAGCGCGGTCACGAGCACCGCGATGAGGGCGACGGCGAACGTCACCAGAACGAATCGCGCGCTCAGCGAACCGAGCGGCCGTCTGGGTTGCGCCACGCCTAGGCCTCGTCCGCCACGCTATAGCCCACTCCGCGGACCGTGCGCACGATCCCCGCCGCGTCGCCGAGTTTGAGACGCAGCTGCGCGATATGCACATCGACAGTGCGACTGCTGCTGTAGTTCGCGACCCCCCACACCGACGACAGGAGCTGTTCGCGGGTGAACACGCGGCCCGGCTGGCTCATCAGCCGGTCGAGGAGGTCGAACTCGGTCGCCGTCAACTCGACTCGGCCCGCCGCGGTCTCCACCCGCCGGCGCGCGCCGTCGATGTGCACGCCGCCGACCGTGCGGGCGGGCGCTGCGATCGGGCCGGCGGCACGCCGCACCATCCCTTTGACCCGCGCGACGAGCTCGCGCGGTGAGAACGGCTTGGTGAGATAGTCGTCGGCGCCCAGCTCGAGGCCCACAACGCGGTCCACCTCGTCGTCGCGCGCGGTGACGAAGATGACGGGCGTCCAGTCGTCGCGCGCCCGCAGGGCACGGCAGACCTCGATGCCGTCGAGGCTCGGGATCCCGACGTCGAGCACGATGGCCGCCGGCCGGAGGCGCTCGACCGCGGCCAGAGCCTCGCGACCGTCGGACTCGACGTGCACCCCGAAGCCCGCGCCGGACAGGTACAGCCGTTCCAGCTCGACGATGGAGGCCTCGTCCTCCACGACGAGCACCAGCCCTCTCTCTTCACTCACCTGACCATCTTCTCTGGTCACGCGGCTGCGCGCCCCCGTTTCCGCGCTCCCTTACCGTTTCCTTACATTCCGCTCTCATCCGCCGAACACTCCGAGCGTTGACTCTCTCTATGTCCACTTCATCCCGCCTCCGCAGCCCGCTGGCGCTGCTGATCGCGTTCGGCGCCGCGCTCGTGCTCGCCGCAGGGGCCGCAGCTGCGACGGCCGCGGCCGTCGCGTCATCGGCTCCGCTTCCCCGCGTCGACACGACCGGCTTCCCCGCCGGAGGCTCCAACCCGGGCATCTTCACCGACACGTGCGCACGGTCCGAGACCGCACCCGACGACCCGATCATGATGCCGGGCATGACAGGGATGTCGATGCAGCACGACTTCTTCGGCAACCCCGCCGTGAACGCCTCCTCCACCGCGGCGATGCTCCGCGCCGGCTCGACGACTTGCTCGACATCCGCCGACGCATCGGCGTACTGGACGCCCGTCGTCTACCAGAACGGCACCGCCCTCGTGCCGGAGCGCACCCTGCTCTACTGGCGCACCCCGGCGGGGATCGCGTCCTCGACCCGCACCATGCCGGAGGGCATCAGCCTCATCGCGGGCAACGAGACGGCGACGGCACCGCAGAGCACCTCGATCGTCGATTGGACCTGCACGACGACCGCCTCCGACCCACGGCCGGGCAAGGCGTCGTTGCCGCACGACTGCCCGTCGGGCTCGCAACTCCGGCTCGTCATCACGTTCCCGAACTGCTGGGACGGGCACACGATGGACGGCCGCGACCGCTCCGGCGCGGTCTACGCCACGAGCACGGGATGCCCGGCCTCGCACCCCGTGCACATCCCGCAGATCGTGCTCCACGTGACGTATCCCACCGCGAGCGGCGCGGGGATCACGCTCTCGACCGGGCCGCAGAGCCAGGGCGAGCCCGTCACCGGTCACGCCGACTTCATGAGCGGCTGGCAGCAGAGCCGGATGGACGCGGACGTGGCCGCATGCGACACGGCGCAGGTGCGGTGCGGGCCGGTGAAGGGTGCCGACGCGACGCCGCAGGGTGGCAAGGCGCCGGGTGGGGAGGTGGGCAGAGGGAAGGCATAACCGGGAAAGCGGACGAGGAGTCGTAACCGGGAAAGCGGACAAGGACTCGTAGCCGGGAAAGCGGAGGACGGGAAGGCAGAGCCGGCAACGCGGAGCCTGCAAGGCTCAGCCCGCAGGATTTCCCGCGGCGGGCGAAGCCGGTGACCCGTCAGGCAAGACTGCCTCTGCTCGCCGGGTCGCCTGGGGTCGCCCGCTTCGGACCAGGAATTCGTTGCCACACCTCCCTGTACATTTCCATACGAACGCAACACAATGACATAACATGAGCCACCCTCATGTAATCCGGACTCCCGATCAGCGATTACGCATTTTCGTCTCCTCCACCCTGCAGGAGCTTGCGGAGGAGCGGCGTGCCGCCCGGAACGCCATCGAACGGCTTCACCTCGCTCCCGTCATGTTCGAGCTCGGTGCGCGGCCGCATCCGCCTCGCGAGCTCTATCGTTCGTACCTCCAGCAGTCCGATGTCTTCCTCGGCCTGTACTGGGAACGATATGGCTGGGTGGCGCCCGACGAGCAGGTCTCCGGGCTCGAGGACGAATACAACCTCTGCCCCGACGACGTCCCGCGGTTGCTCTACGTGAAGGCGTCCGACCACCGCGACGAGCGGCTGACGGGCCTCCTGAACCGGATCCGCGAGGACGATCGGGCCGCCTACAAATACTTCGAGACCTCCAAAGAGCTCGCCCGGCTGGTGGAGGCCGACCTCGCCACCCTCCTCGCGGAGCGGTTCGATCAGAGCAGGCCCTCGGTCCAGGACGAGCCGGATCCGTCGCTCGCGGGCCTCCGACGGTCGGGGCCGGACCCGGCGGTAGCGGATCCCGTTCGCCTCCCGGTGCCGCTCACCGGGCTCGTCGGGCGCGAGCGGGACATCGCGGAGATCCGCGGGATGCTCGCGTCCGGCACCCGATTCGTCACCCTGGTCGGTGCGGGCGGGATCGGGAAGAGCCGGCTGGCCATCGCGGCGGCCCGCGCTTCGGCGCCGGAGTTCGAGGACGGCGCCGTCTTCGTCGACCTGTCGGCCGTGCACGACCCCGAACGGGTCCCCAGCCGCATCGCCCAATCGCTCGGCGTCCGTGACACGGGAGACGCACCGATCATGGACAACCTCGCGACCGCACTGCGCGAGCGCAGCATCCTGCTCGTGCTCGACAACTTCGAGCAGGTGGTGGAGGCCGCGCCCGCTCTCACCACGTTGCTCGCGGAGGCACCCGAGCTCGCGATCATGGTCACCAGCAGGGTCCTGCTGCGCATCAGCGGCGAACAGAGCTACGACGTCGAGCCGCTCGCCGACGAGCACGCGGTCGACCTCTTCGTCGAGCGCGCCCACGCCGTCAAACCGGACTTCGAGATCACCCCCGACAATGAGGAGGCCGTCGAACGGGTCTGCGAAGCCCTCGACGGCGTACCGCTCGCGATCGAACTGGCCGCAGCGCGGGTGCGGGTGCTCTCCCCCGCCGAACTCCTGGAGCGGCTGGACCGACGGCTGTCCGTGCTCGTCGGCGGACCACGCGACCTCCCGGCCCGCCAGCAGACCATCCGCAGGACGATCGAGTGGAGCACGCAGCTCCTCGACAGCGACCAGCGGAAACTGCTCGCCCGGCTGGGGGTGTTCGAAGGCGGATTCACGCTGGAGGCCGCGGAGTTCGTCGGGTCGGAGAACGCGCGGGGTGGGCTGAGTGACACCGGCGACGTCAGTGCAGACGAGACCAGCGACCGCGCCAGCAGCCCCACCGGCGCCACCGGCGCCACCGGCGAAAATGACGTCCTCGAGAGCCTCGCCGCACTCGTCGACAGCAGCCTCGTCGGCCAGCACGACAGCGACGACCGGCCACGGTTCTCCTTGCAGGCGATCGTCCGCGAGTACGCCAGGGAGCAGCTCGCCCGCAGCGGCGAGCAGCCGGCAGTCCGCGACGCGCACGCGCGCTACTTCCTCGCCCTCGGCGACGACGCGGAGGACGACCTCCGCGGGGCCGGGCAGCGCCGGTGGATGCAGCGGCTCGGCGACGAGCGCGACAACCTGCGGGCGGCCGAGCGGTTCCTGCTCGACGGCCACGACTGGGACCGGGCCGCGCGCCTCGCCTTCAGCCTCTACCTGTACTGGTGGGTCACCGGCCTCCTCGGCGAGGTGCGCACCTGGATGGAGGAGGCGCTGTCGTCCGGCGACGAGCTGTCCGCGCACACCCGCGCCATCGCGCTCTACTTCAGCCGCACCATCATGTTCTGGAAGGACCCCGACGGCAGCGTCGCCGCCGACCTCGCCGAGAGCATCGAGCTCTTCCGGCAGACCGGCGACCCCAACGGCGAGGGGATCGCCTCCATCTCGCTCGCCCTCGCTCTGCTCGCCGGCGACGCCCCGGACACCGCGCGCGCCCGGCGGGTGATGGAGGCCGCCCTCGACCTGTACCGGTCGACCGGCAGCGCATGGGGCGAGTCGATGGCGCTGGTGCTGCTGGGGCGGGTGGCCTTGCGGGAGGGCGACCTGGCGGAGGCGCAGGACCACTTCACCGCGAGCCTCGCGCTCACGAACCGCTCCGGAGACCGCGTGGGCCAGCGGATCGCGTCCTACCACCTCGGGTGGACCGAACTGATGCTCGGCGACGTGGCGGCGGCGCGCTCGGACTTCGCGCTCAGCGTCACGATCTCCGCGGCGGTCGGGCACCCGGAGGGCATCGCGTACGGCCTGGAGGGCATGGTCGCGGTTGCCGCACTGTCGCACGACGATGAGCGCGCGGGCGAGCTCGCGGGCGCGGCGCAGGCCCTCCGCGAGCGCAGCGGCCTCCACAACGGGCCGACGTTCACGTTCCACCGGCGCTACCTCGACGACCTGCTCTCCGGGCCGCACGGCGACGAGGTCGCCGCTGCCATCGCGGCCGGGCGGGAACTCACCGTCGAGGAGGCGGTCGCGGAGGCTTTGGAAGTGGGTCGCGGAGAGTTCGAACCGGAGGAAGTGCCCGAGAACGATCCGGGGGAAGCGCCCTAGAACGACCCCGGGAGCCGGGGCGAGAACGGCACGGGGAGCCGGAGCCACAACAGAACGTTGGAGCCGGAGCGAGAACGGCACGGGGAGCCGGAGCGAGAACAGGCCACCCCAAGACCGAGGGCGCCGGAAACGATACCCCCGACCCGCACCCTCCGCCCTACGGCACCACGATGTCGAAGTCCGGGTCCCCCTGGTCCAGCACCCCGACGAGCGCCGTCAGCACGCCCAGGTCCCCCTCCACCGTCAGCCCGTCCGACTCCGTGTCGCCGGCGACCAGCCCCAGCAGTCGCGGCTTCGTGAGGGTGAGGTGCAGCGGCGCCTCCCGCGACGGCTCGCGCTCCACGTACACGAACACGCCGTTGCGCAGGGTGAGGTGGAAGCTGCGGCCCAGGTCGGTCAGCGTGATGTCGAACGCCAGGTCCAGGTTCCACGCGCGCGGTCCGTCGACGCGGATCGCGACCGAGTCGAAGAGCTGTTCCGGGGAGAGCTGGATGAGGATGGCCGGCGACGCCGTCGCGGTCGGGGTGCCGAAGTTGCCTTCGCGCAGCTCCGTCGCCCCGGACAGGAAGAAGTTGCGCCAGGTGCCGTTCTCCGAACCGTAGGCGAGCTGTTCCAGGGTGTCGGCGTAGAGCGCGGTGGCCGCCTCGTCCGCCGGCGAGGCGAAGACGGCGTGGTCCAGCAGGGTCGCGGCCCAGCGGAAGTCGCCCGCCTCGTAGGCCGACCGCGCGAGCTCGACCACGCGGTCCACGCCGCCGATCGCCGCCACGTACCGTTCGGCCAGCGCCTGCGGCGGGTGCGGCCAGAGCCGCGCCGGGTTGCCGTCGAACCAGCCCATGTAGCGCTGGTAGATCGCCTTCACGTTGTGCGACACCGACCCGTAGTAGCCGTGGGTGCTCCACTCGGCCACCAGCGCGGGCGGCAGCTCGAAGTCCTCGGCCATCTCCGCTCCCGTGTAGCCGCGGTTGATGCCGCGCAGCGTCTGGTCGTGGAGGTAGCCGTACAGGTCGCGCTGCACGCCGAGGAAGCGCCGGATGCGGTCGCCGCCCCAGGTCGGCCAGTGGTGGGAGGCGAACAGCACATCGGACCGGTCGCCGAAGCGCTCGATCGCCTCGGTCAGGTAGGCGGACCAGATGTGCGGGTCGCGCACCAGCGCGCCGCGCAGGGTGAGCAGGTTGTGGGGAGGTTGTGGGTCGCGTTCTCGGCCATGCACAGCGCGCGGTAGCGGGGCAGGTAGAAGTGCATCTCCGCGGGGGCCTCGGTGCCCGGCGCCAGTTGGAACTCGACCTCGACGCCGTCGACCGTGAGCGTCTGGCCGGTCTCCCGGATGTCCACGGTCGGAACGAGGATGCCGGGCTCGCCGGCGGAGGTGGTCTGGCCGAGACCGGCGCCCACCTGACCCGACGGTCCCTTGTCGAGCGCCGCGCCGTACATGTAGCCGGCACGGCGGCCCATCGCGGTTCCGGCGTAGACGTTCTCGGAGATGGCGTGGCCGAGGAAGCCTTCGGGTGCGATGATCTGCACCGTGCGGCCCTCCAGGTCGGCGGACTCCACCACCCCGAGCACGCCGCCGAAGTGGTCGATGTGACTGTGCGTGAAGATCACCGCGACCACGGGGCGGTCGCCGCGGTGGGCGCGGTACAGGCCGAGCGCGGCCGCGGCGGTCTCCTTCGAGATGAGCGGGTCCACGACGATCACGCCGGTGTCCGACTCGACGAAGGACATGACCGACAGGTCGAACCCGCGTGCCCGGTACACGCCCTCGACCACCTCGTAGAGGCCGTGCTTGGCGGCCAGCTTCGACTGCCGCCACAGGCTCGGGTTGACGGTGGCGGGCGCGTCCCCGTCGACGAAGTCGTACGCCGCCGCGTCCCACACCGGGTTGCCGTCGGCGTCGCGGATCACCGCGTCCTCCAGCGTGCCGAGGAAGCCGCGGTCGGCGTCGGCGAAGTCGTCCGTGTCGGCGAACGGCAGCGTGTCGAGCAGCGCGCGGTTGGCGTCAGCGATGGTGGCGGTCGGCTCGTTCTGCTTCATGGGTCTCTCCCTCGGGGCCGTGCGGTGGTGCGCACCGTTACCGCCGAGGTTTCCTCAGGCACGAACGGAGCGTCTAGCCCCGATCCGCCGGATCGCGCCACATCGTCGTGACGGGGGCGCCGTCGATCACCGCGTGGAAGCCGCCCACCGGCCGGAAGCCGGCGCGCGCGTAACGGTGGTCGTTCGCCGGGTTGGTCGACTCGAGGTAGGCGGGAAGCCCGTCCACGTCGAACCGGGCGAGGTCCTCCGCGAGCAGCCGCTGCCCGATGCCCTGCCCGCGGTGGTCGGGATGCGTCGCCAGCAGGCTCAGGTACATGTGGGCGGGCTCCCGCGGGTGGGCGCCGTCGAACAGCGCGTACAGCTCTTCGTAGGCGGAATATCGCTCCGGCGACAGCGTCGAGACCAGGAGGGCGTCGAGGTCGCGCTCCTGCTCAGGGGTGAGCTCGTCCACGTCCGGGGGCAGCCAGACCGCGACCGTGGCGGCCTCTCCCGCCGGCCCGTCCATGACGGAGACGGTTCCGTGACCGACCGCTCCCGCCACGAAGAACCGCCAGAACGGAAGGAGGTGGCCGGTGCCGCCGTCTGCGGAGACGAGCGCGGGGCCCCACACCGGGTCGTCGCGGAACGCGAGCGCGATGGTGGTGGTGATCGCGTCCACGTCGTCGGGACGCGCGGTGCGTCGCTCCATGGTGGGAACTTTAGCCGGGGGCGCCGACAGCGGGGAGGCTGCTGCTCAGGCGACCGTCGTGTAACGGCGGAAGGCGTCCAGCACCTCGTTGGCGTGGTCGGCGCCGGCGATGGTGATCCCGTGTCGGCCGTAGACCGGGAGCGGCGCGTCCAGCCGGGTGCCGTCGCCGAGGAAGATGTGGATGGTGCGGGCCGGGAACTCCCGATTGTTGATGCTCACGAGCAGCCGCCCGGGATGGACGTGGCCGATCGCGCTCCACGCGAAAGCAGCCCGCGGTTCGTCGGCGGACCCGCGCCACAGCTCGACGCCCGCCGGGCCGACCGACACCGTGATCGACTGTCCGAGGGTGCCGTGCGCGCCCTCCCACTCCTCGAGCGCGTCCTCCAGCTCGGGCGTGCGCCGGCTGAGGAAGACGAAGGCGTCGGGCCGCCGCCGGGCGACCGCGTTCGTCTTCTGGCGTGTGCGGAGCGCGGTGGCGCCGTAGACGATCGCGATGACTCCGGCCGTGAAACCGAGCACGAGCAGGACCACGACGAGCGGCACGCCGATGTCCGCGCCGTGCGCCGAGGCGACGACGAGAGGGATGCCGACCACGAGCAGGAGGGCGACGGTCACGACGCTGCCGAGGAGCAGGCCGCCCGTCCGACGAGACCTTCCGTCGAACCGCACGCCGCCGGACGACCCGCCGTTCAGCACCGCCCCCGCGGACAGTCCGGCCGTCTCGCCGTCCCCGGCCGTGCGTCCGGGCTTGGTGAGCACGGCGGAGCCCGCGCGCCGGATGACGACTCCGGTCGCCGGGTCCACTTGGTCGAACTGATGGAGGACGCCCGCGCGGGTCGTGTATCCGGCGGCCGTCTCGGCGATATCGCGTCGCCGCACGAGGAGCATGCTGACCATGATCCAGGTCAGGGACGGAGCGACGATGATCAGGGTCATGACGATCCGGTCGGCGGGGCGACCGTGTATCGAGACGCCGATGACGTACAGGGCCACCACGGCGCCGGCGGCCACGTACACCCCGATCTGCACGCGCTTCACGATGGCGTTGAGGCGGTAGGCGGTCATCCCGGGAACCAGGTCGTACTGGGTCCGCTGCGGCGCGGTGTCGGTCACGGAGCGAGCCTAGGGCGCGAGGCCGTTCGCCGATGCTCCCCGATTCGGGTGTCAGCCGGGGTACTGCGGCAGCATCACTGCGGATGCGGCGCCACTGCGGATGCGGCGTTACTGCGGATGCGGCGCTACTGCGGATGCGGCGTCTGGCCCGCCTCCAGCATCCCGATCAGCTTGGCGAGGCGGTTGCCGCGGCTGGTGGCACTCGGCGCGGTGGCCACGCGATGGATGACGGAGTAGCGGTTCGCGGCGTTGAGCGTCGCGAAGGTCGCGGCGGCGGCCGCCGAGACCTCGAGCGCCGCGGCCAGGTCCTCCGGGATCTCCGCCGTGCTCGACGGCGCGTACGCGCGCTCCCAACGACCGTCCGCCTTGGCGCGCTCGATCTCGGCCCGGCCGCGGTCCCGCATCCTGCCCTCGGCGATGAGCGCCTCGACGAGCCCGATGTTGCGCTGCGACCACAGCGATGCCGGGCGGCGCGGCGTGAACCGCTCCACGAACGTCCCCGCGTCGCGGCTCCGCTTCTGCCCGTCGATCCAACCGCTGCAGAGCGCCTCGTCCACCGCCTCCGCGTAGCTGAGGGAGGTCGGGTCGGTCGTGCCCTTCTTGGCGAGCACGAGCCACACGCCGTCCGACGCATCCTCGTTGGCGTCGAGCCACGCCCGCCAGGCGGCGGCGTCGGCGACGATCAGCTCGGTCGCGGCTGCGGAGGCGGCGGGCGTCATTCCGCCATCGTAGGGCGCACGTCCGACACCGGCGCCTCACACATGCAGCAGCACCAGCACGTGGTAGACCACGTACGCCGGCCAGACGATCGCCTGCAGCAGGCCGAGCACGACTCCCCAGAACGAGCCGTCGGAGACCGACACGAAGTAGACCGCCGCGCCGATGTACGCGATGAAGAAGAAGAACCCCCACTGCGCCGACTGCACGACCACCCGGCCGCGCGAATTGTCGCTCATGGCCGACAGAGTAGCGAGTAGGGGCGGCGCCGGGTAGCGCCTGCGCACAGAGCCGTGCCGCGGGAGGCCGGCACGGGGAACCTTTTCCGAGCCCGGCCCGCACCGATACTCTCGGCTCATGGCCTCCGTCCCGCTCACCGACGCGCAGGTGCGCGAGCTGCGCGAGAAGTACGCGGCGGGCGCACGGCAGGTGCAGCTCGCGGCGGAGTACGGCGTGCGCCAGAACACCGTGTCGAGCCTGGTGACGGGCAGGTCGCGTCAGGAGGCCGGCGGCCCGATCATGCCAGGCAAGGCCCGCAAGGTGACGAGCGCGGAGGTCGTGGCGATCCGGGAGGCCGTCGCGGCCGGCGCCTCGCGAGCGGAGGTCTCCGAGCGCTACGGGATCTCGCACCAGATGGTCTCCAATATCGCCTCCGGCCGCGCGTTCGCGGACGTCGGCGGCCCGCTGACCGGCGCCGCGGCGACGCGCGCCCGGCCGCTGACCGTGGAGCAGGTGGAGCGGATCCGCGAGCGGGTGCGCGCCGGCGAGGACCGCCAGGCGATCGCAGACAGCTTCGGCGTCTCGCACTGGACGGTCGCGTCCGTCGTCCGCGGCGCGACGACCGGGGTGGCGGAGGCGACCGGTGACGACGACGAGGTCGTCCAGATGCGCCGGCTGCACAGCGCCGGGGTGTCGCAGACCGAGATCGCCCGCCGGTTCGGCACCAGCCAGCAGCGGGTCAGCCTCATCGTGCGCGGAAGTTCGCACGCCGGCCACGGCGGTCCGATCGCCGAGGCCCACCGCAGACGGCTCGGCGACGAGGAGGTGCGCGGCATCCGCGAGGCGTACGCCGCGGGCACGCCCCTCGCCGAACTGGCCGAGCGCTACGACGTCGCGCCCGCGATCCTTCGGCTCGTGGTCACCGGGCGCACCTACGCCGACCGCCCCGGCCCGATCGCGCGCTGACCGCTATTGCACGGGCGCCGCCCGCGCCTCCGCGAGCGCCTGCGCCCGGCGGTAGTGCCGCAGCACCAGCCACAGCGTGACGATGCCCGCCGCCGACACGATCGCCAGCCCCACCACGTAGAGCACGGTCGCCAGCGACTCCACCTGGTTCGCCGTGCCCTGCTGCAACCCTCCGCTCTGCAGCTCCTGCACCGCCCTCCCGTTGGTCAGCACCGCGAAGAACGTGGCGACGTCCGACGCGGAGTCCCAGGCCGCGTGCAGCAGCGACACGCACGCGTAGGTGAGCAGGATCCACCACGACCAGCGGAACCGTCTCCCGCCGTGGGCCGCGCCGAAGATCACCGCGCCGAGGATGGCCGTCCACAGCACGTGCCCGACCGGCGCGAGGATGGCGCGCACCAACTCCGTCTGCAGCAGGGAGACCAGGTCGATTCCGCGGGAGGTGATGGCCGCGTTGAACGCATAGCCCGCCGACTCGAACGCCGCGAAGCCCGCCCCGATCGTCGCGCCGAGCAGAGCGCCCTGCTTCGCGGTCTTCGGCACGGTCCGCCAGCCGAAGATCAGCAGCAGCACCACTTTGACGAACTCCTCGATCAGCCCGACCAGGCCGTAGACCCAGAAGCTCTGGTGGAGGTCGGCCTCCAGCAGCGAGGCGCCGAGCACACCGAAGATGCCGCCGACGAAGAACGCGAGGATGAGCTGCAGCGTGCTGATCGACCCGGTCACGCGCTCGATGGCGAACAGCACGACGCAGAACGGCACCAGGAAGCTGCCCAGCAGGATGAGCGTCGGGACCAGGTTGATATTGCCGGTGAACGCGGTGACCACGATGGTGACCACCCACAGCCCGAACCCGGCCAGGAGCGTTTTCCACCACCAGCCGTGGTGGTGGTGCGGGTGGGCGCGATCCTCGACGTCCAGGGTTTCGGCGGAGGTCATGCGGCCGACGTTAGCCGCATCGGGCCGCCGGGCCTACCCCTCCGGGTCCCGGTTGACGATCGTGAACGCGAGCTGCGCGGCCGGGCCGAAGATCGGGAGGGCGCGGGCGGCGGCGGGGAGGTCGAGCACGGCGTGGATGACGTTGCGGTCCTGCCGGTCGGGGGTCAGCGTGAGCTCGTCCGCCATCTGGCCGACCTGGTTCACCGCCCCCGGAACCGCGCTGTTCCAGCCCGTCCATGCGCCGAACCTCCCGTCGGCGGCCCGGCCGATGTCGACGATCAGCACGTCCTGCCAGTCGCCGACCTGCTCCAGGTTGCTGGAGAAGTCGAAGACGCCGTCGTGCGTGATGACCTGGTAGACGCGGAGGGTGAGGGCGTAGCGGGAGAGGTCCTGGCTGAGGCGGGCGTAGTCGGAGGCGACCGGCGCGGCGGCGGCCGCCGCGGTGAGGTCGTGCGCGACGGAGGCGACCGCGGCGGCCGACACCTCGGGGAGCGTGGGGTCGAGGGGGTTCTCGAGGGCGATGTCCACCGGCTGGAGCGAGGCGGCGTCGGCGGCGGGCTCGTCCTCCCCTGCTCCGAACGACTCCACGAAGCGGTGCCACCAGCCCTGGCGCGCGGGCGCGGCGCTCGGCGCGGTCGGCGCGGCGTGCGCGGTGCTCGACGCGGCGGGCGCGGTGCTCGACGCGGCGGGCGCGGCGGCCGGCCCCGTGTCGTCCCCCACCCCCGGGGTGACGTGCGTGGGCGGGAGGTCGGCGGGCGGCTCCTTCGAGAACAGGAACGTCCCCACCAGCGGGATGGGCGCGTCCACCGAGTCGTCGCCCGTGGCGCCGGGCGCGTGCTGTGCGATCTCCGCGTTGAGCTGAACCGGGTTGTAGTGCATGGCCTTCTGCTCGGTGATCAGCACCGACAGCCCGCGGATGGCGAGCTGGAGGTCGGCCTGCCACGCGACGTCCGGCTGCGCGGCCACGACCGACGCGGGCGGCAGCTTGCTCAGCTCGACCTGCACCGCCCAGTGCCCGAACAGGAAGCGCGACAGGTTCTGGTAGCCCTCCTCGGAGTTCACCTCGCCGTAGGGGCCGGAGTGCGACTTGTAGACGAACGCACGGTGCGCGCCCTTCACGTAGGCGTTCTCGATCAGCACCAGCCCGTCGCTGCGCGGCCCGACGCCGAGCTTCGCCAGGTTGTAGTCGTTCTGGTCGGTGCCGATGATGCAGAACACGTCGTCCACGTCGAAGACCGACGGCGGGATGATGCGCGGGTCCCAGGTGTGCCCGACCGGGGTGTCCCCGAACTTCTTGCCCGGGGTCAGGTAGCCGTACATCTTGGGCGGCGAGAAGATGTCCGACCCGGCCGGGCCGAAGGTCTCCATCAGCCAGTTGAGGAGGCCGCCGGTGAACACGATCCCGCCGTGCGGCGTCGCGTAGGTGCAGAGCTTGGCGACCAGCTCCTTCGCCGGGATGCGGCCGTCCTCCTCGCACACCTTCTGCATCATGCAGCGCGCGACCAGGCCGCCCATCGAGTGCGCGACCAGGAACACCTTCGGCGCCCCGGTCTTGGCACGGACCAGCAGCACGAGGTCGTACAGCTCGCGCGCGGCCTGCTCGATGTCGAAGCCGCGCGACTCCAAGTGCTCGTGGACCAGGTCCTCGGTCCAGGTCACCGCCCGGTCGAACAGGTTACCGGAGCGCGGCGTCGGCGCCGCATAGGTGGTGGCGGCCTCGTCGTAGAAGCGGTGGATCCAGATGGACTTCTGCGCCAGCGAGCCGTCAGCGGCGGTCGCCAGCAGCTCCTTCTGGCTGCCGCGCACGAGCACCTGGTAGGCGCGCTCCCCCAGCAGCCGTAGCAGCGGCCCCTCGAACTGGTAGAACATCGGCTCGCCATCCCCGTTGACCCGGGTGTGGGTGGCGCCCTCGTTGAAGCCGTAGAAAGGATCGTTGACCGTGGAGTCGATCTGGCTGGTCGGGCCGGCATACCCGCGGCAGTAGACGATCGGCAGCTCTTGCACGGGGACAGGGTCCCGCCGATAGTGAGGAAGTGTCAAGACCGGAGGGTCTACTGGCCCCTACTCCTGGTTTGCCCAAACACAACGCCGGACGGCCGGCCACCCGAAGGCGACCGGCCGTCCGTAGCAGCGAGAGCCTCAGCCCCCGATGCGGATGAGCTTCTTGTTGACGAACTCGTCGGCGCCGAAGCGGCCGAGCTCGCGGCCCGAGCCGGAGCGCTTCACGCCGCCGAAGGGCAGTTCCGCACCGTCGGCCAGCACGACGTTGACGAAGACCATGCCGGCCTCGATCTGGTCGGCGACCCGGAGGGCCTGCTCCTCGTCGGTCGTGTAGAGGTACGAGCCGAGCCCGAACGGGGTGTCGTTCGCGATGCGCACAGCGTCCGCCTCGTCCTTCGCGCGGAACACCTGCGCGACCGGCCCGAAGAACTCCTCCTTGGAGGCCGGGTTGTCCGGGGTGACGTCGGTGAGCACGGTCGTCTCGAAGAACGCGCCATTGCGGCCGCCGCCGCGCACCAGGGTCGCGCCGTTGGCGACGGCGCGCTTGACCTGCTCGTCCAGGCCCTCGGCCGCCTTCAGCGACGAGAGCGGGCCGAGCGCGGAGGACTCGCTGGTCGGGTCGGTGGCCTCCACCTCGGCGAGCTTGGCGGTGAACTTCTCCAGGAAGGAGTCGTACAGCTCGTCCGCGACCACGAAGCGCTTCGCGGCGTTGCAGGACTGGCCGCTGTTGTCGAGGCGGGCGTCGACGGCGTTCTGCACGGTCGCGTCCAGGTCGTCGGTCGAGAGCAGGATGAACGGGTCGGAGCCGCCCAGCTCCAGCACGACCTTCTTGAGGTTGCGGCCGGCGATCTCGGCGACCGCCGCACCTGCGCGCTCCGAGCCGGTCAGCGAGACGCCCTGCACGCGCGGGTCGGCGATGACCTTCTCGATCTGGTCGTGCGACGCGTAGATGTTGACGTAGGCGCCCTCCGGGAAGCCGGCGTCCAGGAACATCTTCTCGATCGCGGCGGCGGACTCCGGGCACTGCTCGGCGTGCTTGAGCAGGATGGTGTTGCCGATGATCAGGTTCGGGCCGGCGAAGCGGGCGACCTGGTAGTACGGGAAGTTCCACGGCATGATCCCGAGCAGCACGCCCAGCGCCGAGCGGCGGACGACCGCAGAGCCGGTGCCGTCGAGCAGCTGGATGGGCTCGTCCTTCAGGAACTCCGACGCGTGGTCGGCGTAGTACTCGTAGATCGCCCCGGCGAAGTCCACCTCGCCGAGCGCCTGCTCGACCGGCTTACCCATCTCGCGCACGATGATGTCGGCCAGCTCCTGGCGGCGCTCGATGTGCAGCTCCCCGACGCGGCGCACCAGGGCCGCGCGCTCCTCCACCGTGGTCGTCTTCGACCAGGTGCGGTACGCGTTCTCGGCCGACGCGATCGCGGCTTCGAGACCGGCGTCGGTGATCGTGTCGAAGGTCTTGACCGTCTCGCCCGTGGCGGGATTGGTCACGGCGTAGCTCATGTTGCTCCTTATTCCTACAGTGACGGGGTCGTGGCCCTGGGGTGAACGTGGCTGAGGCAGCCTCCGGCGAGGAGGCCTCGGTAAGACCCTACGGGTCCGGCGGGGCCGGCGCTACGCGCCGACGCGCCGCCTCGGCAGGAGTTCGGGCTCGGCACGCCGCGCGGACTCCTGCGGAACGCCGTCCGACAGGAGATCCAGCGGTGATCTCCTGTCATCGCCGCAGGCATGACTAGGCGCGGGAAGACCCGGGCACCACGGCGCACAGGGGTTGAACCGCCGTGGCGCCCGAAATCGACGCCTGACGCTCGCGCCTACCCCAGTGCCCGCGCCTTCAGGTGCGCGAACTCGTCCTGCGAGATCGCGCCAGAGTCCAGCAGCGCCTGCGCCTTGGCGATCTCGTCCGCCGGGCTCGCAGCGGAGGTGACGTCGCGGATGTGCGCGTCCACCGCGGCCTGCGTGTCGACGGCCTCCTTCATGTTCCGCTCCGCCATCCCGCGGCCGCGGGCGATCAGGTAAACCAGAGCGGTGAGGAAGGGCACGAAGATCAGGAAGATGATCCACACCGCCTTCCACCACCCGTTGAGCGTGTGGTCCCGGAACAGGTCGCCGATGATCGCGAACAGCGCGAACAGGTACGCGATGAAAGCGAAGCTCCAGAAGAACAGCGCCACGAAACTCCAGAAGTTGTTCATGATCGGTGCTCCTCCCCTTCGCCGGATCCTCGGCCCGGCGACCGGAATGTACCCCCGCGCGGCGTGCCGTGGCTACACCCGATTCGCGCGCATCCGGAAAAGTTCGGAATCGGGGCCGCCCGACCCGATTGGGACCTTCCCGGCGCCGTCCCGATGATGCATCCTGTGGCCGAGCAGGGCGGCCGGTGGGGAGGCCGGCCACGGAGCGCTCAGGGCCGCGCTGCCGGCCGGAACGAGATGCGGGGATGTTCGATGCGGGAGCTCGCCAGATTCGCGGGGGCGGTGGCCATTGTCGCCCTGGTCGCTCTGGCGACGACGCCCGGTGCCGAGCTGAGCACGGTCCGGCTGGTGGACGCGCTCGTGGTGCTGCTGGCGGCGGCGATGTGCGCGTTCTGCGCCGGGGTGGCGGAGGTGCGGCGTGGGCGGCCCGATACCGCGGCGGCGGATCCGGCGGCCAAGGCGCAGGCGCCGTCCTGAGCGCGGCCCGGCGGCCCGGCGACCCGGTGGCGCTGTGGCGCTGTGGCGTAGCGCTGCTGCTGTGCCCGTCCGACCCTGCTGTGTAGTTTGGTCCCATGACCGACCTCCCGGACGCGCTCCCCGCCGACTACGAGCCAGCGCACGTGTTCCGCGTGGTCGCCATGCCACTCGACCGCGGCTGGGGCGTGTGGCTGCGTGCCGCCGACGACAGCGTCATCCACAGCTTCGGGCTCGGGCTCCCTCCCGAGATGCCGTTCCGTCCCGACGTGCTCGAGGTGCTCGGCCCGGTGCTGAACCTGCAGTTCCGGTTGGCGTACATGGACGACGCGGCGTGGGACGAGCTGGACAACCACTGGTCGGCGGTCGTGTACGAGTACACCCCGCGGTAGCGCTCAGTCGTCGGGCGTGGACACCTGCTCGACGCCGTCGTCGTCGGCCAGGGTGCCGGGCACCGTCCCCTCGTAGAGGTAGGCCGCGGCCTCCGGCCACGCGCTGGCGTCGACCAGACGGAACACGTCGACCGCGGCGGCGCCCTCGAACGCCGAGGCCGCCCGGATCACCGCGGGAGGGCCGGCGCCGACGATCGGGAGCCGCCGACTCACGCCCTCGGCGGAGTCGTCCGGGTAGAGGAAGACGGCGACGAAGGTGCCGCTCGAATCGTCCATGAGCCCACCCCCCGAAAGTCTCCCGCGACGTGTGGCCGCATGATGCACCTGCCGTCCCGGACGCGGCAAGACGTGTCGTCGCCTGGTCCGGGGGACAAAATCTCGGGAATAGCCAAGGCGGTGCCGCACGAGGCACAATCCGCACATGAGCGAAGCCAACGCCACCGGCCCGACCGCCCTCGGCCCCGGCACCGTGCCCGGAGGCATCCCCCTCAAACTGCACCTGAGCGAGCCGGAGTACGCCGCGCTCGTCCGGATCGCGCTGCACCGCCACACCACGGCATCCCACCTGGTCGAGACGCTCGTGCTCCGCGCCCTCGAACACGCCGAGGTGCCGCCGCCGGCCGACTCGTCGCCGAAACGCTCGCACACGACCTACGACGAGGCGACGCGCGGGTTCACCCGGGACGGGGAGCGGGTGACCCTGCCCGAGCACTGACCGCGGTGGCAGGATGACATCGTGACCGAATCGATCCTCCTCGTCACCGGAACGTCCTCCGGTATCGGCCTCGCGACCGCGGTCGCCGCCGCCCGCCACGGGTTCACCGTCGTGGCCACCATGCGCGACCTCGGCAGGGCGTCCGAGCTGCGCGCGGCTGCCGACGCCGCCGGCGTCACCCTCGACCTGCAGTCGCTGGATGTGACGTCGCCGCGCTCCATCGAGGCCTGCCTCGACCACATCCGGTCGACGTACGGCCGCCTCGACGCCCTCCTCAACAACGCGGGCGCCGGGCACCTCGGGACGGTCGAGCTGGAGTCCGTCGAGGCCGTGCGCGCCGTGATGGAGGTCAACTTCTTCGGCGTCGTCGCGATGACCAAGGCGGCGCTGCCGCTGCTGCGCGAGAGCGGCGGCCGGGTGGTCACCGTGTCGAGCGTCGGCGGCGTGGTCGGCCAGCCCTTCAACGAGGCGTACTGCGCCGCGAAGTTCGCCGTCGAGGGCTTCATGGAGTCGCTGACACCGGTCGCCGCCACCGTGGGCGTCGGCGTGAGCGTGATCGAGCCCGGCGCCGTGACGACCGAGTTCGTCGCGAACGTGCAGGCGCAGCAGGCGCCGGCCGTGGCGGGGACGCCGTACGAGGGCGCGTTGAACGCGTACCTGGCGCGCACCGCCGCCGCGTTCGACCCGGCGGCGGCGCAGACCCCGGAGGGGGTGGCCGACGTGATCGTCGAGACGCTGACCGCAGCGCAGCCTCCCGCTCGCGTGCAGACGTCGGAGGCCGCGCAGCGGTTCGCCGCCGTGAAGCTCGCGGACCTGGACGGCGCGCACGTGCAGGCTGTGACCCGGCACTGGGTGACGGGCGCCTGACACCGCCCGGCTAGCGACGCCGCCCGGCTAGCGACGCCGCCCGGCTAGCGACGCCGCCCGGCTAGCGACGCCGCCCGGCTAGCGACGCCGCCCGGCTAGTGTCGCCGGCCGCCGACGAGCACGTAGATCAGCGGCACCGCGGACACGCTCATCAGCACGATCCCGAACGCCTGCACCGTCGGCAGCAGCACCGCGCCCGCGACCAGGAACCCGCTGAACAGGACCGCCGCGATGAGCCGCCGGGTGACGCGTTCGAGCCGCCCGATCCGCTGGTCGAGCGCCGGCGTCTTCACCGAGAAGTTGCCCTCCTCGATGCGGTTGACCATCCCGTCGAGCCGTTTCGGCAGCCGGACGGCCACACCCGCGATCGTCACGGCCTCCTTCAGGGCGTCCTGCACCATGTTGCCGCTCTCGTCGCGGAGGAGCTGCGTCGCGTACGGCTCGATCGAGTCCCACATGTTGAACTCGGGGTCGAGCGCGCTGCTCACGCCGGACGTGAGCGACATCGCCCGGATGATGAGGAGGAAGTGCTCCGGGAGCTGGAACGGCAGCGAGCGGATCACATCGCCGAACTGGATGGCGAAGTCGCGGAACTCGCGCTGGTCGACCTCCCGCAACTGCGCGAAGCCCATCCCGCCGAATCGCGCGAAGAGCTGCGTCATCGCCCGCTCCAGCTCGGAGGTGTCGGAGGTCGGCAGCAGCACCCCGACGTCGCGCATCGCGCTCACGAGCCCCTTGCCGTCGCGGCCCGCCGCCGCGATGAGGAGCTTGCGGAGGCCGCGCCGTGTGCCCTCGGGGACCTCCCCCATCATCCCGAAGTCGATGAACGTCAGCTTCCACGGGTGCGCCGTCGTCGCGTCCATCCCGTCGCCGGGCTGCGCGACTCTGGGCGTGACGAAGATGTTGCCCGGGTGCGGGTCGGCGTGGAAGAACCCGTTCGTGAAGAGCTGGTCGAACATGACGGAGGCGAACACCGGGGCCACGTGCGCCGGGTCGATGCCGGCGGCACGCAACGCGACCACGTCGGTAATCTTGATCGCCGTCACGTCTTCGAGCGTGAGCACGCGCCGCGTGGTTCGCTCCCAGACCACCTCCGGCACCGCCACGCGCGGGTCGTGGGTGAAGTCCTCCGCGAACCGCGCAGCGCTCCGTGCCTCGTGGAGGTAGTCGATCTCCTCCAGGCTGGTCGCCGCGAACTCTTCCACCAGCGCCGGCATGTCCACCCGGTCGGCCACCACCCGGACCCGCTTGAGCCAGCCGCCGACGCGCCGCAGCGCCGCGAGGTCGACGTCGACGATCGCGTCGATCCCCGGCCGCTGCACTTTGACGACGACGGTATCGAGCCCCGTCTCTTCGCGGTCCTGTGCGGCGAGCCGCGCCCGGTGCGCCTGCCCGAGGGAGGCCGCCGCGACCGGGACGGGGTCGATGCTGTCGAAGACGCGCTCCAACGGCATCCCCAGCTCAGCCTCGGCGAGCCGCCGGATGGCCTCGAACGGCACCGCCGGCACCTCGTCCTGCAACCCTTCGAGCTCCTTGGTGATCTCCGGCGGCAGGATGTCGAGCCGGGAGGACAGGAACTGCCCGACCTTGATCATCAGCCCGCCGAGCTCGACAGCCAGGTTGTGGAAGCGGCGGGCGAACCCCGTGAGCCGCTTGGTGCGCCCGCGTTCACTGAGACGCGCGAGCCCGATCCGCGGCAGGACGAGGTCGTACCACCAGATGTGGATGAGGTTGGCCGCGGCGAACCGCAGGATGCGGCGGTAGCGGGCCCGGGTCTTCCCCGAGCCCGCCACTGCTGATGTCCTGTTGTTCGTCCCTGGTGTCGTCGTCGCGCCTGATCCGGCCGCGTCGGGCGCCGCCACCCGCTCAGTCCTGGGCGTCCTGGGCGAGGATCGAGTACAGCTTCCGCCGCGCCTCGTCGAGGACCGCGGCGGCCTCCTTGACCTGCTCGGGCGTGCCCGTGCGCCGCACCTGGGCGGCGGCCTGCGCGAGCGCCATGCCGGCCTTCGGCAGCTCGGAGTCGAACGGGTTGTGCCCGCCGGTCCAGTTGCCCGGACCCCAGCCGCGGCTGTCCTCCTTCTTCTCCTCGGGAGCCCACGGCGCCGGCCCGGCCTCCTCGGCGGCCGCACGGCCCTCCTCGGTGAGCGAGTAGGTCTTGCGCCCATTGGACTCGTCGGCCGTGATGAGCCCCTCATCCGCGAGCAACTGAAGCGTCGGGTAGACGGACCCGGCCGACGGCTTCCAGCTCCCGCCGCTGCGCTCCTCGATCTCCCGGATGATCTGATACCCGTGCATGGGCTTCTCGGCGAGCAGCGCGAGCACGGCGGCGCGCACGTCGCCGCGGCCCATCCGGGTGCCGACCTTCTTCTCGAACTGCGACCGCAGCTGGTCGAACGCCTGGAACAGGCCGTCCGCGTTCATGTTGCCCCAGCCACCGCCGCCGGTGAATGTTCCGCTCATGATGTGCCTCCTGAAAGGGATCGGGGTGAGTCGGTAACGATAGTTAACGATATATCGTTCGAGGTGAAAACGGGAGGGTTCGCAGCGACTCGGAAGGTTCGCTGAACATGCGGAATCCGGCCGTCCGGCGTCACCCGAGACTTCACCTATTCAGCCCCTAACTGCACACGCCCACCCAGAGTCCGTCACGCGCGCGCGTCATCCCAACGTAGAGCTCACGTCGGTGGATCGTCAGGGCCTCGTCGTCCGTGCCGTTCGCATCCACGACCCACGCCGGGACGCGCGGCAGCATCACCTGCTTGAACTCGAGACCTTTCGCTCGCTTGATCGTGCCGACCTTGACGGCGTTCACGGGGATGCCCTTGTATTCGGTCAGTTCGTGCACCGGAATCCCCGCCGCTGTCAGTGTGCGAATGGCAGCCTGTACTCCTTGCGACGTCAGACACAGAACCCCGACATCGCCGGGCGGACACGGCAGGTTCGCGAAGTGAGCCACGAACTCCCTGTCGTGAACGGCTCGCGCGTCGAAGCGGCGGGAAATCGGCGCAGGGCCCGAGCGGGGGACGTTGCTGAGGCCATCGCGGCCCCGGACTCCCCCGTCGATGTCAGCGAACACGTCGCCTTCGATGAGCACGGACGCAAACTCCAGGATCTCGCGCGTGTTCCGGTAGTTGGTCGACATCACGACGCCGCGCCCGGCGATCGACACGTTCGCCTCATTGAGCGTGAAGCCTCCCGGGTAGATCGACTGCTGCCCATCGCCGATGAGGGTGAGACCATCCGCCTTGTCGCCTACGAGCAGATGCAGCATGCGGACCATCGCGCACGTGAGATCCTGCGCCTCGTCGATGACGACCGCGCCGTAGCCGGCCAGCGGCCTGTCCCGAAGAGACGCCTCCGCGCGCAGGATCACATCATCGAAGTCGTCCACTCCCCGACGCTTCAGCTCCTCCTGATAGGCGACGTACAACCTCCACACCTCACGGCGCTGATCCAGCCCGAGCGGCCGCCGTCGACCGGTTCTGGTCAGTTCCGCGTACTGCTCGAAGCGCGTAAGCCCGCGTCCCTTGATGACGTAGCTGATCTCGTCCTTCCAATAGCGCAGATTGTGGTCCACCTCGACAAGAGCACCACGCGCCCCCGTCGATAGCCACGCCGAGGTGAAGGCGTGATCCGCCTCGGTTCCGTTGAGTCTGATTCGGACCCCGCGCTGCTTGAGAAGACGTGACGCGAAAGCGTGGACACCCGTGAACTCCACTCGTCCGGCCACGTCCGGAGCGAGCCTCGCCAGCAGGTTTCCCAGCACGTCGGGAAGCGTCCTCACGAAAGACGTGACGAGGATCTTGTCCCGTTGAGAACGAGCGAGATAGGCAGCTCGATGAAGACCGATCACGGTCTTCCCCGTCCCCGCAGAGCCGCGCACACGCGAGGGACCATTGAAACTCCGACGGACGAGCTTCGCCTGGCTGGGATGAAGGAACGCCATCCATTCCTCGATCGGAGCCGCCATCAAGCCCTCGAGGAGAATGTCGGCAACCTCCTCGACATCGAACAACGGTTCAGGATCGGCCTCTGGGATCACAGGCTCGGCGATGCTCGCGTCGAGGTCGATCTGCGCCGCGTCGAGGACCGGGAAGTGACGGAGAGCAGCGGTCAGAACGCCATTGACCTGAGACTCTGTGAGCCGCCTGCCGTACGAGTTGATGTGCTTGGCTGCCTGCTTCTCTCCGACCACGACGACACCGGCGACCTCCGTCGCCCTCATCGTGCGTCCGGCGAGCACGACGACCACGTGGACCTGCCCCGGCGCGAGACCCAGCTCGGCCATGACCTCCTCGGTGCCACGTCCCACCTCGGCGAGTCCCGCGAGCTCATCGGTGACGTCGGCCTGGCCTCGGAAGATTCGGTTGAGCATGATCTCGACGTCAGCCCACGCCTTGGTGTCGACGATGAACAAGCCTCCCGGCCCGACCACGACGTGATCGATCTGGGCGCGCGAGCGCGAACCCGGCCAGCCTCGATCATGGACGAGGACGTATCCCGCGGCGGTCAGAGGAGCCAGACTGACCGCGACCTGCTTTTCCGTGCGATGGGCGATCATCCACCGTTCAGCGTCCTGGCGTGCGATCGCGGCAAGCCGATCGTGCTCCGCCGCCAAAGCTGCGCGCATTCGCGCTTCCTCCCCAGCCGAATATCCTGCCGAAGCCACGGGGTGCCCTCCCACTTTCGTTTCCGGCTTCAGCTTTGTCGGGACGCTCTGGTCTCGACACACCCAGTTGGAGGTACGAGCTGTCTACCGTGCGTTTTCCCAAACGATAGTGGTCAAACCGTGCCAGGCTGGACCCCGTGCCCCTCCCTCCCCCACCACCCGCCGCCATCGTCATCGCCGGCGGCCGCTCGACGCGTTTCGGCAGTGACAAGCTGCTCGCGGAGGTCGATGGGCGCACGCTGCTGCAGCGGACGATGGAGGCCGTGAGCGGCTGCGGGACCGTCGTCCTGGTGTCTGCGACCAACGAGACGGTGCCGCGCAGGGTCGTGGTCGTGTCCGAGTATCCGCGGTGGGGTGGGCCGTGCGCGGGCATCGCGGCGGGCGTTGCGGCGCTGCCGGAGACGGCCTCCGAGACCCTGATCGTCTCGGCCGATCTTGCTCGACCACGCAGCACGATCGCCGCGCTGCACGCCGTCGACGCGGGCGTGCTCGCCGACGACGACGGGAACGTGCAGTGGCTGCTCGCGCGTGTCCCGGTGGCGGCGCTCCGGGCGCAGCTCGAACAGCTCGACGTCACCGGGGGCACCGCCGGCCAGCCGGCCCGCGCGCTGATCGGGCACCTCGGCCTCCCGATCGTCCGCGCCCACCGAGACGCCGTCGCGGACATCGACGAACAGCACGACCTCGAACGACTGAAGGAGCGACACTGATGGAACCGCAGGAACTTGACGCCTGGGCCGGTGCAGCCGCGCGGCGGCTGGGTGTGAGCCTGGAGCCGGGCGACGTCGCCGCCCTGCTCGACCTCGCGAAGGACGCCGCCCACGGGGTGACGCGTCCGGCCGCGCCGCTCACGACCTACATCGCCGGGATGGCGGTCGGGGCCGGGCGGACACTCGAGGATGTCTCGCGGGAGCTGCGCGTGGCGATCGCGGAGGCCGGGCAGGCCGACGAAGGCTGAGCCGGCCTACATCACCGACATCAGCAGGACGCCGACGGCCATCCCGGCGACCTCGCCGAACTCCAGCAGTCCGCGTGCGCCGAGACGATGCGGGAGCCTGCGCGCCCGCGCCATCGTGACGAGCAGCCACGCACTGTAGGCGAGGTACCCCGCGACGAACGCGCCCACGATCGCACCGAGCGACACCCCGTGCGCGTGCGCCGCAACAGGAGCGCCGCCGCCGTGCGCCATCCCGAGCGACATCGCCACGAGCGCCGCCATCGTCACCCCGCCGAGGGCCCGGTGGAGGCTCATCGGCTGCACCCGACCCGCCCGTCGCTGCAGAGCGAACCCCGCCGACGCCAGCGACAGCACGACGGAGGCCAAGCCGACCCCGGGCACGGAAGCCCCCAGCACGCAGCCGACCATCGCCAGCACCATCAGTCCGGCGGACACCCACACGCGCACCGGACGCGGCGATCCGAGCAGGCAGCACGCGGAGACCGTGGAGGCCCCGAGCGCTCCCACGTCGAGCAGCATCAGTGCCCGCAGGTGCAATCCGCGCCGCAGGAGGCGGCCGTGGAAGGTGCAGCGTGGCACGACGCCGACGCCGACCGCGGCACGTCCAGTGTCGGGTTCCGGTCGAAGAATCCGTACGGCTTCAGCGTGAACCCCGCGTAGTCCACCGGCATGATCGGCCAGTCCTCCAGCCGCGGGAAGTGCGTCAGGCCGAACGTGTGCCACACCACGATGTCCTCGCCGTCGAGCGGGCGGTCCTGCGCGACGTAGGCGGGGAGGCCGGCGCCGCCGGGATGCAGGTTCACCGCGTAGCCGGCCGCCCACAGCTCGGACGGCTCGTACTGCGTCACCCAGAGGTGGTGGGCGGCGAAGCCCGCACGGCGACGCTGGTGCGCCTCGTCGGCCGAGAACAGCGCGGGCTCCGACGACGGGTGCAGCACGTAGCTGGTCGGGCGGCCGACGCGGTTGCGGCGGGAGGCGCTGCTGATCGACCAGACGCGGCCCACCGAGCCGTCGGCATCTCGAACAGCCGAGGACTCCGAGGACAGGCGGGTGATGGTCCGGCCGATCGCGCTCCCCCACGGGTTGCTCTCGGAGACGGGCACGCGTGCGACGTCGATCTCGTCGACCGCGTTGGCCACGCCGTCCACGGTCATGTCGAGCCGGGCGCAGAACATGTGCTGGTGCACGGGTGCGCCGAGGCCGGGCCCGAGCGGGGTGGAGTACGGGTCGTCGCCGCCGTCGTGGGCGCCGGTGAAGACGATGCCGGTCGCTTTGGCCTCCACCTCGAACGTGCCGTCCAGGTAGAAGTAGAAGTAGAAGCCGTAGTCGTAGTTGCCGACGGTCGTGAAGAAGGAGACGACCAGGCGGCGCTGGCGGCGGGCCTCCGAGGTGTGGGTGAACTCGTCGGTGTGCTTCCAGAGGATGCCGTAGTCCTCCTCGTGGATGCAGATCGCGTTCGTGATCACTCGCGGGTTGCAGAAGTCGTCGGCGACCACGGCATCCAGATAGAAGATGTCGCCGAGGCAGTCGCAGCCGAGCTCCAGCGAGTTGGCGAGGCGGCCGAACTGGTACTCGCCGGCGTCGTAGTAGTTCTGCCAGCCGTGGATGGGCGTGGGGTCGGCGTAGTTGACGACCATCTCCGAGATGGAGGCCCGGTACAGGATGGGGCGGCGCTCTTGCTGGTAGGTGAACGCGACGTCGTGGAGGGTGAGGCCCTCGCGGCCGTTGAAGCCGACGCGCAGGTCCCAGTTCTCCCAGCTCAGCACGCCGTCCCGGTATTGGAAGCTGACGCCCTCCGGCTGGGCGATCTCGATGGGCTTCAGCGAGGTGCGCAGCGGGCCGGTGACCTCCGGGTCGAGGTAGTCGCCGGACTCCATCGGGACGGTGTCGATCGGGGTCTCCACCAGGCGGATCACCGAGCGGGAGAGGGTGTCGACGTGGGCGACGACGCCGTCGATCGGGTGCGCCCACGGGAGGTCGGACTCGCTCCGCTGGACGAACGCGAGCACGCGGAACATCCGGCGGCCCTCCTCGTCGTCGTAGTCGAAGTGGCCGGCGGTCAGCGGGCAGGTGCGGACCGTGCTGAGGTCGTGGACTCCCCGCTTGGCGAGCGCGGCGACCCAGCCGGCGTCGGCCTTGACGATCTCGTCCACCAGGCCGAACTCCTCATCCAGGACGGGCGCGGTGCCCTCGGTCACAGGATCGAGCTCGCGGGTGTGGACGACGGTGCCGGTGGTGAGGTCGGCAACGGCCTGGGTGACGGCACCGGTCGAGAAGTCGAGCAGCAGGGCCTCCACCTCGCGGTGCAGGCCGGCGGCGCGGTCGGGGTCGAGGACGTCGCGCTTGTGCGGCTCGCGCAGCATCACGTAGGTGAACCGGGTGTGCTCGGTCACGAGGCCGGCGGCGGCGAACACCTCGCGGGCGCGGTCGATCTCGGCTCCGGTGAGCGCGGCGAGCGGGTGGGAGGTCGCGGTGGCGATCGTCAGGGACATTCCAGAAACTCCTTCGTCGGCGGATCCCGATTGTTATTGACTGTAGCGTCAAAAACCCGTGTTGGGAAGAGCGCGACCCCCTCGTCGTGCAAGATGGGACGCGTGCCGAAGATCGTCGATCACGACCAGCGCCGCCGCGACATCGTGGACGCCTACCTGCGCGTGCTCGCGCGCACCGGCGTCGCCGGGACGCACGGGCGCTCGGTCGCGGCCGACCTCGGCGTGGTGCCGGGCACCCTCTGGCACTACTTCGACTCGGTCGAACAGATCGCGGAGGCAGCGGCCCAGCGGGGGATCGACCGCACGCTGGAGCGGATCGCGGCGCGCACGGGCGACACCCGCGGGCTCGCGGCGCTGCTCGCGATCGCGGAGGAGATCCTGCCGACGTCCGCGGTGACCCGCGAGGAAGCGCGCGTGGTGGTGGCGTTCTGGGGGCAGGTGCACGCGGGCTCCGACCCCCGCTCGGCGTTCGGCCGGCCGCGCGAGTTCACCGAGCTGACCCGCACGGCGCTCGCGGACGCGGTGGCCGACGGCGAGCTCGTGGCGACCACGCCGATCGAGCCACTGGTGCGCCTGCTCGACTCGGTCTACGCCGGCGAACAGGTGATCTGGGCGGCGGAATCCGTGGAGGACGACACGACGCAGGTCCGCCGGACGCTCGCGACAGCGGTCGTGCCGTGGCTGAGCGGCACCGCCTCCCCCGCCGCCGCGACCCTCCGCGACTGGGCGAGCTGATACCCCCTGTAGACAATTGTCTACGGGGGGATGTACGGTTGAGAGATGATTTCGACCATCGCTGACCACAGCATCACGGTCGGGCAGCTTCGACAGAACCCGACGAAGATGCTCGCCGATGTCCAAAGCGGCGAACGCTATGTGGTGACCAGCCATGGCAGGGCCATCGCGGACATCGTGCCGCACGTCGACTCGGCCTGGGTGCCGGTCGGCCAGGTCGCGCCCCTTCTCGGCAGGAGCGGCGACGAGGACTGGGCGCACGAGCTCCAGGCTCAGCGCTCCGAGCAGGACCTGCGAGACCCCTGGCAGTGAGGGCGCTGCTGGACACCAACGTCGTCATCACCGGCGGATACGTCGTGCCGGACGAGATCACCGAAGTGTCGATCTGCTCCATCAGCTACGCCGAACTCGAGCAGGGGCTCGTCGCGCCCGACCTGGATGCGGCGGCGCTTGCCGATCGCAAGCTCCAGGTTCTCGAAATCCGGCAGGCGTTCGGCAGCGGAGTCCCATTCGATGATGTCGCAGCGATGTACTACGGACGGATCGTCGAGGCCGTGCACGCCTCCGGGAGGTCACCGCGCGGTCGGATCGCCGACCTCATGATCGCCGCGGTCGCCCGGGCGCACGGCGCCGCGATCGTCACGCACAACCTCGCCGACTTCGCCGGCCTCGAGCGCATTGTGCGCGTGATCCCCGCCGACTGACCCGAGCCATCGCTCCCGGAGTCGTGCACGCGACACGCCGAGTGGAGGCGTACACAACTCCGGAACCGATGGCGCGGGGCTCAGCGCGCGCCGGTGAGGGCGCGGGGGTCGGTGATCGCGTCGTACTCCTCCGCGGTGAGCAGGCCGCGGCCGACGATCGCGGTGCGCACGTCTCCGCCGGTCTCGAGCGCCTCGTGGGCGATCTGCGCGGCTGTGGTGTAGCCGATCCGCGGAGTCAGCGCCGTCACGAGGCCGACGGAGGAGGCCACGCGGGTGCGCAGCAGCTCGGCGTCGGCCTGGATGCCGTCCACGCAGTTCACCCGCAGCGTGCGGCACGCGTTCGTCAGCCAGGTGATCCCCTGCAGCAGCGCGTTGGCGATGACCGGCTCGAACGCGTTCAGCTGGAGCTGGCCGTTGTCGGCCGCCATGGTGATCGACACGTCCGCGCCCGCGATGGCGAACGCGACCTGGTTGACCACCTCCGGGACGACCGGGTTGACCTTGCCGGGCATGATCGACGAGCCGGCCTGGCGCGGCGGGAGGTGCAGCTCGCCGAAGCCGAACTGGGGGCCGCTCGACAGCAGGCGCAGGTCCGAGGAGATCTTGGACAGCTTGATCGCGGCGCGCTTCAGGGCCGCCGAGACGAGCATGAAGACGCCGGTG
Source organism: Leifsonia sp. EB34 (assembly GCF_041260585.1). NCBI lineage: Bacteria > Bacillati > Actinomycetota > Actinomycetes > Micrococcales > Microbacteriaceae > Leifsonia > Leifsonia sp. EB34. The sequence goes on from NZ_JBGCCV010000001.1 coordinate 427,517, forward strand.
TCCGAGGTCGCCTCGATGAGGTCGGTGGCGGTCACGAGCGGCAGCCTGGTCGACGCCGCCAGGTGCCGCACGACCGCGGACGCGTAGCCGGGCGACGCGGTGATGCCGGTGCCGATCGCGGTCGCGCCGAGGTTGATCTCGGCCAGCAGCGGGATGGTCTCGGTCAGCCGCAGGTTGTCCTCGTCCATCGTCACCGCGAACGCCGTGAACTCCTGGCCGAGCGTCATCGGCACGGCGTCCTGCAACTGCGTACGGCCGATCTTCAGGTGGTCGCGGAACTCCACTCCCTTGGCGCGGAAGGCCGACGCCAGCAGGGCGTGCTCGGCGATCAGCCGCCGCAGCCCGATGGTGAGCGCGACCTTGACGGCGGTCGGGTACACGTCGTTCGTGCTCTGGCTGCGGTTGACGTGGTCCAACGGGTGGAGGACGTCGTACCTCCCGCGCGCAAGCCCGAGGCGTTCGAGCGCGAGGTTCGCGATCACCTCGTTGGCGTTCATGTTCGTGGAGGTGCCGGCGCCGCCCTGGATGAGGTCGACCACGAACTGGTCGTGCAGGCCGCCCTCCACGATGTCCTGGCAGGCGGTGTCGATGACGCCGGCGACGGACGGCTCCAGCACCCCGATCTCCGCGTTCGCCCGTGCGGCTGCCTGCTTGACCAGCGCCAGGGCGGTCACGAGCTCGGGATACGTGCCGATCCCCCGCCCGGAGATCGGGAAGTTCTCGACGGCGCGCTGGGTGTGCGCGCCCCAGTAGGCGTCGGCCGGCACCTCGACCGGCCCGAGCGAGTCGTGCTCGATTCGGGTCGCGGTCACGACACGACATCCACGACGGTCTGTGCGAGCGCGACCGCGGCGTCCCGCAGCGCCTTCTCGGCGAGCGGCCCGACGCACGCGGCTGCGAACTCGGGCTGATGGTTGGTCGCCGGGAGGCTGCCGACGCCGATGTACGGGTGGATGGCCGGGACGACCTGCGACACGTTGCCCATGTCGGTGGAGGCGCGGTTCATCCGCCCTGCGGCGGACGAGCCGTCGAACACCCGGCCGAGCGCTTCGGCGTTCGCGCGGTAGAACGCCAGCGCCCGCTCGTCGTTGCGGAACTCCGAGTACGGCTTGCTCTCCGGTGTGACGGTGAGCGTCGTGCCGGAGGCGAGCGCGCCCGCCTCGAAGCAGCGGTTCACCTTCTCCTCGATGCGCTCCAGTTCCGCCAGCGTCTCGGCGCGGACGTACCAGCGGCCCTCGGTGCGGTCCGGGATGGCGTTGGGCGCCTGCCCGCCGACCGTCTGGATGCCGTGCACCCGCGCCGAGTGCGGGAGCTGCTGGCGCAGCAGCCCGATCGCCACCTGCGCGACCACGAAGGCGTCGTTGGCGTTGACGCCCTCCTCGGGATAGGCGCCGGCGTGGGCCGCCTTCCCGTCGTACTGAACGTGCGAGTGCGCGACCGCGAACGGGCGCGCCTCGGCAACGTCCACGGGCCCGGGGTGCGCCATCAGCGCGAGGTCGAGGCCGCCGAACGCTCCGCGGTCGAGCAGCTCGATCTTGCCGCCGCCACCCTCCTCGGCCGGGGTGCCGTAGACCTCCACGGTGATGCCGAGTTCATCGGCGAGCGGGGCGAGAGCGGACGCGACGCCGACGCCGATCGCGGCGATGAGGTTGTGGCCGCAGGCGTGCCCGAGGCCGGGGAGGGCGTCGTACTCGGCGCAGACGCCGATGCGGACCGGCCCCGAACCGGCCGTGGCCAGAAACGCCGTGTCCAGGCCGAGGTAGGCGGGCGTGACGGCGAAGCCGCGGGCGGCCAGGGCCTCCTGGAGGCGGGCGCTGGCGCGGTGCTCGTTCCACGCTGTCTCCGGGTCGGCGTGCAGCGCCTCGGAGAGGGCGACGAGCGACGGGAGGCCGGCGTCGACGAGCGCGCGGACGCGGTCCTTCAGACTCGTGGCCGCGTCGACCGCGACCTCACTCATCCCCCGGCACTCCGTAGCTCGGCGCGCCCGCGGGCATCAGCCCGCGCGTCACGTACGCGTCCCGCTGCGGGAGCCACGTCTCGACCAGGATCTCCCCCAGCAGCTCGACCGGGTTCTCTGCCCAGTCGACGCGGAGGTCGGTGACCCGCCAGCCGGCGTCGCGCACGACCGCGACGCCGGCCGAGTGCACCGGCCCCTCCTCGCCGCCCGCGGCGATCGCGGCCTGGAGCGCGGCCAGCAGCCGCACCTCCAGCTCGCCCGTGGACGCCTCGAACGCGTCCACCATGCGCTGCGGGATGTCGTCGGACGCGAGCATGTTGCCCGCCGCGACGGCGTGCGCCGACTGCGCCTGGCCGTGGTGGCCGAGCACGTGCGAGCCCGAGTGGATGGCCGAGCGGCCGTTCCGGTCGATCACGAGGAGCTGCCGGTAGTCGATATCCGGCGTGGAGTCCACGACCCACGCCAGCACCTCCCCCACCGACCGGCCGTCGCTCAGGCCGTCGATGAGCTGCGGCCCGAGGCGGGGGTCGGTGATGTTCTGGGAGTGCGCGCCGCCGACGCCGTCGGCGAGGTTCACGCAGCGGGCGGCGACCGCGGGCGACGAGGAGCAGATGGCCGAGCCGATCGCCCCGGTGCCGTCGACGGCGAGGATGGAGAAGGTCACTTCGCGCCTCCCGCCGCGGCGGTCGGCGAGCTGATGACCGCCGTCGCGTCGATCTCGACCAGCCACTCCGGCCGGGCCAGCGCAGACACGACGATGCCGGTGGAGACCGGGAAGACGCCCTTCAGCCAGCGTCCGACCACCCGGTAGACGGCCTCCCGGTAGCGCGGGTCGATGATGTAGATGACGACCTTCACGACGTCCTCGAGGCTCGATCCGGCCTCCTCCAGCAGCATCGCGATGTTGGCCATCGCCTTCTCGGCCTGCGCCTCCACGTCGCCGATGCCGACCGACTCGCGGGTGTCGAGGTCCTGGCCGATCTGGCCGCGCAGGTAGACGACGCCGCCCGCGACGACGGCCTGGCAGAGGTCGTTGTCGAGGTTCTGCTCTGGGTAGGTGTCCTTGGTGTTGAACGGGCGAATGCGGGTGTGGGTCGGCATCAGACGGCTGCTCCTTCCGCCGCGACCGCGGCGTTCTCGTACGACAGGTAGGTGCGCTGGATCTGGATCTGGTCGGCGATGTAGCCGGCGTCGTGCCAGACGCCCCAGATGAAGCTGGAGCCGCGGCGCGACTGCCACGGCAGGCCCAGGAAGTAGACGCCGCGCTCGGCGGAGACGCCGCGCTGGTGCACGGGCCGGCCCGCCGCGTCCAGCGCATCCACCTGCAGCCAGCTGTAGTCGACGCCGAAGCCGGTCGCCCACACGATGGAGGTGATCCCGGCCGCGGCGAGGTCGAGCTCGGTGACCGGGTCGGTGACGCACGCGGGGTCCGCGCCGAGGATGCGCGCCTCCGGCTCCTCGGGGAGGTCGAGACCGTTGCGCTCGATGTAGGCGTCGGCCTCGTCGAGCACCGAGAGGTAGTTGGCATCGCCGGCGTGGATGTTGGCGGCCAGGTCGCCGCCGAACCGGATGACGCCGTTTGCGTAGTCCTGGGTGCGGCCGACCAGCGTGATGCCGCTCTCGGCGAGCTCGCGGAAGTCCACGGTGCGGCCGCCGCGCGCGCCGCTGACGGCGATGGTCACGTGCTCCGCGCCGGCGGCGGGGGCGGAGGCCTCCCACTTGCCGAGGACGCCCAGCCACCACACGTTGTCGCGGCCCCGGTAGCGGCGCGGCGGCCGGTCGTGCGGTCCGACGGAGAGGTGCACCTGCCGGCCGGCGCGGCGCAGCTCGTCGGCGATCTGCACGCCCGAGGAGCCGGCGCCGACCACGAGCACGCCGCCGGCCGGGAGCTGGCCCGGGTTGCGGTAGTCGCTGGAGTGCAGCTGCTCGACGCCCGCCGCGGCCGGGATGACGGTGGGGATGACCGGCTTCTGGAACGGCCCGGTCGCGGCCACGACATAGCGCGCGGTGTACGAGCCGTCCGTGGTCTCCACCTGGAAGCCGGGCGCGCCGGTGTTGCGGCGGACCGACAGCACCTCTACGCCGCTGCGGATGGGCGCGTTCGTCATCGCGGCGTAGGCGACGAAGTAGTCGGCGACCCGCTCCTTGGGCGCGAAGCCGTCCGGGTCGACGTCGTCGAACTCCAGGCCGGGGAAGCGGTCGTGCCAGGCCGGCCCGTTCGCGACGAGCGAGTCCCAGCGTCCGGACCGCCAGCGCTCGGCGATGCGGCCGCGCTCCAGCACGAGATGCGGGATGCCGCGCTCGGTCAGGTGGGCGCTCATCGCGACACCGGCCTGTCCCGCGCCGACGACGAGGACCTCGATTTCCTGGCTCGACATGCTGATCTCCTTCGCTGATGCGTGATGGTCTGGCCATTGTCAGCAGGTCAGCGCGAATCTGTAAAACAATGAGAATCGGGGCATTAGATCAGTAGAAGTGATGCTCGCGTGTGCGACGTGTGCGCGAATCCAACCTCTCGATCGCGACGGCCCGGCCACGCCAGACGATTGCATCAGTTCAAATGATGCACTTCAACGCTTTTCAACGCTCGTTTCGATGCACCACTGGTGCGTACTCTGCGAAGACCACGGCGGGAGGTCCCCGGCCGTGGCGAACGGAGGAGAGCCCCGTATGACGCTCGAGACCACGATCCGCCTCGCGACCCGCATCGACGGCCGCGCCGTCATCGGCGGCGACCGCGTCCCCTCCGCGTCGGGCGAGACGTTCGTCACGATCAACCCGGCCACCGGCGAGGCGCTCGCGGAGGTCGCCAAGGGCGGCGCCGCCGACGTCGACCGCGCCGTGGCCGCGGCCCGCGCCGCCTTCGAGTCCGGCGCGTGGAGCCGCCGCGACGCCGCCGACCGCGGCGCCGTCCTCCGCCGCCTCGCCGCCCTCATCGAGCGGAACGCCGACGAGCTCGCCCTCCTCGAATCCCTCGACATGGGCAAGCCACTCGCGCAGACCAGCACCGTCGACGTGCCCGGCACCGCGACGACCTTCCGCTGGTACGGCGAGCTCGCCGACAAGCTCACCGACGAGGTGCCCTCCACTCCCCCGGGCTCGACCGCGATCGTCAGCCGGGTGGCCCTGGGCGTCGTCGCCGCGATCGTCCCGTGGAACTACCCGCTCGACATCGCCGCCTGGAAGCTCGCGCCTGCACTGGTCGCCGGCAACAGCGTCGTCCTGAAGCCCGCGGAGACCACCAGCCTCACCGCCCTCCGCCTCGGCGAGCTGGCGCTGGAGGCCGGTATCCCCGCTGGTGTGCTCAACGTCGTCCCCGGTCCCGGCTCGGTGATCGGCCGGGCGCTCGGCCTCCACATGGACGTCGACGCGCTCACCTTCACCGGCTCGACGGCGGTTGCCAAGAAGCTGCTGACCTACGCGGGCGAGTCGAACATGAAGCGGCTGAGCCTGGAGGCGGGCGGCAAGAGCTCCAACCTGATCTTCGCCGACGTGGAGGACCTGGCGCTGGCCGCCGAGAAGGCCGCGTTCGGGGCGTTCTACAACCAGGGCGAGGTCTGCTCGGCCAACTCGCGCATCTTCGTCGAGCGCACGGTCTACAACGAGTTCGTGGCGCTGCTGACCACCGCCGCCGAGGCCTACCGCTCGGGCGACCCGCTCGACCCGGCCAGCGGCAACGGCGCGCTCGTCTCCGAGTCGCATGCCGACGGCGTCGCCGCAGCCATCGAGGCCGCAGCCCGCGACGGCGACCTGATCGGCGGCGAGCGCATCGAGCGGCAGGGCTCGCGCGCGTTCATCGACCCGGCGATCGTCGCCGGCCTCCCGCTGTCGCACGCCCTGCACCGCGAGGAGGTCTTCGGCCCGCTGGTCGTCGTCCAGGCCTTCGACCACGAGGACGACGCCGTGCGGGCCGCCAACGCGACCGACTACGGCCTCGCCGCGTCGCTCTGGACCTCCAGCCTCTCCCGCGCCCACCGGGTGTCCGAGCGCCTGGTCGCCGGCACCGTCTCGGTGAACACCGTCGACGCGCTCGGCGCCACGACACCGTTCGGCGGGTTCAAGCAGTCCGGTTTCGGCCGCGACCTCTCCCGGCACGCCATCGACAACTACGTGGGCCTGAAGACCACGTGGTTCCAGCACGCGTAGGAGGACCGCGCGCCCAACGGCTGATCCCTGACCGGCGCAGTCCCCGCCCTCCGCCGGATTTTCCCCACCAGTCCCCACCCGAAGAGAATGCAAGGACGAAGGAGTCCCCGATGACCGACACGAAGCTCCAGACCTCGAACATCCGCACCCAGCACTTCCGGAAGACCCTCGGCCGGCTCGACATCGTGTTCCTGTCGATCAGCGCGGTCATCTCCATCGACACCGTCGCCCAGATCGCGGCGGGAGGCGGCGCAGAGGCATTCACCTGGACCGCGGTGATCGGCCTCACGTTCCTGTTCCCGTACGCGCTCGTCATCTCCGAGCTCGGCAGCACCTTCCACGACGAGGGCGGCCCCTTCGTCTGGGTGCGGCTCGCGTTCGGCAAGCTGACGGCGGCGATCGCGACCCTGTTCTACTGGATCACCAACCCGCTCTGGATGGGCGGCTCGCTGGTGTTCATCTCCGCCGCGACCTGGGGCGCGTACATCGCCCCGCTCCCGGAGGGCAGCGTCGGCGACATCGCGTTCAAGCTGGTCTTCATCTGGCTGGCCATCGGCACGGCGATCATCGGCCTCCAGTACGGCAAGCACATCGTCGCCGCCGGCGCGATCGTGAAGATCCTGCTGCTCGTGGTCTTCGTCGTCACCGTCGCCGTGTACGCGGTCAAGAACGGCGTGCACGGCTATGCGGCCGGCGCGTTCTCGCCGACGCTCGGCGGGTTCCTCGCGGTGACGCCGGTCATCCTGTTCGCGGTCGTCGGCTTCGAGGCGCCGAACGGGGCGGCCGAGGAGATGCGGAACCCGCAGCGGGACGTGCCGCGGGCGATCACGTCCTCCGGCATCATCTCGATCCTCTGCTACCTCGTGCCGATCTTCGCCATCCTGGCCGTGCTGCCGGCGAACAAGGTGCAGGGCGCCAGCGGCCTCCTGGACGCGTTCAAGGAGGTCTTCTCCGTCTACGGCATCGCGACGGGACCCGTGATGGTCGTCGCGGCGCTGCTGTTCGTGTTCGTGGTGCTGACCCAGGCGAGCGCGTGGATGATCGCCTCCGACCGCGTGCAGGCCGCCGCGGGCGCGGACGGCGCGTTCTTCCGCTACTTCGGTGTCTTCTCCAAGCGGTTCGGCACCCCGGTGCGGATGAACCTGCTGTCCGGGATCGTGGCGACGGTGTTCTGCGTCGCGGCGACGCTGCTGTTGAAGGGCAGCACGGCGGCCGTGTTCACGGTGGTGCTGACCGTCGCCATCTCGACGCTGCTGCTGTCGTACCTGGTGATCTTCCCGTCGATCATCCGGCTGCGGAAGAAGTACCCGGACGTGGAGCGGCCGTTCCGCGTGCCGGGAGGCCGCGCCGGGCTGTGGACCGCGGTGGTGGTCATCTACGCGTGGGTGCTGCTCGGGTCGTGGGTCGCGGTCTTCCCGGGAACGCTCGAGTCGGTCCTCGGCGTCAAGTACGACTTCGTCGACACTTGGGGCGTCGACCGGCCGACCTTCGAAGGCTTCACGGTCGGCACACTGATCGTCATCACGGTGCTGGCGCTGGCCGGATACTTCTGGCAGCGGGCGCGGGACCGGCGCGTCGACGCGGGGCCCGAGGTGCTGCTGGAGCCGGTGCGCGACTGAGCGGCCACCGCACCCGCGGACAACGGAGGAGACCCCGGCCCAGGCGGCCGGGGTCTCCTCCGTTCACTGCGTTTCGAGGCCCGCGGGTGGCGGATGTCCTCCGTTGCCGACAGCGGTTCAGGCCGGGACGGCCGCGGCCGAGACAAGCTCCGCCGCGCGCTCGGCCACCATCATCACCGTGATGACCGGGTTCACCGACGTGAGCGTCGGGAACACCGACGCGTCCGCGATCCGTAGGCCGGCGATCCCGCGCACGCGCAGCTCCGGGTCCACGACCGCGAGTTCGTCGTCGGCCGCGCCCATCCGGCACGTTCCGCTCACGTGGTACACGGTCTGGTGGATGGCGCGCTGCACGGCCGACAGCTCCTCGTCCGTCTGGACGTCGGGGCCGGGGAAGACCTCCCGCACCAGGTGGCTGCGCATCGGCTCTGCCTCGGCGATCTCGCGCGCGAGCCGCACCCCGGCGACCAGCATCCGCTCGTCGTGCCCGGCCGCGTCCGTGAAGTAGCGGTAGTCGATCACCGGCGGCTCGTCGGGGTCGGCGGAGGCGATGGTGACACGGCCGCGGCTGTGCGGCTTGGCGACGTTCGGTGCGATGGCGACGATCGAGGACGGGAACCGCACACCGCGGGCGCGCGGATGGTCGACGACCGGCTCGACCGGGAAGTGCATGAGCACGTCCGGCTTGGTCGGGTCGCCGTCCACGCCGACCATCGCGCCGGCGTCCCAGCCGGAGGCGGAGACCGCAGGCGGAGGCGACACGGCCTCCCAGACGACCAGGCCCTCGGCGTGGTCCTGCAGGTTCTCGCCGACACCGGGGAGGTCGAGCACGGTGTCGACGCCCGCGGCCGACAGCACCGTCGACGGCCCGATCCCGGAGAGCAGGAGCAGCCGCGGGGTGTCGATGGCGCCGCAGGCGAGGACGATCTCCCGCCGTGCGCGAACCTCGTGCAGCGCGCCGGTGGCGTCGCGGTAGTGCACGGCGCCGGCACGGCCGTCGTCCACCACGATCCGCGAGGCCCGCGCTCCGGTGATGACGTCCAGCGTTGCGCGCGTGTCCATCACGTCGTGCAGGTAGTGGATGGAACTCGACCCGCGCACGTTCGTCGCCGGATCGTAGCCGACCTCGAAGAAGCCCGCGCCGCGCGCCAAAGAGTCAGTGCGGCCGTCGTTCCAGCGCTCCTGCAACGGGAGGCCGAGGGCCGTGACGGCGGAGGTGACCACATCCGCGACGAACGGATTCCGGTCCGCCGCCCCGACCGGGTGCACCGGGATGGCGAGTCGGTCGAAGTAGGGCTGGAAGCTCTCCGCGTCCCACCCGGCGGCCCCGGCCTCCACCCATTCGGCGAGGTCGGAGGCGAGCGGACGCCAGGCGATCATGGTGTTCGCGGTCGAGCAGCCGCCGAGGATCCGCATCCGCGACTGGCGGATGCCCGAGTTGCCGCGCTCCTGCGGCACGCTGCGGTAGTCGAGGTCGTACTCGCTCTCGATCATCTCCTCCCAGCGCCGGAGCTCGCGGGCGCGACCCTCGTCGCGGTCGCTCGGGCCCCACTCCAGGAGGGCGACCGTCACGTCCGGCTTCTCGGAGAGGCGCGCGGCGACGATGGCGCCCGCAGTGCCGCCGCCGACCACGACGTGGTCGTACTCGGCGGCGGCGGGCTGTGCTGCTGGATCGAGGGTCATTCTGCTCCTGCGACGGTGGTGGGGAGGGAGGTGGAGGCCACGGCGAGCACCGGCGTCTTCGACGGCGCCCACTTCATGAGCGCGTAGTAGAGCGGGCAGATCACGGCCAGGCCGACGATCCACGAGATGTCGACGCCGCCGAGCGCGGTCGCGATCGGGCCGGTGTAGAAGGCGGTGTTGATGAACGGCAGCTGGATGAGGACGCCGAGCACGTAGCAGATCACGGCGTTGCGGCTGATCCGGCCGTAGATTCCGCCGTCCTGGCGGAACAGCGACGCGATGTCGTACTTGCCGTGCTTGACCGCGTAGTAGTCGACGAGGTTGACGGCCGTCCACGGGATGAGCACGCAGAGCAGCAGGATCATCAGGTTCGACAGGTTGACCAGGAAGTTGGCCGAGAAGGCGAAGCCGAGCACGAGCGCGACGAGGAAGAGGATGACCGCGATGGCGCCGCGGGTGACGGCCCGCGGGATCCACTTCGGGAACAGCGTCTGCCCGATGGTGATGATGGCGAGGCTGCCGCAGTAGAGGTTCATCCCGTTGCTGACGCTGATGCCGACGCCGAACACAAGCATCGCAAGCCCGGCGATCCCGGGGACGAGCGCGCTGAGGCCGGTCGCGACGTCGTCCTTCGGGAACGCGGCGCCGACGATGGAGCCGAGCACCATCGGGATGACCGACCCGGCGACGCAGCCGGCGAACGTCGCCCAGAACGCGGCGCGCACGCCGGTGTCCTTCGGCATGTAGCGGGTGTAGTCGGACACGTATGGCGCGTAGGCGATCTGCCAGAGCGCCGCGACGGAGACGGTGCCCATGATGCCGGTGGCGGTGACCGAGCCGTAGTTGATGGCGCTGGCGGGGAGGGTACCCGCGGCGAAGATGTAGACGAAGACGATCGCGATCGTCAGGCCGGCGACGATGCTCATCACGGTGCCGAAGACGTGCAGCAGCCGGTAGCCGAACACGGCTCCGAAGACGCTGATGAGGCCGACGATCACGGTCGACCAGAACGCGCCGAGGTGGGTGAGCGAGTCGAGCGCCTGGCCTCCCAGGATCACGTTCGAGGCGAAGAAGGCCACGTACATCCCGACCACGATCACCACGACCAGGAGGCTGCCGTACGACCCGAACTGCGCCCGGGTCTGCAGCATCTGCGGCACGCCCATCTGCGGGCCCTGCGCGGCGTGCAGCGCCATGACGACGCCGCCGACCAGGTTGCCGACGACGAGCGCGACGATCGCCGCCCAGATCGGGAGGCCGTACACCGCCGTCGCGAGGAGGCCCGTCGCGATCGACAGCATCATGATGTTGCCGCCGAACCAGATCGTGAACAGGTTACGGGCCTTGCCGTGTCGCTCATCCTCGGGGATGTAGTCGATGGTGCGGGTCTCGACGCCGAGGGCGTCGCTGCGGACCTCTGTGGTCATGGTGTGCTCCTCGCCCTGGTGCTTCGGGTTGTTCGTCGCTTGGCATAGAAGCCTCTGCTGTTGCGCCGCATCTATCAAGTAAGGTTGCCTGAAGCACTGCATCACTTCGTTAGATACCGCGCCGCGGGAAACCGAACCGAAACATCGCCGTAATCGGCCCGACCGACGGGAGGCCTCGCATGAGCAAGAAGCCGGATGTCACGCTCGCGCAGCTCCGCTACTTCATCGAGGCCGCGACGCACCTCTCGATGACCCGCGCGGCCGAGGAGCTGTTCGTCGCGCAGTCGGCCGTCTCGTCCGCCATCGCGCAGCTCGAGCAGCAGGTCGGCGCGCAGCTCTTCATCCGCCAGCGCTCGCGCGGGCTGACGCTCACGCCCGCCGGGCAGCAGTTCCTCGGCGACGCCAGGGCGCTCCTGCTCAATCTGGAGGAGGCGCTCGACACCGCGCGCGGCATCGACAACCAGGTCCGCGGCACCATCCGGATCGGCTGCTTCGTCACGCTCGCGCCGTTCATCCTCCCGGCGATCGTCAGCCGGGTGCGGTCCGAGCATCCCTATCTCGACATCGAGGTGGACGAGCTGGATACCGACGGTGCGCGGGCGGCGCTGCGCAGCGGCCGGGTGGAGCTGCTGATCGGCTACGACTTCGGCTTCGGCAACGACATCCGCACCGCCGTGCTGTCGGATGCTCCCCCGCACGTGATCCTGCCCGCCGACCACCCGCTGGCCGCGTCGCCGCAGGTGTTCCTGCGCGAGCTGTCGCGTGAGCCGATGATCCTGCTCGACCTGCCGCACAGCCGCGAGTACTTCCTCGGGATCCTCGCCGGCGCCGGCCTCCAGCCCGAGATCCGGCACCGGTCGCTCAACTACGAGACCGTGCGCGCGTTCGTCGCGCACGGGCACGGCTTCTCGATCCTCAACCAGCGGCCGCGGCACGACTTCAGCTACGACGGCGAGCGGGTGGCGGCGCTCCCCATCGCGGACAGCGTCCCCGCCCTCCCGGTGGTGCTCGCGGCGATGCGCTCGGTGCGGGCGACGGCCCGGGCGCGCGCGGTGAGCGACATCGCCGCCCAGGTGGTCGCGGAGGCGCTGAACCCCGACCCGCTGCGCGCCTGAGATGACGACGACGTTTCGGGCAGATCACACATCTGCGTGGATGATGAACTGATCCAACCGAAACTATTTGCATGATCTATCGCGCCCGCCGAGACTGGTCGGATACGCGAAAGGGACGCCGATGACGAGTCTGCACTTCACGAACGCACGCCTGTACCTGGGCGACGGCGTCTGGCGGGACGGCGGAGTGCTCGTGCGCGACGGCCGCATCGCGGCGGTCGGAGCGGACGACGAGCTCGCAGCGCTGCGGGACGCCGGCACGGTCGTCCGCGACGCGGCCGGCGGCTCCCTCCTCCCCGGCTTCCACGACACGCACGTGCACCCGCCGATGGCGGGCAGCTCGCTGCTCGGCATCGACCTGATGCCGGTGCACGACGCCGGCGAGTACCGCCGGGTGATCGCGGCGTACGCGGCAGCGCATCCCGAGCTCGACACCATCGTCGGCGTCGGCTGGTACGGCGACGTCTTCCCCGGCGGCCTCCCCACGCGGGAACTGCTCGACGCCGTGGTCCCGGGGCGCCCGGTCATCCTCACCAGCCACGATGGGCACGGTGTCTGGGTGAATTCGCGGGCACTGGAGGCCGCGGGCGTGCGCGACGACGTGACCGACCCGCTCGGCGGCCGGTTCGTGCGCGACGGCGCCGGACGCCTCACCGGCGTGCTGCTCGACACCGCGGTGCAGGCACTGGAGGCCATCACGCCGCCGCCTGCGCCCGGGTTTCTGGAGGAGGCGATCCTCGCCGCGCAGCAGCGCCTCCACTCGGTCGGCATCACGACCTGGCACGACGCGGCCGTCGGCAAGAGTGAGCTGGGGCCGGACTCCTTCGACAGCTATCTGGCCCTCGCCTCCCGCGGCGCACTCACCGCGCGGGTCGTGCTCTGCCAGTGGTGGGACCGCGACCGCGGTCTCGAGCAGGTGGACGAGCTCATCGAGCGGCGCGAGCGGGCCGCTGACGTCCCCGGCGTGACGGCCGGCGTCGTCAAGATCATGCAGGACGGCGTGATCGAGAACCACACCGGCGCCCTCCTGGAGGACTATGCCGACGGCTCTGGTGGGAACGGCGACTCCTTCATCCCGCCCGACCTGCTGAAGACGATCGTCGCCGAACTGGACGCGCACGGCTTCGACGTGCACCTGCACGCCGTCGGCGACCGCGCCGTCCGCGAGTGCCTGGACGCGGTGGAGCACGCGCGCACCGCCAACGGCCCGGACGGCGGCCGCCACCAGCTCGCCCACCTCGACGTGGTCGACCCGGCCGACTTCGACCGCTTCGCGGCGCTGGACGTCACCGCCAACGCGCAGCTGCTCTGGGCGCGCACGGACACCGAGATCGTCGAGCGCAAGCTGCCGATGATGGGCCACGACCGCGCCACGCGGCACTTCCCGTTCGAGTCGCTCCGCCGGCACGGCGCGCGCATCGTCGGCGGCAGCGACTGGCCGGTCTCCGACCCGAACCCGCTGTGGGCGATGCACACCGGCACGACGCGGCTGGCGCCCTCCACCGACCCGCACGCGACAGGGCAAGCGCTGACGGAGCCGCTGCTCGCCGCGGAGGCGCTGCCGCTCGCGACCGTGCTGGACGCGTACACGGGCACGGCGGCGTGGGTCGGGCGGATGGAGGACGTGACCGGAAGACTCGCCGCCGGCTTCGCCGCCGACCTCGTCCTCCTCGACCGCGACATCTCCGACGGCCGCGGCCTCGACACCGCCCGCGTGGTCGAGACCCTCCTCGCCGGCATCACGGTCTGCCCCACGTAGCCGCCGCTATCCATTCCGGAGTTGTGCACGCCTTCCGACGGCGTGTCGCGTGCACAACTCCGGAACCGATGGTCAGGCGGCGCGCTCTTCGGGGAAGGCGTGCAGGCCCTCGGGTGCGATGGTAAAGCGGACCTGTTGGCCGGGGGTGAGTGCGTCGGCCGCCTGCGAGAGCATCGTGACCGGGATGCGGAGGTCGCCGGCGACGATCTCGGCCCGCGCGAACGGCCCGAAGAAGTCGAGCGCGCGCAGCACGCCGGACGCGGATCCGGCGGTGGTCGCCGCGTCGTCCGCCAGGATGCGCACCCGCTCGGCCATGACGAGCACGTCGACGCGGTCGCCCTCGCGGAGGTCGTCCTGCGAGGTGGTCAGCGACAGGCCGCCGATCTCCACCGTGGCGGCCGCCCCGAAGCCGTGGACGACGCCGGTGCCGAGGGACTGGCCGCCGAGGAACTGGGCGACGAACCGGTTGCCCGGCGCGCGGTACAGGGACTCGGGGGTGTCGTTCTGCTGGACGACACCGTGGTCGAGCATCATCACCTGGTCGCCGAGGTCCATCGCCTCCTCCTGGTCGTGGGTGACCATGATCGTGGTCAAGCCCGTTTCCCGGTGGATGCGCTTGAGCTCGCGCTGCATCTCCCCGCGGATCTTCTTGTCCAGCGCGGAGAGCGGCTCGTCCAGCAGCAGCAGGTCCGGGGAGGTCACCAGCGCCCGCGCCAGCGCGACACGCTGCTGCTGGCCTCCGGAGAGCTGGGCCGGGGAACGGCCGCCGAAGTCGCCCAGGCCGACCAGGCCGAGCATCTCCTCCGCCTTCTTCTTCGCCGCCGACCGCGGGGTGCGGCGGGCGCGCAGCCCGTACATCACGTTCGCCAGCACGCTCAGGTGCGGGAAGAGCGCGTAGTTCTGGAAGACGAACCCGATGTTGCGCTTCTCCACCGACAGCCGGGTCACATCCCGGTTCCCGACCCGGATCGCCCCGCCATCGGGGTCCTCCAGTCCGGCGACGATGCGCAGCAGGGTGGACTTGCCGGACCCGGAGGAGCCCAGCATGCAGGAGAACCGGCCGTCGCCGACGGTCAGGTCCAGCGGTTCGAGGACGCGGGTGCCGTTGAACGTCTTGGACACACCGGTCACAGTGAGCTCGGCCATCAGTTTCCTTTGTTCGTAGAAGTCGTGAAGAGCTTGGCGGCGTTGCCGGACAGCCAGTTCAGGATGACCACCAGCAGCACCGTGGAGAGGATGATGATCGTCGCCAGCGCATCCACATCCGGCGTCACACCCAGGCGCACCATCGAGTAGATCTGCACCGGCAGGGTCGAGACCCCGATCGGAGCCAAGAACAGCTGGATCGCGAAGTTGTTGAACGTGATCACGAACGCCAGCAGGCCGCCCGCGATGATGGACGGTCCGATCAGCGGGATGGTGATGGTGAGGAACGTCCGCAGCGGGCCCGCGCCGAGAGAGTGCGCGGCCTCCGCGTAGTGCGGGTTCAGGTCGCGCAGGCGGCCGGAGACGATCAGCACGACGAACGGCAGCGAGGTCACGATCGACGCGAGGATCAGCCCGAGCGTGCTCGACCCGAGGCCCAGCCAGCCGAACACCACGACGAACCCGGCGGCCAGGATCAGCGCCGGGACCGTGAGCAGGGCGAGCAGGAGGCTGTTGATCGGCGCGGTGATGTAGATGCGGCTGCGCGCCATCCCGAGCGAGAGGAGGGTGCCGACGATCACGGCGAAGATGGTCGCCTGCATGGCCAGGTTGAGGCTGGTGAGCAGCGCGTCGACGAGGGCCTGGTTGTTGGCGAGGTTCGCGTACCAGTCGAAGGTGAAGTGGAACGGGAAGGTGCCGTACCGGGACTGGTTGAGGCTGAGCGCGGTCATGGCCAGCAGCGGCAGCGCCAGGACGACGAGCACCACGTACAGCCAGATCTTCATCAGCCGGGGCAGGACGGCGGTCTTCATCGGAGCACTCCTTCGGTTGTCAGCGCATCCTCCGCCAGCCGCGCCTGCGCGGTCACCCGCTCGGCCTGGGGCCGCCTCGCCTTGGACACGCCCGACAGCGCGGAGCGCGACCACGACAGCAGCCCGGTCACCCCGCCGACGATCGCCAGCGACGTCACGAGCAGCACCAGCGACATCGCAACGGCGAACTGCTGGTGGACTCCCGCCGAGAGCTGCGCCGAGATGGTGTTGCCGAGCATCTGCCCGTTCGGTCCGCCGAGGATGGCGGGCTCGGCGAACGCGCCGACGGTCTGGACGAAGGTGAGCGCGAAGTTCACGCCGATCATCGCGGTCGATAAGGGCCAGATCACGCGGGTGAACACGAACCCCTCCGACGCGCCCAGGGTGCGGGAGGCCTCCAGCACCGAACCGCTGATCTGCTCGGACGCCGAGTACATCACCAGGATGGCGGTGGGGATGGACTCCTGGACCAGCATCAGGATGTTCGCCGCGGGGGTGTACATGATCGACGCCTGCGGGTCGGCCAGCCCGATCGAGGACAGGAGCGACATCACCGGGCCGCCGGCCTGGATCAGGCTGACGAACCCGTAGATCAGCAGAAGCTGCGACGTGATGTACGGGATGATGACGAACCCGAGGATCAGCGGCTTCGCCTTCGGGCTCGTGTAGCGGGCCAGCGCCCACGCCGCCGGCCAGGCCAGCGCGATGCTGACCACCGTCACGCAGAACGCGATCAGCAGCGTCCGGCCCAGCAACGACATGTACACCGCGCTCGAGAACATCTCCGTGAAGTTCTCGACGGTGACGCCGCCCGAGCCGTTCGTGAAGCCGATGATCAGCAACGCGACCAGCGGCAGCAGCGCGAACAGGACGAGCAGGAGGCCGCCGGGCGTGAGCAGGAAGCCCGTGCCCAGGGCCCCCCTGGCCCGCCGCCGGGGACGGCGGGCCAGGGACAGCGGGGCGGTGGTCATCAGGAGCCGGCTTTCACCTGCGTCCAGGCGTCGACCCACGACTGGAGCCGGTCCGCGGGCTGCGGGAGCTGCAGCGCGAGGCTCGAGATCTTGTCGGGGTTGGCCTGGAGGCGGTCCAGCGTGGCCGGTTCGAGCGACGCGACGACCGACTTGTTCGCCGGGGCGGGCGAGGAGTCGGCGGGGGTGTTCGCCCACTTGGTCAGGAAGTCCTTGCCTGTCATGTAGTTCAGCCACTTGTAGGCGAGGTCGAGGTGCTGCGTCTTGGCCGCGATCGCCCAGTTGTCGATCCAGCCGACCGCGCCCTCCTTGGTGACCTCGTACCGGAAGTTCGACGTGCCCGGCGCGTTGCCGGCGACCAGTCCGCCGATGCCGTCGGAGTTCGCGATGCCCGCGACGATGGCACCGCTCGCGATGCCTTTGGCGAGGTCGTCGGTGGACGAGTAAAGCAGCTTGGCGTTGTCCTTCAGCTTCTGCAGCGCCGGCGTGACCTTGGCCATGTCCGGGTTCTGCGGGTCCTCACCGAGGTAGAGGGCGGTGATCGGGACGAGCACGGTCGCGTCGTCGATGAGGGCGATCTGGCCCTTGTACTTCGGGTCCCACAGCACGCTGAGCGAGTCGGGGGTCGGCGCCACCTTGCTGCCGTCGAAGAAGAGGCCGGTGCTCCCCCAGGTCCACGGGACGCCGTAGAGCTTGCCGTCCTTGCGGATCTCCTTGCGGCCGGAGAACTCCGGGTAGAAGTCGGTGTAGTTCGTCAGCTTGGAGGTGTCCAGCTCGTGGAAGATGCCCTGGTCGATGCCCTGGCCGATGTACTGGATGTTCGGCAGCGCGACGTCGATGCCGCCGTTGGCCTTGTTCACCAGCTGCAACTCGTTCGACTCGGAGTCGATGTACTGGAACTTGAGGGTGGCCCCGGTCTGCTTCTTGAAGTCGGTGGCGACCCAGGGCAGGTCGGCGCCGTAGCCCTTCCAGATGGCGACGGTGAGGGTGTTGCTGCCGCTGCCGCTGCCCGCTGCGCTCGGCGACAGCGAGCACGAGGTCAGCGCGACGGCCGCGGCGACGGCCGCTCCGACGGCGATGGTGGCACGTCGCGCGATGGAGCGGCGCCGTTGCCCTTTGGTGCTGCGTGAGTTGTTCACGTCATTCTCTCCTTGTTGTGTGGTGCTGCGTGGGTCCACTCCTGGCGGGTGGAGGTGGTGCGGTCCGGGTGGTGCGGTCCGGGTCAGAGGATGCCGGCGGTGGCGTCCTCCAGGTAGGTGCGCGCCGCGATGAGCTGCCCGACCGGGTCGGCGGCGGCGTCGAGCTCGAGCAGGATGCCGCCCCCGTAGCCGATCTCGGCGAGCGTGGCCGCGAAGGCGGGCCAGTCGACGATGCCCTGGCCGGCGGCGCGGAAGTACGGGCGGTGCCGGTCCCAGATGCCGCCGTCCACGAGCGCGTGCTCGCGGAAGGCGCCGGCGGCGTCCTTCCAGTGCGCGATCACGACGCGCTCGCGGTGCCGCGAGACGAGCTGCACCGGGTCTCCCCCGCCGAGCACGATGTGGCCGGTGTCCGGACAGAACGCGACGAGGAACGGGTCCGTCAGCAGCAGGAACAGGTCGACATCGCGCGGGGTCCAGAACACCGAGTGGCTCTCGGTGTGGAGGGCCAGGGTGACGCCGTGGCGCTGGGTGATCGCGCCGACCTCGTTGGCGATGTCGGCGATCGGCGCCGCGGTCGCGAGGTCGACCGGCGCGAGTCCGTCGCCCTCCGCGTTGTTGCGGCGCATCGGGAGCCCGGCGACCAGGAAGGAGGCGCCGATCCTGGCGAGGAAGGCGGCCTCCGTCTCGGCGGCGGCGAGGATGGCGGCGCGCGTGGCCGGGTCGGTCACGTCCTCCGCGTGCTCGATGTCGGCGAAGTAGGCGCTGACGACCGAGAGCCCGCGACGCTCCAGCTCGGCGGCGAAGCCCTCCGTCGACCCGTAGGCCGCGATCGCGGTGAGGCGGTCGGCGGGCGGGAAGGTCATCTCGAGCTCGGCGACGCCGGCCTCCTGCAGGGCGTCGAGGATGGTGTCCCAGACGCGGCGCGGCTCGGCGGCGGCGAGCGCTTCGAGCTCCTCACGGCTGGTGAGGCCCCAGAAGCCCGGGTCGAAGAAGGTGATCAGGTCGACGCCGAACGCGCGGGTCGTGGCCGGCGCGGTCGTGGTGGATGCGGTGGTGGCGGTCATGCGATCGCGGTCTCCTCGAGGGATGCCGAGCGCCAGGTCTCGGTAGACGGGGCGGGGCGCTCGCAGGTGGTGGTCAGGGTGTGGAGGCCGTCGGTGCCGTTCGCGATCGCGTCGAGCACCTCCAGCACGTGCAGGGCGAAGTCGGCGCTGGTGCGGTGCGGCTCGCCGGTCAGCGCGGCGGCGAGGTCGGCGACGCCGGGGCCGCGCAGCGGAAGCAGTTCCTCTAGGAGACCGTCGGTGAAGCCTTCGATGACGGGAGGCAGCTCGCGCCACTCCTCTTCGCCGTGCAGGCGCACGCGCACCGCGTCGTCGTAGTTGTTCGGGTCGGGGACGCTGAGCGTGCCCTTTGACCCGTACAGCTCGATGAACGGGAGGTTGTGGTCCCAGATGTCGAAGCTGGCGAGCACCGTGCCGATCGCGCCGGAGGCGAAGTCGAGCGTCGCCGAGGCGTGCGTCGGGATGGTGACGTCGATGGACTCCACCCGGCGGCCCGGGGTGGAGACCGGGCGGACGGTGCTGCCGATCCGGGCGCGGGCGGAGACGCTCGCGACCGGGCCGAGCAGGTTGACCAGCGCGGCGATGTAGTACGGGCCCATGTCCAGCGCGGGGCCGCCGCCGGGGATGAAGAGGAAGGTCGGGTCCGGGTGCCAGAGCTCCGCCTTGCTGTGGGTGACGAAGGCGCTCGCGCCGATCACCTCGCCGATCAGGCCCGCGTCGACCGCCGCACGTGCGGTCTGGCCCGCCGAGCCGAGGAACGTGTCGGGCGCGGAGCCGAACAGCACGCCGCGCTCGCGGGCCTCGGCGACGAGCGGGGCCGCCGTGGCGAAGGAGGCCGTGAGCGGCTTCTCCGTGAAGACGTGCTTTCCCGTCGCGAGGAGGGCGCGGGTCACGCTCTCGTGGGCGAGCGGTGGGGTGAGGTTGACGAGGATGTCGACGCCCTCCGCCGCGGCCAGCTCGTCCACGCTCGCGAACACCGGGACGCCGTAGCGCTCCCCCGCCGCCTGGGCGAGCTCCTGGCTCAGGTCGGTGCAGCCGACGATGCGGAGGCCGTCGAAGCGCTCCAGACCGCGGAAGTACGCGCCCGAGATGTTGCCGCAGCCGACGATGCCGACTCCGATCCGGTCTTTCTGAACAGTCACGCTGGCCCTTCTTCGTCGAAGCTCTCGGCGGAAGAAGCACGTTTGCTTGTCGCCGTTGATCGGGAACGTTAGCAATTATGCGCGGTAATAGCAAAACTATTTTTTCTCGCGTAAGATCAGGCACTGGCACGAAGGGGTAGACCACAGATGGATCATTCGGAGATGCGGCAGCGCAACGCCGCCAGCACGCTCGGCATCCTGTACCGCACCGGCCCGGCGAAGATGACCGAGCTGCAGCAGGAGTCCGGGCTCTCGCGGCGGACGATCGAGCTGATCCTCGACGACCTCATCGACAGCGGCTGGGTCGTGGAGCTGGCGGCGGCCTCCCCCGACGCCCGCCCGGTCGGCCGGCCGGCGCGGAGTTTCGCGTTCCGCTACGACGCCGCGTGCGTGGTCGCCCTGCAGTTGGAGGCCGGCCAGATCCACGCGACCGTCGCCGACCTGGCGACGTCGATCCTCGGCGACCTCCGGGTGCCGCTGCCGATCAAGACCTCCCGGGCCGAACGCCTCAGGCTCCTGGAAGACTGCGTGACGCGGCTCCTGGAGGAGGCCGGCGTCGACCGCTCCGCCGTGGTCGCCGTGACCGTCTCCACTCCCGGCATCGTGCGCGACGACGGGATGGTCGACCTGCCGATGACGATGCCCGAGTGGACCGGCTTCTCACTCCGCGACGCGGTCGGCGAGCTGTTCGACTGTCCCGTGCGGGTCGAGAACGACGCGAAGGTCGCCGCGCTCGGCGAGAAGTGGTCGCGCGACGGCGAGGTGCAGGACTTCGCCTACATCTTCTCCGACAGCGAGCGCATCGGTATCGGTCTCGTGCTGCGCAACGAGCTCTACCGCGGCCGCGACGGCGCCGCTGGCGAGGTGAGCTGGGCGCGCGACCTCGGCCTCCACGACCTGGTCAGCCCACTGCTCGTCGACCTCGACGACGAGCTCGCGCCGGGCCATGCGGCGACCTGGGAGCTGGTCACCGCCGCACGCGCCGGCGAGCCGCACGCGCTGGAGGAGGTCGACCGCCTCGCGAACGCGCTCAGCACCGGCGTGACCCTGATCGCGTGGCTGCTCGCGCCGGAGGAGATCATCCTGGGCGGGTCGCTCGGCACGCTGCAGGACCTCCTCATCCCCGCGCTCGAGCGCACTCTCGCGAAGAACGACAGGCCGATCGAGACGCGCCTCCGCGGCTCGCAGTACGGCGACGCGAGCGTCCTCACGGGCGCGCTGCGCATGTGCATCGAGTCCCTCGGCGAGCAGCTGTTCACCCCGGCCGGCGTCGCCACCATCGGCCGCGCCCGCATCCCCGCGGCTCCTCCCGCCGAGGAGGCCGCGAGCTAACCCCGCCGCTCCCGCAGGAGGTTTCGCCCCGACACGCGCCCGCACCTCCTGCCGAACGCCGTCCGGCAGGAGATTCGGACCGTGTCCTCCTTCAGGAGGTCACGTACTCCAACCCCACCGCCGTCTCCAGCGTCGCGCTGGCCGCGTGCAGGGACACGCTCCAGGTCTGGTCGCCGACCACGCCGTCCACGTTGACGCCGCCCCAGCCCTGGAAGGCCTCCACCGACGCACGGGTGTGCGGCCCGAAGATCCCGTCGATCCCGCCCGGCGTGACGCCGCCCCACCGGTCGGCCCCGTTGGTGAGGACGGTCTGGAGGCTGGACACGACGGCCCCGGTCGAGCCCTCGCTGAGCACCGGCATCGGGCCGCCGTCCGGGAGGGCCGCCCAGGTGAGCGGGCCCACGATCCCGTCGGGCACGAGTCCCGCTCCGGTCTGGAAGTCGATGATCGCGGCCTTCGTCGCGGGTCCGAAGATCCCGTCGACGACGATGCCGAGGTTCGGTGTGCGCCGCACCGCGCGCTGGGCCCGCTTGACCGCGTCGCCGGTGTCGCCCTCCTGCACCGTCGGCTGTCCTGGATTCGGCATGATGACTCCTCTCGTCCGAGCGCCGCCAGTGTCGCAGACCGTCCGGTCTACGGCAAGGCGTCGTTCCTGGACGTTCCGCGGCCGCCCGCGTGGCCGCGCATGACCCGCGAATGGGGGGTCTACCGTTGGCGCATGGCGATCAGAATCGAACTGCGGACGGCGGACTGCCCCGTCTGCGGAAAGCGCATGGACGGCACGGTGAAGATGCTCGGCAACCCGGGCCAGGCCGGCTTCCGCACAGCCCCGCAGGATGTGCACTGCGTGTCGGGCTGCGAGCGGGCGCTCGGCGACAACCGGGAGCGGATGCTGGGGGTGTTCCAGGAGTAGGGGGTCAGCCGGGGCTCTGCGCCTCGAGGAACGCTCCCATCTGCCGGTAGTAGACGAGGAGTTGGACGCCGGCGGCCGCGAACAGGGCGAGGGAGATCAGGCACAGGATGAGGGAGACGAGCACCGTCGCGCTGACGACGAATCCCAGGACCATGAGCGAGAGCCCGGCGTAGAGCGGCGCGGTCCCCAGACTCGCGCGCCGGAGCTGGCGCGCCGCGGCGACGATCGTGTCGGCGTGCTCCGAGTCCATCGGCCGCCTGCCCCGGATCTGCTTCATCACCGACTTCCGCTCCCTTCGGCTCAGCGGACTGGTCACCGCTCGCCAGCGCGTGATGTAGTGCTTGGTGCGCACACCCCAGATGAAGCCGATGAGGGCCACCAGAAAGCCGATCGCCGACAGCGTCAACCCGGCGAACTCCCGGACGCCCATGCCGCCGCTCGTCGCGTGATGAGCGGGGCGGGGCAGCGCGAAGGCGAGGACGAAGCCCGCCAGCCACGAGGCGACGAAGAGTCCGAGGACCCACGCCAGCACGCGCCCCCGTCGCCGGCCGAGCCCGTCATCCGCGACGCCCTGTGCCAGCTCGTCGGCCGCCCGCCAGCGGGCTGCGGCCGGGTCCTCCACCGTGGTCACGGCCGCCGCCCCGCTGCCGTCAGGCCCGCGGAGCGCGGCCCGACCGGAAGTATTCGCTGGCCGGCTTGATGAAGACCAGGATGGTGGCGATCACGCCGAGGACGACCTGGAGTGCGCCTATCCCGTAGCCGCCGAGGATCCCGGGGAGCGAGAGGACGGTGACGATCAGCAGGACGATGCGCGCCCAGTTCGCCCCACGGCGCATGAACACGGCGAAGAGCACGTAGGCGGCGATGAAGAGGATGCCGAAGATCACGTTCAGCGTGACGCCGATGCCGACGGCCGCGCTCGCGGTCCCGCCGGAGACCTGCCCGCTCTGCTGCAGACGGGTCGTCATCGACCCCATGCTTGCGAGCACGATGATCATTCCCACCAGGCTGAGCACGGCGCAGGCGATGTAGAGCCAGAACGCCGTGTTGACCTGCTTCGGCGCGGTAGCGGCCGCGCCGCCTCCGGTCGTCCTCGTTCGAGCCGACGCGTCCGGAACATCCGCTTGTGGCGTGCGATCGCTCATATCCAACCCCTCGATTCGGTGTCAAACCGGTCGTCCGACCGGCGCCGCTCACGGTAGGCCTGAGATTGCGATTGAGCAATAGTCACTTTTTGGGCGGCCGGGAGGGCGAACACCCGGGCCCCTCACTCCTTGCGGCGCATCCAGTGCTCGCGCATGAACATCCGGCCGAACCACGCACTCAGCCCGTTCCCGCCGAACTCGTCGGGATCGGCGTCGAGCACCTCGGTGCCCTCCGGCTCCGGCAGCGCGGCCGCGTCATCGCTGGTGAGACTGGTCTGCACGGCACCCGTCGTGATGCGGCCGACGAGGTTCGCGTCGACGAAGCGGAGGCCTGCGGTCGTCTTCACGGCGATCCCGTCGAAGAGGTCGATGGTGCTGTCCTGGAGGACATGCTCGACCGTACCGATCTCTGTTCCGTCGGCGGTCAGGACGGGAGTGCCCTTCTGGAGGGCGGTGTAGGCGATGGGGGTGTCTTCGTCGGTCACGAAGGCGACTGTACGCCGGGGACGCCGGCGCGACGCCTCACCCCGCGGTGAAAGAGCAGTCGTCGTAGACGAGGTTGCCGGTGCTGGTCTTCTCGTTGGTGGAGTAGATCTGCGGGATCATCCGCTCCCCCGAGCGTAGGGCGGTGGAGGTGACGGAGACGAGCGTCCAGGCACCGGTCGGCAGGGTGGCGATCACGGTGCTGTCCAGGTGGGTGACGGAACCGAAGTTCTGCGTGTACTCCAGGAATCGGATCTGCACGTTCAGGCCGGCTCCGGTCGGCTGGACATAACAGCTCGCGGTGTAGCTGGTGCCGGCGACGGAATTGTTGACCGCGGTGTTCTGCGTTAGCCCGACCAAGGACGCCGTCGCCGACGTCGCGGCCACCTGCAAAGCAAACGCACCGCCGTGGACCGGGCTGCCCACCCGGGTCAGCGTGCCCTGCGTGAAGGCCGCCCAACCGCCGTTACCCGACTCGAACCCCGGGTCCGGCAGAAGCTGCGGACCCCCGGCGGGCGCGACGGGCGTGGCCGTCACCACCGGACTCGCCGGTCCGGTCCCGACGCTATTGACCGCACTCACCTGGAAGTCGTAGCCCGTGCCATCCGCCAGCCCGGTCACCGTGGCACTGGGCGTGGTCGAAGCCGGGTGCGCGAACGTGGACCACGTGACAGAACCCGTCGTGCGGTACTGCACCACGTAGTCGCTGATCGCAGCACCACCGGTCGACGACGGCGCGGACCACGACAACGCCACGCTCCCGTCACCGGCCACCGCGCTCAGGCCCGTCGGCGCCCCCGGCACCGTCGGCGGCGGAGGCGGTGGAGGAGTCCCGGCGGTGAGGGAGCAGTCGTCGTAGACGAGGTTGCCCGTGCTGGTCTTCTCGTTGGTGGAGTAGATCTGCGGGATCATCCGCTCGCCGGACCGCAGGGCGGTGGAGGTGACGGACACGAGCGTCCAAGTGCCGGTCGGCAGGGTGGCGATCACGGTGCTGTCCAGGTGGGTGACGGAACCGAAGTTCTGCGTGTACTCCAGGAACCGGATCTGCACGTTCAGGTTCGCCCCTGTGGGCTGGACATAACAGCTCGCCGTGTAGCTGGTGCCGGCGACGGAGTTGTTGACCGCGGTGTTCTGCGTCAGCCCCACCAGCGACGCCGTCGCCGAGGTCGCGGCCACCTGCAAAGCAAACGCACCGCCGTGGACCGGGCTCCCCACCCGGGTCAGCGTCCCTTGGGTGAACGCCGCCCAACCACCATTGCCCGACTCGAACCCCGGGTCCGGCAGAAGCTGCGGACCCGTGGCAGGCGCGACGGGCGTGGCCGTGACCACCGGACTCGCCGGTCCGGTCCCGACACTGTTGACCGCACTCACCTGGAAGTCGTACCCGGTGCCGTCCACCAGCCCCGTGACCGTAGCGCTCGGCGTCGTGGAGACCGGATGCGCGAACGTCGACCAGGTCGTCGAACCGGTCGTGCGGTACTGCACCACATAGTCGCTGATCGCAGCACCACCGGTCGACGACGGCGCCGACCACGACAACGCCACACTCCCATCGCCGGCCACCGCGCTCAGGCCCGTCGGCGCCCCCGGCACGGTCGGCGGAGGCGGCGGCGTGCCGGGGGCGAGGTTGAAGGGGTCGGGAGCGCCGGTGGTGCCGTTGACGATGTCCGGCGTGGAGCTGTCGGCGGCGTGGGCGAGCAACGGCGTGAGACCGAGGATTCGCTGGGTCGCCGCGAGCAGCCCGAAGTCGTTCATGTAGCCGGAGTAGCTGTAGTGCGGGACGTACCGGCCGACGATCCACGTGCTCACCTGGCACGATGTCGCGTTGACGCTGATGGCGGGATCCGCGCAGTTCTGTCCGGCGGCCCCGTCTCCGGGAGCCGACCCGTGGGTGTATCCCTCGTCGTAGGTCACGACCACCACGAGATTGCCGCTCTGGTAGTCGGGGCCGCTCTGGATCAGCGCCAGCATCCGCGAGAGGTACGCGTCGATGTTGCCGATCTGGCTGGTCCCGCCGGCGACCGTCACCCCGCCGACGCTGACCGGGTCGTGGCCGTTCTCGATGTCGTTGGGCTGGATGAACGAGAAGCGCGGCAGCGTACCGCCGGCCACGTCGCCGTAGAGGGCGCCCTGTCCGTTCGCCCAATCGCCGGAGGGGACGTCCTGAGACCCGCAGGCGATCCCGTTGAAGTACGCGGCCGGATTGTGCCTGACCACGTACTTCATGTAGGTCGAACTCCCCACGGTCGCGTAGGGCGTGGCATCCGACATCCTGCAGTTGGCGGGCATGTCGTCGGCGTAGCTCTTCCAGCCGCCGGTTCCGAACGCCGACTCCACCTGCGAGAAGAGGGAGGGAACCGAGCTGTCGAAATGGCCGCCGCCGAAGGCGCAGGACGACGACGTGCTGTCCGGCGCGCAGTCCGACAAGGTGAAGCGGGCCACAGGGTCGGTTGCGGCGTTGAGGCCGGACACCTGCCCCGCGTAGTTGCCCTCCGAGGGGTGTGTGATGCTGTGCATCGCCGTCGTCGCGAAGGTGCCGCACTGCCCGGTGAGGGTCCCGTTCTGGAACGGCGCGTCGGGAGAGGAGCTGACGGCGGAGGCGGACTCGTTCTCGAGGTCGATGAATGCGACTTTGGTGGGTCCCGTGGCGGGCTGGCTGGATTGCGGCCCCTGGCAATATGTGCCGCTGGGCAGCGGTGCGGTCGCGGCGGTCCCGGGCTCCGCGCCGGCGAGGACACCGAGCGCGGCCGCCGTGATCACCGACGAGACGAGCGCAAGCGTGCGAAACCCGCGAGTGCGCCGTCGGCAGGTTGCCCCGAGCACAACTGAGGATACGTCACGTCATGGTGTTGTGGCAATCGCTCGGGGCCATCGGGGTGCGGTCGGACCCGCCCGTCACCTCACGTGGCTCAACCCGCCGGCAGCGGCGATCCCGCCGACGACGGCCTCCGCGACCGCCAGAGCACCCAACAGGACCCAGACAGCAAGCAACCCCCGCCCCTGCGGCGGCTCGCTGTCGTCTGCCACGTATCACTCCCCCAAGGATCTCGTCTGCATTCGCAGGATAGACCCTGGTGTCTACTGTCCGCAGGTCGTCGGCGCACCCAAAACGGGTGGGGTCCGCGCCTGCCCCGGGGACGCGCCGTGCGTCTCCGGGGCAGGACCGGTCTCGGAATCAGGCGTTGGTGAGCACGACGCGGAAGCGCGCCTTCCCCGACATCATCCGGTCGAATCCCTCGGCCGCGTTCTCGAGCGGGTAGGTCTCGATCATCGGGCGCACGCCGGTGCGTGCGGCGAAGCGCAGCGTGTCCTCGGAGTCCTTCGCGGTGCCGGAGGCGTGGCCGGCGACGCCACGGCTGCCGAGGACGAGGTCCACCGCATTGACCTGCAGCGGCTGCTGCGGCACCCCGAGGACGATCAGGCGGCCGCGGGCGTCCAGGCCGGGGACGGTCGCCGCCATGGCGTCGGCGTCGGTGACCGTGGCGATGACGAGGTCGGCGCCGCCCAGCTTGGTGAGCTCCTCCGCGACATCGGCGGTGGTGCTGTCGATGTAGTGGTCGGCGCCGAGCTCGCGCGCGAACGGCTCCTTCTCGCTTCCGCGCGCGATGGCGATGGTCTCGAAGCCCAGCTTGGAGGCGAACTGGACACCGAGGTGGCCCAGGCCGCCGAGCCCGACCACGGCGACGCGGTCGCCGGGGCGGACGCCGCTGGAGCGGATCGCATTGAAGGTCGTCACTCCGGCGCACAGCAGGGGTGCGGCCTCCTCGAAGCTCAGAGCGTCCGGGATCGCGGCGAGCGCGTCCGCCGGTGCGACGAGGTACTCGGCGTAGCCGCCGTCGACGGTCAGGCCGGTGACCTTCCCGACGCTGCAGGAGACGAAGTCGCCCCGCCGGCACGCGTCGCACTCGAAGCAGGCGCCGCCGAACCAGCCGACGCCGACCCGCTGGCCGGGCTCCCACCGGGTGACGCCCTCCCCCAGCGTCTCGACGGTGCCGGCCACCTCGTGGCCGGGCACGCGCGGGTAGGCGGAGGACATCCCCGCGCCGGGCATCGCGTCGCTGTGGCAGATGCCGTTCGCCGCGACCTTCACCAGGACGTGGCCGCGAGGGACCTCCGGGATCGCCTTCTCGACCAGCGTGAACTCGGCACCGGGAGCATCGATCTGAACTGCGCGCATGAAACGGTTCCTTTCCAGGGTTTTTCGGTTGGTCAGCGGACGATCTTGAAGTTGAACTCGGCCGTTCCGAGCGCGCCCCACAGGCGCAGCCACACCGGCAGGAGCATCTCGGTGCCGCGGGCGGTGGACAGGTCGCCGAGGTCGATGATGTCGGCGTGGCCGAACTGCTCCAGCAGGCCGGTGACAACCTGCTTGGCCTCGGCATCGTCACCCGAGACGAACACGGTGCTGGACTCCGGGAGGCGCCCAGGGTCCGCCATCAGGTCGGCGTTGAGGGTGTTCAGCGACTTGACCACGCGGGCGGTGGGGAACGCGTCCTGGATCTGCTCGCCGAGCGAGGAAGTGTCCTTCACGAACAGGGTCGGCGGCATCCCGGCGCTGAAGTCGAGCGGGTTGGCGATGTCGAGGATGATCGTGCCGGCGCGGTCGCTGGCTCCGGCGAGGCGGAGGGCCTCGATCGACGCGCTGCCGTTGGTGGCGTTGACGATCAGCTCGGCGCCGCGGGCGGCGTCGCCGAACGCGGCGACGCGGATGCCGGGGTTCTCGGCGGCCCAGGTGCCGAATCCGGGTGCGCCCATGGCGTCCGGCTCGGTGCGGGCGAGGGTGACCTCGGGGTCGCGTGTTCCGATGGTGACGTCGTGGCCGAGCTGGGCCAGGCGCGCGGCGAGGGTGCGGCCGACCATTCCGGTGCCGATGACTGCGATGTTCATGTATCTCCTAGTGCGTTGGGTGGAGCGGGTTTTTCAGCGGGTGAGGATCTTGAAGCCGACGCCGCGGCCCATGCCCTGGCCGAACGCGAGCGCGAACCAGAGGTAGGCCATGCTGTCGACGATCCCGACGGCGTCGGTGTCGCCGACCCGGATCGGGCGGAGGCCGGTCGCCTGGATGAGCGACTCGGCGACCTCGGCTCCGGCGCCCGCCGGGCCGCAGTAGAGCAGGTCGCCGACGATGTCGCCGTAGTGCGGGTCGGCGAAGTTCTCCCAGCCGAGACTGTTGAACGCCCGGTAGAGCCGTGCGTCGGGCGCGTGGGCGCCCAGGAGCTCCAGGCTGTTCATTACGGCGGCTCCGACCGAGTTCGTCGCATCGATCACGACCTTGCCGCCGAGGCGCGGCCCGTGTGCCGGAACGGCTTCGGCCATGGCGGCGCCGTTGATGGCCCACACCACGGCGTCGGACGCGTCGATGGCGTCCTCGATGCTCGCGAGCCGCGCGCCGGTCTGCTGCGCGAGTTCCGCGACCTCGGCGCGGCCGGGGTCGCGGGTTCCGATGACGACCGTGTGGCCGGCCTCGGCGAAGCGGGCCGCCAGCGTGCGGCCGATGATGCCGGTGCCGATCACGGCGACGGCGATGGAGCTGGTCATGGGTGACTCCTCCTTCTCTGACGTTTTTTCTCTGGCGTTACGGCTTCTCGGCGTTTCGACTCGAGTCGGGCTCAGACGATCTGGACGCCGCCGTCGACGTCGAGCACGGTACCGGTGACGAACGTGTTGGTCATCAGGAACAGTGCAGCTGTCGCCACATCCTCAGGAAGCCCGGCGCGGCCGGCCGGAACGGTGGCGGCGTAGCCCGCGAGCATCCCGTCGCGGATCTCGTCGGGGAGGCCGGCGTAGGCCGGGGTGTCCACCAGGCCGGGCGCGATGACGTTGACGCGGACCGGCGCGAGGTCGATGGCGTTCGCCTTGCCGAGTGCCTCGATGGCGGCGTTGATCGCGGCCATCATCGGGCGTCCCGGCGCGTGCTTCCTGCTCGCGCCGCCTCCGACGAGCGTCATCGAGCCGTCGGCCGAGATGCGCTCGGCGGCGGCGCGGATCGCGTCGTAGTATCCCCAGAACTTGGTGTCCATGAACGGGCGAGCGGCGTCGGAGCTCAGCTCACGGACGGAGCCCATCGCGCCGGGGCCGGCCGAGAGCACGAGGTGGTCGAACGCGCCCACGCGCTCGAACAGCGCCTCGATCGAGGACGTCGAGGTCAGGTCGACCTGCTCGAAGGCGAGCTGCGGGTTCGGGCTGCTCTGGTCGGCGGTGCGCGAGGCCGCGACGACCCGGGCTCCGGACGCGACGGCGTGCTCCGCGATCGCGCGACCGATTCCCGAAGTGCCGCCGATGACGACGACACGCTTGCCTGCAAGGTCGGTGCTGCTCATGGTTCTCCATTCCGGGGTGACCGCCGAATGTGACGGATCGTTCTCACACATTCTTGTGACGGATCGTTCCGTCTGTCAAACTGGAACGGCTGAGAAAACGGAAAGGCGAGCGATGACCATGCGCAGGACGGGAGAGCAGAACCGGAACGACGTGCTTCAGGTGGCGACCCGGCTCTTCTACGAGCGAGGGATCCGCGCCGTCGGCATGGACACCATCGTCAAGGAGGCGAACATGGGCAACGCGACGGTCTACCGCCAGTTCCCGAGCAAGGACGCCCTGGCCACCGCATACGTGCAAGAGCGCGCGGACGCGTGGTTCGAGCTGATGAACGCAGCGATGGAGCCACACCCCGACCCTCGCGAGAAGCTGATCGCCGTGTTCGAGACCCTCGCCGGCGAGACGGCGCGCTCCGGATACCGCGGCTGCCCGATGCTGAACACGAACACCGAGTTCCCGGAGGGCGACCACCCGGCCCACCTGGTCTCCGTCCGCCACAAGCACGCTGTGCGCGACCTCTTCCGCGACCTGGCGGCGGAGGCCGGCGCCGCCGACCCGGACAGGCTCGCCGACGACCTGCTCATCATCCTCAACGGCGCCTACGCCACGGCGGCCGTACTCGATGGGGGGAACTACGGGGCCAGGGCCGCAGACCTTGCGCGGCGGGTCATCGAGACAATGTGAAGCCGGCTGGGAGTCCCCCCGTGAAGTCACTTTGATCGCGGGGCGCTCCGCCAGCCGGTCCGCCCGCGTCGCCGAACGGGCGCTCCTGGAGGGGATCCGCCCCGTCCTGCTGCCCTCCGACTGGAGCAACCCAGTACCTACTGATCCGGCGGGATATCGATCCAGCAGGGCGCTGGCAAAGGGCCGCCTGCGACTCCCTCGATCGAACGAGCTGAAAACCTCGTGCGTTACGACAACACCATTGCGCACGGGTATAGGGATGGGCCGGCGAACTCCCACGCCGACGGCCAGTCCTTGTCGAGCTCCTTGACAAAGTCTTCGTCCCGCTTCTTCGTAGCGGTCGCATCCGCTTCGTGCTTCATCTCGAACATGATGGAGATGTACTCGACGTCGGCCGGGTCGCTGTCACGGAGCAGCGCTAACCGAGCCTCAATGTTCGGGTGTGCGATGGCAACTGGCTGCTCACCCGGAAGGGTCACCCCAGTTGTGGTGTAGTTACGTCCGGAATCTTGCGCGAAGTCGGGCTCGTGCAAGTACGCTACAAAAACTGAGCAATCTACAGGACCGCTAAGGCTCTTGCGGCGGGTTGCGCAAGACGGGGGCAGGATGGCCGAAGGCAGTGAGCAGACGCTTGGCGCTATCATTCGGCGGCTGCGAGAGGACCCGGTCCACGGTGCAGACCGGTTCAGGTCCGTCGAAGGGGCAGAAGACTCGCCCGAAACCGTCGTCGCAGGTCTGATCTACCGCTTTCGCGAGCTGACCGCCGACGAGAAGACCGACGTCACTCTTACCGTCTACGTTGGTGTCGGCGAGCTCGGCGGGGCGCTCTGGCGGCAGGAGACGTCGGCGCTCGAGCGCCTCGGTGGTCTGGCGCACAGCGCGCTGCCGGAGTTGCTAGACAGCGGCTACATTCCGCCCGACGACGTGGGCTTCCCTGGTGCAGCCTATGTACGCACCCGCCAAGTCGGACTGCTCGACCTTGACGCGGCAGCCTCTCAGCTGTCGGAGTTCTTGATGCAGCGGCCAGCGGACGCGGTGCGGCATCTTTGGCTTCTCGCCGACGCTCTTGCCGCGATCCACGATTCGCGTATCTCCCACCGCAACCTGTGGTCGGGCACGGTCGAGTTCGAGACCCCTGGTCTGCCCGAGGCCGAGGCGGACGACCCGGAGGCCCTAGCGGGCGTTCTCCGGGTGCAATTGGCGCGCTTCGAGATGAGCGGGATGCTGTCGAACCTGTTGCGTGCGCTCCGGCCGGGCCGAGCCGGTCCTGAGGCGGTGCGCGAATTCTTGCTGCGCCAGCCGGCGCGCAGCCGGGTTTTCGCCCCACCGGAGCGGCTCCGCTTCATGTTCGGTCACGAGGATCGCCCCGACGGCAACGAGTTCTCGTCCGATGTGTTCGGGCTGGGGATGATCGCGGTGGACTGGCTGTTCGGAGCCGAGATGTTCGGCACATACGCGGACTATGGAGACACCCCCTCAGTGCTTGCGCTGCAGAAGCGCATCCGCTCCGCGGTAGCGGCCAGCCGTCTTCCCCGCGAGCTACGAGAGCTGATCGCGGCAATGATCGCGGAGAATCCGCCGCGACCCACCGCGGCCGACGTAGTCGAAAAACTTGGCCGCATCTACGGGGCCGCACTGATGGAGTTTGAGGCAGGCGGCGAGGAGCAGCAACAGCGCCCCTACTTGGTGGCTTACATGCCGGGCTCGGAGCGGACCGACAAGACCCTCTTCAGGTGGGGCTATCTCTCCGAGTCGACCTCGACGCCTGACGGCGAGGCCGAACTCGCCGAGCTCATCAAGCAGGACATGCGAGGAAGCCGTGTCCTTAAGTCCGCGAGCGGGGCCGCTCCCTTCGTCTGGGACGGACTCCCCGAGCGCGCGCAAAAGGCAAAGACGGTGATCGAGGGGCGCCGCTTCGTATGGTTCCTGGAAGAGATGTTCAAGCGCCACGGTATCGGCCTGCCGAAGCACTACCCTCAGGTCCAGATCATCCGCTATGTGATCGACAAGAGCCGTATCTACCGATCCCTCGAGACGTTTCTCGCCCGGAACATGTCCCGCGTCGTCAACGAGGTGGACACCGTCAACTTCGAGCTCACAAAGCAGGCCCACGACGCGAACGTGCTGGGGCGCCCGTTGTGGGGCGCTCTGCTCGACAAGCTCGTTCCGGACGCGCCGTCGGATGACGCCACGCTCCGGCGGCGGCAGGCAATGAGTTGGTACGTGGACTACCAGGCCGCGGTGCTTCGAAGTCGGGAGTACGCCTACGAGGTAATCGACGCGTCGGTGCCGGGCCGTCCGCGGATCGCAAGCGATCAAATCGCCGAGAGGACGCGTATCAGCGAGCTCGTCGACTCGCTGACTCGAGTCGTCGTCGACAACAAGGATCGACCCGTCCTGACCGACTTCATTCGGGGAGAGCTGTACGAGCAGGATAAGGAAATCAAGGTCAGCCTCGCAGAAGAGGGCACTCGACTCCGGCAGGGGATGACGGCAACGGTCGATTCCGTCCGGGGCAACGAGATCGAGTTGAAGACGGCGCCGGGGCACTCCATCCCTTCGCATGGCTGGCTGCGCCTCGCGGACGACAACGCCACCTCAATGCAGATCCGGGCACAGCGCGCGGCGGTGGAGGAGCTTTCGCAACGGCGGGACCTCCTCGCTCAGCTCGAGCATCCAAGCAGCAGCCCACGAGGGCTGCATCGCTGGGGTGCCGACGCTGCCGGGACGCTCAGCGGTGAGGGGGCGCAGATTGTCCGGCAGATGCTCGCGCACGAAACTCTCTTCGTGGTCCAGGGGCCGCCCGGAACCGGAAAGACTACGATAACGGCCCAGGCGGTCTCTGAATTCCTGCGACGCGAACTCGGCGGCCGGGTGCTAGTTTCAGCGCAGTCCCACGACGCGTTAGACAACCTCGCCGAACGCATCCTCCAAAATTTGGAACTGAAATCAAACGGCTCGAATCGCGTACACACGGCGGTGCGCGTGGCGAGTCAGCACACCGAGCGCAGCGTCTCGCCCGGCATGAGCCGCTATCTCGAGGACGCGGCGGTCCGCGACCTGGTCGTATCTGCGAAGAGGGCCGTCCGCGACTGGCTAACTCGCCGTCAAGGCGAGAACCGCGAACTCGTGCCGATCCTCACAGAGTGGTTGGGAACGATCGATGGGCTGGCACTCGACCTGCGCTGGCGACTTCGTCGCGGGACGAATCTGGTCTTCGCCACCACGGGGGCCGCGACAGAAGCAAACCTCGTCGACCGCGGTTCGGACGAGCCCTTCGACTGGGTGATCATTGAGGAGGCCGCGCATGCCTGGCCGTCCGAACTCGCCATCGCGCTTGTCAGGGGAACACGATGGACTCTTGTCGGGGACCACGCGCAGATCGGCGCCTATGGTCGCTCCGACATCGAACGCTTTCTTGCCGATCTGATCGAGGACCAGGATCCGGAGCTGCAGGAGATGTCTCGCCAGCGGGAGACCCTTGTGGCTGGCTTCGAGCTATTCGCAGAACTCCTTCGCATGCGTCCGGACGAACCGGCGACCTGGCGGCACACACTACGCGAGCAGCGCCGGATGGACGAGCGTATCGCCGAGATAGTCTCGACCACCTTCTACAAAGAGTCCGGCGGCCTCGCCTCGCCTCACGGTCGTCGCCCGCACGGACTCAACGAGCCGGAATGGGTGACGAATCGCGCGATCGTGTGGGTCGACACCCAGACGCGAAAACGGGCGACACGACGCAACTCCAGCTGGTCGAATGACGACGAGGCCCAGGACGTGGCCCGGATCGTTCGCAAGCTTGATCGAGGACTTCGGGAGCAGGACAAGAGCGTGGTCGTGCTCACCCCGTATCGCGGGCAGATGGAAGAACTTAAGCGGAGGATGGCGGAGCACACCCAGGATATCGCCACGATCGACTCATTCCAGGGGCGCGAGGCGGACGTCGTGGTGGTGTCGCTGGTCCGCGACCAGATCGGCGATCGCGACAATCCTGCGACCAACGCGGGCCACCTCGTAGATTCCGGCCGCGCCAATGTCCTCCTGTCACGAGCTCGATCACTCCTGGTCATGGTCGGGAACCTCGAGTTATTCGAGGCCCATGCCGGGGACGAATGGGCGGAGATCGTGTCCACCATCCGACGAAACGGCGACGTGATCACCTTGGCGGAAGCAGGACTCGTATGAGCGAGGTCGTGGTCTACGCTCAGGCCGACGCGATCGGTGTGCGGCTGGAACTGGCGCCCGCAGGTGCTGCTGCGGAGCTGGAGACGCTCGTCCTCCGCGCTGTCCTAGCTGGCGTGGACGAGCTCGACAAACTAGCCGACGTCTTTGGGCTGACACCGCGCATTACGGCGGACCTCTTGGGCGACCTATGGATGTCCGGTCTGATCACTGTGGACCTTGGGATGACGAGAGAGACAATTCGGGTGTCCGAGGAAGGCCGAAGCTATCTGGCCACGGGCGCCGAGGGCCGGGGCAGCGTCCGGCGCAGCAGCGAGGTTACCACGGTCCTGCTCGAGCGGCTCACCGGCCGTGTTCTTGCGGAACGCGCGCAGAGTCGCCCGCTCGATCGGCGCATGATCGTGCCGCTCCTGGCAGGCGATCGAGATCCGCGGCAGGTACGGCTCAATGAGCTCGGCGACGCCGTCGCCCGAGGCCTCGACGCCGACCGGGGTCAAAGCTTGGAGTACCACGGGCACCAGCGGATCGAGAGCATCCGGCCGGTCCCTGTACTGCCCGAGTTGCCGGTTTCCCGCCGATATGTTCCGTTGAGGCTTGAAGTCTGGAAGGACGACGACCTGCTTCGCGTCCGGCTGGCGGAGCAGCCCATCCGCGAAGATCTGCGCGAGTACGCGGACGTACGACTGCAGGCCTTTATCCGATCAAACCCGAATCATGAGTTCGTGACCGCCCTGCGCTCGCTGGCAACGGCCGGCCACCCAGGACACATCGCCACCTTCGACGAGCAGTTCGACGAGCTCGCTCGGCTGACCAAGAGCCTCTCTGACGTCGACCAGGGGGTGCGCCAACAGGAGCACGAACGAGCTAAGAAGCTTGCGAGCGCGCTGCTCGACCGCAGCAGAGCGCAGATGGATCGCGAGATGGACGTCGAAGTCATCTCGACGGAAAGCGAGCACAGGGTCGCGATCAACAAGTTGATCGACAGCGCTGAGCGCCAACTGGTGCTCGCGGTCCCCAAGATCACGATCAAGCGAATTAACGAGTACCGGCCGAGCCTTGAACGTGCAGTGGCCCGTGGGGTGCGCGTCTTCTTCGTCTGGGGCCTCGACGGGCAGACCAGCGATCTGGACGAGCGGGTCAAGCAGGCGTTCTACGCGATCTCTCGTCATCGGCGGAGGGATGGTGGCGACGAAAGTGGCGGCGCCCGTTTCGCCACGACGCCTGCGCACATTCACGCAAAGCTGGTCATCGCCGATGACCGAAGTGCGCTCGTGACCAGCAAGAACTACCTGTCGCAGTCCGATCTTGCCGAGCTCGGAGTCGTAGTCTCGGCGCGCGACCAGGGTCGGGCGCCGACCATCGAAGAGCTTCTGGTGTGGGCCGCAGAGCTGATTCCCGACTACGGCCTGGGCCGAGGCATTCTGCGCTCTGCGACCGAGTTTGACCGGCAGGAGATCGCCTCAAACCAGGTCACACCGGCCTTCCCGCGCCTCGATAGCGAGTTGGTTAAGGCCGCGCCGGGAGACCCGCGAGTGGTGCTCTGGGCGGAAGGCTGGCGCTCGGTCGCCGCGGAAATCGCCGCTAGCATGGGCCGCCCCAGCCCTGTTGTCCGCCTATATCAGGATGATCAGCATCACGAGTTGATCCGAAGCCTCATGTCGCGTGCGAAGCAACGCATGGTCGTCACTTCGCACCGCGTCTCCGCCCAGCTCGTCCATCGGGACCTGGCCTCGCGCGCGATCGCCGCTCGCGAGCGGGGCGCGACACTGGAGTTCCTTTATGGCGAACTCTCTCAAGGGACCACTACGGCGGACCTCGAAGAGTTGTCCGACACACCCGAGCCGTCAGGCGGGGTACCGATCCGCCAACGAGAAAAAAACCACGCGAAGGTTCTCGTCGCTGACGAGGTCGCCGTGGTCGGCAGCTTCAACTACCTGAGTTTTGAGGGCGTTTCTCGCAAGCGGATGAGCAGCGAGATCAGTCTAGAGATCACATCGGCGGAAGTATCGAACCGGATCGCCGAGGCGCTGGGAGCAAGGGTCGCGCCGATCGCCGCGACTCCGGAAAGGGCCGT
Source organism: Leifsonia sp. EB34 (assembly GCF_041260585.1). Taxonomy (NCBI): domain Bacteria; kingdom Bacillati; phylum Actinomycetota; class Actinomycetes; order Micrococcales; family Microbacteriaceae; genus Leifsonia; species Leifsonia sp. EB34. The sequence continues at coordinate 464,622 of NZ_JBGCCV010000001.1, forward strand.
TCCCCGGCTCTCCTCCGCCGCCGTTGACGCGGCCGCCTCGTTCGCCGAAAACGACCGCGCGGGACTGGTAGAGGTCGGGACTTTCTCTCAGTTCGTGCGCCCGGAGCAGACGGCCGCCGTCCTAGAGGTGCTGCGACTCGCCGGGAGTGCGGAGACACTCGAGCGCTTCCTCTGGTTCCTGGCAGCAGGTGCCTCGGGGCCGACAGTTGACCGGCTCCTCGAGCTTGCCCAACTCGCAGTCGACCGCGCCGACTGGGAGGTCGCACTCGCGTTCCGGCAGGCCATTCCGACACCGACGATCCAGCCGACTGCCCGCTTCCTCGAGGTCGCCGCGGCGCCAACGGAAGAACTCGTGCTCTACCTTGAGGCAGCGGAAGGGAATGTCGGTCAGCCCGAGCACGACGCCCTGGCGGTGCATGCAGCGGCCTGCTATCTCGTCGCCGGTCGAAGCGAACTCGGCGAGGCCCTGCGCGCTATGCGCGAAGCCGCGACCCCTAGCGTCGCGGCCCTCATCGACCAGGTCCTCCGCCACGGCCACCGCTTCGGCGAGATCGATATTGCGGCCCTACGCGAGGACCGGCAGAAGCGCCGGGCCGCGGAGCTAGCCGAAGCAGGTTGGTTGGAGTTCGCCAAGACCGTAGACGACCTTCGCAACGTCAAGCAGCTGATCCATGACGGTCGGAAGACGATCGACTTCGTGTTCAGCGAGGGCCAGGAATTCGACCGTGCGCTGGAGATCATCCGCGCTCGCGAGCTGAACAGTCTCTCGGACTGGTACCGGCAATATGAGGCCGACGACCAGCGCTGGCTGGTGGATGCGGCTCACCGGGCGGGCGCGGTGGAGCTGGTCGGCAAGCTGCGGACCGGGTTCACGACCAAACGGCGGGCGACCCGCGTCGCCGCGATGAAGATCCTCGACGCGGCCGAGGCGAGCCCGTCAACCACGCGCGGTCTGCTGGATGGCGAGCGGGAATCGGCGGAAGGAATCGTGAAGTCGGCGCACGAGCTGCTGTCGGCGCATGTTGGAAGCACGGCAAGTGACGCGCTTTTCGCTCGGGCGCTTCACCAGCTCGCACTCGATCCCATCGCTGTCGATCCGCGCATCCTCGATGTTTGGCGCTTGCCGCGGTACCGTCGCCTCGTCGATACCGGTCCGGCTGATCGGGCCCGCCTCGCAGCGCTCGATCTGCTTGAGATTCGTTCACCGGAAGACGCACTAAATACGTACCTGCACGACCCCGATCTCTCCGCCGCCGCTTCGTTCATCCAGTGTCTAGATGAAAAGAACGCGGTAGACGTGGAGGTCCTGACTCGTCTGCGGCGGTCGTGGGAGCTTGAGCGCGATCGACGGGTCGAACAGCTCCAGTCGCGGGTCGCGCGTATAGCGGCGACCGCCGAGCGCCTCGGCACACCGGTCGAGGAGTTGCGGATCGGGATGGAGGCGTCTGAACCCGACGAGGACACGCTGAGCGCCGTCGAGGCCGACCTCAAACACACCGAAGAGCTCCGAGTGCAGGAGATCGCCACTGTGCTCAACTCCCGTGAGGATATAGACGACTCCCTGCGCGAGTACGTGGAGGGTCTCATCCGGATCGGCGAGTACAACACCGCCTTGGACGACGCACGGCGGCTGCACCGCGCCCCGGCATCCGACTTCGCCCCGCCGCCGGCATTCCGTTGGAACAGCCTGCGGCTGCGCGAGGTCGTCAACGGGCTCACCCGCGTCGACGAGCGGCCGCCGGGCTTCGCGGACTTCGTTCCCACCGAAGACGATTCAGAGGGCCAGCGCGTGATCACAGCGCTCGCGGCAATGGCAGCGGGAGCAGACGGGGCGATCGAGCATTACGTCGCCGCCGTGCAGGCCCTCGTGAGTCCGTCCACGCCGCAGCCGCGCATCGTCGAGGGAACGGGCGGCCCCGTCGCGAGGTTTGAGTTCCCGGCTCCCTACGGCACCTCGAGCATCAAATGGGCCGACAACTCAGTGGTCGACGTGGCGATCGGGACGTCGGAGTCCCCCGCGCTCTTCCGCCTTGCCACCGACATGGACTGGCGTCTGGCGACTGAGATGGAACGAGGGCCCTGGGGCGCGACGATCACCATCGGAGACATCCTCTCCCTCATGTATCTTCCCGACCCTGCCAACCGGCTCGACCTGCGACAACTCCGTCTGCACCGCCTGGTTGCCTCCAGATTGGACTTCGACGAGGTGCTGGGCAGAAGTGCCCAGACACCGGGCGCTTCGGCGATAAGCCCGGAGCACCTCCGCCGACTTCTCTACATCCTGGGCGTCGACCTCACTCAGGCCGAGCGGGAGGCGCTCAAAGACATGCTCGAAGAGCACCCCTACGTCTTGTGGCGCGTCGTCGAGGCGATAAAGAAGGAATCGCCCGCCGCGATTAGCTTCAGCGACAGGAGGGCGACCCCCAGCTTCGACCTGATGCTTTCTGAGTTGGTGGCGAAGGACCTCGGCTCCGCCGGGACCGTCGTGGTCCTGGCAGCCATCTCCGAATGGGGGGAACGGTCCGGCGCTACCCGCGAGGAGATCGAATACTTTGTGCGCGAGTCGGCGCAGGAGGCGACAACAGAACCGCTGCCCGTCGACCTCGAACTGGTCACGATCGAAGCCGAGCTTCAGAAGCTAACCGCCGCACGATATGTCGAACAGCTTCCCGACGGTCGCTACCGAATGATCAACAAGGCACCCTGGTATGCGCTCCGAAGGACCTTTGCGAATGACCGGTCGCGCGGGTGGTTTACGAATGCGGTCCATCGCATGCTTCGCACCGCCCGTACCGATTATGACCAGCAGTTCGACGCGGAGCTCTATCGTCATCTGCTCCACGACGTCCGCGGCATCATCGTCGACAGCGCCGGCGCGGACGAGCGCGAGGTGCAGATCGGCATCGACGATCTTAAGGACCCCGACGTCCCCGTTTCTGTCAAGGACCTGATCACGGTCGTTCAACTGCGGTTTGAGCGCCAGAAGGGGTCCCCTGACATCGAGTTCTTCATCGACGCCCCTGATGTCGACGACGCGATCAAGATCAAGGGGCCCTATGTCCTACTGTATGTGGCGCTGTGGGACGCTCTTCACAACTCCGTGAATTCGATCCGTGACTCGCGGGCGCGCGGCAGGTCGGTGGAGTCTGGCATCCACCTGGGGGTCACAGTGAGCGACTCGGCCGTCACGTTCACCGTTATAGACCGGGGCGAGGGATTTCCCGCCGAGATCCTGAACGCGTTCTCATCAGGTCGCGAGGCGCAGACGAGCGGCGCATCCGATCATGGCCACGGGCTCAAAGCTTATCGACTGCTCGCCTCCCACGCAGGCCCGGTCGAATTGGGCAACCGCGATCGGGGCGGCGCGCGCGTGCGGTTCACCGTCCCACGAGTGGATGCTGACGTCGAGATAATGCAGTTGGACTGGTCTGCGGGCGCTCATCCGCACCAGTCCTCGTAGAAGCGATGCGATAACCGGCGCATCAGCTGCAGATCGGGCGAGTCGACGGCCGCTCTCAGCCGCTCTGCTGACTCCTCCATCTGAGCAAATCGCGTCTCGTCTGCGCCAAGCATGCGCAGTTTGGTTCGGGCGCGGTGATGCATCAGGGCCGAGCGCGTGCGGTAGTGATCACGCGTGTCCTCGTCGGTCGAGGCTAGAATCCCCAGCGCCGTCGTCACGATGCCCTCCACCGCCGTGCTGTCATCGCGCGCGTGCTTGGACACGAATTCCCTGAGGTCGTACTTCAGCACCGGAGCCCCGTCGTTCACCCCGGGGCGGGCGAAACTCATCCCTAGAACCGCGACTGGCGCCTCAACGTTCATGATCTGCCTCGCGATGAGAAGCCCGCTGAAATTGCTGTCAGAGCCGCCGAGATGGTAGTCGAGGAGCACAAGGTCGATGTCTGCGACGTTCTGCTGCATCCTCTCGAACTGGTCGCGGTCGGCGACGAGATAGATCTCGATCGGGCCACGGTACCGGTCGATGAGTTCCTGCTCGAGTTCTCTACCAATATGGTCCTCGACGATGAGAACGCGCTTGGGCCGAGGCGCCGTGACCACAGCATTCGCGACTGGTGCGACCTGCGCGCCAGCGGCCGTCTGTGCGATGGCCGTCTGTGCGACCTCGTCGGCGTCGCCCTCATCGATGACCTCCGCAGCCGGCGGTAGCCCGCGCGCGTGGGCGATGTCCCATGCGATCCATAGCGTGAGTTGTGTGACAGGTCTCCGGAAGCCTCCGTCCCCCTTCCCGAGCCTCAACCTCTCGAGCTCTCGATGCTCGGTCCGCTTGGTCCAACTAAGCTCCGCGAAGTCGACGTCGCGTGAGGCGATAGCCAGGCGCCTGCCGTCCTCTCGTCGCTCGGTACCGAGCGGAAGCCGCTGGAATTCCGGCTCCTTGACGATGTTCCACGCGAGTTGGCCGAGCAGCATGACCTGCTCAGGCGCGAGGGGGAGCAACTGGTTCAGCGTCTTCTGAACCTCCGGCTGCGTCGATAACCGAACCAGCGAGTCGTACAACAGCCGCGCCGCCACCTCGATATCGACCGCGAGCGGGTCGTCGGGGTCGGGCGGAAAGTAGTGCACAGCGAGGGGATCCGTCGAGACCCGTGGCGTCCTCGCGTTGCTCTTCGTCCAAGGTATCGCGAGTCCGTGACCGGTCTTCAGCTCATCGAGATAGCTCGCGATCGCGCTGACCGTGCGGCCGAGTGCACCGTCCTGGGGGATCTGTCGCTCTTGCAGAAAGCGGGCGAGACGCACCGGGAACTGGTCATCTCGCCGGCTCCGCATGGCACTCCTCATGTCGAGATTCTTTCAAGACTGGCGTCCTCAGTAAACACCACCTCCGCGCGACCTCGTTGGATGCCGCTCTCGGCGTCGGCAGGCAGGCCGGGCAGAGCGGGCAGCGATCACGTCTGGCTGCCTGATCCTGCCCACGCCCAATATCTGATGAGCAGCACCGTCCGCCCAGAAGATACGGAGCACGAATTGACCAGCATCAGCCACACCGCCCGCCGGGATTCCGGCCAGGCGTCGATCGGCCGCAGCCGTTCCCGTCGCCGCGGTCCTGTTACCATCGAGCGCCATGCGGTCGCGATCTGCCGCTCCTCCGGGAAGCGCCGCTACCGCGACGCGCACCAGGCGCGCGATGCCCTGCGCAGCGCGCAGTGGACGGGAGCGCACCAGCTCGCCGTCTACGGTGAGACCAAGCGGCACGAGACGCGCTTCTACCGCTGCGCTGAGGGCTGCGGCGGATTTCACCTTACGTCTGCCGCGGAGGTCCGGGTCGTTCCACCGACCGCCGAGGCCAACCGGACCGCCCTTGAGGCGATCGCAGTCGTCCACTCCGCCGCGCTCGCGGCCTGGGCGGGGTGGACGCCGTGAAGAAGATCCTCGGCTTCGTCCTCGTCGTCGCTCTGCTGGGCGCCGTCGCCTACCTCGAGCGCGACACGCTCACCGCGCTGGAGGCGCACCTCACAGGCGCCCCCGCCCCGACGCCGAGCACGACGCATTCCCTCGTCACTCTCGGTGTTGCACCCGCTCCGCGGCTCCGTTTCGAGCTCATCGACCCGACCACGTCGACGAACGCCTCGTTCCGCCAGGCCATGAAGGCCGACACCATCTCGGCTGTCGGCCGAGTCGTCCCACCGAAGCCAGCAGACGTCCGAGGCGGCGTCCGCGCCGTTGTCGGCGTGCAGCTGACGGTGCGGCTCGTGTCGACTGACTCCTTGTCCTCGGACGCCCCGAACTACGCGGTCGCAATCCCAAGCGTTCCGGCTCTGCCGGCCCGGCCGGACCCGACGGCGCCGGGTGCCCTCGACCCCGAGGGGCCGCTCGACAGCTGGCAGAAGGCCGAAAAGAGCTGGTCAGCGTATTACGACGAGGCGCTGGCCGCACAGAGCGCCGCGGCCGTGACGCTGCAGAGCGTTCCCGTGGATGCCGCGAACTCGGTCCTGAGCGGTATCACGGCCGGGACTGCTGCGCTCGCACTCCTCGCGCCCGCTCAGGGAGACGTCGCCTTCGCCGTCCTCTCAGACCTCGACGAAAATCGCCCCCGGCAGGCCGCGAACTTCAACGGACACCCGGTCCTCGTCGTCCAGCCGGACCCGGCAGGCGACGAGTCTCGCTGGGACACGCTCTACGCCTCCTTCCGCTCGTGGGCCCAGACGGGCGGTGCGGGTGACATTACCCGTGTGCGCCCCGAGGCCGCCGTCTCCGCTCTCAACACCTTCATCGATGGGAAGTGACCACCCATGTCCATCTCGCAAATCGTCTTGACCGTCATGTTGCTTGCCGGTGGCGCCTTCGCGCTGATCGCCGCCACCCGCCTCCTGCCGGGCGTCGCCCGGCGCGCCGCCGCCCTGGTCGACGCGCGGCGTCAACGGATCCGCGGGAACCCCGGCGACCACGCGCGCATCACCGCGCGCATCCAGCTGCCTTCCCGGCTTCGGAGCCAGCAGAAGATTAGCGCGGCGCAGTCCGCACAGAGCGAGGCCGAGGCTCGCGTGGACCGCATCCGCGCCGGGTTCCCCCACGGCACCGAGCCCGGCTGGAGCGTAAAGATCTTCACCTTGGCTATGCTCGCCGTCTGGCTCGTCGCGATCACCGCCGCCGCTGTCCTGGACTGGCCGATCATCAAGTCGGTGAGCGGCGGCAACGGCCTGTATGCCCTCGTCGGCGTGCTGGTGTTCATGTGCTGGCCCTTCGTCGCTGCACTTGTGCTCGAGCAGCTTGTGAACCGCTGGCGCACGCGGCTCGGCCCGCTCGTTTTCGCTGGCGCCGTCATCGCCGTCCTTGCCGCGGTCGTCATTGTGATCGCCATCCTCGCCACCCTTGCCCCGATCCGCGCGCAGATCGAGTACGCCGAGCAGCTCACAACGGCTCGGCACCAGCTTGTCAAGTACCAGGACGACGGGGACCAGACCGCGGTCGCAACGGAGAAGAGTCTCATCGCCCAGCTCACGGCGCAGGAGCGGCAGTCCGCCGCCTTCAACCAGATCCTGGTGCCGTTGGCCGCCGGAGTCGAAACCGCGAGCGGATACTTTCTGCTGCCCGCGCTGCACCTGCTGCAGCTTGAGGCGGCCCGCGGGGCGGCCTACCGCACGCGTCGGCTCGCCGCAGCCGCCCAGAACCGGCACAACGTGCGCGAGGCGCGGATGCTGCGTCGGCTCGGCCGCGCATTCCGCAGTGCTGGACTCACCCAGCAGGACCTCGATCGCCAGCTCGAGCCTGCTCCCGCCGCCGCCGTCGCTACCGGGACGCTGGACCCAGTCGCGATGCCCTCGGGCGTGCCGGACGCGGCGAGCACTATGACCGTCCCGGCGACGCCCGCATCGACGGCCGGCGGCCCTGTGCAGCCCGTCGGCCCGGAGGCAACGGGTCGCGCGCCCTCGGCTTCCCGCACGCCGGGGCGTCCGATCGTGCAGCCCAGCCCCCAGCCCGAGGCCGAGCCCATCGCGGGGCCGGCGCCCGAGCGCCTCGACGACTCCTTCGACATCCTCCAGTAAACCCCCGGAAAACCCAACGCCAACGAAAGGCTCACGCCAGTGTCCACCTACCGCACCGCCACGACCTCGTACACCTCGACAAGCGTCTCAACCGCCTTCGACTCCGCATCAACCGAGTACGAAGCCCTGCTCCACGGCCTCTGCTCGCAGGCTGCCGCCACCTTGGCGGCGGACCTCGCCGACATGCCGCTCGCCACCCCGAGCGCCGTCGCGGCGGCCTGGTCGCACGTCGATCAGGCGCTGCCGCTGTGGCGAGAGCACCTTCCCGTGTCATCCCTCGACGCGCTGACCGAAGCGCAGACGGGGTCGGTGCCGCTCCAGGACGCCGTCGCGGCGGTCGCGCAGGATCTCGGCGCTCTCGAGCGCTTCGCCGCCGCTGACACCGCGGCGGCCGTACTACCGATGCTCGGGTACGCGATCGAGCGCGCCGACGGCGAGTGCACGAGCGCGTTCGAGGCCCGCAACGGTCACGAGACGATGCTGATCATGTTCCGTGACGGCGGTGCCGTAGAGATGGACTACCTCGGTCTGATCGACGGCAGCTGCAACGACCGTCAGGCCGAGTTCGTCGATGCGATGCGCGAGGCCGGCATTGCTCTCGACGAGCAGGCGAACGTTCAGCACCACGACCCTCGCGGCGGCTCGCTCGCCCAGAACGCTGCGCGTGGCGGCGGCTCGCTCGCCGAACGCCTGGTGAGCTTCGGCGACCAGAGTGCGGCTCGCCTCGTCCCCCAACCTGCGATGCAAGCGGTACCCACGGGCCGCCGCCGCGCACGGAAGTACGCTCGATGACCGGCCGCGCGTGGCTTCTCATCGACGCTCTCGACCGCGCCTGCATCGACGGGACGATCCTGGTCGTGAACGACCTCGTCAGCGACTTCCTCGCCGACCAGGGCACTCTCCGCGAAGTCACACGAGTGCTCGCCGCACGCGCGGCCGAGCGCGGGATGGCCACCCTGCACTACTCCATCGCCGGTCAGGTCGAGGTCATCGCCGCCCCCGGCGCCCCGCGGGCGCGCGTTCCCGGGGGCATCGGGCCGAACACACCGCCGACGGTCGCCCTCGACCAGCTGCGCGAGGCGTGCTTGCAGTCGGACTCGCCGCACCTGCTCATCGCCGACTACGCCGAGCACGTGCTGCCGCCGGACGAGATGCAGTCGGCCAGCGGCGACACCGCGCGCATCGTTGAGCAGATCGCAGCCCTGCCGAAGAACGCTGCATGGTCCCTGGGCGGGCATCGACTTGTCCTCATCGGACGCACCGCGAGCGTCGACGAGCGGATCATCCGGCTCCCCTGTGTGCGCCAGATCAGCCTGGGCCTCCCCCAGCTCGACGAGCGGCGCCACGGCATCCAGTTGATGACGCACGCCCGGCGCAGCCCGCTGCACCTCGCGCCCGGGCTCGACCTCGATCGCGCCGCGCGGCTGACCGGCGGGATTCCGCTACACCGACTCAGCGCGATGCGGTTCCACACCTCGGCGCAACATCCGCTCGAGGTCGCCGAGATCATCGCGCACAAGAACGCGGCGATCCGTCAGGCGGCCGGGGACACTCTGTTCGTCCACGACGAGCTGCTCGACATCGAAGCGGACGTCGCGGGCCTTCCGCAGTTGCGGCGGGTGCTGCAGGAGGAGCAGCTTCACGGAAGCGAGAGGTTGCGGCTCGTGCTGGCCGGACCTCCCGGCAACGGCAAGACACGGGTGTCCACCGCGATCGGCTCGTGGCTCGGCGTCCCTGTCCTCGAGCTCGGGCGGATCCGGGCGCGCTATGTCGGCGATAGCGAGGACAACCTGCGCCGCGCCCTCGACGCGATCGAGGCGAACGCGCCTGCCGTGCTGTTCATCGACGAGGCCGACCAGGCCGGCCTCGGGCGCCGAGGCGAGTCCGCGGGCGGAGAAGGCAGCGAGGTCTCCGCGAACCTTCGCGCGGCGCTGTTCGCGTGGCTCGGCGACGTCGGCGCGAAGGCTGGAGTCACCGTGATCGGCGCTACCAACCGCCCCGACCTGCTTGACGAGGCAGCGACGGACCGTTTCACGGTGGTGCCAGTCCTGCATCCCTCGCCATGGGAGGCCGCGCAGATCATGGCGATCCAGGCGCGGCGGGATGCCATCGACTTCGACAGCGCCGAGGCCGGACTCGCTCTCGCCGACGCGCCGGTCGCTGTCTCGGGCCGGCAAGCGGTGCGACTGTTCCACCGCGCCCACATCCACGCACTGGAGTCCGCCCATAGCGCCGTGCGCGGGGCCCACGTCGCTGCAGCGATCGCCGAGTCGCTGCATTTCATCGGACCGGAGGAGGAGAGACAGTCGCTGCTCGCCGTGCGGGCTACGACCTGGGCGGGGCACCTCCCGTGGAACGCGGCGCGACACCTAGGCGTGGACGGCGCGGTCCCGCCCGCCTACCTTGACACCTGCGTGCGCCCCGATGGCACGCTCGACGTCGCCGCGATCGACGACCGTCTCCGCAAGCTGGAGCGGGTCCGTGGCTACTGAACGAGCCTCGTCGCCGCAGTCGCCCGACCTCGACCTCGTTCTGCACGCCCACCGCGCGCTCGACGACTGGCTCGAGGCGCGCGTCCAGACGCCGAGCAGTCAACTCACTGGCGGCGGCGCGATCGGGCTCGTCGAGGCCCGGCTCTCCGCTCAGCATGAGGGGCGCCCCGTGCTCCTCGTGCCGAGCGCGAGCTACGGCCTGATGGTCGTGCTCGCCTCCCTGGGCCTCCGCCACGGCGACGAGGTGCTGATTCCGCAGTACGACTGGCCGGCGAGCCTCGCGGCCGTACGGACGCTCGGCGCTGTGCCCGTCGTCGTGCCCGTTGCCCCCGGGACCCTAACCATCGACCCCGTCGCGGCGGCGTCACGCCGCACGGCGCGCACCCGCGCCGTGGTCGCCACACATCTCTTCGGGATCGCCGCCGATGTGGCCGCCCTGCGCAGTACACTCCCACAGCTGCCCGTGGTCGAGGACTGTGCACAGGCCCTCGGCTCGACTCTCGACGGGCGACCCGTCGGCGCCCTCGGAGACGCCGCGGTGCTGAGCTTCGGGCCAGGAAAGCGCCTCGACGCCGGCGAGCTCGGCGCGATCGTGCTACGCGACCACGCCCTGAAGGAGGCGGCGCTGCGTCGCAGCGCGCACCCCCTGCGGCAGCTGCACGACGGCATCGCCATGCCGGAGCTCGGCGAACTGTCAATTCGCCCGCATCCAATCGCCGCCATCCTTCTGAACGCCGCGCTCAACGCCGACGAGCCGGGCGCGATCATCGCCGCGCACCGCGCCCTGAGCGCCCAACTCGCCGCGGCCGGCATTCAGGCCCTCGGCGCGGATGAGCGGCGCGGCGTCGCCTTCCCGAGCGCTGTCCTCTCGGCGAGCGAGCCGGGCGCTGCGAGCGTTCGGATGTCACTAGCAGGCGTGTCGGTGACCCGCGAGAGGGTCCTCGACATCCAGGCCGTGGCGAACGGCCGCGCCGACGCGCGAACCGTCCTCTTCGTCGCCCCGAATCACACGGAGCCATGCTCCGGCACGCGGTCAAGGCAGGCGGGGCAGGCCGCGAGGCTTCCTGCCGCGCCTGCCCAGCGGCAACGTGGTGCTCACCCCGATAAATCCTGATTCCTCCGGAGGGAGGTGATGAGCAGAGTGAACGCTTTCACCCGCCACCAGCGGCACCGTGCGATGTACGTCTGCCGCGGCTGCGGAACGGAGGTCTACAAGGACCGGTTCGTCCGCTGTCCTGTGTGCGGCATTAAATGGGGCTGAGCCCCGGATGCGCCAGGGGTCCCGTCAGCAGATCCGGCGGGACCCTCTCATGCAGACGCGACCGTCTTCCCCTGCGCAGACCACTCAGGAGACTCCTATGACAGCTTCCCCTTATCGCCCGGACGAGCAGCCTCAACACTCGGCCGAGCCCTCGGACGAGCACCCCCCTCTCGGCCTCGTCTACCCAGTCACCGCGCTCGTGCGCGACGAGGACGCCGGCCTCCGTGCGCTCGTGGCATCGCGTCGCCTCGTCCGGCTCGTTGCCGAGTTCGACCCGGAGTCATACATTGCGTTCGAGGTGCGCACCACGGAGGTACGAGGTCGGCTCGCGGCATCCGTCTCGATCGCCGGGCCCGCCGCCCTCGATTTGGACCTCGCTGAACTGCGCGCGGCGCTGGACCCCGCTGTCGTCGTCGGGAAGCCCATGCCGCTCGCGCCTGAAAACGTGCCGAACGTTGCCACCGCCTTCGAGCTGGTGAGGACTACGGTAACGCCGCTGTTCCGCGCGACCGCCAGCTCGACCGAGTCCGAGTCGCAGGCGCAGGACCTCATCGACGGCCCCGCCTTCGCAGTACCGATGCCGAACGACGCGGACTCCGACGAGCCGCTGCTCGCCGCGCTCACCCGCACCGACCGTCGGCTGCGCGTGCGGACAGTGCTCGCACCGGCCGGCGATCTGGCCGCGCAGATCGCCCTCGACGAGCTCGCGGCCTCGATGTCGCGCTCAGCCATCGGCGACTACGCACGGACGCCCGTCCTCGCGCGCACGGTGGTGACGTCCGAGTCCCGCGTGCCGGTCGCGGTTCGCGCCGCCTTGGCGCTGCGCGGCAGTGGGCTGCGGCTTGCTCCGCTGAACGTGAGCTCGGCGGCGGAGCTCTGGGCCGCGCCGCAAGCGGGGGTTCGTTCCGCCGCCATCGGTGAGCTGCACGCTGTCGCACTTCTTCGCGTGCCGGCAGCTGGCGGCGAACAGGCCTTGGGCCTCCCGACCCGGCGCCCGCCCGCGCCCCCGCGCCCGCTGGATCCAATGCCGCCGAGGCCGTCACGTCCCGTCCGGCTCGGCTGGGCCGCGGACGCCTTCGGCCAGCGCGCTGAGGTCGAGCTCGAGGCGAGCGATCTGTGCCGATCGGTCTTCGTCGAAGGCCGCCCGGGCTCGGGCAAGACGCTCTTCCTGGTCCAGCTATGCGAATCCTTGCTGAGGGCGGATTGCCAGGTGATCTACCTCGACCCGCACGGCGACGGTGCCGCGCGGGCGGCCGCATATAGCGCCGAACTGGACGGCCCAGGTGTGCATTACGTGCGCCATGGTGACCGCGCCCACCCTGTGCGTCTGAACTTCTTCGGCGAGACCGATCCGGAGCTGCGCGAGCGCGCCCTAGCGGACTGGCTCGAGTCCGTCCAGGCGATGCTCGACCCGCGTCAGGAGGGCATGGTGGGCGAGCGGTTCAAGCGCAGCATCAGCCTGGTGGCTTTAGCTGCGTTCGAGCTATTCGGCTCGCGCACCTCGATCACTGACGTCGTCGCCCTCTGCGTCACGAAGGAAGCGCTGCGCGTCCTCGCGGCGGCTGTAAGGCCGATCAACCCCGATCTCACCCTCCGAATCCATGCGGAACTGCTCGGGCTCGCAGACAAGGAGTTCGGAGATCTGATCTCTTGGTTGATCTCGCGCCTCCAGCCCTTCCTGCGCACACCTGCCCTGCGCGACATCCTCGGCACGGGCGCCGACTCGGTCGACGTGCTGGATCTCATCGACAGCGGTCGGAGCCTCATTGTCGACACTGCATCAATGGCCTTGGGCGAAGACGTTGCCCGGGTGCTGACCGCGGCGTGGCTGCTGAAGATCCGAAGTGCGATCGGTCGCCGTGCGCATCGCGACCGGCCGCTCGTGATCCTCGTCGACGAAGCACACCTGCACACCTTCGGCGCACTGCCGGGCTTGCTCGCCGAGGGGAGGAAGTATGGCGCGGGTGTTGTGATCGCCACGCAAAGTGCGGACGGTCTGGCGCCGCGGCTCGCCCTCGCGGTCGAGGCGAACTGCGGCTCCGCGGTATCGCTTCGCACAGGCATCCGTGCCGCCGTCGCCGCGAGCGAGCGTCTCGGCGGCGTGCCGCCCAGCGAGCTCACTCGACTTCCGGACCTCACAGCGGTCGCCTCCCTCTGCCGCGGGGGTGTGCCCACTGCAACGTTCACCCTCCACGTCGACCAGCTCGAGCGCGCCGAGCGCGCTGGCTGGACGCCCGAGCGAATCGCCGCCGAGGCAGAGACGGTCGCGGCGCGGAGCCTCCGCCAGCTCTGGGCGCCGTACGACGGCTGGCACGTGCTGACGGACGTCTCCGTCGTGCACGCCGTGCGGGACGCCGGCCAGTACCTGCTTGCTCAGCTGCAATCGGCAAACGGCGCCGACGAGGACGAACCGCTCACCCTCCCCTGAACAGATTGATCCAGCCCGATATCGGCGGGGAGCTCCGTCAAGGCAGCGCGCACGGCGTGCCTGCGGTGCCGCGCGGCAAGCACCGCGCGGCACCGCAGCTCGAGGTGCAGAAATGCTGAGCGCTCGGGCAAGGCGTCCCGGACTCCGCCGATGCGAGCGGCTCGCATCCGCAGGCTAGGTACCCCCGACCGCGCGCACACCAGACCCGCAAATACCACGTACAACGATGGCTGCTGCGGCAGCCACGTACAGCGAGCCAACTAATACGAAATTGGTGAAGTCTCTAGGTGGCAACCCCTGAAACTGAACGGGCACATCCCTCAGCCGGGCTTTCGTTGCTGGCGATTCCAGGGTTGCCTGGTCATCGAAAGGCGGAGCCAGCGCCTGGTTTCACCTCATGTCAGGGAGCAGAAACATCGACAAAAGACGGGCGTTGCGCAGGCGTTCGCGCGCCCGTTGAAGTGTCGGCCGGAGGGTTTGGCTCCAGCCCCGCGCCGGCCACACTGTACTGAACGCAACGGCCGTCACAGGGAGGGCGACGTCGCTTCACCCTTACCACTGAGTGAACGCGCTGAAGTCGGCGGGTCCGCGCATACTCCAGGCATGACAGAAACGACTGATTCTGTCTACGCGGACACTGCCGAGAATCCGAAGCCGGAAAACCGGGACGGCGAAACGGTCAAAAACCCCGGCGAAACCTCCCGGCCAAAAACCTGGGTGCGCGCCGTCTCGGCTACGCGAGGGTGTCGTTGGCGCAGGGCCAGGTCACTGACCGTCAGGAGGACGCACTCCGCGAGGCCGGTGTTGACGAGATCTACGTCGATCGGATCAGCGGGATGAAATCCTCGCGCCCGGCGCTTGACCAGCTACTCGACGACGTACGACCAGGAGACACGATTGTCGTGATGAGCCTGGACCGACTCGGTCGGGATACTCGGCAGCTGCTCGTCTGGGTCGACGAACTGCGGCAACGGCAGGTCGAGTTGCAGATCCTCCAACTCGGCGTGGACACCGCCACCCCGGCCGGCCGGATGGTTTTTTCTATCGTCGCCGCCCTCGCAGAGATGGAGCGAGCGATCATTGTCCAGCGGGTGAACGAGGGCCTGGCCGCCGGTCGAGCCGGCGGCCGGCCACCCGCTCTGTCCCCTGCTCAGCGCCGCGAGGTGATCAGGCTTCGCGCCGAAGGGCGAACTGCCGGCGAGATTGCCGGGCTTTTCGGCTGTTCCGCGCTAACCGTTCGGAGGGTGAGATGACCGCGTCGGCTGTACCATCGCCCCTAAGACCGGTATGACCGTGCTTCTGCCAGAGCAGCTCGACGAGCAGATCGGGGAGCTCGCCACGCAGATGCACACCTCCAAGAACAGGCTCATGGTCGCGGCGGCACAGATGCTCGTCGAGAGTTACGCCCGGCGGGCGCCTGTTGACCGTATGGTCGACGGCGTTCTCAAACGCGATATGAGCTTGCTGGCGCGACTCGAGGACGCGTAAGGGAGGCTGACCATGACGCGTGAATTGTCCCCGTACTACGAGCAGCTGCTTGAGGAGCTCCGCAAGCTGCTGCTCGATGTCGACGACGACGAGCTGATCCTGTATAAGGGCGAAACGGCAGCGCATGTCGCTACGCGCTTGCTCGCCGCCCGCTGGTCTCACTATCAAGACTGGGACACCAAGGCGGGGCCTTTCTACGAGGCGGGTGGTCTCGTCGCTTGGCTCGGCGTGGATCCGGACGAGATTGATCGGATGGAGGCCTCCGGCGATCTCTTGGCTGTGACAACGGATGCTGGCCGACGGCTTTTTCCCGCTTTTCAGATTTCGCCGTTCGGCAAGCCCCTTCCTCACCTTGCGGAGATCAGAAGCATCCTCTACCCGGCGCTCCCGAACGATCTGACCATCGCCAGATGGCTGAACACGCCGAGTCGACGCCTGGGTGGGGCTACCGCCGTGGAGCAGCTGTTTGCTGGCGACGCGGAACCCGTGCTCGCGGCGGCCCGCGAAGACGCTGGGAGGATGGCGCATTGACCGCAAAGGAGAGCGAGCTGACGCGACCCGACATGCCGTTCGACGAGCTCGTCACGGTCCTCCGCGACATAATCGGCGTACGACTCGTCGGTTTTATCGGCGGCGAAGCGCGGTCCAGCGCGGTTAGCGACTGGGCCGATGGCCACAGCGCGCCCAGCGAGAAGGACCAGGAGCGATTGCGTTACTCGTATGACGCGGCGGCCCTGCTGGAACGCTACGACGACATAACGGTGCAGTCGTGGTTCAAGGGCCAGAACCCCTCGCTCGGGATGGCGCCGGCGCAACTGCTCCGGGAGGGCGATCCGACGGAGGCTGGTCGCGAGGTGCTCGCCGCCGCAAAAGCCTTCGCCTACATCGGGTGAGCGTACTGATCGCGAACGGTGGAGTCCAGCTCGAGCGTATAACTTGTTCGATTTCGCTTTCGCGTCGACGAGGATGAGCGTGACGGAGCGTGCAATGGCGGTGGTGGCGTTCATGCTCTTTCATGCGCGGAAGAACGCAGAATCGCGACAGAAACGGCTATGGCGCGGGGAGGTCTCCGGCGTCTACGAAAGCGACTGTGAACCGCCCGCTATCCTGCTGCTGAAGCTTCTTTTGGACTTGCGCGATTGACCTGTCGGCTAGTTCTAGCCCACCCCAGGCGCAGACGTATTGAATCTTCGCCGCGCTGAGGTAGCTGTCGAAGGTGATGTCTGCAACGCCGGCCGCGTTCGGTGTGCTCTCGCTCCAGTCGACTGCTAACCGGTTGGGTTGGTAGTCCTTGAACCCCTTGCTGAAAATGTCGCAGTCCTTGGTGTCATCGGTCATTGCGAACACGCCCATGACTGCCTTCTCGTAAGTGAGGAGGGAGGTGCCGTGTACTTTCGCGACCAGGTGAAGCATCGTTGGTGACACTCGGCGCACTGTAACGGTCACGCTCGGGGCTTCCTTGTTGCGGATGCTGTCTGACGCGAGATAGACGCTCCATGAGATTGCTGCGACCATCAAAGCCACACCGAGTATTTCCACTCCTTTCAGCCAGCGTGAGCCGCCCTTCCGCCAGAAACCGGTAGCGAGCGGAACCGCAGCTCCGGCGAAGAGAAGGGTCAGCGCCAAGGCAAACCAGTCGGAGTAGGTGCGGATCATCCTCTGCATGGTGTCGCCCTGGATACCGAGGGCGGCCAGAATGCCGATTAGTAGCGCGAACGAGACATAGATTGCGGCGCGGAAGACATCAGACGTGCCGCTTGGGGCTGGGTCTGGTGTTGCGGCCGCCGGCTGTCCTGCCGGTCCCGGTTCTGTTCCCGTCTTCTCTGGGTCTTTGCTCTTGCGCCGTGTGCTCACGGCCGTTCACCTTCTTAGCTGAGTAATTCTCACGTAAGTATGAGGCGGCGTAAGCATCGCGACAAGTGCTCAGGTTGCCCGTATGTCAGTCGCGGAAAACGATGCCGTCTCCGCCCACCAGAATCCGGGCGTCCTCCGGTGAGATGAACGACATGGCCGGACCCCGTCCTATGGGGATGACAGAGTGGACGATGGTCTCCGGGTAGACGTGGACACAGGGTGCACACAGAGGCGGTCTAGACGCCTTAAACGACGAAAGCCCCGGCAGACCAAATCATTGGTTTACCGGGGCTTTTGATGGTCGGGCTGACAGGATTTGAACCTGCGACCCCTTGACCCCCAGTCAAGTGCGCTACCAAGCTGCGCCACAGCCCGTTGCTGTCCCACCCAGGCCGTGAGAGCGCCAAGCGAGACAACTCGTCTATCTTAGCGTGTCGGCGAGGCCGGTCGTGACCAACCCGAAGGCCACCGTTGCCCCGCCGACACAGCGCCGCGCGGCCTTCCTCCCGACGAGGGAGGCGCGACGCGACGCCCGGACTTCCCGCCCCGCAGCGGTGCGTCCAGGCATGGTCGGCGACGGGATGCGCGGGGGGCAGCATCCCGCCGTCGAGTCATTTCTGGGTGGTGCCACCGCCCAGGATCGTGTCGATCTCGTCCTGGGTGAGCGGGGCCCAGGGGGACGAGTCGGGGTTCGCGCTGGCGGCGTCCGGGCTGTCGCCCTTGGTCCACCATTTGGCCTCGAACGGCATCCCGCCGAACAGGATGCGGGCGCCCTTGTCGTAGGCGGTCTCGCCGCTCCAGACCGGGTACGTGCCGGCCGGAAGGGTCGGCTGCGGGATCGGCGCCTCCCCCGCCAGCACCGGGCCGACCAGGTCCCACGGGGTCTCCCACGCGTTCAGCACGGGGTTGTCGGGCACGTCGCCCTTCGTCCACCACTTCGCCTGGTACACGTTGTGGTGCCAGGTGACCTTGGTGCCCTTCAGGTACGAGTTGCTCGCGGCCCAGATCGGGTAGGGCGAGTGGGCCGGATCGTCGGTCGCGGCGGCGGAGGTGGGCTCCGCCGTGGTGACGGCGCCCTCCCCCAGCGCGATGCGGCCGTCGAAGCCTTTCGAGAGGAGGCCGGCGAAGGTCGCCTTGCCCTGGTTCACGCCACTGCACGCGTCCGACACGACACTCGTGTCCACGTAGTTGGAGCCGCAGGTCTTGTCGCGGTTCGCCGACCACATCGACATGCGGCCGAGCCCGGTGGAGACGGCCCACGCGTTCAGGGTCCTGGCATCGGCGAGTCCGAACACCTGCCCGCGGTCGTCGTTCTGGCCGATCATCGGGGTCGCGCCGATCTTCGCCCACAGGCGCGGGTCGGACTGGTGCGTGCCGGCCCGGTCGTAGAGCACGCCGAGCTGCTTCTGCGCGGCGGTGAGCGCGGTCTCCGATATCGCGGCCATCGACGTCCCCGCGGCTTTGGCGGTGCCGTAGTCCATCGTCATCAGGTTGACGCCGGCAAGGTCCACCTTCGCCTTCAGCATCGCGGCGACGGCGTTGGTGCCATCGACGGTCAGGCCGGTCGGCGACACCGGGAGGGTCAGCCAGACGGCGAGGCTCTTGTCGTCGGCGCGACGCTCCTGCTGGAGGTCGTGGATGGCGGTGGCCCGGCGTGCGGCGGCGTCCGCGTTCACGAGGCCCTCGCCCTCCAGGTCGAGGTCGATGGTGCCCACCTTGTAGCGGTCGACGACCGAAGCGTAGGCGTTCTTCAGCTCGGTCGGGTCGGTGCAGCCGACCGCGAGCTCCTCGTTCCGCTGACCGCCGAACGACACCGCGACGTCGCCGCCCTGCTGCTGGAGGCGGGCGATCCGGCGGTCCAGGTCGAGGGAGCCGCGCGCCTCGCTCATCGTGTACGCGCCGCCCCAGGAGGGCGTGCACGGCTTCGTCTGGTCGGAGACGATGAACGAGAGCACGGCGTCCTTGGTGGAGGTGGAGCCGAGGTTCTCGAACGCGTACTTCGGGGTCGCGGTCACGTCCACGTAGGAGGCGAACCACGGCTTCACGTCCACCGACGCGCGGGCGCTCCACCACTGGAGGCCGACCGCGCCGGCCGAGACGACGACGATCGCGACGAGGGCGGCGCCGATCACGCGCAGCGGCGAGAGGCGGCGGCCGGAGTCCGACTCCGGGGCCTGCAGCCGGTCGGCCGAAGCGGCGTCCCCAGCTCCGGACGACGCGGCGGCGTCCCTATCCTTCCGCGGCATCAGGCGGCCTGCCGCTCGCCGTCGACCGCCGGAGCGTCGACCACGGGTGCGTCCAACGGGGCGTCCAGCGGCGCGTCGTCCCGCACCGTCGTCCGCTCGAAGTGCGGCACCTCCCCGCCGGCGTGGCCGTGGTAAAGCACCGAGCGCCAGTCGACCGACTCGGTCGCGGGCGTCGTCTGCGGGGCGGAGCGCGTGCCCTTCTTCTCGACGTACAGCGGCTTGGTCACACCGAGCCAGATGTCCACGATGGAGTTCCAGACGCCGATGTAGGCGACCAGCGACCAGATCGCCAGGGTGGCGTTGAAGGCGGCGAACGCGGCGTTGCCCCAGTTGTGCGCGTTCCAGTCCCGCCAGAGCGTGAACAGCGAGAACGCGATGATCGCGAGCGGCGCGATCACGTACAGCAGCGGCGACGCGGTGCGGTTCTTCACCTTCGGGGTGCGGGCGAACGGGATCTTCTTGCCGGTCAGCGACTGCTGGATCGACTTGAGCACACCGGCCAGGTTCACCGGCAGCAGGATCAGGTTGAAGCCGTAGATCCGGAAGATGTCCGTCGCCTTGTACCCGGCGTAGCGGAGGTCGCTCGCCTGGCTGATGAAGTACGGCAGCGCGGCCAGCAGCACCATCGGGCTGAGCAGCCGGCCGTCGTACGGGTAGGCCAGCAGGAACACCAGGCCGAAGCTCGCCCAGCAGATGGAGGCCATGTAGTTGACCCGCAGCAGCAGCTCGATGCGCGAGACGGTCTCACCGCGGCGCTTGCGCTCACGGACCTGCTTCCACAGCTTCGGCAGGATGAGGAGGCCGCCGTTCGCCCAGCGGCGCCGCTGCACGATCAGCGAGCCGAAGTCCGGCGGGGTCGCCGAGTAGCTGAGCCGCTCCGGGTAGTTCACGAGCGTCCAGCCGTGGGTGCCGAGGTCGATGCTCGACTCGGTGTCCTCGATGACGGTGCGGTCCTGGATGTACCGGCGCACCTCGAACCCGCCGACCCACTCGGTCTCGACGATGTCCTCCAGCGCACGCTTGCGGATGACCGCGTTCGCGCCCACCCAGAAAGTGGCGCCGTAGAAGCTCTTGCCCTGGTGCAGGATGTGCTGGATGTCGGTGGTCGCACCGGCGAGACGCTCGATGCGGGTGCCTGCACCACGGAACGACGAGTACGGGGTCTGCGTCACGGCGACGCGGGCGTTGTCCGGCTGCTGCAGGAAGTACGTCAGTCGCAGGCAGTACTCGCGCAGCAGGATGGAGTCGGCGTCCAGGGTCAGCAGGAAGTCGCTGTCCGGGATCTCGATGTCGCCGGGCCGGCGGGAGCCCGCGGGCACCGCGCTGAGGATCGGGCCGTCCGGCGTCTCCTCGACGCGGTAGCTGCCGCCCATGAGGCCGATGTAGGCGTTGAGGTTCATGGCCTTGTTGGCCTCGTGGGAGAGGGACGCCCACTTCTTGCGCTCGAAGACCATCAGCTCGGCGTCGAAGGTCCACGCCAGCCGGCGGTAGAGCTGGGCCACGCGCTCGGTGCTGAGCGCCGCGCCTTCGCCGACGGCGGCCGTCACGGCCTCCGCGGTGAGCGCGAGCTCGTCGCCGAGGGCGCGGAGCACCTGGTCGGCGAAGAAGACGTCAACGTGGTCGTCGATGCCGTGCGCGTCGGCCTCGGCGTACAGCCACTCGGCCGCCCAGCGGTAGTGATCCGCCAGTTCGAGCGTGGCCTCGTCGTCGGCGAAGGCGCGCTCGTCGCCCAGCTCGAAGCGCAGCAGCGCGTCGGTGAAGCGGAAGCGCGGCTCCGCGAGCTGACCGGTGATGCTGTCGGCGAGGGCGCGGGTGGCCTCCAGTCGCTCGGCCACGGCCGGGTCGGTCGGGTTCGGGTTGTCGTCGACCAGCAGCACGACGCGCATGGAGGGGAACTCCTGCAGCGCGGCCGACAGCAGCGTCATCCGCACGACCTCCGGCTCCTCCGCGTAGGAGGGCACGAGCACGGTGATGGACGGCTGGTGCTGGGCGAAGTGCCGGTCGAGCTCGGCGCGGGGAACGCGCACGTGCTTCTGGAAGCGCTGCAGCGCGCCCTGCCGGGCGACCAGGTACATCAGCGCGGAGAAGGTGAGGAAGGTGACGACGACCGTGTAGCCGATCGCCTCCATCGTGAAGCGGAAGTCCTGCGTGCCCAGCACGAGGAACTGGCGGATGATCGTGGTGACGACGTAGATCGCCCAGAACACGATGGTCGCGACGATGGCGACGCGGCTCCAGGTGACCTTCCGGTCGGAGGGCTTCGGGTGGACCGTGGGCAGCGGTTCGGTGCGGCGCTCGGCGCCCCACTGTCGTTTTCGGGCAGGCGTGTATGAACTTGTAGAACTCATTTTCGGGTATGCGTCCTCGATGACGAGAGCCCGCGCCTTCGGGTAGCGCGGTCGGGTAGCTCTCTCAGTGGTCCACAGTAGTGAGGACAGACAGGGGTACAAACCCCCCCAAGCGAGTCGCCCCCTCACTGGGGGTGACGCAAACCCGTCCGTTCACCCTCCCTGCCCGCGCGCCCCCTTGACGCCAAACCGCCGAGTACGCGGATAATCTGCGTACTCGGCGGTTACTGACCGATTATGGGCGTACTCGGGAGGTCAGCGCTTGCGCTTCTCGCGGACGCGCATGTTGAGGACGATCGGGCTGCCCTCGAAGCCGTACACCTCGCGGAGCCGGCGGATGATGTACCGCCGGTAGCCCGGGTCGAGGAAGCCGGTGGTGAACACCACGAATGTCGGCGGGCGGCTGCTCGCCTGCGTGCCGAACAGGATGCGCGGCTGCTTTCCGCCGCGCACCGGGTGCGGGTGCGCCGCGGTGAGCTCGGCGAGGAACGCGTTGAACTTGCCGGTCGGGATGCGGGTGTCCCACGACTCGAGCGCCTGCTCCAGCGCCGGAACCAGCTTCTCCAGGTGGCGGCCGGTGCGGGCCGAGATGTTGACGCGCGGCGCCCAGGAGACGTGCGCGAGGTCCTGCTCGATCTCGCGCTCCAGGTAGCGGCGGCGGTCGTCGTCCAGCAGGTCCCACTTGTTGAAGGCCAGCACGAGCGCGCGGCCGGACTCCAGCACGAGGTCGATGATGCGGACGTCCTGCTCGCTGATCGGCTCGGACACGTCGAGCACGACGACCGCGACCTCCGCCTTCTCCAGAGCCGTGGAGGTGCGCAGCGATGCGTAGAAGTCGGCGCCCTGCTGCAGGTGTACCCGGCGGCGGATGCCGGCGGTGTCGACGAAGCGCCAGACCTTGCCACCCAGCTCGACCTGCTCGTCCACCGGGTCGCGGGTGGTGCCGGCGAGCTCGTTGACGACCACGCGCTCCTCCCCCGCCGCCTTGTTGAGCAGGGACGACTTGCCGACGTTCGGGCGGCCGACGATGGCCACGCGGCGCGGGCCGCCGACCTCCTGCTTGGCGACCTTGGAGACCTCGGGCAGCGCCTTCAGGAGGGCGTCCAGCAGGTCCGCGACGCCGCGGCCGTGCAGCGCGGAGACCGGCCACGGCTCGCCGAGGCCGAGCGACCACAGCTCGGTCGCGAAGGGCTCCTGGCGGGCGTCGTCCACCTTGTTGGCGGCGAGGAACACCGGCTTGTCGGTCTTGCGGAGCAGCCGGACCACTTGCTCGTCCGTGGAGGTCGCCCCCACGGTGGCGTCCACGACGAACAGCACCGCGTCGGCCAGGTCGATCGCGACCTCCGCCTGAGCGGCGACGGAGGCGTCGATGCCGCGGGCGTCTGGCTCCCAGCCGCCGGTGTCCACCAGCGTGAACCGGCGGCCGTTCCACTCGGCGTGGTACGAGACACGGTCGCGGGTGACGCCGGGGGTGTCCTCCACGACGGCCTCGCGACGGCCGAGGATGCGGTTGACGAGCGCCGACTTGCCCACGTTGGGGCGGCCCACGATGGCCAGCACCGGCAGCGCGGGGAGGTAGGTGATCGCGTCGGGGTCCTCGGTGACGGCGCCGAGGACGTCGAGGTCGGTCTCGTCGAGCTCGTACTCCTCCAGACCGCTGCGGAGGGTGGCGGCGCGCTGCGCCGCGAGGTTCTCGTCCAGGCCGGCGAGGCGCTCGACCAGGTCGTCGGCGCCGGTTGGCTCGTTCTCGATGTCAGACATGGGTCTCTTTCTGTACGACCGCGATGACCGCGTCGACGGTCTGGTCGAAGTCGAGGTCGGTGGAGTCGACGGTGGTCACGCCGTCTGCGGCGTTCATGAAGTCCACGACCCGGGAGTCGGCCGCGTCGCGTCTGCGGAGGGCCTCACCGACGTGGGCGGCGGAATGGCCGGTCAGCTCGGCAGAACGCCTGGCCATTCTAACCTCTTCGTCGGCGGTGAGCAGGATGCGCACCGGAGCATCGGGGCAGACGACGGTCGTGATGTCGCGACCCTCCACCACGAAGCCGCGCTTCTCGCCGTGCGCGATGATCGACCGGAACAGCCCGGTGAGGAACTCGCGCACCTCCGGCACGCGCGCGATCGCACTGACCACGGCGGTCACCTCCGGCTCGCGGATGACCTCCGTGACGTCGTGGTCGCCGACGAACACGTGGTAGGTGTCGGGGTCGGTGCCGATCCGGTAATCGAAGTCGGGCAGCACGTCGATCACGGTGGCGGAGTCGGTGGGGTCGAGGCGGCGCTGCACGACGAACCAGCTCAGCGCGCGGTAGGCGGCGCCGGTGTCGAGGTACGACCAGCCGAGCTTGCGCGCGGTCGCCTTGGAGACGGAGGACTTGCCGCTGCCGGCGGGTCCGTCGACGGCGACGACGATCGGGAGGGCGCCGCCGGGTCGGTGGGTCGGGTCGGTCGGGTCGGTCGTGTCGGTCGGGTCGGTCATCCGGCGATCCTCCAGCCGCGGTCGGTCAGGTCGTCGACGGTGCGCTGCCACACCTCGGGGAGCACGGCGATCTCCGCCAGGCCGAAGGCGGCGCCCGGCGAGTGCTCCAGGCGCAGGTCCTCCAGGTTCACGTCCAGCTCGCCCAGCTCGGCGAGCAGGCGCGCGAGTTCGCCCGGCCGGTCGTCCACCATGACGACGAGACTGGAGAACCGCTTGTCCTGGCCGTGCTTGCCCGGCAGGCGGGAGACTCCGAGGTTTCCACCGGCGATCTCCTCCGCGAGGGTGCGGCGTGAGCCGGATGCGTCCACGTCCTCCAGAGCCGCGAGCACACGGTCGAGGTCGGCGCGGTAGGCGCGGAGGATCGCCGCGACGGCGGGAGCGTTGGCGCCGAGGATCTGCACCCACAGCTCCGGCTCGCTTCCGGCGATGCGGGTCACGTCGCGTACGGCCTGGCCCGCGAGGCCGAGCGCGGCGTCGGTGGAGGCGGCGAGCCGCTTGGCCATGAGCGAGGACACGATCTGCGGCGTGTGCGAGACCAGCGCCACGGCGGCGTCGTGGTCGTCGGCCGCCATCTCGACCGGCGTCGCGCCGAGGTCGAGGATGAGCGCCTCCACCAGGTTGACGGATGCGCGCGCGTTCTCGGGCCGAGCGGCGACCACCCACGGGCGGCCGATGAAGAGGTCGGCACGGGCGGCGCTGGGGCCGCCGCGCTCCCGGCCGGCGAGGGGATGCGATCCCACGTACCGCGAGAGGTCGACGCCGGCGTCCACCAGCTCCGCGAGCGGCTGCCCCTTCACGCTGGCGACGTCGGTGACGACGGCGGCGGGATGCGCGGCCAGCTCGTCCGCGACCACGCGCGACACCAGGTCCGGTGGCACCGCCACGACGATGAGCGCGGGCTCCGCCGTCCCGTCGTCCGGCCGTCCCGCGCCGTAGTCGGCGGCGAGGCGCAGGTGGGCGGGAGAGGCGTCGGCGAGGAGGACGTCCACGCCGCGAGCGCGCAGGCCGAGCCCGACGGACGCCCCGAGCAGCCCCGCACCGACCACGCGGACGGGTCCGGCGAGGCGGGAGGCGGAATCAGTCACGGATCCACTTTAGTGGGGGCGGAAACGGGGCTACCGCCCGCCCTCCTCCAGCAGGAGATTCGCGCCGCCGCGCCGCCCACTCTCCTTCCGGATGCCCTCGGGCAGGAGAATTCGGCGCGTGTCTCCTGTCAGGAGAGGGTCAGCAGCGCGCCCAGCTCGTCTCCCGGGCTCGCTCACGCGGCGGACGAGAGCAGCCGAGTGGACGAGTTCGCGTAGGCAGCGGCCACGGCGAAGTCGAAGACGACCACCCACACGGTGAGCGCAGCAGAACCATCGGACCCCACCCCCGATATGGCCGACCCGATCCCGCTGAGTGCGAAGAGCACGGCGACGACGAAACCGGCGACAGGGCCGGCGGTCAAGCGCCACCACGCCCGCGGGGGCAGGATCGGCTCGCCCGCGCCTCGGAACGTGCGGCCGGCGACGACGAGCAGCGCGACAGCCAGAACGGAGCTCAGCGTGATTCCGATCGCTCCTCCGACGGCGATCCCCATGCTCCACCCAGCGGTAAGGATCACCGGGATACCGACGACGAAGAAGGTGATCTTCGCGTGCGCGGCGATGATGCGGACCGGCATGGGTTCCCTTCGGAGGGCGGCGAAGCCGAGCTTTCGCCGCCCTCGTTTCTAAGCGACGACTTGGTAGGTGTAGTAGCTGCAGTAGGTCCCCGTAGAGCACTGGTAGTAGAGCGCCTTGATCCGCTTGCCCTGATAGTGAGCCTGATCCAGCGCTGCAGCGAGCGTGGCGGGAGCCGAGCATCCGATCGACCCGAAGTAGGACAGCGGGATCATTCGGCAGATGTTGTTGATGTTGTTCTTCGCGCGCCACATCTCCTCGACGTCGGCACGCGAGTACCAGATGGTGACGGGCGCATAAACCGCGCGAGACGCCCTGCCCTCCACAGTCGGCGTCTCGATGACCGTGCCGGAGGGAAGCGCCGTCTCGACCCCATCCGCCGTCAATTCCACTTTCACGCGTCCCTCGTCGAAACGGACGAACGTGCCATCGGGAAACTGGACCACATTGTCGCCAGGCCCGGAGACGATGACCCCACCGCTCGTGGTGTCGGCCGCGTGGGGCGGCTCAGCAGCGTTCGCAGCATTCCCCACCAGCATCGAAGCGAGTACGGACACCGCTGCGATGAGCACTCCGGTCTTACGGTTGAGCCTCATGGATTCACCTCTCGTTCGTCGTTGAACTACACGAACACGAAAGTAGTGCCTGAGGTTTCACGCTTCAATGTTTGTATTTTTCGAAACGCACAGGGAGGCTACTGCCGCGAGATCGTCAGCAGCGCCCCCAGCTCCTCCTTCGTCAGGTCGCGCATCGCCCCCACCTTCAGCGTCCCGAGGTGCAGCGGCCCGAACTGCCTCCGCACCAGCTCGATCACCGGGTGCCCGACCTCCGCCATCATCCGGCGGACGATCCGGTTGCGGCCGGAGTGCAGGGTGATCTCCACGAGGCTGTCGCCGCCGGCCGAACGCGACTGCAGCAGCCGCGCCTTGTCGGCGGCGATCGGGCCGTCCTCCAGTTCGACGCCCTTGGTCAGGCGGGCGATGGTCTGCGGGGTGACCGTGCCGCGCACGCGCGCGATGTAGGTCTTGGTCACGCCGAAGCTGGGGTGGGCGAGCACGTGCGCGAGTTCGCCGTCGTTGGTGAGGATGAGGAGGCCGGAGGTCTCCGCGTCCAGGCGGCCGACGTTGAACAGGCGTTCCGGGTATCCGGCCGTGAAGCGCGACAGGTCCGGGCGGCCCTGCTCGTCGCGCATCGAGCTGACCACGCCGACCGGCTTGTTGAGCATCACGTAGCGGCGGGAGGTGTCGAGCTGCACCGCGGTGCCGTCGACGGCCACGCGGTCCGTCGCGGGGTCGACGCGGCGGCCGAGTTCGGTGACGATCTGGCCGTTCACGGTGACGCGGCCGGCGACGATCATGTCCTCCGACACCCGGCGGGAGGCCACCCCGGCGGCCGCCATCACCTTCTGGAGGCGCTCCCCCTCGGCGGCCGAGCCACCGTTCGCACCGTCAACGGACATCGTCGAATCCTTCCGCGCCGTCCGCGAGCAGCGGCGAGATCTTAGGCAGCTCCTCGATGGAGTTGATGCCGAGCTGGGTGAGCAGCAGGTCGGTGGTGCCGTAGTTGATGGCGCCGGTCTCGCTGTCGGTGAAGAGCTCGGTGATCAGGCCCCGGCCGAGGAGCGTGCGCACAACGGAGTCCACGTTGACGGCGCGGATCGAGGCGATCGCACCACGGCTGATCGGCTGCTTGTAGGCGATCACCGCCAGCGTCTCCAGCGCCGCCTGCGACAGCCGGGTGGGGTTCTGCTGGAGGACGTAGCCCGACACCACGGCGTCGAACTCCGGCCGCACGTAGACGCGCCAGCCGCCGCCGACCTCCCGCAGCTCGAAGCCGCGGCGCACGCCGGGCCTCCCGTCCGGTCCGGCCGCGCCGTCGAAGTCGGCGACCAGCGCGTCGACGGCTGCCCGCACCCGCTTGACCGGCGCGCCGACCGCCGTCGCCAGCGTCACGAGGCTCTTCGGCTCGTCGGCGACCATGAGGATGGCCTCCAGCGCGCGCTCGATCTGGGCGTCCTCGACGCCAGCCGGCTCGGTCTCCAGCTCGGTTCCGTCAACCGTCATAATCCGCTCCCAGGTTCGACAGGTTCTCCTCCGACCAGTGCTCGGCCGTCCAGCGCAGCGTCAGCTCGCCCAGCGGCTCGAGCTGCTCGAACGCGATCGCCGCGTGCCGGTACAGCTCGAGCACGGCGAGGAACCGCGCGATCACCACGCCCTTCTGCTCGGCTCCGGCCACGAGCTGCCGGAACGACAGCGGCTCCCCGGCGCGCAGCATCCCGACCACCACGGCGGCCTGCTCGCGGATGCTGACCAGCGGCGCGTGCAGGTGGTCGAGCCCGACCACGGGGACCTCGCGCGGCGTCATCGCCAGGGTCGCAAGCGCCGCGAAGTCCTCGGCGGTCAGCGTCCAGACCAGTTCGGGCGTGCGCTGGCGGTACTTGTCCTCCAGCCGCACCGTGCGGGCGTGCCGGGAGCTCTCGGCGTCGAGGCGGGCGGCGAACCAGGTCGACGCCTCCTTGAACGCCCGGTACTGCAGCAGCCGCGCGAACAGCAGGTCGCGCGCCTCCAGCAGTGCTACGTCCTCGGCGTCGACCAGCTCGCCCTGCGGCAGCAGGCCGACGATCTTGAGGTCGAGCAGGGTCGCCGCGACGAGCAGGAACTCGCTCGCCTCGTCCAGGCTCTCGTCGGCGTCCAGGCGGCGCAGGTAGGCGATGAACTCGTCCGTGACCCGGCTCAGCGAGATCTCGGTGATGTCCAGCTCGTGCTTGGAGATCAACGACAGCAGGAGGTCGAACGGACCCTCGAAGTGGCCGACGGCTACGCGGAAGCCGCCTTGGCCGGCGGTGTCCTTCTCCTGCGGCGCCTCAGGCGACGGCGCCACGGAAGATCAGTTCCCTCGCGAGCTGGCGGTAGGCCTCCGCCGCCTGGTGCTCGGGCGCGAACTGCGTGATCGGCGTCGCCGCGACCGAGGCGTCGGGGAACTTCACCGTGCGCGAGATCACCGTCTCCAGCACGCGGTCGCCGAACGCGTCGACGACGCGCTCCAGCACCTCACGCGAGTGCAACGTGCGGGAGTCGTACATCGTGGCGAGGATGCCGTCGAGCTCGATGGCCGGGTTGAGCCGCTCGCGCACCTTGTCGATCGTCTCGATCAGCAGCGCGACGCCGCGCAGCGCGAAGTACTCGCACTCCAGCGGGATGAGCACGCCGTGGCTCGCGGTCAGAGCGTTGACGGTGAGGATGCCGAGCGACGGCTGGCAGTCGATGAGGATGACGTCGTAGTCGGCCGACACCTTGCGCAGCACGCCGGCGAGGATCTGCTCGCGCGCGACCTCGTTCACCAGGTGCACCTCGGCGGCCGAGAGGTCGATGTTCGCCGGGATGATGTCGAGCCCGGGAACACCGGTGGTCTGGATGGCCTCCTGCACGTCCGCATTGCGGTTCAGCAGCAGGTCGTAGATCGTCGTCACGTCGTGGGTCTGCGCGCCGAGACCGGCCGAGAGCGCGCCCTGCGGGTCGAAGTCGATCGCGAGCACGCGGCGGCCGTACTCGGCCAGCGACGCGCCCAGGTTGATGGAGGTCGTGGTCTTGCCGACCCCGCCCTTCTGGTTGCACAGCGCGACGATCTTGGCGGGTCCGTGCTGGCCGAGCTCGGCGGGCGCGGGGAACGCACGCAGCGGGCGCCCGGTGGGTCCGAGCCGCGTGGCCAGGGATGCGGTGTCCATGCCGGGAAGCTCCGTCCTGACCTCGTCGTTGCGCGTCACCTGGCTGATCCTCGTCCCTTTCGATCGTCGGCCGTTCACGGCCTGTTCACGGGCTCCATCCTATCCGCGCGCACCCCTGTCCGCGGGCCGTGACGGCGGCAAGTCCCGGCGCCGTTCCCGGGCGTCACCGCGCCCGGGGGTGAGCCGTCGCGTACACATCCCGCAGCGCGTCCGCCGTCACCAGCGTGTAGATCTGCGTCGTCGCCACCGACGAGTGGCCGAGCAGCTCCTGCACCACCCGCACGTCCGCCCCGCCCGCCAGCAGGTGCGTCGCGAACGAGTGCCGGAGGGTGTGCGGCGAGACCTCCACGCCGAGCTGGGCGCGCTCGGCGGCCGCGCGGATGATCAGCCAGACGTTCTGCCGGGAAAGCCGCGCTCCGCGCATCCCGAGGAAGAGCGCGGGCGTCGCCCTCCCCCGCACCGACAGCACCGGGCGCGCCCGCACCAGGTACGCGGCGACCGCGGCCTGCGCGAAGCTGCCGAGCGGCACGATGCGCTGTTTGGCGCCCTTGCCGGTGAGGCGCACCACGTCGGTGTCGATCACGTCGTCCACGTTGAGGCCGACCGCCTCGCTGACACGCGCGCCGGTCGCGTACATCAGCTCCAGGAGGGCCTTGTCGCGGAGCTGGTCGAGCTCGTCGCCGTCGCAGGCCGCGAGCAGCGCGGCGACCTGGTCGACGGTGATCGCTTTCGGGAGGGTGCTCGGCTGTTTGGGCGGCCGGATGTCGCGGGCGGCGTCCACCTCCACGCGGCCCTCCTCCAGCAGGAACCGGTGGAACCCGCGGACCGTCGACAGCATCCGGGCGAGGGAGGTCGCGGTCAGCGGCGACTCCTGGCGCGACGCGAGGTGGGCGAGGTACGTCGAGACCGTCAGTGGAACGACCTCGCGGACGTCGCGGATGCCCTCGCCGTCCAGCCACTCCGTGTAGACCGTGAGGTCACGCCGGTACGCGGCCACCGTGTTCGCCGAGAGGCCGCGCTCGATCGCGACGTGCCTCAGGAAGGCGTCCACGTCGGCCGCGACGCTCATCCCGCGGCGCTCTGCTCGCTCAGCTCGGGCGCGGCGGCGCCGGCGGCAGGGTCTGCGGCTGTGCCGGCGGCGGGGCCCGCGGCAGCGCCGGCATCGGTGCGAGCCTCGGCCAGCTTCGGGTGGCTCGGCCAGGGCGCGTCGGCGGCGCCGAGGGACGCCCAGCCCTTCTCCCGCGCGACCCGGGCCGCGAGCACCGCGATGACGAGCACCGCGTTGTGGACGCGCCGCTCGAGCACCGCGTCGACCGCCTCCTCCAGCGGTACCCACGCCACCTCGATGTCGGCCTCCTCCGCCTCGCGCTCGAACGCTTCGGCGGTCGCCCGCACGCCCCGGGCCAAGTAGACGCGGATGGCCTCGTCGTTGCCGCCGGGGCTCGTGAAGACGTCGGTCAGCACGTCCCAGCGCTCGGCCTCGAGGTCGGCCTCCTCGGCCAGCTCGCGCTGGGCCGCGGTCAGCGGGTCCTCACCGTGGATATCGAGAAGCCCCGCCGGGATCTCCCAGTCGCGATACCGCACCGGATGCCGGTACTGCTTGATCAGCAGCACCCGGTCCTGGTCGTCGAGCGCGAGCACCGCGACCGCACCGGTGTGGTCCACGTACTCGCGGGTGATCTCCGTGCCGTTGTAGCGGAAGGTGTCGCGCCGCACGTTCCAGATCTTGCCGTCGAAGGGGACCTCCGAGGCGACGATCTCCGGACGGAACGGCTCGTCGCGGAACGCGCCGGGCTGCGCCGCGCCGGGCTGCGCCGCGCCGGGCTGCGCTGCGCCGGGCTGCGCCGCGCCGGGTCCGGCCGCCATCAGGCGTCCGCGCCGACTTCGATCGCGCCGACCCCGGCGCCCACCTCGTCATCGGGCGCGACCTCGAACAGGAGGCTGGCCTTCTGACGGTCGAGTGCGGCGCCGACGAGCCCGGCGAACAGCGGGTGCGCGCGGTTCGGGCGCGACCGCAGCTCCGGGTGGGCCTGGGTGCCGATGTAGAACGGGTGCACGTCGCGCGGCAGCTCGACGTACTCGACCAGGTGGCCGTCCGGCGAGGTGCCGGAGAACCAGAGGCCGGCGTCGGCGATCTGCTCGCGATAGTTGTTGTTGACCTCGTAGCGGTGCCGGTGGCGCTCGCTGGCCTCCGCGGCGCCGTACAGCTCGGCCGCGAGCGAGCCCTCGGCGAGCAGGGCCGGGTAGAGGCCCAGGCGCATGGTGCCGCCCAGGTCGCCGCCTGCGATGATCTCGACCTGCTCCGCCATCGTGGCGATCACCGGGAACTCGGTCTCCGGGTCGAACTCCGACGACGACGCGCCGGCCAGGCCCGCCTCGTGGCGCGCGTACTCGATGACCATGCACTGCAGGCCGAGGCAGAGGCCGAGAGCCGGGATGCCGTTCTCGCGGGCGAACTTCAGCGCGCCCACCTTGCCCTCGATGCCGCGGACACCGAAGCCGCCGGGCACGCAGATCGCGTCGACGTCGCCGAGTTGCGCGGCAGCGCCCTCCGGCGTCTGGCACTCGTCGGACGGAATCCACTTGAGCTTGACCTTGGTGCGGTGGGCGAAGCCGCCCGCGCGCAGCGCCTCGGTGACCGACAGGTAGGCGTCGGGGAGGTCGATGTACTTGCCGACCAGGCCGATGGTGACCTCGTGCTTGGGGTCGTGCACGGCCTCCAGCAGCCGCGCCCAGCCGTTCCAGTCGACGTCGGCGGCCTTGTCGAGGCCGAGCTGGTCGATGATGTAGGCGTCCAGGCCCTGCTCGTGCAGCATGGTCGGGATGTCGTAGATGCTGGGCACGTCGACCGCGTTGACGACGGCCTGCTCGTCCACGTCGCACATCAGCGCGATCTTGCGCTTGTTGGACTCGGAGACCGGCCGGTCGCTGCGCAGCACGAGCGCGTCCGGCTGGATGCCGATGGAGCGCAGGGCCGCGACCGAGTGCTGCGTCGGCTTGGTCTTCTGCTCGCCGGACGCGTTCATGAACGGCACGAGCGAGACGTGCACGAAGAAGCAGTTCTTGCGGCCGAGCTCGTGGCGCACCTGGCGGGCGGACTCGATGAACGGCTGCGACTCGATGTCGCCGACGGTGCCGCCGATCTCGGTGATGATGACGTCCGGCGCGGCCTCGCCGTCCGGGCCGGGCTGGGCCTGGAGGCGCATCCGGCGCTTGATCTCGTCGGTGATGTGCGGGATGACCTGGACCGTGTCGCCCAGGTACTCGCCGCGGCGCTCCTTGGCGATCACGTTCGAGTAGATCTGGCCGGTGGTGACGTTCGCCGACTGCGAGAGGTTGATGTCGAGGAAGCGCTCGTAGTGCCCGATGTCGAGGTCGGTCTCGGCGCCGTCGTCGGTGACGAAGACCTCGCCATGCTGGAACGGGTTCATCGTGCCCGGATCCACGTTGAGGTACGGGTCGAGCTTCTGCATGACGACGCGCAAACCGCGTGCTGTCAGGAGGTTTCCGAGGGAGGCGGCCGTGAGGCCCTTCCCCAACGAAGAAACGACACCACCGGTCACGAAGATGTGCTTGGTAGTGCCGTTTTTGCTGTTGGTCTGAGCCGCGTCTGAATTATCCACCACGGGCTCTCAGCTTATCACCTGCTGCGGGGTGTCCCGCGCGTGTCGCGGCTCAGCGCGCGGCGGCCGCCATGTCCACGAGCTCGCGGGCGTGGGCGAGCCCGCTCTCGGAGCCGGGCAGCCCGGAGAGCAGCCGCGCCATCTCCGCGATCCGTTCGTCCCCATCGAGTCGGCGGACGCTGGAGGCCGTGACCGCCCCGTCGTTGCCTTTGACGACGGTGAGGTGGTTGTTCGCGAACGCCGCCACCTGGGCGAGGTGGGTCACGACGATCACCTGAGCGGTCTCGGCCAGCCGGGCGAGCCGGCGGCCGATCTCGATGGCCGAGGCTCCGCCGACGCCGGCGTCGACCTCGTCGAAGATGAAGGTCGGCACCGGGTCGGTCGCCGCGATGACGACCTCGATGGCGAGCATGACGCGCGACAGCTCGCCGCCGGACGCCCCCTTGCCGAGCGGGCGCGGTTCGGCGCCGGGGTGCGGGCGCAGCAGGATGGCGACCTGGTCGCGGCCGCTGGCCGTGTAGCTCTGCGGGTCGTCCTCGTCGCGCTGGGTGACCTCCACGACGACGCGGGCGTCCGGCATGGCGAGCGCGGACAGCTCGTCGGAGACCGCGGCGGCGAGTCGTTCGGCGGCCGCGCGGCGGCGTTCGCTCAGGTCGGCGGCGAGCTCCACGACGAGCGCCTTGTCGGACTCCACCTCGGCCGCGAGCTCCTGGATGCGGTCGGCGTCGCCGTCGAGCTCCAGCAGCCGCAGGCTCCCGGTCTCCAGCGCGCTGATCACGTCGTCCAGCGTGGGCCCGTACTTGCGGATGAGCGTGGACAGCTCCGCCCGGCGCTCCTGCACGGCCTCCAGCTCGCGCGAGCCGTCGGTGTCGAGCGTGGCGAGGTAGGTCGAGAGCTGAGCGGCGATGTCCGAGGCCAGGTAGCTGAGGTTGGCGACGGCCTCCACGGTCGGGGCGAGCTCGGCGTCGTGGGGAGCGACGCGCTCGACCTGGCGGCGCGCGGCCTCCAGGAGGCCGACCACGTCGGGCTCGTCGGACTCCTCGGCCGAGAGCAGTTCGCGGGCGCCGGAGGCGGCGAGCCGCAGCTCTTCGAGGTTGGTCAGCCGCTCTGCGCGCTCGGCGAGCTCGTCGTCCTCGCGCGGCTGCGGCGCCACGGCCTCGATCTCGGCCATCGCGACCCGGAGGTCGTCCGCCTCCCGCGCACGGCGGTCCCGGTCGGCGACGAGCTCGTCGAGCTCCGTCGCGTTGTCGCGCCAGCGGTGGAACACCCGCACGTAGCCGTCGAGCGCGCTCGCGAGGTCGGGCCCGGCGAACCGGTCGAGCGCCTCGCGCTGGGCCACTGCCGACCGCAGCCGGAGCTGATCGGACTGGCCGTGCACGACGACGAGTTGCTCGCCGAGTTCAGTCAGAACGCTCACCGGCGCGCTGCGACCTCCGACGACCGCCCGCGACCGGCCCTCGGCCGAGACGGACCGGCTCAGCACCAGCTCAGCCGCCCCGTCGCCGATCGGGTCGACGTCGCCGCCGGCGTCGCGGACGCGCTCGACGACCTCGCCCTGCTCCTCGATGCGCCAGCGTCCCTCGACCCAGGCCTGCGGGCTGCCGAGCCGGACGGCGCCGGTGTCGGCGCGCTCGCCCAGCAGGAGGCCGAGGGCGGAGACGACCATGGTCTTGCCCGCGCCGGTCTCGCCGGTGATCGCGGTGAACCCGGGGCCGAGCGGGAGCGCGGCCTCGGCGATGACGCCGAGGTCGCGGATGGAGATCTCGTCGATGCCGCCGCGGCGTGCTGACGTCTGCTCGCGGGCCGCCGCGGCGCGGGTGGTGGAGCGCTCAGTCACGGCCGGCCGGCCCCCGCCACCCCGTCACCGGGAGGTCGAACTTGTGCACGAGCCGGTCGGTGAACGGACCGGGGTGCAGCCGGGCGAGCCGCACCGGGATGGGCGACCGGCGCACCACGACACGCGCTCCGCGCGGCAGGTCGAACTGCCGGCGCCCGTCGCACCAGAGGATGCCCTCCCCGCCCGCGCGGTCGAGCAGCTCGATCGCGAGGGACGAGTTGCCGTCGACGACCAAGGGCCGGGAGAAGAGCGCGTGTGCGCTGAGCGGAACGAGCAGCAGCGCCGCGACGCCGGGCCAGACCACCGGTCCCCCGGCCGAGAACGAGTACGCGGTCGATCCGGTGGGCGTCGACATCACGACGCCGTCGCAGCCGAAGCTCGACATCGGACGGCCGTCGACCTCGATGACGACCTCAAGCATCCGCTCCCGGCTGGCCTTCTCGACGGTCGCCTCGTTGAGCGCCCAGCTCTCGTAGACGACCTCCTTGCCGACCTTGACCCGGGCGGAGAGCGTCATGCGCTCCTCCACCTCGTAGTCCTTCGCGAGGCCGCGCGCGACGGCGATCTCGAGGTCGTCGCGCTCACTTTCGGCGAGGAAGCCGACATGCCCGAGGTTGACGCCGAGAAGCGGCGCGGTGCAGCCGCGGACCAGCTCCGCCGCGCGCAGGATGGTACCGTCGCCGCCGAGCACGATCACCAGCTCGAGGTCGCTCGCCTGCACCTCGTCGCCGAGCACGGCGACGGCGTCCAGGTCGGGTGCGGCAGTGAGCAGGTCGCGGCGCTCGTCCTCGCTGAGCACGGGCACGACGCCCGCCGAGATGAGCTGGCGGCACACCTGCACGCCGGCGTCGAGGGAGTCCTGCCGGCCGGTGTGCGCGACGACGAGAATGTATCGCTGCGCGTCACCCGATGCCGCCACGTCGCCTCCCTGTGTGTTCGCGCCCCGTTTCAGGCCGTCCCACTATTCTGTCGGTTTTCGGGGCGGGATGTGCCAGAGCCGGGCAGATTGTGGAGAACGTTCAGTCAGGGCGCGGGCGTGGAGGAACGCCCGGAACGCGCACGCCGGTACACGGCGTCGTAGTCCGCGGCCATCCGGGCCACAGAGAAGTCGCGTCGCCCCCCGGGCGCGGACGGCGCATCGGGTCGCGGCCCGTCCGCCGCCCGGTCACGCGTCTCGCGCAGCCGCCGGAGGAGCAGGTCGGCCAGCGCCGCATCGTCCTCATTGGGGAAGATGTCCCCCGCGCGACCGTGCTGCAGCGCTTCCGGGATGCCCTCCGAGTCGCTCCCGATCACCGGGATGCCGGCGTGCAGCGCTTCCAGGATCGCCAGGCCCAGAGCCTCCCGACGGGACGCCTGCACGAAGACGTCGGCGGCCAGCAGGTATCCCGTGGGATCGGGGTGAAAGCCCTCCAGGTGGACGCGACCGAACCACGGCTCGGACCGGAAGGGGCGCACCAGCTCCTCGTCGTCGAGGTTTCCGACGAAGTAGAGGTGAGCGTCCGGCAGCTCGGCCGCCACCCGCCCGAACGCCCGCAGCAGGACGTCGGTCCCCTTGATGCGCTTCAGCGAGCCGACGGCCACCACGGAGCGCCCTTCCAGCTTCGGCACGACGACGTCGCCGGAACGGCGCGGAGTGCCCACGACCCCGCTGTAGACGACGGCGGTCTTGCCGCGGCAGAGCGCGCTCTGCGACATCGACCGCTCCACCGCGCCGCTGACGCACACGACGACATCGCAGACGCCCAGCAGCCGTGATTCGCGTTGATGCCCGGAGTGCACGGTGCCGACCGTCACCGCACCGGGCGTCCTCAACGTGGACGCCAGCAACGCCGGGGTCATCGTGTGCGAGTGGATGACCTCCGGCCGGAACTCCGCGATGAGCGCGCGCAGCCTCCCGCGCGCGCGTAGGAGCCCCCGAGGCCCTCGGTCGGTGAAATCGATGCGCGCCGTCCGCACGCCCCGGTCGCGGAGGAGGGGTTCGTAATCGCCGCCCGTCGACGCGACGACGACCTCGTCGCCGGCGGCCGCCTGGGCTGTCGAGAGATCGACCACGACGTTGACGACGCCATCGGCCAGATTGCTCATCTTGTTGGTGAGGTGGACGATGCGCATGATTCCCTCCCTGAGTTCGTACGATTCAGTTCTCGCAGACCGCGGAAGACCGCCACGGCTTGGACGGACAGCACGGCGAATTCGGCGGCCAGCTGACCGGCGAGACCACCCGTGCCGCCGCCGAGGACGGCGCCGGCGTAGATCAGCGGGACTCCCACCACGGCTCCCACGATCGCCGAGCGAGCGACAGCCGCGACCCGATTCAAGGTCACGAGCATGACTCCGCCCATCGCCATGCTGAGCGTGATGATCCAGAGCGAGGCGCCCGCGATGACGGCGGCGAGCGGGGGAACCGTGACGGTGCCAGAGAAGAGCACCGCGGCGGCGATCGGCGCGAGCGCGGCGAAGACGATCCCGGCGAGTGCGCCCACGACGGCCGCGGCGGCGATCGCGGTGCGCGCCCGCGCGACCCGCGTGGAAGGGTCCACCGCGCGACCCACCCAGCCCTTGAAGAAGGTGTTCGACGCGGCCAGCACCTGCTGGGCCATCCTCTGCAGCCGGTCCACCGATCCGTACAGGACGGTCGCCTGCGGCGAGCCCAGGGTCGCGACGGTGACGCCCAGCGCGATGTACATGCTCGAGAAGACACCGGTCGTCACCGCGTGCAACTGGCTCCGGATGACGATCAGGCACCGACGAAAGCCCACGGCGACGAAGTCCCGGGAACGCACCCCGAGCACGAGACAGCCCAGCGCGGGCCCCAGCAGCGAGGAGCACAACAGCGCGAGCGGATAGAGCAGGAGAGGCGCGCCGAAGTGGAGGCCCAGGGCGGCGAGCGAGATGATCACCGCCCGCGGAATCGCCTCCGCCACGAGGAACGTCTGGGGCTTCATCATCCCCAGGTAGATCCAGCCGGCCGAGAGGGTGCCCAGCGAGGTCGCGACGGCGACCAGCGCTGCGATCTCGGCGTGCTCGCGGGCGAGCGCGAACGCCACGATGCTCGCCGCGGTCGTGAACGGGACGGCGGCCATGAGCTTCGTGACCAGTGAGAGCGCGAACGAGCGCGCGCGGTTGCGCGGTGACTGGCGGGCAACACGCTGAGTGCCCGAGAGGCTCCAGCCGAGTTCGACCACCACGCCCGCGGCGGCGCCCAGCGATTGACCGATCGCGATCGCGGCGAAGGCCTGCCCGCTGTACGCGGCGGTGATCGCCGGCAGCGCAAGCAGCGGTGAGACCGCGTTGAGCAGCGGGAGGGCGAGGTATCCGGCCGCCAGGGCCGCAAGCCTGCGCGCTCTGCGCAGCACGGCGGCGACGCGGTGTGTGCTGGCAGGCATGGAGCCCTTCCACTCGGAGACAGGAGAGCCACTCGGAGACAGGGGCGCGCGGTAAGGGATTCGCCTGTCCGGCACGTCGGGAAGCCGCTCAGGCTCCACACTCTACACGCTGTATTCTTATGGATGCTTCCCGCCGTGACCGTGATCAGCGCGCTCCACGATGCCGAGCGCGACCTCCCGGAGTTCGTCGCGAGGCTCGAGGCCCTCGACCATCCGGACCTGCAGATCGTCCTCGTCGACGACGCCTCGACAGACGCGACCTGGCCCGCGATCGAAGCGTTCGCCGCGCGCGACAGCCGCGTCGTGGCGCTTCGGAACGCGGCGAACCTCGGCGTGGGCGGCGCACGCAACCGGGCTCTCTGGAGGCGGCTCGGGGCGAGTACATCTGGTTCGTCGACCACGACGACGACTGGTTCCCCGACAGCGCCACGCGCTTGGCGCGCACGGCCGGCGAGACCGGCGCGGACATCGTCTCGGCGCGCGCCGAGTACCGGCACGATCCCGACCGTCCCGGACGCGTCATCGACGGCGTCGACGAGCGCCGCACCGTGGCGCGGGACGAATACCTCCGCATGATGCTGGCCGGCAGAGTGCACGGGTTCCTCTGGTCGAAGCTCATCCGGCGCGCCGTCTTTGGCGTCGCCCCGTTCCCGTCGCTCACGTCGCAGTCGGATTTCGTCGGGTTGCTCCGCGCCGTCGGGGCGGCGACGACCGTCGCCGTCATCCCGGACGTCGTCTACCGCTATCTGCGCCGCCCCGGATCTCTGACCCGCGTGCGCTCACCCCGGCTGAGCAACCTGGAAGCCGCGCGGGACGCGATGCACGACGTGATCGCGGCGACGAAGGCGCCGGTCGATCCCGGTCTCGTCGACTACTTCGACGCCTGGTTCTATGCGGGCGCCGCCGCATTCACCCCGATCCGCTGGAACGCGCCGGCAGCGGTCCGCGACGACGGCATCCGGCGCGCTCGTGCCGCGAGCGCGCACCTCTCGATCGGCGCGCTCCTGCGCCGGAATCGTGGCACCGCGGCGACGATCGCCGCGGTGCGGTACGCCCCCGCGCTCTACCGCGTCGGCCTCCCGCTCGCACTGCGCCTGAAGGACGGGCTTCGCGATGCACGGGCGGGCCGCCGCGGCAGGGGCGTCGCCGTCGCGTATGTCGGCATCCACGACCCGGACTATCCACGCAACGCGCGCCTCCGGGCTCCGCTGGCCGACGGCCGGGCCCGCGTCGTCCCGGCTGGCAAGTCGAGGTCCCCCGGCGCGCGCGGCGCGGTCGCCGATCTCGCCGCGATCTGGCGCGCCTCGCGTGGTGCCCGCGCGATCGTCGTCTCCGAGTTCGGGTTCAAGCTGGTCCCCGGAGCGTGGTGCATCGCACGACTGCGCCGGGTCCCCCTGGTCGTCGACGGGTTCGTGGGGCTGGCCGAGACGCACATCGACGACTGGGGCACTGCGCGACGTCGCTCGGCGCGGGGTATCGCGTACCGGTCGATCGACGCGCTCGCGGCGACCGTGGCCGACGCCTATCTGATCGACACCGACCTGCGCGCGGCTGCCGTCGTCGCCCGTCACCGCCGGCGCACAGCGGCGAACACCTTCGCGATCCCCGTCGGCGCTCCGGCGTGGGCGGTAAGCACACCGCTTCCGGAGACGGACACGACGCTGCGGGTCCTCTACTACGGCAACTACATCCCGTTGCACGGCCTCCCGCTTGTCGTGGACGCCGTCGCCGAGGCTCGGCTCCGCCGGCCGGTGAGCCTCACTCTGATCGGGGGCGGTGACGGCCGCACGCCGATCGAACGCGCCGTCGCCGACAGGGGCCTCGGCCCGATCACCACCTTCGAGGACCCGGTGCCGGAGACCGCGTTGCGCGACCGGATCGCCGCGCACGATGTCGTGCTCGGCGTGTTCGGTTCGTCGGCGAAGGCCCGCAGCGTGCTCGCGAACAAGCTGTGGCAGGGCCTCGCCTGCGGCCGCGCGGTGATCACCCAGGACAGTCCCGCACTCGACGAATTGCGTCCCCTCGTGGGCGACCAACTCATCGCGACCGTGCCGGGGGACGCCGGATCGCTGGCCGACGCGCTCGTCGCGGTGGACCCGGCGCGCCGTTACGACGACCGCTCGGCGCTACTGGAGGAGTACGCGGACGACCGGACCAACCGGCTGGTGGAGTGGATCCTTCAGGCCAGGTCCTGAGCGGTCGACAGCCATTCCGTCGGGTTCGTGCCGCGCTCGGACAGATGCACGAGGAACTCACGGTTGCCGCGGGAACCCGCGATCGGCGAAGGGATCAGCCCCCGGGTGCCGAGGCCGATGTCGTGGGCGGCCCAGAGCACGCCGGTCACCGCGTCGGCTCGTCGATCCGCCTCGTGGACGATCCCCTCGCGCACGCCCGAACGACCGACCTCGAACTGCGGCTTGATCAGCAGAACGAAGTCCGCGTCCGGCGCGGCGACTCCCCGGAGCGCCGGGATCACCTGCGGAAGCGAGATGAACGACAGATCGGCCACCACCAGCGACGGCTGCAGCGGTTCGCCGAGAAGGTCGGCGAGCACATGCGGCGTCAGGAACCGCACATTCACACCCTCGAACGAGCTGAGCCGGGCGTCTCCGGCCAGCGCGGCGTCGAGCTGCCCGTGCCCCACATCCAGCGCGATCACCCGTTCGGCCCCGCGCTCCAACAACACCTGGCTGAACCCGCCGGTCGAGGCGCCCGCGTCGAGCGCGACGCGCCCGGCGACGGGGACCTCGAACGCGTCCAACGCCGCGATCAGCTTGTGCGCGCCACGGCTCACGTAGTGGTCGGCGCCCGCGACGACGAGCGCCTGCTCCTCCCCCACCCTCGTGGAGGCCCGCACGACGGGCTTGCCGTCGACGGTCACCAGGCCGTCCGCGATCAGCGTCGCGGCATGCGTACGCGACCGCGCCAACCCGCGCGCGGCGAGCGCGACGTCGAGCCGTTCAGCCATGCCGTGGGGCGTCGGCGCCGTCGAGCCGGGCCGACAGCTCCTCGTGGAGCTGCGCGTACGCCTCGGCGCGCGCGGCCAGCGGCTGCTCCTCGATCACTTCAAGCTGCGACAGGAGGCCGTCCGGGGTCGCCGAAGCGTCGTCCGGCCGGTCGCCGTCCCCTGCCGCCGCCTGGTTCTGCATGTCCGTCACCTTACCCGCGCGTGTCCGCTACTCGACGAACACGCCGCTGAGCGTCTTCTTCCCGCGCCGCAGCACCACCATCCCGCCCGGCAGCAGGTGCTCGCCGACCGGCGACTCCGCGTCCTCCACCTTCGCGTTGTTCACGTACACCCCGCCCTGCGCGACCGCGCGGCGGGCCTCGCCGAGGCTCTTGGTGAGCCCGGTGTCGACCAGCGCCTGGGCGATCGTGGTGGAGGAGGCCGTCGTCGTGTTGGGGAGCTCGCGGAGGGCCGACTCCAGGGTGCCGCGGTCCTGCTCGGCCAGGTCGCCCTGGCCGAAGAGCGCCTCGGACGCCGCGATCACGGCCTCCGTCGCCTCGACGCCGTGGACGAGTGCCGTCACCTCGTAGGCGAGGCGGCGCTGGGCCTCGCGGCGGAACGGCTCCTCGGCGACCGCGCGCTCCAGGCGCTCGATCTCCTCGCGGTGGAGGAAGGTGAAGACCTTGAGGCGGTCGATCACGTCGGCGTCGTCGGCGTTGAGCCAGAACTGGTAGATCCGGTAGGGGCTCGTGAGGCTCGGGTCGAGCCAGATCGCGTTGCCCTCGCTCTTGCCGAACTTGGTGCCGTCGGCGTTCAGGATGAGCGGGGTGCCGATCGCGTGGGCGTGCACGCCCTCCACCTTGCGGATGAGGTCGGTGCCGCTGGTCAGGTTGCCCCACTGGTCGCTGCCGCCGGTCTGCAGGACGCAGCCGTACTGACGGTAGAGCTCCAGGAAGTCCAGGCCTTGCAGGATCTGGTAGCTGAACTCGGTGTAGGAGATGCCCTCGTCGGAGTTGAGGCGGGCGGCGACGGCGTCCTTCTTCAGCATCGTGCCGACGCGGAAGTGCTTGCCGATGTCGCGCAGGAAGTCGATCGCCGAGAGCGGCGCGGTCCAGTCCAGGTTGTTGACCAGGCGGACGGCGTTGTCGCCCTCCGACGACAGGAAGCGGCTGACCTGCTGCTGGAGGTAGCCGACCCACTCGGCGACGGTCTCCTTGGTGTTCAGCGTGCGCTCGGCGGTGGGGCGCGGGTCGCCGATGAGACCGGTCGAGCCGCCGACGAGGCCGAGCGGCTTGTGCCCGGCGAGCTGGAGGCGGCGCATGGTCAGGAGCTGCACGAGGTTGCCGAGGTGGAGGCTCGGCGCGGTCGGGTCGAAGCCGCAGTAGTACGTGATGGGGTCACCGGCCAGGAGCGTCTTGAGCGCGGCCTCGTCGGTGGAGACGTGGACGAGTCCGCGCCACTTCAGCTCGTCCCAGACGTCGTCGAACGACGGGTCGTTGGTCTGCGCGCTGAGCCTCTGCTCTGCGCTGCTGCGGTCTGCTGCGGCGGCGGTTTCTGGCACCCCCACAGAGTAGCAGCGGCGCTCCTTCCGCTTCGTTTGGAGATCAGGTCTACAGGCCTGATAGGGGTTGAATCAGGTTTCAGGACCTGATAGCCTGCCGATCAGGTTCACAGTCCTGATGCCAGCGCGCCGCCTCACCCGAGCCGGAGCGCACCCGGAGGAGGTTCTTCGTGTTCGTCGTCACCGCAGACCAGGTCGACAGCCGCAGCCGGCCCGACATCGTCGCTCCCATGCTCGCCGAGCTGAACGAGCGCCACGGCGAGCGGCTCGCGCTGCCCGCCGACCGGAACGCCGGCGACGAGCTCCAGGCGCTCACCGCGGACCCGGCCACCGCCCTCGACATCGTCCTCACGCTCGCGCGCGGCGACGCCTGGAGCGTGGGCCTCGGCATCGGGGACGTGCGCTCGCCCCTCCCCGAGGCGACGCGCGAAGCCAGCGGCGACGCGTTCGTCGCCGCCCGCTCCGCAGTCACCCGGGCCAAGCGCACGCCGCTGCGCTTCGCCGCGGAGGCGCTCGTGGCGCCGGAGGCCGCCGCCGACGTCGAGGCGCTCGTCGGCCTCCTCCTCACGCTGCGGGCGGCCCGCAGCGAGGCGGGCTGGGAGCTCTACGACCTCGTCGCCGCCGGGCTGACCCAGGCGGAGGCCGGCGCGCGGCTGGGCATCACCCCGCAGTCGGCGAACGACCGCGCCCGCGCCGCCGGCCTGCGCGCCGACCTGGCGGCGCAGCCCGCCCTGGTTAGGCTGTTGGGGACCGCCGACGCAGCCCAGCAGTCGGCCGGACGACCGGAGGACGGATGACCACCCTGCCCGTGCCGCAACTCCTGGCGAGCGTCCTGCCGATCGTGCTCTGGGCTCTCGCGCTGATCAGCGCCATCGCCGCCGTGTGCTGCATGATCGCCACGCTGCGCACGCCGCGCCGGCCGCTGGTCTACACCGCGGTGGGGCTGCTCGGGCTCGCGTTCCTCCTCGTCGCAGTACCCCCGCACGGCGCACCCCTGGTCTTCCGCGTGCTCATCGGCGTCGTGGCACTCGCGCTCAGCGTCGTCGGCGGCGGACCGGCGGCGCAGCTCACCCTCGCACTGGCGACGCGGAGCACCTCGGTGCCGGGCGTCCACGGCGGCATCGTCGTCCACGACCGGGTCAGCGGGATCGAGGAGACGCGCGAAGTGCTGCGCGGCGGGATGACCATCGGCTATCTGGAGCGCTTCGCGACGACCGGCTCGATCATGGCGGGCTTCCCTGAGGCGCTCGGCGTGCTGATCGCGATCAAGGGCGTCGGCCGGTTCACCGAGCTGGAGGCTCCGGAGGCGCGCGAGCGCTTCATCATCGGCACGCTGGTCAGCCTCATCTGGGCCTGCGTCTGCGCCGGGCTGTTCCGCTTCGCCGTCGCCTGACCGCCGCTCGACCCACCGCTCGACGCGCCCCTCGACCGTGCTCAGTCGTGGGATTTGGGGTGGCGCTTGTAGGGACTGACGGTGGGGTCGCCGGGGATCCAGTACCGCCACGGGAAGGTCAGGCCGCCGCCGGCGCCGGAGACCCCGGTGCGCGGGCCGGTCTCGTACGACGGCTGCACGCTCGGCAGCTCCAGGTCGAACGGGGGCGCGAACAGGTCGGAGCCGTTCTCGGACAGCAGGATGCCCGCCGCCACCACGAGCCGAGCCGGGCCGCGCGCCAGGTCGCGTGCCGGCACGATCCTGCCGCCCGGGCCGCCGCGCCGGTGCGCCGCCAGGTCGGCGCCCTCCACGACCTCCCCCGCCCGCAGCAGCACCGCCGACGACACCCCCTCGGGCGAGCACACCACATTCGCGCAGACGTGCATCCCGTAGGTGAAGTACGTGTACAGGTGGCCGGGCGGGCCGTACATCACCGCGTTGCGCTTCGTGCGGCCGCGGAAGGAGTGCGAGCCGGGGTCGACGCCGTCCCCGACGTAGGCCTCCACCTCGCTGATCCGGACGCCGACGACGCCCTCCTCGGTCTCGTGCCGCAGCACCGCGC
Organism: Leifsonia sp. EB34; assembly: GCF_041260585.1. Taxonomy (NCBI): domain Bacteria; kingdom Bacillati; phylum Actinomycetota; class Actinomycetes; order Micrococcales; family Microbacteriaceae; genus Leifsonia; species Leifsonia sp. EB34. Next base: position 509,453 of record NZ_JBGCCV010000001.1, read on the forward strand.
CGAGCAGTCTCGGGGCGACCTCCAGCGCCGACGCGGTGAACACGTCGCGTCCGGGCCGGTAGAGGGTCACGCGGCCCGGCTCAGAAGATCCGGCCGCCGGCGGCGACGGTCACGATCAGGCCGATGACGATCACCGCGACCGCCACGACGACGATGAGCGGGATGAGCCAGCCCGGGCGCTTGCCGGCCATCAGCCCAGGTCCCGCCGGGTCGCGACCAGGGCGCGGGTGAGCGCGCGGACGCGCTCGGTCAGCGACGCGAGCTGGTCGGCGACGCGGTCGGGCGCTGTGCCGCCGGCCCCGGTGCGGCTCGCGACCGAACCCTCCACGGTCAGCACGGAGCGCACCTCGGGCGTGAGCAGCGGCGAGACCGCGGCGAGCTGCTCGTCGGTCAGGTCGCTCAGCTCCAGGCCGTTGTCCTCGGCGAACTTCACCAGGCTGCCGGTGATCTCGTGCGCGTTCCGGAACGGCACGTGCTGCTTCACCAGCCACTCGGCGACGTCCGTCGCGAGCGAGAAGCCCTGCGGGGCCAGCTCCGCCATCCGCTCGGTGTGGAAGCGGAGCGTCGCGACCATCCCGGCGAACGCGGGGAGCACGACCTCCAGCGTCTGCACCGAGTCGAAGACGGGCTCCTTGTCCTCCTGGAGGTCGCGGTTGTACGCCAGCGGGAGGCCCTTGAGCGTGGTCATCAGGCCCGTCAGGTTGCCGATGAGGCGACCGGCCTTGCCGCGGGCGAGCTCGGCGATGTCGGGGTTCTTCTTCTGCGGCATGATCGACGAGCCCGTCGAGTAGGCGTCGTCCAGGGTCACGAAGCCGAACTCGCGCGTGTTCCAGAGGATGATCTCCTCGGCGAAGCGGGAGACGTCCACGCCGATCTGGGCCGCGACGAAGGCGAACTCGGCCACCACGTCCCGCGCCGCGGTGCCGTCGATGGAGTTCTCCGAGCTGATCGCGAAGCCGAGCTCCCGGGCGACCAGTAACGGGTCGAGCCCGAGCGTGGACCCGGCGAGCGCGCCGGAACCGTAGGGCGAGACGTTGGCACGCCGGTCCCAGTCCGCCAGCCGCTCCAGGTCGCGCACCAGCGGCCAGCAGTGCGCGAGCAGGTGGTGGGCGAGCAGGACGGGCTGGGCGTGCTGCAGGTGGGTGCGGCCGGGCATGATCGCGGTGGGATGCGCGTCCGCCTGGGCGGCGATCGCGTCGATGAGCGCGATCAGGCGCTCCGCGATGATGCCGGCGTGGTCGCGCAGATAGAGGCGCACCAGCGTGGCGATCTGGTCGTTGCGGCTGCGGCCGGCGCGCAGCTTGCCGCCGAGCTCGGCGCCCGCCCGCTCGATCAGGCCGCGCTCCAGGGCGCCGTGCACGTCCTCGTCGCTCTCGGCAGCGACGAAGGAGCCGGAGATCACGTCGGTCTCGAGGACGTCCAGGGCGCCGATCATCCCCGCGAGCTCCACGTCGTCGAGGTAGCCCGCCGCCGCGAGCGCGTGCGCGTGCGCCCGGGAGCCGGCGATGTCGTACGACGCCAGCGCCCAGTCGAAGTGGGTCGACTTGCTCAGCGCGGCCAGCTCGGGCGAGGGTCCGCCCGCGAAGCGCGCGCCCCAGAGCTTGCCCTCGTCGGTCTTGCCGACGCCGTCCGTAGTGTCCGCGGTCATGCGGCGCTCTCCTCTTCGTTCTTGGCCAGCAGCCAGGCCAGCAGCGCCTTCTGGGCGTGCAGGCGGTTCTCCGCCTCGTCCCAGATCACGGACTGCGGGCCGTCGATCACCTCGGCCGTCACCTCCAGCCCGCGGTAGGCGGGCAGGCAGTGCAGGAACACCGCGTCGTCCGCCGCGAGCCCCATCAGCTCGGCGTTCACCGTGTAGTCGCCGAAGACGGCGACGCGCTCGGCCTTCTCGTCCTCCTTGCCCATCGACACCCAGGTGTCGGTGATGACGACGTCGGCGCCGGCCGCGGCCTCCCGGGCGTCGGTGAAGACGGCGACCGAGCCGCCGGTGCGCTCGGCGATGGCGGCCGCGTCGGCGAGCACGGCGGCGTCGGGCGCGTAGACCGCGGGAGCCGCGACGCGCACGTGCATGCCGGCGGTGGCGCCGCCGAGCAGGTAGGAGTGCGACATGTTGCTGGCGCCGTCGCCGAAGAACGCGAGCGTCAGCCCCTCGGTGCGGCCCTTGTGCTCGCGGACGGTCTGCAGGTCGGCCAGGATCTGGCAGGGGTGGAACTCGTCCGACAGCGCGTTGATCACGGGGACGGTCGTGCCCTCCGCGAGCTCCTCCAGCCCGGTCTGCGCGAACGTGCGCCAGACGATCGCGGCGACCATGCGCTCCAGCACCCGCGCGGTGTCGGCCAGCGACTCCTTGCCGCCGAGCTGGCTGTCGCCGCTCTGGATGATCAGCGGGCTGCCGCCGAGGTCCGCGATCCCGACGGCGAACGAGACCCGCGTGCGGGTCGACGTCTTGTCGAAGATGACGGCGACGGTCTGCGGGCCGGCGAGCGGCTTCGCGGAGAAGCGGTCGGCCTTCAGGCGCGCGGCCAGGTCGAGCACCTCGGCCTGCTCGGCCGGGCTCAGGTCGTCGTCGCGGAGGAAGTGACGGGTCATCGGGACTCCTTGCTGGAGGTCGGTCGGGAGGTCAGGAGGCGTGCACGTCGGCCAGCGCGCGGCCGAACCGCTCGCGGAACTCCGCGAGCTCGGCGTCGCCGACGATCAGCGGCGGCGCGAGCCGGATGCTGGACTCGTTCGGCGCGTTGATGATGAGCCCGTTGGCGAGCGCCGCGTCGGAGAGCCGGTGCGCCTCGCCGTCGGTGAGGCCGACGCCGATGAGGAGGCCGGCGCCGCGGATGTCGCCGATCAGCGGCGAGTCGTAGGAGCGCAGGATGGCGCGCAGCTCCTCGCCGCGGCGGGCGGCGTTGCCGACCAGGTCGGCGCGCTCGATCTCGCCGATCACCGCGTTGCCCGCGGCGGTCGCCAGCGGGTTGCCGCCGAAGGTCGAGCCGTGCTGCCCCTGCGAGAAGAGCTCCGACGCCGTGCCGAACGTGATCAGTGCGCCGATCGGCACACCGCCGGCCATGCCCTTGGCGACGGTGATGGCGTCCGGGAGGATGCCGGCGTGCTGGTACGCGAACCAGCGCCCGGTCCGGCCGATCCCGGTCTGGATCTCGTCGATGATCAGCAGCGCGCCGTGCTGCTCGGTGAGCTCCCGCGCGCGCTGGAGGAAGCCCTCCGGGAGGTCGAGAACGCCCGCCTCCCCCTTGATCGGCTCCACGAAGAGCGCAGCCACGCGGTCGTCGATCGCGGCCTCCAGCGCGTGGATGGTCGAGTCGATGTGCTCGACGCCGCCGGGCAGGGGCTCGAACGCCTCGCGCATCGGCGGCTTGCCGGTCAGCGCGAGCGAGCCCATCGTGCGGCCGTGGAAGGCGTTGTGGAGGGCGAGCACGCGCGTGCGCCGGCCGTGCGGTCCCCGGTTGAGTCGCGCCAGCTTGAACGCCGCCTCGTTGGCCTCCGCCCCCGAGTTGCCGAACAGGATGCGCCCGTGCTCGCCGGCGCCCGTGATCGCTCGCAGCCGCTCCGCGAGCTCGAGCTGCGGCGCCGTGGAGAAGTAGTTGGAGACGTGCGCCAGCGTCGCCACCTGGCTGCTCACCGCCTCCACCAGCGCCGGATGCGCGTGGCCCAGGGAGTTGACCGCGATGCCGGCGAGGAAGTCGAGGTACTCGCGGCCGTCGACGTCCCAGACCCGGCAGCCCTCGCCGCGGGCGAGCATGAGCTTGGGGGTCGCCAGCGTGCGCATCATGGCGTCGCCGAAGCGCGGCTTCCAGCGCCCCTGAGTGTTCGCGTCTCCGCTGTGTGCGCTCATGCGGGCACCACCTCCGTACCGATTCCGGACTGTGTGAAGACCTCGAGCAGGATCGAGTGCGCCACCCGCCCGTCGATGATCGCGGCCTTCGGGACGCCGCCGTCCACCGCGTCCAGGCAGGCCGACATCTTGGGGATCATGCCGGACTCCAGGGCCGGCAATAGCTCGCGCAGCTCGGGCGCGGCGATCTTGGACAGCAGGGATTCGCGGTTCGGCCAGTCGCTGTAGAGCCCGGCGACATCGGTCAGGATGACGAGCTTGGCGGCGCCGAGCGCGACGGCGAGCGCGGCCGCCGCGGCGTCGGCGTTGACGTTGAGCGCCTGGCCCGGGTCGTCGATGTCCGGCGCGATCGAGGAGACCACCGGGATGCGGCCGGCGTCGAGCTGGGCGAGGACGCCCTCCGGGTTCACGCCGACGACGTCGCCGACCAGGCCGAGGTCCACCTCGTCGCCGTCCACCACGACACCGCGCTTGCGGCCCTGGAAGAGTCCGGCGTCCTCCCCGGAGAGACCGGCGGCGAGCGGGCCGTGCTTGTTGATGTTGCTCACGATGTCGCGGTTGATCTGACCGGTCAGCACCATGCGCACGACGTCCATCGCCTCCGGGGTCGTCACCCGGTAGCCGCCGCGGAACTCGCTCTCGATGCCGAGCCGGTCGAGCATCGCGGAGATCTGCGGGCCGCCGCCGTGCACGACCACGGGGCGGAGGCCGGCGTAGCGCAGGTAGACGATGTCCTCGGCGAAGGTGCGCTGGAGGTCGTCGTCCACCATCGCGTTGCCGCCGAACTTCACCACGATGATGCGGTCGTGGAAGGTCTTCAGCCAGGGCAGCGACTCGATGAGGGTCGCGGCCTTGTCGGCGGCGGCGGCGCGGTCGGCGGCCTCCGCGGTTTCGTCGTCGGTGTCGGGCTGCGTCGTCATCTCGGGCTGTGTCGTCATCTCGGTAGGGGTCGTCATCTCAGCTCGAGTAGGCACTGTTCTCGTGGACGTAGTCGTGGGTCAGGTCGTTGGTGAGGATGGCCGCCGTCTCGTCGCCCGCGTGCAGGTCGATGAGCACGTGCACCGCGCGCGGGGTCAGGTCGACCAGCTCGCGCGGCTGGTCCGGCTCCCCCGCCGTGCACACCTGCACGCCGTTGATCGCGACGTCGATCCCGTAGGGGTCGAACGCGGCGTCGGTGGTCCCGACCGCGGCGAGCACCCGGCCCCAGTTGGGGTCGTTGCCGAAGATGGCCGCCTTGAACAGGTTGGAGCGGGACACCGCCCGGCCGACCGTCACGGCGTCGTCCTCCGTGCGGGCGTTCACGACCTCGATCGTGATGTCGTGGGAGGCGCCCTCGGCGTCCTCCTGGAGTTGCTTCGCCAGGCTGCGGCACACCTCGGTGAGCGCGAGCGTGAATTCCGCCGGGTCGGGTGCGACGCCGCTGGCGCCGGAGCCCAGCAGCGCGACCGTGTCGTTGGTGGACATGCAGCCGTCCGAGTCGAGCCGGTCGAAGGTGACCCGGGTCGCGGAGCGCAGCGCGGTGTCGAGCTGCGTGGAGTCGAGCAGGGCGTCCGTGGTGATGACCACGAGCATCGTCGCCAGGCCCGGCGCGAGCATCCCCGCGCCCTTGGCCATGCCGCCGACCGCCCAGCCGGCCGGCGAGACCTGCTCGGCCTGCTTGGGCCGGGTGTCGGTCGTCATGATCGCCTCGGCCGCGCCGAGCCCGGAGTCGCCCGCGAGCGCGGTGGCCGCCTGCGCGACGCCCGCGGTCAGCTTCTCGACGTCGAGCTGGTCGCCGATCAGGCCGGTGGAGCAGACCAGCACGTCGCCGGCCGAGACGCCGAGCGCCGAGCCCACGGCCTCCGCCGTCGCGTGCGTGGTCTGGAAGCCCTGCGAGCCCGTGTAGCAGTTGGCGCCGCCGGAGTTGAGGACGATGGCGGAGACCACACCGTCGGCGATGACCTGCTCGCTCCAGAGCACCGGGTTCGCCTTGCAGCGGTTGGTGGTGAAGACCGCCGCGGCCGCCGTGAGCGGTCCGCGGTTCTGCACGAGCGCGAGGTCGCGCTTGCCGCTCGACTTGAGGCCGGCGACGACGCCGGCGGCGGAGAATCCCTTGGCGGTGGTGACGCTCATGGCGCGACTCCGTTCACACTGAGGCCGGCGGTCTCGGGGAGCCCGAGAGCGATGTTGGCGGACTGGATCGCCGCGCCGGCGGTTCCCTTGTACAGATTGTCGATGGCGACCACGGTCACGACCCGGCCAGCCGCCTCATCGAGGGCGACCCCGATCAGCACGGTGTTCGACCCCAGCACGTCCGCGGTGCGCGGCACGGTTCCCGCGGGGAGGACGTGCACGAACGGCTCGTCGGCGTAGGCGGCCTCCCAGACCTCCTGCACCCGCGCGGCGGTCACCCCCGGCTTCACCCGGGCGGTGGAGGTCGCCAGGATGCCCCGCGACATCGGCACGAGCACCGGGGTGAACGATACGGTCGGCTTCGTCGCGCCGGCCTTCCGCAGGTTCTGCTGGATCTCCGGGATGTGCCGGTGCGTCCCTCCGACCGCGTACGGGTTGGCGGAGCCGAGGATCTCGCTGGCCAGATACATCGTCTTGAGCGACTTCCCCGCGCCGGACGGCCCGACGGCGAGGACGCTGACGATGTCCTCCTCCTCGATCACGCCGGCGTGGATGCCGGGCGCGAGCGCGAGCGAGACGGCACTCGCGTTGCAGCCGGGCGCGGCGATGCGGGTCGCCCCGGCAAGGTTCGCACGCTGCTTGGCGCCGTCCGCCCCGACGAGGAGCTCCGGGACGCCGTACGCCCAGGAGCCGTAGTACTCGCCGCCGTAGAACGCCGCCCAGTCGGCCGGGTCCTCCAGCCGGTGATCGGCGCCCGCGTCGACCACGAGCGTGTCGGCCGCGAGGTGCGCGGCGACCTCGCCCGAGCGGCCGTGCGGCAGCGCGAGGAAGACCACATCGTGGCCGGCGAGGTCCTCCGCCGTGCTCTCGGAGAGGGTGAGGTGGGCGAGGGAGCGCAGGTGCGGCTGGTGCGCGGCGAGCGGGTGACCGGCGTTGTTGTGCGCGGTCACGGTGCGGATCTCGAAATCGGGATGATCGGCGAGGATGCGCAGCAGCTCGCCACCCGCGTACCCGGAGGCACCGGCGACGGCAACCGAGAAAGTCATGCTTGTTCCTTGATGAGGTGGACGACAGGGGGCCGGGATCCGGCGACGCCCCTGTCCGACCGCGAAGGGTCGCCCGAGCGCCGCCTAGATTCGGCGGTCGCGCAGGCGTCGGCGCGTGGAGGGGGCACCGACGGTAAGCATGTAGACCACCCTAGCGCCCTGGCCGGGTCGGTCGCCAAATCGCCCTCGTCACAGAAGGCCCGAATCCCGTGGAAACAGGAGAACCGCTGCGATCCAGGGGATGCGCAGCGGTTCTGCGTGGTCGGGCGGCGGACGACTACTCGCGGATGTGCGCCCCGAACAGCTCCTCCGCGCGCGCCGCCCCCGCGAGCTTCGCCTCGCTGGCCTCCGCCGCCGTGAGGGTCCGGTCGTCCGCGCGGAAGCGCAGGGCGAAGGTGAGGCTCTTGTGACCGGCCGGGAGTCCCGCGCCGCGGTAGTCGTCGACCAGGCGGATGTCCTCCAGGAGCGCGCCAGCGCCCTCCCGCACCGCGGCCAGCAGTTCGCCGGCCGGGACCTCGTCGCGCACGACCAGGGAGAGGTCCTGCGTGGCCGCCGGGAAACCGGCGATCACGCCCGCGACGATGTCGGCGGGCGCCACCGCGATGAGCGCGTCCAGGTCGAGCTCGTAGACGGCCACGACGCGCGGCAGGTCGAGGTGTTCCGCGAGCGCGGGCAGCAGCTCGCCGGCGTAGCCCACCGGGACCCGCGTGCCGTCTGCGGCGTGCGCGACCAGCTCCGCGGTGCGTCCCGGGTGGAGGGCCTGGTGCCGACCCTGCACCGGCTCGACGCGGACGCCGACGGCGGTCGCGGTCTGCTGCACGGCGGTCAGCGCGTCGGCCACGCCGGCGGCGACCGGGGCCTGGCCCGGCTGCTTGTCCACGACGTTGCCGACGATCAGGCCGGCGAGGTGGCGCGGCTGCGCGGGGATGCCCGCGTTCAGTCCGGCGAGCACGTCGTCGCCCGGGAGGGCCGCGCCGAGGGGCAGCTCCGGGCTGCCGAGCACGTCGCCGCCGGGCAGGAACACCGTCCCGAGCTCGTAGATCCGCAGGTCGACCAGGCCGCGCGCCAGGTTGCGCTTGGCCACGTCGATCAGGCCGGGGAGCAGCGAGGTGCGCAGGTACGGGGCGGTCGCGTCGAGCGCGTTCGCCAGGCGCACCGCGGGCACGCCGCCGGCCTCGGGTGAGCCGAACAGGTCGTTCTGGGCTTCCGAGACGAATGGGAAGGCGAGCACCTCGGTCGCGCCGTTGTCGGCGAGCATCTGGGCGACGGCGCGGCGCAGCTTCTGCGCGCGCGACAGGCCGCGGCCGGGAGGCGCCACGGGCAGCACCGACGGGATGCGGTCGAACCCGACGATGCGGGCGACCTCCTCGGCCAGGTCGGACTTGTCGCGCAGGTCGGGACGCCAGCTCGGCGGCACGACCAGCAGCGCGTCGCCGTCGCTCGTCACGGTCCCGCCGATCTCCGCGAGCGCGCCGCGGACCTCGTCGTCGGTGAAGTCCACGCCGATCAGGTTCGGGATGTACGCGTTCGGCAGGCGGATGGGCTCGGCCTCACCCGCGTCGTCGAGCAGGGAGCCGAGCTCGTCCGCGTGGCCGCCGGCGAGTTGCTCCAGCAGCTGTACGACGCGCGCGGCCGCGGCGACCGCGACGCGTGGGTCGACGCCGCGCTCGAAGCGCTTGGAGGCCTCGCTCGGCAGCTTGTGCCGGCGGGCGGTGCGGGCGATCGACACCGGGTCGAAGTTGGCGGCCTCCACGAGCACGTTGCTCGTGCCGCGGCCGATCTCGGTCGACGCGCCGCCCATGACGCCGGCCAGGCCGATCGCGCCGGACTCGTCGGTGATGAGGAGGTCCTCCTCGTGCAGCGCGCGCGTCTGGTCGTCCAGGGTCACCAGCGTCTCGCCCGGGTGCGCCCGGCGAACGGTGATGCCGCCGGAGAGGTTGTCGAGGTCGTAGCCATGGATCGGCTGGCCGAGCTCGAGCATCACGTAGTTGGTGATGTCCACGATGAGCGAGATGGAGCGGATGCCGGCGAGCTTGAGCCGCGCGACCATCCACGGCGGGGTCGGCCGGCTGCCGTCGACGTCGCGGACCACGCGGGTCACGAACACCGTCGCGCCGACGCGCCCGCGGATCGGGGCGCGGTCGTCGATCGTCACGCTGAAGCCGTGCGCGTGGGCGCCGGTGGAGTGCACGCGGACCGCCTCGGCCGGGTCGCGGAAGGCCGCGCCGGTGGCGTGCGAGTACTCGCGGGCGATGCCGCGGATCGAGAAGGCGTAGCCGCGGTCGGGGGTGACGTTGACCTCCACCGCGGTGTCGTCGAGGCCGAGCAGCGAGATCGCGTCGGTGCCGACCTCCGGGTCGAGCCCGAGCGTCGACAGCCGCAGGATGCCCTCGTGGTCGTCGCCGAGGCCGAGCTCGCGCGCGGAGGCGATCATGCCGTCCGAGACGTGGCCGTAGGTCTTGCGCGCGGCGATCGGGAACGGTCCGGGCAGGACCGAGCCGGGCAGCGTCACCACGACCTTGTCGCCGAGCAGGAAGTTGCGGGCGCCGCAGACGATGCCGCGCACGTCCTCGCCGCCGTCAGCCGCCTTGCTCTGCTGTCCGTCCTTGGCCTCGGGCGCGACGCGTACCTGGCACCAGCGGATGGTCTTGCCGTTGCTCTGCGGCTCCTCCACGAACTCAAGCACCTGGCCGACGACGACCGGGCCGCTGATCTCGAAGGTGTGGACGTCCTCCTCCTCGAGCCCGACGGACACGAGGGCGGCGTGGACCTCCTCGGCCGTCGTGCCGGGCTCCAGGTCGACGTACTCGCCGAGCCAACTCAGGGGGACGCGCATCAGACCACCATTCCGAACTGCTGGGAGAACCGGACATCGCCCTCGGCCATGTCGCGCATGTCTTTCACGTCGTTGCGGAACATCAGCGCCCGCTCGACGCCCATCCCGAACGCGAACCCGGAGTAAACCTCCGGGTCGATGCCCGCGGAGCGCAGCACGTTCGGGTTCACCATGCCGCAGCCGCCCCACTCGATCCAGCGCGCGCCGCCCTTGAAGGTCGGGTGCCACAGGTCGAGCTCGGCGCTCGGCTCGGTGAACGGGAAGTAGTTGGGACGCAGGCGAACACGCGCGCCCTCGCCGAACAGCGTCTTGGCGAAGTGGTCGAGCGTGCCGCGCAGGTGCGCCATCGTCAGGCCCTTGTCGACGGCGATGCCCTCGGTCTGGGTGAAGACCGGGAGGTGCGTCGCGTCGAACTCGTCGGTGCGGAACACCCGGCCGGGCGCGATCCGGTAGACCGGCAGGTCGTTGCCGAGGAGGGCGCGCAGCTGCACGGGCGAGGTGTGGGTGCGCAGCACGAGGTGGGCGTTCGTCGGCTCGACGAAAAAGGTGTCCTGCATCGCTCGCGCGGGGTGATCGGCGTCGAAGTTGAGCGCGTCGAAGTTGTACCACTCGCTCTCCAGCTCCGGGCCCTCCGCGACCTCCCAGCCCATGCCGACGAAGATGTCGGCGATGCGCTCCTGCAGGAGGCTGAGCGGGTGCCGGGCGCCGGGGGTCCAGCGGATCGGGACGGCGGTGACGTCCACGGCCTCTGCGGCGAGCCGGGCGGCGTCCTCCTCGGCCGCGATCGCAGCCTCCTTCGCCGTGAACGCCTGGTTCACGCGGGCGCGGGCGCCACCGACGAGCTTGCCGGCCGCAGCCTTCTGGTCACCGGGGAGCGAGCGGATGGCGGCGTTCAGCCGCGCGAGCGGGGAGTGCTCCGCGGTGTGGTCGTGGCGGACGGCTTTCAGCGCGTCCGAGGTGCCGGCGGCGTCGATCGCGGCGAGCGCCGCGGAGACGGCCGCCTCGACGGTCGCCTCGGTGATTTCTGTGGTTTCAGACACGGTTCCCCAGTTTAGTCGGTGCAAGTGGACGGCTCTGCGGCCGAGTCGTGAGGCTCTGCGGCGGGGCCGGGCGCTACTGGGCCGAGTACACCAGGTACGCGGCCTCCCAGAGCCGGTCGGGGGCCGGGACGGTCGACCCAGCGAGCAGCAGGGTGAGCTGTTCGATCAGCGTGTGCCAGCCCGCCGCGAAGTCGGGCGCCGAGCGCAGCCGCCCGGCGCCGAAGGTGTCCTCTACTCCGTCTTGCTCGAGCGACAGCAGCGTGCCGTCGCCGGTCTCCGTCAGGCGGATGCTCACCGCCGCCTCGCCCCAGGTGAAGCGGAGGTGCGCGCCCTCCTCGAGCTCGAGCACCTCCAGGACCTGGACCGCGCCCGCCACGTTCTCGTCGCCGAGCCGCATCACGTCACCGAGCCGCAGCCGGCGCTCGCGCGCGGGATCGTCCGGCCACTCCAGGACCGGCCAGAGCCAGCGGCCCACGCGATCGGGCAGCGTGAGGGCGTCCCACACCTCGGCCACGGGAGCGTCGAGGAGGCGCCGCAGCGACACCGCCGAGCGTCCAGCCTCCCGCGTCGTCGTGCCCGCGACGAGGGCGGCCTCCTCGCGGCGGTACTCCTCCAGCGCCGCGTCGAAGGCGGCCGGGTCGGCGGCCCCGCCGAGGTAGCCGTCGTGCTCCTGCGGCGACGCCTCCGCACCGAGCTCGCGGGCCAGGTGGGTGAGGACGTCCTGCCAGCCTGCGCCGTACACGGACGCGGTGACGGCCTGGATGCGGCGGTGCGTCAGGGTGAGCAGGACGTGCGCCTCCCCCGCGCGCTCGATGGTGGCCTCCAACTCGGTCGGCGCCTCGATCTGGTCGCCGTCGCGATACCGCCAGGACACCAGGAGGCGCCGCTCCGGCTCGCAGGCCAGCACGCGCCCGCCGACCATCGCGTCGGAGCCGGGACCGCCCATCGCCAGCCGGAAGCCGTTGGAGGTCTGCTCGTACCGCCCGATCCAGCGGGCCAGCCGCTCAGGCTCGGTGAGTGCGGCCCACACCTCCGCCACGGTCGCGGGGTACTCCCGCGAAACGGTCACCGAGCGCCGGGGGCCGTCGAGGGCGAGCTCTCCCCAGAGGGTCATGAGGCGGCCTTTCCGGTGTGCGGGTGGGTCGTTCGCTGCTGGGGAGGGCGGGCCCTCCGGCCACGCGCCAGCTCGGTGCCGAGCGCGTCCAGGCGCTGCTGGAGAACCTCGGTCGCAGGCTCCCTCGGCGCCGGGGTCGCGGCATCGCTGCGCGCTGCCCTGAGCTCCACCGCGCAGAATGCCGCAAGCCCGTCGAACCAGGCCGCCGCCTCCTCCAGCCCGGCCGGCTCCAGCGCGTAGACGCGACGCTGCCCGTCGACCCGGGAGGCCACCACTCCGGACTCCCGCAGCACCCGCAGGTGCCGGGAGGCCGCCGGCTGGGTGATCCCGAACTCGTCGGCGGCGAGCGTCGCGAGTTCGCCGGCCGTGCGCTCACCGCGCGCGAGCAGCTCCACGAAGCGCCGCCGCACGGGGTCGCCCACCGCCTCCAGACCGTCCATGCGGGCAATCTATCAAGCCTGCGTTATATAACGCAAGGTTTATCGATCACTCCGAGCGCTGCGCGAACGCCGACTCGTACAGGCAGACCGAGGCCGCGGTCGCGAGGTTCATCGACTCGGCACGGCCGTAGATCGGCACCGTGACGACCCGGTCCACCAGCCCGAGCAGGTCGTCGGCGAGGCCGTGGGCCTCGTTGCCGAACACCCACGCGGTCGGCCGGGCGAGCTGACCCTCCTGGCGCGCGGCGAGGAGGTCCTCGCCCTTGATATCGGCGGCGAGCACCCGCAGCCCCGCGCTGTGCGCGCGGCCGATGACGTCGGCGAGGTCGGCGCCCACCGCCACCGGGACATGGAAGAGCGAGCCTGTCGTGGAGCGCACGACCTTGGGGTTGTAGAGGTCGACGGTGCGACCGGTGAGCACCACCGCGTCCGCACCGGCGGAGTCGGCCGCGCGGATGATCGTGCCGGCGTTGCCGGGGTCGCGCACCTCCTCCAGGATCGCCACCAGTCGCGGCTCGTCGGCGAAGATGTCGCGGACCGAGGTCGGGAACTGCCGGCACACGGCGACGAAACCCTGCGGGGTGACGGTGTCGGCCATCGTGTCGAGCACGTGCTCAGTGACGAACTCGACGTCGACGCCGGCCTCCACCGCGGTCTGCGCGATGTCCTGGTAGCGCTCCAGCGCGGTCGGCGTCGCGTACAGCTCGACGACCAGCTCCGGCCGGTAGGTGAGCGCCTCGGAGACCGCCTGCGGCCCCTCCAGCAGGAAGAGCCCGGTCTCGGCGCGGGCGGGACGCTTCGCCAGCTTCGCAACGGCGCGGACGCGCGGGGAGCGCGGGTTGTCAAGCATGCGCTCAGCTTATCGGCGCGGCCTCCCGCATCCGTACTGCCGCCCCCGGCCCGGTCGATCCGTAACTCCGGAGATCACGCCTCCCGCGACCCGTTCTCCGGAGTTCCGGTCAGCGGAGCGGCGTGTTGGCCGGGCTCTCCGGATTTGCGGGCAATTCCGGAGGTTGCGGCCGACACGCCGCCGGGATGTCCGTAACTCCGGACATCCGGGCCGAGACGGACGCGGCCTCCGGAGTTACGGAGGCCGGACACGCGGAACGGCCCGGTCAGGTGACCGGGCCGTTCGGGTGGTGCGGGGTGCTGCTTACGCGGCCTTCGGGGCCGAGGTGTCGGCCGGGAGGGCCTTCTTCGCGGTCTCGACGAGGGCCGCGAAGGTCGCGGGCTCGTTCACGGCCAGCTCGGCGAGGATGCGGCGGTCGACCTCGACGCCCGCCAGGCCCAGGCCCTGGATCAGGCGGTTGTAGGTGAGGCCGTTCGCGCGGCTCGCGGCGTTGATCCGCTGGATCCAGAGGCGGCGGAAGTCGCCCTTCTTCTGGCGGCGGTCGCGGTACGAGTAGACGAGCGAGTGGGTGACCTGCTCCTTCGCCTTGCGGTAGAGGCGCGACCGCTGACCGCGGTAGCCCTCGGCGCGCTCGAGGATGACCCGACGCTTCTTGTGGGCGTTGACAGCCCTCTTCACTCTTGCCATTAGTCGATTTTCCTTACGTGCGTGTCGGGGAGGAGGTTTACTTGCCGAGCATCCGGCGGATGACCTTGGCGTCAACCTCGGGAACGACCTGCTCCTGGTTGAGGCGACGCTTGCGGTCGCTGGACTTGACCTCCAGGTTGTGGCGCATACCGGCCTGCTGCTTCATGACCTTGCCGGTGCCGGTGATCTTGAAGCGCTTCTTGGCGCCGGAGTGGGACTTCTGCTTGGGCATTACTTCTCCTCGTTCGTCGCCTGGGCGGGCGAACTCTCTTCGGACTGAGCAGCGTCGGCTGTCTCAGCAACCGCCTCCTGGTCGCGCCCCTGGGCGCGCGCCTTGGAAGCGGCACGTACTGCGTTGGCCTCGGCCTTGGCCTCGGACTTGTTCTTGAGCGGGCTGATGATCATCACCATGTTGCGACCGTCGATGGTCGGGTTCGACTCGACCTGGCCGAACTCGGCGACGTCCTCCGCGAAGCGCTGCAGCAGGCGGACGCCCTGCTCCGGACGCGACTGCTCGCGCCCGCGGAACAGGATCATGGCCTTCACCTTGTCGCCGGCCTTCAGGAAGCCTTCGGCGCGCTTGCGCTTGGTCTCGTAGTCGTGCTTGTCGATCTTGAGGCGGAACCGCACCTCTTTGAGGATGGTGTTCGCCTGGTTGCGCCGGGCCTCCTTGGCCTTCTGCGCAGCCTCGTACTTGAACTTGCCGTAGTCCATGATCTTCGCGACCGGCGGCTTGGAATTGGGCGCGACCTCGACCAGGTCGAGATCCGCCTCCTGCGCGAGTCGGATGGCGACCTCGATCTTGACGACGCCGACCTGCTCTCCGCTGGGGCCGACGAGTCGAACTTCGGGGACGCGGATACGGTCATTCGTACGGGGTTCGCTGATGTCAGTCTCCTCTGATGAGCGATGCTTCGAGTGCTCGGGCCGTCTGTCGACGGTTCGGAGAAAGCGGGGATTCCACGCACCAGCGCAGCCCCACGAAAAATCTCGTGGGGCTGGTGCAGCACCCTGTCTACCGCCGTGCTGACGCACGTCGGCGGAGTGCAACGACCCGGTAACCTGTAAAGCGGTCAAGCGCGGGTGGGAGGAATCTCCACTTTCGTCCCGAGGCAGATGCCCCGGAGCCCGAACGATTCTAACAGAGGAAAGCAGTGAGCGACACATCCCCCATTTCCGACGGTCACAACCATGAGGAGGAGGCGATCGCCGGCGCCACGCGCGACATCGCCGAGGTGCCCGCGGTCGAGGTCATCACGACCACCGCCGTGCACCTGATGAGCGCCGCCGCGGTCAAGACCGGGCTGGCGGACGACCCGGAGCACCAGACCGATCTGGACGAGGCGCGCAAGCTGATCGACGCGCTCGCGGGCCTGGTGACGGCGAGCGCCGCGCACCTCGGCGACCAGCACGCGCGCAGCCTGCGCGACGGCCTCCGCTCGCTGCAGCTCGCCTTCCGCGAGGCGTCGCCGTTCCCGGACGAGATCGGCAAGGGGCCGGGCGAGAAGTACACCGGGCCCGTCAACTGATCGACGCCGTCTCGGGAGTCCTCCGTTAGCTGCCGGAGGCCGGCGTGTCGAGCGGCGACTCCTCCGTTGCCGCCGCCCGGGCGCGGTGGCCGGTGTGGCCGAGGGATGCGACCGCGATCGTGATCGCGGCCGAGAGCAGGACGCCGAGCGACACGTGCACGAGCAGCGCGAGCGCGCCTGCCGCCGCCCCCGCCGTGATGAGCAGCACGGCGAGCGCGCGGCGCACCCAGAGCGAGCCGTTCCCGCCGGCGAGCCGGCTGTCGGCGGCGAGGCCGGTCAGCGTGGAGGTCACGACCACGGTGGTGACGTCGGCGACCTTCACGCGGCGGGCGAGCGCGGCCTGCATCCCCATCGCGAATCCCAGCGCGGAGGTGGCGACCGTGCCCACCAGCTCCGGGTCGAGGTGCAGCGCGAAGGCCAGCAGCACCGCGATCGCGGTCAGCAGGCCGGCGATCACCCAGAGCGTCGCCGTCACCCGGCCCGACCAGCCGTCGTCCCGGCGCACGAGCCGGCTGCCGACCACGGCGCCCGCGAGGAACGCGCCGAGCGCCAGCAGCGGCCGGAGGATCGGGAGGTTGGTGGTCCCGGTCAGCGCCATCCCGAGCAGCACGACGTTGCCGGTCATGTTGCCGGTGAAGACCCGGTCGAGGCCGAGGTAGCCGGTGGCGTCGACGACACCGGTCGAGAACGTGAGGGCGAGCATGAGGGCCAGGTGCAGCCGATCGGCGTCGGCGCGGCCCAGGCGATGAGTGACGGACACGGAGGTCCACCCTATTCGAGAGGGCGGCGCCGGCGGCGGTGCAGACTGGGGACCATGACGTTCACCCCTCCCCCCGCCGTCACCTCCCGTCCCACC
Organism: Leifsonia sp. EB34; assembly: GCF_041260585.1. Taxonomy (NCBI): domain Bacteria; kingdom Bacillati; phylum Actinomycetota; class Actinomycetes; order Micrococcales; family Microbacteriaceae; genus Leifsonia; species Leifsonia sp. EB34. The sequence continues at coordinate 525,801 of NZ_JBGCCV010000001.1, forward strand.
CTCACCGGCACGTTCGGGATGTCGGCCTCCACGCACTGGCTGGCGACGGCGAGCGCGCAGGCCGTGCTGGAGCGCGGCGGCAACGCGTTCGACGCCGCGGTCGCCGGTGCTTTCGTGCTGCACGTGGTGGAGCCGCACCTGAACGGCCCGGGCGGCGACCTGGTGGCGCTGTTCGCCACGGCGGAGGACCCGACGCCGGTGGTGCTGGCCGGGCAGGGGCCCGCTCCCGCGGGGGCGACCAGGGAGCACTACCTGGCCGAGGGGCTGGAGCTCGTCCCCGGAGCCGGCGCCCTCGCCGCGGCTGTGCCCGGTGCGGTCGACGCCTGGCTGCTCCTGCTGAAGGACCACGGCACGTGGGAGCTCGCCGACCTCCTCTCCTTCGCCATCGGGTACGCGGAGGACGGCCATCCCGTGCTGGAGCGGGTGTGCGCGACGATCCGCACCGTCTCCGGCCTGTTCGCCGAGCACTGGCCCAGCTCGGCCGAGCACTGGATGCCGGGCGGCCGCGTCCCGGAGCCCGGCGAGCTGATCCGCAACCCGGCGTACGCGCGCGTCCTGCGCGACCTGATAGCGGCGGGCGACGGTGCGCCGACCCGCGAGGACCGGGTGGAGGCCGCCCGCACCGAGTGGGCTACCGGCCGGGTCGCGCGGGAGGCGTCCGCGTTCGCGCGCATCCCGCACCGCCACTCCCCCGGCACCGATCACGCGGGGGTGATCGCGGAGTCCGACTTCGCCGCCTTCCGCGCGGCGTACGAGCAGGCGACGACGCTGGAGTTCCGCGGGCACACCATCGCGAAGACCGGCGCGTGGGGCCAGGGGCCGGCGCTGCTGGAGACGCTGGCCATCCTCGACGGCTTCGACGACGAGCGCCTCGACCCGTCGACGGAGCTCGGCGCGCACACCATCCTGGAGGCGCAGAAGCTCGCCTACGCCGACCGCGACGCCTACTTCGGCGACGCGCGCGTCCCGGTGGACGAGCTGCTGGCACCCGAGTACATCGCCGCGCGCGGGGCGCTGATCGGCGAGCGGGCGTCGGCCGAGTTCCGTCCGGGCCGGGTGGCGGGCGCCGAGCCGTTCCTCCCGCCGCTGCGGACCGCGTACGAACCGCCGCTGGCGGAGGCCATCGCCGGCGTCGGCGAGCCGACCGTCGCGCGCGACGGGACCACCCGCGGCGACACGTGTCACATCGACGTCGTGGACCGCTGGGGCAACATCGTCTCAGCCACGCCCTCCGGCGGCTGGCTGCAGTCGTCGCCGACCATCCCGGCCCTCGGCTTCTGCCTCGGCACCCGCCTGCAGATGACGTGGCTGGAAGAGGGCTCGGCCTCGACCCTGCAGCCCGGCAAGCGCCCGCGGACGACACTCACCCCCACGCTCGTGCTGCGCGACGGCGTCCCGGTGACCGCGCTCGGCTCGCCCGGCGGCGACCAGCAGGACCAGTGGCAGCTCCTCTACCTGCTGCGCACCCTCGTCGGCGGCTACACGCCCCAGCAGGCGATCGACGCGCCCGCGCTACACACCACGTCGCTCGCGGAGTCGTTCTGGCCGCGTACCTGGGTGCCGGCGGGGGCGGTGGTGGAGTCCCGGCTCGGCGAGGAGGTCATCGCGGGACTGGAAGCGCGCGGACACGTGGTGACGCGGGCCGGCGGGTGGACGCTCGGGCGGCTGTCGTCGGTGGGGCGGGATCCGGAGACCGGGGTGCTGAACGCGGCGGCGAACCCGCGAGGGATGCAGGGGTACGCGGCGGGGCGGTAGCTCAGGACGTGAGCACGCAGTCGTCGTACGCCACCGCGCCCGCCGTCGCCGTCGCATTCGTGGCGTAGACCTGCGGGATGATCCGCTCGCCCGAACGGACGGCCGTGCCGCTGACGTGGACCTGCGTCCAGACACCGGCAGGGAGATCGGCGATCGTCGTGACGGCAAGGTGGTTGTCGGAGGAGAAGTTCTGCGTGTACTCGAGGAGGCGAGCGATCACCGTGAGGCCCGAACCGCTCGGACGCACCCAGCACGAGAAGGTGTAGCTCTTCGCGGCGACGCTGTTCGTGATCGCGGTGTTCTGCGTCATCCCTGCGATCGCGGAGCGAGCAGAGGTCGATGTCACCTGCGCCGCCCACGACCCGGTGTGCACGGGTGAGGTGACCCGGGTGACCGCGCCCGTTCCGAAGATCGCCCAGCCGCCCATGCCCGACTCGAAGCCTGGATCCGGTAGCACGTTGGTCGCCGGCGGAGGCGCGACAGGGGGCCCAGCCGTCGGAGTGAGAGCGACGTACGCGGGCCTTCCGTAGCCCGCTGCGGTGATGGCCTGGACAATGTACTGATAGGGGTTCCCGTTCTTCAATCCGGAGACGGTGATCGGACTCGATGAGGCTGTCGTAGCGGCCGCGGTGTTCGTGTTCAGGACGCGATAACCGGTGATCGGAGCGCCGCCGTCGTCGGTCGGCGGAGAGAAGGTGAACGTCCCTCCGCCATTCGAGGGCGTGACCGTCACATTCACGGGTGGCGATGCGATGACGACCGGCTTGGCCGGAGTGCCGATCGTCACCGTGCGCGTGGCCGGCACGCCCACGTTTCCCGTGGAGTCGACCGGCCAGACGGACACCGTCCAGACCCCGGGCGTCAGCGCGGGCAGGTGAGCGGTCGTCCCGGTGCCGTCGGCGAGCGGGTATCCGCCGCCCGCGCTCGACTGCGCCGCCGTTCCCGGCGTGACGCGCGCAATCGTGTGGGTGACGTCGCCGGAGGTCGAGGCGGTCCAGGTGACGAGTCCACCCGGGACGGCGGCGACGTTCACTCCCGACGGTGAGGAGGGCGGTGTGGAGTCCGCCCGGTTCTGCCACTGCAGGGTGCCGGTGAGCGGACCGCCGCTGAGGCAGGATCCCGAGTAGTCGACATCCGCCATCGTCACAAGGCCACGGGCGTCTTGCGTGAAGGAGTGCACGGTGATGCTGCCGGGCATCCATTCGCAGACCTCGCCGCCCAGGTCGACCTGCAGCCCGTCGGCGACGACGGCCTGTCTGGCGATCGGGTCGGTACTGGTCGTGTGGACTCCAGGGCTCATCCCGCCTGCCGGTGCGGCCAGGGTCAGCTCAGCCGCGGTGTCGGATTGCGGCGTGACGGCGGTCCAGGTCCACACGTTCGCGGACTGCGACAGGAGGATGGCGTCGGGCCCGTCGGTGAAGCGGTTGGTGGTGCCCTTGTCCAGTGGATCCGTGCCGGAGAAACTGAAGGACGTCGTGCCGATCGCACCGACACCGCTCAGGGCGACGGCCTGCGGGCTCCCGCCGATCGGGATCGACATCGTCGCTGTCCGCGGACCCCCCGCCGTCGGCGAGAAGCCGACCGAGAACGAACAGGTGGCGCCCGCTGCCAGCGAGGTGCCGCACGTGCTCGCGGACGCGCTGAAATCGGCCTTCGCCTGACCAGTGAAGGTCGGGGCTCCGATCGACTCCGCTGCGCTTCCGAGGTTGTGGATCCACTCGACCTGATGGCCCGGACCGGTTCGGTAGCCGCGTGGGACCGCACCGAAGGCGAGGGTGTGCTCGCCGAGGTCGGTGGTCCCCGGCTGCGGTTCGCCGAGGCTCAGCTCGCCGACCCCCTGCAGGACGATGTCGAAGCGCGTGAGCTGACCGCTCGCGTTCCAGGCGAGGTCGGGGATGTCCAGTTCGCCGGTGAAGCCGGCGCCCTCGCCCCCGTAATCCGTGCTCACCGTCGGCACGTTCGGGTCGGACGGCTGCTCTGCGTAGACCACCTGGTAGTCGCCCATCTGAAGCGGTTTGTCCGTCGGCGGGACGATGTCGATTGCGATGCCCGCACCGGCGTTGCCCGCCATCGAGAGATGGATTCCCCGGCTCAGGTTCGCCCACGCGATGCGGGCTGCGCCGGCGTCGCCGAACTGGAACGTCGGCTGGAACCCGATCTGCATGGCGACGATCGGCTGAGGACCGGCCGCCGCGTCCGCCGGCGCGATCCCGATCAGGCCACCGCCCAGCAGACCCAGCGAGAGAACAGTCGATACCGCCGTGACCCTGCGTGCCCCCACGGGAACTCCTTTGCCCCGGACGGAGCAGGTTCTCCATCCCCCCGCAAAATATGCCCGGCGGGAGCGAACTTCAAGAGGAATATTGAGATAAATTCATTTTATTCACGGCCGCCACTGCCTCCCGCACCGCTTCGAGCGTCCGCGCCGCTTCGGCGGAGTCGGTGAGCCAGTTGCTGACCGAGAACCGCAGCACCGCCCTCCCGTGCCACTCCGACGGCGACGCGAGCGCGACGCCGCCCTGCCGCAGCGCCTCCCCCACCCGGCGGGTGCTCTCGTCGTCGCCGAACGTCGCGCAGACCTGCGTGTAGACCACGTCGTTGAGCACGCGCGCTCCCGGGATGGTCGACAGACCGTCCGCGATGGTCGTGGCCGCGTCGGCGAGGCCCTGGACGAGGTCGGCGACGCCCGCGCGGCCGAGTCGGGCCAGCGTCGCGTACACCGGGACGCCGCGCGCGCGGCGGCTGAGCTCCGGGACGCGATCGCTGGGGTCCGAGGCTCCCGCGTAGGCCGCGAGGTAGGCGGCGTGCTGCGCCAGCGAGGCGTGCAGGACCTCCGGATCGGCGACGATCGCGACGCCGCTGTCGTACGGGACGTTGAGCGTCTTGTGCGCGTCGGTGGCCCACGAGTCGGCGGCCGCCATCCCCTCGGTCAGGTGCCGCAGGCCGGGAACCGCGGCGGCCCACAGCCCGAACGCGCCGTCGATGTGGACCCAGGCGCCCGCCTCGTGCGCGACCTCGATCGCGTCGGCGAGGGGGTCGAACGCGCCCGAGTGGACGTTGCCGGCCTGCAGAGCGACGACCGCCGGGCCGTCGCCGTCGGCGAGCGCCTCCCGCAGCGCGTCCACACGCATCCGGCCCTCGTCGTCCGAGGCGACCTGGCGACCGGCGCCGAGACCGGCCAGCACAGCGGCGCCGTCGACGGAGGCGTGTCGCTCGGCTCCGACGAGGAACCGCACCCGCGGCCCTCCGCCCAGCCCGTCGGTGCGCGCGTCCCAGCCGGCGCGGCGCAGCGTCTCGTCGCGGCCGCAGACCAGGCCGACCAGGTTCGCGAGCGTCGCGCCCGTGACGAAGCCGACCTCCGCGCCGCTGGGGAGGTCGAGGAGGTCGAGCAGCCACTCGGCCGCCAGTTCCTCCGCGGCGACCACTCCGGGCGTGACCGACCGCAATGCGGAGTTCTGGTCCCAGGCCGCGACCAGCCAGTCTGCGCCGAGCGCGACCGGCTGCGCGCCGCCGATCACCCAGCCGTGGAAGCGCGGCGAGTGCATCCGCATCAGGCCCGGCTCGACGGCTGCCGCCAGGTGCGTCAGGACCTCCTCTGGCGCGGGTCCGCGCTCCCGCAGCCGCCGGCCCAGCGCGTCCTTGACCGTCTCCACATCCGCGCTCGGCTGGATCGCCCCGTCGCGCACGCCGTCCAACCATCGGCCCGCGAGCTCGGCGGCCTCGCCGAGCACCGGGCGGAACGCATCGTCCACACGCGCAGGGTAGCCCTCGGCGGGTGCCGTGGACAACGGAGGAGATCAGGGGCGACACGCCCGGCTGGAGCGGTCAGCGGAGGACATCGGGGCCGGGATTGCCCGGATCTCCTCCGGTGTTGGCGGGGTCACCAGGTGGGCGGGCGGCGGGTCTCCCAGTGGATGCGGCGTTCGAGCTGCGCCGCCAGCGACAGCAGCGTGCGCTCGCCGCCCGGCCGGCCGATGAGCTGCACGCCCATCGGGAGACCGTCGTCGGTCTGCGCCACCGGCAGCACGATCGCGGGCAGCCCGGTCACGTTCAGCATCGACGTGAACGGCGTGTAGAGCACCTGCTGCTCGAAGTTGCGCTCGCCGTCCTCCTGGTCGTACCAGCCGATCGGCCGCGGCGTGAGCGCGAGCGCCGGCGTCAGCACCGCGTCGAACGACGCGAGCTGGCGGAGGAAGGAACGCTCATACGCGGTCAGCGCGCTCAGCGCCTCGCTGAGCTCGCGGGCGAGGATGCTGCGGCCGCGCTGCACCAGCCACGCGGTGAGCGGTTCGAGCAGAGCGAGGGCGTCGCCCTCGGCCGGGATGCGCGCGGCGCCCGCCTGCCAGATCGTCCGGAACGCCGGAGCATACGTCGGGTCGGGCTCGAGCGCGGTCTCCTCGACGCCGTGTCCCATCGCCGCGAAACCCTCCACAGCCGCGTCGAGCGCCGCCCGCGCCTCCGGGGAGACCATGACGTCGTAGGCGTCGTCCCACGCGGAGGTCGTCATCACGCCGAGCTGGAACCGGCCCTCCCCGCGGATCGCCGTACCGAGGAACGGGCCGTCGTCGTCATAGGGTGCGCGCAGCGTGTAGTGGTGGTCGATGCGGCCGCCGACCTTCGCGATCATCCCGTCCAGCAGCAGCGCCGCGTCTGCTGTGGTGCGCGCCAGCGGGCCGTCGACGACGAGCCCGGCGAGCGAGTCGATGCCGCTCCCGGCGGGAACGAGGCCGCGCGACGGCTTCAGCCCGACCAGGCCGCAGGCGGCGGCCGGGATGCGGATCGAGCCGCCGCCGTCGGAGCCGGGCGCGAACGGCAGCATCCCGCTCGCCACCGCCACGGCCGCACCGCCGCTCGACCCGCCGGCGCCGAGGGACGGGTTCCAGGGGTTTCGGGCGGGGGGCGCGACGAGCGACTCGGTATACGAGGGGAGGCCGAACTCGGGCGCGTTGGTCTTGCCTAGGCTGACGGCGCCCGCAGCGTCCAGCGTCTCCACGATCTCGTCGGAGCGGTCGGGGACGAAACCCGCCATCACGCGCGAGCCGAAGCCTGCCGGGACGCCGGCGCGCAGCCAGAGGTCCTTGTCGCCCGAGGGCAGGCCCCACAGCGGCGCGGTCTTCGGCACCCTCTCCGCGACCTCGTCCGCCCGCTCCAGAGCGCGCTCGCGCGTGACGGTGACGAACGCGCCGAGCTGCGGGTTCAGCCGCTCGACGCGGTCGAGGTAGTGGGAGGCCAGCTCCCGCGGCGACACCCGCCCCGCCTGCAGTTCCTGCCACAACGCCAGCGCCGTCATCTCATGGAGTTCCACGGGTCCACGCTATGCCCTTGAACGACATCATCGAGGGCGTCTACCCGCCTGAGACCCAGGTGCCGTCCACCAACGAGTTCGCGGCCTTCTACCGGATCAACCCGGCCACGGTCGGCAGAGGCGTCAACCTCCTCGCCGACGAGGCGCTGGCGGCTGTACGGCGTGCTCGCCGTCATCGCGGCGCTGACACTGCTGATCGTCGGCGGGCCGCGCTCATCACCCTCACCGGAAGCTGGCCGGCGGTCGGCGCGTGGTTCGTCGCCAACGAGCCGGTCGGCGTGACGGCGTGGCTGCTGATCCCGACAGCACTGGCCGCGCTCGCGGGGTTCGCCGTGCTCAGGAGGGCGACGCCGCGCACCTGAGCCCGCCGCGCCGGGACGACCGGCGGACATGGACGTGGCCGGGAGCCTGCTCCCGGCCACGATTTGTGCCATCGGCCTCACTCGGCCGACCCGCCACGCGGGCCGTCCGACGATGTCGTCGACGTCAGACTAGGTCGCGGACGGTCGCCACGGACGCATCCGCAGCAGACTCATAGGAGGCTCAGGAGAGGTTCGCGATCATCTCGCGCGCGAGCTGCTCGAGCACGGCCGGCGATGCTCCACTGACCTGCAGCCAACTGTTCTTCACCTTCACGTCGAGGTACTGGAACGGCTCGCCAGGGCCACCCGGCAGATCCATCCGGAAGGTGGACAGATAGGCGTCGTCGCCGAGGCCGCTCACCGCCTGGACATCGCTCGTGCCGGACAGCGGCGTTCGCTTCAGCTCGTCGTAGTAGAGCGCGCCCCCGGGAAGCACGGCGGCGCTCACACTCCGGTTGCCCTGCTCTGCGACGAAGTCCGACCAGTAGGACCCGCTGAGCCGAGCGGACGCCAGCCGCGTCGTCGTGTACTCGCCGCCCTCGGATTTCGGCGACTGCACCGAGGCGACCCCCAGCGCGGCTGCGATGCGATCGAGTGGTAGGAAGCCGTCCGGCGAGGTGACCCCGCGCAGGCTCCCACCCGCCGGCTGCCACAGCGGCGCGGGGGCGCCCAGGCGACCGACCACCGCGGCCGCGTCGTCGAACGTCTTGCGGACGGCCGCCTCGTCCGGTGCGGCGGGAGCCAGCACCATCGCCGAGCCGATCACCTGGTAGTCGCCCACGATCTGGCCGAACTCGCAGAGCGTGCCGGTCGAGCCGGAATACGGCTGGCATCCGAAGTAGTGGTCACCGTCGACCGTCACTCCCGAGATGTTCGCGAAGACGCCGAAGCTGTCGTTCGCACCGAGGGTCGGGAGCACGCCGACGAACACGTCCGGGGCGAGCCAGCTCGAGCCCGAGGCGAGCTGCCCTCGGTACTCGCAGGTCAATGCACCGGCTCGCAAGTCACCGTACTCGACCGGATTGCGCGTGGAGGGCGCCCACCTTCGGAGCTGCAGGCCCGCGCCGGCGGCGGCCTCCGCCGATGCGGCCGGAAGCAGGGCATCGCACGTCGTCGCCACCCGCAGGGTCGGAGCGGATGCGACGGTCGCGGTCGGCGTCTGCGTCGCGGGCCGCCCGGTCGGGGTCGGAGCACCCGACGTGGGCGCGGAGCACCCCGCCAGCAGCGCGACCAGAATGAACGCGGCCATCGGCGCTCCAACGACAGCCTTCATCGATCCCCCGACCTTCATCGATCCCCTGACCTTCATCGATCCCCCAACCCGTCCAGTGCAGCATGCCGTCGTATTGGCGCTGCGCGATCGAATACTACGGTCGCCACCATGCCGGAGTCGTTATGCGCCGTCGCCGAGCTCTTGGAACACCGTCACCTGGAGGTCGGCCGGCGTCGCCAGGCGCGCGTTCAGCGAGTTCCACGGCGTCACCGTCGGCGGCGCGATCAGCTCGGCCCCGGCCTCCACGAGCCGGGAGGTGACCGTGCGCCCGTCGTCCACCTCGAAGGCCAGCCGGATGCGCGGGGCGACCGGGCGGCCGACCTCCACGTCGTCGATCATCGCCTTCTGCGCCGGGTTCGCGAGCTCCAGGGTCGCGCGGCCCGCGTCGAGGATGGCGACCCGGGCGCCACCGTCGCCCGCGTAGCTCGCCTGTTCGGGCAGCCCGAGCACGTCGCGGAAGAACGCGAGCGCCTCGTCGTAGTCGTCTGCCTCCACGACGATGCGGAGCTGCCGCACCGGTGCTGTGTCGTCCATCAGCCGACGAACGCCGCGAGCGCGTCGTCGATCGTGCGCGCGGGCGACACCCACGGGAACATCGCTCCTGGCCCGTCGGGGACGTAGTCGCCGTCGGCCGTGCGCACGACCGTGCCGAGCAGCCTTCCGCGGCCGGGCTCGGCGTCCTCGTCCAGGTAGGAGTGGTCGTAGACGGTGAACACGTCACCGTCCTCGTAGACGGACAGGTCTTCCAGCAACGGCATCTCAGAACCTCCTGGTGAACGGCATCGGTTTGCGCATCCGGATGAGCAGCAGCAGCGGCACCAGGACGTACGGCCCGTTGTAGAGCAGGAAGACGACCGGGTTCGGCGTGCGCTCCCCCACCGGCCCGAAGAACTCGACGCCGAAGATCGGGATGGCGGTCAGGCTGATGATCATGGTCGCGTAGATGACGCAGAAGAGTTGGATCCAGTTGAAGCCCTTGACCAGGCACACGATCAGCAGGATGTAGAACGGCAGGTAGACGAACGCGCTCGTGCCGGTGATGAACCGCAGCCACAGCGCCTCGTGCTGGTACAGCGGGTCGTACTGCGACGAGTACGTGTAGTTCCACTGCGCCAGGATGTTGGTCGTCGTCGCCGTCTGCGGGATGCCGAGCGTCGGGATGGCGTCGCTGATGACGCAGGTCAGGCTGAACAGCGAGAACATCACGACGAAGAAGATGTCGAACGGGCGCTTGCGGAGCGGGAGGTTCGCGGGCGTCGCCGGGGCGGCGGAGGCGACCTCACCGGGGTGCGGGGTGGCGGTGCTCACGGGTCACACCCTAGCGGCGCGGCCGGCCTCCTTGAAGGATTGGTCTACTTGAGCGATTTCTGCATCAGCACCGTGCCCAGCCAGCGCTCGAACTTGTACCCGACGCGGCCCATCCGGCCGATCTCGGTGAAGCCGAAGTTCTCGTGCATCTTGATCGAGGCCTCCGCGCCCTTGTCGGCGATGACCGCGATCATCTCCTTGAGGCCCGCGGCCTTGGAGCGGTCGATGAGCTCCTGCATGAGGACCGGGCCGAGGCCCTTGCCGGTGGAGGCCGCGCCCAGGTAGATCGAGTTCTCGACCGTGAAGCGGTACGCGCGCTTCTGCTTCCAGGGCGACACCAGCGCGTAGCCGAGGATCTGCCCGCTCGGCGACTCGGCCACGATGAACGGCATCCCGAGCTTGTGGAGGTAGGCGAACTTGTTCTTCCACTCCTTCAGCGTCATGGCGTCCTCGTCGAAGGTCACGGTGCTGTTGGCGACGTAGTGGTTGTAGATCTCGCGCACGTGGGGAAGGTCTTCGGGCCGCGCATCGCGGATGGCGTAGTCGAACGGCGCTTCGGTGGGCTCGGGCTTGCGCAGGTGGCGCGGCAGAACCCGGCGGCTCTCGTATTCCTCTTCCAGCACGGTAACAGGGTACGTCGTCGTGCGTTTCGGTCGCGTTACGGCTCGAGCGACCAGTCCACCGGCTGCTCCCCCGCCGCCTCCAGCAGCGCGTTCGCCCGCGAGAACGGCCGCGACCCGAAGAACCCGCGCGACGCCGACAGCGGGCTCGGGTGCGGCGACTCGATCACCGGGTTGCCGCCGAGCAGCGGCTTCAGCGTGGACGCGTCGCGACCCCACAGGATGCTCACGAACGGCCGGCCGCGCTCGACCAGGGCGCGGATCGCGTGCTCGGTCACAGGCTCCCAGCCCTTGCCGCGGTGGGAGGCCGGGGCGCCCGGCCGCACGGTGAGGACCCGGTTGAGCAGCATCACGCCGTTGCCGGCCCACGCGCTCAGGTCGCCGTGCGGCGGCGGCACCACGCCGAGGTCGTCGCGCAGCTCGCGGTAGATGTTCTGGAGGCTCCGCGGGATCGGGCGCACGTGGCGCTCGACCGCGAACGACAGACCGATCGGGTGGCCCGGCGTCGGGTACGGGTCCTGGCCGACGATGAGCACGCGCACGTCCGAGTACGGCGCGCGGAACGCCCGGAGCACGTTCTCGCCCGCCGGCAGGTACGGCCTCCCCGCCGCCACCTCGGCGCGCAGGAAGTCGCCCATCCCGGCGATGCGGTCGGCGACCGGGGCGAGCGCCTGCGCCCAGCCCGGGTCCACCGCGCCGTCGGCGGCGAGCTCCGCCAGGGTCTTGGCCACGATCACCCGGGATCAGTGCGTGGAGGCCGTCACCGGCGGCAGCGCCGACCACGGGAACGTGATCCACCGGTCGGTGCGGCGCCAGACGAAGTCGGGCTCCAGCACCGTGCGCGGCTTGGAGTACAGGCACACCGTGCGCACGTCGGCGCCGGACGCCGCGATCAGGTCGACGACCATGGCGAGGGTGCGGCCGGAGTCGGAGACGTCGTCCACGAGCAGCACGCGCTTGGCCTCCAGTGCGGAGGAGTCGAGCATCGGCGGCAGGACGACCGGCTCGGGCAGCCGGGTGTCGACGCCGGTGTAGAACTCGACGTTCAGCGCGCCGCAGGCCTTGATGCCGAGGGCGTAGGAGATGGCGCCGGCCAGCAGCAGGCCGCCGCGCGCGATGGCCACGACCATGTCGGGCTCGAAACCGGATTCGACCACCTCGCCGGCCAGGTGACGGGCGGCGTCGCCGAACTCGAGCCAGCCCAGGACCTCCCGTTCCGTCTCTTCGAGAACGTCTGCACCTGAATCGTCGGTTTCGCTGGCCACGCATCTACCGTACAAGGGCGCGGCAGGTGTTAGCATCCGCGCATGACTTCGGAGAAGACGGTCGCCCAGCGTCGGGCGTCCACCGCGATCGGCGCGACCGCCGCGCTGATCGGCTGGCTCGCACTGGTCGAGCTCACCAGCGGCATCCTGCAGGGCTACTACGTGCCGCTGATCTCCGACATCGTCAAGCACCTGGGCATCCACGACGCCGACTACAACTGGTTCGAGGCCGCCCAGCTCCTGCTCTCCGCGCTGGTCGTTCCGGTGCTCGCCAAGCTCGGCGACATGTTCGGGCACAAGCGGATCCTGCTGCTGGCGACCGTGCTCACCGCGCTGTCGAGCTGGGCGCTCGCGTTCTCGCACGACTTCACCACCTACCTGATCGCGTTCGCGCTGCAGGGCTTCTACGTGGTCTGGCTGCCGTTGGAGATCGCGCTGATCTTCGACCGCGGCCGCCGCACCGGCACCGCGGCGTCGCGCACCCGGCGCGCGGCCGGCCTGCTCGTGGTGGCGCTGGAGTTCGGCGCGATCGTCGGCGCGATCGGCGCCGGACTGCTGTTCGAGGCACTCGGCCAGAACGTGACGACCACGCTGATGGTCCCCGCCGCGGCGGTCACGCTCGTGTTCTTCGCGATCCTGTTCGGCGTCCCGGAGTCGGAGCCCGTGCGGGGACGCACGCTGGACGGCGTCGGCTTCGTGCTGCTCACGCTCGCGCTCCTCCTCATCACCTCGGGCCTGACCTTCCTGCGGATCGACGGCGTCGGCACCTGGTGGGTCTGGGCGCTCATCGTCCTCGGCGTGCTCGCGTTCATCCCGTTCGGCCGCTGGGAGCTGAGGCAGCCGGACCCGGCCATCGACCTGCGCGTGCTGCGGCAGCCGAACATGTGGCCGGTGCAGCTCACCGCAGGCCTCATCGGCATCAGCCTGCTCGGCGCGCAGGCCCCGCTCAGCACCTTCGCCGGCACCGATCCGGTGAACGGCTACGGCCTGGGGCTGAGCGCCGGCCAGCGCAGCATCCTGATCGGCGCGTACCTCATCTCGATGATCGTCGGCGCGGTGCTCTTCCCGGTGGTGTCGTCGTGGCTGAGCCCGCGCGTGACGCTCATTGCCGCATCCTTCCTGGTGGCGATCGGGTACCTGCTCTTCCTGCCGTTCCACCAGGAGACCTGGCAGGTGTTCGCCAACATGGCCATCGCGGGCATCGGCTCCGGAGCCCTCGTCGGCGCACTCCCCGCCGCCGCGGCCGCCGCAGCGCCGCGCGGGCAGACCGGCGTCGCCACCGCGATGACGAACACGACCAAGACGATCGGCGGCTCGTTCGCCTCGGCCGTCTTCGGGGTCGTGCTGCTCACCGGCGCCGCGACCGTCACGGCTACCGCGGCGAGCCTGTTCGGTTACATGCTGGTCTGGACCATCTGCGGGCTCGGCGCGCTGGTGGCCGCTGTGCTGCTGTTCTTCGTGCCTCGCCTGGCCTTCGCCGACGCAGAGGCGACGATCGTCTGACAGGACTCGATCAAGGGGGAATCATGGACGCTCAACTACCGCCGCAGGTCGGCGAGGCACTCACCCGGTTCCTCCTCGAGCAGCGCCGCCGCGCACCCGGCCTGGTCAGCCGCGCGGTCGTCACCGGATCGGCGGCGACCGGCGACTGGTACGACGGCGTCAGCGACATCGACGTGGTGTTCGTCGTCACGCGCGACCCGGTCGACGACCTCCCGGCGCTCGCGAGCCTGCACGCCGAGTCGTCGCCGCACATCGACGGCGTCTACCTCACCGAGTCGGAGATCGCCCGCGGCCCGGACCGGGTGGAGACGGCGCCGCAGGTGGTGGAGGGCGTGCTGGTGACCGCCCTCGCCGGCGGCAGCCTGAGCTGGGCGACCTGGCGCGAGCTGGAGGACGGCGTGCAGGGCATCGCGGACGGCGGGGACGTGATCTGGACCCCCACCGCGGACCGGCACCCGGACACCGCGGCGCACCTCGCGACCCGCGCCCGCACCGACCTCATCGACTTCTGGGTGCCCGTCGGCGACAGCGCGGAGGCCGAGCTCGCCGACCGTGAGCCCGGCGACCCGGTGCGCCCGGAGACCGTCCGCTGGCTTGCCCTCAGCCCGATCCGCCTGGTGGAGACGATGGAGTCCGGCCGCATCGTCTCCAAGACCGACGCCGCCCGGGCGGCCGCTGCCCGCTGGCCGGAGCACGCCGAGCTGCTCGACCGCGCCGTGCGCGACCGTGCGGGCGAGCGGCAGACCTTCGTCACCGCCGACGCGCGGGAGGCCATCGCCCTCCTCCGCCAGTGCGTGGAGCTCGCCCGCCACCGACCCGATCCACCGAACAACGAAACGTGAGTCGTTGCGGATTCCAGGTCACTGATTTCCGCAACGACTCACGTTTCGATGGATGGGTTGGGGGGGGTTAGACTCGGGCGGCCTCCACGACGGCGCGCGCCGCGGCGAGACCGGCCGACAGGTCGGCCTTCAGGTCGTCGATGTTCTCGAGGCCCACCGAGAGGCGCACCAGGCCCGGCGTGACGCCCGCGGTGAGCTGCTGCTCCGGGGTGAGCTGGGAGTGCGTGGTCGAGGCCGGGTGGATGACCAGGCTGCGCACGTCGCCGATGTTGGCCAGGTGGCTGAACAGCTTCAGGTTGTCGACGAGGGCCGCGCCCGCGTCCACGCCGCCCTTGAGCTCGAAGGACAGCACCGCGCCGACGCCCTTCGGGGCGTACCGGTTGGCGGCGGAGTACCAGGGGCTGGTCGGCAGGCCGGAGTAGTTCACCGAGGCGACGTCGGGGTGGGCCTCCAGGAACTCCGCGATCTCCTGCGCGTTCTGGGTGTGCCGCTCGACGCGCAGCGAGAGGGTCTCGATGCCCTGGATGAGCTGCCAGGCGCTGGCCGGCGCGATCGCCGCGCCGAGGTCGCGGAGGAGCTGGACGCGGGCCTTAATGATGTAGGCCAGGCCGTCGCCGACCGCAGCCGTGTAGACGGCGCCGTGGTACGACGGGTCCGGCTGGGTCAGGCCGGGGAACTTCTCGGCGTGGGTCGACCACTCGAATGTGCCGCCGTCCACGACGACGCCGCCGATGACCGTGCCGTGGCCGCCGAGGAACTTGGTGGCCGAGTGCACGATGATGTCGGCGCCGTGCTCGAACGGGCGGATCAGGTACGGGGTCGCGATCGTGTTGTCCACGATCAGCGGGACGCCGGACTCGTGCGCCACCTCGGCCACGAGCTCGATGTCGAGGATGTTGATCTTCGGGTTGCCGATGGTCTCGGCGAAGAACAGCTTGGTGTTCGGGCGGACGGCGCGGCGCCACTCCTCGGCGTCGTCCTGGTTCTCCACGAACGTGGTCTCGATGCCGAGCTTCGCGAGCGTGTACTTGAACAGGTTGTAGGTGCCGCCGTAGATCGAGCTGGAGGACACGATGTGGTCGCCGGCCTGGGCGATGTTCAGCACCGCGAAGGTCTCCGCCGCCTGCCCCGAGGCGACGAGGAGGGCGCCGGTGCCCCCTTCGAGCGCGGCGACCCGCTCCTCGACGACCGCCTGGGTCGGGTTCTGGATGCGGGTGTAGATGTTGCCGAACTCGGCGAGCGCGAACAGGTTCTTGGCGTGCTCGGCGTTGTTGAAGACGTAGGAGGTCGTCTGATAGATCGGGGTCGCACGCGCGTTGGTCACCGGGTCCGGCGCGGCGCCGCTGTGGATCTGCTTGGTCTCGAACTGCCAGTCGGCGGCGTCGGTCATGGCTTGAGCTCCTTGTTCGGGTGATGGCCTGCGGGTGCGTAACACCTTCGGGTGGTCGCTCACACGCTAGACTCGCGGCCGCGCACGGGCAACGTGCCCGAAACATGCCGTAACCCGTGAGAATAGGCAGCATGAGCAGCAGACGTGTGGTCGTGACGGGAGCGAGTTCGGGGATCGGGGCGGCGACGGTCCGCCTGTTCCGGCAGCGGGGCTGGGAGGTCGTCGGCGTCGCCCGCCGGCAGGAGCGCCTGGACGAGCTCGCTGCGGAGACCGGCGCCGACGTCTTCGCCGCCGACCTGACCCGCCAGGAGGACGTGGACGCGCTGCGCGACCACCTCGCCGCGACCGGCCCCGTCCACGCCCTGGTGAACAACGCGGGCGGCGCCAAGGGCCTCGACTCGGTGGAGGCCTCCAGCGTCGACGACTGGGTCTGGATGTACGAGATCAACGTCATCGGCACCAAGCGCGTGATCAGCGCGCTGCTGCCGCTCCTGCGCGACGGCGCGCGGGAGACCGGCCACGCCGACATCCTCAACCTGACCTCCATCGCCGGCCTCACCGCCTACGTGGGCGGCGGCGGGTACAACGCGGCGAAGTTCGCCGAGCACGCCCTCACCGAGGTGCTGCGCCTGGAGCTGAACGGCGAGCCCATCCGCGTCGTCGAGGTGGCCCCCGGCATGGTCGCCACCGAGGAGTTCTCGCTGGTCCGCTTCGACGGCGACCAGGCCCGCCGCGACGCGGTCTACGAGGACGTGCCGGAGCCGCTGACCGCCGAGGACGTCGCCGAGACGATCGTGCATGCCCTCGAGCTGCCGCGGCACGTGGACCTCGACCTGATCGTGGTGAAGCCGGTCGCACAGGCGGCCCCGCACCGCTTCGCCAAGGGCGAGCTCAGGGTCACGGACTGACCGGACGGCGACGATGGCGGACGACGCGAAGCGCAGGCGCTATGAGGCGGCCACGGTGTGGCCGGGCGTCGTCGCGAGCGTCGCGTTCCTCGTCGCCTACTCGTGGACGGTCCTCGATCCCGGCATGGGGCGACTGCTGTACGCCGCCCTCATCTGGCTGCTCGCGCTGATCTGGGTGGCGTTCCTGGTCGACTACGTCGTGCGCTTCCGCCTCGCGGAGGACAAGCGCCGGTTCGTGCGTCGCAACGTGGTCGACCTGCTGTCGGTGCTGATCCCGGTCGCCCGTCCGTTCCGGCTGATCAGCGATCTGTTCCGGATCCCGAGCCTCCGCGGCGACAGCGGGAGCCACCTGCGCCGGCGCATCCTCATCATCGCCGGCACGTTCGTGGTGATGTTCATCTACGTCATCTCGCTCGCCGTGTACCAGGTCGAGCGCTACGCCCCCGGATCGAACATCCGCTCGTTCGGCGACTCGCTCTGGTGGGCGTGCGTGACGATGGCGACCGTCGGCTACGGCGACTACTACCCGGTCACCGTGACGGGCCGCCTCCTCGCCATCGTGCTGATGATCGGCGGCATCGCGATCGTCGGCACGGCGAGCGCCACCATCGTCAACCTCCTGAGCGAGCAGACCCAGCAGGCCAGGGAACGCCGGGCGCGGGAGCACGACACGGCGGACGGGCCCCGGGCGGTCGAGGACACCGGCCCGCGCGACGGCGAGGAAGGCTGAGCGCCGCGTAACACTGCGCCGCGCGCTCCCGCGCTCCAGGAGAATGGGGCAATGGAGTGGCAGACCTCGGCGGACACGGCACCCTCGAGCTTCATCACGGAGGCTCAGGCGCGGTCGCTGCTCGGCAAGCCCGCGGCGAGTGGGGCGTGGAAGGAGTCCGACCCGGCCGGGGCGCGCTCCTTCGCCGGGATCGGCGCGTTCGCGTTCGAGAGCGGCGAGAGCCTCCCGTTCGTCCGGGTCGCCTACGAGACCTGGGGCGAGCTGTCCGAGGCGCGTGACAACGCGGTGCTCGTGCTGCACGCGCTCACCGGCGACAGCCACGCCGTGGGCGCGTCCGGCCCCGGACATCCCACCGCCGGCTGGTGGCAGGGCATCATCGGCCCGGGCAAGGCGATCGACACCGACCGCTGGTTCGTTGTCGCGCCGAACATGCTGGGCGGCTGCCAGGGCACCACCGGCCCCGCCTCGATCGCGCCGGACGGCGCCGAGTGGGGGCCGCGGTTCCCGTTCACGACCATCCGCGACCAGGTGAACGCGCAGGCCGCTTTCTCCGACGCGATCGGCGTGGACCGCTGGGCCGCCGTCGTCGGCGGCTCGATGGGCGGCATGCAGGCGCTGGAGTGGGCCGTCGCGTACCCGGAGCGCGTCGAGCGGCTCGCGGTCATCGCCGCGCCCCCGTTCTCCACCGCCGACCAGATCGCGCTCAACTCGGTGCAGATCGAGGCGGTGCGCACCGACCCGCTGTTCCACGGCGGCTACTACTACGACGAGAAGGACGGCGAGGGCCCGCACCGCGGCCTCGCGCTCGCCCGCCGGATGGCGCTGCTCAACTACCGCAGCCCGTCCGAGCTGAACGGGCGGTTCGAGCGCGCCTGGCAGAGCGAGATCAGCCCGCTCGGCGGCGGCGGCCGGTTCGCAGTGGAGTCCTACCTGGACTTCCACGGCAACAAGTTCACCCGGCGTTTCGACGCCAACAGCTACCTGACCCTGGTCGAGGCGATGAACTCGCACGACGTCGGCCGCGGCCGCGGCGGCCTGGCGTCCGCGCTCGCGCGGGTGACGGCGCGCACCCTGGTGGTCGGCATCGACAGCGACCGGCTGTTCCCGCTGGAGGGTCAGGAGCTGATCGCCTCCCACCTCCCGGAGACGATCGACGGTAGGCTGCCGGTGGTGATCCGCTCCGACTTCGGTCACGACGGATTCCTGATCGAGGACGACGCGGTCAGCGAACAGCTCCGGAGGCTGTTCGCGGCGTAGAGGGGAACGGAGGGGCATGTCGCGCATCCAGAAGGAGCGTGATCGGCTGCTCGCCACCACCGCCCGCACCGTCGGCCTCACCGCCACGGCGACGACGCTGCTCACCCTGAGCGTCCCCGGCACGATCCCGCTGCCGCTGTACTTCGCGTCGCTCGTCCTGCTGGCCTGCATGGGCGTCGCCCAGTTCCAGCTCGTCGCGCTCGGCCGGCTCACGGTCTGGATGTGCGTGACCGTGGTCGCCGGGCTCGGGCTGATGCTCCTGCACCTGCTCCCGCGGACCGAGCTCGGTCCGTCCGCGGTGACCACCATCGGCGTCGTCGCGGCGGTCGGCATCGCGAGCGTCGCGGTGATCGCGCCGACCTCCCGCACCCGCATGGTGCTGGGGATCGTGGCCGGGGCGGCGACCATCGCCGCGACGGTGCTCACGCTGTGGGGCACCGGATTTCTGCTGATCGAGGTCCTGATCTTCATCGCGGCCGGCTGGGTCGCCCTGACGGCGACCGGCGTCTGGCTGTCGCGCACCGTGCCGCGCGCCCTCAAGCGCATCTCGACCATGAGCCGCGCCTACCGCGTCGAGCGCCAGGCGAGCGAGACGGAGGCGCGCCGCCGCCAGGGCGCCCGCCTGCTGCACGACACGGTGCTCGCCACGCTCACCCTGCTGGCACACTCGGGCGTCGGCGTCGGCGTCGGCGCGCTGCGCGAGCAGGCCGCGGAGGACGCGGCGCTGCTCCGCCAGCTCCGGCTCGGCTTCACCCCCGACCCGTCGCGCTCGGGCGACTACCGGCTGAAGCCCGTCGAGGAGTCGACGCTCGGCAACACGCTGGAGTCGGTCAAGCAGCGCTTCCGCCGGATGGGCCTCGAGGTCAACTGGCACGGCCAGGGCCAGGTCCTGCTGCCGAGCGACGTGCTCGACTCGTTCCTGCTCGCCCTCGGCGAGTGCCTGGAGAACGTGCGCAGGCACTCCGGGGTCAACGAGGCGCACGTGACCATCACCGACGACGAGACCACGGTGCGTGCGATGGTCACCGACGCGGGCAAGGGCTTCGACGTCGCGAGCATCGAGGAGGGCAGGCTCGGCTTCACCGAGTCGATCGTCGCCCGGCTGCGCGACGTCGGGGGCAACGCCCGGCTGTTCTCCTCGCCGGGCAGCGGGACCACGGTCGTGCTGGAGGTGCCGAAGTGAGCCGGAACGATCGCACCATCCCGATCTCTCGCGGGATCCTGGGCGGACGCGTGACCGGCCGGCGGTCGCCGAAATCGGGGACCCCCGGCACGGCCGCCCTGGAGAGCGCCGCCCTCCCCCGCGGGCGGCAGGAGCGCGACGCCCTCGGGCGCGCCCGGCTCGACCTCGGGTTCAACGTCGCCTCGATCGCGCTCATCGCCTTCCTCTTCGCGATCATGGTGATGACCGCCCCGTACTACCCGGCGCTCCCGTACAGCCTCGGTGCGTGGGGCGTGCTGATCGTCACCCTGGTGACCGCGCTCGTGCTCCGCTTCCGGTTGCCTGACCGGCTTCCCGACGGGTTGTTCGTCGCCGCCCTGGCGCTCTGGGCCGTCGTCGTGGCGCTCGACATCCTGGGCACGGCGTCGACGACGGGCTGGTACCCGCTCACCGCGGCGGCCGCCGTCGGGCCCGCGCTGCTGCTGTGCGTGCCGGTGCGGCCGGCGCGCGACATCCTCCTCGCGACGGCGGTGCTCGGGGTGGCGCTCGCGGTCGTGCTGCTCTGGCGGTCGGTCGGCGACATCCAGATGCTCGGGCCCGGCATCGCGACCGTGGCGATCGCCGTCGCCCCCGCCGTGGTCGGCGTCGAGATCGTCCGCGCGCTCAGCACCCTCGTCCAGCTCGAACTGGACCTCGTGCAGGTGCAGAGCACGGTGTCCTCGCCCGGCTACGCGGTCGGGATGATGGCCTCGGAGGAGCTCGCCCGGCTCGACCTCGCGGCCGAGCGGCTGCTCGACGGCGTCGCCACCGGCCGCACCGCCCTCCCGCTCGACGAGGCCACGGCCGACCAGGCGGCCAGCATCGCCACCGAGCTGCGCCTGCACCTCATCCAGGGCCGCAAGGAGACCTGGCTGTACCACGCGGTCACGGAGTCCGCGCTGCTCGGCCCGACGGTGACGCTCACCGACCCGGACGGCCTCGCGGCCGGCCTCACCCGCGACCAGCGCGACGGTCTCCTCACCGCGGTCTGGCTGCTCATCAGCGACCCGGTGCGCTCCGGCGCCGGCCAGGCACGAAGCCTCACGCTCGACATCGAGCGGGCTGCCGGGCCGCAGGTCGCCGCCGGATCGGCCGTGGCGACCGGTGCCACAATGAAGATCGTGATCACGACCACCGGTGTGCCGCGAAACGGGGTCGACCCCGCGGCGTGGCAAGCTATCCGTAAGGTGGGACGCCACACCGAGTCGTTCAGCGACTCGGCTCTGCGAATCGAGATCACCACCGTGAGCGACACGACGGCCGAGCTGACCTGACCAGCCGGCCACACCAGGAGGACCGGTCCACCGGTAGAAAGGGCTGCTCATGAGCGAGACTCCCCCCATCAGGATCGCCATCGTCGACGATCACAAGATGCTGCTCGGCGCACTCACCGAGTGGATCCGCGGCGCCGCGGACGACATCCGCATGGTGGCGGCGGTCGCGAGCTGGCCGGAGCTGCTGACGCACCCCGAGTTCCCGGTGGACGTCGTGCTGCTCGACCTCGACCTCAAGGACAACATCCCGATCTCGCTGAAGCTGTCGACGCTGAAGACGACGGGCGTGCGCACGGTGCTGATGAGCACGTACTCCGAGCCGGCCGTCGTGCGCGAGGCGCTGGCCGCCGGCGCGCTCGGCTACCTCGTGAAGAGCGAGGACGCCGAGATGATCGTGGAGGCCATCCGCGCCGCCAGCAAGGGCGAGTCGTTCATCTCCGCCGAGCTCGACCTCGCGCTCAACGCGGGCGAGCTGGGCGGCGCCCCCAAGCTGAGCGCGCAGGAGCGCCGCGTGATGGCGCTGTACGGCGCGGGCGAGCCGGTCAAGGCCGTGGCCTTCCAGCTCGGCATCTCGGACGAGACCGCGAAGAGCTACCTCAAGCGCATCCGCGAGAAGTACCGGGTGGCCGGCTACGACGTGGGCACCAAGGTCGCCCTGCGCAAGCGCGCCATCCAGGACGGCATCCTCCTCCAGAACGACTGACCCGCGCGTCATCCACCTGGCAGGACACGCCGTCTCGCGCGCCGTCCTCACGGCATGTCCTGCCAGTTCGTTCGTCTGAAGCAGTCGAAACGATTCGATAGACTGTCACGGTGAACCCGGTTATCGACGGGCCGACGACGTTGTCGCCGGCCCGTACTCGTCTTGCGCTCCTCGCACTCGCCCTCGGCGGCTTCGGCATCGGCTCGACCGAATTCGTCGCCATGGGCCTGCTGCCGAACATCGCCCACGATCTGCTGCCGCAGCTCTACGCCGCCTCCCCCACCGCGGCCAACGCGCAGGCCGGCTGGATCATCTCGGCGTACGCGCTCGGCGTCGTCGTGGGAGCGCCGACCATCGCGGCCGTCGCGGCGCGCTGGCCGCGCAAGAAGCTGCTGCTCTGGCTGCTGGTCGCTTTCACGGTCGGCACGATCGCGTCCGCGTTCGCCCCGACCTTCCCGCTCGTGCTGGTCGCCCGGTTCCTCTCCGCCCTGCCGCACGGCGCCTACTTCGGCATCGCCTCCCTCGTCGCCGCGCGGCTGATGGGTCCGGGCAAGCGCGGCCAGGGGGTCGCGTTCGTGCTCTCCGGGCTCACCATCGCGAACGTCATCGGCGTGCCGTTCATCACCTGGATCGGGCAGCAGCACGGCTGGCGTGTCGCCTACGTGGTGGTCGCCGCGATCTTCGCGCTCACCTTCGTCGCCGTGGCCCTGCTCGTGCCGTGGCAGGCCGGCGACCCGAGGGCCACGCTGCGCAACGAGCTGAGGGCCTTCACACGCCTCCAGGTCTGGCTGGCCCTGCTGATCGGCGCGATCGGCTTCGGCGGCTTCTTCGCGGTCTACACCTACGTCGCGCCGATGGTCACGACGGTCACCGGGCTGCCGGTGTCGGCGGTGCCGCTGGTGCTGATCCTGATCGGCGTGGGCATGACCATCGGCAACATCCTCGGCGGCCGGATGGCCGACCGCAGCGTCGAGCGCGGGATGCTGCTCTTCTTCGGGATCATGCTGGCCGGGCTCGCAGCGCTCTTCTTCAGCGCGCACCTCCTGGCCGGCCTGCTGATCTCGGTGTTCGTCATCGCCGCGGCCGCCTCCGCGCTGTCGCCGATGATCCAGACCCGCCTCATGGACGTCGCCCACGACAGCCAGTCGATCGCCGCGGCCCTGAACCACTCGGCCCTCAACATCGCCAACGCCTCCGGCGCCTTCCTCGGCGGCCTGACCATCGCGGCCGGCTTCGGCTACCTGTCGCCGATCGTCGTCGGCGCGGTCCTCGCCGTGGCCGGCATCGTCCTCGCGCTGGTCTCGTTCGGGATCGACCGCTCGCGCGAGCGGCGCGGGGTGGACACCGGAGTGGTCCACGCCCAGCGGCTGGACCCCGTCCCGATCGACTGACGCCTCGCTAGCGCGACTCCGGGCCGGGGTCGAAGAAGTCGGCGATATCGACGTCGTCCCCGGCGGCCTCCGGCCGGCGCACGCCGGACCGGACGGCGCCCACGATCGCGACCACCACAGCCCCGGTGAGGGTGCCCGCGACGAGCACGAGCACCGGCAGGTAGATCGGCCAGCCGTACAGCACGACGAAGTAGCCGATGGTGAGGAAGGGGTTCACCTACTCGTCCTCCGGCGCCTCGGCCCGGCGCAGCGCTGCCTCCAGCCGCTCCACCTTGCCGTCCAGCTCGCCGGTGCGTCCGGGCCGGATGTCGGCCTTCAGCACCAGGGAGACGCGGGGGCCGTACGCGCCGACGGCCTCCGTGGCCCGGCGGATCACGTCGAAGACCTCGTCCCACTCGCCCTCGATCTCCGTGAACATCGAGTTCGTGCGATTCGGGAGGCCCGACTCACGCACGATCCGGACCGCCGCGGCGACCGCGTCGTGCACCGAGCCCTCCGGTCCTTCCGCTCCGCTCGGAGCAACCGAGAATGCGACCAGCATGAGCCCTCCTTCTGTCGTGCACCGGGATGGTACGTCCGGCACACGAGCCAGTCTAGGAGTGAGCGCGGGCGCCCGGACGGACTAGCGCGCCTCACGCACCGGCACCGGGTGCGCGTCGGGCGCCGAGCGGAACGGCCAGGCGTGCGCGGGCAGCAGATCGCCCGCCGCTTCATCCCGGTGCCGCTTGCGCCAGAGCGCCCCGATCGTCCAGCCGAGGACGACGAAGTACATCAGGTTGCGCGCCGTGAGCACCGCGACCATCGCCGGCAGCGGCACGAGGAGGCCGTCGTACAAGTACGGGTACATGAGCTGAGTGAGCGCCGCAATGGTCAGCACCATGATCGCGGGCGTCTTGAACCCCCGGCCCTGGTACACCAGCCCGATCACGACCGGGGCGGCGAGCCAGATGATGTACTGCGGCGAGCCCACCTTGTTGAACGCGATGAAGGCCGTCACGAGCGCCAGCGAGAGCTCAGGGAGGATGCGCGTGTACGGCGTCCCGCGCCGCAGCGAGCGGATGCCGATGAGGGCGACGACCAGCACGGTGAGCGCGAGCAGCGGGTTCATCAGCGAGCCGGCCTCCACCGTGCCCTGCCCGGTCACCTGGAAGGTGAGCAGGTCCTGGTCGTAGTAGACGACGGCGCCCGGGACGTGGAACGCGGCCTGCCACATCCAGAAGGTCGCGACGGGCGCCTCGATCTGGATGCCGCGGTCGGTCTGCATCGTGATGAAGCTGAGGACGTGCAGGCCGCCGCCGAAGATGAGCGGCACCGCCACGATGATGAGGCTCGTCACCGCCCCGGTCGCGACGATCCGCCAGCGCGTCTTCATCGCGATCACGGCGGCGACGATGATGGCGGCCGGCCACACCTTGATCCAGGTGGCGATGGTCAGCACCACGACAGCGGCGCGCTCGTGGAAGGTCAGCCAGAGCAGCCCGACGATCGCGAGGGAGCCGGAGACGGCGTCGAGGCGGCCGACCGAGATCGGGCCGAGGAGCAGCAGGAAGCCCAGCCACCACCAGGCGGCGACGATCCTCCGCGGCTCACGGCCGACGATGAGGACGGCGAAGGCGGCTGCGTTCAGCAGCATGACCATCGTCAGCCAGCCGCCGAGATAGTTGTCCTCGCCGAACAGCAGCGGCAGCATGATCGGCACGATCGCGCCGAACGGATACACCCAGTCGGCGTTGAGGCCGACGATCTCGGTGCCCTGTGCCGCGAGCTGCGCCCACGGCTTGTAGACCCAGAAGACGTCGCCGAATCCCGTGTGCTGCAGCAGCCCGAGGCCGCCGATGACGAGATGGACGACGAGGAAGCCGATCCACAGGCTCAGCGGGCTGGCCGCGATCCGGCGCAGAGTGGTCGCGTCCGGTTTCGCGTCTGACGCTGGAAGCGGTACCGGAGCGGCGTCCATCCCCGCGGCGTCTATCCCCATAGCGCCTCATCTTATGGGACCGGTATCGGTGGTGCCGCCCCCGGGCGCCCGCCAGCGTGCGAGGACGCTCAGCTTCGCGCGAGCAGCCTCCGCAGCACCACCGGCACCGCCTCCGCCACGTCGAGCGCGGCGACCGGTCCGCCCTGCGAGGCGGCCTCCCCGGCCCGGCCGTGCACCCAGGCGGCGGTCGCCGCGAGCGCCGCGAGCGCCTCGTGGCCGCGCTCGTCGATCGCGTCGGCGTGCGTCGCGACGAGCGCGCCGAGGACGCCGCCGAGCACATCGCCGCTGCCGGCCGTCGCGAGCCACGGCGGCCCGGCCGTGACGGTGACGCGCGAGCCGTCGGGGGTGGCCACGTGGGTGGTGTGGCCTTTCAGGAGCACCGTCACGCCGAGGGCGGCGGCCGCGCGCTCGGCCCAGCCTCCCGGGTCCTGGCGGATGTCGTCGGGCCCCGGCGTGGGAGCCCCGTCGTCGGCCGCCGCGGCGAGCGCCTTCGACAGCTCGCGGTAGTGCGGCGTGATGACGACCGGACCACGCGCCCGCATCACGAGGTCGAGCGCGCCGGCGTCGATGACCAGCGGGGTGCCGTCGTCGAGCGCCTCGCGGAGCCTGCGGAGGTCGTCGTCGTCGCGGTCGTCGGCGTCCATCCCGGAGCCGAGGAGCCACGCCTGCACCCGTCCCGGCGCCGACACGACCTCCGGCCGTCGCCGCAGCACCTCGTGGGCGGCGCGCTCGGCGCCGAGGTAGCGGATCATCCCCACCCCGGTGCGTGCGGCCGCCTCGGCGCCGAGCACGGCGGCGCCGGGATAGCGCGCGGAGCCGGTGACCATCCCGAGCACCCCGCGGGTGTACTTGTCGTCGGACTCGGTGGGCACCGCGATCCAGCCGCGGGCGAACTCCTCGTGCCATTCCGTCCCGATCGCCAGACCGGCGGGGACCGTCATCTTCTCCATCGAACCTCCGCCGCCCACGATAGGTTGAACAGGTGAGCATCTCCATCCCCGGATCGGTGGTCGTCTTCGACTACGGCGAGGTCATCTCCGTGAGCCCGAGCGAGGCGGACCGCACGGCGCTCGTGGGGATCGCGGGTGGCGACGCCGAGCAGTTCTGGCCGGCGTACTGGCGGCACCGCAATGCGCTCGACCAGGGCACGCTGACCATCCAGCAGTACTGGCGCGGCATCGAGCGGGAGCTCGGCGAGAGCTGGGAGGACGCGACGATCCACCGGCTGTGGCTGGCGGACTTCCGGAGCTGGCTGACCATCGACCACGACACGCTCCAGGTGCTGCTCGACCTCAAGGAGGGCGGCACGCGGCTGGCGCTGCTGTCCAACGCGGGCCGCGACTTCGGCTCCTACTTCCGGCACGGCACGCTCGGCGACCTGTTTGAGCAGGTGTTCGTCAGCGGCGAGCTGGGCACGGTGAAGCCGAGCGCGGAGATCTTCGAGCACGTCATGGCCGAGCTCGGCGTCACGCCCGCCCAGACCGTGTTCATCGACAACAAACCCGAGAACGTGGAGGGCGCCCGCGCGCTCGGCATCGCAGGGCACGTCTACACGTCCGCGGAGGACCTCCGGGCATATCTTCAGACTCTGGCGGCTTAGTAACGAGTATGACTTCGCTCTTCGATCCGCTGACCCTGCGCGGCGTGACGGTCCGCAACCGCATCTGGACCTCCCCCATGTGCCAGTACTCCGTGCTCGACCACTCGGGTGTGCCGCAGACCTGGCAGCTCGTCCACCTCGGCGCCCTGGCGACGGGAGGCAGCGGGATCGTCTTCACGGAGGCCACCGCAGTCAGCCCCGAGGGCCGCATCTCGCCGCGCGACACCGGCATCTGGACCCCCGAGCAGGCGGAGGCGTGGCGGCCGATCGTGGAGTTCATCGCGTCGCAGGGCGCGGTCCCCGCCATCCAGCTCGGGCACGCCGGCCGCAAGGCGTCGACCTGGCCGGCCTGGGGCTTCGAGGACCGGCACGGCACCGTCCCGGCCGAGGAGGGCGGCTGGACGGCCGTCGCGCCGTCGCCGATCGCGTTCGGCGACGATGATGTGCCGCAGGAGCTCGACCTCGCCGGCATCGACCGGATCGTGGCCGACTTCCGCGCCGCGGCCCGCCGCTCGGTCGACGTGGGCTTCCGCATCCTGGAGCTGCACGCCGCGCACGGCTACCTCCTGCACCAGTTCCTCTCCCCCATCGCCAACCACCGCACCGACGAGTACGGCGGATCGCTGGAGAACCGCGCCCGGCTGCTGCTGCGCGTCGTCGCGGAGGTGCGCGAGGAGGTCGGCGACGACGTGCCGTTGTTCGTGCGCTTCTCCGGCAGCGACTGGACGCCGGGCGGCTGGGACGAGCAGCAGACCGCGATCGTCGCGGGCTGGGCGCAGGAGGCCGGCGCGGACTTCTTCGACATCTCCTCCGGTGGCATCCAGACCGGCGTGCGCATCCCGCTCCAGCCGGGCTACCAGGTGCCGTTCGCGGAGCACGTCCGCAGCTCGGCCGAGGTGGACGTCAGCGCCGTCGGCCTGATCACGACGCCGCAGCAGGCGGCCGACATCGTGGAGGGCGGCAGTGCGGACGCGGTCATGCTGGCGCGCGAACTCCTGCGCGACCCGCACTTCCCGCTGCGGGCCGCTCATGAGCTCGGCGTCAGGGTCGACTACTGGCCGCCGCAGTACCTGCGCGCGGCCTGGCGCGACTGAGCGGCTTCCTGGGCTACATCGGCGTCGTCGGCTGCGTCAGGCAGAGGTAGTTGCCTTCGCTGTCCTGGAACCAGGCCGACTTGCCCGTCTCGTCCGTCGCCACCCCGTTCTCGGTCTTGAGGCCCGGGAAGTCGTAGTCCGCGAACACGACCCCCCTGCCGCGCAGGTGCTCCATCTCGGCCTCGATGTCGTCCACCAGCCAACACATCGCGGTGTTCTGCGCGGTGCCGGCGTTGGACGTCTCGTAGATGTAGATCCAGGAGTCCCCGCCGGTGCGGTAGCGGACCCCCTGCTCGCTGGTGTCCTCCGGTTCGAGTTCGAGCTTGTCGCGGAACCACGCCGTGGCGCGCGCCAGGTCCGAAGCGGGAAGGACGGAGTACGTCTTGCTCGTCGATAACATGAGCATTCCTCCTCTTCATTCCGCGCGGCATGCTACTCGCCGCTCGAGGCTTTGGCCCCCCTGAACAGACGGGTCTACAGCCTCCGCGTCGCGTCCTGCACCTCGCCGACGAGCTCCTCGATGATGTCCTCCAGGAACACCACGCCCGCCGTGGCCCCCTCGCCGTCGACCGCGCGCGCCAGGTGGCTGCCGGTGCGGCGCATGCTGGCGAGCGCGTCCTCCAGGTCGGAGTCGACGAACACGGTCACCAGGCGCCGGATCCGCTTGCCGGGGACCGGGAGGTCGAACCCGGTCTCCTCCAGGTCGAGGACGTCCTTCAGGTGCAGGTAACCGGTCGGCTCGCCGTCGGCGTCCGGCACGACGTAACGCGAGAAGCCGTACTTGGCGACGGCCCGCTCCACGTCCGCCGGGGTCGGCACGGGCGGCAGCGAGACCAGGGTCTCCGGCTTCACCATCGCGTCGCGCACCTTCTTCTCGGTGAACTCGAACGCCGCGGTCAGTGCGCCGGTCCGGTCGGTCAGGAGGCCCTCCCGCTTCGACTGGCTCACGATGGTGGCGACTTCGTCGAGGGTGAAGGTGCTGGCCGCCTCGTCCTTCGGCTCCACCCGGAACAGGCGCAGCACCGCGTTCGCACTCGCGTTCAGGGCCACGATGATCGGGCGGACCACCCGGCCGATCCCGACCAGCGGAGGCGCGAGCAGCAGGGCCGCCCGGTCCGGCATCGAGAACGAGATGTTCTTCGGCACCATCTCGCCGAATACGACGTGCAGGAACGACACCAGCACCAGCGCGATGATGAAGGCCACCGTGCCGATCACGTCCTCCGACCAGCCGGTCGCGTGCAGCGGGACCTCCAGCAGGTGGTGGATGGCAGGCTCGGAGACGTTCAGGATCAGCAGCGAGCATACGGTGATGCCGAGCTGGGTGGTCGCGAGCATGAGCGTCGCGTGCTCCATCGCGAACAGCGCGGTCTTGGCGCTGCGCTTGCCGCGCTCGGCGAGCGGCTCGATCTGCGAGCGGCGTGCGGAGATGACCGCGAACTCGGCGCCGACGAAGAACGCGTTCACGAGGAGGAGCACCACCAGCCAGGCGATGCCGGCCCAGTCGCTCATGCCGCACCCCCCGCCGCAGGGTGCTCGGGATCGGGCGTGTAGCGGATCCGGTCGACCCTGCGCCCCTCCAGCCGCTCGACGCGCAGCGTGCCGCCCTCGATCGGGACCTCGTCGCCGACCTTCGGGAGGCGGCCGAGCTCGTTCATGACGAAGCCGGCGACCGTCTCGTACGGCCCCTCCTCCGGAACGGTCACGCCGGCCTGCTCCCGCAGCTCGTCGGGGCGCAGGATGCCGGGGAAGGTGATGGAGTCGATGCCGCGGACCACGCCGGCCCGGGTCCGGTCGTGCTCGTCGGCGACCTCGCCGACGATCTCCTCGACCAGGTCCTCCAGTGTCGCGATGCCGGAGGTGCCGCCATACTCGTCCACGACGACCGCCATCTGGTAGCCCCGGCCGCGCAGCTCGCCCAGCAGGGTGTCGAGCGTCATGGTCTCCGGCACCCGGAGCGCCTCGGTCTGCAACGCGGAGACCGGCACGCGCCCCCGACGCTCGCGGGGAACGGCGACGGCCTGCTTGACGTGCACGAAGCCGACGATGTCGTCCACGTCCTCGTCGACGACCGGGAAGCGGGAGTAGCCGGTGCGCCGGGCCAGTCCGATGACGGTCTGCGCCGGGTCGGTGCGCTGCACGGCCTCCACCCGCGGCCGCGGCGTCATGACGTCGGAGGCGGTGCGCGACGCGAACGCGAGCGTGCGGCTCAGCAGCGTCGCGGTGTCGGCCTCCAGCACGCCGGCGCTCGCCGACCGCCTCACGAGCGAGGACAGCTCGTCGGCGGTGCGGGCCGCCGACAGCTCCTCCTTCGGCTCGATGCCGAGCAGCCGCAGGAACGCGTTGGCCGTGCCGTTCAGCACGAAGACCGCGGGCCGGAAGACGGTCGTGAACACTGTCTGGAACGGGATGACCAGCTTGGCCGTCGCGATCGGCAGAGCCAGCGCGAAGTTCTTGGGCACCAGCTCGCCGAGGATCATCGACAGCAGGGTCGCCACCGTGATCGCGACCACCGACGCGATCACCGTGACCACGCCACCGGGGAGGCCGAGGGCCGTGAGCGGGTCGCGGAGGAGCGAGCTGATCGCGGGCTCCATCGTGTAACCGGTCAGGAGCGTCGTCAGGGTGATCCCGAGCTGCGCGCTGGAGAGGTGCGTGGAGGTGATCTTGAGGGCGGCGATCGTCATGGTCAGCCGCGACTCGCCGCGCGCCCGGCGTGCCTCGAGGTCGCCGCGGTCGAGGTTCACGAGCGCGAACTCGCTGGCGACGAAGAGGCCGGTGCCGACGGTCAGCAGGAGGCCGAGCCCGAGCATGAGCCACTCAGAGAGCACGACGACCACCCCGCTCGGGCGGACTCATCGGATGGAATGGGCTGGCAGAAGGAGGGTCGTCCATTTCCCGAGTCAGTATAGCGGCGCGTCCCGCGGAAACGCCGGGCGCCGCGGCGGTCGCCGCGATTCCCAGCGCGCGCATCGATTCGCCATAGGGCGCCCGAAGCGAGCGGCGGCATCCTCGCGGCAGAAGTCCACCGAGAGGAATGTTCCATGAGCACCACAGCACCGAACCCCGGACAGCCCTGGCAGCCGGCGCCGCAGCAGGGTCCGCCCTCCGGCTATGGGCAGCCCGCGCCGCACTACGCCCAGCCGGCCCCGCAGCCCGCGCCGCCCTCGAACCGCAGCGTCCTTCACCGCTGGCCCTCCTGGGCGCAGAACACCGCGCTCGCGGTCGGGGCGGTCGCGATCCTCGTGGTCGTCTTCTTCGGCGGCTACTTCACCGCGCACGCGGTCGCCGGCAACGCCCGCACCGGCTTCGGAACGAACCAGAACTTCAGCCCGCGCCAGTTCGGCGGCAACGGCGGCTTCGGCGGCCAGCCCGGCAACGGCAACGGCTTCGGCGGCCAGCCCGGCACCGGCTCCGGAAACGGCTCCTAACCCACCGCCGAGTACGCCCGAAATCAGGCGAAAACCGCCGAGTATGCAGATTATCCGCGTACTCGGCGGTTGCTCACCAGCTGACGGGGAGGGCCTTGCCCTCCTCGTAGCCGGCGGCGGACTGGATGCCCACCAGGGCGCGGTCGTGGAACTCGGCCAGCGTGCGGGCGCCGGCGTAGGTGAACGAGCTGCGGAGGCCCGTCGTGATCATGTCGAGCAGGTCCTCCACCGACGGCCGCAGCGGGTCGAGGTAGATGCGCGAGCTCGAGATGCCCTCGGCGAACAGCGTCTTGCGGGCGCGATCGAATGCGTCGAGTCGCTCGAACCGGCCGGTGACCGCCTTCGTGGAGGCCATCCCCCAGCTCTCCTTGTAGAGCGCGCCGCGCTCGTCGGCCACGATCGCGCCCGGCGCCTCGATCGTGCCGGCGAACCACGATCCGATCATCACCGACGCACCGCCCGCGGCGAGCGCCAGCGCGACGTCGCGCGGGTACCGCACCCCGCCGTCGGCCCAGACGTGGGCGCCGAGCTCGCGCGCGGTCGCGCTGGTCTCCAGCACCGCGGAGAACTGCGGGCGACCGACGGCGGTCATCATGCGCGTCGTGCACATCGCGCCGGGGCCGACGCCGACCTTGAGGATGTCGGCGCCTGCCGCGACCAGGTCGCGCACGGCCTGCTCCGTCACGACGTTGCCTGCGACGATCGGCAGGCCGAGCCCGAGCTGCCGGACGGTGTGGATGGCGCGGCGCATTCCGTCCTGGTCGCCGTGCGCGGTGTCGATCACCAGCACGTCGACGCCCGCGGCCGCCAGTGCCTTCGCCTTGGCGGCGACGTCGCCGTTGATGCCGACCGCCGCGGCGACCCGCAGCCGCCCGTGGGAGTCGAGCGCGGGGGTGTAGATCGTGGAGCGCAGCGCGCTCGTGCGGCTCAGCGTGCCGACCACACGGCCGTGCGAGAGCACCGGCGCGAAGGCGAGTCCCGCAGCGTCCATGACCTCGAACGCGGCCCGGCCGTCGGGGAGGTCGTCGGCGTCGAGCGCGGTGAGCGCGCCGTGCAGGAGGTCGCCGATCCGCGCGTCCGGGAGCGCCGACCCGAGCTGGATGGCCGCGAGGCAGCCGAGGTACGCCCCGGCGTCGTCCTTCACGACCACGCCGTGCCCCTCGACCGCGGGCACGCGGCGCAGCACGTCGGCCACGGTCTCCTCCGGGCGGGCCTCATAGGGAGTGTCGAAGGCCACCGGCTGCGCTTTGACCCAGCGGATCGCCTCGGCCAGGTCCTGCAGGTGCATGTCCTGCGGGAGCACGCCCAGACCGCCGCGCCGGGCGAGCGTCGCGGCGAGCCGCTTGCCGGTCACCGAGTTCATGTTGGCCGACACGATCGGGATGGTCGCCCCTGTGCCGTCCTGCGGCGCCAGCGACACGTCCAGCCGGCTCGTCACGTTCGATCGCGAGGGGACCAGGAAGACGTCGGAGTACGTGAGGTCGTGCCGCGGAGTCGTCGCATAGAACTGCATGAGAATAACGGTATCCTCCCGGGCCGAACACCCGCACCCGGTCGCGGATGGGATTAGGCTTGATGCTCGGATGGAACGGGCGGCCCGAGGCCGCCCGATCGTAACGAATCAACGGAGAGAGTGGGCGATCGGCTGTGTCGAGCCAATTGACCGGAGTGGGAACCGACGACGGATCGTCGGGAGAGTTCGGAGCCAACGAATGGCTCGTGGAGGAGCTGTACGAACAGTTCCTCCGGGACAGGAACTCGGTCGACAAGTCCTGGTGGCCGGTCCTGGAGAGCTACAAACCGACCGTGACGGACGGTGAGGCCTCAACCCCGAGCGAGACCCCCGCCCCGACGCCCGCCGAGCCGAGCGTCCCTACTCCGAGTGAGCCGAGCGCCCCCACCCCCAGCGAGCCGACCGTCCCGACCCCGGCCGAGCCGACGGCCCCGACCCCGCCCGCGGAGTCTGCTGCGCCGTCCGAGCCCCGCCCGGTCACGACCCCGATCCCGATCATCGGCGCCCAGCCGGTGGCCCGCACCACCTCGATCGCTCCCAAGCCGCAGCCGGTCCCGGCCGACGCGCCGGTCACCGCCCCCAACGCCACGGTGGAGCCGGCCGAGGAGGACAAGGTCACCCCGCTGCGCGGCATGGCGAAGTCGCTGGCGACCAACATGGACGCCTCGCTCACCGTCCCGACGGCGACCAGCGTGCGGACCATCCCCGCGAAGCTGATGATCGACAACCGCATCGTCATCAACAACCACCTCAAGCGCGCCCGCGGCGGCAAGGTGTCCTTCACCCACCTGATCGGCTGGGCGCTCATCCAGGCGCTCAAGGACTTCCCGAGCCAGAACGTCTACTACGACGAGGTCGACGGCAAGCCCTCGGTCGTCGCCCCCGCCCACATCAACCTCGGCATCGCGATCGACCTCCCAAAGCCGGACGGCACCCGCGCCCTGCTCGTGCCGAGCATCAAGCGCGCCGACACGATGCGCTTCGGCGAGTACCTCGCCGCCTACGAGGACCTGGTCTCGAAGGCCCGCAACAACAAGCTCACGGCGGCCGACTTCGCCGGGACCACCATCTCGCTGACCAACCCGGGCGGCATCGGCACGGTCCACTCCGTCCCCCGCCTGATGAAGGGCCAAGGCGCCATCATCGGCGCCGGCGCGCTCGAGTACCCGGCCGAGTTCCAGGGCTCCAGCGAGAAGACCCTGGCGGGACTCGCGATCGGCAAGACGATCACGCTGACCAGCACCTACGACCACCGCGTCATCCAGGGCGCCGGCTCGGGCGAGTTCCTCAAGATCGTGCACGAGCTGCTGATCGGCAAGCGCAACTTCTACGAGGACATCTTCGCCGAGCTGCGCATCCCGTACATGCCGATCCACTGGAACCCGGACATCTCGGTCGACCTGGCGAGCGCCGTCGACAAGACCGCCCGAGTCCAGGAGCTGATCAACTCCTACCGGGTGCGCGGCCACCTGATGGCCGACATCGACCCGCTCGAGTACGTCCAGCGCAGCCACCCGGACCTCGAGATCGAGAACCACGGTCTCACCTTCTGGGACCTGGACCGCGAGTTCGTCACCGGCGCGTTCGGCGGCGACAAGCGCAAGATGAAGCTGCGCGACATCCTCGGCGTGCTGCGCGACTCGTACTGCCGCACGGTCGGCGTCGAGTACATGCACATCCAGGACCCGGCCCAGCGCAAGTGGTTCCAGGACAAGCTGGAGCGCCCGTACGAGAAGCCGAACCACGACGAGCAGCTCCGCATCATGGGCAAGCTCAACGAGGCGGAGGCGTTCGAGACCTTCCTGCAGACCAAGTACGTCGGCCAGAAGCGGTTCAGCCTGGAGGGCGGCGAGTCGACCATCGCGCTGCTCGACACCATCCTGCAGGGCGCTGCGGAGGCCGGGCTCGACGAGGCCGCGATCGGCATGGCCCACCGCGGCCGGCTGAACGTGCTCACCAACATCGCGGGCAAGACCTACGGTCAGATCTTCCGCGAGTTCGAGGGCACGCAGGACCCGCGCACGGTCCAGGGCTCCGGCGACGTCAAGTACCACCTCGGCACCGAGGGCACCTTCAAGGGCGCCGACAACGCCGAGATCCCGGTCTACCTCGCCGCGAACCCGTCGCACCTGGAGGCCGTCGACGGCGTCCTGGAGGGCATCGTCCGCGCCAAGCAGGACCGCCGCCCCGCCGGCACCTTCCTCACCCTGCCGATCCTCGTCCACGGCGACGCGGCGATGGCCGGCCAGGGCATCGTGGTCGAGCAGATGCAGATGTCGCAGCTCCGGGCCTACCGCACCGGCGGCACCATCCACGTCAACATCAACAACCAGGTCGGCTTCACCACC
This sequence comes from Leifsonia sp. EB34, assembly GCF_041260585.1. Classification (NCBI taxonomy): domain Bacteria; kingdom Bacillati; phylum Actinomycetota; class Actinomycetes; order Micrococcales; family Microbacteriaceae; genus Leifsonia; species Leifsonia sp. EB34. The sequence goes on from NZ_JBGCCV010000001.1 coordinate 560,852, forward strand.
CCGCCCGGTGAGGGCCGCACGTCGGTCTACTCGACGGACGTGGCGAAGACCATCCAGGCGCCCATCTTCCACGTGAACGGCGACGACCCGGAGGCCGTGGTGCGCGTCGCGCAGCTCGCCTTCGAGTACCGCCAGGAGTTCAAGCGCGACGTGGTCGTCGACCTCATCGTCTACCGCCGCCGCGGCCACAACGAGGGCGACGACCCCTCGATGACGCAGCCGCTGATGTACAACCTCATCGAGGCCAAGCGCTCGGTGCGCCGGCTCTACACCGAGGCCCTCGTCGGCCGCGGCGACATCACCCAGGAGGAGTACGAGGCCGCGCACGCCGACTTCCAGGACCGCCTGGAGCGCGCCTTCATGGAGACGCACGCCGCGCAGACCAACTCCGTGCCGATCATCACGCAGGGCGAGGCCACGGCCGACCTCGAGCACCCGATCGCGCAGCAGGACGAGAACGACAACGTCGGCGAGCCGGACACCACGGCCGTCAGCGCACAGGTCATCCAGCTCATCGGCGACGCGTTCAACAACCCGCCCGCGGGCTTCACCGTGCACCCGAAGCTCCAGCAGCTCCTCAACAAGCGCAGCGACATGAGCCGCAACGGCGGCATCGACTGGGGCTTCGGCGAGCTGCTCGCGCTCGGCAGCGTGCTGCTGGAGGGCACCCCGGTGCGCCTCGTCGGCCAGGACTCGCGCCGCGGCACCTTCGTGCAGCGTCACGCCGTGCTCCACGACCGCGAGAACGGCCAGGAGTGGCTGCCGCTGGCGAACCTCAGCGACAACCAGGCGAAGTTCTGGATCTACGACTCGCTGCTGAGCGAGTACGCCGCGATGGGCTTCGAGTACGGCTACTCGGTCGAGCGCGCCGACGCCCTGGTGCTGTGGGAGGCGCAGTTCGGCGACTTCGCCAACGGCGCCCAGATCATCATCGACGAGTTCATCTCCTCGGCCGAGCAGAAGTGGGGCCAGCGCTCGTCGCTCGTGCTGCTGCTCCCGCACGGCTACGAGGGCCAGGGGCCGGACCACTCCAGCGCCCGCATCGAGCGCTACCTCCAGCTCTGCGCCGAGAACAACATGACCGTCGCGCGCCCGTCCACCCCGGCGTCGTACTTCCACCTGCTGCGCCGTCAGGCGTACGCCCGGCCGCGCCGGCCGCTGGTGGTCTTCACGCCGAAGGCGATGCTGCGCCTGCGCGGCGCGTCGAGCAACGTGGCCGACTTCACGAACGGCAAGTTCGAGCCGGTCATCGACGACGCGCGGATCACCGACAAGGGGGCCGTCAAGCGCGTGCTGTTCATGGCGGGCAAGCTCTACCACGACCTCGCGAACGAGCTGGAGAAGAACCCCAACCCGGAGATCGCGCTGGTGCGCGTGGAGCAGTACTACCCGCTCCCCGCCGTCGAGCTGAAGGCCGTGGCGGACTCCTACCCGAACGCCGAGCTGGTGTGGGTGCAGGACGAGCCGGAGAACCAGGGCGCCTGGCCGTACATCATCCTGGAGACCTCCAAGCTGGGCCCGCGCCCGATCGGCGTCATCTCGCGTCCGGCGTCCGCGTCGCCCGCAGCCGGCTCCGCGAAGCGTCATGCGCAGGAGCAGTCGGTGCTCATCCAGCGCGCGCTGACGCTCTGATCCCGGCGTAGACAACGAAGGAGCCGCGACCCCGTTCGGGTCGCGGCTCCTTCGTTTGCTGGCTTTTGCGGGCCTGTCGGGTCGGAGCTCCTCCGTCACCCACGCACCTCGGCGAGCAGGTTCTCCACCCGCCGCTTGATCTCGTCGCGGATCGGCCGCACCTCCTCGATCGGCCGGCCGGCCGGGTCGGTGAGGTCCCAGTCCTCGTAGCGCTTGCCCGGGAAGATCGGGCAGGTGTCGCCGCACCCCATCGTGATGACGACGTCGGACTCCTTCACCGCCTCGGTCGTGAGGATCGCGGGAGTGTTCGCGGCGATGTCGATGCCCTCCTCCGCCATCGCCTGCACGGCGATCGGGTTGAGCCGGTCGGCCGGCTCGGAGCCGGCGGACAGCACCTTCACGCTGTCTCCGGCGAGCGCGCTCAGGTAGCCGGCAGCCATCTGCGAGCGGCCGGCGTTGTGGACGCAGACGAAGAGCACGGTGGGGGTGGTGTCGGTCATTCGGTGTCTCCAGGTTCGAGGAAGGTGGGGGGCCGCCGCCCGCGGGGAGCGGCGACCCGAGTCGCTCTTAACAACAATCCGGCGGGCAGGACCCGTCCGGAAGCGGCTGGCATTCGGTCGTGTCGCAACATCCCATGGTCATTCTCCCTTCTCCATCGACGTTTGTCGATGAACCCAGGATGAACGCATACATTGACGCTTGTCAATATATGCGCGATGATCGATGCATGGCGATCACCGAGCTCCTCCCCCTGCGCGACCTCCAGGCCTGCTGCGCGCCCATCACCAAAGAGGTGATCAGCGAGGAGAACGCCGTCTCGGTCGCCCGGGCGATGAAAGCGCTCGCCGACCCGGCCCGCCTCCGGCTGCTCTCGATGGTCGCCGCGCACGAGGACGGCGAGGCGTGCGTCTGCGACCTCACCGAGCCGCTCGACCTCTCCCAGCCGACGGTCTCCCACCACCTCAAGATCCTGACGGAGGCCGGGTTCCTCAGCCGCAGCAAGCGCGGCACCTGGGCGTACTACCGGATCGTGCCCGGCTCGCTCGACATCGTGTCGTCGTTCCTGACCTCGGTCTGAGGCGCCCGCGGGTCACTCCGTCTCGGTCGCGAGCTTCCGGTTCGCCCGGCCGACCGCGCGAGCGATCTCCGCGTCGGGCCGGTCGTGTGCGATCCCGAAGCAGATGAGCTGCAGCGGATACGTCGCCGCGATCACCCGGGCGCGACGCGCGATGTCGGCGTCGATCACGCCGTGCAGCGCCTGCCAGCCGTGCCAGGTCGCCAGCGCGGCGGCGTCCTCCGCGGGATCGCCGGCGCTCGCCAGGTCCCAGTCGACCACGCCCGCGACTCGTCCGTCGGACCAGAGCACGTTGGCTCCCGCGAGGTCGCCGTGCGTGAGCACCGGCTCCGTCGGCGGCTCCAGGGCCGAGAGCGCGTCGGCGATCCGCTCCGCCCGGGGCCGCACGTCGCTCTCCAGGCGAGGGATCGCCTGGTCGTACAGGAGGGAGCGCCACGCTTCGCCTCCCATGTAGCTGTGCGGGGGCGCCAGGTGCGCTCCCACCTCCGCGAGCGGGACGGCGCGAAGACTCTCGAGCAGGATCCCGAGTTGCGCAGGGTCGCCGCTGCCGCTCGGGTGCGGCTCCCCCGGCACGCGCCGCTGGGCGATGGCGGTCAGCCCTCCGATGCGGACGGGCTCCGCGACCGACCTCGGCAGAGCGAACGGCAACTCGGGCAGTGCGTCGATGAGCTGTTGCGCTCGCCCGAGCCGAACGGATGCACGCCGGTCGCGGCCCACGCGTACCGCGGTCGAGCCGGCGAGCACCACGATGTTCGCGGACCCGTGTTCGATGACGGTCCGCCGCTCGGGACGTGCGTCCTCGCCTGCCGCTCGGAGCGCCCCGGCGACGAGCTCCTCGAACACGTGCGGCTCGGGCGTCACGAATCCGGTCTCGGCCACGCGACAACGATAGGCGATCGGCGTCAGCGCTCCTCGCCCAGCCGCGCGTGGAATCCGCGGATCGCCTCCGCCGCCCCCTCCGGGTACTCGAACCCCGCGAAGTGCCCGCCTGCCGGCGCGTCCACGAACTCCACCAGCCGCGGCGCCGCCCGCTCGGCCAGCGAGCGCGGGAAGCCCGCCATGGCCGGCTCCCGCGCCAGGTAGACGCCGACGGGCGCCGCGAGCGGCGGACGCGGCGGGTTCTGCTCGTAGTCGTAGTACTGCTGGAACGACGTCCCGATGCTGTCGGTCGTCCAGTACAGCGTGGCGACCGTGTAGAGGATGCCGGAATCGACCACGCGCTGCCACGCGTCGCCCTCCCGGTCGTCGATCCAGTCGTGCCACTTGTCGGCGATCCAGGCGAGCAGCCCGGCCGGGGAGTCGTTCAGCGCCGCCGCGATGGTGTCGGGGCGGGTGCTCATGATTTCGCTGTAGCCGCCGTCCAGCCGGTCGTACTCGTCCAGTGCGGCGAGGTAACGGGCCTCCTCCTCGCCCACCGGCTCGCCCTCCGGGAACGGCCCGCTCAGCAGCAGGATGCCGACCACGCTGTCCGGGTGGTGGACGCCCAGCCAGGTGGAGGCTCCCCCGCCGATGTCGCCGCCGAAGGTCGCATAGCGCTCGAACCCGAGCGTCTCGGTCATCAGCCCGTGCAGTGCGTCCGCGATGGCGCGCCGGGTCAGCGGCGGCTCCAGCGCCTCGGAGTACACGAACCCGGGCAGCGAAGGCAAGATGACGTCGAACGCGTCGGAGAGCAGGCGCGCGAGCGGGAGGTATTCCACGAAGGCGCTGGGCCAGCCGTGCAGCAGCAACAGCGGCGTGTGCGGGCCGGCTCCCGTGCCGCGCACGCGGGCGAAGTGCAGCCGGTGGCCGGCCACCTCGGCGACGTGCTGCTCCACGGCGTTCAGCCGCTCCTCCTCCGCGCGCCAGTCGAACGCGAGCCAGCCGTCGACCAGCGCACGCAGCTCGTCCCCGCCGAGACCGCCCTCCCAGCCGGGACGTGGCGAGCGCAGGTAGCGGGTGCGCGCGAGGCGATCGCGCAGGTCGGAGAGGACGTCGTCGGACACGTGGATGCGGAAGTCGTCGATGGCCATGCCGCCACCGTAGCCGCAGGGTCCGACAGCCGTGACCGCCGGGCCGCTCGCTCGGCTACTCCCGCGCCAGCATCGCCGCGGCCTGCCGCTCCAGGTCCGCGTACGGCTCGCCGCTGACGTCCACGGCGACCCGGTGCAGTGTGCCGCCGGTGAAGCGGAACGGCCGCTCGCCGGGGTAGTCGTCGGTCACCGGCTCGCCGCCGTCGTACCCGACGCAGAGCCCCTCGCCGGCGAGCGAGAAGTAGCCCGGCTGGGTCTTGATGCGCCCTTCGCCGACCTTGTGCTCGCCGTGGTAGAGGCTGAGGACGCCGGTGGCGATCCCGGGCGCCTCCTCGCCGTCCTTCTCGAACGCCGCCGACAGGATGATGCTCTCGCCGGTCGGGAGGTCTTCGGTCGCATCGACCCGCTGCTCCAGGCTGCCGACGAAGTTGTAGACGTAGTGCAGCCGGCCGCCTTTCACGTAGAGGGCGTGGCCGCCGAACCGGGCGCCGTGCGCGAAGATCACGCCCTCCGCTCCCGCCTCCGGCAGGTCCACGAGCGCCCCGATCGCGTACGAGCGGTTGCGGATGTTGACCGCCTGCGACTCCGGCACCTCCGCGCCGCCGATCCGGTAGACGTAACGGTTCCGCGGGCTCGTGAGCTGTGGCCGCGGCGTCAGCAGGATCTCGATCGCCGAGCGGTCGTCCAACGGGAACGCCTGGTTGGCGCCCGCCTCGGCGAACCACAGGTTGACCAGCTCGCGCACCTTGTCCGGATGCTCGGCCGCCAGGTCGTGGACTTCCGACCGGTCGACCTCCGTGTGGTACAGCTCCCAGGTGTCGTCGTTGAACCGGCTCCAGCCGCTGAGGACCGGGTGGTTCGACACCGCCTTCCAGCCGTTGTGCCAGATGGACCGAGAGCCGAGCATCGCGTAGAACTGGGTCGGCCGTGTGGTCGGCGCGTTCGCGTCCGCGACCGCCGAGCGCATGCTCACGCCGTCCATCCGGGACTGCACGTGGCCGCCGATCTGCTCCGGCACCTCCACGTCGAGCAGGTCGAGGATGGTGGGCACGATGTCGACCGCGTGGTGGTACTGGTGCCGCAGCTCGCCGCCGTGGCCGAGCTTCTTCGGCCAGGAGACGATGCACGGGTCGGCGGTTCCGCCGTTGTAGTCGTAGCGCTTCCACATCTTGAACGGGGTGTTGAAGGCCATCGCCCAGCCGTTCGGGTAGTGGTTGTAGGTCTTCGGGCCGCCCAGCTCGTCGAGCATCGCCAGGTTCTCCTCCAGGCTGTCCGGGATGCCGTTGAAGAACTTGTTCTCGTTGACCGAGCCCTCCGGTCCGCCCTCGCCGCTCGCGCCATTGTCGGAGACCAGCATGATCAGCGTGCTGTCGAGGGTGTCGGACTCCTCCAGGTAGTCGAGCAGCCGGCCGATCTGGGCGTCGGTGTGGGCGAGGAAGCCGGCATAGACCTCCGCCATGCGCGCGTAGAGCCGCTTCTCGTCGTCTCCGAGAGAGTCCCAGGGCTTGGTGACGTCGAGCGGCGGGAACGGCTGGCCCTCCGGTCCGCTGCGCGTCTCCGGCGTCCCGATCGGGTTGATCGGAGGGAGTTCCGTCCCCTCCGGGACCAGCCCGAGCGCGATCTGCCGCTGCAGGATCTCCTCCCGGATCGCCTCGTAGCCGCCGTCGAAGCGCCCGGCGAACTTCTCGATCCACTCCCGCGGCGCGTGGTGCGGCGCGTGCGCGGCGCCGGGCGCGTAGTAGAGGAAGAACGGCTTCTCCGGCGCGAGAGCCTTCGCGTCGCCGATGAACTCGATGGCCTTGTCGGTGAGGTCGACGGTGAGGTGGTAGCCGTCCTCCGGCGACGCCGGCTGGTCGACGGGGTGGTTGTCGTACACGAGGTCCGGATACCACTGGTTCGTCTCGGCGCCGAGGAAGCCGTAGAAGCGCTCGAAGCCGCGGCCGGTCGGCCAGTTGCGCCGGGTGGAGGCCAGGTTCATCTCGTCGGACGGGCACAGGTGCCACTTGCCCACGATGTAGGTGTTCCAGCCCTGCTCCCCCAGGATCTGCGAGAGCATCCCGTTCTCCTGCGGGATGGTGCCGCTGGCGTTCGGGAAGCCGGTCGCCGCCTCCGTGATGCACGCCATCGAGTTGCGGGTGTGGTTGCGCCCGGTGAGGAGGGCGGAGCGCGTGGGCGAGCACAGCGCCGTCGTGTGCCACTGCGTGAACCGCACGCCCGACTCGGCCAGCCGGTCGATGTTCGGGGTGTCGATCGGGCCGCCGTAGCAGCTCATCGCCGAGAACCCGACGTCGTCCAGCACGATCAGGACCACGTTGGGCGCGCCGTCCGGGGCTTTCGGCGCCTCGAACGGCGCCCAGTCGGGCTCCGAGTCGCGGATGTCCAGGTCGATCCTGCCACGGAACGGTGCGGGCATGTCGTCCCCCTTCAGCGCCGGATGCCGGCGCCGGACGGCGCCGGGGACCACCGGACGGCCGCACCCTAACGCCGCCCGTCCGCCGGCGGCAAGACCGATTGCACCGGCCGGATCAGCCGCAGTACCATCCGGCCGACAGCACTGATCGGGAGCGAGCACACCCCGGGAGCCGACATGACCGGAACGACCGCAGCGGCCTCGCAGGCCACCATCCGTCGCATCATCGCACCGCTCGCGCTGGCGCAGTTCATCTGCAGCTTCGCCGGCTCCAACATGAACGTGATGATCAACGACATGTCGCGAGACCTCGGGACGACGGTCCAGGGCATCCAGGTCAGCATCACGCTGTTCCTGCTCACGATGGCGGCGCTGATGATCCCGATGGGCAAGCTGACCGACAACATCGGCCGCAAGCGCAGCTTCGTCATCGGCCTGATCGTGTACGGGGTGGGCGCACTCATCACGGCGGCCGCGCCCGCGCTGTGGGCCGTCATCCTCGGCAACTCGCTGCTGGAGGGCATCGGCACCGCGATGCTCATCCCGCCGGTCTACATCCTCACCACGATCCACCTCCCGGACATCCCCACCCGGGCTGTGGCGTTCGGGATCATCAGCGGGATGGGCGGCGTCGGCGCCGCCGCCGGGCCGCTCATCGGCGGCCTCATCACGACCGGGATCAGCTGGCGCGCCGCGTTCCTGTTCCAGGCGCTCGTGATCGTGGTCATCCTGCTGCTCAGCCGCACGCTCACCGACCCGCTGCCCGCCGACCCGACCCGGCCGTTCGACATCGTCGGTGCGATCCTGTCGGCGCTCGGCCTGTTCGTGCTGGTCATGGGGATCCTCGCCGCCGACACGAGCGTGCCGCTGATGATCGTGCTCGTGCTCGCGGGGGTCGCGATCCTGGTCGGGTTCTTCCTCTGGGTGCGGCGCCGCGAGCGCGTCGGCAAGGCACCGCTGCTGTCCACGAGCCTGTTCCGGGTGCGGGTGTCGAACCTCGCGCTGATCACCCAGAACCTGCAGTGGGTGATCCTGATGGGGACGTCCTTCACCGTGTCGGCGTACCTGCAGGTGGTGCGCGGCTACAACGCCATCCAGACCGGCGTGATCTTCACCGCGGCGACGGTCGGGCTGCTGCTGACCTCCCTACTGGCCGGGAGGCTGGCGCGCCGGTTCTCGCAACGCGGCCTGATCGTCACCGGGTTCGTGCTGTGCGTGCCCGGCGTGGTGCTGCTGATCTGGCTGGTCGCCGGGACCACCGGCGGCTGGCCGTTCGTGCCCGGCCTGTTCCTGATCGGTGCCGGGCTCGGCCTGATGCTGACCCCGTCGGTGAACGTGGTGCAGTCGGCGTTCCCCGAGCGGGTGCAGGGCGAGATCTCCGGCCTCTCGCGCAGCGTCTCCAACCTCGGCTCGACCTTCGGCACGGCCATCGCCGGCACCATCCTGGTGGCGAACCTCGCGCGCGGAGGCGAGGCGTACGGCATCGCGATGGCGGTGGTCGCGGTGCTCGGGGCGACCGGGCTGATCGCGGCGGTGCTGCTCCCGCGCACGGCCGCGGTGGCGCCGGACGGCCCGGCCGCGGCGGGAACCGCGGCGGGATAGCCGATGCCTAGCCGGGCGGCCTTCCGCGGGCGTACGTTGACGCCATGACCGTCGTGACCACGCACCGCCTCGGTGAGCCCTGCTGGGTGGACTACGCCACCACGGACCTCCCCCGCGCCCAGGAGTTCTACACCTCGCTGTTCGGCTGGACCGCCGAGACCGGCGGCGGCGAGTACGGCGGGTACGTGACCTTCCGCCGCGACGGGCGCCTCGTCGCCGGGATGGGCCAGGCGATGGAGGGCCAGCAGCCGAACGCGTGGCTGACCTACCTGCTGGTCGAGGACGCCGAGGCCGGCGAGCGCGCGTCCGCGAAAGCCGGCGCGCAGGTGCTCTCCCCCACGATGACGGTCGGCGACCAGGGCCGCCTCGCCGTCGTCGCCGACCCGGGCGGAGCGGTCGTCGGCCTCTGGGAGCCCGAACAGCACCGCGGCTTCGAGCTCGTCGCCGAACCGGGCGGCCTCTCCTGGCACGAGCTGTACGCCCGCAGCTACCCGGAGCAGGTGGAGTTCTACACGCGCGTCTTCGGCTGGAGGACGCAGGTGCTCAGCAACACAGCCGACTTCCGCTACGTCACCTTCGGCGACCCCGAGTCACCGAGCGGCGGCGTGTTCGACGCCGACAAGATGCTGCCGCCGGGGGTGCCGTCGCACTGGGTCGTCTACTTCGGCGTCCAGGACGCCGCGGCCGCCGTCGCGCGGGTCGTGGAGCTCGGCGGCACGGCCATCCGAGACCCGTGGGACAGCGAGTTCGGCCGCTTCGCGCAGGTCACCGACCCGCTGGGCGGGTTGTTCTTCCTGCACGAGGTGCCCGGCTCCATCGCCTGAGCTCGCGACATCCGTCACGAATCGCGCGTTTCAGCGCGTCAGAGGCGACATTCGTGACGAATCGCGCGCGGGCTCAGTGCACCGACGCCTGGAACGACCGGATGCGCAGCAGCACCTCGGTGCGCAGCGTCTCGGGCGCCGTCTCCTTGCACGCGCGCTGCACCACCTCGGTGAGCACGACGTTCAGGTGCGCCTCGCTCGAGCAGCCGTCGCAGTGCGCGAGGTGCTCACGGACGTCTGCAGCATCCTCGTTGCAGAGCTCGTTGCGCAGGTACTCCTCGAGTTCGGCCTTCGCCTTCTCACAGCCGCAGTCGGTCATTTCGTTCTCCTGGTGGTCTGCACGGCCGGGCCCTGGACCGCTGAGAGCCCGCGTTCGTGCGCGTAGTCGGTCAGAAGCTCCCGGAGCATCCGTCGGCCGCGGTGGAGGCGGCTCATGACGGTGCCGATCGGGGTCTTCATGATGTCGGCGATCTCCTGGTAGGAGAATCCCTCGACATCGGCGAGGTAGACGGCCAGCCGGAAGTCCTCCGGGATGGCCTGCAGCGCGTCCTTGACGGCACTGTCGGGCAGGTGGTCGATCGCCTCCGCCTCGGCCGAGCGGCTGGAGGACGCGGAGATCGACTCCGCGCCGCCGAGCTGCCAGTCCTCGAGTTCGTCGATCGTCCCCTGATACGGCTCGCGCTGCTTCTTGCGATAGGTGTTGATGAACGTGTTGGTGAGGATGCGGTACAGCCACGCCTTCAGGTTCGTGCCCTGCTGGAACTGGGCGAACGCGGCGTAGGCCTTGACGTAGGTCTCCTGGACCAGGTCCTGCGCGTCGGCCGGGTTGCGCGTCATGCGCAGTGCCGCCGCGTAGAGCTGGTCCATGAAGGGAAGCGCCTGCTCTTCGAACAGTGCGCCCTTGTCCTCGGTTTCGGTGCTCATCAGGGGCCAGTCTAGTTGCGGCGACCGCCGAGCGACCCGTCGGGAGGGTCGGAGCTTCGACGGCGCCAGCGCACGGGTGCGCGGGGCGTCGAGGACAGCGGTGGCAGCGGGCACTGGCCGATCCTTCCTTCGGGCTCGATCACGGATAATCTTGACAACAATGCTCATCTCGAAATATTCCGCCCCCGACTTCGACCCCTACGGCGACAACCGCGTCGAGGAGCCGAACACGCTGTGGCCCGCGCCGGTCGCCGACGGCCCGGTGACCGCGTCCGTCTCGCTGCCCGGGTCCAAGTCGCTGACCGCCCGCGAGCTGGTGCTGTCGGCCCTCGCCGACGGCCCGTCGCTGCTGCGCGCACCCCTGCACTCGCGGGACACCGCCAACATGGTGGAGGCGCTGCGGGCGCTCGGGGTCTCGATCGTCGAGCAGCCGGGCGCCGGCGAGTTCGGCGCCGACTTCCTGATCACGCCGGCGGAGGAGCTGCTCGGCAGCACCACGATCGAGTGCGGCCAGGCCGGAACCGTGATGCGTTTCGTGCCGCCGCTCGCCGGCCTCGCGCTCGGGCCGACCATGTTCGACGCAGACGACTCCGCGCGCGGCCGGCCGATGGGCGCGATCATCTCCGCGCTGCGCGCGCTCGGTGTCGATGTGAACGACGACGGCCGCGGCGCCCTCCCGTTCACGGTGCACGGCACCGGCACGGTGCGCGGCGGCGCCATCGGGATCGACGCGTCCAGCTCCAGCCAGTTCGTCAGCGCGCTGCTGCTGTCGGCGAGCCGGTTCGAGGAGGGCCTCGACCTGACCCACTCCGGCGAGCGCCTCCCGAGCCTCCCGCACATCGAGATGACCATCGCCGCCCTCGCCGCGCGCGACGTGACGGTGGCGTCGCCCGAGGTCGGCCGCTGGATCGTGCGCCCCGGCGCCATCGCGGCGCGCGAGATCGACATCGAGCCCGACCTGTCCAACGCGGCCCCCTTCCTGGCGGCTGCGGTCGTCACCGGAGGCTCCGTCACGATCACCGGCTGGCCGGAGTCGACCACGCAGGTGGGCGCCGACCTCGCGGACCTGCTGCCGCTGTTCGGCGCGACCGTGTCGAAGGACGGCGACCGCCTCACCGTCACCGGCCCGGACCGCATCCGGCCGATCACGGTCGACCTCTCCACCGGCGGCGAGCTCGTCCCGGCGATCGCGGCCATCGCGGCCTTCGCCGACGGCCCGAGCGAGATCACCGGCATCGGCCACATCCGCCACCACGAGACCGACCGTCTCGCCGCCCTCGCGGCGGAGTTGAACGGCCTCGGCGGCGCCGTGACCGAGCTGGAGGACGGCCTCCGCATCGAGCCGCGCCCGCTGAAGGGCGGCGTGTGGCGCAGCTACGAGGACCACCGGATGGCGACCGCTGGCGCGATCGTCGGCCTGGTCGTCCCGGGCGTCGAGATCGAGAACATCGCGACCACGGCCAAGACCCTCCCCCAGTTCCCGCAGCTCTGGACCCGGATGCTGACCGAAGGCCCGGCGGCGTAGATGTCGTGGTGGTCGGATGAGCCCGACGAGGACGACGAGTACGACCTCTACGACGAGTCGGCCATCCGCTCCCGGCCGAACCCCAAGGGCAACCGGCCGCGCACCAAGACCCGGCCGGAGCACGCCGACGCGCAGATCGCCCGCGTCCTGGGCGTCGACCGCGGCCGCTACACGGTGCTCCTGGACGAGGACACGGCGGACGAACGGCAGGTCACCGCGGCGCGCGCGAGCGAGCTGAGGCGCAAGCCGATCGTCACCGGCGACCGCGTGGCCATCGTCGGCGACACCACCGGCGAGGACGGCACGCTCGCGCGCATCGTGCGCATCGAGCCGCGCTCGACCCTCCTGCGCCGCAGCGCGGACGACACCGACGAGGTGGAGCGCATCGTCGTCGCCAACGCCGACCAGATGCTCATCGTGGTGGCCGCGGCCAACCCGGAGCCGCGCACCCGCCTGGTCGACCGCTATCTGGTCGCGGCGTACGACGCGGGCATCGAGCCGATGCTGTGCGTGACCAAGATCGACCTCGCCGACCCCGCGCCCTTCCTGGAGAACTTCGCCGGGCTCGACCTGCCGGTGTTCACCAGCCGGGAGGACCACATCCCCGTGGACGACATCAAAGCCGCGCTGGTCGGCCACGACACCGTGGTGGTCGGCCACTCCGGCGTCGGCAAGTCCACCCTGGTCAACGCGATCGTCCCCGGCGCCAAGCGCGCGACCGGCCACGTCAACGTGGTGACCGGGCGTGGACGGCACACCTCGTCCTCGACGGTGTCGCTGCGGGTGGAGAACGCGGACGGCCACGGCTGGGTCATCGACACCCCCGGTGTGCGCTCGTTCGGGTTGGGCCACGTGGACACGGCGAGCATCCTGAAGTCGTTCACCGACCTCGCCGCGATCGCCGAGGACTGCCCGCGCGGCTGCACCCACCTGCCCGGCGCGCCGGACTGCGCCATCATCGAAGCCGTCGAGGAGGGCCGGCTCGGCGACACCGGCCGCGCCCGGCTGGACTCCCTGCAGCGTCTCCTCGCCACCTTCGCCCCCGAGGCTCGGTCGCCCAAGGACACGTAGACGCAGGACACGTGGACACAGGGGCCCGTGAGCGCGGGGCAGAATGGAGGCATGACTGACGTTCGACTCGAAGCGGGACAGCCCGCACCCGCCTTCACCCTCCAGGACCAGGACGGCAAGCCCGTCTCCCTCTCCGACTTCTCGGGCGACAACGTGATCGTCTACTTCTACCCGGCCGCGATGACGCCGGGCTGCACCACCGAGGCGTGCGACTTCCGCGACAACCTCAACTCGCTGGCCTCCAGCGGCTACCGCGTGATCGGCATCTCCAAGGACGTCCCGGCCAAGAACAAGGAGTTCCAGGAGCAGGAGCGCCTCAACTTCCCGCTGCTGTCCGACGAGGACCTCGCGGTGCACAACGCGTACGGCGCGTACGGCGAGAAGAAGCTCTACGGCAAGACGGTCACCGGCGTCATCCGCTCCACGTTCGTGCTGAACCCGGACGGCACCGTGCGGCTGCCGCTCTACAACGTGAAGGCCACCGGCCACGTCGCGTCGCTGCGGAAGAAGCTCGGCCTGGACTGACCCCGCCCGCCACTGATCACAGGCGTTTGCAATCTCCCATCTGGCATTCTAATGTCGAGGGAAGGCCGTTCCGGCCGACCTCGTACGAAGGAGTGCACCCCATGAGCGCAACCGCCGAGCGGACCATCGCCCAGCCCACGACCCCGGCTTCGGCCGCGACCCCGGCTTCGGCCCGCGCCGAGGTCGCCGATCCCGGACCGCTCGGCCTCGCGGCCTTCGCGTTGACCACGATGCTGCTGAGCCTCGCCAACGCGGGCCTGGTCGGCGAGGCGGGCGCCACGGCGGTCGCGATGGCGCTGTTCTACGGCGGCCTGACGCAGTTCGCGGCGGGGCTGTGGGAGTTCGCGCGCGGCAACACGTTCGGGGCCACCGCGTTCACCTCGTACGGCGCGTTCTGGCTGTCGTTCTGGTGGCTGCGCACCGCGCCAGGGCTGGCGGAGGACGCCGGCTCCCTCGGCGTCGGCTTCTTCCTGCTGGCCTGGACGATCTTCACCGCGCTGATGACGGTCGCCGCGGCGAAGACGAACGGGGCGACCCTGACGGTGTTCGTGCTGCTGACCCTCACGTTCGTCGCGCTGTCCATCGGTGACCTCGCGGGAGCGACGGGAGCCACGAACGTGGGCGGCTGGCTCGGACTGGCGACGGCGGCCGTCGCGCTGTACACGTCGTGGGCCGGGGTGACGAACGCGACGTGGAAGCGCGAGGTGCTGCCGGTGTGGCCGCGGGCGTAGGCGCCGGGCTCAGGCCGGCAGCCGCGGCACGGACGCGATGAGGCGCTGCGTGTAGGCGTCCTGCGGTGCACCCAGCACGTTCCGGGTCGGACCCTGCTCCACCACGCGTCCGGACCGCAGCACCACCGTCTGCTCGCAGAGCGTCGCGACCACGCTGAGGTCGTGCGACACCATCACCACCGTCATCCCCTCCTGCGCGGCGAGCTCGCCGAGCAGTTCGATGATCTGGATGCGCGTGGTCACATCGAGCGCGCTGACCGGCTCGTCGGCGAGGAGGACGCGCGGGCGGGAGACGATCGCGCGGGCGATCGCGATGCGCTGGCGTTGGCCGCCGGAGAACTCGTGCGGGTAGCGGCCGGCCGCGTCCTCCGGCAGCGCGACAGCGCGCAGGGCCTCCGCGACGCGCGAGCGGGCGTCCGCGCCGGAGGCGATCCGCAGCGAGGCGAGCGGCTCGCCGACGATCCTGCCGACGCTCTGGCGCGGGTCGAGGGACGAGTACGGGTCCTGGAACACGGTCTGCACGCTGCGGCGGAACTCCCGCATCAGCGCGCGGTCGCCGCGGTCGAGCGGCCTGCCGTCGAACAGCACGCTCCCGGAGGTCGGGCTCGTCAGGCCGAGCAGCAGCGAGAGCAGGGTGGTCTTGCCCGCCCCGGACTCCCCCACGAGGCCGACACTACGGCCGGGCTCGACGGCGAACGACACGTCCTCCAGTGCCGGGGTGCTCGCCCGGCGGTAGCGGAAGCCCGCGTCGCGGAGCTCGAGGACGGCGGTCATCGCACCTCCAGGGCGGCGTCCAGCTCGCGCGCACTGCGCACCAGCTCGGCGGTGTAAGGATCGGTCGGGGAGGTCAGGATGCGCTCGATCGTGCTCTCCTCGACCACCCGGCCGGCGCGCAGCACCAGGGCGCGCTCGGTCATGCGCGACACCACCGCTAGGTCGTGGCTGACGAACAGCAGCGCCATGCCGCGCTCGGCGACGAGGGAGTCCAGCAGCGCCAGGATGTCGGCCTGCACGGTCACGTCCAACGCCGTCGTCGGCTCGTCGGCGATCAGGAGCTGCGGACGGCATGCGAGCGCCGCGGCGATGGCGACGCGCTGCCGCTGGCCTCCGGAGATCTCGTGCGGGTACGCCCGAGCGATCCGCTCCGGGTCGGGGAGGCGCACCTCCTCCAGCGCCGCGTGGACCGCGTCGTTCAGCGCGGCGCCGCGCAGCCCGAGGTGCCGGCGCAGGGGCTCGGCCACCTGCGCGCCGAGGCGCATCAGCGGATCGAGGGCGGTCAGCGGTTCCTGGAAGACCGTCGACGCGGTCCGCCCGCGCAGCGGCACGAGCGTGCGCTCCTTCGCGCCGATCACCTGGACGCCGGCGAGCTCCACGCTGCCGGTCGAGGTCAGACCGTCGGGCAGGAGTCCGGTGATCGCGAACGAGGTCAGCGACTTGCCCGACCCCGACTCCCCGATCAGGCTCAGCCGCTCCCCCGCGTCGAGCCGGAAGGACACGTCCGACACCAGCGGGGACCCGTCCCGGGCCGTCACGCCGAGGTTCTGCACGTCGAGGATCATCGCGACCTCCTCCGGGTCGGGTCGGCCACGTCGCGCAGGCCGTCCGCGATCAGGTTGACGCCGACCACCAGCACGACGAGCGCCACGCCGGGCGCGATCGCGCCGACCGGAGCGACGGCGACGGTCCCCTGCGCCTCCTGCAGCAGCCGTCCCCACGAGGCGTTGGGCGGCGGCGCGCCCAGGCCGAGGTACGACAGGCTCGCCTCCGCGAGCACGGCGACGCCGAACTGGAGGGCGAGGTTCACGCCGAGGGTCGGCCAGATGTTGGGCAGGACGTGGCGCGCCACGATGCCGCCCCACGACGTGCCTGAGGTGCGCGCCGCCGTCACGTACTGCTGCGCGAGCACCCGTTTGGAGAGCACGCGGGTGAGCCGGGCCACCACCGCCGACATCGCCAGGCCGATGGCCAGGATGGCGGTGCCGAGCGAGGCGCCCTGCGCCGCCACGATCAGCATCGCGAGCAGCAGCACCGGGAAGGCGATGATGATGTCCAGCACCGCCGAAATGGTGTCGTCGAGCCAGCGCGTCGCGAAGGCGGCCAGCATCCCGATCGTGACCCCGATGACCGCGCCGATCGCGACGGCGCCGACGCCGACGGCCAGCGCGATGCGCGCGCCGATCATGAGCTTCGTCGTGAGGTCATGCCCGAAGATGTCGGTGCCCAGCCAGTGCGCGGCACCCGGCTGCTGCAGCCGCCCTCCCGAGGTGTCGCCCTGGGAGAACGGGAGCCAGACGAACGACAGCGCGGCCACGATCACCACGATGCCCACCAGGGTGAGCCCGATCCCGAGGGTCACCGAGCGCCGCGCGCGACGCCGTGCCCGCTCCCGGGGGTCCGGCGCGGTCTGCGCCGCCTGCTCCACGACCGCGCTCATCGGTTGCCCGAGATGCTCTGCCGCAGCCGCGGGTCGATCAGCCGCTGCGCGATGTCGGCGAGGAAGCCGACGATCAGCACCAGCAGGGTCGAGACGAACAGGATGCCCTGGATGTCCGGGTAGTCGTGCTGCTGGATCGCCAGCAGCAGCATGCTGCCCAGCCCCGGAAGGGTGAACACGCTCTCGACCACGACCGCGCCGAGGAACGTCGTGGCCAGCTCGATGCCGAGGATGGAGATGACCGGCACGGCGCCGTTGCGGAGCCCGTGCCGCCACATCGCCCTCCCGAAGCCGGAGCCGAGGGCGCGGGCGTTGCGGAGGTAGTCGCTGCCGATGACGTCGAGCGTCGCGCTGCGCACGTAGCGGGAGATGGAGGCGCTCATCACGATGGCGATGGTGATGACTGGCAGCGCGAGCGACTGCAGGACCGAACCGGGGTCGGCCCAGTCGTCGCGCGGGAACCCGCCGGACGGGAACCAGCGCAGGTTCACCGCGAACGCGTCGACGAGCAGGATGCCCACCCAGAACACCGGGACGGCGATGCCGAGCTGGGAGAAGGCGGACAGCACCAGCCCGTACCAGCGGTCGGCCTTCCAGGCGGCGACGAATCCGATCGGGAGCGCCAGGACGAGCGCGAGCACGAACGCCATCAGGGTGAGTGGGATGGTCACCGCCAGCCGCGAGGCGATCTCCGGGCCGACCAGGAGCGACGTGATGAACGACTGCCCGAGGTTCAGCGTCAGGAGCGAGCCGAACCAGTTCGCGAACTGCTCGGGCAGCGGGAGGTTGCTGCCCACCTGCTCCTGCGCCGCCTTGATCTGGTCGGGCGTCGCGCTGGCCGACAGCAGGGCGTTGGCCGGGTCGCCCGGCAGCACGCGCAGCAGGAAGAACAGCACGACCATCGCCAGCAGCAGGGACACCACGAGGAACGCGGTGCGGCGGAGGAGATAGGAGGTCATAGTCGTTTCAGCGTAGATGCTCGGGAGACCCGGTCGCGGGCCTCCCGAGCATCGGTGGACACGTCGTTCGGGCGACTGTCCTGTGGAGGATTACTTACTTCTTCGTGATGTCGTACGCGTAGAACTGCGAGTTCAGCCCGTTCACCGGGTAGCCGCTCACCGAGCTCGACGCCACCACGATCTGCGGGTAGAGGTACAGCCATGCGCTGGCGGCGTCCTTGGCGATCTGCTGGTTGACGAGCTTCAGCTTCGCGGTCTGCTCGGCCGTGGTGGAGGACTGCTCGGCCTGGTTCACCCACGCAGTGACCTGCGGGTTGTCGTAGCCCCAGTAGAAGTCGGGGTTGCCGTACCAGACGACGTCGCGGTCGTTCACGTGCTCCTGCAGGGTCGCCGTGAAGTCATGGTTCTTGAACACCTTGGTGTACCACTGGTCGGCCGAGATGGAGTTGATGTTCACGGTGATGCCGACCTTGGCGAGCTCGCTCTTCAGGAACTCCGCCACCGCGGGGTGCGGGTCGTAGGTGGGGGTGTCGAGGGTGAACGTGAAGCCGTTCGGGAGGCCGGCCGTGGCCAGCTCCTTCTTCGCGAGGGCCGTGTCGTACGGGTTGACCTTGGTGAGGTCCTCGTACCAGGGGTCGCTCGGCGGGACCATCGAGCCGATGAGCGTGCCGTACTTGCCCCAGATCGAGCTGAGCAGCTTCTTGGTGTCGATCGCCGAGTAGACCGCCTTGCGGACTTCAGCGTTGTTGAAGGGCGCGACCTTGTCGTTGAAGGCCAGGAGCTCCTTCGTCGTCGACTTGCCGTTGCTGATCGTGTAGTTCTTGTTGCCCTCGAACTGGGTCAGCGAGTCCGGGCTCTGGATGCTGGTGACGATGTCGACCCGGTTGGTCACCAGGGCGTTGGAGAGGGCGCTGGCGTCGGTGAAGTAGTCGTAGACGACCTCTTTGTTCTTCGCCTTCGTGCCCCAGTAGCCGTTCCAGCGCTCGAGGCTCAGCGAGCTGCCGCGCTTCCAGGTGCCCAGCGTGTACGGGCCGGTGCCGTCTTCCGCCGTCTTGTAGTTCGTGGTGCCGGGGCCGTAGATCCAGACGTAGCTGAGGTTGTACGGCAGCGAGATGGAACGCGATTTCAGCGAGATGACCACGGTCTTGTCGTCCGGGGTCTGGATGCCGGAGATCACGGCGAGCTGCGACTTGCGGGCCGACTGGGAGTCGGTGGCGAGCACGCGCTCGATGCTCGTCTTCACGGACTCGCTGGTGACGGGCTTGCCGGAGTGGAATTTCACCCCGTCGCGGAGGGTGAACGTGTAGGTGAGGCCGTCGGAGCTAGTCGTGTACTTCGTGGCGAGCAGCGGCTGGACCTTGCCGTCGTCGGTGAGCTTGAACAGGCCTTCGTAGACGTTGCCGTTCAGCGCTTCGGTCACGCCCTGGCCGCCGCCGGCGGTGTTGTCCAGGTTGACGGGCTCGTAGAGCGAGCCGACGGCGATGGACGCGTCAGTGCCGGCCGAGGACGACGAGGACGCGCCGGAGCAGCCGGCGAGCGCCAGGGACGCGGCGATTCCGATCGCGATAGTGGCGAGCAAGGGGGTCTTTCTCAACGGAGTTCTCCTGTGCTGTGTGGAGTTGGGGGTGTGCAGGGGTTAAACAAGGGGTGAATCGGGGATGAGCCGAGGCTCAGTGCGCGGCGCCGTCGCGGAGGACGACGCGCTTCTCGCCCGCGGTGACCGGGACGGGGAAACGGTTGTTCCGCGGCGGCAGCGGACAGTTGTACTGGTCCGAGAAGCCGCACGGCGGCACGAACGCGCGGTTGAAGTCGAGGACGGCGCGGTCGCCCTCCCGCGTTACGAAGAGGAAACGGCCGGAGGCGTAGGTGCCGTCGGGGCCGTCGTCGCTGTTCGTCGGGTCGCCGAAGACCAGGAGCAGCGTGCCATCGTCGTCGAACGCGCTCAGCGTGAAGTCGACGCCGTCGCGGGAGAACGTGATGTCGCCCGGCACGACCAGCTCGCGGGTGAGGCCGTTGTCGCGGATGTGCTCGAACGGGATGGTGCGCTGGTCGCCGACCGGCGTGAAGGTGGCCTCCACGATCCAGGAGGGGTCGAACGGGAACGCCTCGATCGTCTCGAACGCGCGGATCGCGGGCGAGGCCGCATCCCAGAGGCGGATCCCGCGCTCCGGCGCGCCGGTGTCGAGGTTGCGACGACTCAGCTCCGTGGCGGTCACCGTCTCCGGATGCCCGACGAGCGCCTGCTCCGGCGTGGTCTCGTCGCCGTCCGCGAGCCAGCGCGTCTCGATGAGCGCCAGGTTGCCGGTCGGAGCTGCGACGGAGGAGAGCCGCCAGGCGCGCCAGTCGGCGTAGCCGGCCTCGGCGGTCTGGATGGTGGACGGGGATGCGAGGGCCGGAGCGGAGAGTTCAGTCACGATATTGGCCATAACAGTGCGAGTCTGCGCCTTGTTCCCGGCCGCACGCTATTCGTGTGTCGCCGTATTGCGATCGGCGTCGTCGCCGCCCTCGTCCGGGCGCGCGGTGGACCGCACGACGGAGGGCGCGAGGGCCAGCACGCCGGCGACCACGGCAGGGACGACCAGCGCCCAGCCGATGTCCGGCCGGCCTCCGACGAGACCCTCGAAGCTGCCGACGGCGACCGCGATCATCAGGATCTGGATGGTGACCGTGGAGGCGCGCGCCCACGCGTGCTGCCGGAGGATGCCGACGAGCGTGGCGATCAGCCACGCGGCGCCGAGCGCGACGAGGACGGTGATCGCGACCGCGGTGCTGTACGACTGGGGGGTCGTCGTGAGAAGCTCGACCAGCAGCCAGACCGCGAGGCCGGTGACGAGAAGCGCTTCGAGCGCCAGGATCACCGCCAGCGCGATCAGCAGCGGGGGCCGCCGGCGCGCCGGATCGGGCCCCGGGAAGCCGGGCTCGGAGGGGTCGGTCACTATAGCATCCTGACGTTTCGGGCTTGTGTTCACAGCGTTATCCCATGCAGAACTATTGATCCGAATCAACTGCTATGGGAGCATATTCAAGGCCGAGTTAGTGCTCACAGGGTGGTGGGCAGGTCTCATTCCCCACGGATCTGACGAACCCTGTAACGCGGCTGCTTACCTGCATTCTAGGCCCCCTCGGGCCAAGGAAACATCCAGCGAACAAGGAGCATATCTTCATGGATTGGCGCGACAAAGCCGCCTGCCTGACCGCAGACCCCGAGCTGTTCTTCCCCGTCGGCAACACGGGACCTGCGGTCGACCAGATCGACAAGGCGAAGGCGGTCTGCGCGCGCTGCACCGTTACCGAGATCTGCCTGCAGTACGCCCTCGAGACCGGTCAGGACTCCGGCGTCTGGGGCGGCCTCTCCGAAGACGAGCGCCGCGCCCTCAAGCGCCGCGCCGCCCGCGCCCGCCGCGCGTCCTGAACCCCGACTCAGCGACACATCCCGAATCACAGCACCATCGCCGCCGAGGCGGCGCTTCCGAACACCTAGCAGACGTCACCGTCCGGAAGCGCCCCTCGGCGTTTTTGTCGTCCCCGCGCGTTCTCACGTCCTCCGGACACGGAGCGGAACGATGATGAAGATCGCCAGGGCGAGGAACCCGAAGACCCCCGTGATCGGGAAGATCATGCCGATTCCGATCAGGACCAGATAGCCTACGAGCCCGATGAGCAGTCGACGGTCGAGGTTGAGATCGCCCGCATCGGCGTCCCCGGTGAGCAGGCCCTCCCTCGCGGCATAGGAGCGCACCACCGTCAGGGCCACGATGAGCAGCACGACTGCCCCTCCGTACAGGAGGATGGCGATCCGCTCGGGTTGCTCGGAGTTGACGTACTCGGCGAGGAAACCGGTCGGGAACGGGAGGAAGGCCACGAACAGCAAAGGCAGGAGATTCAGCCGCATCAGGGCGGAATCCGCGTGATCGAGGCGTTCCGTGATGGCGCTGTGCGCCAACCAGATGGCGCCGATCGTGGCGAAGCTGACCACGTACGCCAAGTAGTGCGGCCACAGGGCCAGGACCGCGGCCACCAGATCGCGCCCGGACCCGCTGGGTACGCCCAGGTCCAGCACCAGCAGGGTGATAGCGAACGCGAAAACACCATCGCTGAGGGCTTTCATCCGGTCGGTGCCGTAGCGGCGTCGGGGATGCTCCGCCCGGACCGGTCTGTTCGTGTTCTCCGCCACCGTGGCCACCTTCGTCTGCGTGGCCGTCATCCTAGAAGGTGACGAGCGCGGCGTCGATGGCCGCGAATCGCGCGGCTCGCGGAGGGTTCGCGTTCTCCTCGGCGCCTCAGACGGTGGTGAGGTAGCGCAGCGGGACCTCGATGGTCACCTCGGTGCCCTGGCCCATCATGGTGTGCCAGTCGATGGCGCCGCCGAGCTCGCCCTGGATCAGGGTGCGCACGATCTGCGTGCCGAGGCCCGAGCCGACCTTGCCTTCCGGGAGGCCGGAGCCGTTGTCGACGACCTTCACGGTCAGCGAGTCCTCCGTGCGGTCGGCCACGATCTCCACCTGGCCCTCGCGACCCGCGAGCCCGTGCTCGACCGCGTTCGTGACCAGCTCGGTCAGCGCCAGCGCCAGCGGCGTCGCGTACTCGCTCGGCAGCGAGCCGAACGTGCCCGACTTCTTCGGGTGCACCGTCGTCGTGTGGCTGGCGGCGACCTCCGCGACCAGCAGCAGCACCCGGTCGAACACGTCGTCGAAGTCCACGATCTGGGCGAGGCCCGTCGAGAGCGTGTCGTGCACGACCGCGATCGCGGCGACACGGCGCATCGCCTGGCTCAGGGCCTCCCGCGCCTCCTCCGAGTGGGTGCGGCGCGCCTGGATGCGCAGCAGCGACGCGACCGTCTGGAGGTTGTTCTTCACCCGGTGGTGGATCTCGCGGATCGTCGCGTCCTTGGTGATGAGCTCGCGCTCCTGATGCCGCTGCTCCGACACGTCGCGGCACAGCACGATCGCCCCGACGCGCTCCCCGCGGTTGCGGATCGGGATGGTGCGCAGCGACACCGTCACACCGCGCGCCTCGATGTCGGTGCGCCACGGCGCCCGGCCGGTGACCACGAGCGGGAGGGACTCGTCCACCGTGATGGTGCCGGCGAGGAGCTTGGTCGTGACGGTCGCCAGCGACTCGCCCTCCAGCTCCCCGGTGAAGCCCATCCGGTTGAAGGCGCTCAGCGCGTTCGGGCTGGCGAACGTGGTGATGCCCGTGTCGTCGAGGCGGATCAGGCCGTCCGCGGCGCGCGGGGCGCCCCGGCGCGGCGCAGCGGGGGCGCCCAGGTCGGGGAAGTCGCCCGTCGCGATCATGGCGAACAGGTCGTTGGCGCAGTCGTTGAAGGTCAGCTCCTGGCGGCTGGGGGTGCGCGCCTCGCTGAGGTTGGTGTGGCGGGTGACGACGGCGACCGGCTCGGCGGCCGTGTCGGGCGAGTGGACGTTGAGCCGGCGGATCACCGGGACCGCGCGCACGCGCGTCGGAGTCTCCTCATACCAGTCGGGAGCGGAGGTGTCGATGATCTGCTTGGTCTGGAACGCGTCCGTGACCTGCTGACGCCACTCCGGCTTGATCCGCTGGCCGACGAAGTCGCGATAGAACAGCGTCGCCGCGCTCGACGGCCGCGCGTGCGCCACCGCGACGAAGTCGTCGTCCGTCGTCGGCACCCACAGCACGATGTCGGCGAAGGCCAGATCGGCCAGGAGCTGCCAGTCGCCGACGAGGCTGTGGAGCCACTCCACGTCCGCCTCGGAGGAACGACCGTGGGCATGGACGAGATCACTGAGCGTCGACACCTCCCCACTATAGACAGACCGCGGGCCCACGAGAGACAGACCGCGAGGCACCGGTTGTCCACACCCGCGTTCAGGCCCTGGACCACCGGTAAGGCGCGCTGATTGAGTGTTCACCACGCACCGACGAACACCGTCGACGAGAAAGAATCGAGCACCACCAGCATGAACGCACTCCTCTCCACCGTCCTCGAGCGGCCCGCGATGGAACGGCCGAACGCGGCGCGGCCGCCGCTCCGGCTCGTGCCGCCGCCGCGGGTCGCGCCGACCCCGGTACCCGCTCCGCCACCGGACGGGCCCGTCTTCGAGCCGCGGACGCTCGACGCCGAGCTGCACGCCGCGGGCGACGACCTGCGGACCGACTCGGGGGTCGGCGAGGACGCCCGCCTCCTCTGCGCGAAGCTCGCGCTCTGCGTCATCGAGATCCTGGCGGGCGCGCGTCCGCTCGATCAGCTCGGCCGCTGGGTCAGCGACTCCGTCTTCATCCAGCTCCTGCGCCGCACGGTCATCGCCGCCCGTTCCCGGGAGGTCACCGGCGACGAAGCCAAGCGTCCGCGCGTCCGGGTCGGCGAGCCGCTGCTCAACCGGCTTGGCGACTCGGTCGTGGAGGCGGTGGTGATGATCCACCAGCCGTCACGGTCGCGGGCAGTGGCGCTGCGCCTGGAGCGGCACCGGAGGCGCTGGCGCGCCACCGCGATCACCGTGCTCTAGCGGCGTGAACGACGGACGGCGGGGCGGTCGTCGACCGCCCCGCCGTCCGGGGTACTGGTTTCCTCAGCCTGTGAGGGTCAGCGCTTCTTGGCCTGGGCCCGGCGCTCCGCGCGGTTCACGGGAGCCTCGTCCCCGTCCTCCACGCGCTGGCCGAACGCGCCGCGCTGCGACGCGCCCTGGGCCGGCGGCGCGGACTGGGCGGGTGACGCCTGGCGCTGCTGACGCTGCGCCCGGTCGGTGGCCGCCTTCTCGAGCTGGCCGCGCTGGTTGCGCACCTCGACCTCGCCCTGCTCGCCTGGGGCCGAGTAGCTGAGGGGAGCCTCCGTGTCGCCGCGGTTCAGACCCTTCGCGGCCACGGCGGGCGCGACCTCGTCGGGGGCCTGGTTGACCTCCACCTCCAGGTTGAACAGGAAGCCGACCGTCTCCTCGCGGATGGCGCCCATCATCTGCTGGAACATGGCGTAGCCCTCGCGCTGGTACTCCACCAGCGGGTCGCGCTGGGCCATTGCGCGCAGGCCGATGCCGTCCTTGAGGTAGTCCATCTCGTAGAGGTGGTCGCGCCAGCGGCGGTCGATCACCGAGAGCACCACGCGGCGCTCCAGCTCGCGCATCGCCGGGGAGCCGATCGACTCCTCGCGCTTCTGGTAAGCGATCTTGGCGTCCGACATGATCTCGCGGCGCATGAAGTCGCGGTTGATGCGGCCCTTGTTGCCCGCCTCGGCGATGACCTCGTCGATCGAGACACCGACCGGGTAGAGCGTCTTCAGCTCGGCCCACAGCGCGTCGAAGTCCCAGTCGTCCCCGCTGCCCTCGCCGGTGTGCTGGTCGAGGATGTCGTCGATCACGTCTGTGAGGAACTTCTGCACACGCTCGTGCAGGTCGTCGCCCTCCAGGATGTGCCGGCGGTCGCTGTAGATGGCCTCGCGCTGGCGGTTGAGGACGTCGTCGTACTTGAGGACGTTCTTGCGGATCTCGGCGTTGCGCGCCTCCACCTGCGACTGGGCGCTGCGGATGGCGCGGCTGACCACCTTCGACTCGATCGCCATATCGTCGGGCACGCTGGTGCGGCCCATCAGGCTCTCGGCGGCGCCAGCGTTGAACAGGCGCATCAGGTCGTCGGTCAGCGAGAGGTAGAACCGGCTCTCGCCCGGGTCGCCCTGACGGCCGGAGCGGCCGCGGAGCTGGTTGTCGATGCGGCGCGACTCGTGGCGCTCGGTGCCGAGCACGTAGAGACCGCCGGCATCGATGACCTTCTCTGCCTCCTCGGCGACCTTGGCCTTGACCTCGTTGAAGACGCCCTCCCAGGCCTCCTCGTACTCGTCCGGGGTCTCGACCGGCGAGAGCCCGCGCGCGTTCATCTCGGCGACCGCGATGAACTCGGCGTTGCCGCCGAGCATGATGTCGGTGCCGCGGCCGGCCATGTTCGTGGCGACAGTGACGGAACCGAGGCGTCCCGCCTGGGCGACGATCGCGGCCTCGCGCGCGTGGTTCTTGGCGTTCAGGACCTCGTGGCGGACGCCCTTCTTGGCGAGCAGGCGGGAGAGGTACTCGCTCTTCTCGACGCTGGTGGTTCCGACCAGGACCGGCTGGCCCTTCTCGTGCCGCTTGGCGATGTCCTCGACCACCTGGTCGAACTTCGCCTTCTCGTTCTTGTAGACGAGGTCGGGCTGGTCCTTGCGCTGCATCGGCTTGTTCGTCGGGATCGGGACGACGCCGAGCTTGTAGGTGCTCATGAACTCGGCCGCCTCGGTCTCGGCGGTACCGGTCATGCCGGACAGCTTCTTGTAGAGGCGGAAGTAGTTCTGCAGGGTGACGGTGGCGAGGGTCTGGTTCTCGGCCTTGACCTCCACGCCCTCCTTGGCCTCGATGGCCTGGTGGATGCCCTCGTTGTAGCGGCGGCCGACCAGGATGCGGCCGGTGTGCTCGTCGACGATGAGGACCTCGCCGTTCATCACGACGTAGTCCTTGTCGCGCTTGAACAGGGCGTTCGCCTTGATGGCGTTGTTGAGGAACGAGATGAGCGGGGTGTTCGCCGACTCGTAGAGGTTGTCGATGCCGAGGTAGTCCTCGACCTTCTCGATGCCCGGCTCGAGCACGCCGACGGTGCGCTTCTTCTCGTCCACCTCGTAGTCGACGTCGGGGGTCAGTCGGGTGGCGAGGCTGGCGAATTCGTTGAACCAGCGGTTGGCCTCGCCGGACGACGGGCCGGAGATGATGAGCGGGGTGCGGGCCTCGTCGATGAGGATCGAGTCGACCTCGTCCACGATCGCGAAGTAGTGGCCGCGCTGGACCATGTCGCTCGCCTGCCACGCCATGTTGTCGCGCAGGTAGTCGAAGCCGAACTCGTTGTTCGTGCCGTAGGTGATGTCGGCGGCGTACATCTCGCGCCGCTCCTCCGGGGTCTGGCCGGAGAGGATGACGCCGGTCGTCATGCCGAGGGCGCGGAAGACGCGGCCCATCAGCTCCGACTGGTAGCTCGCCAGGTAGTCGTTGACCGTGATGACGTGCACGCCGCGGCTCGTGATCGCGTTGAGGTAGGCGGCGGTGGTCGCCACCAACGTCTTGCCCTCACCGGTCTTCATCTCAGCGATGTTGCCGAGGTGGAGGGCCGCTCCGCCCATGATCTGCACGTCGAAGTGGCGCATGCCGAGGGTCCGCTTGGACGCCTCGCGCACGGCGGCGAACGCCTCCGGGAGGAGGTCGTCCAGCGATTCGCCGTTGCTGTAGCGCTCGCGCAGCTCGACGGTCTCGTGCATGAGTTCGTCGTCGGTCAGCTCGCTGAAGTCGTCTTCGAGGGCGTTGACCGCCTTCGCGTACGCCTCCAGGCGGCGGAGGGTGCGTCCCTCGCCGACGCGGAGAACCTTTTCAAGAACTGAGGCCACTGATGCACTCCATTTTGCTCGGTCGGGCCGATGGTGCCCGCGCCCCGGCGGGCGCACGTCGAACGGCATACTCCGCCGACGTTAGAGAACATCGTACTTGGTCCGCCCCGGAGGTCGTTCCGTGCACCCTGGGAGGCGACTGGGAGACCGTTGAACGAGGCGCCGGGCCGGGCAGAGGAACGCCGATGGCATGCGCCGCCCGGGCGCACCCCATCGGCGCGTCTCGCCTAGCCGAGCTTGCGGCTCGCGGTCGCGACCTCCTGGATCTCCTCGGCATCGTCGTCGAGGGCGATCACGCCGTAGTCCCAGCCCTTGCGGCGGTAGACGACGCTCGGCCGCTTGGTCTCCTGGTCAACGAACAGATAGAAGTCGTGACCCACGAGCTCCATGTAGTAGAGGGCGTCGTCGACGGTCATCGGGATGCTCGCGAAGACCTTCTGGCGGATCACGACGGGGCTGTACTCCTCCTCGGCCTCCACGGCGTCCGTCGTCTCGTCGGAGACAGCGGGAACGCTGCCCGTGCGCACCTGGTCGAGCACAGACACCGGGGCCGCCGCGAGTCCCACCGCGCTGAAGCCGTCGGTGCTCGCCTCGCGCAACGACGTCGGCCGGTGCTGCCCGCGATGCACCTTGCGCCTGTCCTTGGCCCTCCTGACGCGTTCGAGAAGCTTCCCGAGCGCGATGTCGAACGCGGCGTACTTGTCCGTTCCGGTCGCTTCGGACCGGACCACGGCTCGCGGCCCGACCAGGGTCAGCTCGACCCGGTCGTCGCCATTCTGGGATCCCATCTTCTCGTTGTGCCTGCTGACCTTGATCTCGAAGGAGATCGCCCGCTCGGCGAGATGCGCGACCTTGTCGGCCTTCTCTGTCGCGTACTCACGGAAGCGATCAGTGATTCCCAGGTTGCGTCCGACGATGTTGATGTCCATGAAGACCTCCCTGTTCCGGTGCGATGTCCGCCCGGATCACGAAGGGCGGATCGCTCGCGCCTTTTCGACCACCGTAGTGCTCCCCCGCACGTAACGGAACCGTGATCAGGGGGTGAATTCCAGGATTCCGCAAAGCGTCGGGCGGACGAGGCCGCGGAGGCCCCGTCATCGTCGGCGACGCGGCGTGCGGGCGAGGGTCGCGGCGCCGCCCACGGTGCCGCCGGCGGCCCCGATCGCCCGGGCGGCCTCCGCGATCGTGGCCCCGCTCGTGACGATGTCGTCGACGATCACACACCTCCGTCCGCTCAGCCGCCGGGACGCGACCATGCTGCCCGCGCGGTTGTCGGCGCGCTGGGCGCTCCCGAGCGCGGCCTGGTCGGCGGTCTGCCGGGTGAGCCGGAGGGCGTGCCAGAGCGGAGGCGCGAGCGCCCGGGTGCGCGCCAGCACCATCCCGGTGGGATGGTAGCCGCGTCGCCGCCAGGCCGCCCGCGTCGACGGGATCAGGACCGGAACGACAGCGCGCCAGCGCGATCCGGCGGCTGCGGCGAGCGCGGGACGCAGCGCACCGGCCAGCGCGCGCGCCGCGTCCACCCGGCCGCCGTCCTTGTACGCGAGCAGCACCGTGCGCGGCACGTCGTCGTAGTCCAGTGCCGACCAGACGGCGACGCCGCGCACGGTGTGGCGCCGCACCTCCGGCGCCAGGGCCTGTACGCAGCCGGCGCAGAGCGACCGGTCGGGCGCGGAGCATCCCGCGCAGCTCACCGGGAGCAGCACGGCGGCGGCGTCCAGGACGGCGTCGCGGATGGTCGCGCGGAGGGTCGAGCGGAGGTCGGGGCGGGAAGGGATTCCTGTGATCGTCATGCGTCCAGCCTCGCCGCGGCGGCACGCGGGCGGGCCGCGACGACGCGATCCGTGGACAAGTCGTCGAGCACCGTTGTCTGTGGAGGAAGGAACCCTCCCTCACGAGGAGAGGTCAGGGTTGTCCGAGCTGCACCGCGACCGCGCCGACCTTGTCCGCCTGCGTCTGCCATCCGCTGCCGGTGGGGGCCTGCAGCGTCCCGTCCCCCGCGAGCACCAGATACCGGGACAGGCCGCCGGCGCCCACGATGGTCCGCCCGGCCGCCGGGCCCGTGGTGGTCGCCGTGGTGCCTCCGATGTTCTGCTCGGCGATCCCGGTCGCGTCGCCGTTGGTCGAGCTGAGCACCACGACCGAGAGCTCCCCCGTCCACGCGATCGAGGTCGGGACGCCGTCGCCCACGCTGAGCTGGATCGGCGTCGTGATGGACGTCGGCAGGCCGTCAGAGCCGCGGACGACGCCGGCCGCGACCACCGAGTAGCCGACCGCCGTGCGAATGATGGCCACGACCCGCGTCCCGTCCCGGGAGACGGCGAGTGCCACGATGCCGACGGCGCCGGGCCAGTCCACCTTCACCGGGTGCGGCTGCCCGGTGGCACTGGCGACCTGGAGCGCGTCCGGGGCGTTCGCCGGAACGCTCCAGAGCCAGCCTTGGTTGTCCAGCGCCGGCGCGATGAGCCCCGGGCGCAGGTCGACGTGCACGGGATCGCCGGATTT
Organism: Leifsonia sp. EB34; assembly: GCF_041260585.1. Taxonomy (NCBI): domain Bacteria; kingdom Bacillati; phylum Actinomycetota; class Actinomycetes; order Micrococcales; family Microbacteriaceae; genus Leifsonia; species Leifsonia sp. EB34. The sequence continues at coordinate 590,439 of NZ_JBGCCV010000001.1, forward strand.
CCGCACCAGCACGGCGGTGCCGCGCGAGAGCACCGCGACCTCGTCGCGCGCGGCGTTCACGGTCGCCGCCGAGGGCGCGAGGGCCACGACCTTGTCGCTGAGCCCGCTCAGCGGGGTGATGGTTGAGCCGTTGAGGAGACCGAACGACTCGCCGCGGTAGACCACCGCGTGCGAGTCCACCGGCGGGTCCTGCAGGGGCACAGACCCGTCCGGCAGGGGCGGCACCTGCTGCTGGTTCCCCTCGATCGAGAGCTGGACGGACGATGCCAGCGACCCCAGGCTCTGCTCGAGCTGGAGCTGCATCCTCTGCAGTTGGAGCTGGTTCGCCTGACTGGCCTCCGAGCTGAGGTCGACGTGCGCGGCGCCGTTCGACGTCGTGACAGCGGGGAGAGCGAGCTGCGTGCCTTGCGGGAACGCGCTGATCACCGCGCCGCTGAGCCACTTGGCCGGACCTGCGAGCACGGCGCTCGTCACCCGCGTGGCCGCCGTGGCGACGCGGGCGGGGAACCAGCGCGCGTCCGGCACCAGGTAGGAGTAGTCGGAGTTGTAGAAGTAGAGCGTCTGCTGGCTGTAGACGGCCCGGAAGGTCGGGTCGTCGATGACCACCCCGTCCGGCGCCACGGAGATGCGCCACTGGCCGTTCTCCTTGGCGACCTCGTAGCTGAGCCCGACCGGCGCCTTGCTCGCCACCGGGTGATACGTCCCGGCGCTGTCCACGTTGGCGACCGGGCTGACGTCGACCGACCACTGGTTGCCGCTGTGGTCGAAGGTGCGGCTGCGGCCGTCGTCCACGGTGACCGACTCGTCCGGATTCCAGGAGGCCGCGGTCGACCGGGTGAGGTACTCCCGGGCGATCGCGAAATTGTTCTTCGGGCTCGAGGCGGCGTCGATGAAGCCCTGCACGATCCGCTGCGGCGTCGCGCCGTTCTCGGGCGGGGACGGGTTGAAGTCGAGGTCGAGCTGGTCGTTGACCTGCGCGACGGGACCGCCCTGGCGCACGGGACCGCTGTCGGGGATGCTCGCGCACGCCGCCAGGACCAGCGCGAGCCCCAGGGCGAGCGCGGCGCCGAGGCTGCGGGACGTCCTCCGGATCATGCGCGGGCCTCGCTTCCGGGCCGCGGCGCGGGGTCGAGGTTCCCGGCCCCGCGGTCGAACGCGCCGTCGTCGGCCGCCGCCTTCTCGGGGTGCGCCGGCTTCGTCCCGGCATCGAGGGGCGGCAACGGCAGCGGGGAGGCGATGATGCCTTTGCCCGTGAAGCGCGGCAGGGTGAGCCGGAAGCAGGAGCCCTGGCCCGGCATCGACCAGACCTGCAGCCAGCCCGCGTGGAGGGTGGCGTCCTCCAGGGAGATCGCGAGCCCGAGCCCGGTGCCTCCGAGCGTGCGCTTGCGGGACGGGTCGGCGCGCCAGAACCGGTCGAAGACGTGGTTGACGTCCTGCTGGCTCATGCCGATGCCGTAGTCGCGGACCGCGAGGGCGACCGCGGTCTCGTTGCTGTCGACGCTGATGACCACCGGCGCGCCCTCGCCGTGCTCGATCGCGTTGCCGATGAGGTTGCGCACCACGCGGCGGATGCGCCGTGGGTCCATCTCCACGTCGAAGTAGCCGCCTGGAGCCTCCAGCCGGAGCTCGGTGCCGTTCTGCTCGGCGAGCGTGCGCAGCTCGTCGACGACCTCCTCCGCCAGCCGCACCAGGTTCGTGGGCTCCGGGTCGAGCACGACGGAGCCGGCGTCGTAGCGGCTAATCTCCAGGAGGTCCGAGAGGAGCCGGTCGAACCGCTCGATCTGGGTGTGCAGCAGCTCGGCCGTACGGGAGGTCGCGGGCGGGAAGGAGCCGCGCTGGTCGTAGATCACGTCGCCGGCCAGCCGGATGGTGGTCAGCGGCGTGCGCAGCTCGTGCGAGACGTCGGACACGAACCGCTGCTGGAGCTGGGACAGCGTCGCGAGCTGGTTGATCTGGCTCTGCATGCTGTCCGCCATCCCGTTGAACGAGCGGGCCAGCGACGCGAACACGTCCTCGCCCTTCTCCGGGATGCGCACCGCGAGGTCGCCGGCGGCGAGCCGTTCGCTGGTCCGGGCGGCGACCCGGATCGGCTCGACCACGAAGCGCACGATCAGCCAGGTGATCGCGCCGATCAGCACGATCAGCGCCAGCCCGGCGAGAAGCAGCGTGTTCTGGACGAACAGCAGGGTGTTCTCGGAGTCGCTCAGGTTGTAGCCGATGTAGAGCTCGTAACGGCCGTACGACGGGAGGGTGAGCTGCGTGCCCACGACGATGCCGGGGTCCGTGGAGTCGGAGGTCGCCGGCAGCGCGACCGACTGGTAGAACTGCTTGGTCCCGCCGTTCTCGACGGCGGTGCGCAGCTCCGGCGAGATCACCGGGTTGAGCGCCGGGCTGCCGCGGTCGGGCGGCGCGAGGATGCTGGTGTCCTGGCCGGGGACCCGGTACGCCGCGATCAGCCGGCTGGAGGTCGAGGCCTGCACGGCCTGCAGCGTGGAGTTGAGCAGGTTCCTGCCGCTGTCCCCCGACGAGATGTCGGAGGCGTTGAGCGTCGACTGGGCGGCGGTGGTGGCCCGGCTGGAGTCGCGGAGCGCTTGGTCGAGGCGCGACTGGTAGAGGTCGTTGCTGATGCTGAGCGCCATGTAGACGCCGGTGACGAGGATCGCGACGCCGGTCAGGAGCACCGTGATCGTGACCGTGCGAAGCTGCAGGGAGCGCCGCCAGAGGCGCGCGAGTTCGGACGACCCCTGCCGCCACCACTCCCTGTCTGGCCACCGGAAGCGCATCGCGCCCCTCCGGTCAGGTCGCCGCGCCGGCGCGGTAGCCGACCCCGCGCACGGTCATGACGATCTTGGGGTTGTCCGGGTCCTGCTCCACCTTGGCGCGCAGGCGCTGGACGTGCACGTTCACCAGCCGGGTGTCGGCCTTGTAGTGGTATCCCCAGACCTGCTCCAGCAGCATCTCGCGGGTGAACACCTGCTGCGGCTTGGAGGCCAGGGCGAGCAGGAGGTCGAACTCGAGCGGGGTGAGCGCGATGCGGCCGTCGCCGCGCCGCACCTCGTGGCCGGCGACGTCGACGACGAGGTCGCCGACGCGGAGCTGCTCGGCGGGCGGGCTGGTCGGGGCCGGGCGCAGCCGGGTGCGGATGCGGGCGACCAGCTCCTTGGGGTTGAACGGCTTGACCATGTAGTCGTCGGCGCCGGACTCCAGGCCCTTGACGACGTCGGCGGTGTCGGACTTGGCCGTCAGCATGATGACGGGCGTGCCGGACTCGGCGCGGATGCGGCCGCACACTTCGATGCCGTCGAGGCCAGGCAGCATGAGGTCGAGGAGGACGAGGTCGGGATTGGCGGCCCGGAAGATGTCGAGCGCCTGCGCGCCGTCCTCGCAGAACACGGGGTCGAATCCCTCGGTGCGGAGCACGATGCCGATCATCTCGGCGAGGGCGGTGTCGTCGTCGACCACCAGGATGCGACTAGTCATGTCCGAAGAATCCCCTGAACCCCTCTCGGGCGGCGCGCGCCGCAGCAGTAACGGGTCAAGCGTAGTCGAGGACGCTGCATGCGCCTTGTATGCCGGCCCGACGCGGGCTGTGGGCACGTCGGGACTGTGGAGAAACGGGTTGTCCACGTGCCCTGAGCACGGGGCATCGCCGGGACGGCGGATGTGCCAGCATGGGAGCACCGCATCAGACGGGGGATGAGAGGCACGGCGTGAGCGACGACCAGAGCTGGCGGGCACCCGGGGAGTCCGAGGATCCGGACGGCCAGGGCGCGCGGGCCGACGGCTCCACGTCCGCGGGGCAGCAGGCGGGTGGGCCTGCGCCGGAGCAGCCGCGGTACGGGGAGTACGCGCCGGGGCAGCCGCAGCAGCCGGGGTACCCGCAGCAGGGGTACCCGCAGCAGCCGTACCCGCAGCAGCCCGGCTACGCTCAGCAGGCGGGGTATCCGCAGCAGCCGGGGTACCCGCAGCCGGGGTACCCGCAGCAGCCCGGCTATCCGTATGACCAGCAGCAGGCCTGGCAGCAGCAGGCCTGGCAGCAGCAGTCCTGGCAGCAGCCGTACGACGCCTCGGGCGCTCAGCCGGGGTGGGCTCCACCGCCCAAGCCGGGACTGATCCCCCTGCGGCCGCTGTCATTCGGCACCCTGCTCGGCGCGCCGTTCCAGGCGCTGCGGCGCAACCCCAAGATCACGGTCGGCGCGGCCCTCCTGCTCCAGGGGGTCCCGGCCATCGTCGTCACCGCCGTCCTCTTCGGCGGTGTGTACCTCCTCTTCTCGCGGGTCGAGACGGCGAGCGCCGCCGACCGCGGCACCATCACCGCAGGCGCGGTGGGCGGCAGCATCGTGCTCGGAGTGCTCGTCGTCGTCATCTCGGGGATCTTCGGCGCGCTGCTCCAGGGCATCATCGTCGCCGAGGTGTCACGCGAGACGCTCGGCGAGAAGCTGACCCTGCGCGCGCTCTGGCGGCTCATCCGCCCCCGGTTCGGCGCCCTGGTGGGCTGGACGTTCCTGTGGTCGCTGTTCTGGCTGGTCGCCCTCGCACTCGTGGTCTCCATCATCGTCGCCCTCGCGATGCTCGGCGGCACGGCCGGTGTGATCGGCGCGGTCCTGGTGGGGCTCGGCGGGGGCCTCGGCCTGCTCGCCGTCTTCATCTGGCTGTACACCAAGCTCTCGATCGTGCCGAGCGCGCTCGTCATCGAACGCCTCCCGTTCCGCTCCGCCATCGCGCGCTCCTGGCGGCTCACGACCGGCTACTTCTGGCGCACGTTCGGGGTGATCGTCCTGCTCTGGCTGATCATCTGGGCCGTGACCCAGGTCATCTCCGTCCCGTTCGCGATCATCGGCGGGATGCTGGGCGGCATCTTCGCGCCGACCTCGCTCAGCTCCGCCAACCCGAACTCGTACAGTCAGGTCATCGTCGGCCAGCTCGGGGTGAACGGACTGTCGGCCATCGTGGGCGCGATCGTGGGCGCCATCGGCAGCGTCGTCCAGTGGGGCGCCATCGGCCTCATCTACATCGACCTGCGGATGCGCAAGGAGGGCCTCGACCTGGAGCTCGTGCGCTTCGTGGAGGCCAGGCAGACCGGTCAGGAGCTGCCCGATCCGTTCGCGCAACCGGCGCCGGGAGCGAGCGCCCCGAACGCGACCTGGCCGGGCGCCTGAGCGTGCGCCTCGACATCCCGGTCGATCCGAGCTCGCCGCAGGCGCAGGACTGGATCCGCAACGAGCTCGCCAAGCCGGAGTACCAGACCGCGAAGCCGACCTGGTTCGACATCGCCTCCAAGGCGGTGCAGGACTGGCTCGCGTCGCTGCTGGGCGGACCGACGGGGAAGGCCGCGCCGGTGCTGCTCGTCGTGGTCGTGCTGATCGTGGTGGCCATCGTCGTCGTCGCGTTCATCGTGTGGGGCCGGCCCCGGGTGAACCGGCGGGCGGCTTCCGCCCCGCGCGCGCTGTTCGGCGCAGGCGACGCCCGCTCGGCGGACGAACTGCGCCGGTCGGCGGCCGACGCCGCCCGCGCGGAGGACTGGCCGCTCGCGATCGAGGAGCAGTTCCGCGCCATCGCGGCCGCGCTCGACGAGCGCACCCTGGTGGACGTCCGGCCCGGCACCACCGCGACCGAGTTCGCCGCCCGGGCCGCCCGCGCGGCGCCCGTGGAGGCGGCCGAGCTGCGCCAGGCCGCGCGGACCTTCGACGAGGTGCGCTACCTCGACCGGCCGGGCTCCGAGGCCGGCTACCGGCACCTCCTCGACCTCGACGGGCGACTCCAGCGGCTGCGGCCGGCTCAGGAGGCCGTGGGCGTATGACCGGAACACGCGCATGACCGGAACACTGGCATGACCGGGACCCTGGCACCCGAGGCCGAGCGCCCACCCGCGCCCGGGACCGGCCCGGCGGACGCGCCCGCCCTCTCCCCCACCGTCCGTCGCACCGCGCGCCGCGCCGTCCCCTGGATCGTCCTCGCCGTCATCGCCGTGATCGTCGGGCTGTCCGGTGTGCTGCTGAACGGCGGCCGCACCGTCGGCGGCGACCCGTTGAGCGCCTCCAACCCCGGCCCCGTCGGCGGCAAGGCCCTCGCCCAGGTGCTCGGCCAGCAGGGCGTGACCGTGCGCACCGCAGGCACGCTCGACCAGGTGCGCGGCGCGGCCGGAGACGACACCACCGTTCTCGTCTACGACCCGGAGGGCAACCTCGACCGGCGGGGCTACGACCAGCTCAGCTCGATCGCGAGCACCATCGTGCTGGTCGAGCCCGACTTCGCGGCGATGCAGGCCCTCGCGCCCGGCGTGCACGCGGCGGGAGACCCGGGTGCCACCGCCTCCGCCGGCTGCGGCCTGCCCGTCGCCCAGCGCGCCGTCCAGATCGACCCGCGGCCCACCGAGAACACGAAGAACATCGCGTCGCCGGGCAGCTTCCGTGTCAGCGGCGACGCGACCGCGTGCTTCGTGGCGTCGGGAGGCCGTGCCTCCCTGGTGCGCACGACGTACGAGGGCCGCACCGTCTACCTGCTCGGGTCGGCCGCCACCCTCATGAACGACGGCGTCGACCGGCTCGGCAACGCCGCTCTCGGCCTCGGCCTGCTCGGCGAGCACCGCACCCTGGTCTGGTACCTGCCCGGCCTGCTCGACCGGCCGGTCACCGGCCCCGCCGACCTCGCGACCCTGACCCCGGGCTGGGTGACCCCGGTGCTCCTGCTGCTGACACTGGTCTTCGTCGCCGCCGCCGTGTGGCGCGGCCGGCGCTTCGGACCGCTGGTGGTCGAGCACCTCCCGGTCGTCGTGCGCGCGGGAGAGACCCGGGAGGGCCGCGCGCGGCTCTACCAGCGGTCGTCGGCGCGGCTCCGCGCCGCCGACGCGCTGCGCATCGGGACCATCGGCCGGCTGGCCACCCAGGTCGGCCTCCCCCGGGTGGCCACCACGGACGAGGTCGCCGACGCCGTCGCCGCGATCACCGGCCGCGACCGCGCCACGATCCTCTACCTGCTCCTGGAACAGCGTCCGGGCAGCGATCGGGAGCTCCTCGAGCTCTCCGACCGGCTGGCCGAACTCGAACGCGCGACGGCCGACGCCGCCTCGCCGCACTCTCCGCGAACGACCGGAAGAATGGAACCATGACCGACCTCACGACCGGCTCCCACTCCGCTTCGGCAGCACCGGACGGCACGCCGGCGCCGTCCTCGCCCGGCTCCTCCGACCTGCGGCACGCGCTGGCGCGGGTCCGCGCAGAGGTCGGCAAGGCCGTCGTCGGCCAGGAGGGCGCGGTCACCGGCCTGATCATCGCGCTGCTCGCCCGCGGCCACGTCCTCCTGGAGGGTGTGCCCGGCGTCGCGAAGACCCTGCTCGTGCGCTCGCTCAGCGAGGCGCTGAGCCTGTCGACCACGCGCATCCAGTTCACGCCCGACCTGATGCCGGGCGACGTCACCGGCTCTCTCGTCTACGACTCCCAGACCGGCGGGTTCGTGTTCCGCGAGGGCCCGGTGTTCACGAACATCCTGCTGGCGGACGAGATCAACCGGACGCCCCCGAAGACCCAGTCCGCGCTGCTGGAGGCGATGGAGGAGCGTCAGGTCAGCGTCGACGGGGTGAGCCGCCGCCTCCCCGACCCGTTCATCGTCGCTGCCACCCAGAACCCGATCGAGTACGAGGGCACCTACACCCTCCCGGAGGCCCAGCTCGACCGGTTCCTGCTGAAGCTCACGCTGGACGTGCCGGAGCGCGAGGCCGAGGTGGAGGTGCTGCGCCGGCACGCGGCCGGCTTCAACCCGCGCGACCTCGCCGGGGCGGGCGTGCGGCCGGTGCTCGACGCCCGGCAGCTCGAGTCCGCCCGGGCGGCCGCGGCCGCCGTCGGCGCGAACCCGGACGTGCTCGCCTACATCGTCGACCTGGCCCGCGCCACCCGGCGCAGCCCGTCGGTGCGGCTCGGCGTCAGCCCGCGCGGCACAACTGCGCTGCTCGCCGCCGCGAAGGCGTGGGCGTGGCTGTCGGGCTACGACTCGATCACGCCCGACCACGTCCAGGCGATGCTCGTGCCGGTCTGGCGGCACCGCATCCAGCTCCGTCCGGAGGCGGAGCTGGAGGGCGTGGGCGCCGACGCCGTGCTGCGCTCGATCGTGCAGCAGGTCCAGGTCCCGATCTAGGCCGCGCCGATGACCGTGTCCGGACGTTTCGTCGCCTTGCTGGCGCTCGGCGCCGTCCCCGTCGTGCTGCTCGGCGGTGCGGCGGCGGCCGCCTACGCCGCGCTCGGCGGCTGGGTGCTGCTGTGCCTGGTGCTGGGCTCGATCGACCTCGCGCTGGCGGCCTCCCCCCGGCGGCTGCGGCTGAGCAGGGAGCTGCCGGCGCGCGTCCGCCTGGGCGCCGAGGCCGCGAGCGAGCTGTTCGTGACGAACACCGGCGCGCGGACGCTGCGCGGTGTGCTCCGCGACGCGTGGGAGCCGTCGGCCGGCGCCGAGCCGACGCGCACCGCGATCAGCATCCCGCCGGGCGAGCGCCGCCGCGTCGTGGTGTCGTTGACGCCGTGGCGACGCGGGGAACGCCGGGTCGAGCAGGTCACCGTGCGCGCCTGGGGCCCGCTCGGCCTCTGGGCGCGACAGGCGACGCTGTCCGCTCCGGGCCGCATCCGCGTGCTGCCGCCGTTCAACGCCCGCAAGCACCTGCCGTCGCGGCTGGCGCGGCTCCGCGAGCTTGAGGGCGAGACGAGCGTCATGCTGCGCGGCCAGGGCACGGAGTTCGACTCGCTGCGCGAGTACGTGCGCGGCGACGACGTGCGCTCGATCGACTGGCGGGCCACCGCCCGGCGGCACGACCCGACCGGCGGCCGCGGCGCGCGGGTGATGGTCCGCACCTGGCGGCCGGAGCGCGACCGCCGCGTGGTCCTGGTGATCGACACCGCCCGCACCTCCGCGGCACGGATCGCGGACGAGCCGCGCATCGACACCGCGTTCGAGGCGTCGCTGCTGCTGGCGGCGCTCGCCTCCCGGGCCGGAGACCGCGTCGACCTGGTGGCGTACGACCGCGTCGTCCGCGGCCGCGTGCAGGGGGCGACCGGGTCCGAGCTGCTCTCCCGGATGGTGGACACGATGGCCGGCATCGAACCCGCGCTCATCGAGATGGACTGGTCGGCGGTCCCCGCGCAGGTCGGCACGCTCACCAGCCAGCGGTCGCTCGTGGTGCTGCTGACGTCGCTCGACGCGCCGGGAGGCTCGCGCGGTCTGCTCTCGGTGCTGCCGCAGCTCACCCGCAAGCACCTCGTGCTGGTGGCGAGCGTGACCGACCCGGACACGGAGGCGGCGACGACGCAGCGCGGCCACCGGGAGGACGTCTACCGGGCGGCGTCCGCCGAACGGGCGCTGCTCGACGTGGCGCGGGTGTCGGCGGCCGTCCGACGGCTCGGCGGCGAGGTGGTCACGGGCTCCCCCGCCGATCTCCCGCCGGCCCTCGCCGACCGGTACCTCGCGCTGAAGGCCGCCGGCCGGCTCTGACGCGACCCCGCGCACACACATCCGTCACGAATATCGCGACCGCGCTGACCGCACATTCGTGACGAATGTCGAGCGCGTCTGGGGGCTCAGCCGGCGACGACGCGGCGGTCGCCCGCCTCGAACTCCGTGAGGTCGCCAGTCTCGCCGGCGCGAACGGCCCGGCGGCCGACGAACAGCATGTAGAAGAGGTACGCCGCGAGCGCGAGCGCGCCGATGGCGATCTTCAGCCACACCGGCAGCGCGGACGGCGTCACGAAGCCCTCGATCAGGCCCGAGACGAACAGGCTGATCACGCAGCCGATCGCGACCGTGAACAGCGCCCGGCCGTCCTCGGCGAGCGCCTGCCCGCGGGTGCGCGCGCCCGGCGCGATCCAGGCCCAGAAGATCCGCAGCCCGGCCGCGGCCGCGACGAACACGCTGGTGAGCTCCAGGAGGCCGTGCGGCAGGATGTACGAGAACAGCACGTCGCCGCGTCCGTACGCGAACATCACGCCCGCGGCTGTGCCGACACCGACGGCGTTCTGGATGAGCACGTAGGGCACCCACAGCCCGGTGATCCCGAACGCGATGCACTGCGCCGCGATCCAGGCGTTGTTGGTCCACACCTGGCCCGCGAACGACGCCGCCGGGTTGTTCGAGTAGTAGTCCACGAACGAGTGGTTGACGTACTGCTTGAGGGCGGCGTCGTCGCCGAGGTTGCGGAGCACCTGCGGGTTGCCGGTGATCCACAGCGCGTACAGGGTGGAGACGATCACCGTGCCGACCGCGACCGCCAGCACGATCCAGCGAATCCGGTAGAGCGCCGCGGGGAGCTGCAAGGCGAAGAACCGCGGGATCTGCGAGAACAGGTTCGAGCCGGCGCCCGTGAAGCGCAGCCGCGCCGAGGCGAGCGTCACCGAGAGCCGGTCGCCCACCGCGGTGGAGCCCGCGCTGGTCTGGATGGCCGACAGATCGGCCGCACCGGACTGGTACAGGTCGATCAGCTCGTCGGCGTCGCGGCCGTCCAGGCGCCGACGGCGGGCCAGCCGGGAGAGCCTCTCCCAGTCGGCGCTGTGCGCGGCAGTGTATGCGTCGAGATCCATCTGCTTGAATGATAGCCATGACGGCATCCGCGCCCCTCCTCCCGAGTGGGGGCCTTCCGACGGCAGGTCTCTCGGCGGGCGGCCCAGCGAGCGGCGCCCCAGTGACCGGCGGCCCAGCGACCGGCGGCCCAGCGCCCGAGCGCGAGCTGGTCACCGGCGAGGCCGTCACCCTCGACGTCAAGCCCGCGAGCTACATCCTCCGGGCGGCCGGGACGATCATCGACTGGCTGTTCTCGATGCTCGTCATGCTCGGGCTGATCCTGATCCTCGTCGGCACCGGCGGCGGCCTCGACCAGGCTCTGGTGCGCGCGCTGATCATCCTCATCCTGGTGTTCGGGACGGTGATCCTCCCGACCGGGATGGAGCTCCTGACCCGCGGCCGCTCGCTCGGCAAGCTGGCGGTCGGCGCCCGCATCGTGCGCGACGACGGCGGCGCGATCGGCTTCCGCCACGCGTTCATCCGCGCTCTCGCCGGCGTGCTGGAGATCTACCTGAGCTTCGGAGGGATCGCCGCGCTGGCCGGCCTCCTCAACTCCCGCTCCAAGCGCCTCGGCGACCTGCTGGCCGGCACCTACAGCCAGCTCGAGCGTGTCCCGCGCCCGCAGCCGCTCGACCTGTACCTGCCGCCGCAGCTCGCCGGCTGGGCGGCGAACGCGGACGTCGGGAGGCTGCCCGACCGGCTCTCCCGCCGCATCGCGCAGTTCGTGCGCCAGGCCCCGCAGCTCACCGCCGCGGCCAGGTACGGGCTGAGCACCGAGCTCGCCCGCGAGGCCGCACCGTACGTGTCGCCGCTGCCGCAGGTCGACGCCGAGGCGTTCCTCGTCGCGGTCGCCGTGCTCCGCCGCCGGCGGGACGCGGCCGGCCTGGCGCTGGAGGCCGAGCGGCTGCGGCGGCTGGAGCCGGTGCTCGACGCGCTGCCCCACTCCTTCCCGGATCGCTGATCCGGCCGACCTTCACACGCTTGGAGCGCCGATGACCGAGTACCGAGCCCACTTCGACGCGAGCGTGTCGTTCGTCAACGGCGGCGGCCTGACCGCGGAAGGGTTCCGGCTCGACGTGCCCTCGGAGTCGGTCGGCGAGGCGGAGGTCGCCGAGCTCTTCGTGCGCCACCTCGGCCTCGCGCTCGTGGCGGACGTCGAGCTGCGGGACCTGCGGATCGTCGCAGAGCCGCACCGCGGCAGTCGCGGGGTGAGCGAGACGCCGTCGCCAGACGCGACGTCGCGCCGCGTCGTCGACCTCAGCCACCCGATCCACGCCGGGCTGGTCACCTACCCCGGCCTCCCCGCTCCGGTCATCACCCCGCACCTCACCCGGGAGGCGTCGCGCGAGCGTTACGCCCCCGGCACCGAGTTCGCGATGGACGTCATCACCATCATCGGCAACACCGGCACCTACCTCGACAGCCCGTATCACCGCTACGCGGACGGAGGCGACCTCGCCTCGCTCGACCTCGCGACGCTGGTCGGGCTGCCCGCGGAAGTCTTCCACCTGGAGGACGCCGCCGAGCGCGGCATCCCGGCCTCGGTGTTCTTCGACCGCGACCTGGCGGGCACGGCCGTGCTGCTGCACACCGGCTGGGACACCCGGTTCGGCACGCCGGCCTACGCGTCGGGGGCGCCGCACCTCACGGAGGCCGGCGCACAGCACCTGGCCGACGAGGGCGTGACGCTGGTCGGCATCGACTCGCTCAACATCGACGACACCGAGAGCGGCGGCTCGCGTCCGGCGCACAGCATCCTGCTGGCGCACGGCATCCACGTGGTCGAGCACCTGACCCGGCTGGGCGAGCTGCCCGCCCGCGGCGCGCGCTTCACGGCGGCGCCGCCGGCCGTGGAAGGGTTCGGGACGTTCCCGGTGCGGGCGTTCGCGGAGGTGTGACGATTTGCCTACGCGCCCTAAGGACTCAGAACCCATGCCCCTCAACGAAGTCGAGAGTGCCGCCTCGACCACCCAGGAGGATGTGGACACCATGAGCACCGTCCGTCCCGCGGCTTCGGTGGTCAGTGTCCAGGACCGGGAATCGCTCGTGGAGACGCAGTATTGGCTTTCACAGGAACAGATTCTCGACGTCGTCACAGCTGCTCGGAGCGAGATCGCGAAGGATGGCGGCATCACCGAGGATGAGATCCGCAACCGCTTCGGGTCGTGAGGCCTCCGGAGGAAGCGCACCACTGCGTCTCGCGACGCGAGTGCATGCACACGGGCGCCCGCGAGCTGCACAGCATTCTCGTCGCGATCGCTCGCCTCTACCGTTCTCGTCGCGCTGCGACCATCGGGTTGAATACGCGACGGCCGACGCCCCGCGCGGCACCCCTCAGTCGTGCAGGATCTTCTGAAACAGCACGTGGTCCTGCCAGCGCCCGGCGATCTTCAGGTAGTCCGGCGCGACGCCGATCCGCTCGAAGCCGGCGCGGGTGAGGACGGACTGCGACGCGTGGTTGGCCAGCAGCGTCGCCGCCTGCACGCGGTGCAGGGCATAGTCGTCGCGGGCGGCGTCGAGCAGCGCCGTCAGCGCCACCGACGCCAGGCCGCGGCCGGTGTGGCCGCGGTCGAGCCAGTAGCCGACCATCGCGCTCTGGAAGGCGCCGCGGACGATGTTGCTGAGGTCCATCCCGCCGGCGATCTCGTCGCCGTCCACGATCACCAGTGGCACCGCGGTCTCCAGCGAGCGGAGCGCAAGGAGCTCCAGCGTGCGGGTGCGCTGGCCGGCCTCGGTGAAGAACTCCTCCGAGCGCGTCGGGTCCCAGGGTGCGAGGTGGCCGCGGTTGCGGACGTAGGCGGCGGCGAGCGCCGCGGCGTCCTCCTCCCGGCGCAGGCGTAGGAGGAGGCCGCCGGGGAGTTCCCGGTCTGCGAAGTCGAGTGCCATCAGTAGCGGTAGTGGTCGACTTTGTACGGGCCCTCGACCGGCACGCCGATGTAGGCGGCCTGCTCGTCCGTGAGGGTGGTGAGCTGGACGCCGAGCGCGTCCAGGTGGAGGCGCGCGACCTTCTCGTCCAGGTGCTTCGGCAGCACGTAGACGCCGACCGGGTAGTTCTCGGTCGACACGTAGAGCTCGAGCTGGGCGAGCACCTGGTTGGTGAACGAGTTGCTCATCACGAAGCTCGGGTGGCCGGTGGCGTTGCCGAGGTTCATCAGGCGGCCCTCGGACAGCACCAGAACGCTGCGGCCGTTCGGCAGCCGCCACTCGTGCACCTGCGGCTTGATCTCGACCTTCTCGGCGCCGGGCAGTGCCTCCAGGGAGGCCATGTCGATCTCGTTGTCGAAGTGGCCGACGTTCGCGACGATGGCGAGGTGCTTCATCGCGAGGATGTGGTCGAGGGTGACGACGTTGAGGTTGCCGGTGCCGGTGATGACGATGTCGACCTGGTCGACGACGGACTCCAGCGTGGTCACCTGGAAGCCGTCCATCGCCGCTTGGAGGGCGTTGATCGGGTCGATCTCGCTGACGATGACGCGGGCGCCCTGGCCGCGCAGGGCCTCCGCAGCGCCCTTGCCCACGTCGCCGTAGCCGGCGACGAACACGACCTTGCCGCCCATGAGGACGTCGGTCGCGCGGTTGAGGCCGTCCGGCAGCGAGTGGCGGATGCCGTACTTGTTGTCGAACTTGCTCTTGGTCACCGAGTCGTTGACGTTGATCGCCGGGAACAGCAGCTCGCCCTGCTTGGCCAGCTCGTAGAGGCGGTGGACGCCGGTCGTGGTCTCCTCGGTGACGCCCAGGATGCCGTCGGCGACGCGGGTCCAGCGGTCGGGCGACGTGGCCAGGGAGGCGCGCAGCGCGCCCAGGATGACGCGGTACTCGTGGCTGTCGCCCTCGGCGTCGTCCGGCACGGCGCCGGCGCGCTCGAACTCGCGGCCCTTGTGGACCAGCAGGGTGGCGTCGCCGCCGTCGTCGAGGATGAGGTTGGGGCCGGTCCAGTCGGCGCCGGCGGCCGCGGCCTCCGCGCTCCAGTCGAAGATCTGCTGGGTGCACCACCAGTACTCGTCCAGGGTCTCGCCCTTCCACGCGAAGACCGGGACGCCGGCCGGAGCCTGCGGGGTGCCGTCAGGACCGACCGCGATGGCGGCGGCGGCCTCGTCCTGCGTCGAGAAGATGTTGCAGCTCGCCCAGCGCACCTGCGCGCCGAGGGCGACCAGGGTCTCGATCAGCACGGCGGTCTGCACCGTCATGTGCAGCGAGCCGGCGATGCGGGCGCCGGCGAGCGGCTGGGAGGCGCCGAACTCCTCGCGGAGGGCCATCAGGCCGGGCATCTCGTTCTCGGCGAGCCGGATCTGGTGGCGGCCCGCCTCGGCGAGCGAGAGGTCGGCGACGCGGAACGGCAGGGACGTGTCAGTCACGGCGGAAGGCATGGGGATATTCTCCCATGCGCGGTGGAGCTTAGGGGCAGCGCGGAGCGCGCGGTGGAGCTCAAGGCAGCGCGAAGCGATGCGCGACCCAGCGCTGAGGGAGCCTGCGACCGAGGGCCCCCGGCCCAACTCAGGCGCGGATGAGCGCCAGCACCTCGTCACGGATGCGCGTCATCGTGGCAACGTCGGCGGCCTCCACGTTGAGGCGCAGCAGCGGCTCGGTGTTGGACGGGCGCACCGAGAACCACCAGAACGGCTCGGTCTCATCGGTGTAGCCGGTGATGGTGAGGCCGTCGAGCTCGTCGAACTCGGCGCGGCCGGTGAACGCCTCCACGACGCGCGCGTAGGCGGCCGGGACGTCGTCCACCGTCGAGTTGATCTCGCCGGACTGCGTGTACGGCGTGTACGCCGCCGCCAGCTCGGACAGCGGGCGCTCCTGGGCTCCGAACTCGGCCAGCATGTGCATGGCGGCCAGCATGCCGTTGTCGGCGCTCCAGAAGTCGCGGAAGTAGTAGTGCGCCGAGTGCTCGCCGCCGAAGACCGCTCCGGTCTCGCGCATGGCCGCCTTGATCAGGGAATGGCCGACGCGCGTGCGGTGCGGCACAGCGCCGGCGGCTTCGATCGTCTCCGGGACGATGTTGGAGGTGATCAGGTTGTGGATGACCGTGATCGGGGCGTCCGGGTCCTCCGCGCGGGCGCGGTCGATCTCGCGGAGGGCGACGATCGCGGCGACGGCCGACGGCGACACCGCGCCGCCGGTCTCGTCCACGACGAAGCAGCGGTCCGCGTCCCCGTCGAAGGCGAGGCCGAGGTCGGCGCCGTGCTCCACGACGGCCGCCTGGAGGTCGACCAGGTTCGCCGGCTCCAGCGGGTTCGCCTCGTGGTTCGGGAAGGTGCCGTCGAGCTCGAAGTACAGCGGGATGATCTCGATCGGCAGAGCGGGCAGCCCCGCGGCCTCGCCCAGCACCGCGGGGACGGTCAGGCCACCCATGCCGTTTCCGGCGTCCACCACGATCCGGATCGGGCGGATGTCGCTGAGGTCGACCAGGCCGCGCAGGTACGCGGCGTAGTCCGCCAGGACGTCCTGCTCGCGGTACGAGCCCGGCTCGGCGACGGGCTCCACGCCCTCGGCCAGGTAGACGGCCGCACGGTCGCGGACGGCGGCGAGGCCGGTGTCGAGGCTGAGGCCCTGCGCGCCGGCGCGGGAGAGCTTGATGCCGTTGTAGGTGGCAGGGTTGTGGCTCGCGGTGAACATCGCGGCGGGCGCCTGCAGCGCGCCGGAGGCGAAGTAGGACTCATCGGTGGAGCACAGCCCGATCGAGACGACGTCCGCTCCGCGGGCCTGCGCACCGCGTGCGAACGCGGCGGCGAACTCCGGCGACGAGTCGCGCATGTCGTGACCGACCACGACCTCCGACCCGGCCGCGCCGATCTCGTCGACGAAGGCTGCGGCGATCGCGGTGACGATCTCGGGGGTCAGGCCGCTGCCGACCAGGCCGCGCACATCGTAGGTCTTGATGACCTGGGAGAGCGCGTCGCGGTAGTCGTCGATCGAGTCAGATGAGTGCACTCGGTCACCCTACTTGATCTCGCCGAAGACCTCGTGACGGACGATCTGCCAGCCCTGCGGCGCCGACAGGCGCTCCGCGTGGATGGCGCACAGGTCGTACGAGTGCGGCTCGTGGTGGAGGCTGAGCGGGCCGAGCACCGCCATCGAGTCGGCGTAGACGTACGTCAGCGTCGACACGGCGTCGCGCGGGCACGCGACACGGGAACACGGACGGCTCAACATCGGGCTCAGACTACCGGAGCGCCGCCGACGTAGGATTGCGACATGCCCCGCAACCGCCGCACCAGCAGCAACCCTCCGGCGACCAGCCGGTGGCGCAGCCGTCACGGTCGCGGCGCGCGCGGACCGGTCACGGGGCCGCATCTGCCGATGCTGCAGAACCGCATCGACTTCTTCGACATGACCGTGGCCTCCACCGCCGACTACCTCAAGGGCGTCTGGCCCCAGGAGCTGGCGGACGTGCACTTCGAGGTCGCCGCGACGCCGGTCGGCAACACCGGCAGCGACGGCGTGGACCGCTGGTACGTCGACCACGCGCGTCGGCGGGTCGTGTTCTACCGCGTGCCCATCCAGCGGCTGACCAAGCTGCACCGCGACGACGACCTGCACCGCCGGATGTACATCGAGGGCTGCGTCTTCCGCGCCGTCGCCGAGCTGCTCGGCAAGGACCCGTGGGACCTCGCGCCCGACCGGTTCCGGCACTTCTGAGCCGCGCCGTTGGTCGGCCCGGCCTCAGTGCGGGTAGACCTCGATCGGCGCCGCGAGCGGCCCCGCGGGCGAGACCGCGAACGCGCTCGTCTGCCCGTCCGCAATGAAGCTGACGGCGACCACCATTCCGCCGCCCCCGGTGATCGTGTACCGCCCGCTCGGGACGACCGCGCCGGCTCCGCCCTCCGCGGGCACCGTGAGCGAGATGGCCGGGCCCGACTCCGGCTGGAGCTTCACCGTGGCGTTCTTGTCCGCGGCGTTGGCGAAGTGCACGCGCGCAGCCGGCCCCGGCGGCACGGCGAGGAACTGGGAGCCCGGGATCGGCGGGGAGGAGACGAACCAGGCGAAGTCGCGCGTCTTGGTTCCGATGACAGAGGTGCGGACGGCGGCGACGACGGGGACGTTGGAGCGGACGGTGACGTCGAAGTTCCCGTCTTTGAGGTGGTCGAGCGGGATCTCGGCGACGTTGCCCGCCTTCACGGTCTGCGCGTACGAGTTGCCGGCGGCCGTGCCGGCCTCCCCCACGGCGCCGATGGTGATCTGGGCGTCCTGGGTCCCCGGCACGAAGACGCGCACGGTCGGGAACTCCACGCTGACGGCCTCGGCGGACTGCGCGGCGGTGACCGCGGCGAGCGAGGTGATCGTCACCCCGGAGATCGTCTGCACCCGCGACGGCGCGCCGGTCGGGCCGGCGAGCTCCACGCCACGCGGCTCGATGCCCTGCTCCCAGCTCTGCTGCATGGTGGCGACCACGGCGCCGCCGGTCGTGGTCACGTGGACCACGGGAGAGGTGGCGGAGGGTGCGAGGCCCGCGAGCGGGACGACCTTCTGCGCTCCGGCGGGGACGACGATGCCGGTCGCACCGGGGGCCGCCACCCGGCCGGTCTCGGTGTAGATGTCGAGGTTGGCGGTCGCGTCGACGGAGGTCGGGTTGGACAGCAGCACGAGGCTGGTCTGGCCGAGGGTGGTCGCGCCGGCGACGAGCCAGCTGTCGGCTGCGGCCTCGTCGCAGGAGGCCGCGGCCAGTCCTGCGACGTCCTGGCTGGTGACGGTCTGGAGCTGAGCGCCCGCGAACAGCGGAGGCCGCGTCGCGCCCTGAGGAGTCGCCGCCGTCAGCGCCAGAGGGGCCTGGTCGGGCGAGTCGGTGGAGGCGTCCGGCTTGAGGTTCCTGGTCTGGGTGCCGGGGCCGTCGGTGCCGTAGACGCTGGAGAAGCGTCCGATGGCGCTGGGCTGCGAGGCCTGGCCGGCGTCGGCCGCGAGGGCGAGCACGGGGCCGGGGCAGACGCGCTGCTGGTCGGCGGGGATCGGGTGGACGGTCTTCGACGGCGCGTCGATCGCGAACCCGGACAGCGGCAACGCGGTCGCGCCCGCGATGACGACGGCGGCGATCCCGATGCCGACGAGGCCTCCGATCGCGCGGACGCCGCCCTGGGCGAGGGCACGGCGGTCAGCCACGGTCGCTCCTCTCGATGGACGGACGGGGCCGGATGATGGTCTCCTCGAGGCCGTCCTCCAGCGTGGTCGGGGCGTCGAACGCGCGGGCGGCCTGGAGGGCGTAGTCGCGCTCGGCGGCGTGGTCCGGCGCGGTGGTGTCCGGCTCGGTGGTGTCCGGCTCGGCGGCGGCCGGCTCGGCGGCGGCCTCCGGCTCGAGCGTGGTCTCGTGCACCGGCGCGGACACCGGCTCCTCGACCGCGGCCGACTCCGGTCCTGGCTCCGGCGCAGGGGTCTCATCCGGCTCGGCGCGCGCCTCGCGCGCCTCGTCCTCGTCCGCGGACTCGACGACGGCCTCGTCCTCGGGCTCGGCGTCCCACTCGTCCAGGCTCTCGCCCGCGATGGGGACGTCGCCGTCCGATGGCGGCACCGGCTCGTCGTCCGGCTCGACGGCGGGTGGCTCCCCGCCGTGCTTGCGCGCGGGGCGCCGGGAGTTCAGCTCAGAGACGCGGTCGGCGGACCGCGTGGTCGGGATGGCCAGCAGCAGCGTGAAGCCGACGATCAGCCACTGGACGAGGAGCACGATCACCCGCCACATCCCGCCGGCGTCGGGCGGGATCACGGCCGCGGGCGGCTCGACGGTGGTGCCCCGGTCGAAAGCCCAGAGCGAGCCTGTGGTGGTCTGCCCGACCGGCGCGAGCAGGGAGTTGGCGTCCATCGCGACGCTCGCCCGTGCCCGGGTGGCGTCGGCCGCCGCCGTGTCCGGCTTGGCCCCGACGTGCTCGTCCAGTGCCGTCGCGGAGGGGGTGAGCAGCACGAAGTCGATGCCCAGACGTTTCAGTTCGCCGGAGGCGTCGAACCCGCTGCGCGACGACAGGTTCCCGGCGAGGGTCGCGAGCTCCCGCTGCCCGCTCGAGAGCGACCGCTCGGTCGAGTTGAGGGTGGTCTGAACGTCGAGGGTCTGCCCGGTGCCGCGGACGACCTGCGCCTGGATGCCGCCGTCGGGCTGCGGAGTGATCCGCAGCGTGCCGGTGCGCGGCTGGGTCGCGGCCTTGGCCGTCACCACCGCCGGCATCGTGCGCCCGTCGCTCGCCGTCACGGCGGCCTGGCCGTCGTGCGTCTCCAGCGCCGAGGGCACCGCCGCGATGGCGATGGCCGCCATGGCGACCCAGGCCGGGGCGAGCGCGCCGCGCCGGAGCGCCGAGAGCGCGAGCACGGCGGCGCCGATGAGACCGAGCCAGTAGAGGCTCACCGCGCTCCCGGGCCAAATGGGGACGACCGCAGACCCGGAGACCGCGACCTGGAGGTGCAGCGCCGTCACGGCGGTGAGGAAGCCGGCGAGCGCGACCAGCAGCGCCACGATCGCCCGCACGGTGCCCCGCAGGAACAGCGCGAGGATCGCGAGGATGCCGAGCGGCGCCAGCAGGATGGGCACGATGACGTTACCCGGGGCGGCGCTGAGCCCGAACGCCTGCGCGAGGGCGTGCCAGCCGCCGAGCGCGCCGTCCGGGAAGCCGAGCGCGAGCTGCCACGCCGGCGTCTGCCGGGCGTCGAGCGGGACCCCCGGGTCGGCGAAGATCGACAGCCAGGCGCCGCGGGAGGCCTGCTGCCAGACCAGCGGCGCGAACAGCACAACGGCCGGCAGCGGGATGAAGACGATGCGCGCGGCGCGGCGGCCGGAGAACGCGATGGCGGCGATCCAGGCGACCACGAGCGCCGGGATGAGGATCGGGGCGCAGGCGACGGTCGCGGCCGCGATCAGGGCCGTCGTGGCGCTGGCCGTCCAGGAGCGGCGGGCGGCGAGGCCGGCGAAGAACAGCCACGGCAGGAGGATGTGCGCGAGCACGGCGCCGGGCCGACCGCCTTGGAGCGCGACGAACAGCGTCGGCGCCAGCGCGTAGACGACGGCGGCGAAGGCGCGGAGGGTCGGCCGGACGGTCAGCCGCGCGGCGGCGAGCCACGCGCCGAGGGCCGAGAGCGGCAGGGCGAGCAGCCAGAGCGCCACGAGCGAGACGCTCGGCTGCCAGAACGTGAGGGTGCCGAGCACGGCGAGCACGGCGGAGAACGGGTCGGCGGCCCCGGTGAAGCCGAGGTTGATGTCGCGCCAGCCGTAGCCGAGGTTCGCCCACAGGTCCCCGACGGAGCTGTTCAGCGGCAGCATCCCGCCGCCGGTGATCGCGCCGGAACCGGCGAGCGGGTAGAAGAGGAGGACGCCGACGGCCAGCATCGCCAGCACCGTCCAGCCGCCCCCTGTACCCCAGAAGTCGAGCTCCTGGCGCTCGCCCTGCTGGCGGACCATCGCCGCCTCGCGCTTGAGCGCGCGGCCGCGGCGCACCTCGGCGAACGGCAGCCGCAGCGGCGCGATGGCCGCCCAGCCGACCGTGCGGGCGCGGGCGAGCCGGCGGCGGGCGTTGCCGACCGCCATCCCGGAGAACGCGACCCGGAAGGCCGCTCCGAGTTCGCCGCCGACCGAGCCGGGCTCCTTGCGGAGCAGGCGCACGATCGAGCGCAGGATCGCCAGCGGCACGAGCGTCAGCCAGTGCGGCACCAGCGCCCAGCCCGGCGCGTAGACCATCCGCCGGTGGAGTTGCGCCCTGCGCCGCTCCCCCGCGAGCTTGCGGCGCACCGACCACTTGCGCGACAGATTGGGGCCGGCGACGCCGTCCCCGCCGATGGCCACGCGGGCCTGGGCGACGAGCGTCACCCGGTAGCCGGCCAGGCGGGCCCTGGTGCAGAAGTCGAGTCCCGCGTCCACGGTGGGGAGGGCCGGGTCGAAGCCGTCGAGGGCGTCCCAGACGGGCTGGCGGACGAGCATGCCGGCGGACGAGACCGCGAGCACGTCGCTCAGGCCGTCGTGCTGGGCCTGGTCCAGCTCGTTCTCGACCAGAGGGAGGGAGGCGCCGAACGGCGTCATCGATTCGCCGAACTCGCGGATGAATGCTGCGTCCTCGGCGTCGACCAGCTTGGGGCCGACGACGGCGACGGACGGCGAGACCTCGAGCGCGCCGATCAGTGCGGCCAGGGCCTCCGGCTCCGGCGCGGTGTCGTGGGCGAGCAGCCAGAGCAGTTCGTCGGACGAGCTGGTGGGCGGGAGCACGCGTACGGCAGAGGCGATCGCCGTGCCGAAGGACAGCTTCTCCGGACTGCGGAGGAGCTGGGTGGGCTGGGCGTCGGCGAGGAGGCGGGCGGCATCGTCCGTGCTCGCGCAGTCGACGGCGATCACGGCGTCCGGCTGACGGGTCTGTGCCGCGAGGGCGTCGAGAGTGCGCTGCAGGGTGGTGCCGCCGCTCGGGGCGACGACGATGGCGGTGACTCTCGGATACATCGGGAGTCAGCCTAAGTTGGGGCTGCGCCGATCCCGGTAGTGCGGCGGGCGCGGCGCGTATTCGACTCGGCTCAGCCCGCGCGCTTGCGGAGCTTGCGGCGCTCGCGCTCCGACAGGCCGCCCCAGATCCCGAACCGCTCGTCGTTGGCGAGGGCGTATTCGAGGCACTGCGACCGGACTTCGCACGAGGTGCAGATCCGCTTGGCGTCGCGGGTGGAGCCGCCCTTCTCGGGGAAGAACGCCTCCGGATCCGTCTGCGCGCACAGGGCGTCGGTCTGCCAGGCGAGCGGGTTGTCGTCTTCGACAGCCGGCCGGACTCCCGGAACTCCCAGTCGTACCGGATCCACGAACCAGTCGTCGGGTACCCCAGAACGATATTCAGGAATTGCCATATCGGTTCCCCACCCTCTAACTGACGTGACACGTTTGTCGTGTCGCAATAATTACACCGTTGTCATTCGCATCCGTCAAGTCGCGAATCGTAAAGCCTTAACGCCTGGTCGAGAGTTCACGACGCGCCGGGGCTCGACAACAATCGCGACACGCCCGACCTGTCTACCCCCTTCGGGCGGGAGGTCAGGACGCCGCCTGCCGTGCTTCCCAGGCGCTGCCTACCATTTCCTCGAGGGAGTGGCGCATCTTCCAGTCGAGGTCGCGCGCGGCGAGCTCTCCCGAGGCAACGATCCTCGCCGGGTCGCCCGGACGTCGAGGCCCCACTTCTGGGGTGAAGGCGATGTGGGTGACCCGCGCCACGGTCGCCATGATCTCGCCCACGCTGACGCCGTCGCCGCTGCCTAGGTTGTAGACGGCCTCGATCGGCTCGCCCGCGTCGAGGCGTTTGGCCGCCGCGACGTGCGAGACCGCGAGGTCGGCGACATGGATGTAGTCGCGGACGCAGGTGCCGTCCGGGGTCGGGTAGTCGTCGCCGTTGACCCGCGGCGTCCGGCCCGCGACGAGGGCGTCGAAGACCAGCGGGAAGAGGTTGTGCGGGCTGGTGTCGCGGAGCGCCGGGTCGCCGGAGCCCACGACGTTGAAGTAGCGCAGCGACGTGTGGCGCAGGCTGGTGGCGACACCCTGGTCGCGCAGCAGCCACTCCCCGATCAGCTTGGACTCGCCGTAGGGCGACTCCGGGTTCTTGGGGGTGGACTCGGTGACCAGGTCGACGTCCGGCGTGCCGTACACCGCGGCGGACGAGGAGAAGACGATCGCGTCGACCCCGGCCTCCTGCATCGCGGCGAGCAGGACGGCGGTGGCTGTGACGTTCTGCTCGTACGTGTGCAGCGGCCGCTGCACGGAGACGCCCGCGTACTTGAAGCCGGCGACGTGCACGACACCGCTGACGGTGTTCTCGCGGAAGATCCGCTCCAGCAGAGCGCCGTCGAGGATGGTGCCGCGGTAGAAGGGCACGTCGGCCGGGACGAACTCCTCGTGCCCGCTGGACAGGTCGTCGACCACGACGACGTCGATGCCCTCGTCGCGGAACGCCCGCACCACGTGGGAGCCGATGTAGCCGGCCCCTCCAGTCACCAACCACGCCACGGGCGTCCTCCTGCTTCGATAAGGAACGAGGGATTCGAAGCAACCCTAGCGTTCGTCCGTGGCGCGGCCCGTGCCCGGACGCTCAGACGAAGGCGGCCTCCCCCGTGATCGCCCGCCCGACGATCAGCGTGTTCATCTCGCGGGTGCCCTCGTAGGAGTACAGCGCCTCGGCGTCGGCGAAGAACCGGGCGACGTCGTAGTCGATGACGATGCCGTTGCCGCCCATCAGCTCGCGGCAGCGGGCGACGGTCTCGCGCATCCGCGCCGTCGCGAAGGCCTTCGCCAGCGCGGAGTGCTCGTCGCGCTGCTGGTCGTCGTCGAGCATCTGCGACACCCGGGTGCAGAGGGCGATGGAGGCGGTGATGTCGCCGATGGACTTCACCAGGAGGTCCTGGATGAGCTGGTGCTTCGCGATCGGCTTGCCGAACTGCACCCGCTCCTTCGCGTAGCGCAGCGCCGCCTCGTAGGCGCCGACCGCGACGCCGACGGCCGACCAGGCGACCTCCGCGCGGGTCAGCCGCAGCACGGCGGCGGTGTCGCGGAAGCTGTTCGCGTTCTGGAGGCGCAGCGACTCCGGCACGCGCACGTTCTCGAGCGTGATGTCGGCGTTCTGCACCATGCGAAGGGAGAGCTTGCCCTCGATCTTGGTGGCCGTGTAGCCGGGGGTGCTGGTCGGGACGATGAAGCCCTTCACCTGGCCGTCCTCCGCGCTTTTCGCCCAGATGACCGTGATGTCGCTGAAGGTGGCGTTGCCGATCCAGCGCTTGGAGCCGTTGAGGATCCAGTCGTCGCCGTCGCGGGTCGCGATCGTGCGCAGGCCCTGGGCGGAGTCGGAGCCGGAGTCCGGCTCGGTGAGTCCGAACGCGCCGAGCGCCTCGCCGCTGGCCAGCTTCGGCAGCCACTCGGCCCGCTGCTCCTTCGAGCCGCAGACGCCGATCGCGCCGAGCGCCAGGCCGTTCTGCACGCCGACGTAGGTGCTGACGGAGGCGTCCACCCGCGCCAGCTCCAGGGCGACCCAGCCGCGGAACACGGCCGAGTTCTCGAACGGCGCGGTCTCCTCGAAGCCGAGGCCGACGGCACCCGCGCCGTGCACCACGTCTACGATCTGCCGCGGGAACTCGGCGCGCTCCCAGTACTCGTTGACGATCGGCTTCAGCTCCGTCTCGAGCGCCGCGCGCAGATTCGCGATGAAGTCGCGCTCGCGCTCGGTCAGGAGGTTCTCGAAGCCGTAGAAGTCGCTGGCGAGGGATTCGAAGGCCATGTGTGCTCCAGTGCATGCGGTCGACAGAGACCGCCAGCCTAAAGACCGGCCGGGGACCCGGCAAAGCGGTTGGTACTTTGGTCTAACCGGATCGAAGGGAACACGACGGATGTTTGTGCGCATCGGCAACACCCCGCGCGATTACGCGTGGGGTTCCACCACCGCGATCGCGCGGCTCCTCGGCACGACACCGAGCGGCGAGCCGGAGGCGGAGCTGTGGCTGGGCGCCCACCCCGGCTCCCCTGCCCGCATCCTCGACCCGGCCGAGACCGGCGGGGCCGCCGACCTCGCTCACTGGAGCGAGACGGCGGACAAACTCCCCTACCTGCTCAAGGTGCTCGCGGCCGCTGGACCGCTGTCGTTGCAGGCGCACCCGTCGTCCGCTCAGGCCCGCGCCGGCTTCGATCGGGAGAACGCCGAAGGCCTGGCGCCGGATTCCCCCGAGCGCAACTACAAGGACCCGTTCCACAAGCCGGAGATGATCTTCGCGCTGTCCGACCCGTTCGACGCGCTCTGCGGCTTCCGCGAGCCCACGCAGAGCCGCGCGGCGCTGGAGCGGCTGGCGGGCGACGACCCCGCGGTGGCGGCGTTCGCGGCCACCCTGGACGGCGACCCGCAGCAGGCGCTGCGCCGCGCGACCGAATGGCTGCTCGGCGGAGCGCCCGAGGTGGCGGAGGTCGTCGAGGCCGTCGTCGAGGCGGCGCGCGCCGCGGAGGGCACCGCAGCCGACAGCGTCGACGCCGATACCGTTCGGATGCTCGCGGCGGCGTTCCCCGGCGACCCGGGGATCGTGCTCGCCCTGCTGCTCAACCGGGTGGCGCTCCGGCCGGGCGACGCGCTCTACCTCCCGGCGGGCAACATCCACGCCTACCTCCGCGGGCTCGGCGTCGAGCTGATGGCGGCCTCCGACAACGTCCTCCGCGGCGGCCTGACCCCGAAGCGGATCGACGTCCCCGAGCTGGTGAGCATCCTCGACTTCGCCCCATTCGAGGTGACGCCGATGGTCCGGGAGCGGCCGGCGCCGGGCGTCGAGGTGTTCGTGCCGGACGTACCGGACTTCCGGCTGGCACGCGTGGAGATCGGCGGCGAGGTGCCGTCCGCGTCCGTCGACCTGCCGGGCACGGCGATCGCGCTCTGCACGGCCGGGGAGGTCGAGCTCCGCGGCGCCACGGGCTCCCTACGGCTGACCCGCGGCCAGGCGGCCGTGGTGACGGCGGACGAGGGACCGCTGACCGTATATGCCGGCGCGGGAACACTCTTCCTGGCCACGCCGAACCGGTGAGCTATCCTTCGGGGGTGAGCAGGCCCTCCCACCCGGCGAACGGATCGAACCCGTTGCGCGACCGCGTCGACACCGCCCGCGGCGCCTCCGGCACCGGGGTCTCGGTGTTCGCGGTGCTCGTGCTGTTCACGCTGTTCGCCGGGGACTTCTGGCGCAACCTGATCTCCTGGCCCGGATACTTCGTGCTCGCCGGCGTCCTGGCGGTGGGGAGCGTCGTCTTCGTGGTGCGGAGGCGGCCCGTCGTGCGCTGGCGCACCCTGCCGAAGTCGCTGGTGCTCTTCCTCGCCTTCGCGGTCGTCTCGCTGGCCTGGTCGGCCTACCCCGGCGCGACGGCGCTCGGGCTGGTCGCCCAGTTCGCCACCACCGCTGCGGCGGTCTTCCTCGCGTTCTGCCTGAGCTGGCCGGCGCTGCTGACGGCGCTCGCGAACGCCTTCCGCTGGATCCTCGGGCTCTCGCTGCTGTTCGAGCTGGTCGTCGCCGTCTTCGTGCGCAAGCCCATCCTCCCGCTCACGCCCGCGCAGCCGGCTCCGACCTCGCACATCCCGTCGGCCTTCTACTGGAGCCGCGACCTGCTCTTCCACGGCGGCCAGATCCAGGGGATCGTCGGCAACAGCAACCTCCTGGCGATGGTCGCGCTGCTCGGGCTGGTCGTGTTCGGCATCCAGCTCGCCGATCGCAGCATCCGCCGCGGCACGGCGATCACCTGGGTCGTCGTGGCCGTGCTGACCTTCGCGCTGACCCGCTCCTCGACCGTGTTCATCGCCGCCGTGTTCACGGCGGTCGTGCTCGGCTTCGCGCTCTGGACGCGCCGCGCCGGCCCCGAGCGGAGGCGTCCGGTGTACCTCACCGCGGCGGCGCTCGCGGTCGTGGTCGTCGTGTCGGTCGCCCTGTTCGCCTCCCGCATCCCGGTGCTGCTCGGCAAGAGCGAGGACCTCACCGGCCGGCTCACGATCTGGAACTCGGTCATCCACCTGGCCCAGGAGCGCCCGGTATTCGGTTGGGGCTGGGTGAGCTACTGGGCGCCGTGGGTCTCGCCGTTCAAGGACCTCGCCGTGCGCAGCGGCGTGGAATACCTTCAGGCGCACAACGCCTGGCTCGACGTGTGGCTGCAGCTCGGCATCGTCGGGCTCGTGATCTTCGCCCTCCTCGTGCTGAGCACGCTGTGGCGGTCGTGGTTCCTGGCCGTGGACCGGCCGCGGGTCGCCGTCGCCGACGACCTCCCATACACCGCGCTGGCCCTCCTGCCGCTGCTGCTGCTGGCGGCGCTGCTCGCGCAGAGCCTGGCGGAGAGCCGCATGCTGATCGAAGGCGGCTGGGCGCTCCTTGCGCTGATCTCCCTGAAGACCAAGCAGTCCGCCCCGTAGGATTCTCTTCATGGCCGAACCGCGTCGAACCCTGGTGCCGCCCGCGGTGACCGAGTTCCTCGGATCGGCGAGATTCAACTCGACCCTCGCGCTGCTGGCGGTGGTGACCGGGTTCTCCACCCACGCCATCCGCGCGATGATCGGCTGGCCGGGCCTCATCGGCGTGCTCGGCACCATCGCCGTGCTGGCGGCGGTGTCGTTCATCGCCCAGCGCAAGCTCATAGAATGGCACGGCCTGCTGCCGATCTCCGCCCTGCTGTTCGTCGGCTGGTGCGCGCTGTCCATCATCTGGAGCGACTACCAGCTGGCCACGGTCGCCGGCGTCCTGTACCAGCTCCTGTTCGCGTTCCTGGCCGTGTACATCGCGCTGGTGCGCGACGCGATCCAGATCGTCCGGGTGGTCGGCGACGCCCTCCGCGCCCTGCTCACCGTGTCACTGGCGCTGGAGGTGCTGAGCGGGCTGCTGCTTGACGTGCCCATCCGCTTCCTCGGGATCGAGGGCAACATCGCGGCGGGAGGCCCGATCCAGGGGCTGTTCGGCACCCGCAACCAGCTCAGCATCGTGGCGCTGGTCGCGTTCGTCACCTTCCTCGTCGAACTGCGCACCCGCTCCGTGCGGCCGACGCTGGCGGCGTACTCCATCACGCTCGCCGTGCTCTGCATCCTGCTGGCGCACTCCCCCGTGATCGCCGCCGTGTCAGTGGTGGTCGGGTTCGCGACGCTCGCGCTGTACCTCCTGCGCAAGGTGCCGGCCCACCGCCGGACGCTGGTGCAATGGGCCCTCGCGGTGGCGACCATCGCGATCCTGGTCACCGCGTACATCTACCGCACACGCGTCATCGACCTGCTCAACGCCCGCGCGGACTTCCAGGTGCGCTACAAGCTCTGGATCCAGATCTGGGAGCTCATCCCGATCAACCAGATCACCGGCTGGGGATGGGTCGGCGCCTGGCCGACCGACCTGTACCCGTTCAACGCCATCCAGGACGCGACCGGCACCTACCACCCGAACGGCCTGAACGCCTACCTGGACGTCTACCTCCAGGTCGGCTTCATCGGCCTGCTGATCTTCGTCGCGCTGATCGCCCTCGCGTTCGGGCGCTCCTGGCTGCTCGCCTCAAACCGCCGCAGCGTCGTCTACGCCTGGGCGCCGCTGGTGCTGGTGGCGCTGCTGGTCACCAGCGTCTTCGAGAGCTCGATCCTGATCGAGTCGGGCTGGATGCTGATGGTGATCTGCACGGTGAAGGCGTCGCAAGGGATGAGCTGGCGGCTGCGGCTGCCGCACCGGGACGGCGCCTGAGCGGGTACGCCTAGCGGCGCCGCAGGACATCGCGCAGCGCGTCGGCACGTCGGCGGCTGGCGAACTCGCCGTACGTGCCCGAGCGCAGCTCACGCAGGACGGGGACCAGCCGCCGGAACCGCGACGCAGGCAGCCGTGACCGGCGCAGTTCGAATTCCGCCTTGCGATGTGCGAGCTCCCGCATCCGGGCGGGCACGTCGAGTCCGTCGAGTCGCTCGGCGAGAATCCGGAACTTCCGCGCGAGAACGCGATTGCGGTCACTGTCGGTGTTCAGCACGCGCGAGATCTTGTGCCGGAGATCGGGCTCGGCGATGCCGATCTGATTGCTGCCGTGCTGACGGTAGTCGATGGTGGGTCGCTCGACGGCGACGACGCGGCCGGTGGCGGCGGCGACGATCGCGAGCCACTCGTCGTGCACCCACTCGTCCGGGAACGGCAGCGCAGCGTCGAGGAGCTCCCGTCGGAAGACTACGGTCGCGCCCGTGACGAGGTTCCGGCGCAGAAGCACGGCGAAGCCGTCCGCCGTCTGCTCCTGCGCGAGCTCCTCAGGGGAGACCTCGAGCCATTGGAAGAGCGTCCGGCCGAGTGGAGCGCCCCGCTCATCGACCAGGTTCGCGTCCGAGTGGGCCAGGAGGGCGCCCGAGGCGTCCAACGCGTCGATCGCGCTGCGGATCTTGTCCGCGTGCCACACGTCGTCCTGGTCGCAGAGGGCGATCAGCCCGCCGCTGGTCCTTTTGACCGCCCCCTCGAAGTTGCGAGTCACACCCACCGCGGGTTCGTTGCGGAGAACCCGTACTTCTGCAGCACATCCCTCGAGCGCCTCGGCGACGATCGCCTCCGTGTCGTCCGTCGACGCGTCGTCGCTCACCACGATCTCCGCGACCGGCGCACTCTGGGCGAGGACGCTGGTGAGCTGCTCCCGGACGAATCGGGCGCCGTTGTGCGTGCACAAAGCCACGGAGACGGAATCGTCGGCAGGAATCGTCGGGTCCCTTCGGTCGGGATCCAGCCTACCGATGATTGCTAGACTCGACGTCCATGCCCCGCGTTCTCGTCGACCTCCTCTCGTACACCGGCACGAAGGGAGGGATGGAGACCTACGCCCGCGAGCTCTATCGCGAGATCGGCAGCAGAGACACCGAATTCGAATTCGTGGCCCTCGCGTCGAACGAGGGGTACGAGCTCGACACGAGCTGGTTCCCCGGGGAGGTCATCCGCTCGGGGCTGAGTGGAGAGAACCGGTTCATCTGGGCGTACGGCGAGCTCGTCAAGGTCACCTCCTGGGCCAAGCGCACCAAGGCCGACCTCATCCACTCCCCCGCGACCCTCGGCACGATGCGCAGGAGCGTCCCGAGCGTGGTGACCATGCACGACATGCTCTACTGGAGCCACCCCGAGCTGATGTCGACCGGCCTCTACACGCAGCCGGTCAAGTGGATGGAGAAGCGGGCGTCCAAGGCGGCCACTCGCGTCCTGACCATCAGCGACGTCTCCGAGGGCGAGATCACGCGTTTCCTGGGCGTCGACCGCTCCAAGCTGGAGGTCATCCCCCTCGCCGGCACGCTGCTGGACGGGGTCGACCGCTCCCGCGCTTCCGCGTCCGACCCATTCGTGCTGGCCACAGGAAATCGCCGCCCTCACAAGAATTGGGGAGGCCTGATCCGCGCCCTCCCGCTCGTCGACGAGTCGGTCCGCCCTCGCCTGATCATCACGGGCAGCCACGGCGACGACCCGCTCGCGCCGATCGTGCGCGAGACCGGGATGGGCGACTGGGTCGAGCTGCGCTCGTGGGTCTCGTCCGAGGAGATGCGCGAGCTCTACTCGACCGCCACCATCATGGCCATGCCGTCGTTCTGCGACGGGTTCTCGCTCCCGGCGCTCGAGGCGATGATGGTCGGCCTTCCGGTGATGCTCTCCGACATCGACGTCTATCGCGAGGTCGCCGACGATGCCGCCCTGTACTTCGATCCGACCTCCGGCGCGTCGATCGCGAATGCCCTGACGACGGCGGCGACCGATCCGAAGCGCATGGCCGAGCTCTCGGTACGCGGTCGCCAGCGGTCGTCCGTGTTCTCGTGGGACCGCACGGCCACGGCTACCCTCGACGCCTTCCGCACGGCGCTGCGCGCAGACCAGCACTGACCGCTGCGAGGCGCCGGCCCGGCCCACCTCCGTGAGTGGGTGCCGGGCGGCGCCGCGGCGTCAGAGCGACGCGAGAGTGTCGTGGACCAGGTC
Source organism: Leifsonia sp. EB34 (assembly GCF_041260585.1). NCBI lineage: Bacteria > Bacillati > Actinomycetota > Actinomycetes > Micrococcales > Microbacteriaceae > Leifsonia > Leifsonia sp. EB34. The sequence goes on from NZ_JBGCCV010000001.1 coordinate 621,351, forward strand.
GATGCCCTCGTGCACCGGATAGTGGTGATTGCCGACGAACAGACCGTCGACGTCCACCTTGTCCGCCGCAGGCAGGGCGTCGGGCACGACGGCGTCGAGGTACTTCATGACCGGGTTCTTGGTGAAGTTGCCCGCGACGATCGGCCGGGACTCGACGCCTGCGGCACGGAGAGCGTCGACGACCTCTGCGCGGCGGCCCGCGAGCGCGCCCTCGAGGATCATCGAGAAACCGAACCAGCTGCTCTCCCCGGTCTCCTTCTGGATGCGCACATCCGGGAGATCGCGGAACTTCTCGACGAAGTAAGCGGCGTTCTCACGACGCCCGGCAATGAGCGACGGGACCTTCTTGAGCTGCTCGATACCCAGCGCACCCGACATCTCGAGAGGACGCACGTTGTATCCGGGCAGCACGAAGCGGAACAGGTCCTCGAAGACGTCGCCGGTCTTGTCGTGCACGAAGTTCTTCTCCGGGAGGTCGCGCGTCCAGCCGTGCGCGCGGAGCGACCGGAGGGTCTGCGCGAGCCGCTCGCTCTCGGTCAGGATCATCCCGCCCTCCATCGTGGAGATGTGGTGGGAGAAGAACGCGCTGAAGGTGCCCATCACACCGGCCGTGCCCGCAGCCCGTCCGCCGGCGCGGGCGCCGAGGGACTCGCAGTTGTCCTCGAGCACGACGAGGCCGTTCCGATCCGCGATCTCGGCGAGCCGCGCGAAATCGAGAGGGTTGCCCAGGAGGTTGACGGCGAAAATGCCCTTGGTCTTCGGGCCGATCGCCGCCTCGAGCAGGTCGAGGTCGAGGTTCAGCGTGTCGATGTCGATGTCGACGAAGCGGAGGGTGAGACCGTACTGGGTCAGCGGGTAGTACGTCGTCGCCCACGACACGGCGGGGACGATCACCTCGTCACCGGGGTTGAGGTCGGTCTCGGGGTCGAGGACCGCTGCGGCGACGGCGAGGAGGTTGGCGCTGCTCCCGGAATTGACCATGACGCCGTAGCGCGAGCCGAACGCGTCCGCGAACCGCTGCTCGAACTCGGCGACCAGCGGCCCCATGGTGAAACGACCGGACTCGATCACCCGGTGCATGGCGGCGTATTCGTCGTCATCCCACGTGGAGGTGGCGAGGGGGAAGACGGGGCTGTCGGTCATTTCGTTCCATTCGGGGTCGATGCAGCGAGGAAGCTCTCGTAGCTCGAGCGCATTCCATCGGTCAGGGGGGTCGAGGGGTTCCAGCCGAGCGCGCGCGCCCGCGACGAGTCGAGGAGTCTCCGCCCGACGCCGGACGGCTTGCTGGCGTCGAAGACGAACTCGCCGTCCCAGCCGACCACCTCACGTGCGACCTCGTAGTACTCCGTGATCGAGTGATCGTCGCCCGTACCGAGGTTCAGGAGGGACGGCCACCCGGAGAGGGCGCCGACCTGGCCGACGAGCCACTCGGCGAGGTCGACGGAGAATGTGAACTCGCGGCGGGCGCGGCCATCCCCCCAGATCGACACGGTGCGATCGCCCGCGGTCTTGGCGGCGTGGACCTTCGCGATGGCCGCGGCGACGAGGTGCCCGTGCCCGAGCGCGAAGTCGTCGCCCGGCCCGTACAGGTTCGAGGGAGCGGCGACCCGGTACGCATAGCCGAACTGCCTGCTGGCGTACTCGCAGACCTTGCCTGCGGCGATCTTCGCCAGTGCGTACCCTTCGTTGGCCGGTTCCAGGGTGCCGGTGAGGATGGCGTCCTCAGCGATCGGCTGCTCGGCGGACTCGGGATAGATCGCGGCGCTGCCGATGTAGAGCAGTTCGGGTACGCCGACCTCCAGGGAAGCGCGCAGCACGCTCGAGTCGAGCGCCAGGTTTTCCAGGAGGTAGGGGGTCGGCTCCGCGATCTTCGCTGCGATGCCGCCCACAACGGCGGCCGCGTGGATGACAGCGTCCGGCCGGACGTCCTGCATCAGCGTCGTGACAGCGCGGTCGTCGCGCAGGTCGACCTCCCGCCGGGTCACGCTGATCAGCTCTTCCGCCGGGCGCAGCCGCGCCCAGGCGTCGGCGATGCCGCTTCCCAGCATGCCGCCCGCGCCCGTGAGGAGGACGCGCACGTCAGGCCGTCACAACCGCATCGACGAAGTGCGAGCCCTCGGCCTCGAGAGCGGCGATGTCGGCATCGACCATGATCTGAGCCAGGCGCGGCGTGAGGATCTTGGGAGTCCAGCCGAGCAGCTCCTGGGCCTTGCCCGCGTCGCCGATCAGCGAGTCCACTTCGGTCGGCCGCAGGTAGCGCTCGTCGAACTTGACGTACTTCTCCCAGTCGAGGCCTGCGTGCTCGAACGAGAAGCGGAGGAAGTCCTTGACCGAGTAGGCCGTGCCGGTCGCCAGCACGTAGTCCTGCGGCTCATCGTGCTGCAGCATCCGCCACATGCCCTCCACGTACTCCGGCGCGTAGCCCCAGTCGCGGACCGCGTCGAGGTTGCCCATGTAGAGCTCGCTCTGCTGGCCGGCCGCGATGCGCGCGACTGCCCGGGTGATCTTGCGCGTCACGAAGGTGGCGCCGCGGCGCGGGGACTCGTGGTTGAAGAGGATGCCGTTGGTCGCGAACAGGCCGTAGGCCTCGCGGTAGTTGCGCGTGATCCAGTACGAGTAGACCTTTGCGACGCCGTAGGGCGAACGCGGGTAGAACGGGGTCTCCTCGTTCTGCGGAGGCGGGGTGGCGCCGAACATCTCGGAGCTGCTGGCCTGGTAGAAGCGGGGCTGCACGCCGGCGGACCGGATCGCCTCGAGGAGGCGGATGGTGCCGAGGCCGGTCGTGTCTCCGGTGTACTCGGGCTCATCGAAGCTCACCCGGACGTGGCTCTGCGCGGCGAGGTTGTACACCTCGTCCGGCTGGATCTCCGCGAGCAGCGTGACCAGGCGGGAGCCGTCGGTCAGGTCGCCGAAGTGGAGGATGAGCCGCTGGCCCTCGTCGTGAGGGTCCTGGAAGATGTGGTCGATCCGGTTCGTGTTGAAGTTGGAGGATCGACGGATGAGGCCGTGCACCTCATAGCCCTTGGACAGCAGCAGTTCAGCGAGATAGCTGCCATCCTGGCCGGTGATTCCGGTGATGAGCGCACGCTTCACGGTCGTCATTTTCAGGGGATTCCTCTTCGTCTCGATGCCGGGAAACTCAATCAGCATAGTCGACCGCTTTTCGCATCGCGGTCGGGTCTTGCTAGGTTACCGGGGTGACGCTGGACATAATGATGCCCTTCTACGGGCGTTTCGACCATTTTCGCGCCGCGGTGGAGAGCGTGCTCGCGCAGAGCGACGCCGACTGGCGGCTCGTGGTCGTCGACGATGTATACCCCGACACCGCCCCGGGCGAGTGGGTGCGGTCGCTCGGCGACCCCCGCGTCGAATACATCCGCAACGAGGTCAACCTCCGCCCGAGCAAGAACTACATCAAGTGCGTCGGCCTGATGCGCAGCGAGTTCTCCGTGCTGATGGGATGCGACGACATCATGCTCCCCGGCTATGTCGCCCGGGTGAAAGAGCTCATCGCCGCTCACCCGGACGCCGACATCATCCAGCCGGGCGTCCAGGTGATCGACCAGGACGGCCGGGTCTACCGCCCGCTCGCCGATCGGGTGAAGGACATCTGCCGTTTCCGCGGGCACGGAGCGCGCACCTACAGCGGCGCGAAACTTGCGACCAGTCTCCTCCGCGGCAACTGGACCTACTTCCCCTCGCTGGTCTGGCGGGCGTCCCGGCTGCGCGAGATCGGGTTCCGACCCGACCTCGACGTGGTGCAGGACCTGGCCATGCTTCTCGACATCACGCTCGCCGGTGGAACCCTCGTGCTCGACGACCAGGTCGTCTTCTCCTATCGCCGGCACGCGGCCAGCGTCTCGGCGGTCACCGGGCCCGACGGCTCCAAGTTCGCCCAGGAGCGGGTGATCTTCGACGAGTTCGCCCGGCGTTGCGCCGCGCGGAACTGGCGAGGCGCCGCACGCGCTGCCCGGGCCCACCTGACGTCCCGGCTGAGTGCCCTCACCGAGTTGCCGTCGGCGTTCCGCGCGAAGGATCCCGCCGGCCGCAAGTCCCTGACACGCCACGTGTTCGGTCGATGAGCCCGGCCGCCCAGACCGGATTGGTACGATCGAGGCTATGACGAGACCGTACGGCGACACGCTCATCGTCATGCCCGCACTCAACGAGGAGGGGTCGGTCGCCGACGTCATCGCTGAAGTCCGGCAGAAGCTGCCGGGCATCGGGGTCCTCGTCGTCGACGACGGGTCGACCGATGCCACGGCCGCGGTCGTGGAACGAGCAGGCGCGATGGTCCTCCGACTCCCCTACAACCTCGGGGTCGGCGGCGCGATGCGCGCCGGCTTCAAGTTCGCGCTGGCCCGCGGCTACCGCAACGTCGTGCAGGTGGATGCCGACGGCCAGCACGATCCCGGCGATGTGCCGGCGCTCCTCGACGCGCTCGCGACGAACGATCTCGTCATGGGGGCCCGGTTCGCCGGCGTCGGCGAGTACAAGGCCCGCGGCCCGCGTCGCTGGGCGATGGTGCTGCTCGCCAAGACGCTGAGCGGGCTGGCCCACACGACATTGACGGACACCACGAGCGGCTTCCGAGCCAGTGGCCCCCGGGCCGTCGCCCTCTTCGCCGAGCACTACCCGGCCGAGTATCTGGGCGACACCGTCGAGTCGCTGGTGATCGCGGCACGCTCGGGTTGCCGAATCGCCCAGGTGCCGGTCGCGATGCGGGCGCGCACCACCGGCGTGCCGTCGACCAATCCTGTCAAGTCCGCGTTCTACCTCGGCCGGGCGATGCTCGCCCTGCTCGTCTCGCTCATGCGACCGCGGCTCCAACTCAGCACGGAGGCAGTGCCGGTATGACGATCACGAGTTACCTCTTCGGGATCATCGCGGCCCTGCTCACCATCTTCGTGCTCGTGGAGATGCTGAGGCGCAGACGGCTGCGCGAACGGCACGTGATCTGGTGGCTGCTCTTCGGCGCGATCATGCTCGTCGTCGCGGTGTTCCCCACCACCCTGGTCTGGGCAGCCGATCTGCTCGGGATCACCATCCCGATCAACCTCGTCTTCTTCGTGTCGATCGTGATCCTCTTCCTGGTCACGCTTCAGCAGAGCGCGGAGGCGACCAAGCTGGAGCACAAGACCAGGATCCTGGCGGAGGAGCACGCAATGCTCGAACTGCGGGTCGCAGAGCTCGAGCAGGCGCTCAGGACCGAGAGGTCCTGAGCCCGACCACGTGAGTGATCAGGCCGAGCAGTGGTCCGAGCACCAGCGCGATGATGCTCTTCGGAGCGGGGTCCAGCGGCAGCAGCAGGCCACCGATCACGGTGAGGGCGGCGATCACCCATCCCGTCGTGAAGATCCCGTGCAGGTTCCTCGCGAGAGTTGCTGACCCGCTGACGCACAGCGCGGCGGTCAGGCCTGCTGAGAAGACGATGCCGGCGATGGCTGCGGACGTGATCGGAAGGCCGGGGTCGAAGAAGTCCAGCACGGCGCGGCCGAACAGCGCGGCAAGCAGCGCGCCGACTCCGGCGACCGCCAGCACCGCCAGCACGGTCAGCGTCAGGAAGCGACCTGCTCGCGCCCCGAGGTCGCGGAAGTGCACGACGAGGAAGCTCTGCATCGCCATCACGGGGATGACCAGGGGTGCCCGCGTCAGGGTGACGACAGCGATGACAGCGGCAGCGGCAGCGGTCTGACCGGCGGACGTGATCCCGAGCAGGAAAGGGAAACCGCTGACCATGACGGCCGTGGCGGCTGCGCCGACGATCGTCCGGGCGGCGTTCCAGGTGAGCTGGCGCGGTGCGACGTCGATCGAGATCCGTCCGCGAACGCTCCCCCGCACCCACAGCCAGACAAGGACGAACGAGAGGGGGAACGGCAGGACCACCGCGACCGCGAACGCCAGGATGGTCGGCGCAAGAACCAGCGCGACCGCGACGCCGACGAGGCGGAGGCCGGCGTCCAGTGCGATCATCGTCGCGATCACGCCCCAGCGCTGCAGTCCGTACATCGACCCGGAGAGGACCGAGACACCGACGTAGGCCGCCGAACCGATCGCGATCATCAGAACCGTCGGCGTCGTGTCTGAGGGCACCGCGACCGGCCCCCAGAGCGCTCCCGTCGCCGCGACGAGCACGAACACCACGACGACCCCGGCGAGGGCGAACCAGGCGAGCCTGCCGCCTCCCGAATCACCTCCGGGACCGGAGGGATGCGACGCCCGGGCGACCTCCTGCTGCAGCCCGGCGAGCGCGCCGACGATGAGGTAGAGAACGGACCACATCACGCTGAAGCGCAGGTACTCGTCGGCACCCAGCGCCCGGAGAACGACGGCCTGCAGGATGTATGTCGACAGTCCCGCGACCGCCGTCGCGATCAGGATGGTCGTCGCGGCGCGGACGCGGGTACCGCTCCGGGTTTTCACATCGTCCGGATCCGCGGCGTCAGACGACACGATCCGACTGGGTGGCGATCCATTCCTGGAGGCCGGCGACACCGTCGGCCAGCGACCACCGCGGCGCCCAGCCGAGGGCCGACGTCGTCGGCGCGATCTCGCAGGACGCGTTCCGCACGTCACCGTCGCGGAACGCGCCGGTGACGATGGGTGCAGGGGCGCCGTGGTAACGGGCGATCTCGCGCGCGAGGTCCAGAATCGTCGTGGCCACGCCCGACCCCACGTCGAACGTCCCGTCGATGTCGGTGGCGATCGCAGCCGCGAAGGCGCTCGCGATGTCGTCGATGTAGACGAAGTCGCGGACGATCCGGCCGTCTTCGTAGACGGGGATGGTCTCGCCCTTCTCGGCGAGCTGCGAGAAGAGCGAGACGATTCCCGTGTAGGAGTTGATCAGGGACTGCCCCGGTCCGTAGACGTTCTGGAGGCGGAGGACGGTGAGCCCGGCGTCCCGAGAACCCGTCCACGCCGCGAGGATGTTCTCCTGCGCCAGCTTGGTGGCCCCGTAGACGCTCGTGGGCGCGGGAACCGTGCGCGGTGCGGACACCGGACGGGCCGTGGCGTCCGGGAAGTCCCAGCTTGCGGCTGCGAGCGCCGCGTGGGTCCGCAGCCCCGGGTAGAACTCGGTGCCGTCCGAGCGCAGCCAGCTTCCCTCGCCGTACACGGCCCGGCTGCTGCTCAGCAGGAAACGCCGCGGAACGATTCCGGCGCGGCTGAAGCCGTCCAGCATCTCGGTGGTCCCGACGACGTTCACGAGGGCGTGCCTGCTCGCCTCGTTGAGCGACTGGGCCGTCCCGGTCTCGGCTGCCAGGTGGATGACGATCTCGGGCTTCACGTCGGCGAGGAGGGAGTCCCACACCGCCGGGTCGGTCACGTCGCCGACGACGAGCTCGGCGGCGGGATGGAGGTCGGCCGGCCGCGATCCGCTCGCGTGCACCTGCGGGTGCAGCGAGTCGAGCACCACCCAGCGCTCGGCGTCGGCGGCGAGCAGCTTCGAGAGAGCGCAGCCGATGAACCCGGCGCCACCCGTGACGAGGACGGTCGGCAGTCGGTCAGTCATTCGATTCCCACTTTCGTTTCGCGAGCCCGCTCCGTCTCCTTTTTGCGGAACAGCGAGCTCGCCGCGTTGTACCAGTGCCGGATCCCTCGGCCGGGGCCCCAACCCTTGATCGCCAGGGCGTGCTTCTCGAGCCCGTGCCAGCTCAGCCAGGCCATGATGACCGAGAACACGAGGCAGATCGCCAGGTAAGCGACGAAGCCGAAGTGATACCAGCCCAATGCGGCGACGATCTGCTGCACGAGGAAGCCCCAGAGGTAGAGCCCGTACGAGTAGTCGTTCTTCGACCCCAGCCGCTTGAGAGCGTCGGGCAGCTTGGCGGCGAGCCAGAAGAGCATGTAGGCGAACGCCGGATATCCGACGATCTCGAACCCGCCCGCCCGTGCGGTGAAGACGGAGAGCGCGGCGCAGAACAGGAAGAGCCGGTAGTCGAGGACGATCCGATCGGCGTACATGGCGAAGGTCGCGCCGATCATGAAGATCAGCCCGAGGCTGACGATGTACTGGTCGCCCAGCCACGGCACGACGGCGACGAAGCTCGCCCCGGCGACCCTGGCGATCTGCATGCCGAGGAGCACCACCGCGAGGATCGGCACCACGATCTTGAACCCGCGGAGCAGTCCGAAGAGGACGAACGCGCCGATCAGCACGTAGCACGTCCACTCGTAGGTGAGCGTCCAGAGCGAGCCGTTGAAGGCGCTCAGGCCGTTCTCCGCCCGCCCGTAGGGCGTCGCGGAGAAGATGTCGAAGATGCCCCACTGGTGGATGGTCAGCGTCCAGTCGTTGGCCAGGTAACTGAAGGGGCCGCCGGGAGTCGTGAAGTAGCTGCGGAGCCCCCTGCCCATCAGCTTCCAGGCGATCGGGCCGACCACGAATGCGGACATCAGCAGCACGGCCAAAAAGGCCGGGAATATCCGGAGCACTCGGGCCCACGCGAACTGGAGGATGTCGTTGCGCGCGCCGCTCTTGGCGATCAGATAGCCGCTGATGGCGAAGAAGCCGATCACCGCGAACCCACCGAGGTTCTGCTGGCCGTGGCTCCAGCGGAGGAACGGGTCTTCGCCGTTGCCCGACAGCGGGAACGAGTGCGAAACGATCACGGCAGCAGCCAGCACGAACCGGATGACGCCGAGCGCATTGCGCCGACCGCTGAGCCCGCTCGAGAGCGGCACGGGACGCCCGGCGTCGACGAGCCAGCTCCTGGTCCCGCTCCAGGCACGCGTACGCAGCGAGGGCCGGGCCGTGTCGGCGCGGTCGGGCGCGGGGTTGGGCGCTCCCGTCGCGTCGCCGACGACGCGGTCGGGCACGTCGATCGCCATCCTTCTCACTCCTCGCCGCGGGTACTTGCGGAAAAACCTGCCTCCAAGCATCTCACACCCGCGCAGAGCGTCCTTCAGCCTCGCCCGCGCACCATCGCCTAATGTGGTCTCGGCGATCACGCCGCTCGGCAGACAGACAGGGGTGGACCCAGGTGAGCACGACCGCGAAACGACCGTTCGACAGGTTCCGTGCTTTCGCGTCCCGCCCTCTCGGCGCTTTCGTCGTCGCCTTCCTGCTGGGCTTCATCCCGATGACGCTCTGGAACCTCGCGTCGCCGATCTCGTCGTCGCCGGACGAGCCGACGCACTTCATTCGCGCCGCGGCCGTCGCCCGAGGCGAGATCTTCACCGGGCCGCTTCCCAGCCAGCCGCGGGAGTCCGAGGTCGAAGTCCCCCGATATGTCGCGTGGACACCGGCGCGCACCTGCTTCGCGTTCAAGCCCGACACCACCGCGAACTGCGTTCCCGTCGCTCCTCGCGATCTGGGACGCATCGTCGTGTCCGGGCACACGGCAGGGGCGAACAGCCCGGGCTGGTACGCGCTGACCGGAGTGCCGAGCCTGTTCCTCACCGGCGACAAGGGCCTTTATGCCATGCGGATGGTCAACTCGCTGCTGTGCGCGGCGATGATCGGCGTCATCTTCATGGGGCTCACCCTCCTGAGGAAACCACGATGGGCCCTCATCGCCGCCTACGCTGCCATCACTCCGATGACGCTCTACCTCGGCGGCACGATGAATCCCAACGGCGTGGAGGCACTCTCCGCGGGCGCGCTGTTCGTCTCCCTGACCGTCCTGCTGTCGCGGATGGTGACGGGGAGGCGCCTCGCCGCTGTTCTCGCCGGAGTGGGCGCGTCGACGTTCCTGCTCGTGGGAACGCGCAACATCGCCCTGCTCTGGATCGTGCTGGCACTCGGCGGGGCGCTGCTCCTCTCCCGGCGGGCGGTCCTGCTGCGGCGTCTGCGCCAGCCGTCGGTCTGGGTGACGGTCGGCATTGCCGTCGTGCTGTGCGGCGCTGCGCTGGCGTACTTCCTCCGACCCTCCGTGGTCGCGCCCGCACAGAAGTTCGCGGGTGCCGGCTCGACCTTCTGGGACGGATTCACCTACATGCTCCAGCACACCTTCGAGTTCGGGAGCGGCTGGATCGGCTTCTTCGGCTGGGTCGACACCCCCGCGCCCGGGTTCGCGCTGGTGAGCTGGGGAGCCGTGCTGCTGGCCCTGGTGGTCGCAGCCCTGGTCATCTCGCACCGGCGTGCCCGGCTCCTGATCATCCTGCTGGCGGTGGCGTTCGTCCTGGTGCCGGCGATCTCGCAGGCAGCGGTCATCGGTACGGCCGGATTCATCTGGCAGGGACGGTACACGCTGGCGCTGGTCATCATGCTCGCCCTCGCCAGCGGCATCGTGGCGGACCGCTACACCGCCGGACGGACGAGCGCCGTGTTCACGACCATCGGTGTCTTCGCGATCTGGCTGCTCGCGTTCAGCCACACGTACACGTTCTTCGTCGCCCTCAAGCGATACGTCGTCGGCGAGACGGCGTACATCTCGGCGATGTTCAACCAGCCGGCATGGCAGCCGCCGCTGAAGTGGGAGGGACTGGTCCTCCTGTTCACCATCTTCGCCGTCGTGATGGCGCTCGTGATGACATCGGTGTTCCGCCGGGTCTCCGCGGCACCGCTCCCTGCCGCGCGCGAGGAGACGCCGATCCCCGTCGCGTAGGGCGGCCTGCCTCGACGGGTCAGGCGACGGGGCCGACGGGGATGGTGGCGGCCAGGCCGGCCGACACATCCACCCATCCCACCGAACCACCCAACTGCCCCAGCCGGGCCATCGACGACACCGGTCGCCGCTTCCCCGCGTCGAGCAGATAGATCGACCCGTCCGGCGTCCGGATGAATGCCGTCGCGGGCGCACCGACGGTCAGGACCGCGCACGTATACGAATCCAACGGCGTGAACACCAACGGGTACAACGGCTTCGTCGTCGCATCCAGCGCGCGCAGAACACCCGACGCCGCCACGTAGTCCGTGCTCCCGCACGTGATCCCGTACCCCAGAGGCGCCGTGGCCGCCGGGTACCCGGCCAACACTCCGCTGTCGACCATCGAGAACCCGCCGATACCGATCGACGACGGGTAGTCGAACGTCGAGAACGGAATCTTGTTCGTCAACCCGTTCACCAGATAGATCGTCGCGTCCGCGGGACTACGCACCAACGTCCCGGACGTCAACGCGGTCTTCCCCAACGGCAGCGACGCGATCACCGACGCCGGAACCGTGACGATCGCCGGACTCGACCCCTTCGGCGTCAACGCAGTCAACGCCCCCCACGACGACACCGGCTTGATGTCCGACGGCCCGACGATATAAACCGTCCCCGACACCGGCGACTTGATGAACGAACCCGTGTTGATCGTGCCCGTCACCGGGTACGCGGCCAGGAACGACGGCGTCACCGGCACGGCGCCCTGCGGTGCCGCACCGCCTCCACCGCCGGCCCAATCGAACCGGGAGTTCCCGCTGAGGATCGAGACCCCCGGCGAGCCGGTCGCCTGGACGAGGCCGCTGAACGGCGCGGCCGATGCGGGGATCATCGACAGGCTGTCCGCGTTGAGCGCCCCGGCGGATTTCGCGGGCAGGCCCGCGGCCGTCGCGCCGTCGCTCGTGACGCCGTAGCGGGAACCTCCCGACAGGAACGCGTAGCCGCTCGTGCCGCGCTGCTGAGCGAACGCCTGGTCGCGCACGATCGGTGTCGTGGTCCGCAGATTCGAGACGGCGCCGTCGCTCAACACGTTGTAGCCGAGGGGGATACCCGCCGCCGTCTGAGAGGCGTCGTCGAGGATCTCGCGCTTGGTGCCGACAGTGATGTAGTAACGCGACCCGGTCGTCGTGCCGAGCACAGAAGACATCATGGGTCCGTTGACGAACGTCGCGAGCTGCGCGTCCGTCAGTTGCATGTACCCGGTGGAGGCGCAGCTCCCGCCGTAGTCTCCGACCAGCCCGCAGCTTCCGAACGGCAGCTTGATGCCGGAGTCGAGGAAGTACAGTGTGCCGCCGGGACTCCTGCTGATCCGCCCGGCGAACGAACCGGTGGTGTAGGTGTTCAGATACGACTGGGAGACGTATCCGATCGGGCCCAGCGGACCGAGCGCGCCGAGCACGTCGAGACTCGCGATCGGGTATTTCACGGTCCCCGCCAACACGTAGACCGTGCTGTTGTCGACCGTCCTCGCGAGGTTGCCGCCGTTCGTCGGCCCGAACCAGTCGGTGTAGAGCCGCCAGAAATTGCGGTTGCCGTACGAGCTGCATCTGTCACCGGTGCCGTACAGATTGGCCAGCGCCGCGGCGTTCGGCTGGTACGGGGTGTAGTTGTAGAGGCCGGCGGTGGCCTGGTTGTAGATGAACACGGAACCGGCCCCGCACGTGGCATCCGGGCTGTAGCGGATCTGGTTGACCTTGCCGGCGATGAAGTTCCAGCTCGTCGGGGACGCCGCGTAGCGCTTGAACTGCAGCGCGGCGTTGTAGACCTGGTTGAAGAAGCCGTAGTACTGCGAATCGCACGCCGCAGTGTCCGGGCAGCCGTAGCCCGTGGCACCCCGGTACTGCGAGGTGTCCGGCCAGGTGTCGCTCACCAGCCCCTGCTCCTTCTCGAGCAGCACCAGGAGAGCCTCCTGACTGATCCCGCAGGCCACACCGACCTTGGCGATGATGGTGGCGGCCGACTCGACGCCCTGGCTGGTGTAGGCGTCGCAACGGCCGGCGACGGCGGCCTTGGAGGTCGTCGCCATCGTGTAGTCCTTCAGGCAGGTGTAGCCCGCCCGGCAGGCGGACACCTTGCTGTTGAGGAAGGACTGCACCTGACTCGCGGTCAGCGCTCCCCCGTCGAAGAAGAGGGCGTCGCTGATGATGTTGCCGGCGTCGAATTGACCGGCGTCCGCCGCGCTCGCCGGCGCGACCTGAGCAGCGGTGCCACCGGCGACGGTCAGCAGCCCGGCGACGACGGCGCCGATCAGAACAGCGGCGATGCTCCTCGAGCGCATCACGGAACCTCCACGGCCAGCGGCGTCGACACGTAGTCCTTGCCGTCCGAAACGTACTCCAGGGTGACCTGCCACGATCCGCGGGTGAACTGCGCGATGTCGGGTTGCGCCTCTCCGCAGGAGGTCGTCGAGCGATCGGCGACGCCCTCGTGCTGAACCTTCACGGCGGGAGAGCCCTCGCGGGTGAAGGTGTAAGTGCACGCGCCGCCGTCCTGGATCACGCCCTGCACATAACCCGATGCCGTCACATGCTTGCCGTCGACATCCACCGAGGCGACCACCAGCACCGGCTCGACGGTGACGGTGGGCGTCGGCGTGGGCGAAGGCTTCGACGGGACGGACGACGTCGACGGTTGCGAGGACGCCTGATCCGCCGACGAGCCGCCCGGCTGCGGAGTGCAGGCCGCGAGCATGGCCGACATCAGGACGATGCCGGCGATGGCGATCGAATGCCGAACGGCTCGTGGTCTCACAACAGGTCCAAACAGTCGAGGCGGGGCGTTATCGGCTTCTCAAGGGTACCGGCCGGCCCACGGATCTGTCTCGCGATTGGTCTACCCCAGTTGGAGGGACGCGGCGGAGGACACCGGGTGATCCGGCGCGGGTAGGCGCGGGAGGCACGCGTCGGTCAAACACGTGTATTAGTCTGCGGGGCAAAGCCAACTAGACGAACGAGGTTTTCCATGCGCTCCATCTCGCGGACGCTCATGGCCGCAGCAGCGGGGCTCGGCCTCCTGGCGACGACCATGCTCTCGGCACCGCTCGCGGATGCGGCGACCCCCTCACCGGCCGCTCCCCCGTCGACGTCGGTTCCGGCCGCAACATCCTCTCCGCGGGCGGTCACGCCGACGCCGTCCCCGAGCTCCGCACCGGCGCCATCCCCGTCGACGAGCGCGGCTCCCGCGCCGAGCGCGGTTCCCGCCGCACCGAACGCGGGAACGGGAACGACGCCAGGGACCACGCTCCAGGACCCCTCGCTTGCCGTTCAGAACGCGGCACGCAACCACGCCATGGGCTCGACCGTGGCCGCCAACGAACCCGGGTCCGCGGCTGCGGCGAAGAGCGGTCAGGCCCAGGCGCTCGTCGCCGGGGCCCCTGCCGGTCTCCCGGGGCTCGATGTGAGCGGCTATCAGGTGCTCAACGCGTCCAACTGGGGGACCATCGCCGCGCAGGGGGCGCGGTTCGCCTACGTCAAGGCGACGGAGTCCACCGACTACGTCAGCAGCCAGTTCTCCGAGCAGTACAACGACTCGTACAACGCGGGCCTTTACCACGGCGCTTACCATTTCGCGACGCCGGACACCTCCACCGGGGCGGCGCAGGCGAACTGGTTCCTCGACCACGGCGGGATGGGGACGGCGGACGGCCGCACCATGCCTCCGCTCCTGGACATCGAGTACAACCCGTACGGGGCGACCTGCTACGGACTCTCGCAGCAGGCGATGGTGTCCTGGATCTTCGACTTCTCGCTGACCATCCAGGCCCGCACCGGACGCCTGCCGGCGATCTACTCCACCACGAACTGGTGGACGATGTGCACCGGCAACAGCGCCACCTTCGCCGCCAACCCCCTGTTCATCGCCCGCTATCCGAGCAACATCGCCGACGGCGCGGGCACCCTTCCTGCGGGCTGGCCCGCCTACACCCTCTGGCAGTACTCGGACGCCGGGACGTTCCCGGGCGACCAGGACGTCTTCAACGGCACGGAGCGCGACCTGCAGACGTTCGGGCTGACCTCGAGCATGGTCAGAACCGTTGCCAACTCCTCCGTCTACCTCGTCTCCGGGGGCAACAAGTATCCCGTCACCACAATGGCTATGCTCGTGGCGCTGGCCCCGCTGGGACAGGTGGCGTACGTCCCGCAGAGTTACCTCGACTCGTTCGCCACCCAGCAGCCGGTGGGAAGGGTCATCCGCGGACCCGACGGTTCCATCTACTTCTTCGACTCCGGTATGAAGCTGCCGTTCGTGTCGTGCGGTCTGGTGGCCGACTACGGTGGCTCCTGCACGCCGTCGGGCTACGTCCAGATGACCGCCTCCCAGGTCGCGACCTTCGTGACGGGGCCGAATGTCACGCCGCTCATGACATCCAGCGGCGGTCCGACCTACTACGTGTCCGGCGCAACGAAGCACGAAGTCCTCGACCAGTACTCCCTCGCACAGGCCGGACTCTCGGGAGGCGCGAACAGTCTGTCCCCGAACGCGGTCTCGTACCTGCCGTTCTCGACGCCGATCGTCCGCGACAGCGTCTTCGTCCGCCAGGCCGGCAGCAGCGCCGCCTTCCTGCTCGCGGGGGGCAAGGCCTCCCCCGTCGATCCGAGCGCAGCCGGCGCTCTCGTCCCGCTCTCGACGGCGGGCGTCCTCCAGCCGGAGAGCATCGCGAAAATCCCTGCTGGGCCGACGTTCACCGGCGCGTTCATGTCGTCGGCGGACTCCTCGATCAGCGTCCTCGGCACCGACGGCCTGCATCCGTGGGCCGCAGGAGTGGGAGGCGCGGCGTTCGGCGCGGTGACCGTGACGCCTGCGCTCCTCGGCGCCTATGCGACCGCCCCGGCGATCAAGGCCGGCTCCGCCATCATGTCGGCGGCGGGCGGAACGGTGTACCTGGTCATGCCGACCGACATCCGGCCGATCAGCTCGTGGAGCGCCCTGCTCGCCCTTTCGGGAAGCGCGGCCCCGACGATCACCGTCGTCCCGCAGGCGATCGTCGCCGGGCTCCCGGCCGGCCCGGTCGCGCTGGTCTCGGGAACACTGGTGCGCAACGTGAGCAGCGCCACCGTGTACCTCGTCAACGGGGTGTCGAGCAAGATCCCGTTCTCGACCTTCGACCCGCCCGTGGAGGCCGGGTTCACGTCGTTCACCTACACGACCGACGATCGCCTCGCCGCCTACCCGACGTCGTCCCAACTGCTGGGATTCGGCATCCAGTGCGGCAGTCAGAAATACGTCAGCGCCGGCGGCTCGCTGCACTCGCTGGACTCCACGACCGCGCCGCTCTACCCCTTCTCCTTCACGTCACTCGACTCCTTCGCCTGCGGTGACGCACCGAAGGGGTCTGCGGCCACAGCCTTCATCCGCACGCCGGACGGGTCGATCTACTACCTCAGCGGTGGTCAGAAGCACCCGATCACCTCGATGGCGCGTTTCGCCCAGCTCGCGAACGGGCAGTCGTGGCTCGACGTCGTGACGGCGTTCGGGGCGGCGATCCCGACCGGATCGCCGGCCTGAGACCAGCGCCGCCCCGGTGCGCTCGGGAAACTCCCGGCCGGGGCGGCGTTAGACTCTGTAGGTGCTCCGGGGCGTCCCGATGCATTCCCGATCCCGTCCCCGTTCGAGGTACAGCAATGACATCACCGGTCGATGCGGACGCGCGCGCCGCCGTCATCGAGTCCCTTCCGATGGAGCACGTCGGCCAGCGTTCCGGGTTCGTCCGCGGCACAGGACGCTCGCTCAGCGACGTGTGGGCTCACCGCGAGCTGCTCGGGCTGCTCGTCCGCCGCGAGCTGAAGGCGCGCTACAAGGACAGCTCGCTCGGGATCGTCTGGAGCCTGTTCCGGCCGCTCGCCCAGCTCCTCATCTACTACTTCGCGATCGGCCAGGTGCTCGGCGCCGCGCGCGGCACCCCGGACTTCGCGATCTTCGTCTTCATCGGCCTGACCATGTGGGGGCTGTTCGCAGAGATCGTCACCGGCAGCACGACGGCCATCCTCGCCAACTCCGGGCTGGTCAAGAAGGTCTACCTCCCGCGTGAGATCTTCCCACTGAGCGCGATCGGGGGCGCCCTCTTCAACTTCCTGGTGCAGCTCGTCGTGCTCACCATCGCGATCGTCCTGCTCGCCACCGTCCCGTTCGCCTGGAACCTCAACGTGTTCCTGGCGCCGCTCGCCGTGGTGACCCTGGTGGTGTTCGCCACGGCGATCGGGCTGTTCCTGTCCGCGGTGAACGTCTACCTGCGCGACACCCAGCACCTGGTCGAGATCGCCATCGTCATCCTCTTCTGGGCGTCGCCGATCGTCTACTCGTTCACCTACGTCCACAAGCTCCTGCACGGCAACTGGATCGAGCAGCTCTACCTGGCCAACCCGGTCACCCTCGCCGTCATCGGCATGCAGAAAGCGCTCTGGGCGGCGGGGAGCGCCTCCGAGGGCCCGCTCACCCAGACCTGGCCCGACCACCTGTTCATCCGGCTCCTGATCACCCTCCTGATCAGCGTCGTCCTACTCTGGCTCTCCCAGCGGATCTTCTCCCGTCTGCAGGGCAACTTCGCTCAGGAGCTGTGACCGCATGACCATGCCATCCCTCGTCTCCGTCTCCGGCGTTTCCAAGCGCTTCGTCCTGCACAAGGAGAAGTCGCTGAAGGAGCGCCTGGTCAACTTCGGCGCGTCCCGCCGTCACCGCGACGACTTCTGGGCGCTGCGCGACATCGACCTCGAGATCCCCGTCGGCAGCACGGTGGGTCTCGTCGGGCACAACGGCTCCGGCAAGAGCACGCTCCTGAAAGTGGTCGGAGGCATCATCCAGCCGACCAGCGGCTCGGTCTCGCGCCGCGGGCGGATGGCGGCGCTCCTCGAGCTCGGGGCCGGCTTCCACCCCGACCTCACCGGGCGCGAGAACGTCTACCTCAACGCGGCCATCCTCGGGCTCAGCCGCAAAGAGACCGACAAGTACTTCGACCAGATCGTCGACTTCTCCGGCATCGAGTCCTTCATCGACACGCAGGTGAAGTTCTACAGCTCCGGCATGTACGTGCGGCTGGCGTTCGCCGTCGCCGTGCACGTCGACCCCGACCTGCTGCTCGTGGACGAGGTCCTCGCGGTGGGCGACGAGCCGTTCCAGCGCAAGTGCATGGACAAGATCGAGGAGTTCCAGCGCGAGGGCCGAACGATCGTGCTCGTCAGCCACTCCGCCGAGCAGGTCGGCCGGCTGTGCGACCGCGTCGTCGTCCTGAACCACGGCAACCAGATCTTCGACGGCGAGCCGGCCGACGGCCTCCGCGTGCTCCGGTTCGGCTTCGAGCAGGAGCGCCTGGAGCACGACCGCACCCACGCGGGCGGCGAGCCGGTCGTGCCGCCGGCCCGGATCACGGGGATCGACGTCGAGACCGCAATCGCCGACGAGGACCGCGTCATCGTCAAGGCGGCGGGCGACCTCGTCCTCCGCTACCGGTACGAGCTCAGCACCCCGCAGCCGCCGCTCGTCGCCGGCATCGCGATCGAGACCTCGACCGGGCAGCCGGTCTACGGCGTCAACACCCGCGTGCTGAAGCTGGACCTGCCCACGACGCCCGGTGAGCACAGCGTGAAGTTCGCATTCCCGAACCACACGCTCGGCTCCGGCAACTACATCGTGCGCGGCAGCCTCGAGGAGATGGCCGGCCTGTCGCTCGACCGGCTCAATCCGGCAGCGACGTTCGAGGTGGACGAGCCGCAGTACGGCTCCGGCCTCATCCGCCTGGACGTCAGCGCGGCCGTGGACGAGGGCGCCTCGGTCGAGGAGCCGGCCGGCGAGCTCTGAGCCGACTCAGCCCAGGCCTCGGACCCAGTCCCACTGACGCTGCAGGCCCTCGCGCAGCGAGACCTGAGGAGTCCAGCCGAGCGCGTCCCTGGCGAGCTCGCTCGAGCCTCCCGTGCGGAACACGTCGCCCTGCACCGTGGGCTCGTAGCGCACGTCGACCGTCGCGCCGGTGATCTCGCCGATGACGGCGAGCACCTCGTTGACCGAGACACTCGACCCGCCGGACAGGTTCATCACGCGCGGAAGCGGGGCCGCTACGCCCATCGCAGCGATCATGGCCGCCACGATGTCGCCGACAAAGGTGAAGTCGCGGATCTGCTCGCCGTCGCCGAACACCCGGATCGGCTCCCCGGCCGAGACGGCCCGCAGGAACCGCGTGAACGCCATGTCGGGGCGCTGCCCCGGCCCGTAGACGGTGAAGAAGCGCAGCGCGACGGTGTCGAGCCCGTAATTGGCCCGGTAGAGGTGGACCAGATGCTCGCCGGCGAGCTTCGTCACCCCATAGGGGCTGTGCGGCGCCGGCAGGGTCTCCTCGGTGGTCGGGTAGCTCTCGGCCTGGCCGTAGACCGACGACGAGGAGGCATAGACCAGGCGAACACCCGGAGCCCCCTTCAGCGCCTCGAGGAGGCGCTGCGTCGCCGTGATGTTGGCGTGCGTGTACGCGCCGAACTGGTCGCCCCAGGAGCCGCGCACGCCGGGCTGCCCGGCGAGGTGCGCGATTGCGTCGACGTCGTAGGAGAGCAGAGTCTCCGTGTCGATGTCGGCGAGGTCCGCCTCCACGAAACGGAAGCGCGGGCTGTCGAACGCGTCGACGTTGGCGCGCTTGACCGCCGGGTCGTAGTACGACGTGAGCGAGTCGACTCCGATGACGTCGTCGCCGCGCGCCAGCAGCGTCCGGACGAGATTGCTCCCGATGAATCCGGCTGCGCCGGTGACGAGGACCCTAATCGGTCGACCCTCCTGCTCTCAGACGGCGGACTCGGCCGCCGATGACTCGGATCGGCTTGGACGCGCGCCAGGAGAAGCTCGTGGTCACCTGCGTGAACCGCTGCTCGGCACGCGCCGCGCGCGCGTCGGCCTCCGCCAATTCTAGCTCAGCCGCCCGAACGCGCTCGTCGGCCGCCTCTTTGCCGGCGATCAGGTCGTCCGCGCGCTTGCGCTCGAGGAGCACCTCGCGCTCGAGCCGCGCGACCTCCGCCAGCAGCGGGCCGGTCCGCCTCCCGGTGACGACGCTCTGGGCGGCGCGGCGCTTCACGTCGACGGGCCAGCGGTGCCAGATCGAGACGTTGTTGTCGTCGCCGACGACCCGCGGCTCGACGGAGCCGAGGGAGAACGCGACGTTGGCCGAGAGCTGATCCCGCCGGGAGTAGCGCAGGACGTGGTCGAACCAGATCCGCATCGTGGCCTCGACCGCGGGAGTGCGGCGGCGCGCGAGCATGCCGTTCCAATACGGCTGCTCGAGCAGCACGTCGGGATAGGCCTCCGCGTAGTGGAGGAGCTGCTCGTTCACGCGCCCCGCGTCGTCGTAGTTGAGCCGCACGATCTCGTCGAACTCGTCGATCACGCGCTTCCGGAAGCTGTGCCGGTGCAGCGAGAAGTCGGCGCCGTCCAGCCAGTCGTCGAGGATGTCATCGGGTGACGCGTCGAGCTGCACGGAGTTATCGATGTAGAGCGTCTCCTCGAAGCCGTGGAGCGCCGGGTGACCGAGGATCTTGAACTGCCGCTGGCTCCGCACCAGATCGAACGGGAAAGGCAGCTCCACCTTGACGATGGTCCAGGTGTCGCTCACCAGATCGTCGCGGTCGGTCAGACAGATGAACGGCACGTCGCTCGTGCGGGCGACCGACTGCTCGCTGAGCTCCTCGTAGTCGCCCAGCAGGGCGGTGTAGACGGCACGGGGCGTCGTCATCGATCCTCTTTCCATGGATGGCTCGCCCGCATCCTCGTCGACGCGCGGCTCGCAAGTCCCAACAACTCTACCCGGATAGGATTGTCGTCATGCTCCGGTCCACGCTGGACGTGCACTTCGTGTACGCCCCGACTTTCGCCGAATCGGGGTCGACGGTCATGCGCGGCCGCCAACTCGCCCGGATCGCGGAGGCCGCCCTCGGCCGGCGCGCGCGGGTCCGCTACAGTCCGCTCGACGCCGACCTCCGCCGATCCACGCTCTTCCTGACCAAGGGAGCGCTCCGCGTCGCCACCGCCGAACGCCTCGAAGCGCTCAAGGCGGCCGGCAACCGCCTCCTGTTCGACGTCGTCGACGAGGCCCCACCGCCGACCAGCGGGTACGCCGACGCCATCGTCGCAGCCTCCCTCACCGCCTTCACCGATCTGCAGCGCGACCACCCGACGCGCGAGGTCGTGCTGGTGAACCACCACGTCGACCCGCGGCTGGACTCGGCGGCCCGCACACCCCCGACCGACCGGCTGCGCGCCGGCTACTTCGGCGAGCTCGTGAATGCCGTGCTGACGCCCAGGATCGAGGAGAGGGTCACCCCCGTCCTCGTCGACACGTCGTCCCAGGACCCCGCGTGGCTCGGCCGGATCCCCGAGTTCAATCTGCACTACGCTGTGCGGCGGTTCCGCGGCGCCGACCTGCACAAACCCTTCCTCAAGGGCTTCACGGCCGCGCACACCGGCTGCAACATCCTGATCCAGCGATCCCAGGCGGAGGCCGTGCTCTGGCTCGGCGACGACTACCCGTACCTCATCGACGGCGAGCCGGACGAGCAGGCGATCCTCGACGCGCTCGCTCACGTGCGCGACGACTTCGGGTCGCCCGAGTGGGAACGCGGACTCGACATCATGCGCGGCGTCCGCGAGCGCACGAGCGTCGCGCGCATCGGCCGCGAGCTCGCGCGCGCCCTGCGCTGACCCGCGGCGACGCCGGTCAGTCGCGCTTGCGGGAGTGCTCGAGCGACTTCGCGCGCACCGCGTCCACGTCCGTGATGTCGACAAGCGTCGAGTCGCGGTAGCTGGACCACTTGACCACCTGGTACGCCGGGTTGACCACGAGCCAGAACGCCTTGCGCTTCCAGGAGTATTCGCTGTCGCGGAGGATGCGGAGGGTGTCACCGACGATCCCGCGCGCGGTCAGCCGAAGCTGCTGCGGCCGCGACATCGGCGGGATCGGGAAGCCGATCTCGCGCAGCCCGACCGTCTCGTCGAAGATGCGCCGCTCGTACTCGCCCAGCGTGAGGTCGTTCGAGTGCTCGACCGCCGCACGTCCGGCGTACGCCTTGGAGTACCCCGCCTCGAGCAGGTCGCGGCCGAAGAGCTGGTCCTCCGCATACCGCACGTCGCGGTACGGGACGACGTCGGTCAGGAAGCTGCGGCGCGCGGCCGAGTTCACGTCCGAGTAGAACGCCATCGCGCCGAGCACTCCCTCGTCCTTGGCGAAGTCGTCCTTGTAGAAGACCGTCGTGCCGAAGTCGGGGCCGAAGCCGGCGAACACCCCTCGGATCTCGTACTTGAGCAGCGGGAAGCAGCCGGGCCGCGGGACCTGCTTGCCCATGACGGCCACGATCTTCTCGTCGATGGCGAACGGGGCGAGGAGCTCGGTGAGCCAGCTCTCGGAGGCGGGGATGGCGTCGTGAGTCAGGTACACGACGAATTCGCCTGTGGCGAGCTGCGCCGCCAGGTTGCGGGTGCGGCCGTGGCCGAACTCGCTGTTCGGGATCTGCTTCAGAACGACCTCGGGGAAGTCGGCGACGATCGAGAGCGTGCTGTCGGTGGAGCCGGAGTCGATCACCAGCACCTCGACGCTCCCCGCGAAGTCCTGCCGGCGGATCATCTCGAGGATGCGCCTCAGGTAGGTCTCCCCGTTGTACGTCAGAATGGCGATCGTCACGTCCACGGACGGCGCGTCAGTCACGTTCTCTCCGGATCTCCTCGTAGGTGCGCTCGATGCCGGCGTACAGCCCCACCGGCTCCCCCAGCGTCCCGAACTCGCTCGTGTAGCGGGCGGTGTCCAGCACGACGCGGTCGACGAACGTCGGCGGCGAGGGGCGGACGTCCACGGCGAAATCCACGCCCGTCACCTCGCGGAGCGTCTGCAGGATCTCGGCCACCGACGATCCCGTCCCACTGCCCATGTTGTAGAGGCGGTGCCGGCCGACGGTGCGCACCAGCGGCAGGATCATCCTCACCAGGTCCTCGACGTAGATGTAATCGCGCACCATGCTGCCGTCGCCGAATTGGAGGACCGGCTGGCCCTGCGCGATGCGGCGCAGCGCGATCGGGATAAGACCCTGCTTGCGGTTCGGGTGCTGGCGCGTCCCGTACGGGTTCGAGATGCGCAGGACGGTGTAGTCGAGGCCGTGCGTGCGGCGGAAGAATTCCAGGTAGTGCTCGATCGTGAGCTTGCCGATGCCGTACGGCGAGACGGGAAGCGCCCGGTCGGCCTCCGAGTACTCCGGCTTGCCCTGGTCTCCGTAGATCGCACCACCGGTCGAGGCGTAGAAGACGCGCTCGACTCCTGCTGCGACACAACTCTCGAGAAGCTCGACCGTCTGGGCGACGTTGGTGCGGATGTCCAGCGTCGGGTCGCCCGCGGCCGTCGCCGGGGTCGTGGTCGAGAGGAAGTGGAACACGTAGCGCTGACCCGCGACGGCGTCGTCGAGATCTGAACGGTTCAGGAAGTCGCCGGTGACCGGCCGGGCCCGGTCGGTCGTGAAGGACGGCTTGGCCGAGAAGCGATCGAACGCTGTGACATGCAGGCCCTCCCGGACGAGAGCGTCGACGAGATGCGACCCGAGGAAGCCGTTCGCACCGATGACAGCAGCGCTATCCACGCATCGCCCTCTCGAACGCCTCGACGAAGGTGCGGCCCGAGTCGTCCCAGGTGGAGTTCCCGACGGACTCGGAAGCGATCCGCGCGTACTCCGGAGCGTCCGGGCGTTCGAGCACCTCGACCAGCTTCCGCGCGATGGCGAGCGGGGAGGCCGGGACGTACGCGATGTGCGGATTGTCCGAGACCATGCGGTTGTTCGGCCCGTCGTTCACGACCGGGATCACGCCGCTCGCCAGGAGTTCCAGCGGCAGGAGCGACATGTTCGACAGCGATAGGACCAGACCGGCGGCGCAGCGGTTGTAGACGGCGTTCAGCTCGCTGAGCTGCAGGCTGGAAAGATTCTCGTATTCGAAGGGGATCTCCCAGTTGGAGACATCCCAGCCCGCGAGGTTGATCTTCACGTCCGGGCGGAGTTTGGCGAAGTCCGCCAAGGCGATCAGGCCGAACTCGAACGCGCGCCGCGGCGTCACCGGGCGGGCGTAGAAGAAGATCTCGTTCCGTCGCTCCGCGTTCTCGTAGCGGTAGCGCGTACGGTCCACGGAGAAGTCGAAATGGTCGGCCTTCATCCCGTACTCACGGTGCAGCTTGTCGGCGAGCCAGCCCCCCGCGGTGATCGCGTGGAAGCCGAACCGGTAGGTGTTCTCGGCGAGCAGCGCCTCGGAGCCGAGCGGGTAGAACACCGGCTCGAAGTCCTGGACGAAGTACAGCCTCCTGGCGCGCGACGGGTCCAGAAACGCCGGGTAGGCGGTCTCCCAGCCGGTCGCGAAGATCGCGTCCGTGTCGTAGGCGAATCCCGCGGTCCTGTCCCAGATCCGGATCTCGCCGTCGAGGTGCGGGTAGGCCTCCGACGCCTCGAGCATGTCGCGCACGACCTGGAGGTCGACCGCCGCGTCGCTCGCGTTGTACAGGTACACGTCGCATCGGTGACCGGCCTGCTCGGCGAACTTGATGAAACGGAACAGGTTCTGGTGGCCGCCGCTCTCCTTGCCGGGAGGGGACATGATCCACGCGATCCGCGACGGCCGGTCGGTCACCACCAGGGGGTCGGCGATCCGCTCGGGGATCGTGGTCCAGTCGACGGCGGCGGCGTCGGTGATGTCGACGAGCAGGCGCGTCTTCTGCGGTCCGGTGACCTGGCCGACCTTGGAACGGGCGTAGCCGATGGTGGCGCCGAGGCCGTTGTTCTTGACCATCAGGAAGGCAGTGCGGGTCTTCCGCGCGATCACCCGGGGGCCACGTTCGACGGCTCGAGAGAAAAGCTTGCCCACTGCTGCCACGTCGTCTACTCGTCTTCCTCTGTTGTGTGTCGTGCTGGCTCGGTTGTGTGTCGTGCTGGCTCGGTCGTCGTCCTGGCGCAGACGCGCCGTTCTGCCGTCCGCAATCTTCCCACAGAAGGATGAAAGGGGAATCCAGACGGGACTGTATGCTCGACGGGTGCCCCGATCAGCCGATGCGACGGCCGTCGTGACCGTCAGCTACAACTCGAGCGGGCAGTTCGACTCCTTCCTGACGAGCCTCCGGACGGAGTTGAGCCGCGGCCTGCGGGTGCTCATCGCGGACAACGGCTCCTCCGACCTCGCCGAGACGCGTCGCATCGCGTCGCAGTTCGGCGCCGAAGTGGTCGCGCTCGGCGAGAACCACGGCTACGGCGGCGCCATCAACCGCGCGGTCTGCACCCTCCCGGAGACCGTCGACGCCGTCCTGGTGAGCAACCCGGACATCATCGTGACGCCCGGCGCCATCGACATCCTGCGGGAGCGCCTCGACTCGGACCCCCGGATCGCCGCCGTCGGCCCCCGCATCCTCAACGAGGACGGCTCCGTGTACCCGTCGGCTCGCAGCATCCCCTCGCTGCGCACCGGCATCGGCCACGCGTTGTTCGTGCGGGTGTGGCCCGGCAACCCGTGGACCCGCTCCTACCGCGCCGAGCGCGAGACCGAGGCCCGCGACGTCGGCTGGCTCTCCGGTGCATGCCTGCTCGTGCGCCGCGAGGCGTTCGAGCGCGTCGACGGGTTCGACGAGGGCTACTTCATGTACTTCGAGGACGTCGACCTCGGCTACCGGTTCGGCAAGCACGGCTACCGCAACCGTTACGAGCCCACGGCGTCGGTCATCCACCACGGCGGGCTGTCCACCCGTACCGAGTCGAAGCGGATGCTCGCGGCGCACCACCAGAGCGCCTACCGGTTCCTCTCGAACAAGTACCCCGGACCGCTCCTGGCGCCGGTACGGCTCACGCTCCGCGTCGCGCTCGCAGCCCGCGCCTGGTTGCTCACACGCGGACTGTGAGCCTGCGGCCTCGGCCCGGGCCTCAGACCTCCAGCAGCCGCGTCAGGTACTGGCCGTAGCCGCTCTTCACCAGCGGTGCGGCGAGTTCGGCGAGACGCTCGTCGTCGATCCAGCCGGCGCGCCAGGCCACTTCTTCGACGCAGCCGACCTTGAAGCCCTGCCGGTCCTCGATGACGCGCACGTACTCCGACGCCTGCATCATCGACTCGAACGTCCCGGTGTCCAGCCACGCGGTGCCGCGGTCGAGCACCTGCACCTGCAGCTTGCCGGCCTGCAGGTAGCGCTCGTTGACCGTGGAGATCTCCAGCTCGCCGCGCGCGCTCGGCTCGATGGTCTTGGCGATCTCGACCACGGAGTTGTCGTAGAAGTAGAGGCCGGGGACGGCGTACTTGCTCTTGGGCTTGGCGGGCTTCTCCTCGATGGAGAGCGCGGTGAAGTTGTCGTCGAACTCGACAACGCCGTAGGCGGTCGGGTCGCTGACCTGGTAGGCGAAGATGAGCGCGCCGTCGATGTCGTTGTGCTGCCGCAGCGACGAGCCGAGGCCGGTGCCGTGGAAGATGTTGTCGCCGAGCACCAGGGCGACCGACTCGTCGCCGATGAACTCCTCGCCGATGATGAACGCCTGCGCGAGGCCGTCCGGCGAGGGCTGCACGGCGTACTCCAGCCGGATGCCGAGCTGCGAGCCGTCCCCGAAGAGCGCGCGGAACTGCTCGTTGTACTCCGGTGTGGTGATGATGAGGATCTCGTTGATCCCGGCCATCATCAGCGTCGACAGCGGGTAGTAGACCATCGGCTTGTCGTAGATGGGCATCAGCTGCTTGGAGATGCCCTTGGTGATGGGCCAGAGCCGGGTGCCGGAGCCGCCGGCGAGGATGATTCCGCGCATGGTGTCTGGGGTCCTTACTTGTCGTTCAGCGAGGCGTAGAAGGCGCGTGCCGCGTCCCAGGTGGGAAGCGAGCCGCTCTCCTTCGCCTGCAGGAGGCCGGGGGCGTCGGTGTCCTTGGCGGAGAGCAGGAGCTCGTCCGCCGGCACGGGGAACTCGAGGGCGATGTCGCCATCGAGCGGGTTGATCCCGTGCTCGCGTCCCGGGTTGTACACGTCGGTCACCAGGTAGCTCACGGTCGCGTCGTCGGTCAGCGCGACGAAGCAGTGGCCGAGGCCCTCCGCGACGTAGATCGCGCGGCGGTCGGTGTCGTCGAGCAGCACGGAGTCCCACTGGCCGAACGTCGGAGAGCCGACGCGGATGTCGATGACGAAGTCGAGCACCGCGCCGCGCGGCGCCATGACGTACTTGGCCTGGCTCGGCGGGATGTCGGCGAAGTGGATTCCTCTCACCGAGCCGCGGCGCGACACCGAGGTGTTGCCCTGCTTGAGGTCGAGCGAGTGGCCGACCGCCTCCTCCAACCGGTCGAACCGGTAGAACTCGAAGAACAGGCCGCGGTCGTCCGCGTGCTGCACCGGGGTGATCTCGTAGGCGTCGGGGATCGAAAGTTCTCGGATCTGCACCCGTGGAGTCTAGCAAGGGGGCCTCCGGTAGACTCGACGCCGGTTCACCGACAGAAAGCAGCCCATCCCTATGAAGATTCTCGTCACCGGTGGCGCCGGTTTCATCGGCTCCAACTTCGTCCGCCGCACCCTGCAGGACGCCTACCCGGGCCTGGAGGGCGCCGAGGTCGTCGTTCTCGACGCACTGACCTACTCGGGCAACCTGGCGAACCTCGCACCGGTCGCGGACTCCCCGCGCTACACCTTCATCAAGGGCGACATCCGCGACGGCGGCCTGCTCGACGAGCTGTTCCCGACCATCGACGCCGTGGTGCACTTCGCGGCCGAGTCGCACGTCGACCGCTCGGTGCGCGACGCGTCGATCTTCGTGGAGACGAACGTGCTCGGCACGCAGCAGCTCCTCGACGCGGCGCTGCGCAACAAGGTCGAGCGCTTCGTGCACGTCTCCACCGACGAGGTCTACGGCTCGATCGCCGAGGGCTCGTGGGCGGAGGACCGCCCGCTGGAGCCGAACTCGCCGTACTCGGCGTCCAAGGCCGGCAGCGACCTGCTTGCGCGCAGCTACTTCCGCACGCACGGGCTCAACCTGTCGATCACGCGCTGCTCCAACAACTACGGGCCGTACCACTTCCCCGAGAAGGTCATCCCGCTCTTCGTCACCAACCTGATCGACGACAAGCACGTCCCGCTGTACGGCGAGGGCAACAACATCCGCGACTGGCTGCACGTCGACGACCACACCCGCGGCATCGCGATGGTGCTCGTGAACGGCCGCGCGGGCGAGATCTACAACATCGGCGGCGGCACCGAGCTCACCAACAAGGAGCTCACCCAGCTCCTGCTCGACGCCACCGGCAAGGACTGGTCGTACGTCGACCGCGTCGCCGACCGCCTCGGCCACGACCTGCGCTACTCCGTCGACATCTCCAAGATCCAGAACGAGCTCGGCTACGAGCCGCTGGTCCCCTTCCAGCAGGGCCTCGCCGACGTGGTGCAGTGGTACCGCGACAACCGCGCCTGGTGGGAGCCGCTCAAGGCCCGCGCCGCGCTGGACAACTGATGCGCGTCCTCGTCGCCGGAGCGAACGGCCAGCTCGGCCAGGACCTCCAGAAGGCCCTGGCCGCCCACGGCCACGAGGTGACGGCGCTCGGCCGCACCGAGCTCGACGTGACCGACCGCGAAGCGGCCGTCGCCGCGGCAGCGGGTCACGACGCCGTCGTCAACGCGTCCGCGTACACCAAGGTGGACGACGCCGAGACGCACGAGGACGAGGCCTACGCCATCAACGCCCTCGGCACCGAGAACCTGGCCGTCGCCGCCGCCACGGCCGGCGCGCGCTACGTGACCGTCTCCACCGACTACGTGTTCGACGGCCACGCCACCGCGCCCTACGCCGAGGACACTCCACGCGACCCGATCAACGCCTACGGCCGCACCAAGGCGGCGGGCGAGGAACTCGCGCTCGCGGCGCATCCGGACGGCACCTACGTCGTGCGCACCGCCTGGCTGTACGGCGCGGGCGGCGCGAACTTCGCACGCACGATGGTCAAGCTGGCCGGCAGCCACGAGACCGTGAGCGTCGTCGCCGACCAGCTCGGCCAGCCGACGTGGACCGGCGACCTCGCCGAGCAGATCGTCACGCTGCTGGAGTCCGACGCCCCCGCTGGGGTCTACCACGGCACGAATTCGGGCCAGGCGAGCTGGTTCGAGTTCGCGAAGGCGGTCTTCAGCGCCGCCGGATTGAACCCTGATAGGGTCACACCGACCGACAGCGCGACGTTCGTCCGTCCCGCACCCCGACCGTCCTATTCCGTGCTCGCGCACGGGGCCTGGACGAAGGCCGGACTGGCGCCGATGCGATCGTGGGAGGCCGCCCTGGCAGACGCCGCGCGGCACGGAGTCCTGGACCTGGAGACGAATGACGACACTCAGCGTGGTGGTCGATGAGCTCACCTCGGTAGAGACCGGCGGCGTCCGCCGGTACACCGAAGAGCTGACCCGTCAGCTCATCGCCACCGCACCGGCCGGCTGCGAGGTGCGCGCGTTCGTGTCGAACGTCCCCGACGAGCAGCTCGCCGAGCTGCGCGCCGCCCTCCCCGGCCTCGCCGACCTCGTGCGGCTGCCCCTGGCCCGGCGCGAGCTCTCGCTCGCCTGGCAGTCGGGCATCGCCGTCGGCGGCGTGCGCGGGATGCTGCACGCGCCGAGCCTCCTCGCTCCGCTGCGCAAGCACGACACCGTGAACGACGGCGACCAGGTCGCCGTCACCATCCACGACGCGCTCGCCTGGACCCACCCCGAGTCGCTCGGCGCCACGACGGTGATGTGGACGAAGTCCATGGCCAAGCGCGCCCGCAAGCACGCCGACGCGATCGTGGTGCCCACCCACGCGGTCGCGAACAGCCTCGCCGAGTCCCTCGACTTCGGCGACCGCATCCGGGTCATCGGCGGGGCGCCCGCCACGACGCTCCGGCTCCCGGCCGACGCCGACGAGCGCGCCGCCCGGCTCGGCCTGCCGCCGGTGTACGCGTTCACGCTGGGCTCGATCATGCCGCGCAAGGGCATCGCGCCGCTCATCCGCGCCGTCGCCCTGCCGGAGGCGCACGACATCCCGCTGCTCATCGCCGGTCCCGACCGCTACGGCGACGGCACCGCGACCGGCGTCGCCGCCGCCGCGGGCCTCCCGGAGGACAGGGTGCGCGCGCTCGGCCGGCTGGACGACGCCGACCTGGCGGTCGTGCTCGACCGGGCGGCGCTGTTCGTCTACCCGAGCCTCGCCGAGGGGTTCGGCCTCCCGATCGTGGAGGCCTTCAAGTTCGGCCTGCCGGTCATCCACTCCGACGACCCCGCGCTGGTGGAGGTCGCCGCCGGCGCGAGCCTGGTCGTGGAGCGACCGTCCTCCGCCGAGGACGACGCCGGCTACAGCGAGCGCCTCGCCGGCGCCATCGGCCGCGTGCTCGACGACGGCGACCTGCGCACCCGCCTCGGCGTGCTCGCATCGGACCGCGCCCGCGCCTTCAGCTGGCGCGACTCCGCCGAGCGCGTCTGGGCGCTGCACGCCGACCTCTGACGCGCTCCGCGCCCCGCGCTGCGATTCGTCACGAATGTGCGCCGTCAGGTGCGCGTCGAGGAGGTGACGGCGGGCTCGCGGCGGGTGGCGTCAGCCTCCTCGTCGCGGCCGAACCAGGCGCGGTAGCGGGCCGATGCCCACTCCCCTGCCCGCTTCGACCAGCCGTGGCTGCGCTTCTCGATCAGCCAGGTGAAGCCGACCGCGACCAGCACCGCCAGCGGGAGGGCGAAGAGCAGCGGCACGTACCAGGCCTGCCCGGCGAACAGGTAGGTGCTGAACAGGATGATCGGCACGTGCACCAGGTACAGGCTGAACGAGATCGCGCCGAGGAACTGCAGCGGGCGCGATTCGAACAGCGCGCGCAGCGGCGTCCAGCCGAGCGCCGCCACCACGAGCCCGGCCGCCGCCAGCGGGACCAGTCCCTTCAGCACGTTGTCGACCTCGGGGATGCTCCCGACGTCCGGCCCGAGGAGCCACGGTGCGATGAGCAGCAACGCGCTCCCGACGGTCAGTGCGACCCAGAGCGGGTGGCGGAACCAGCGGGTGTTGATCCGCGCGGCGGCGTCGCGGACCACGTCCAGCCGCACGGCGATGACGGCGCCCACGAAGAACGCCGGAAAGTACTCCAGCTCCCCCGACCCGGCGTGCGCGCCCAGCCAGGTCAGTGCGCAGGCCAGGGCCAGTCCGCCCATCCACCACCTGCGCATGGCGAGCGCAGCGATCGCGAACACCGGGAGCAGCAGCGAGAAGGCGAGCTCCCAGCGCAGCGACCACAGCGGGTTGTTGATCTGGCCGTCGCCGCCGAGGAGGTCCATCGCCTTGACGATGTACTCCCACGAGAAGTTCGGGGTCGAGGAGTTGCTGAGCCACGTCCCGCTCGGCTGCGTGCTCACTTGCGGGATGGCGGCCACCCACGCCGCCGCCAGCACGACCGACGCCGCGACCGGGACCATGAGCCGCACCACGCGGCGCGGGAAGTAGGCCACCCAGTCGAAGCCGCGCCGGCGCACCACGGGCAGCGTCACGACCAGACCGGACAGCACGAAGAACACGATCACCGACTCCACGCCGGCCGACGCCAGCTTGAGCGGCGTGTAGCTGATCCACCACATGAACGAGCCGGCGGGAGCGTGGCCGCCGCCCGGAGCGCCGGGAAACTCGGGGTTGGTGTAGAGCGCGTGGTGGAAGACGACCACGACCGCCGCGAGTCCGCGGAGCCCGTCGAGGGCCGTCAGGCGTGCACTGTTGTTCGTCCGCGTCTCGTCCACACTCCACCAGTACCCGCGGGAGCCGGCCGGCGGTACCGGCGGGCGCTGGGGGGTTCCTGTGACCTGTTCAGGGGTCACCTGGGAGGGTCAGACGCGCCGGGCAGGAGGAAGTCGAGGCCGACGAGCCACCAGCCGCGCGCCGCCGGCTGCGCCGGCGACGAGAGTCGGGGTGGCGGAGCGGGTCGCCGCCGTCAGAGCTGGGACTGCAGCGCCCGGTTCTTCTCCTCCACGCTCGCCTCGAGGTCGGCGGCGAAACGCGCCAGAGCGTCGGACAGCTCCGGGTCGGAGGTGGCGAGGATCTTGACGGCGAGCAGCCCGGCGTTGCGGGCGCCGCCGATGGAGACGGTGGCGACGGGGACGCCGGCGGGCATCTGCACGATCGACAGCAGCGAGTCCAGCCCGTCCAGCCGGGCGAGCGGCACCGGCACGCCGATGACCGGCAGCGTCGTGACGGCCGCGACCATCCCCGGCAGGTGCGCGGCCCCACCGGCGCCGGCGATGATGACGCGCACACCGCGCCCTGCGGCCTCCTTGCCGAAGGCGATCATCTTCTCGGGCGTGCGATGCGCCGAGACGACCTCGACCTCGTGCGCGACACCGAACTCGGTGAGCACCTTCGCGGCCTCCTGCATCACCGACCAGTCGGAGTCGGAGCCCATGATCACGGACACCAGGGGCTGAGACTGTGCGGGCATGGGAACCATGCTAGGTGCGGGGTGCGGGGCGGACGGGTTAGGCCCGCCGCGATCTGCGAAGGAGATTCGGCTCGTATCTCCTTCCGAGCACGCTTGTGCAGGAGGTGACCGGGCGTGTCGCGCCGAATCTCCTGCTCAGCCCTCGAAGAAGGCCGCCGCGGCGCGCGCGCGGTAGACGACATCGTCCAGGTCGTCGCCGCCGACGGTCACGTGCCCGACCTTCCGCCCAGGGCGCGGCGCCTTGCCGTAGCCGTGGAACTTCGCCTCCGGGTGCGCCGCCAGCGCCGCCGGGTAGCGGTCCTGCAGCGTGCCCGACTGGGGTCCGCCGAGGATGTTGACCATCACCGACCACTCCTCGCGCGGCGCGGTCGAGCCGAGCGGGAGGTCGAGGACCGCGCGCAGGTGCTGCTCGAACTGGCCCGTGACGGCGCCCTCGATCGACCAGTGGCCGCTGTTGTGCGGGCGCATCGCCAGCTCGTTGATCAGCACCCGGCCGTCGACGGTCTCGAACATCTCCACAGCGAGCACACCGGTGACGCCGAGGCCTTCGGCGACGTGGCGGGCGATGTCGGCGGAGACCTCCGCGACCCGGCCGGCCGAGCCGGGCGCCGGGGCGATCACCTCGGCGCAGACGCCGTCGCGCTGCACCGTCTCCACGACCGGCCACGCGGCCATCTCGCCGGACGGGCGACGGGCGACGAGCTGTGCGAGCTCGCGGCGGAAGTCCACCAGCTCCTCCACCAGCAGGGCGCCGCCGTGGCCGTCCTCGGCGAGCGCGAGGAACCAGTCGTCCGCCCCGGAGGCCTCCGACACGACCCGCACGCCCTTGCCGTCGTAGCCGCCGCGGGCCGTCTTCACGACCGCGCGTCCGCCGTGGTCGGCCAGGAACGCGCCGAGCTCGTCGGCGGACTCCACGCGGGCCCAGTCCGGCACCGGGAGGCCGAGCTCACTGAGCTTGGCGCGCATCTGCAGCTTGTCCTGCGCGTAGAGCAGCGCGCCGGGGCCCGGGTGCACGGGGATGCCGCGGCCGACCAGCTCACGCAGGATCGCCGGCGGCACGTGCTCGTGGTCGAACGTCACGACGTCGACCGTCTCGGCGAACGCGAGCACGGTGTCGAGGTCGCGGTAGTCGCCGACGCCGGTCGCGGCCAGGTCGGCGCTCATCCCCTCGGCCTCCTCCAGCACGCGGATGTCGATGCCGAGCTCCACCGCGGGCGGAATCATCATCCGGGCCAACTGTCCGCCGCCGATCACACCGACTTTGTTCCTGGCCATCTCCGATGTCTCTCCTCGATACTCTTCACACGGTGCGCGGGCAACTCCCAGATACCGGACACCGGGGCCGCGTAGTGTGGCGAACGCACCTCTATCTTCCCGCATAGCCAGGCTGGAGCATGACGACCGAGACGACCGCAGCGCGCCGCACCGCGCGCTTCCTCCCGCAGCTGATCAAGTTCGGCGCGGTGGGCGCCGTCGGCTTCGGGGTCAACCTCGTCGTCTTCAACGTGATGCTGCTGATCGTGCTGCGCAACGTGCAGCACGCGACGATCTACTCCACGATCATCGCGACGGTCATCGCCATCCTCACCAACTGGATCGGCAACCGCTACTGGGCGTTCTCCGGCCAGCGTCAGGACAACGCGGCCCGCGAGGGCGTCGAGTTCTTCGCCGTCAGCCTCGCCACCGGCACGGGCATCCCGCTGGTCTGCGTGTGGATCTCGCACTACCTGCTCGGGATGGTGGGCCCGGTCGCCGACAACATCTCGGCGAACGTCGTCGGACTGGCGATCGGCATGCTGTTCCGCTTCGCGCTCTACCGCTGGTGGGTGTTCTCGCCCGCCCGCGCCGAGGCGAAGGCCGCGAATGCGAAGGCCGCGAATGTGAAAGCCCGGACCACGGCCGCTCAGCCGGCCACGACCATCGTCACCGCTCCCGAGCCGGCCACGACGACAGGTTCGACGCTAGCGCGAACCCCAGACAGTGGTCTCGTCGGAGACTGACTCCGACTGCTGCCGGCGCACCGCCACGACGGTCTGCGTGCGCTCCATCAGCTCGCTCAGCGCGCGCTGCACCTGATCGGCCTTCGGCACGTCCCGCAGCACGACCGGGTGGTCGAGCCCGGAGTTGATCAGCACGTCCCCCGAGCGGAACATGCTCTGCAGCCACGACCGCCGCACCGCGACGTCGTAGCCGCGGCTGTGCAGCAGCTCCTGGCGCACGCGCACGAAGAAGCCGTGCCGGATGATCAGCCGGCGCGTGGTGATCGTGTAGCGCCGGCTCAGCCAGACAGCGAGCGGGAGCAGGAACAGCAGCAGGACGGCGGCCGCCGCCGCGCTCCACACCAGCACGACCTCCCAGACCTCGGAGACGCGTCCGGCGAAGTAGCCGACCCCGCCGGCTGCGGCGATCAGGGCGAGGCTCGGCCAGAACAGCGCACGCGCGTTCGACCGGAGGCGGGCGATGACCCGCTCGGGAGGTGGCGCGGGCGTACCCTCCGGCGAACTGCTCATGTATCCCATTAATACCGCAGGTGGGTCACGTCGCCCGCCGCCACCGCGGTGCGGCCGTCATCCGAGTCCACGATCAGCCGGCCGGACTCGTCGATCGACGTCGCCGTGCCCAGCAGCACATCGCCGCCGGGGAGCTCGACGCGCACGGACCGGCCGATCGTGTGACAGGCCTCGACGACCTCGTCGCGCAGGGCGCTGCGGAGCGGGTCGCCGCCGGCGGCCACGAATTCCCGGTAGAGCACGCTGAGCTGGGTGAGGTAGGCCGCGAGCACCGCGTCCGGGTCGACGTCCTTCGCGCCGGCCAGGGCGAGCGAGGTGGAGGTCGGGGTCGGCAGCTCGTCCGCCTCCAGCGTCAGGTTCACCCCCGCGCCGACGATCACGCCGTCCATGCCCGGCAGCAGCTCGGAGAGGATGCCGCACACCTTGGCCTCATCGATCAGCACGTCGTTCGGCCACTTGACCGCGACCTCCCGGCTCGTGAAGCCCGAGAGCGCGCGACTCATCGCGACCCCGGCGAGCAGCGGGAACCAGCCGAGCGCCTCCGGCGGAAGGCCTTCAGGCCGCAGCAGCACCGAGATCGCCAGCGCCTTAGCGGGAGGCGACACCCAGACCCGGCCGAGCCTCCCTCGGCCGCCCGTCTGGTTGTCGGTCACCACGACCGCGAGGTCGGGCAGGTCTCCGGCGCGCGCCTGCAGCACGTCGTTGGTGGATGCGGCCTCCGGCAGCACCTCGAGGACGGGGACGACAGCCCGGCTGCGACGGAAGTTCATTGCTCAATTCTGCCAGCGAACGCACCCGGATTTGTAGGAATCCGTAGACGGCATCGCTGTTCGGCTGGCAGGTAGAGTGAACGGCGTGACCGACACCGAAGCACGTCAGACCCCCGATCCCTTCACGACCGCCGGCAAACTGGCCGACCTCAAGGAGCGGTTCCACGAGGCCGTGACCGCCAGCGGGCAGGCCGCGATCGAGAAGCAGCACGCCAAGGGCAAGCTGACCGCCCGTGAGCGCATCGACCTGCTCCTCGACCAGGGCTCGTTCGTGGAGTTCGACGAGTTCGTCCGCCACCGCACGCACGCGTTCGGCATGGAGGCCAAGCGGCCCTACGGCGACGCGGTCGTCACCGGCGTCGGCACCATCCACGGCCGCAACGTCGCGGTCTTCAGCCAGGACTTCACCATCTTCGGCGGCAGCCTCGGCGAGGTCGCCGGCGAGAAGATCATCAAGGTCATGGACCACGCGCTCAAGACGGGCGTGCCGATGATCGGCATCCTCGACTCCGGCGGCGCGCGCATCCAGGAGGGCGTGGTCGCGCTCGGCAAGTACGGCGAGATCTTCCGCCGCAACACCGCCGCCTCCGGCGTCATCCCGCAGATCTCGATCGTCATGGGCCCGGCGGCCGGCGGCGCGGTGTACTCCCCCGCCCTCACCGACTTCGTGATCATGGTCGACAAGTCGAGCCACATGTTCGTCACCGGCCCCGACGTCATCAAGACCGTCACGGGCGAAGACGTCGGCTTCGAGGAGCTGGGCGGCGCGCTCACCCACAACAAAATCTCCGGCGTCTCCCACTACCTCGCGAGCGACGAGGAGGACGCCCTCGACTACGCGCGCACCCTGCTCAGCTACCTGCCGCAGAACAACCTGGCCGAGCTGCCGGTGTTCGAGGCGGAGCCGGAACTGGAGATCACCGACGCCGACCGGCGCCTGGACACGATCATCCCGGACTCCCCCAACCAGCCGTACGACGTGACCACGATCATCGAGGGGATCGTCGACGACGGCGAGTTCCTGGAGATCCAGCCGCTGTTCGCGCCGAACATCGTGATCGGCTTCGCCCGGGTGGAGGGCCGCTCGGTCGGCATCGTCGCCAACCAGCCCAGCTCGATGGCGGGAACGCTCAACATCGACGCGGGCGAGAAGGCGTCGCGGTTCGTGCGGTTCTGCGACGCGTTCAGCATCCCGATCCTCACCCTGGTGGACGTGCCCGGCTACCTGCCCGGCACCGACCAGGAGTGGACCGGCGTCATCCGGCGCGGCGCGAAGCTGCTCTACGCCTACGCGGAGGCGACCGTGCCGCTGGTGACGATCATCACCCGCAAGGCCTACGGCGGCGCCTACATCGTGATGGGCTCCAAGCAGCTCGGCGCCGACCTGAACCTCGCCTGGCCGACGGCCGAGATCGCGGTCATGGGCGGCCAGGGCGCGGTCAACATCCTCTACCGCGGCGAGATCAAGCGCGCCGAGGAGGCCGGCGAGGACGTCGCGGCCGTGCGCGCCCGCCTCGCCAGCGAGTACACCTACAACGTCGCCAGCCCGTTCCTCGCCGCCGAGCGCGGCGAGCTGGACGGCGTGATCCAGCCGTCCGCGACCCGGATCTCGGTCATCAAGGCGCTGCGGGCCCTGCGCACCAAGCGTGCGTCGCTGCCGGCGAAGAAGCACGGGAACATCCCGCTGTGAGCGGCGCCCACGCAGCGTCGGACGGCCCGTCTCCGCTCGACCCGTCGCAGTTGCGATTCCTCACCAAGGGCGTCACGCCGGAGGAGGTCGCGGCCGTCACGGCCGTGCTTGCGACGGCCGCCGCCGAGGCCGCTGCGGCGGCCAGGGACGCCCGGCCGCAGCGCGGACCGGACGGCTGGGAACGCTCGCAGCGCAGCCTCCGCACGCCGCTCACACCCGGCCCCGGCGTGTGGCGGTCGTTCTCGGCCTGAGACCGCCGCGTACCCCGAAACCGGGTTTGTACCCCGATCGGGGAGTCCCCCGGATGTGGGACACCCGATAATCCGCCACCGACGTTCCGCGGGGACCCGAATACTGTCCCCCTCGGGTCCCCCAAAATGACGACTATGTATTTATCGGCAGGGGCGACAATATTGTTACTGCTAGGTGTCTCTCCTCGTGAGTTACACCGCCAATCACTCGCCGACTAGGGTAAGCGGGCGAGTGCTTTGGGGGCGAGTCAGGACGATATTCGGGTTGTCGTCCTGACTCGGGGTTTGAAAAGGGGCCGACAAATTCGGGTGTCGGCCCCTTTCATCCGTTAAGGCCCACTTCTGCCCCTCAGCGGGCTTGCGGCGGTCAGCGGGCGGCGTCGACCAGCGGGCGCGGGATCTCCAGCCAGAGGTCGACCTCGTCGTCCTCCGACTCGGCACCCAGCGCGTTGGCGGCGCCGTCGTCGGACATCCGGAGGCCCACCACCGTCACCGCCGTCTTGGACGACCGCGGCACCGTCCGCACGATCAGCTTGTCCGTCGTCGTGCCGCGGATCGCGTCCGCGAGCCGGCGCAGGACCGTCTCCAGGCCGCGCTGGTCGAGGTCGTCGATCCCGCCCTCGTCGAGCAGGCTGACCACCACGCCGCGGCGGCGGGCGTCCATGACCTCCCGGCGCACATCGTCGTTGAGCAGGCGGCGTCCGCGGATCTCGTCGCGGATGGCGCCCTCGAGATAGCGGCACTCGCGCCGCTCCGCCTCGGTGAGGTCGCCGCCCCTCCGCACGATCTCGGCGAGCATCGGCGCGGCCACGCGGTAGGTCTGCCGCAGCCGGAGCTGGCGCTCCATGACGTGCGCCTCCTGCGCGGCCTGCCACTCGGTGGCCTCCCGCTCGGCCCGGGCGAACTGGAGGGCGTCGCGGCCGGCCTTGGCGAGCGAGCCGGAGATGACCACGGCGACCCCGACCCAGACGACCGAGCCGATCACACCCAGTCCGGCGAGCGCGCCCGGCCCCGCCCAGAACACGGTCTGCACGGCCAGGAAGCCGACGCCGACCCACGCCACGAACTGCTGGCGGCGCACGGCGGCGATCGTCATCAGCGTGCCCACCGCCGCGACGTACCAGGTCGCGTAGCCGTTGTCCTTGGCCGGGTTCAGCTCGCTGGTGACCAGGATCGGGATGACCACGCAGACGGCGAGGTCGAACGCCGCGAGCCAGAGCGGCATCTTGGTCGGGCTCGTCGGCCACAGGCTCAGCACGGTCGCGCCCGCGTACAGCACCATCGCCACGACGGCCGGCCCCGGGGAACCGGGGGTCGACAGCGACGACAGCCCGAGGAACAGGTGGTAGGCCGAGAAAAGCGCGCCCAGGCCCAAGAACAGCACGCGGTTGAGGGTGATCATCCGGCGGCCTCCTGCTCGCGCTCGACCAGCGAGCCGTGCTCGCCGGCGGGCCAGGCGATGGTGACCGTGGTGCCCTGGCCCGGCGCGGACACGACGGTGGCACGGCCGCCGACCTTCGCCACCCGCTCGCGGATGCTCACCCGCAGGCCCAGCCGCTCGGCCGGGACCTCGTCGGCGTCGAAGCCGCGGCCGTCGTCGGTGACGATCACGCGGACCGCCGCGCCGTGCTCACCGCCGCGGACGACCACGCTGCGGTGCACCTCGTCGCCGCCTGCGTGCTGCATGCTGTTGACCATCGCCTGCACGGCCGCCGAGTAGACGGCCTCCGCGACGTTGACCGGGAGGCTGTGCAACTCGTCGGCGTCGCGCGCGTCCACCTCGAACGGCGAGGAGAACGCCCGTGCGGCCGTCACCAGCCGGTCCGAGAGCTGCTCGACGCCGACCTGGGTCTGATCCACGGGGCCGGACGCCTCCGCGGCGTGCAGGTGGCCGATCGCGTCGGCGGCCATCCGGGCGGCCAGGTCCTTCTGCTCCGGCGTGCGCGCGCTGGCGGCGGACAGCAGGGTGGTCAGCACGCTGTCGTGCACGATCGCGTCCACCTGCACGCGCTCCACCTCGGTGGCGTGCTGGCGCACCGCGTTGCCGTACTTGGCGAGCGCCTGGCTCTGCGCGACGTCCACGGCGGTCGCCGCCTGCCGCATCATCGCGATGATGGCCAGGATGACGCCACCGAGGATGATCGCATAGACGGCGTCCAGGCCGGCCAGCTCGGCACCGACTCCGCCGCCCGCGGGCAGCGCGCGAACCACCCCGTAGGCGAGCGGGGTGGCGATCGTGTAGGCGATGGCCAGCCACAGCGGGTAGGCGACGGCGGCGAACGCCGTGAAGACCGAGCAGAGGAACCACACCCACGGCTTGTCCGAGGTGAACGCGTGCGGGTCGGATGCCAGCAGCGGCCAGGTGACGATCGCGGCGAAGTACAGCACCGACAGCACGCCCATCGTGACCTTCACGAAGCGCTGCGCGAAGATCGCCAGCAGGACGGTGAAGGCGAGGCCGCCGAAGATCAGGACCAGGACGACGAGTCCCCACGGACTGCGCAGGGAGTCGAGCTGACCCAGCGCGCTGGGGAACGTCTGCAGTGCGAAGACGAGGCCGAACGCCGACACCGTGCGATCCGAGATGCGTTCGATCCTGGCCCTGCTGAGCGGGTTGCGAGCCTTGGCCGCCTCGAGGGGTGCTCCGGAGGCGGAGCGCTGGACGCTAGGCGCGCTCATTGCCCGTGTCGGGGTCGAGCCCGGGCAGGATGCCGTCCTCGACCGCGCGACGCAGGAGGTCGACCTTCGTCGGGGCGGGACGGCCCACCTCCACGTACTTCACGCGGATGCGGTCGAGGTACTCGCGCGCCGTGGAGTTGGCGATCCCGAGCTGGGCGGCGACCGCCTTCAGCGGCAGGCCGGACGCGTAGAGGTGGAGCACGTCGCGCTCCCGGCGGCCGAGCTGGGCCTTCGCGAAGTCGCTGTCGGCGTCGATCGCGGTGGCCCACTCCAGGTTGTTGAGCACGTCGCCGCGCGCGACCGTCTCGATCGCGTTCATGACCGTCGTGGTCGGCGAGGACTTCGGGATGACGCCCGCGGCGCCCGCCGCGAGCGCCTCGCGTACGCTCGCGACCCGGTCGGCGATGCTGTGGACGAGCACGGCGGCGCCGGTCGCCTGGGCGCGCTTGACGTTGTCGGTCACCTTGGAGCCGTCGCCGAGCGACAGGTCGAGGACGACGACGTCGGACTCCTGCGTGCCGAGCTGCCGGACGAAGTCGTCGACCGTCGCCGCGGTGACCACGACGTCGTAGCCCGCGTCCTGACAGGCAGCTTTGAGCCCGAGCCGCACGGACTCGTGATCGTCGACGATTGCCACTCGCACCATGCTGACCATCGTAGTGCGCGTGTACATGTATTCCGGGCGATCACGGGGTCAGCGTGGCGACGGCCTCCACATGGTGCGTGTTCGGGAACAGGTCGAAGGCCCGCAGGGTGCGCAGCGGGTAGCCGCGCTCCGCGAAGTAGGCGACGTCGCGCGCGAGGGCGACGGGGTCGCAGGCGACGTAGACGATCTGCGCCGGCCGCATCGACGCGATCGCGTCGACGACCTCCCGGCCGGCACCGGAGCGCGGCGGGTCGAGCACGACGGTCGCCGCGTGCAGCCGGGCCCGCTCGGCCGCGGTGGCCTCCGCGGCCAGGCCCGTGACGAAACGCTCCACCCGGGCGGTGACGGCGCTCGCGCCGACCCACTCGGCCAGGTTCTCTGCTGCGTCGTCGGTCGCGGCCTCATCGGCCTCCACCGACGTGATGCGGAGCGTGGAGCCGAACCGGTCGCCCAGCGCCGCGGCGAGGAGGCCGACGCCGCCGTAGAGGTCGAGGTTCGCGGCGCGCGGGTCGAACAGCGCCTCGTCCACCGCGGAGCGGATGGCCTCCGTGAGGGTCGCCGCCGCCTGGCGGTGCACCTGCCAGAACCCGCGGGCGTCCAGCCGGAACTCGCGCTCGCCCACCCGCTCGCGGATCGGTACAGGGCGGCGGCGGGGCCGGACCAGCCGCTTGCCGCGCCGCTCGGGGAGGTCGTTGACCAGCACATGGGTCGCGCCGCTGCCGGTCGCCACCACATCCACCGACTCCGCGCCCGGGAAGCGCTGGCCGAACGGGGTGGACTCCTCGACCGCGCTCGTCGCGAGCGGGAGGTCGGAGACCGGGACGATGGTGTGCGTGCGGGCGGCGTACGGCCCGATCGCGCCGTCCTCCCCGACCTGGAGGCGGACGCGCGTGCGCCAGCCGGTGCCGTCCTCGGTCTCGCCGGCGACGGCCTCCACCACCGGCCCGCCGCCGTTCGCGCCGAGCGCCTCGATGGCGGCGGGGTCGAGCTTCGCCGTGCGCTGGAGGGCGTCCACGATCACGCGCCGCTTGAGCTCGCGCTGGTGGTCGAGCCGGATGTGGCCGAACTCCGCGCCGCCGGCCCGCCGCTCGGGCGCCCGGCTCACCGACGCGGCACCCCAGACGTGCTCGCGCCGCTCGGCCGCCGGCTCCAGGACCTCCAGCAGCTCGGCGCGCCAGAACCGGTCATGCGCGCGGTCGGCCACGCGGGCGCGGACTCGCTCCCCCGGGATGGCGTCGGGCACGAAGACCACGCGGCCCTCGTGGCGGGCGACGAACACGCCGCCGTGCGCGACGTTGATAATGTCGAGTTCGACCTCGTCCTTCTGGGGCATCCATCGAGCATCCCACAGGTGACCATGCGCCTCTACCTCGCCTCCACCTCCCCCGCCCGCCTCGCCCTGCTGCGCGCGGCGGGTGTGGAACCGATCGTCGTGCCGTCGCACGTGGACGAGCCGGCGGCCGTCGCGGCGGCCGAGGCCGAGCACGGCCCGCTGTCGCCGCAGGCGATGGTCCAGCTCCTCGCGCGGCTGAAGGCGGAGGCCGTGCGCGGCACGCTGCACGGGGCGCCGATCGACGGCCTCATCCTGGGCGGCGACTCGGCGTTCGCGATCGACGGGCACATCCACGGCAAGCCGCACCGGCCCGCGGTCGCACGCGAGCGCTGGCTGCAGCAGCGCGGCCGCACCGGAGCGCTCCACTCCGGGCACTGGCTGATCGACCACCGGGACGGGCGCGAGAACGGCGCGGTCGGCGCGCCGGCGGTCGCCTCCGTCACCTTCGCCGACGTCACGGACGCCGAGATCGACGCCTACGTCGCGAGCGGCGAGCCGCTGGAGGTCGCCGGCGCGTTCACCGTCGACAGCCTCGGCGGCCCGTTCATCACCCGCGTGGAGGGCGACCCGAGCACCGTGGTCGGCCTGTCGCTGTCGACGCTGCGCGACCTGGTGCGCCGGCTGGGCGTCGAATGGACGGAGCTGTGGAACCGGGCATGAGCCCGACCGACTGCCCGTGTCGACTCGGAAGTCACTTGTCGACTCTCTGAAGCCGTGCACCGGCTTTTTTGTGGGGATCGTCCAAAAGTTGGTCCCGGTCCCGGCATAGGCTAGGGAATTGTGCCCCGTATCTCGAAGGTCCTCATCGCCAACCGCGGCGAGATCGCCGTCCGCGTCATCCGTGCCGCGAAGGACAGCGGAATCGCCTCCGTCGCCGTCTACGCCGACCAGGATCGCGACGCCCTGCACGTACGGCTCGCCGACGAGGCGTACGCACTCGAGGGCACGACCAGCGCCGAGACCTACCTGGTCATCGACAAGATCCTCTCGGTCGCCCGCCGCTCCGGCGCCGACGCCGTGCACCCGGGCTACGGCTTCCTGGCCGAGAACGCCGACTTCGCCCGCGCCGTCATCGCCTCCGGCCTGACCTGGATCGGCCCGTCGCCGGAGGCCATCGAGCGCCTCGGCGACAAGGTGTCTGCCCGTCACGTCGCCGAGAAGGTCGGCGCTCCGCTCGCCCCCGGCACCCTCAACCCGGTCGCCGACGCGGCCGAGGTCCTGGACTTCGTGGACGAGCACGGCCTCCCGGTCGCCATCAAGGCGGCGTTCGGCGGCGGCGGCCGCGGCCTCAAGGTCGCCCGCACCCGCGACGAGGTCGCCGAGCTCTTCGACTCCGCCACCCGCGAGGCCATCGCCGCGTTCGGTCGCGGCGAGTGCTTCGTGGAGAAGTACCTCGACCAGCCGCGCCACGTCGAGACCCAGTGTCTCGCGGACGCCTACGGCAACGTCGTCGTGGTCTCCACCCGCGACTGCTCGCTGCAGCGCCGCCACCAGAAGCTGGTCGAGGAGGCGCCCGCGCCGTTCCTCACCCCGGAGCAGCTCGACAAGCTGTACAGCGCGTCGAAGGCCATCCTCAAGGAGGTCGGCTACCAAGGCGCCGGAACCTGCGAGTTCCTGATCGGCAAGGACGGCACCGTGTCGTTCCTGGAGGTCAACACCCGCCTGCAGGTCGAGCACCCGGTCTCCGAGGAGGTCACCGGCATCGACCTCGTGCGCGAGCAGTTCCGCCTCGCCGAGGGCGGCGAGCTCGACTACGCGGACCCGGCGCCGCGCGGTCATTCCTTCGAGTTCCGCATCAACGGCGAGGACGCCGGACGCAACTTCATCCCCTCCCCCGGACCCGTGCACGTGTTCAAGGCGCCGGGCGGCCCCGGCGTCCGCGTGGACAGCGGCATCCAGGCGGGCGACGTCATCTCCGGCGCGTTCGACTCCATGCTCGCCAAGCTCATCGTGACCGGCGCCAACCGCGAGGAGGCGCTGGAGCGCTCCCGCCGCGCGCTCGACGAGTTCGAGGTCGCCGGTCTGCCGACCGTGCTGCCCTTCCACCGCGCGATCGTGCGCGACCCCGCCTTCGCGCCGCAGGACGGCGAGCCGTTCTCCATCTACACCCGCTGGATCGAGACCGAGTGGGCCGGCGGCGTCGAGCCGTGGGCCGGGGAGTTGGGCGAGACCGGCGCTGCCGAGCGCCGCAGCAATGTCGTGGTCGAGGTCGAGGGCAAGCGCATCGAGGTGTCGCTGCCGGCGCGCCTGCTCAGCGGCGGCGGCCCGGCGGAGGCCGCGGCTCCCGCCCCGCGCCGCCGCTCCGGAGCGCACGCCGTGGACACGGCCACCGGCGACTCGGTCACCGCGCCCATGCAGGCCACCGTCGTGAAGGTCGCGGTCGCCGACGGCGACGAGGTCGTCAAGGGCGACCTGGTGCTGGTGCTGGAGGCCATGAAGATGGAGCAGCCCCTCACCGCCCACAAGGACGGCACCGTCTCCGGCATCAACGCCGCCGTCGGCGAGACCGTCTCCTCCGGCCACCTCCTCCTCAACATCGTCTGACCCCTCCGTAACTCCGGAGAACCGTCCCATATCGGCCCGGTTCTCCGGAGTTACGGTCATTTGAGGGCCACCACGCCACGCTTCTCCGGAACAACCAACACCCCCTCCACGACGCCGAGAACGGCCTCCCACTCCTCCAGCACCTGCCGCGCGGACACCCGGAGCCGCCGGCCGCCCGCAAGCGCCAGCCCGGTGTCGCGGGCGCGGTCCCGTTCGAACGCCTCCCGGCCCGAGTGATAGGCGAAGCCGTCGAGTTCGAGGTAGAGGACACCATCGATTCGCATGTCCACTCTGCCGACGCCGGCCACGTGGATCTGTTGCTCCACCACATGGCCGCGGGATTCCAGTCGCTGCCGGACGAGGGACTCGATGCCCGAGTCGGAGCCCGGGCGCGCCCTGGACGCGATGGCTCGCATCCAGGGCGGCTGGTCGGAGAAGATGCGCTCGACCCCGGTCAGCGTGACAAGCCCGGCCGAGACCGCTGTGTCGAGCACCG
This sequence comes from Leifsonia sp. EB34, assembly GCF_041260585.1. NCBI lineage: Bacteria > Bacillati > Actinomycetota > Actinomycetes > Micrococcales > Microbacteriaceae > Leifsonia > Leifsonia sp. EB34. Next base: position 666,264 of record NZ_JBGCCV010000001.1, read on the forward strand.
CCACCGCTGTCTCCTCGGTGGCGCACCTCGCCGCCGACCGGAGGCAGTCGGGGACGGAGACCCGCCAGCACTCGGGATGCGGATCGCCATCGACCCAGTGGCGGACGCAGTCGCCGTCCGGCAGGCGGGTGGCGTGCGACGGCACGCGCAGGTGGGTCCGTCCGTCGACCCCACCCCACAGCCCGTAGCTCCGTGCCGCCGACACGCATGACAGGCGTCCGCCGTTGGCGACCGCGGCGATGGCGAGCGGGGGCGCTGAGGGCAGGGCGTAGACGCCCCGGCGGGGCCGCAGCAGACGGCCGCCGCGGACAGCGGCGGTGAGTTCGCGGGCCGTGACACCGCCTGCGACCAACTGGTTCGAGGTCGCTATTCCGCCGAGGCCCGCGAGAACGTTCATCCATGTCATCCAGCCAGCCTCCGTCGTGGGGGCGACGGCTGGCCCGTCCAGGTGGGAACTGTGGAGAACACATCCCCTTGACGCGGCTGGGAGGGAGGTTGGTAAATCCGGAGAGGTGCGCGGATACGCCGCGCGGGAGTCCGTAATTCCGGAGAATCGGGCGGGGTGGGACGGGATCTCCGGAGTTGGGGCGGGCCTAGCCGGTGGCCTCGGTGGGGTCGCCCTTCAGGTCGATGCTGATCTCGTCGGCGTCGAGGTTGCTGAGCGCGCCGGCGAGCGCGTCGGCGCTGAAGGTGCCGTCGTCGCGGGCGTCGAGCAGCGCGTCGCGCTGGGCGCGGATGCGCTTCAGCCGCGCCGACTTGTGCTGGTTGAACGCCTCCGGCGTGCGCTCCGTGGTGTCCGGCTGCGGCACCGCCTGCCCCGCCTCGTGCAGCAGCTCCAGCAGCCGCTTGCGCTCCTCCTTCTCGACCTGCGGGTCGGAGGCCGCCGGCTTCACCACGCGCAGCACGAACCCGAGGGTCCCGCCCTGGAGCAGCAGCGACCCGGCCGCGACCAGGAACGCGATCAGCACGAGCACCGACCGGCCCGGCGTGTTCGACGGGAGGCTCTGCGCTGCGGCGACGGTGACCGCGCCGCGCATCCCGGCCCAGACGACGATGCTGCCCTCGCGCCAGCCGAGCGGCGTCCCCGTGAAGTAGTCGATGTCCGCCAGCACCCGCCGCAGCCGCGTGCCGAACCGGGTGAGGTTCTCCACCGTCCAGGCCCGCTGCCGCTGGCGCTGCCTCCGGATCAGGCGGCCACGCCAGCCGGAGGGCGTCGCCCCGAGCGTGTCCCGTGTGACGGCGGCGACCTCCGGCATGCCCGCCACCTTCGCCACCTCCGCATGCGCGACGGCCGGGTCCGACGCGAGGACGTCCGCGTGCGCCTCCGGGTCGTCGGCGAGCTCCGCTTCCGGCGGCAGCGCAGCCGCCGCGTCGGGCGGGGGCGGTCCCTGCTCGAGCAGGCGCCTGGCGGCCTCCGGGTCCTCCAGCCGCTCCTGAAGCTTGGTCAGCGCCGGCCGCATCCGCTCGCGCCTGCGCCCCCGTCGGGCCAGCAGGGCGAGCAGCGGCGCCACGAACGCGGCCCGCACCACCAGCGTGAGCAGCAGCGCGGCCGCCGCGATGCCGACCGCCGGCAGGACGCCGGAGTGGTCCTTCTGCACCTTCTGGACGATGCCGAACAGCTCCAGGCCCATCGTGAGGAAGATCATGCCCTCCAGCACGAGCTCCACGGTCCGCCAGTTCTGGGTGTCCGACAGCCGGTGCTCCGGCGACAGCACGCGCGGCCCGCGGCTGCCGGTGATCAGGCCCGCGACGACGGCCGCGACCAGCCCGGACGCCCCCAGCGCCTCCGCCGGGATGGAGGCCAGGAACGGCACCGTGAACGACAGCACCGTGTTGACCGTCGCGTCCTTCACGCGCGCCCGCACGATCAGGTTCAGCCGCCCGACCGCCCAGCCGAACACCACCGCGACGACCACCGAGTAGAGGAACGACAGCGTCACCGCGCCGAGGGTGAAGGAGGCCACCGCCGCGGCCGCGACCGCCGCCCGCAGCAACACCAGCGCCGTCGCGTCGTTGAGCAGGCTCTCGCCCTCCAGGATGGCGACGACGCGCGGCGACACCCCCGCGCGCTTCACGATGCCGGTCGCCACCGCGTCGGTCGGGCTGACGATCGCGCCGAGCGCAACGCCCCAGGCGAGCCCCAATCCCGGGATCGCCCACGCGAAGAAGATGCCGAGCAGCACAGAGCTCAGGATCACGAGCACCACCGAGAGGCCGCCGATCGCGCCGAACTCCCGCCGGAAGTTCATCGACGGCATCGACACCGACGCCGAGTAGAGCAGCGGCGGAAGCACCCCCGCGATGATCCACTGGGGCTGGACCTCCAACACCGGCACGAACGGCAGGAAGGAGACCAGGATGCCGACCACGACGAGGATGAGCGGCGACGCCACCCCGAAGCGCTGCCCGTAGACGGTGGCGGCCGCGATGGTCAGCACGGCGAGGACGCCGACGACCAGGACCTCCTCCATCCCGCGGCCTCCCGTCTAGAGCACGATGTGCATCGCGCGCGCGGCGTCCGAGATCGACCCGGAGAGCGACGGGTACACCGTGAACGCCCGCGCCACCTGGTCGACCGTGAGCCGGTGCTCCACCGCCAGCGCGAGCGGGAAGATCAGCTCGGAGGCCCGCGGCGCGACGATCACGCCGCCGATCACGGTACCCGACCCCGTGCGCGCGAACAGCTTCACGAAGCCGTCGCGGATGCCGAGCATCTTGGCGCGCGGGTTGGACTTCAGCGGCAGCTTGTAGATGTCGCCCTGCGCGATGCCGTCCTCGATCTGCTTCTGGTTCCAGCCGACCGTCGCGATCTCCGGCTGGGTGAAGATGTTCGAGGTGACGTTGCGCAGCTCGATCGGGTTGACCGCGTCGCCCATCGCGTGGAACACCGCGGTGCGGCCCTGCATGGAGGCGACCGACGCCAGCGGCAGCAGGTCGGAGCAGTCGCCCGCCGCGTAGATGTTCGGGATGGACGTGCGTGCGACCCGGTTGACCCGGATGTGGCCGGACGGCGTGAGCTGCACGCCCGCCTCCTCCAGGCCGATGCCCGCAGTGTTCGGGATGGAGCCGACGGCCATCAGACAGTGGCTGCCCTCCACCGTGCGGCCGTCGGTGAGCGTGGCGACCACACCGTTCTCGGTACGGACCACGGACTCGGCGCGCGACTTGGAGAGCACCTGCATGCCGTTGCGCTTGAAGACGTTCTCGATGACGCGGGCGGCGTCGGCGTCCTCGCCCGGGAGGACCTGGTCGCGCGACGAGATCAGCGTGACCTTCGAGCCGAGCGCGGTGTACGCCGACGCGAACTCGGCGCCCGTGACGCCCGACCCGACCACGATCAGGTGCTCCGGGACGGTGGCGAGGTCGTAGAGCTGGGTCCAGGTCAGGATGCGCTCGCCGTCCGGGACCGCGGAGGACAGGATGCGCGGGCTCGCGCCGACCGCGATCACGATCGTGTCGGCCTCCACCCGGTCGAAGTCGGTGCCGGCGTCGCCCGTTCCGGTGGACACGATGATCGCGTTCTCGCCGTCGAGCCGGCCCTCGCCGGTGACGATGCGGACGCCCGCGCGCACGAGCTCGGCGCGCATGTCCTCCGACTGCTGGCGGGCCAGGCCCATCAGGCGCTTGTTGACCGCGGCCAGGTTGACGGCGATCTCCGGACGCACCGGCTTGCCGCTCTCGCCGCGTGAGAAGAACTGGACGCCGAGGTCGGTCGCCTCGGAGATGGAGTTGGTGGCCTCCGCGGTGGCGATGAGGCTCTTGGAGGGCACCACATCGGTGATGACGGCCGAGCCGCCGACACCGGAGCGCTCCACGAGCGTGACGTCCGCGCCGAGCTGCGCGCCGGCGAGTGCCGCCTCGTACCCGCCCGGTCCGCCGCCGAGGACGGCGATCCGCTGCTTGCGCTCGAATTCATAGGCCATGCCTCTTATTCTTCCGTATCCCGGTGCACCGATGCGCAACCGCGCGGACGCTGTGCCGCCGGGTGGCCCTCAGTAGAGTTGCCTCATGCTCGAAACCACCCAGAACCCGCTCGACGACCCCGCAGCCGACCCGTTCGAGGTCGCCGCGGAGGCAGCGCAGCAGCTCGCCGAGAAGACCGGCGTCGAGAAGCACGACATCGCCCTCACCCTCGGCAGCGGCTGGGGCAAGGCCGCCGACCTGATCGGCGAGACCGTCGCCGTCATCCCCGCGCACGAGATCCTCGGCTTCAGCAAGCCGGCGCTGGAGGGGCACGCCGGCACGCTGCGCTCGCTCCGCCTCGCGAACGGCAAGCACGCGCTCGTGATCGGCGCGCGCACCCACTACTACGAAGGCCACGGCGTGCGCCGGGTCGTGCACAGCGTCCGCACCGCCGCGGCCGCCGGCGCGACCACGATGGTCCTCACCAACGGCGCGGGCGGCATCAAGGAGCACTGGAAGCCCGGCACCCCGGTGCTGATCAGCGACCACATCAACCTGACGGCGGACTCGCCGCTGGAGGGCGCGACCTTCATCGACCTCACCGACCTGTACTCGAAGCGCCTGCGCGACCTCGCGAAGACCATCGACCCGAGCCTCGACGAGGGTGTGTACACGCAGTTCCGCGGACCGCACTACGAGACCCCGGCCGAGGTGCAGATGGCCAAGGCGATAGGCGGCCACATCGTGGGCATGTCGACGGCGCTGGAGGCCATCGCCGCCCGCCAGGCCGGCATGGAGATCCTCGGCATGTCGCTCGTCACCAACCTGGCCGCCGGCATCCAGAAGACCCCGCTCAGCCACCAGGAGGTCATCGAAGCCGGCCGGGAGGCCGAGCCCGTGATCAGCGCCCTGCTGGCCCGGATCGTGGAGGCCCTGTGACCGGTTCCGACATCCAGACGGGGCCGCTCGACACGCCCCAGCTCCTCGCCGCGGCGCGCGCCTGGCTCGCGCAGGACCCCGACCCCGAGACCCGCGACGAGCTGCAGTCGCTGATCGTGGCCGCCGAGGCCGGGTCCGCGGTGGCGATCGCCGACCTCCACGCGCGGTTCGACACGCGGCTCGAGTTCGGCACCGCCGGCCTCCGCGGTGAGATCGCCGCCGGGCCCAACCGGATGAACCGCGTCCTGGTCTCCCAGGCCGCGGCCGGCTTCGCGCGCTGGCTGCTGGAGCACTCCGATGGCGCCCAGCCGTCGGTGGTCATCGGCTACGACGGACGGAAGAACTCCGACGTCTTCGCCCGCGACACCGCCGAGCTGATGGCCGGCGCCGGCGTGCGCGCGGTCCTGCTCCCCCGGCTGCTGCCGACCCCGGTGCTCGCGTTCGCCGTGCGGCACCTCGATATGAGCGCCGGCGTCATGGTCACGGCGAGTCACAACCCGCCGGACGACAACGGCTACAAGGTCTACCTGGGCGGGGTGAACCACGGCTCGCAGATCGTCTCGCCGACCGACGCCCAGATCGAGGCGCGCATCCTCCAGGTCGCGCAGGGCGACATCCGCGACCTGCCGCGCTCGGAGCAGTACGAGGTCGCGTCGGGCGATGTGGAGGCCGCATACATCGAGGCCACCGCCGCCGTCGCGACCACGACCGCGCCGCGGGACGCCGTCTCGTTCGCCTACACCGCGATGCACGGCGTCGGCTGGCGCACGGCGGAGGCTGTCTTCGAGCGTGCCGGATTCTCCACGGCGGCGGTGGTGCTGGAGCAGCGCGACCCGGATGCCGCCTTCCCGACCGTCTCGTTCCCGAACCCGGAGGAGCCGGGCGCGATGGACCTGGCGTTCGCGACCGGTCGCGCCGCGGGCGTCGACCTGATCATCGCGAACGACCCGGACGCCGACCGGCTCGCCGTCGCCATCCCGGACGACTCGGCCGACGGGTTCCGGCGCCTGAGCGGCAACGAGGTCGGCGCCCTGCTCGGCTGGCGCGCCGCCGAGCTCGCTGAGCGCACGTCGACCGCGGGGGGCGCCTTCGGCACGCTTGCCTGCTCGATCGTCTCCTCACCGGCCCTCGCGGCCGTCGCGGCGGCGTACCACCTGGACTTCGCGGACACGCTCACCGGGTTCAAGTGGGTCTCCCGCGCTCCGGGACTGATCTTCGGCTTCGAGGAGGCGCTCGGCTACCTCGTCAACCCGAAGACCATCCGCGACAAGGACGGCATCTCGGCCGCCACGGCGTTCCTCGACCTCGCCAACGAGCTCGCGGCCTCCGGACGGACGATCGCGGACCACCTGGACGCCTTCGCGGAGCGCTTCGGCTACTTCGCCAGCGACCAGATCTCGCTCCGCGTCACCGACCTGTCCCGCATCGGGGAGATCATGGCCGCGCTGCGCTCGACGCCGCCGAACCGGCTCGGCGAGGTCGCCGTCGACCACATCGACGACCTCCGCGACGGCTTCGGCGCGCTGCCGCCGAGCGACGTGCTGCGCATCGTCCTCGCGGACGGCTCGCGCGTCATGGTCCGCCCGAGCGGCACCGAGCCCAAGCTGAAGATCTACATCGACGCGTCCAGCGACGAGGGCGATGTGGCCGCGCGGCGCGCCACCGCGACCGCGCGCGTCGCCGCCCTCGCCGCCGCGATGCGCGAGCTCATCGCGTAATCGCGGAGATCAGCCCAGCGCCTCGTCGAGCTTCTGCTCGAGCTCGTCGAGGTCGAAGTAGTTCTGCACCACGATCACGTCCGCGTTGGTCGGCCCGATGCGGTCGACCAGCTCGGGCGACGTGAGGATGATCTGCGCGTCGCTGGAGGCGGAATCCACGCTCGCGACGTCCGCCGCGGTCACGTCCGCGTCGAGGCCGAGGCGGTCGAGCACGCGCTCGGCGTTCACCTTCAGAATGCCGGAGGTGCCGATCCCCGCGCCGCAGATCGCGACGATCTTCACAGCGTGGTCCCTGTCAGCCGAGTCGTCCCTCTCATCGCGCCGCTTCCTCTTCGCTGAGCGTGAGGATGCGCTGCACCTCCGCGACGTCGCCCGCGGCCGCCAGCGCCGGGATCGCACCCGGGTCGTTGAAGACGTTGGCCAGCTCGGCGACGCTCGACACGTGCGCCTCCGGCGACGTCACGGCCAGGCCGATCACGACGGACACCGGGTCGTTGTGGGGGTGCCCGAAGACCACCGGGTCGTCGAGCGTGACCACCGACAGACCATCGTGGTTCACGTCCGGCCCCGGCCGCGCGTGCGCCAGGGCGAGGCCCGGCGCGATCACGATGTAGGCGCCGAACTCCTCGATCACCTGGACCATCCGCGCGCTGTAGCCCTGCTCCGTCGCGCCGGAGCGCGCCAGCGCCGCCCCCGCGAGTTCGACCGCGTCGCGCCAGTCGGAGGCGTGGGCTCCGACGGTCACAGCGGTGTCGGGCAACGATGGCAGCGGCATGGGTCCAGCGTACGCGTTAGCGGGTCACGAACCCTCGAAACCTGCTGTGATGATTTCGGCCAGCTCCTCACGCTGCTCGACCGGGAGGAACGCCCCGGCGGCGGCGTTGAGCTGGAAGATCTCCAGGTCGGTGAGGTCGTACGAGAACGCGTCGGCGAGGATGCTCAGCTCGCGCGTCAGCGTCGTGCCGCTCATCAGACGGTTGTCGGTGTTGACTGTGACCCGGAAGCCGAGCTGGTACAGCAGGTCGAACGGGTGGTCGAGGATGTCGTCGCCCCAGGCCGCGATGGCGCCGGTCTGCAGGTTGGAGGTCGGGCTGGTCTCCAGGGCGATCTCGCGGTCCTTCACCCACTGCGACAGGGTGCCGAGCGTCACGTAGGTGTTCTCGTCGTCCTGGCGCTCGATCGTGATGTCCTCGGCCAGGCGCACGCCGTGGCCGAGGCGCAGGGCGCGCCCGTCGAGGAGGGCGCTGCGGATGCTGTCGAGCCCGTCGGCCTCCCCCGCGTGCACGGTGGCCGGGAAGAACTGCGCCGCGAGGTAGTCGAACGCCGCCTTGTGGTTCGAGGGCGGGAAGCCAGCCTCGGGCCCGGCGATGTCGAAGCCGACGGCGCCGCGGTCGCGGTGGCGCACGGCCAGCTCCGCGATCTCGAGGCTGCGGTCGGTGTGGCGCATGGCGCTGATGAGCTGGCCCACACGGATGCGGTTGCCGGTGGCGCGGACGTCCTCGATACCCTGCTCCAGGCCCTCCTGCACGGCCTCCACGGTCTCGTCGAGCGTGAGGCCGCGGGTGAGGTGCTGCTCGGGCGCCCAGCGGATCTCGCCGTACACGACGCCGTCCGCGCCGAGGTCCTGCACGAACTCCCGGGCGACGCGGCTGAGGCCCTCGCGGGTCTGCATGACCGCCGTGGTGATGTCGAAGGTCTTGAGGTACTCGACCAGCGAGCCCGAGTTGGACTTCTCGGCGAACCAGGCGCCGAGCGCGGTCGCGTCGTCGGCCGGGAGCGGGAGGCCGATGCCGCCCGCGAGCTCCAGCACCGTCGAGGGCCGCAGGCCGCCGTCCAGGTGGTCGTGCAGGGAGACCTTGGGCAGCGCCCGGATGTCGGTCCCGTCGGCAAGCGTGTAGGTGCTGTTCTCGTTCAGGCTCATGGTCCTCAATCTATCGGTGCGCTCGTGGTCGATGGCAGCCGCCGAGTACGCGAAGAGTCTGCGTACTCGGCGGTTTTCGGCGGATTTTCTGCGTACTCGCGGGCTGGGCGGGGTGCTAGGCGATGCGCTCGGCGACGAGGGGGGTCCGGGTGAAGGGGGTGCCGGCGGGCGCGATCCGGTACGCGCCCTCCAGCGCCTCCAGCGCGCGCTCGAAGCGGGCGGGCTCGTCGGCGGACAGCGTGAACAGCGGCTGGCCCGCGCGCACCTCGTCGCCCGGCTTGGCGTGGAGGTCGACGCCCGCGGCGTGCTGCACCGGGTCCTGCTTGCGGGCGCGGCCCGCGCCGAGCCGCCAAGCGGCGATGCCGAACGGGAGCGCCTGCTGCTCCACCAGGATGCCGTCCGACTCGGCGACGACGGTGTGCGTCTCCCGCGCGACAGGGAGGGCCGCGTCCGGGTCGCCGCCCTGGGCGCGCACGGTCTCCCGCCACTTGTCCATCGCACGGCCGTCCTTCAGCGCGGCCTCCACGTCGGCGTCCGGTTGTCCCGCCAGCGCCAGCATCTCGCGGGCGAGCGCCACGGTCAGCTCCACGATGTCGGCCGGGCCGCCGCCGGCGAGCACCTCGACCGACTCGCGCACCTCGTTGGCGTTGCCGATAGCGAGGCCGAGCGGGACGTTCATGTCGGTGAGGAGGGCGGAGGTCGCCACTCCCGCGTCCTTGCCGAGCTCCACCATCGTTCGGGCGAGCTCGCGCGACTTGTCGATGTCCTTGAGGAAGGCGCCGGAGCCGAACTTGACGTCCAGCACGAGGGCGCTGGTGCCCTCCGCGATCTTCTTGGACATGATGGAGGACGCGATCAGCGGGATGGCCTCCACCGTCCCCGTGATGTCGCGCAGAGCGTACAGCTTGCCGTCGGCGGGCGCGAGCCCGGAGCCAGCGGCGCAGATCACACCGCCGGGGCCGCGGAGCTGGGCGAGCATCTCCTCATTGCTGAGATTCGCACGCCAGCCCGGGATGCTCTCCAGCTTGTCGAGCGTGCCGCCGGTGTGGCCGAGACCGCGGCCGGAGAGCTGCGGTACCGCGACGCCGAACGACGCCACCAGGGGCATCAGCGGCAGGGTGATCTTGTCGCCGACGCCGCCAGTGGAGTGCTTGTCGGCGGTCGGCTTGCCGAGGCCGGAGAAGTCCATCCGCTCGCCCGACGCGATCATGGCCAGGGTGAGGTCCCGGATCTCGCGCCGGGTCATCCCGTTGAGGAAGATCGCCATGGTCATGGCCGACATCTGCTCGTCGCCGACGTAGCCGCGCGTGTACGCGTCGACCAGCCAGTCGATCTCCGCCGTGGTCAGCTCGCCACGGTCGCGCTTGGTCCTGATCAGGTCGACGGCGTCGAACGCCTCGACCGCTGCTGTGCTCACGAAGATGTAACCCTCTTGCTCGTTGGTCGGACTGTCAGTCGACGCCGCGCTCGTCGGCGCCGGACTGCTGGGCGCTGTGCTCCTCGGCATACGCGGCGAGCTGGCGCGGCCCGAACGCGTCGGGCAGCACCTCGTCGATGGTGCGGATGCCGGAGACCGTCTCCAGCAGCATCCCGTCGGCCGAGTGCTCGTACAGGAGCTGGCGGCAGCGACCGCACGGCATCAGGGTGTCACCGTCGCCGTTCACGCAGGTGAACGCGACGAGCCGCCCTCCGCCGGTCATCGCGAGCGACGACACCAGGCCGCACTCGGCGCACAGCGTGACGCCGTAGCTCGCGTTCTCGACGTTGCAGCCGCTGACGATGCGGCCGTCGTCGACCAGCGCTGCCGCGCCGACCGGGAACCGCGAGTACGGCACGTACGCGTGCGTCATCGCCTCGTTCGCCGCGGCGCGGAGCGCCGGCCAGTCGATCGCCGCGGTCATGACTTGATGTACGGCTTGCCCGACGCCGCCGGCCCGCGGGACTGACCGACCAGCCCGGCCACCGCGAAGATGGTCACGAGGTAGGGCAGCATGCGCAGGAACTCGCTCGGGATCGGCGCGTGCAGCAGGCCGAGGAGGCTCTGCAGCGCTCCGGCGAAGCCGAACAGCAGCGCGGCGAGCGTCGCCCGGATCGGGTCCCAGCGTCCGAAGATCACGGCCGCGAGGGCGATATAGCCGAGGCCGCTGGTCATGTCCTTCACGAAGCCGCCGACGCCGCCGATCGTGAAGTACGCGCCACCGAATCCGGCGATGGCGCCCGCGATCAGCACCGTCCAGAACCGGGTCGAGTTGACCTTGACGCCGACCGTGTCCGCCGCCTTCGGGTGCTCGCCCACCGCGCGGACCCGGAGGCCCCAGCGGGTGTGGAACAGGAAGAAGTAGACGCCGGCCACCGCCACGTACATCACGTAGACGATCAGGGTCTGGTTGAACAGCACCGGGCCGATGACCGGGATCTGGCTGAGCAGCGGGATCGGCAGGTTCGGCAGGGTGGGCGGCAGGTTGAACGCCGCCGTGTTGTTCGCCATCACGGCCGTGTAGAAGAAGCCGGTGACGCCCGACACGAGCACGTTCAGCACGATGCCGACGATCACCTGGTCGACCAGGTACTTGATCGAGAACGCGGCCAGGATGAACGACACGATCACGCCCGCGACGGCCGCGCCGATCAGTCCGACGACGACCGAGTGAGTGATCGTCGCGAGCATCGCCGAGGTGAAGGCGCCGCCGAGGAGCTGACCCTCGATCGCCACGTTGACGACGCCGACGCGCTCGGAGAGCACACCGCCCATCGCGCCGTAGATGATCGGGACGCTGAGGCCGAGGGCGGCCGCGAGGAGGCCCGCGACCGGAACCGTGCCGTCGCCGACCGACCAGGTGATGAACCCGACCAGCAGCGCCAGGGCGAAGATCGCGCTCAGCCAGAGCGGGATGGTCCGGCCGCGGACGACCAGGACGAACGCGACGGCGGTGATCGCCAGGGCGATGATCGTCACGACGATGCCGGTCGCGATCGACGGGATCGTGACGTTCGGGACCGTGAAGAAGTCGCTCTTCGTGCTGAACGTGTATGTCGTCGTTCCGGGACGCGGGAAGACCAGGAACAACACGATGCTGATCGCGCTGAACACCGCGAAGACGATCGGCAGGCGCCAGTGGCGCACGACCACGCGCGCGGTCCCGCCGCCGGCCAGGGCCGGGGCGGGGGGCTGGGTGATGACGGTCATCGGGCGACCGCTCCCTTCGTGCGGGGCGCCTTGCGGCTGCGGCGCGGTGCGCTGCCCGGTGCGGGCAGCCGGAAGATGGCGCGCACCAGCGGGGGCGCGGCGATGAACAGCACGGTGACGGACTGGATGATCGCGATGACCTCGACCGGGACGTTGTCCGCCGCCTGCATCGCGAAGCCGCCGGCCTGGAACGCGCCGATCAGGATGCCGGCGACCAGTACGCCGAACGGGCGCGACCGGCCGAGCAGCGCGACCGTGATGGCCGAGAAGCCGATGCCGGCGTCGATGTCGCTGCCGAAGCCGGTGGTGATCTGGCCGAGCACCTGGGTGGCGCCGGCGAGGCCGACGAGCGCTCCGGAGATGACCATCGCCCAGACGTAGATCGAGCGGACCGACATGCCCGCGACGCGCGCGGCGTTCGGGTTCTCGCCGACGGCGCGGAAGCGGAAGCCGAGGCTGGAGCGCTCGAGCAGCCACCAGACCGCGACGGTCGCCAGGACCACCAGGATGATGCCGATGTCCAGCGAGTAGTTGCTCCCGAACAGTTTCGGGAACACCGCTGTCGGCAACGTCGGCGGCGTGCGCGGGTCGTTGGCGCCCGGCGCGCGCAGGAACGACGTGGTGAGCAGGTAGCTGAGCAGGTTGAGCGCGATGTAGTTGAGCATGATCGTGACGATCACCTCGTGCGCCCCGGTGTACGCCTTCAGCACACCGGCGATGGCGGCCCAGATCGCGCCGCCGATGAGGCCGGCGAGAACCGCGACCAGGAGGTGCACGCCCGGGGCCATCGGCAGCTTGAAGCCGACCAGGCCAGCGAACAGCGCGGCGATCAGCATCTGCCCCTGGCCGCCGATGTTGAACAGGCCGACGCGGAAGCTGAGGGCGACGCCGAGGCCGGCCGCGATCAGCGGCGTGGCGAAGGTGAGCGTCGTCGACAGCGACTGGATGCCGGTGGCGAAGTCGGGCGCGTGCGTGTTGTAGATCGCACCCTGGAACAGCGCCGCGTAGGCGCCGCCCACCGCGTTGGCGATGGCGGCGAACGTGTCACCAGGGCGCGCGAAGAAGTAGCCGAGCGCCTGCTGCACCTGCTGGTTCGTCAGGGCGATGAACACGCCGCCGACGACGAGGGCGACGATGACCGCGCAGATGGAGAGCACGACGCTCCCCGACGCGATCTCGCGCAGCACGCGGTGGGTCTTGGAGATCTCCGGCGCGGGCGGCTCGGTGGCGCGCTGCTCCTCGGGGATCTGATCGAGTGCCGGGACGTCGACGGGGGTCTCGCCGACGGCGGCCTCGACATCGGCAGTGGGCATCTGTTCGCTCATGCGGAGGCTCCTTGGGCGTCGACGAGGTATTCGGCCGGAGGGGCCTCCCCCGTCATCATCAGGCCGAGGATCTCGCGCGGCGTCGAGGCCGGGACGATCCCCACGATGCCGCCGCGGTACATGACGGCGATCCGGTCGCCGAGCGCGACGATCTCGTCGAGCTCGGTGGAGACGACGATGACCGGCACGCCCGAGTCGCGGGCCGCGATGATCTGCTCGTGGACGAACTCGATCGACCCGACGTCCAGGCCGCGGGTGGGCTGGGCCGCCACGAACAGCCGCAGGTCGCGGCTCAGCTCGCGCGCGAGCACGACCTTCTGCTGGTTGCCGCCGGAGAGCCGGCCGACGTGGGTGGTGATCCCCTGCGCGCGGACGTCGAACTCCTTCGTCTTCTCCTCCGCGAACCTGTCGCGGAACGTGAGCTGCAGGTTGGAGCCCTTCACGAACGGGCCGCGGCCCGAGCGGTCGAGCATCAGGTTCTCGGCGATCGTGAACTCGGCGACGAGCCCGTCGACGTTGCGGTCCTCCGGGACGAAGCCGACGCCGGCATCGAGCACCTTGCGCACCGACAGGCCGAGGATCTCCTTGCCGTCCAGCTCGACGGAGCCGGAGACGCGCTTCTGCAGGCCGAGGAGGGCCTCGGTCAGCTCGGTCTGCCCATTGCCCTGCACGCCGGCGATGGCGAGCACCTCGCCGCCGCGGACCTCGAAGTTCAGGTTGTCGACCAGGACGACGCCCGCCGCGTCCGAGACCGTGAGGTCGCGCACGCGCAGGCTGTTCTCGGTGAGGGTCGGGGCCTCCTTGTGGACGCTCAGCTCGACGCTGCGGCCGACCATGAGCGAGGCGAGCTCGGCGTTGGAGGCCGTGGGCTCCGCCTCGCCGACGACCTTGCCGAGGCGCATGACGGTGATCCGGGACGCGACCTCGCGCACCTCGCGGAGCTTGTGGGTGATGAAGACGATGCCCGTTCCGCTGTCGGCGAGCTGGCGCATGATCGTCATCAGCTCGTCGGTCTCCTGCGGGGTCAGCACGGCCGTCGGCTCGTCGAAGACGAGGACCTTTGCATCGCGGGAGAGCGCCTTGATGATCTCCACGCGCTGCTGCACGCCGACCGGGAGGTCCTCGACGAGGGCGTCCGGGTCGAGGTCGAAGCCGAAGCGGGCGGAGATCTCGCGGACCTTCGCGCGGGCCGCGGCGAGGTCGAGCCGGCCGCCGAACTTGGTCTGCTCGTGGCCGAGCATGACGTTCTCGGCGACGGTGAAGACGGGGATGAGCATGAAGTGCTGGTGGACCATCCCGATGCCCGCCTTCATGGCGTCACCGGGTCCGGCGAAGTGCTGGACGACGTCGTCCAGGAGGATCTCGCCCTCGTCGGCCTGGTAGAGGCCGTACAGGACGTTCATCAGAGTCGACTTGCCTGCGCCGTTCTCGCCGAGCAGGCAGTGGATCTCACCGGGTTCGACCGTCAGGTCGATGTGATCGTTGGCGACCAGTGCGCCGAAGCGCTTGGTGATACCGCGGAGTTCGAGTTTCATGGGGGCCTTGTGGGTGTCGGGCTGTGCGCGTCTGCGGTGACGGACGAGGTGGGGAGGCCGGCACGGCGGCCGGCCTCCCGGGTGTTGCTGGGTGTTACTCGGCGAACGCCGACGGCGACTCGACCTTGATCGAACCGTCGATGATGCCGGCCTTGATCTTGTCCAGCTCGCCCTGCAGGCCGGAGTCGACCTTCGAGGCGAAGTCGTGGAACGGGGCGATGCCGACGCCGTTGTTCTTCAGCGTGCCGACGTACTGCGAGTTGTCGAACTTGCTGCCGGAGGCGGCCTGCTGCACGATCGTCGAGACGGTCGGCTTGATGTTCTTCATGATCGAGGTGAGGAACAGGCTGTTGTAGCCGTTCTGGTCGGTCAGGAAGACGTCCGCGTCGTTACCGATGAGGGCGACGTTCTTGCCGCCGTCCTTGATCGCCGAGGCGGCGCCCTGGTAGATCGGGCCGCCGATCGGGGCGAGCACGTCGGCGTTCTGGCCGAGCATGGTCTGCGCGATCGTCTTGGACGTGTTCAGGTCGACGAAGCTGTTGACGAACTGGCCGTCCTGCGAGGCGACGTCCCAGCCGATGACCTTCTTGTTGGCGCTCTTCTGCTGGTTGTAGTACTTCACGCCGTCCGAGATGCCGTCCATGAAGATGGTGACCGAGGGCAGCTTCTGGCCGCCGTAGGTGCCGATCACGCCGGTCTTCGAGTAGCTCGCCGAGGCGTAGCCGGCCATGAAACCGGCCTCGTCGGTGTTGAACACCACGGGCTTCACGTTGGCGGCCTTGATGCTGTTGTCGTCGACCATCACGAAGTTGACCTTCGGGTTCTCCGCCGAGGCCTGCTTGACGGGCGCGACGAGGTTGAAGCCGGAGGCGACGATGATGTTGCAGCCCTGCTGGATCAGGCTCTTGATGTTCGGCAGGTAGTCGTTGGCGCTCTTCGACTGGACCTGCTTGTAGCTGCTGCCGATCTTCTGAGCGGCCTCCTGCACGCCCTCGAGGCCGAGCTGGTTGAACGAGCGGTCGTTGAAGCCGCCCTGGTCGGAGACGATGCAGGGCAGGTACTTCGAGTTCGCGGCGGTGCTGGTCGAGCTCGGCGCCGAACCGCAGGCTGCGAGCAGCGCGACGACGCCGACGGCGACAAGGCCGGTGAGGGCGGCCTTCGGGGCTGTGATTGTCAAGGTTTTGTCCTCCAAGATGCAGTGCCCGCTCGGGTGCGCGCGGGCAAGGATATGCAGTGCACGTTACCGAATATGACGAACCGCACTGTGGTCGAATCCGGCTTCTTCATGCAAGCGTTACAAATGCGCGGCTGTTTGGCACCTGCTCATTTGAGCAACATCCGGCGCGGCGGAAGCGGGTGACCCTCGTCCGGGGAGCAGACCCCTCGCTACATCCACCCGCGCTTCTTGAACACCGTGTAGAGCAGCGTGCTCAACCCCAGCATCGCGAGGATCGCCAGCGGGTAGCCGAGCGGCCATGCCAGCTCCGGCATGTTGTGGAAGTTCATCCCGTACACGCCCGCGATCAGCGTCGGTGCGAACAGGATCGCCGCCCACGAGGAGATCTTCTTGACCTCCTCGCCCTGCCGGTGCGACGAGTGCGCGAGACGGGTCAGCTCCTCGTTCTGGCGTTCAGCGACGAGCGTGGAGTTCACCGTCAGGATGTCGCGCAGCAGGTAGCGGAACCCGTCCACCCGCTCGTTCACCTGCGTGAGGTGGTCGGCCACGTCGCGCAGGCGCCGCTCCAGCTCCTCGGTGACCCCGTATTTGGCCGACCCGCGCTCCAGGGCGACCATCACCGACGAGAGCGGGTGCGTGGCCCGCTGGAAGTCGATGACCTCCCGCGACAGCTCGTAGATGCGCCGCGAGACCAGGACGTCCCCGCCGAAGACCTGCGTCTCGATCTCGTCGATGTCGTTGGCGAGCCCGGCGACGACCGGACCGTAGGCGTCCACGACGGCGTCGATGATCGCGTAGAGGATGGCCTGCGGCCCGAGCGCGAGGAGGTCGCGCTCGCGCTCCATCCGGTGCCGCACCGTGGACAGGTCGGGCGATTCGCTGTGCCGCACCGTGATGACGAAGTTCGGGCCGACGAAGAGGTGCAGTTCGCCGAAGTCGACCTCCTCCGGCGCGTCCAGATAGCTGGCCGCCTTCAGCACGACGAACAGCACGGAGTCGTAGCGCTCCAGCTTGGGCCGCTGGTGGGCGACGATCGCGTCTTCGATCGCCAGCGGGTGGAGGCTGAACTCCTCCGCCAGCGACATCAGCTCCTGCTCGGTCGGCCGGTACAGCCCGATCCAGGCGACTCCGCCGGGGGTGTCGTCCAGTGCGCGGTAGGTCTCGGCCAGGGTGCCGGGCGAGGCGACGCGCACGCCGTCCGCGTAGATCGCGCTGTCCACCATGCTGGGACGGCCGGCGACCGGCTGCGGCTCGGTGCGGGAGGGCGCGGGGGCGCCGGGAGGATCGACCCGCCGGGCTCGGGACACGAAGGGCATCGGGATGCCGCGACGGTTCAGGTTCGCCAAGGTTCACCTCCTGGTGCGTGGAAACGTGAGGCGGCCCGTGCACCGCCCGGGCGACCCCGGGCGGCAGCGCCACCTAACTGTACGCGCGCAGCGTGCCGGTGCGCTGGGCGCCGCCGCGGCGGACGTCCGTGCACGAGTCGAGGATGACCTGCTCGTAGTGACCGATGAGCTCGGCGCAGAGCACGTTCCAGCCGCGCCCGAGCACGCGGCGGCGGCCGGCCTCCCCCATCCGCAGGCGGAGCGGCGCGTCGGCGGCGAGCATGGAGACGGCGGCGCGGAGGCCCCGGTCGTCCGCCGGGGGGAAGAGCAGCCCGTCGAGACCGTGCTCGACGAGGTCGATCGGGCCGCCGGCTCGCGGCGCGACCACGGGGAGGCCGGAGGCGTGCGCCTCCTGGACCGTCTGCCCGAACGTCTCCTCGGAGCCGGTGTGGACGAACACGTCGAAGGCCGCGTAGGCGGCGGCGAGGTCGGCTCCCCCGAGTCGGCCGAGCCAGGTGGTCGGGACACCGTGGAGCTGCCGCTCGACGGCCTCCCGCGCCGGCCCGTCCCCGACGATCGCGACCGAGACCCGCGGCAGCCCGCGCAGCACACGCAGCCGCTCGACCTGCTTCTCCGGCGCGATCCGCCCGACGTACCCGACGACGACCTCGCCGTCCGGCGAGAGCCGCTCCCGGAGCGCGACCGCCGCGGGCGTGCGGCGATTGTTCGGGTGATAGCGCTCCAGGTCCACGCCGCGACCCCAGCGGGCCAGCCGGCGCACACCGGCCTGACGGAGGTCGTACTCACTGGCCGACGACGGCACCAGCGTGACGTCCGCGCCCTCGTGCACCCAGCGCACGTACTTCCACGCGATGGCGGCGGTCATCCCGAGCCCGTTGCGGCGCGCGAAGCCGGCGACGTCGGTCTGATAGATGGCGACGGAGGGCACGCCCACCCGGTTGGCGGCGGCGATGGCCTGCGCGCCCAAGAAGAAAGGAGAGGCCGCGTGCAGCACATCGGGCTCGAACTTCGCCAGGATCCGCTGCACCTGCGGGCTCGGCAGCCCGACCGGGAACTGCCGGTAGGCGATGGACGGCACCTGGTGGATGCGGTAACCCGCGTATTCATCCGGCGCACCCGCCTCGGGGCAGATCACGATGGCCTCATGCCCTTCGGCGGCCAGATGATCGAGCACCCGGAGGACGCTGTTGGTCACCCCGTTCACAGTGGGGAGGAAACTCTCGCTGACGACGGCGACCCGCATGACCTCAGTGTCGGCCGGCCGGGTGTCGCGACCGTGAACGGCACGTGACACCCGGGCGGCCCTGACGGGTCAGTTGGTGGTCGTGTACACGTAGATCGGTTGCGGGAGGACGGGGCCGAGTTCGACGTCGCCTTCGGAAAGGTATGCGTTCCAGACCAATGAGTACGGTTGCCCGGAGAGGTCGGGCTGCAGCTGGGTCCACATGCCGTCGGGCGGAATCGAGTTCGACGGCATCACCGGCTTCACGTTGATCGGGGCATCGCCGACCGTCTCCCACGTGTCGGTATCGATGTGGAGTCTCCCCCTGCTCCCGTTGTAGAGGTAGTCGACCGTGTAGCGCCGTTCGCTGTGACGCTGGAGCGGGCCCGCGAGCACATTGATCGAGAACGTTCCAGGCTTGTCGGCATCGAGCCCGACATCACCGGTGCTCGTCAGCCGATGTACGGCCCAGTGCTTTCCGTTCACGCTCGCCGCGTAGATCCGTGCGACCTTCGCATCATCGTGGACGTACGTGAGCAGCGGTGACCCATCGCTGTCGAGTGCCAGATTCGGCGGCATCAACCCCGTACCGGAGGGTACGTCGTCCACGATGGTTCCCGTGTCGGCCCAGTCGATCGGGAGCTTGATGGTGACTCCGGCGGCGTTACGCCACGTGCTGAAATCGGTCGTGCTGGCGTAAGAAACCCGGCCGTTGTGGGTTCCGTTCATCGCATTGTTGAAGCTCGAGCCGGTACGCCACACCCACGCGAGGTGGAAGGTGCCCTTCGCGTCGCGGACGACGTTTCCGAAATAGACGAACGTGAACAGATCGCCCGACTTCGCATTGTTGAAAGTCGCGATCCGGGTCCACCTCTCCTGCGACTCGTCCCAGAGGTTGAACCCCTGAGACGCCACGCCGCCGAACCTGTTCGAAACCCCGAGAACGAGGCGCCCGTCGCCCAGGGTGTAGAAGACCGGGTATGTGAGCTCTCCATCCTGCTCGGGGCTCACGATCTCGGTCTGACGCGCGAGGGACGCCACGTCTCCAGATGAATCGGAACGGTAATAGGCGCCGGGAGCGTGTCCGTCGGCAGGCGCCTCGCCCGATGGATCGCCGAACAGACTGCTCGCGTGCAAGGCACCCACGATGTGAAGGCGCCCGAACTTGTCCATCGCCATCGTCACACTGCGGTGCGCGTTCCACGAGGAGTGGAACTCGTCGAGCACCTTCGTCGCCGACCATACGGCACCGGCGGTGTCGCAGTCGTTGCCTCCAACGCTCGACGAGAGCGTACGCTGCGAGACCCTCAACCGGCCCTCGCCGTCGTAGAACGCCACGTACTGGCGGTCACCTCGTGTCAGCACCGAGAGTGCAGCGGAGCTCTCCGCGGAGGTCTGGCCGACACAGGAGACAGCCGTCACCCGATCGGTGCCTGCGCTATCGGACGAGGAGATGACGAAGTTGTCGAACGCCTTGTTGCCACGCGCCGTAAACAGTCCGGCATTGCCGCCGGTCAGAATCGGTGTCCCCGTCTCATCGGAGACGCTCGACCGGATCACCGCCCCGCTCGGCGGGGCCACCGTCAGCTCGAACTTCCCGGGCGCGGACGAGGCAACGGTCAACCGGTAGCGGCCCGCCTGCGAAAGATCGACAGGCCCTCTCGCGGCGTTCGAGACGAGGACCTCGCTGCCGACGTTCTTGACGAGCTGCCACTGGCCGCCCTTGCCCGCGCCGATGAGCCGAAATACGTAGTGTCCGGACTGCCCTAGATTGACGACGATCCCCGTCGAACCGCCTTCGGGCGTATCCTCCGGCGAATTCGCAGCGACCGGCTGCTCTGGGTCGACCACAACGTCGACCGACCCCTCGAAGGAGCCGCCGAGATTGACGTGTGTCTGAGGAAGGATGTAGTTCCAGGTCGCCGCACCTGTACCTCGATCGAGCAATCGGGCGCGGCCGTCCTCGATCCCCCACGTGCCGGATGAACCGGCCCCTCTGCCCCACGAGCTTATGAGTCCGGGCCCGGTGGCCTCGAACCGCTCGGCATGTACCGCCGGCCGGTCGTCGCTCGTCGTGAGCGCGAAGTCGTCGAACTCAGCACCACCATAGTTCGAGTAGAGCCCCGCCAGGCCGCCCACATCGGTCATTTCCCGCTTCATCGGGTCGAGTTCCACTCGACGCGAACCGGGGATCCGCTCGGTCCCCGATGCGTCCTTGACCGAAACGGAGACAGCGTTCAGCCCCTCCGACCTCACCGACACGGTGTAGTCGGTGTCAAGAGCGAACGCATCGCCGACACCGACGTTCGCAAGCACCTCAAGCCCGCGGGCTGCCGACTGATGCAGCAACTGCCACGCCGCGGTCCGCCCCTGCGCGGCGGGCCGCACCCGGAAGATGTATCGATCGGTCTGGCCGGCCGTGGCGTTGAAGACCAACCCGTTCCAGAGTCCGCTGTCCGGTCCTGTCAAGCGGACACGGGCGGAGACATCGAAATTCGCGCCCAGCCTCTGCTGGAACAGGATGTTCCGATCTCCTGCGCTGGTGTTCATCACGGCTCGGGCGTTCGAGATGGCCCAGGAGCCCAACGCATTCCCCCATTTGGATCCGAGGGCGCCGTCGCCGCGATTGAAATCGTCCGCGCCGCGGAGTTGTGCGATCTCCGGTGAGCGCGCCGGCTCTTCCTTCGTGAGAGCGACCGCCGGGATCGACTCGGCGCCGAGCGCGAGCGTCGCCGCCACCAGCGCTGCAATCAATGTTCTTCGTGTCCTATTGTTTCGTACCACATCTGGAATTCTAGCCAGATTGGGCGTCTCACCAGAACCGCCTCGGTATCCTTTCGTCATGACTTCTCGTGGCGCGCTCGACCGGTTCTACAGCATCATCCCGGCGGGCGGGATCGGCTCGCGGCTGTGGCCGCTGTCGCGGGCGGACGCCCCCAAGTTCCTGCACGACCTGACGGGGTCGGGCCAGACGCTGCTGCGCAGCACGTGGGACCGGCTCGCTCCCCTCTCCGGCGAGCAGCGGATCATGGTCGTCACCGGACGCGCCCACCGCGCCGCCGTCGAGGCGCAGCTTCCGGCGCTGGCCGACGCCAACGTGGTGCTGGAGTCCGAGCCGCGGGACTCCACCGCCGCCATCGGACTGGCCGCGGCCATCCTGCAGCGGCGAGAGCCCGGCGTCATCGTCGGCTCGTTCGCCGCCGACCACGTCATCCGCAACACGCGGCTGTTCGCCTCCACCGTGAAGGAGGCCGTCGCCGCCGCCGACGCCGGGTACATCACCACCATCGGCATCAAGCCCACCGAGCCCGCGGTCGGGTTCGGCTACATCCGCTGCGGCGGCGAGCTGGCCGTGACCGGCGCCCCGAGCGCTCTCGCGGTCAAGTCGTTCGTGGAGAAGCCGGACCTGCCCACCGCCGAGAGCTACTTGGACAGCGGTTCCTACCTGTGGAACGCGGGCATGTTCATCTCGCGCGCCGACCTGCTCCTGGAGGAGATCGGCCGCAACAAGCCGGAACTCCTGGCCGGGCTGGTCGAGCTCGCGGCGGCCTGGGACGACCCGGCCACCCGCGGCCCCGCCGTCGACCGGATCTGGCCGAACCTGGAGAAGATCGCGATCGACTACTCCGTCGCCGAGCCGGCCGCGGCCGCCGGCAGGCTCGCGGTCATCCCCGGCTACTTCGACTGGGACGACGTGGGCGACTTCGCCTCGCTCTCCAAGCTGAACTCGGGCGGACGCACCACGGACCTGGCCATCCTCGGCGCGAACGCCCGCGTGCTCGCGGACGCCTCCAGCGGCATCGTCGTCAGCCAGACCAAGCGCGTCATCAGCCTGATCGGAGTGAAGGACATCGTCATCGTCGACACGCCCGACGCGCTGCTGGTCACGACCACGGACAACGCGCAGCGGGTGAAGTCGGTGGTGGACGCGCTGAAGATCTCGGGCTCGACCGACGTGCTCTGAGCGGCGGCAGGGCGGCGCTGGCCGCGCATTTATCTCGACGTCGAGATAACCAAGGGGACCCTAAGCAGCGCGGAGGCCCCCCGCGGCATAGACTTGCCACGCGCTTCGTGCGCCTACTTTCAGCGATCGCAACCAGGGAGGGTTGTTCGTGCCAGAGCAAGCGGCAGGGACCCTGCAACCGACGAAGTCGAGGCCGGGCGGCACGCTGTACCGCGGCCGGGAAGGCATGTGGTCGTGGGTGCTTCACCGCATCACCGGCGTCGCCATCTTCTTCTTCCTTCTCGTCCACATCCTCGACACCTCGCTCGTCCGGGTCAGCCCCGAGGCGTACAACGCGGTGATCGGCACCTACAAGAACCCGATCATGGGATTCGGGGAGATGGCGCTCGTCGCGGCGATCATCTTCCACGCCTTCAACGGCATCCGGATCATCCTGATCGACTTCTGGAGCAAGGGCGTCAAGTACCAGAAGGTCATGTTCTGGATCGTCATCGCGCTCTGGGTGATCCTCATGGCCGGCTTCATCCCGACCCAGCTCATCCACATCTTCTCGGAGGTGAACTGACGTGACGACCATCGAGGCTCCGCGCACGCCGGCCCGCCCGGCCCGCAAGGGCGTCAACTGGGAGAAGTGGGGCTGGATCTACATGCGGCTCTCCGGCATCGTGCTGGTGATCCTCATCTTCGGCCACCTGCTGATCAACCTCGTGCTCGGCGCGGGCGTCAAGCAGATCGACTTCGCCTTCGTCGCCGGCAAGTACGCCACGCCGTTCTGGCAGGTCTGGGACCTGCTGATGCTCTGGCTCGCGCTCATCCACGGCGGCAACGGCATGCGCACGCTGATCAACGACTACGCGCACAACGTGATGGTCAACCGCATCCTCAAGTGGGCGGTCCTCGCGGCGGTCGTCGTCCTGATCCTGCTCGGCACACTGGTGATCTTCACCTTCGACCCGTGCCCGGCGGGCGCCCACGCGGCCGACCTGCCTTCGTTCTGC
This sequence comes from Leifsonia sp. EB34, assembly GCF_041260585.1. Lineage (NCBI taxonomy): Bacteria > Bacillati > Actinomycetota > Actinomycetes > Micrococcales > Microbacteriaceae > Leifsonia > Leifsonia sp. EB34. The sequence goes on from NZ_JBGCCV010000001.1 coordinate 689,499, forward strand.
CCGGCCAAGTGACTGATTGACGGAAAACAAACGCTGTGACAACTGAAACCACCGAATCCACCGTCATCGACGGCGTCCACTACCACGAGTTCGACATCGTCATCGTCGGCGCAGGCGGCGCCGGGATGCGCGCGGCCATCGAGGCCGGGCCGCACGCCAAGACCGCGGTGATCTCGAAGCTCTACCCCACCCGCTCCCACACCGGCGCTGCGCAGGGCGGCATGGCCGCGGCGCTCGCCAACGTGGAGGAGGACAGCTGGGAGTGGCACACCTTCGACACCGTCAAGGGCGGCGACTACCTGGTCGACCAGGACGCGGCGGAGATCCTCGCCAAGGAGGCCATCGACGCGGTCATCGACCTCGAGAACATGGGCCTGCCGTTCAACCGCACGCCCGAGGGCAAGATCGACCAGCGCCGCTTCGGCGGCCACACCCGCGACCACGGCAAGGCGCCGGTCCGCCGGGCCTGCTACGCGGCCGACCGCACCGGCCACATGATCCTGCAGACGCTGTTCCAGAACTGCGTCAAGCTCGGCATCAACTTCTTCAACGAGTTCTACGTCCTCGACGTGATCATGAACGAGGTGGATGGCGTCGACCAGCCCGCGGGCGTGGTCGCCTACGAGCTGGCCACCGGCGAGCTGCACGTCTTCCACTCGAAGGCGATCGTCTTCGCGACCGGCGGTTTCGGCAAGATCTACAAGACCACCTCCAACGCGCACACCCTCACCGGTGACGGCGTCGGCATCATCTGGCGCAAGAAGCTGCCGCTGGAGGACATGGAGTTCTTCCAGTTCCACCCGACCGGCCTCGCGGGCCTGGGCATCCTGCTCACCGAAGGCGCCCGCGGTGAGGGCGCGATCCTCCGCAACGCCTCCGGCGAGCGGTTCATGGAGCGTTATGCCCCGACCATCAAGGACCTCGCGCCGCGCGACATCGTCGCCCGCTGCATGGTCCAGGAGGTCGCGGAAGGCCGCGGCGCCGGCCCGCACAAGGACTACGTCCTCCTCGACTGCACCCACCTGGGCGCGGAGGTCCTGGAGACCAAGCTCCCCGACATCACCGAGTTCGCCCGCACCTACCTGGGCGTCGACCCGGTCGTGGAGCCGGTGCCGGTCATGCCGACGGCGCACTACGCGATGGGCGGCATCCCGACCAACAACAACGCCGAGGTGCTGCGCGACAACACCACCGTCGTCCCCGGCCTGTACGCCGCCGGCGAGTGCGCGTGTGTCTCCGTGCACGGCTCCAACCGGCTCGGCACCAACTCGCTGCTCGACATCAACGTCTTCGGCAAGCGTGCGGGCAACAACGCGGTGGAGTACGTCAAGACCGCGACCGCCGTTCCGCTGCCGGCCGACCCGGCCAAGGCGGTCCGCGAGATGATCGACGGGCTCCGCAACGGTACGGGCACCGAGCGCATCGCCGCCATCCGCAAGGAGCTGCAGGACGAGATGGACCGGAACGCCCAGGTGTTCCGCACCGACGAGTCGCTCGAGAAGGTCACCGGCACCATCCACCGCCTGCGCGAGCGCTACAAGAACATCGTCGTGCAGGACAAGGGCAAGCGCTTCAACACCGACCTCCTGGAGGCCGTGGAGCTGGGCTTCCTGCTCGACCTGGCCGAGGTCGTCGTCTTCTCGGCCCGCAACCGCAAGGAGTCCCGCGGCGGCCACATGCGCGACGACTACCCCAAGCGCGACGACGAGAACTACATGCAGCACACGATGGCCTACCTCACCGGCGACCCGCACTCCGCCGACGCGGCAGACCACATCACGCTCGACTGGAAGCCGGTCGTCGTGACCCGCTACCAGCCGATGGAGAGGAAGTACTGATGTCCACCGCCGTGCTCGAGACTCCCCCGGCCCCGGAGGCCCCGGTCCAGTCGTTCACCGTGACGCTCATCATCCGCCGGTTCGACCCGGACGTGGACACCGAGCCGCGCTGGCAGGACTTCGACGTCGAGATGTTCCCGACCGACCGCATCCTGGACGCGCTGCACAAGATCAAGTGGGAGCAGGACGGCTCGCTGACCTTCCGCCGCTCGTGCGCCCACGGCATCTGCGGCTCGGACGCGATGCGCATCAACGGCCGCAACCGCCTCGCCTGCAAGACGCTGATCAAGGACCTGGACATCTCCAAGCCGATCTACGTCGAGGCGATCAAGGGCCTGCCGCTGGAGAAGGACCTCATCGTCGACATGGAGCCGTTCTTCGCGAGCTACCGCGAGGTGCAGCCGTTCCTGGTCGCGAACAGCAAGCCGGAGAAGGGCAAGGAGCGCATCCAGTCGGTCGCCGACCGCGCCCGCTTCGACGACACCACCAAGTGCATCCTCTGCGCCGCGTGCACGTCGTCCTGCCCGGTGTTCTGGACCGACGGCCAGTACTTCGGCCCGGCCGCGATCGTCAACGCGCACCGCTTCATCTTCGACTCCCGCGACGACAACTCGCAGGTGCGCCTCGACATCCTCAACGACAAGGAGGGCGTCTGGCGCTGCCGCACGACCTTCAACTGCACCGACGCCTGCCCGCGCGGCATCCAGGTGACGCAGGCCATCGCGGAGGTCAAGCAGGCCATCATGCGCGGCAAGGCGTGACGCCGGCCACAACGGCCTGAGCGAACCGCTCCGACGACGAAGGCGCCCCCGGGAGACCGGGGGCGCCTTCGTCGTTGTGACGGTGCCGGGGCACGTTCTGCTGCGTTGTACCGAACAACTCGGCCACCTGGGACTGAGTCGCCCACATGGTCTCCCCGTCGAAACGGACCGAGATGTTCACTGCACCATCGGGCGACGAATAGATCTCCCGGTGGCATCCAATGTGAGCTCCCCTCGCGGATCAGAGCGCTTCAGAGACGCCACTTCCATGTCCTTTCATCGTCCAGCTGTGCAGGCTTTTACGGGCGGAGGCGCCCCCGCTGTATCGGGGGCGCCTCCGCGCGTGTCGGGCTACGACCTGGTCAGCTCCAGGGGTCGTCCCAGCCCTCGGGCTTGAGGTCGTTCCAGTTATCGGGCCTCGGCTTCGTCCAATCGCCCACGTAGCAGTCAGCCACCTGAGCGATCGGGTGCGACGCCCAGAAGACCGAGAAGTACCCGAAGGGGCTGTTGTCGTAGTGCTGGGTCACATCGAACGAGAAGGTGCCCTCCGGCGTGACGTCGAGAATCGCTCCGTTGCCGCTGGTGATGCTCCAGCGGTTGGTCAGGGCATAGACCTGCACCTGCATGTTCGCCGGAGGCGTTGTCCCCTCGGGCACCCGAACCTGTCCGGTGACCGTGTGGGGAGCGCTGTAGCCGGGGGTCTTGGCTGCGACGGTGTAGTACTGGTCCTCCCACGAGAAGAAGATTCTCGGGTCGCCCGGCTTTGCCGGAGCCACGCTGTTCTTGTTCAGCTCCGTCGAGGCCGGAATCCACGACGTGGTGGGGTAGTTGCTCGAGACGACCAGCTTTCCCTCGGTCCCGCCGGTCCTCTGCGCGGACACCCAGAAGGAGTAGTTGATACCCGCGTCGGTGTAGCTGATGAGGGGATCATCGCCCAGCAGGCGGAAGCCGTCGGGGCACTCCACCTGCAGCTTGAAGTCGGCGGGGAGGGTCCCGTCGGTCGGAGTCAGGGTGCCATCGATGGGGATGGCACCGCCCTCGGGAATGGTGTAGCTCTTCTGACCGATGGTGATCACGCCGGCCGACGGCTGAGAGGTGGCGTGCGCCGGCGATGCGGCGGCGAGGGCGATGGCCGGGGCGGCCCAGGCGGCCGTCTTGGCGACCGTGCGTCGGGAGACGAGGCGTGGCGCCCCGGATTCGGGTGTGTCGTTCACGAGAGGAAGCCTTTCTTGGCGTGCTGAAATTTCTCACGCCAATCTTATCGGCTAAGAGTGCTCAATTGCACATCGGCGCGTGATTGAGTGGTCAGCGGGTGCCGTGGGCGCGACGCCGATGACTCAGTGGCGGCGGCCGACTCGCTATCCTTGCCGCGTGGCCAGGAAGTCGCGACGCGGGGAGGGCACGGTGACGGCGCAGCCCGATCCGGCGCTGCAGCGCGCCGAGGGCACGGTCGAGCCGGAGGAGACGCTGAAGGAGCGCATCCTCGATGCCGCGGAGCCCTTGAAGGAGCGGCTCGAGAAGCCGGTCGCCCGCGTCTCGCGCTGGGCCAAGTGGGTGCAGGACCTGCGGCCGTACCGGGTGTACATCAACTTCTCGCACTCCGACGGCAACCTCCGGGCGGCCGGGATGGGCTTCCAGTCGATCTTCGCCGTGTTCGCTGCGGTCTGGCTCGGTTTCTCCGCCGCCGGAGTCTGGCTCAGCGGCAACCCGGACATCTACGACTCGCTGATCCAGATCATCAACCGGGCGATCCCGGGGCTCATCTCGACGGACACGACGACCGGTGTCATCAACTCCGAGCAGCTCGAGTCGGCGACGGCGTTCGGCTGGTCGGGCGTCGTCGCCGCGGTCGGCCTGCTCTGGACGGCGATCGGCTGGCTGTACTACACGCGCCAGGCCGTGCGCGCGGTGTTCGGGCTCAGCCGCGACACCACGAACTACGTGCTGCAGAAGATCAGGGACCTCTTCCTGGCGCTCGGGTTCGGGCTGGTGCTGGTGTTCTCCGCGCTCATCTCGATCATCAGCACGCAGGCGCTGACGTTCTTCCTCCACCTGATCGGGCTCAGCGCGGACACCTTCTGGTCGGAGGCGCTCACCCGGTTCTCGGGGCTGCTCATCTCGGTGATCCTCAACATCTTCACGCTCGGCGCGATGTTCCGGGTGATGGCGCGGGTCGCGATCCCGTGGCGCAACCTCTTCTTCGGCGTCCTCCTCGGCGCGTGCGTGCTGGCCGGGCTGAGCGCGCTCGGTGGCCTCCTCCTGACCGGGGCGACGAAGAACCCGCTGCTGGCGACCTTCGCCGTGTTCGTCGGTCTGCTGATCTGGTTCAACCTGGTCTCGCGCGTCATCCTGCTGTCGGCTTCCTGGATCGCGGTCGGGATGTTCGACAGCGGCATCTCGCCGCGGATGATCACCCCGGAGCAGGCGGCGGCCGAGCGCGCGGCGGCCGAGTACGAGGCGCGCGTGCTGGTCGCGAAGGCGGAGCTGCAGAACGCGAAGGACGAGCTGACGGGATCGAAGTTCCTCGCCAGGCTGAGCGCGCAGCGCCGGGTCGAGAAGGCCGAGCACCGGCTCAACGACCTGCTGGACGACAGCGGCGTCGGCGCCCGCCGGTAGGCTGGAGGCATGCCCTCGAACCCCCTGCGCATCGCGACGGTCAACGTCAACGGCATCCGGGCCGCCTACCGCAAGGGCATGGGCGCGTGGCTCGACACCAGGGGCGTCGACATCCTCGCACTGCAGGAGGTGCGCGCCTCCAGCGAAGACCTCCAGGGCCTCCTCGGCGACGAGTGGGACATCGTGCACGACCCCGCAACGGCCAAGGGCCGCGCGGGCGTAGCGATCGCCAGCCGGCATCCTCGGGCGGAGATCCACCGCGTCGAGCTCGGCGCGCCCGACTTCGACAGCGCGGGCCGCTGGCTGGAGGCCGACTACGAGGTCGGCGGCAGCATCGTCACCGTTGTCAGCGCCTACGTGCACTCCGGCGAGGCCGGCACCGAGAAGCAGGACGCCAAGTACGCCTTCCTCGACGCGATGGAGGCCCGCCTCCCCCAGCTCGTGAAGCACAGCGAGTACGGGGTGGTCCTGGGCGACCTCAACGTGGGCCACCGCAAGCTCGACATCCGCAACTGGAAGGGCAACGTCAAGAAGGCGGGCTTCCTCCCGGAGGAGCGCGCCTACTTCGACCGCATCCTGGGCGCGGAGGACGACCCGCGCTACAACGACGGGGCCGGGCTCGGCTGGGTCGACGTGGGCCGCAAGGCCGTCGGCGAGGTCGACGGCCCGTACACCTGGTGGTCGTGGCGCGGGCAGGCCTTCGACAACGACACCGGCTGGCGGATCGACTACCAGCTCGCCTCCCCGGCGCTGGCGGCGACGGTGAAGAACTACGCGGTGGACCGTGCGGCCGCCTACGACGAGCGATGGTCGGACCACACCCCCGTGGTCGTCGACTACGCCCTCTAGTATCCGCACCCCTCTCCTACTTCGAAAGCAGTGACATGAGCACACTCCCCCGCCTGTACTCCGGCATGCAGCCGTCGGCGGACTCCCTCCACCTCGGCAACTACGTCGGCGCCCTCCTGCAGTGGAAAGACCTGCAGAGCACCCACGACGCGTTCTTCTCCGTGGTCGACCTGCACGCGATCACCGTCGCACAGGACCCGGCGGAGCTGCGCGAGAAGACCCGGCGCACGGCCGCGCAGTACATCGCCGCGGGCATCGACCCGTCGGCCTCCACGCTGTACGTGCAGTCGCACGTGCCCGCGCACGCGCAGCTCGCCTGGGTGCTGAACACGATCACGGGGTTCGGCGAGGCTTCCCGGATGACGCAGTTCAAGGACAAGTCGGCCAAGCAGGGCACGGACGCGACCTCGGTCGGGCTGTTCGCGTACCCGGTGCTGATGGCCGCGGACATCCTGCTGTTCGACTCCGAGGTGGTGCCGGTCGGCGACGACCAGCGCCAGCACGTCGAGCTGACCCGCGACCTGGCCGAGCGGTTCAACAGCCGGTTCGGCGAGACGTTCGTGGTGCCGCAGGCGATGATCCTCAAGGACGGCGCGCGCATCTACGACCTCCAGAACCCGGAGTCGAAGATGTCCAAGTCCGCCGAGTCGGGCGCCGGCATCGTCTGGATGCTGGACGAGCCGGACGTGACGCGCAAGAAGATCATGCGCGCCGTGACCGACACCGACGGCGTCGTGTCGTTCGACCGCGCGGGCAAGCCGGGCATCTCCAACCTGCTCAGCATCTACTCGGCGCTCTCGGGCCGTGCCGTGGCCGACATCGAGCTCGAGTACGACGGCAAGGGCTACGGCGACTTCAAGAAGGGCCTCGTGGAGATCGTCGTGGAGACGTTCGGCCCGATCCGCGAGCGCGCGCTCGACCTGCTCTCCGACCCGGCCGAGCTGGACCGCATCCTCGCGGGCAACGCCGCACGCGCCAGCGAGGTGGCCGAGCGGACCCTGGCGAAGGCCTACAACGCGGTCGGCCTGCTGCGACGGGCGCACTGATGGCGCCGGCGCCGGTGGAGCTGACGGGCGGCCCCGTCCTCCTCTCGGCGCCAGTGGAGGCCGCCTTCGCGCAGGCGACGCGATGACCGGTCCCCGCGTCGTGCTCTTCGACCTCGACGACACTCTCTTCGCGCACCGCGCCGCGGTGTCGGCCGGCATCCAGCGCTACGCGGGCCGGCTCGGCGAACCGTACGGCACGATGGAGGCGGTCGACCTGACCGCGCTCTGGCACGACCTGGAGGAGGAGCACTACCACTCCTACCTCGCGGGCCGGCTCGACTTCGAGGGGCAGCGCCAGGCGCGCGCCCGCGACTTCGCCGCCCGGCACGGCGTCGAGCTGAGCGACACCGAGGCGAGCGCCTGGTTCGCGGACTACTTCGAGCACTACGTCGCCGCCTGGTCGCTCCACGACGACGCCCTCCCCTGCCTGGACGCGCTGCAGGCGGCGTTCCCCGGCGTGCGGTTCGGGCTCATCACCAACGGCGACCTGGCCTTCCAGGGACGCAAGGTGGCGGCCGTCGGCCTCGACACCCGCATGGAGCACCTGATCGCCTCCGGCGAGGTCGGCGTGGCCAAGCCGGACGCGCGCATCTTCGAGCACGCCTGCGCGGTGTTCGGGGTGCGGCCGTCCGAGGCGGTGTACGTCGGCGACCGCTTACGGACCGACGCGATCGGCGCGGCGCGGGCCGGGTTGACGGGGGTGTGGCTGAACCGGCGCGGGGATGTGCCGTCGGACGGTGACGCGACGGAGGCCGCGGAGGTGGGTGTGATCGAGGTCAGCGGGCTTGACGACCTGGTCGGGGCCCTGAGCCGCTGATCCGCGTCGCGCGCTCAATGCGGTTGCGCACCGCAACGGCCCGTTAGAGTTGCGCCCATGATCGAGTCCGCCGACACCGTCGCCCGCAGCCGTCTCCGGTCGGGCGAGCACCTGCTCTGGTCCGGGCGACCGGACACCGGCCGGCTGTTCAACCGGTCCGACATCTTCTTGGTCCCGTTCGGACTCTTCTACCTCGGATTCTCGATCTTCTGGACGGTCACCGCCGCCCGGTCCGGCGGCTTCTTCAGCCTGTTCGGACTCCTGTTCGTGACGGTCGGCGTCTACTTCGTCTTCCTGCGATTCTTGGTCAAGCGCTATCGGCAGCTCCACTCGACCTACGCGGTCACCGATCGGCGGGCGTTCGCCGTGGTCGGCCGCAAGCTGATCGAGACGCCGATCGCCAGTGACAGGACGACCACCTGGACCGGCGACAGCCACGTCAGCATCATGTGGACGGCCTCGGTGGGCATCGGGGGCTTCTCGCGGGGCCAGGTCCCGCTGAACAGCGGCCTCGACGGCATCCTCTCACCGCTGCCGATGGCCTTCTTCGACGTCCCGGAGCCCGCGGCACTGATGGCCGCGCTCGACCGGGCGGCCACCCACACGACGACCTGACTCAGTTGCCCTTTGTGCAGGTCTGCTGCGCGGCCGTCTGACCGGTGACGTTCGACGGCAGGCTGACCGCGGAGGAGGTCGGGGCCGGGGTGCTCCCCGTCGCCGTGCTGCCGCTCGCGGGGCCGGCGGTCGCGCTCGGCGCCGAAGTCGCGGCGGCGGTGGGCGCCGTCGACGGCGATGCCGTCGGCGTCGGCGTCGCCGAGACCGTCCCGTTTCCGGTCGTCCCGGTGAGCTGCACCGGAGTGTCCGTCGCCAGCGCCTGCTTGAGCGCGTCCACGCCGGTCGGCTCCGGGACGACCCGGTTGACGTTGTCGGGGTCGGTCATCGCCGGGTACTGGAGGAAGACGAAGTCGCTCAGCGGGACGCTCTTCAGCGCCAGCCCGATGGACACGAGGGTGGTCGGGGAGTCCAGCGTGTCGGAGAGCGTGAGGTTCGAGGTCGCGGCCTTGGCCAGCGTGAACAGCGTCAGCGGGTTGGCCAGCACGCCTGCGCTCGTCACCTTGCGCAGCATCGACGACAGGAAGAGCTGCTGGTTGCTGATCCGGCCGAGGTCGCTGCCGTCGCCGACTCCGTGCCGGCTGCGGACGAAGGCGAGCGCCTGGCTGCCGACGAGAGTCTGCTGCCCCGCCGGCAGGTTGAGCCCGACGTACGGGTCGGTGAGCGGCGTCGCGAGGCAGACGGTGACGCCGCCGACGGCGTCGGACATCGCCGAGACGCCGTCGAAGCTGATCTCCGCCGCGTACGGGATGCTGAGGCCGGTGAGCGCCTCCGCCGTGAGCACGACGCACGACAGGCCGCCGGTCGACAGCGTCGTGTTGAACTGCGCGCTGTCCTGCGGCGACGTGGAGCCGCCTCCGGAGGTCGGGCAGGACGGAATGGGCACCATCAGGTCGCGCGGGATGCTGATGACCGTCGCGTGCTGGTGGTCCGCCGACAGGTGCAGGACCATCGTGACGTCGTTGTTGCCGGCTCCCGAGCTCCCGGCGAGCTCCTGCGCCGAGGAGAACTGGCCGCCCTGGCCGGTGCGGGTGTCGGTTCCGGCGAGGAGGATGTTGACCGCACCGGACTCCACGCTGACGCTGGGCGCGGCGACGGCCTTGCCCGCCGCGGAGACCAGGTGCACGGAGGGCTTCAGGGAGCGGACGGTGTCCTGCACCGCATACGCTGCGATGGCCCCGGCCGAGATGACGGCGACGGCGACGATTTCGGCCAGCAGTCGCGCGACCGGCCCACGGGCGCGACGGACCGGCAGGCGGCCGTGCCGCACCGGGGCCGGTCGCTCGACCGTGGAATGCCTCATCCTTCGAAGTTAGGGGAGCAATCTGCGCGAAAGCTTTCTCGCGGATGAGGAATCTGCAAGGTTCCTCATCGGCGAGAAGCACACGACGCGCACACGACGCACGAGCGCCGCCCGGCGGGAGCCGGACGGCGCTCGGTGGCATCGCGCAGGGACTACTGCACGTCCTCGTCGACCCAGTCGAAGGTCTTCGTGACGGCCTTCTTCCAGAGCCGGATCTGACGGTCGCGCTCGGCGGCGTCCATCTTCGGCTCCCAGCGGCGGTCCTCCTGCCAGTTCTTGCGGAGGTCGTCCAGGTTCTCCCAGAAGCCCACCGCGAGACCGGCCGCGTAGGCGGCACCGAGGGCGGTGGTCTCCGCGACGACCGGGCGGACGACCGGCACACCGAGGATGTCGGCCTGGAACTGCATGAGGGTGTTGTTGGCGATCATGCCGCCGTCCACCTTCAGCTCGGTCAGGTCCACACCGGAGTCGGCGTTGACCGCGTCCAGCACCTCGCGGGTCTGGAAGGCCGTGGCCTCCAGTGCCGCGCGGGCGATGTGGCCCTTGTTCACGTAGCGCGTGAGGCCCACCAGGGCACCGCGCGCATCCGACCGCCAGTACGGCGCGAACAGACCAGAGAACGCCGGCACGAAGTACGCGCCGCCGTTGTCCTCGACGGTCTTCGCCAGGTCCTCGATCTCGGGGGCGCTGGAGATGAGGCCGAGGTTGTCGCGCAGCCACTGCACCAGCGAACCGGTGACGGCGATCGAGCCCTCCAGGGCGTAGTGCGGCTTGTCGTCGCCCAGCTTGTAGCCGAGCGTCGTCAGCAGGCCGTTCTTGGAGTGGACGATCTCCTCACCCGTGTTGAAGATGAGGAAGTTGCCGGTGCCGTAGGTGTTCTTGGACTCGCCCGGATCGAACGCCGCCTGGCCGAACGTGGCCGCCTGCTGGTCGCCGAGGATGCCCGCGACGGGCACCTCGCGCAGCAGGCTGGAGGACTCGACCGTGCCGTAGACCTCGGACGAAGCCTTGATCTCCGGGAGCATCGACCGCGGCACGCTGAACACCTCGAGGATGTCGTCGCGCCAGGTGAGGGTCTCCAGGTCCATGAACATGGTGCGGGAGGCGTTGGTCACGTCGGTGGCGTGCACGCCGCCGTCGGGGCCGCCGGTGAGGTTCCAGAGCACCCACGCGTCGGTGTTGCCGAACAGCAGGTCGCCGCGCTCGGCGCGCTCGCGGGCGCCCTCCACGTTCTCGAGGATCCAGGCGATCTTCGTGCCGGAGAAGTAGGTCGCCAGCGGGAGGCCGACGATCTGCTTGAACCGCTCGACGCCGCCGTCCGCTGCAAGGCGGTCGACGATCGGCTGGGTGCGGGTGTCCTGCCAGACGATGGCGTTGTAGACGGGCTCGCCGGTGTTCTTGTCCCACACCACCGCGGTCTCGCGCTGGTTCGTGATGCCCACCGCCGCGATGTCGTGTCGGGTGAGGTCCGCCTTCGAGAGGGCCTGGCCGATCACTTCGCGGGTGTTGTTCCAGATCTCCTTCGGGTCGTGCTCGACCCAGCCGGCGCGCGGGAAGATCTGCTCGTGCTCGAGCTGTCCGGTCGAGACGATCGACCCGGACTTGTCGAAGATGATCGCCCGGGTGCTGGTGGTGCCCTGGTCGATGGCGACGACGTAGTCGGCCATAGGTAACTCCTTTGTTAGGTGGTGGGACTGAAGAGGGCCGGTCGGGGTCTCCCCCGGCCGGCCCCCGGGTGTTACTTGGTGAGGATCGGAAGCAGCAGCAGCGCCAGCCAGCCGGCGAGCAGACCGCCGATGATCGGACCGACGACCGGGATCCAGGAGTAGGACCAGTCGCTGGTGCCCTTGCCGCGGATGGGCAGGACGGCGTGCGCGATGCGCGGACCGAGGTCACGTGCCGGGTTGATCGCGTACCCGGTCGGACCACCGAGGCTGGCGCCGATGCCGACCACCAGGAGGGCGACGGGCAGTGCGCCGAGGGCGGCGAGACCGGCAGCGGTGCCGGGCTGGTGACCGAAGGCGATCACGACGAACACCAGCACGAAGGTGCCGATGATCTCGGTGACGAGGTTCCAGGCGTAGCTGCGGATCGCAGGGCCGGTGGAGAAGACGCCGAGCTTGTTACCCGGGTCCGGCTCCTCGTCGAAGTGCTTCTTGTACGCCAGGAACGTCAGGCAGGCGCCGATGAACGCACCGACGAGCTGAGCGAGGATGTACAAGAGGACGGTGACGAAGTTGACCGGCACCAGTGTGTGCGCGGCGGCGCTTCCGAAGGCCTTGGCTCCGTTGGCGACCAGGCCGAGCGTCACGGCGGGGTTCAGGTGCGCGCCCGAGTTGTAGGCGACGTTGACACCCGCGAAGACCGCGATGCCCCAGCCGAAGTTCACCAAGAGGAACCCGCCGTTGAAGCCCTTGTTCTTGATCAGGGCGACGTTCGCGACGACACCAGTACCGAGAAGCACCAGCATTGCCGTTCCGCACAACTCTGACAGGAAATCAATACCGATATTGTCCACGTTGACCTTCCAGTTGTTCAGTTGACCCGCACCCTGTCGTGCGATGGTGTGGCTCTCGCCAGGGTGGGCCTTTGAACGCTATTGCGGTCGGGTCCGCCCGGGCAAGGACCGTTCTATGCACGTTCGTGCATTATCGGAGCGCCGCGGCTTCGCTCCCGTCCCCCGACGTCAGGTTCACCCGGTGGGCGGTCGCCAGTTCCGCTTGGAACGCATCTTCCTCCTCCGACCGACGGTTTGGCGACCATCCGAGGGCGTTTGCGACGATTTCGCCGATCTCGCGGACCAGCGGGATCGAGACCGATCCGGTGAACGCGAGGCTCGTGCGACGCAGGAAGACATCCGACAGGTGGGCCACCCGCTCGGTGCGCACGAGGTGGTCGACCTCGGCGCGGGAGTACTCGGGCGCGGCGGCGAGCGGCGCGTCCTCGCCGTCCCAGCCGGCGATGGCGTCGATGACGGACGCGGCCTTGGTGCCGTAGCGGTGCAGCAGCACGCTGGCGCGGGCGGCGCCCACGTCGGCGCCGTAGCGGGCCACCCAGTCCCGCTCGGCCTGCGGCGTGGCCGGGAACGCGGCGCCGCCCCCGATCGGGAGGCCGAGCGTGGCGACGGTGCGCGTCATCCCCAGGGCCGCCAGCGTCTCGTTCGCGAGGTGCTCGCTGAGGGCGCGGAACGTCGTCCACTTGCCGCCGACGAGGCTGAGCACGGTGGTGTCGCCGAGCCCGGCGATCGTGCCGGGCACGATCCGGTAGTCGCGGGAGACGAAGCCGGGGGCGGTGTCGTCGTGGTGCGGCAGCGGACGGACGCCGGAGAACGTGTAGACGATCTGCTCGCGGGTGACCGGGATCGTTGGGAAAACGTGCGAGACCAGCTCGATGAAGTAGTCGATCTCCTCCTCGGTGCACACCGCGGGCGCCGACATGTCCGCTTCGAGGTCGGTGGTGCCGACCATGACCCGGCCCTTGAGCGGGTAGATGAGGACGATGCGGCCGTCGTTGTTCTCGAAGAAGATCTCCCGGCCGGCGCAGGCCTCCAGAAGCTCGGGGCTGTCGAGGACGATGTGCGAGCCCTTCGTGCCGCCCATGAACTGCGTCGCCCGGCCGAGGGCCGCGTTGGTGAGGTCCGTCCAGGGGCCGGAGGCGTTGACGACGACGTCGGCGGTGAGGGTGAACTCGTCGCCGGTCTCCCGGTCGCGGACGAGCACCCCGCCGTTCTGCGCGCCGACGGCCTCCAGGTAGTTCGCCGCCCGGGCGTGCGGGCCGGCGGCGAGACCGTCGGCGAGGACGTCGAGCGCGAGCCGCTCCGGGTCGTGCACCGAGGCGTCGAAGTAGGTGGCCGTGTATTTCAGGCCCGGGTTCAGCTTCGGGAGGGTCTCCAGCGACTTCCGGCGGCCGTGGAAGCTGTGCCGCGGCACAGAGCCGCCCTCGCGCGAGAACGTGTCGTAGATCGTCAGGCCGGTCTTGATCAGGAAGGCCCCGCGCTCCTTCGGCGTGCCCTGCTTGTGGGTGAGGAAGCGCAGCGGTGCGGCGAGGATGCCGGAGAAGGTGGAGTAGATCGGGATGGTGGTCTGCAGCGGCTTGACGTAGTGCGGCGCGATCTTCAGCAGGCCGTTGCGCTCGGTCACCGACTCCTTGACCAGCCGGAACTCGCCGTTCTCCAGGTAGCGGATGCCGCCGTGGATCATGTGGCTGGAGGCCGCCGAGGCGCCGGACACGAAGTCGTTGCGCTCCACGAGCACGACGTCGACGCCCTGCAGGGCGAGGTCGCGGAAGGTGCCGAGTCCGTTGATGCCGCCGCCGACGATGACGACCTGGGCGTGCGGGCGGTCGCGGAGCTGCTGGACCTCGGGGCGGACATTCGACTGCGTCGTCACGGTGACTCCTGGTGCTTCTACTGAACAGCGGTGGGTTTCGCTATAGTCTTCGATGCCGGCACAACTTCGATCAAGCCGGATGCACATACGTGCAGCGCCATCCCGAACACCCGGCAGCAGTACCCGACACCAGAAGGCGGTCCCCGAATGTCCGCACCCGACACCCAGAACCTCCCCGAGAAGGTCCGCGACGCCCTCAAGGCGGGGCACCTGTACTACATGCAGGACCTGACGATGGAGGCCATCGCTCACGAGATGCACACCTCGCGCTCCAGCGTCTCGCGGCTCCTCTCCTATGCGCGCGCGTCCGGGCTGGTCACCATCCAGATCGCCCAGCCGCACGAAGCCGCCACCCGCGTGCAGCAGGAGCTGCACGCCCGCTACGGGATCGGCGCGCACATCGTCCCGATGCCGAGCGCGATCAGCGACGTCGACCGGCTGGAACGCGTCGCCATCTCGGCTGCACGGATTCTCGACCGCTTCATCGACTCGAACATGACGGTCGGGGTCGCCTGGGGCTCGACGATGAGCGCCCTGAGCCGGCACCTCATCCCGAAGGACCTGCACAACGTGGAGTTCGTGCAGCTCAACGGCGCGGGCAACACCTACACGACCGGCGTGCTGTACGCGTCGGAGATCCTGCGCCGGTTCGGCGACACCTACGCCGGGACGATCCAGGAGTTCCCGGTCCCGGCGCTGTTCGACGACCCGCAGACCAAGCAGGCCATGTGGCGGGAGCGCAGCACCCGGCGCATCCTCGACATCCAGGAGCGGATGGACGTGGCGCTGTTCGGCCTCGGCTCGCCGTTCTCCGAGGTGCGCTCGCACGTCTACGCCGGCGGCTACCTCGACCCGGAGGACTACGCGTCGCTGGACGCCTCCGGGGTCGTCGGCGACGTGGCGACCGTGTTCTTCCGCGAGGACGGCAGCCACCACGGCATCCCGCTGAACGAGCGGGCCAGCGGGCCGGACATCGACCTCATCAAGCGGGTGCCGCGCCGGGTGTGCATCGTCTCGGGGCCGTCGAAGGTGCACAGCCTGCGTGGGGCGCTGGCGGCGGGGCTGATCACGGACTTGATCGTGGACGAGGGGACGGCGCGGGCGCTGGCGGATTTCGGCGAGGCGGTGGAAGCCACGGACACGATCGAGCACGCCGCTTGAGGGCGAAGGGCACGTAAACGCCCCTTCCCGCGGGTTTTAGGGGCGTTTAAGTGCCCCTCAATCCCGCCCGAACGAGCGAAGCGTCTCGGAGTAGCCGGCCTCGTCGCGGCGGGTGACAGTCGACACCAGCAGGGTCGCTGGGGAGAGCTTTCGCCAATACCCTCCGGCGAGAGGGAGCTCGATGATGACCCGTAGCCCTGACTGCCAGGCAATGCGGACATCCCCGACGATCGACCTCTCCGCATTGTAGAAAGCGAGACCTTCTCGCCACGAACGCACGCCCTCTCCCGCATCGAGACCGAGCTCAGCCGCGAACGGTCCGATGTCGGGCGCGGCCCAGAGGTCCGGATTCTCCATCATCGCGAACGGGTCGATCTCCTGAAGGCGCCGCGAATGCTCGAGGCTTTCTTTCCAGAGCTTCTCCCAGGTCCCGACGAGTCGGTGATCATCCGAAGGAACCGGTTCGCCGGGAAGCGCGGCCCGCGGCAACGACGGCTCGGCGTTTCCCACCGCCATGTGGCGCAACCACAAGAGGTCGAGCAGGTTCGCACCGTCGGAGACGCGAATCGTCATGTCGTTCGGCCATTCATCGGCGCCGTTTCCGTCTTCGAACCGCATCGTTGCTCCTCACTGGCCGCGCGATATCGTCCATCATCAGTGAAATCTGAAACCCTAACTATCACCGAGCCTACAACTCCCCACCGACCTCCCTCTCGATGTCCCCATGTGTCCGGGAATAGTTCCCCCGTTCCGGCGTTGATCTACACTCGACAACAGAAGAACGTGCTCCGGGGTCGGTGAGAGTCCGAACCGGCGGTGATAGTCCGCGAGCGGGAGGCGAGAGCCCCCTGCTGAGCCGGTGGAATTCCGGCACCGACGGTAATGCGTGCAGGCGAGAGCCTGGGCGCTCAGTCCGGATGGGAGGCGCACGTCGGCGGTCCGTGTTTCCGACCGCCGCGAACGCGAGCTTTCGGCTCCAGCGACCCCGGCACCACGTCTCGACGGCAACGAGAGACAGGACGACGCCCGGATGACCCGGACTGGAGATTGGGAAGCGGCGATGCGCACCGCGCTGCGGCTCGCCGAGGGCGGCCCGGCCACCGGCGTGAACCCGCGCGTCGGCTGCGTGATCCTCGACGCCGAGGGGCGCACGATCGCGGAGGGCTTCCACCGCGGCGCCGGCACCGCGCACGCGGAGGTCGACGCGCTGAGCCGGCTGCCCGAGGGCGGCGCGCGCGGCGCGACGGCCGTGGTGACGCTCGAGCCGTGCAACCACTGGGGGCTCACCGGGCCGTGCTCGGAGGCGCTGATCGCCGCCGGGGTCGCCCGCGTGGTCTACGCGGTCGCCGACCCGGGCCGGCACTCGAGCGGAGGGGCCGAGCGGCTCCGGGAGGCCGGGGTCGAGGTGGTCGGCGGCGTGCTCGCGGACGAGGCGGAGCGCTTCCTCGGTGATTGGCTGACCGCCGCGCGCCTCGGCCGGCCGCACATCACCGTCAAATGGGCAAGCACGCTCGACGGCCGCACGGCCGCCGCCGACGGGACCAGCCGGTGGATCACCGGCGCCGCCGCCCGGCAGCGCGTGCACGAGCAGCGGGAGGCCTCCGACGCGATCGTCGTCGGCACCGGCACCGTGCTCGCCGACGACCCGAGCCTGACCGCGCGCGGCGACGCGGGCGAGCTGCTGGCGACGCAGCCGACGCCGGTCGTGGTCGGCACGCGCGCGGTGCCGAAGGACGCCGCGGTGTTCCGGCACCCGCACCCGGTGATCTTCGAGGGCACCCACGACCTCCACGAGGTGGTCGCGGACCTGCACCAGCGCGGTTTCCGCCGCGTCTACGTGGAGGGCGGCCCGACGCTCGCGAGCGCGTTCGTCGCGGCGGGGCTCGTGGACGAGTACGCCATCTACCTCGCGCCGTCGCTGCTCGGCGGCCCGAAGCTCGCGCTCGGCGACATCGGCGCGGAGACCATCGGCGACCAGCGCAAGCTGCGCATCCTCAACGTCGAGCGACTCGGCGGCGACCTCTACCTGCGGGCCGTGCCCGTCCCGACCATCCACCAGGAGGCGTGAGCGTGTTCACCGGAATCATCGAAGAGCTGGGCGAGGTCGTCGCCGTCGAGCGCGGCGCCGACGCGATGCGGATCACCGTGCGCGGCCCGCTCGCCGTCAGCGACGCCGGGCACGGGGACTCCATCTCGGTCAGCGGCGTCTGCCTCACCGTGGTCGACCAGGACGCCGAGACGTTCACGGCCGATGTGATGGCTCAGACGCTCGAGATGAGCACGCTCGACGACGTCGCACCGGGCCGGCGGGTGAACCTGGAGCGGGCGGCGCAGGTCGGCGACCGGCTGGGCGGACACATCGTCCAAGGCCACATCGACGGCACCGCGACCGTCCTCTCCCTCGAGGACGGCAGCGCCTGGCGCGTGGTCCGGCTGAGCCTCGACCCGGCGCACGCGCCGCTCGTCGCGCGCAAGGGCTCCATCGCGATCGACGGCGTCTCGCTCACCGTCAGCGACGTGGGCGGCGGCCGCGAGGACGGCTGGTTCGAGGTCTCGCTCATCCCCGAGACCCTCGCCGCCACCACGCTCGGCGACCGGGTGCCGGGCGACCGCGTGAACATCGAGACCGACATCCTCGCCCGGCACGTCGAGCGGATGCTCGCCCTCGAACCCGACCTCGCCGCCCGCTTCTCCCCCGAAACCCCGATCGACACGGGCAGCGCGGCCGGCACCAACACCGCGGCCGGCACCGACACCGCAGCCGCCACCCAGACGCTGACAGAACGGAGTGCGTCATGACGCTCGCCACCATCCCCCAGGCCCTCACCGAGCTGCGCGCCGGCCGGCCCGTCATCGTGGTCGACAACGAGAGCCGCGAGAACGAGGGCGACGTCGTCATCGCCGCCGAGTTCGCCAGCCAGGAGTGGATCGCCTGGACGGTGAAGAACTCCTCCGGCTTCATCTGCGCCCCGATGACGAACGAGATCGCCGACCGCCTCGAGCTGCCGGTGATGGTGGTCAACAACGAGGACGCCCGCGGCACCAACTACACCGTGAGCGTCGACGCCGCCGACCGCCTGTCCACCGGCATCAGCGCCGCCGACCGTGCGCACACCCTCCGCGTGCTCGCGGACGCGGAGTCCACGCCCGCGAGCCTGCACCGGCCCGGCCACATCATGCCGTTGCGCGCGGTGGACGGCGGCGTGCGGGAGCGCGACGGCCACACCGAGGCGGCGGTCGACCTGCTGAAGCTCGCCGGGCTGACCCCGGTCGGCGCGATCTCGGAGATCGTCGCCGACGACGGCGAGATGATGCGGCTGCCCGGCCTGCTGGAGCTCGGCGAGCGCGAAGGCGTCCTCGTGGTGACCATCGAGGCGCTGATCGCGTATCTGCAGGAGTTCCACTGCGACCAGCAGCTCGCCTCCCCCGCGCCCATCCCGGAGTCGTCGCGGGTGATCTTCGAGGTCGAGACGAGCGTCCCCACCACGAACGGCACGTTCCGGATGCGCGCCTACCGCGATCGGATGACCGGCGCGGACCACGTCGCCATCGTCTCCGGCACGCCCGCCGCGGAGGGCACGCTCGTGCGGGTGCACTCCGAATGCCTGACCGGCGAGGCGTTCGGCTCGCTCAAGTGCGAGTGCGGGCCGCAGCTCGACGCGGCGCTCGCCACCATCCAGCGCGAGGGCGGCGTCGTCGTCTACCTGCGCGGGCACGAGGGCCGCGGCATCGGCCTGATCAACAAGCTGCGCGCCTACAAGCTCCAGGAGGACGGCCTCGACACCCTCGACGCCAACCTGGCGCTGGGCCTGCCGATCGACGCCCGCGACTACGGCGCGGCGACCGCGATCCTGCAGGACCTCGGCGTCGAGTCGGTGCGCCTGCTGACCAACAACCCCGAGAAGGTGCGCCAGCTCGAGGAGCACGGGATCACGGTCGACGAGCGCGTGCCGCTCGTCGTCGGCGTCGGCGTGTTCAACGAGGGCTACCTGGAGACCAAGCGCGACCGCATGGGTCACGTGATCGACGAGATCGAATCGGACGACGAAGCCGCCGTCGCGGCGGAGAGGACAGCACGATGAGTGGAGCCGGAGCGCCCAACGCAGCCGAGGCCGTCGACGGGAGCGGCCTGCGGGTCGTCATCGTCGCCGGCACCTGGCACGAGCAGATCACCGACGGCCTGATCGCGGGCGCGACCCGCACCCTGGAGGCCGCTGGCGCGGACTACTCGCTCGTGCGCGTCCCGGGCAGCTTCGAGCTCCCGGTCGTCAGCAAGGCGGCGCTGGAGTCCGGCGCCGACGCGGTGGTCGCGCTCGGCGTGATCATCCGCGGCGGCACGCCGCACTTCGAGTACGTCTCCTCGGCCGCGACCGACGGCCTCACCCGGGTGGCGCTGGACACCGGCAAGCCGGTCGGCTTCGGCGTGCTCACGCTGGACGACGAGGCGCAGGGCATCGACCGCGCCGGCCTCCCCGGCTCCAAAGAGGACAAGGGCGAGGAGGCCGCACACGCGGCGCTCGTGACCGCGATCGCCCTGCGCGAGCTGCGCGGCTGACGGTCGGGGTATGGAAGCCCTACGGCTTCCACACCATCAGCACGACCACGGCGACCAGCAGCAGGCTGGCAACGCCGGAGCCGGCCGCGATCGCCGGGTACTTCGACGGCGCCGCCGTCGCGGCCTCGCCGGCCTGCGCGGCGCCGGCGGCCTGGAGGGACTCGGCGCGCTGGAGGGACTCGGCGGCGCGGCGCATGGTCGGCACGACGAGGAACAGCGTCAGGCCGAGCGCGACGACGTAGAGGACGATCGACCAGAGGATCCACGGCGTTGCGATGCTCAGGTCGTACTTCTTGTCCGCCAGCCCCATCACGCCGAAGCCGAAGAAGACCACCAGCACCGACAGCAGCGCGAGCAGGTTGGTCGACTTCGCGAGCACCGCCACCTGGCCGGCGTTGCCGGCCCGCACCGCGCGCATCGCCGTCATCGGCAGGATGGCCATCGGCCCCACGATGAACACAGCGGACACGACGTGCAGGACGGCGAAAAGGGTTTCCATGCCTCCAGCCTATCGAGCGGTCCGAGCGCTCCGATTCGGCCGGGCCGCGCGAGCGGCATAAGGTGAAAGGGACGCCACAAGCGTCCCGTTCCCCCTTCTCCGCCCGCGCGACGCCCGACCGACGCACACGCTCTGCGGCTCCTCGTCACGTCACCGGAAGTCCTACACGCATGTCAACGACGGCCTCCGTCACTTCTCCCGCCCCTGTCAACACCCGCGGTCGCGTCATCCTCGCGAGCCTCATCGGCACCTCGATCGAGTTCTACGACTTCTACGTCTACGCCACCGCCGCGGTGCTCGTCTTCCCGTCGCTGTTCTTCACCAGCGAGGACCCGACGGCCGCCCTGCTGTCGTCCTTCGCCGTGTTCGGCGTCGCGTTCATCGCCCGTCCGGTCGGCTCCATCCTGTTCGGCCACTTCGGCGACCGGATCGGCCGCAAGGGCACCCTCGTCGGCTCGCTGCTGACGATGGGCATCGCCACGGTGCTGATCGGCTGCCTCCCGACCGCGCACGTGCCCGGCTGGGAGTTCTGGGCGCCGTTCCTGCTCGTCGTCATGCGGTTCTGCCAGGGCCTCGGGCTCGGCGGCGAATGGAGCGGTGCGGCGCTGCTCGCCACCGAGAACGCACCCGCGGGCAAGCGGGCTATCTACGGGACGTTCCCGCAGCTCGGCGCGCCGATCGGCTTCATCGTCGCCAACCTGCTGTTCCTGGTGCTCAGCCTCTCGATCGACGCCGAGCAGTTCGCGGCGTGGGGCTGGCGGGTGCCGTTCCTGCTGAGCGCGGTGCTCGTCATCGTCGGCCTGTACGTGCGGCTGAAGCTGGTGGAGACGCCGGCCTTCCAGAAGGTCGTCGACACCGGCGAGGTGGCGAAGCTCCCGCTGGCGCGGGTGTTCCGCACGAGCTGGCGGCAGATCGTGCTCGGCACGTTCATCATGCTGGCGACCTACGTGCTGTTCTACCTGATGACGGCCTTCACCCTGACCTACGGGACGACCGCCGCGACCCCGGGGGCCGCCCAGGCCGCCGCAGAGAAGGCCGGCAAGACGTTCTCGGCCGCCGGGTTCGTGCCCGGCCTCGGCTACGCCCGCAACGAGTTCCTGGTCATGCTGATCATCGGTGTGGTGTTCTTCGGCGTCTTCACGCTGGTCGCAGGTCCGCTGGCCGAGCGCTTCGGCCGCCGCGCGACGCTGATCTGGGTGACCATCGGGATCATCGTCTTCGGCCTGCTGTTCGTGCCGCTGTTCGCCGGCGGCTTCGTCGGCACGATGGCGCTGCTCATCGTGGGCTTCACGCTCATGGGGCTCACCTTCGGGCCGATGGGTGCGGAGCTGCCCGAACTGTTCCCGACGAACGTCCGGTACACGGGCTCCGCCATCGCATACAACCTGGCCAGCGTGCTCGGCGCGGCGGTCGCGCCGACGATCGCGGTGTGGCTGTGGACGATCGGCGGCGGCAGCACGGTCTGGGTGGGTGTCTACCTCTCCGCGGCGGCCGCGCTGACGCTCGTCGCGCTGCTGCTGTCGAAGGAGACCCGCGATATCGAGTTCACCGAGAACGTGAGCTGAGTCAGTCCAGGAACAGCGCCCGCAGTCGGCGGGTCGTGAGGATCAGGCCGAGCGCGACCATCACCGCGAAGTACAGGACGTGCCACAGCATCCCGGGGTCGACCGCGCCGGTCGTGAGGCCGCGCACCAATTCCACCCCGTGCCAGAGCGGGAGGGCCATGATGATCGACTGGATCCAGGCCGGGTAGACCGTGATCGGGTAGAAGGTCGCCGACAGCAGGAACATCGGCAGCAGGATGAAGTTGATCCAGTCCATCTGCTGGAAGGTCTTCATGTAGCTGGTGATGCCCATCCCGAAGCTGGCGAAGCCGAACGCGATCAGCAGCACCGCGGGGAGGGCGAGCAGCGCCCACCAGGACAGGTTGAGGCCGAGCACCTGCATCACGATCATGAAGCCGACCGCGTAGAGGGCGCCGCGCAGCAGCGCGAGCAGGATCTCGCCGAGCGCGACGTCCAGCGGGCCGAGGGAGGTGGAGAGCATCCCCTCGTAGAGCTTGGCGAAGTGCATCTTGAAGAACACGTTCCAGGTGGAGTCGTACACGGCTCCGTTCATGGCCGCGGTCGCCAGCAGGGCCGGCGCGATGAAGGCCGCGTACGGCACCTGCTGGCCGCCGGAGGTCGTGACGTCGCCGACGAGCCTGCCGAATCCGATGCCGAGCGAGAGCAGGTAGAAGATCGGCTCGAAGAAGCCGGAGACGATGACCAGCCAGTTCGTGCTGCGGGTGGCGGACCAGCCGCGCTGCATCACCGAACGGGCGTTGCCGGCGTAGAGCGCGCGCAGCGGGCGCGACCGGGAGACGGTCTCGGCCAGCGGGGCGCGGGTGGTGGTCACTTGTTCAGCCTCCGCCCGGCGATCCGGCGCGCCCACAGCCAGAACACGACGAAGAGCGCCGCCAGGTAGACCACGTGCACGATGCTGAGCCAGAGCGGTTCGGCGTAGCCGTAGGCGAACACGCGGGCGAGCTCGGTGGAGTGCCAGAGCGGCGAGATCCAGCCGATCCACTGCAGGTACACGGGCATGGCGGCCAGCGGGAAGAACGTCCCGGAGAACAGCGTCATGGGCAGCAGGACGAACCGCAGCAGCATCGCGATCTGCCCGGTGTCCTGCTCGATCGTCGCGACGTACGCCATCACCGGAGCGCCGAACGCCAGGCCGCCGAGCGTCGCGACCAGGATGGCGAGCCAACCCCACGGGCTCGGCACCGCGCCGAACAGCAGCATGAACGCGTAATAGACGACGCTCGTGCCGAGCAGCCGGGCCACCACGGCAATGACCACGCCGTCGATGATCTGCCCCGCCGTGATCGGGGAGGCGCTGATGCCGATGAACGTGGGATTCCACTTGAACCCGAGCAGGACCGGATACGTGAACTCCTCGCTCGCGACGGTGACGCCGGCCGTGCAGAGCAGCGCCGGGGCGACGAAGGCCAGGTAGCTGACGCCGTCGACCGCGGTCGGCCCCAGGTGGGAGCTCACCAGACTCCCGAGCCCGACGCCCATCGCGAAGAGATAGAGGAAGGGGTTGCCGAAACCGGTGACGAGGAGGGTCTGGAGGTAGGAGCGCATCACCCGGAAGCGATGTTCGGCGACGTACCAGGCGCCGAACCGGCGCGGCCGCCCCGAGGCGGCGAGCGCCGCCCGCGTGCCGTCCTCGACCGAGGCCGCGGTGCTCATTCGATCAGGCTCCGCCCGGTGAGCCGCAGGAAGACGTCCTCCAGGCTGGACCGGCGCACGAGGCTGGTGAGCGGGTGGAGGCCGCGCTCGGTCAGCCGGGCGAGCTCGGCCTCCCCGTCGTCGCTGTAGACGAGGATGCGGTCGGGCAGCACCTCGACCCGTTCGCCGACGCCGTCGAGCCGCTGCGCGACCTCGGCGTTGCGCTCGGAGCCGAAGCGGACCTCCAGCACCTCGCGCGTCGAGTACTGCCGGATGAGGGACGCCGGCGTGCCCTCGGCCATGATCGTGCCCTTGTCGACCACCACGAGGCGGTCGCAGAGCTGCTCGGCCTCGTCCATGTAGTGCGTGGTGAGAACCAGCGTCGTGCCCTGCTCCTTGAGCCGGAACAGGCGGTCCCAGAGGATGTGCCTGGCCTGCGGGTCGAGCCCGGTGGTCGGCTCGTCCAGGAGCAGGATGCGCGGGTCGTTGATGAGCGCCCGCGCGATGGTGAGCCGCCGCTTCATGCCGCCGGAGAGGTCGTCGACCTTCGCCTTGGCTTTGTCCTCCAACTGCGCGAAGGCCAGCAGCTCGTCGGCGCGCTGGCGCACCCGGGCCGACGGGAGGCCGAAGTAGCGCCCGTAGACGATGAGGTTGTCGCGCACCCGCAGCTCGGTGTCGAGGTTGTCGGACTGCGGCACCACGCCGAGCTGCGACCGGATCTCGGGCCCGTACCGGTCGGGGTCGAGCCCGAGGATGCTGAGGTCGCCCGCCGTGCGCGTGGAGACCGCGCCGATCATCCGCATGGTGGTCGACTTGCCCGCGCCGTTGGGGCCGAGGAGCCCGAACGACTCCCCCGGCTCGACCTCGAAGCTGATGCCGTCGACAGCCGGGAAGTCCTTGTACTTCTTGACGAGGTCGGCGGCGGTGATGACGGACGTCGGCATAGTTCAGCACTGTAGCCCGGACGGCGGACATTTCGTCGGTGTCAGCAAACCGGAAGCCCGCAGGAAGTACGGTCGAAGCAGCATCCCGAACTCCTGTCGAAGGAACCCCCATGAGTACCGACACCACGGCGAGCACCGACACCGCCGCTCCACGCCGCCGTTCGCCCTTCGCGCGGCGGGAGCCGGACACCGGACCGCGCGCGCGGTTCAGCCAGCTCCTCCCCTACCTGCTGGAGCACAGGGGCGTGCTCTCGTTCGTCGTCGTCCTGAGCGTGCTCGGCGCCGCGGCGAGCCTCGCCCAGCCGCTGCTGGTCAGCCAGGTCATCACGATCGTCGGCAAGGGCCAGCCGCTGAACGGGATCGTCTGGGGGCTCGTCGCGCTCGTCGTGGTCTCCGCGCTCATCTCCGGCTACCAGCACTACCTCCTGCAGCGCACCGGCGAGGGCGTCGTGCTGTCGTCGCGGCGCAAGCTGGTGGGCCGGATGCTGCGCCTGCCGATCAGCGAGTTCGACACCCGGCGCACCGGCGACCTAGTGTCGCGGGTCGGCTCGGACACAACGCTGCTGCGGGCCGTGCTGACGCAGGGACTCGTGGAGGCCATCGGCGGCGCGCTGACGTTCATCGGCGCGCTCATCGCCATGCTCATCATCGACCCGGTGCTGCTCGGGCTGACCGTGCTCGTGGTCGCCGTCTCCATCGTCGTGGTCACGCTGCTGTCGGGCCGGATCCGCGTCGCCAGTCAGAAGGCGCAGACCAAGGTGGGCGACCTGGCAGCGGCGGTGGAGCGGGCGATCAGCTCGGTGCGCACGATCCGGGCGGCGAACGCGACGGACCGCGAGATCGCTGCGGTGGACGCGGACGCGACCGGCGCGTGGAAGATGGGCATCCAGGTCGCGAAGGTCTCCGCGCTGGTCGTGCCGGTGGCGGGCATCGCGATGCAGGTGTCGTTCCTGGTGGTGCTCGGCGTCGGCGGCTTCCGCGTCGCCAGCGGCGCGATCACGGTGGCGAACCTGGTCGCGTTCATCCTCTTCCTGTTCATGATGATCCTGCCGCTGGGCCAGGCGTTCGGGGCGATCACCGCGGTGAACTCGGCGCTCGGGGCGCTCGGGCGCATCCAGGAGATCCTCGACCTCCCGACGGAGGACCAGTTCGACCGCGACATCGCGCCGCTCGGGATGACCGTCGGCGTTGCGAACGAGGCGCTCGCGCCGCACGCGCCGGCGATCGAGTTCGTGGACGTGGCGTTCGCCTACCCGTCGTCGCCGGAGGTCGCCGAGCCGTCCCCGGCGAGCGCTGCTCCTTCGGACGCCGAGGGGATCGCCCTCGGCGCGCTCGGCGGCGTGGACGTGGTGGCCGAGGCGGAGGCCGCAGCCGGCCTCGGCGCCGGCGCTCCCGCCGCGACGCACGGGGGCGTGCTGCACGGCGTCAGCTTCACGGTGCCGCGCGGCAAGCGCACCGCGCTGGTCGGGCCGTCCGGTGCGGGCAAGTCGACCATCCTCGCGCTGATCGAGCGGTTCTACGACCCGGAGGCCGGCCAGGTGCGGTTCGGCGGGATGGACGTCCGCACGCTCGACCGCGTCGCGCTGCGCTCCAACATCGGCTACGTGGAGCAGGACGCTCCGGTGCTGGCCGGCTCGTTGCGCGACAACCTGCGGCTGGCCACCCCCGACGCGACCGACGAGCAGTGCATCGACGTCCTCCACGCCGTCAACCTCACCGAGGTGCTGGAGCGCAGCGAGCTCGGCCTGGACGCGCCGGTCGGCGAGGACGGCATCATGCTCTCCGGCGGCGAGCGGCAGCGCCTCGCGATCGCCCGCGCGCTGCTCGCCGCTCCCCCGGTGCTGCTGCTGGACGAGTCGACCTCCAGCCTCGACGGCCGCAACGAGCAGCTCATGCGGGAGGCCATCGACGCCGTCGCGGAGGACCGCACGCTCCTGGTGATCGCCCACCGGCTCTCCACCGTCGTGGACAGCGACCAGATCGTGGTCCTCGACCACGGCCGCGTCGTCGGAGTGGGAACCCACTCCGAACTCGTCGCCAGCACCCCCCTCTACCGCGACCTCGCCAAACACCAACTCCTCGTCTAACCCACCCACCGAGCAGCCGCCGAGCACGCGAATAATCGAGCGAAAACCGCCGAGTACGCAGACAATCTGCGTACTCGGCGGTTTGTTACGCGTTCAGGTGGTAGCGGAGGGAGGCGAGCTCGGCGCGGAGGGCGGCCGGCAGGCGGGAGCCGAAGCGCTCGAAGTACTCCTCGGTGAGGTCGCACTCGGCGAGCCAGCTCTGGGGGTCGACCTCGAAGAGCTCGGCGACGTCCTCAGCCGGCAGGTCGAGGCCGTCGAGGTCGAGCTCCTCCACCAGCGGCAGGCGGCCGATCGGCGTCGACACGGCGCCGGCGGCGCCCTCCACCCGGCGGGCGATCCACTCGATGACGCGCGAGTTCTCGCCGAACCCGGGCCAGAGGAAGCGGCCGTCGTCGCCCTTGCGGAACCAGTTCACCTGGAAAACCGCGGGCGCCTTCGAGCCGAGCTTCTCGCCCACCTCGAGCCAGTGGCCCCAGTAGTCGGCCATGTTGTAGCCGCAGAACGGCAGCATCGCGAACGGGTCGCGGCGTAGCTCGCCGACCGTGCCCTCGGCCGCGGCGGTCTTCTCGGAGGAGATGGTCGCGCCGATGAACACACCGTGCGTCCAGTTGCGGGCCTGCGCCACGAGCGGCACATTGGTGGCGCGGCGTCCGCCGAACAGGATGGCGTCGATCGGCACGCCGTCCACGGCGTCCCAGTCGTCCGCGATGGTGGGGCACTGCGCAGCGGCCACCGTGAAGCGGGAGTTGGGGTGAGCGGCCGGGCGCCCGCTCTCGGGCGTCCAGTCGTTGCCCTGCCAGTCGATGAGGTGCTCGGGCGGGGTCTCGGTGAGGCCCTCCCACCACACGTCGCCGTCGTCGCGGAGCGCCACGTTGGTGAAGATCGTGTTGCCCCAGAGGGTCTCGACCGCGGTCTTGTTGGTGAGCTCGCCCGTCCCCGGCGCGACGCCGAAGAAGCCCGCCTCGGGGTTGATGGCGCGCAGCCTCCCGTCAGCGCCCTGCCGGAGCCAGGCGATGTCGTCACCGATGGTCTCGACCTTCCAGCCCGGGATGGTCGGCCGGAGCATGGCCAGGTTCGTCTTGCCGCACGCGGACGGGAACGCCGCCGCGAAGTGGAAGGCGCGGCCCTCCGGCGAGGTGACCTTGACCAGCAGCATGTGCTCGGCCAGCCAGCCCTCGTCGCGCGCCATCGCCGACGCGATCCGCAGCGCGAAGCACTTCTTGGCCAGGATGGCGTTGCCGCCGTAGCCGGAGCCGTACGACCAGACCTCCCGCGTCTCCGGGAACTGGACGATGTACTTGGTCGTGTTGCACGGCCAGGTCACGTCCTCGTGACGCACCCCGGCGTCGTCGATCAGCGGAGCGCCGACGCTGTGCACGGTCGGCACCCACGGCTGCCCGGCGTCGATGAGGTCGAGCACCCGGCTGGTGACGCGGGTCATCAGGCCCATGCTGACGGCGACGTACGCGGAGTCGGTCAGCTCGACGCCGACCTGCGAGATCGGACCGCCGAGCGGCCCCATCGAGAACGGGACGACGTACATCGTGCGGCCGCGCATGCTGCCGGCGAAGACCCCGCGCAGCTCGGCGCGCATGGCCTCCGGCTCGCGCCAGTTGTTGGTCGGGCCGGCGTCCTCCTCCGTGAGGGAGCAGATGAAGGTGCGGTCCTCGACGCGGGCGACGTCGCCCGGGTCGGTGCGCGCGAGGAAGCTGTTCGGACGCCACTCCGGGTTCAGCCGGATGAGCTTGCCCTCGGCGACGAGCTGCTTGGTGAGCCGGTCGGCCTCCCCCGGGGTGCCGTCGCACCAGACGATGCTCTCGGGCTGGGTGAGGTCGGCGATCTCGGCGACCCAGGCGCGCAGGCCGGCGAGACCGGTCGGGCGGGTCGGTGCGGTCGATGCGGTCGATGCGGTCGCAGGCGTTTGGAGCGGGGCCGGGGTGGAGGCCGCCGGGTACGCGTGCGTCTCGTGGTCGGCGTCGGCGTCGTGCGCCTGGTCGGTCAGCGGGAGCTCGGCGATGGACATTCCGTCGTCCTCTCGGTAGGAAAGATCGGGTGTGAATCCAGGATCGGGCAGGAATCATGACCCCGGGCGAGAAATTGACCGTAAAGAATCGGGATTCTTTCGCTATCGTGAAGGGATGGACTCCCTCGCCACCGAGCCGGCCACCGCCGACGTCGCCACGCTCGGGCACCGCATCCGGCACTTCCGCACCCAGCGCGGGCTGACCCTGGACGAGCTCGGCGCCGCCGCCGGGGTCGCCGCCAGCCAGCTCTCCCTGATCGAGAACGGCAAGCGCGAGCCGCGCGTCTCCTTGCTCGGCACGCTGGCCACCGCGCTCGGGGTCCCGCTCGCCGAGCTGCTGTCCGCCGAGCCGCCGGACGCCCGCGCCGCACTGGAGATCGAGCTCTCCCGCGCGCAGAAGGGCTCCCTCTACGGCTCGCTCGGCCTCCCCGCCGTCAAGCCGACGAAGGGCACGCCGACCGAGACGCTGGAGGCCCTCGTCGGCCTGCACCGCGAGCTCGCCCGGCGCGCCAGCGAGGCGATCGCGACGCCCGAGGAGGCGCGGCGGGCGAACACCGAGCTGCGCGAGCGGATGCGCGGGCAGAACAACTACATCGCCGAGATCGAGGTCCTCGCCGAGGAGCGCGTCCGCGCGTCTGGCCACGTCCGCGGCGCGCTGACGCACCGCGAGGTGAGCGTGATGGCGGAGCAGCTCGGCTTCGAGCTCATCTACGTGGACGACCTCCCGCGCTCCACCCGCTCGATCACCGACCTGGAGAACGGCCGCATCTACCTGCCGCCGGCCTCCATCCCGGGCGGCCACGGCCTCCGCTCGATGGCGCTGCAGGCGATGGCGCACCGCTTGCTCGGCCACGAGCGCCCGGCGAGCTACGCGGACTTCCTGCGGCAGCGGCTGGAGATCAACTACTTCGCGGCGTGCTGCCTGATGCCGGAGGCCGCGGCCGTGTCGTTCCTGCAGCAGGCGAAGAAGGAGAAGGACCTCGCCGTCGAGGACTTCCGCGACGCGTTCGGCGTCACCCACGAGGCGGCGGCGCTGCGGCTGACGAACCTGGCGACCCGGCACCTGGACATGACGCTGCACTTCCTGCGCGTCGGCGACGACGGGACGCTCTACAAGGGCTACGAGAACGACGGACTCCCGTTACCGACCGATGTCACCGGGTCGATCGAGGGCCAGGTGGTCTGCCGCAAGTGGGGCGCGCGCAACGCGTTCGCTCGGACCAATCGGACGACGGAGTTCTACCAGTACACCGACACCCCGGCGGGCACGTACTGGTGCTCGACGCAGACGGGCAGTACGGCCGACGGCGGATACTCGATCAGCGTCGGGGTGCCGTTCGACCAGGCCAAGTGGTTCCGCGGCCGGGAGACGACGGCGCGCGCCGAGTCCCGCTGCCCGGACGAGTCGTGCTGCAAGCGTCCGGCGACCGAGCTGACCGGGCACTGGGCGGGCAAGGCGTGGCCGAGCGCGCGGTTGCACGCGCACATCCTGTCGCCGCTGCCGTCGGGGTCGTTCCCGGGGGTGGACGACTCGGACGTCTACACGTTCCTGGAGGCGCACTCGGGGGCGTGAGGCCGCCTACTTCGCGAAACGCGACCGGCTGAGCGCAAGACGGAGCCGGTCGAGGCCTTCCATTCCACCCTCGACACCGCCCGTGAGCTCCCGCCGCAGCGCGAGATTTCCGAGAGCGTTGGAGACACGCTGAAAGTCGTTCCTGGTCAGGGAACGATCGTCGACGTCGCCTCTCCCGACGAGCGTTGCGAGCACCGTGAAATCGATCAGATGCCTGTCCCGGCCGCCATCGAGTTGGTTCGTGTACGCGGCAGCCTTGGCGGCGAGTGCGCCGAGAAGGTCCGGCCGACGAATTCGTCCTCTGCGGCCTTCGAGGTCGAGCTCCACGACCTCCGAGCGATCGAGCACCGCCTGTCCACCGATAGTAGGAAGGGTCGTTCCACCCGTCGCGCCACGTCTCTTCTCGGCGCGGTCGCCGAGGAATCGCGGGATGAGAATGTCCACGATCGCATCCCCCCGAATCCACCGATGCTGATGTCCGGACCAGGTTTCGCCGTCGGACGCGAACCCGAGTTCGAGAAGCGTGGTGGTGAAGTCCCGCACGACCAACGGATTCGCGCGCACATCGAGCACGGCATCCACGTCATCGGTCGGCCGAACCGGGAATCGGTTTCGCTCGACACAGTGCAGGAAGACCATCTGCCCTCCCACCAGACTCCAGCCGTCTGGTCGCACGTCGGCGATGTCGAAGAGAGCGCACCATCCCGCACGCTGCCGGTTCGCCATCGCCGGGAGGACAGTGGTCACAGCGACTCCTGGAGCAGCGCTCTCGCTCGGGTCAGCTCGCGCGGCGTCGACCTGTCCGCAAGGTCGACGGCGAGCAACGCATTCCCGATCTTCGTCGGTCGACGGTCGACGACATGGAGCACAACATTTTTGCGACTTCCAGGGACCAGAAGGTAGTCGAACACGACGTCGTCGAGATCGTCGACGCCGATATATCCCTCGACCTCGGAGAAAGACGAGAGCCCTGAGCGTTCATCGCTGATCCCTGACACGATCACGCGATGGTCGGCCCGCAGTTCGTTCACGACTCCTGGGTCGGCGTTGAAAACGCGATGATCCGCACGGTCCGCGAGCCAGGCCGAAAGAAGGGCGACGGGATCATCCGACTCCTTCAGCCGCTCGACCTTCCCGCGGATCCGACTCACTTCGGTGCTCGCGAGATGCCTGCTCGCGTGCATTCCGGGCCCGTCCAATTCGTCGGCGAGTGCCCACGCCATTCTCCTGCTCATCGGGCGGACGGCCGGTCGAGCCGGCCTCAGCAAGGCCTCGTCCAGCACCCAGCGATTCCCGACTTTCTGGGCCGCGAGCTTTCCGCTCTCGATGAGAGCACGTACGCGTCGCGGAGTAATCCCCCGATGCATCGCAAATTCGGACACGGCCATCATGCACACTAGGGTACCGCAATCGGTACCCTAGTGTCGATGGTCTTCTACTTCGGCTGCATCCGGATCGCCCCGTCGAGGCGGATCGTCTCCCCGTTGAGCATGGGGTTCTCCACGATGGCGCGCACGAGCTGCGCGTACTCGGCGGGCCGGCCGAGGCGCGACGGGTGCGGGACCTGGGCCGCCAGCGAGTCCTGCGCGGCCTGCGGGAGGCCGGCCATCATCGGCGTCTCGAAGATGCCGGGCGCGATGGTGACGACGCGGATCAGGCTGCGGGCGAACTCACGGGCGAGCGGCAGCGTCATCGCGGCGACGCCGCCCTTCGACGCGGAGTAGGCGGGCTGGCCGATCTGGCCGTCGAACGCGGCGACGGAGGCGGTGTTGACGATGACGCCTCGCTCCTGGCCTCCCGGGATGTCCTGGCCGACCGGCTCCGTCTCCGCCATCGCGACCGCGGCGAGGCGCACCACGTTGAACGTGCCGATCAGGTTGACGCGGATCACGCGCTCGAAGCTCTCCAGCGGCAGCACGCCGTCGCGGCCGATGACCTTCTGGGCCGTCGCGATGCCGGCGCAGTTCACCACGACGCGTAGGGGGCCGAGCGCACTCGCGGCGTCCACGGCGGCCTGCACCTGCTCCTCGTCCGTGACGTCAGCGGGCACGAAGCGGGCGTGCGGGCCGAGCGCGACGGCGGCCTTCTCGCCCTCGGAGCTCGGCAGGTCCAGGATGACGACGCGGGCGCCGGCGTCCGTGAGCGCGCGGGCGGTGGCGTTGCCGAGGCCGCTGGCGCCGCCGGTGACGAGCGCCGAACATCCGTCGATCTGCATGGGTGATCCTTTCGAAGCGGGGTGGGTGCGGGAAGGGGTCAGAGTCGTTCGATCAGGGTGGCGTTGGCGGTGCCGCCGCCCTCGCACATGGTCTGGAGGCCGAACCGGCCGCCGGTGGCCTCCAGTTCGTTGAGCAGGGTGCCGAGCAGGCGCGTCCCGGACGAGCCGAGTGCGTGGCCCAGCGCGATCGCGCCGCCGCGCGGGTTCAGCCGCGCCGGGTCGGCGCCGAACTCGCGCAGCCACAGCAGCGGCACCGGCGCGAACGCCTCGTTGACCTCGTACGCGGCGATGTCCTCCAGCTTCACGCCACTGCGGTCGAGGAGCTTGCGCGTCGCGGGGAGGATGCCGGTGAGCATGAACAGCGGGTCGCTGCCCGCCACCGCGAACGAGTGGAATCGCGCCCGCGGCCGCAGCCCGAGCCGTGCTGCGGCCTCCGCGCTCATGATCAGCGCGGCCGAGGCGCCGTCGGTCAGCGGCGACGAGTTGCCCGGCGTGATCCGCCAGTCGAGCTGCGGGAAGCGCTCGGCGAGCCGGTCGGTGCGGAACGACGGCGACAGCGCCGCCAGCTTCTCCGCGGTCGTCCCCGGCCGGATGGTCTCGTCCGCCGTGACGCTGCCGCTGTCCGGGGTCGGCACCGGCACCAGCTCGCTCTCGAACGCGCCCGATGCCGCCGCCTCCGCCGCACGGCGGTGCGACTCGGCCGCGAAGGCGTCCAGCTCCTCACGGGAGAACCCCCAGCGCTCGGCGATCAGCTCGGCTGCGACGCCCTGGTTCACCAGCCCCTCCGGGTAGCGCGAGTGCAGCAGCTCGCCGCCGAGGGAGGCGCCGCCGAGGTTGGAGCCCATCGGCACGCGGCTCATCGACTCCACCCCGCAGGCGATCGCGATGTCGTATGCGCCCGCAATGACGCCCTGCGCGGCGAACGCGGCGGCCTGCTGGCTGGAGCCGCACTGGCGGTCGATCGTGACGCCCGGGACGCTCTCGGGGAACCCCGCACTCAGCAGCGCCGTGCGCGCGATGTTGCCGGCCTGCTCGCCCGACTGCGTGACGCAGCCGGCGAGGACGTCGTCCACCAGCGCGGGGTCGACGCCGTTGCGGTGCACGACCTCGGCCAGCACGCCGGCCAGGAGGTCGGCCGGGTGGATGTCGGACAGCTCGCCGCCCGGCTTGCCGCGCCCGGAGGGCGTGCGGACGACGTCGACGATGACGGCTTCGGTGGCCATGGTGGTGCGCTCCTCGCGTCGGATGGCGGACGGTGTCAGACGCTGAACGGGTCCGGCGTCAGGGTGTACTTGGTGCTGAGGTACTCGTGGATGCCCTCCAGGCCTCCCTCGCGCCCCAGCCCGGACTGCTTCACCCCGCCGAACGGGGCGGCGGCGTTGGAGACGACGCCGACGTTCAGCCCCATCATGCCGGTCTGCAGGCGCTCGATCATCCGCTGGCCGCGCGCGAGGTCCTTGGTGAACACGTAGGACACGAGCCCGAACTCGGTGTCGTTGGCGATCCGCACCGCCTCGTCCTCGTCGCGGAAGCGCACGATCGACAGCACGGGGCCGAATATCTCCTGCCGGAGGATCTCGCTCCCCGCCCGCACGTCGGTCACGACGGTGGGCTCGAAGAAGGTGCCGGCCCCGGAGACCCGCGACCCGCCCGCGAGCACCGTGGCGCCGCGCGAGACCGCGTCCTCCAGCAGCTCGGCGGCCTTGTCGACGGCGTCCTCGTTGATGAGCGGGCCGATGGTGACGCCGTCCTCGGTGCCGCGGCCGATCTTCATCGCCTTCACGCGGTCGGCGACCCGGCGGGCGAACTCGTCGGCGACGTCCTCGTGGACGATGAAGCGGTTGGCAGCCGTGCAGGCCTCCCCGATGTTGCGGAACTTCGCGAGCATCGCGCCGTCCACCGCCCGGTCGAGGTCCGCGTCGTCGAACACGACGAACGGGGCGTTGCCGCCGAGCTCCATCGAGGTGCGCAGGACGTTCTCGGACGCCTGCTGCAGAAGCTTGCGGCCGACCTCGGTGGAGCCCGTGAACGACAGCTTGCGGAGGCGCGGATCGGCGATGATCGGGGCGGAGACCTTCCCCGAGGTGGAGGTCGTGATGACGTTGAGCACGCCGGCGGGCAGGCCCGCGTCCTCCAGCAGCCGGGCGAAGTACAGCGTGGTCAGCGGCGTCAGCTCGGCCGGCTTCACCACGACGGTGCAGCCCGCGGCGAGCGCCGGCGCGATCTTCCGGGTCGCCATCGCGAGCGGGAAGTTCCACGGCGTGATCAGGAAGCACGGCCCGACCGGATGCTGCGACACGATCATGCGGCCGGTGCCCTCGGGGTTGGTCCCGTAGCGACCCGCGATGCGCACGGCCTCCTCGGAGAACCAGCGGAGGAACTCGCCGCCGTAGGTGACCTCGCCGTTGGACTCCGCCAGCGGCTTGCCCATCTCCAGCGTCATCAGGAGGGCGAACTCCTCGCGGCGCTCCTGCAGCAGGTCGAAGGCGCGGCGCAGGATCTCGCCGCGGGTGCGCGGCGGGGTCGCCGCCCAGCCGTCGGCGGCGGCCACCGCGGCGTCGAGCGCGCGCTTCCCGTCCTCCACCGACGCGTCCGCGATCTCGCGGATCAGGTCGCCGGTCGCCGGGTCGTAGACCTTCAGGGTGCCGTTCGAGCCGGGCACCCACTCGCCGCCGATGAACAGGCGGTCGGGCACGCGCTCCAGCAGGGTCTTCTCGTCCATCGTCGCTCCTCGTCTCATGTCGTCTCGTGCCGCGTCCCGGCGCGTTTGGGCGTCTCCGGCCGCGCTCACTCCTCCACCGCGGACTCCACCAGCGGCACGCTGCGGTGCTCGATCGTGGTCTCCAGTGCGATCACCGTGGAGGTGCGGCTGATGCCCGGCTCGCTGAGGATGCCGCTGATCACCCGCTGCAGGTCGGCGTTCGAGCGCGCGACCACCCGGATCAGCAGGTCCCCCGCCCCGGTCACGGTGTGCACCTCCAGCACCTCGGGGATGCCGCGCAGATGCTCGACGACGGAGAGGTCGCTCTGGGCGATCTCGGCCGTGACGAACGCCGTGACGGGGAAGCCGAGCCGGAGGCTGTCGATCGTGGGTGCGAAGTCCTTGATCACTCCGGTGCGCTGCAGCCGGTCGAGCCGGGCCTGCACCGTGCCTCGGGCGACGCCGAGCCTCCGCGACGCCTCGAACACGCCGAGCCGGGGCTCCTCCGTGAGCAGCGCGATGAGGTCGGCGTCCAGCTTGTCGATCATGCGGGCACTCCTTCGCTCCTCGCACATCGTACGACCCGCCCGCCGCGTCGCCTACAGGCTGACCGAAGCTCCCAGGAAGGGAAGCGCAGCCTGCTTGAAGCCGCGGGCGCTGAGTCCCGTGATGTGGTTGCGGCGCGGCAGCAGCACCAGCTCCGCGCCGAGCAGCCGGGCGGCCTCGTCCGCGTCCTGGGCGACCGGGTCCGCGTCGCCGGCCACGACGAGGGTCGGCACGGTGGAGGCCAGCGGCAGCGGGTGCTGCGCCATCCCGGTCGCGCACGCGGCGAGCGCCTCGCGGTCGACTCCGGGGGCCTCGCGCAGGGAGGCCAGGAGCGGCCCCAGCGGAGCGTCGGCCGGCAGCGTGTCCGCACCCTCCAGGATCGCCCGCCGCACGGCCTCCACGCCCCAGTGCCCGAACTGCTCCACGGTGCCGACGCCGCCGACCACCAGGCGCCGGACGCGCTCGGGCGCCCGGCCGACGAGCGCCAGGGAGACCCAGCTCCCCATCGAGTACCCGATGACGTCGACACGGTCGAGGCCCTGCTCGTCCAGCACGGCGAGCAGGTCCTCCGCCAGCAGGTCGGGCGAGTAGGCGGCCGGGTCGTGCGGTGCGTCGCTGGCGCCGTGGCCGCGTAGGTCGGGGACGAGGGCTCCGCGCCCGGCCGCGGCGAGCGCGGCGACCCAGTCGGTGGCCTCCCAGGTGAGCGCGCCGGTGGTCGCGAAGCCGTGGACCAGCAGCACAGGGTCGGCCCCGGGATGACGTTCGACGTGGATGCGCATGGTCCCATCCTCGCCGATCGCGCCTGGTTCAGTCTCGGGGTTCAGGGTCGGACTCGGGGGTTCAGGCTCGGACGGTGAGCCGGGCGCGCAGCCGGTCGGCGAGCGCGTCCGCGGTGTCGGCGACCTCCGCGAAGAAGCCGTCGTCCACCGTTCCCGTCGCGCGCAGCCGCTGCTCGCACACGACGAGCGGGTCGCGCGCGGGCCACGCGGACGGTCCGGGGAGGACGGCGTCGATCAGGACGGGTCCGGCGCCGGACCGGGCGAGCTCCAGCGCCTTCACGGTGGCGTCGTGGACCGCGAGCGCGTCGGCGCCGTCGACCAGCAGCACGGGCATCCCGGCGCCCTCGGTGCGTCCCGAGCTGGACAGGAACACGACCGGCAGGGCGGAGGCGCGCGCCGTCGTGACCGCCGTGCGCAGCTCCGCCGCCGAGCCGGCGCCCGCGCCGAGGGTGGAGAGGGCGCAGCCTCCGGTGCGGTCGAGCTTCGCGCAGAGCGCCCAGCCGACGGCGTGCGTCACCGGGCCGTCCACGGCGTCGGCGCCGTGGCACCCGGAGTGCAGAACGGTGGCGGGGTCGCCGCCGAGGGCGATCGCCATCCCGGGCTCGTGGGCGGTCGGGAACGCGCGGTCGCGGGAGGCCTGCAGGGCGAGCGCGGCGCCCACCTGCACCGCCTCACGGCCGCGGGAGTCGACGTAGCCGGGGAGGACGCCGTGGCCGCGCAGCACGACCGCCTCGCGATCGAGGCGCCGGACGGTCGCCAGGGTCCGGTAGAGCCGGCGGAGCAGCGCGGCGGCGTCGGCGCCCGCTCCGATCGACGCGCCGAGGACCGGCTCGAGCATCGTGGGGGTCATGGATGCCACTCTGACCGACAGGTGAAGAGGCGGCAACGCGTCGGCGCCCTGGCGTGCATCCTGCGCATTCGACAAGCACGCTGCGGCCTCCCGCTGTACAGCCTGCCGGCACTGCGGTGAAGCACGATTCGCCGGGTCGGACCCGACCCAGGGCCTCGCTCAGCGCGCGGAGGGCGACCGCCACAGCTTCGACGGCCACCAGATCGCACGACCGACGTCGTACGCGGCCGCCGGCACCAGCAGCGAGCGCACCAGCACGGTGTCGAGCAGCACCCCGAACGCGACGATGAACGCGATCTGCACCAGGAACAGGATCGGGATGACCGCGAGGGCCGCGAACGTCGCCGCCAGCACCACCCCGGCCGACGTGATGACGCTGCCGGTCATACCGAGCCCGCGCAGAATGCCCGGCCGGGTGCCGAGCCGCAGCGACTCCTCGCGCACCCGGGTCATCAGGAAGATGTTGTAGTCCACGCCGAGCGCGACGAGGAACACGAAGCCGAACAGCGGCACGCTCGCATCCGCCCCCGGGAAGCGGAACAGGTGGTCGAACACGAGCGCCGAGACGCCGAGCGCCGCGGCGTACGACAGCACGACGCTGGCGATCAGCAGCACCGGCGCGAGGATCGAGCGCAGCAGCAGCATCAGCACCAGCAGGATCACCAGCAGCACGATCGGGATGATCCGCAACAGGTCGCGCTGCGCGGTGTCGTTGGTGTCGAGGGCGATCGCCGTGACGCCGCCGACGAGCACGCCGGACCCCGCCGCGGGCAGCTCACGGCGCAGGTCGCGGACCACCTGCTCGGCCGCGGACGAGTCGGGCTGCGCCTTCAGGGTCGCCTGGATGAGCACGCGGCCGTCCTTCACGACCGGCGGAGGCGCGCTCTGCCCCGGTTGGGTCGGCCTCACGTTCCCGGCGTACAGGGTGGCGGCCGAGATGCCGTCGTTCTGCTTCGCGGCGGCGAGCACGGCGTCCGCGTCGGCCTCCTTCGCCACGATCAGCACCGGCGCGCCCGACCCGGCGTCGAAGTGCTTCGCGAGCACCTTCTGGCCGTCCACGGCGTCGGACTGGGTGAGCACCAGCGCGGTCTGCTCGACGCCGTTCGCTTTCAGGCCGGTGAGCCCGAACGCGCACGCGACGAGCACCACGAACGACACGATCCAGGTGACGCGCGGCCGGTGCGCGATGAGGAGGCCGACGCGCCGCCAGACGCCGCGGATGCCCTCGAGCCCAGCGACTTTCTCCGTCGCCCCGTGCGTGTGCTCGTGCTGGGACTCACCCGCGTACTTCGGCCGGAACGGCCAGAATGCGGGCCGCCCGAACACCGCGAGCAGGGTCGGCAGCAGGGTCAGCGCCGACAGCAGCGAGAAGACGATCCCGATCGCGGCGATCGGGCCGAGGCTCTTGTTCGAGTTGAGGTCGGAGAACAGCAGGCACAGCAGCGCGAGGATGACCGTCGCCCCGGAGGCCAGGATCGGCTCGAAGGCCGCCCGCCACGCCTTCGCGATCGCCGTCCAGCGCGACTGGTCGTGCTCCAGGGCCTCCCGGTAGCGGGCGACCAGCAGCAGCGAGTAGTCGGTGGCCGCTCCGATCACCAGGATGGACAGGATGCCCTGGCTTTGGCCGCTGAGCTTGATCCAGCCCCAGAGCGCGAAGAAGTAGACGATGAGGATCGCCGCGGAGAGCGCGAACACCGAGGTGAGCAGCACCAGGAACGGCAGCAGCAGCGCCCGGTACACCAGCAGCAGGATCACGAACACCGCTCCGACCGCCACGAACAACAGGATGCCGTCGATGCCGCCGAACGCGTTGACCAGGTCGGCGGTCAGACCGGCGGGGCCGGTGACCCAGCCCTGCGTCCCCGACGGCAGCTCGCTCTTCAGCACACTGCGGAGGTCGGCGACGACCGTCTTGACGTTGTTCGTGTCCGCGACGGGCACGAGGAACTCGACAGCACGGCCGTCCTGCGACGGGATCGGCCCGGCGACGCTCGTGCTCTGGCCGGACGCGGGAGCCTGCACCCCCTTCACGTCGCCGAGCTTCGTGCCGAGCGCGGCGAAGGAGGCGAGGTCGCTCGGCGGGATGGTCGAGTCGGACTGGATGACGACGATGGCGGGCACCGCGTGCGAGTCCGTGAACCGCTTCTGCCAGTCCTGCACCTCGGTCGACTCGGCGCTTGCGGGGAGGAACGCAGCCTGGTCGTTGCTGGAGACGCCGGAGAGCTTGCCGAAGGTGGGGCCGCCGAGGCTCCCGGCGACGAACCAGATCGCGATGACGACGGTGGGCAGCACGATGCGCAGCCAGCGGGCCGGCGTCCAGTCGGATCGGGTCTTCATGGCTGCGCCTCCAGATTACCTAGCTTGGTTAGTAATCAGCCTAGCGCGCATGAAGAAGGTCCCGCCACCCAGAAGTGACGGGACCCGTTGGCCTGAACCACTTCAGGGCTTGTCCACGAGCTCCGCCCCCGCGTGAGCCAGCTCCGCCAGCGCCGCCTCGGACGACCCCGGCGCGACCCCCGCCACCAGCCCGGTCAGCACCCGCACCCGCTGACCGTGGTTCAGCGCGTCCAGCGCGGAAGCGCGCACGCAGTAGTCGGTCGCGATCCCCACCACGTCGACGGTGTCGATCCCGTGCTCGTCGAGGAGGTTGTGGACGGTGGAGCCCGCCTCGGTGCGCCCCTCGAAGATCGAGTACGCCGGGACGCCCTGCCCCTTGCGGATGTGGTACCCGACACGGGACGTGTCGAGCGCGGGATGATACTCCGCGCCGTTCGTGCCCGCGACGCAGTGCACGGGCCAGGTGTTCACGAAGTCCGGTTCGGCGTCGGTCGCGAAGTGGCCGCCGTTGTCGTTGTCGCGGTCATGCCAGTCGCGGCTCGCGAGGATGATCGCGTACTCGTCGGCGTGCGCGCGGAGGTGCTCGGTGATGGCCGCGGCCACCGCCGCTCCCCCGTCCACGCCGAGCGCTCCGCCCTCGGTGAAGTCGTTCTGCACGTCGATGATGAACAGCGCCTTGCCCATCTCCGCCTCCCCTGTTCGCCTGATCGCTCGCTCGTCCGTTCGCCTGATCGCCCGGCTCAGCCGTTGCTGAGGTTCTCCCCGCACTTGTAGAAGCCCGCCGTCAGCGCGTCGATCGCCTGCTTGGCATTGTCCGTCACCGGGCCGAGCGCGTACACGGCGAAGGTGAGCTGGGATCCGTCCGCAGCGTCGATGATGCCCGCGAGCGTATAGCCGTTGTTGATCCAGCCGGTCTTGGCGTGCACCGAGCCGTCCGCGACCGAGCTCGCACCGGTGAACCGGCTGTAGCCCGGCCCGAGCGTTCCGGTCCGGCCGGCGACCGGAAGGCCGTCGTAGACCACGCCGAGCCCGTTCTGCCGGTTGAGCACCTTGATGAAGAGCTGGGTGAGGTAGGACGGCGGCACGGCGTTGTCGGCGCTGAGCCCGGAGCCGTCGGCGATGTGGATGCCGGTGGTGTCGATGCCGTAGGCCTTCAGACCGGCCAGCACGCCGGCGTTCTCGGCGTCGAAGGTGTTGCCCGCGCCGGCCTTGATCGCGACGAGCCGGGCCAGCTCCTCCATGATCGTGTTGTCCGAGTACGTCATCGCCTGGTCGATCAGGGTCGTCACCGGCTGGGACTGCACGACCGCGAGCTGCCGGGCGCCCGCGGGGGCGGTGCCCGCGGTCACCGGCGCGTTCGTGCCGAGGTACTGCTGGAAGTACTGCACCGCGCGGCCGGTCGGGTCGGTGCTGCGCGGCGACTCGACCGCGCCCGGGTTGTCCCGGTCGCCGTCCACCATCAGCGCGGACATGTAGGGCGTCGATCCCTCGACGACGCGCTCCTCGTGCTCGTCCCAGCTCGGCTGCCACAGCGGGCCGCCGAACAGCGAGGTGTCCACCACGATGGACGTCACCGGCACGCCGCCGAGAGCCTGCTTGGTCTGGCTGGCGAGATCCTGGATGGAGGGCGCGTTCGTGTAGAAGGCGCCCTGGCCTCCCGGAAGGCGCGACAGCGTCACGTCGCCGCCGCCGACGATGACGACCTGGCCGGGGACGCTCCCGGCGACGACCCTGGTCTGCACCCGGTAGTCGGGGCCGAGTGTCGCGAGCGCGGCGGCGGAGGTCA
Source organism: Leifsonia sp. EB34 (assembly GCF_041260585.1). NCBI lineage: Bacteria > Bacillati > Actinomycetota > Actinomycetes > Micrococcales > Microbacteriaceae > Leifsonia > Leifsonia sp. EB34. The sequence goes on from NZ_JBGCCV010000001.1 coordinate 731,003, forward strand.
GCGTCTTGAGCACGGATGCGGTCGGGCCGGGCTTGCCGCCGTTGCGGTCGAACAGCACCTGGCCGGTCTTGGCGTCGACGACCTGGGCCTCCAGGTTGCCGAGCCGGCCGTCCTGGGCGAGGGAGGCCACCGAGCAGGTGCGGATGCGGCTCGCGGCCGGCTGCGCGGCGGGTACGGGACGCGTCGGGTCTGCCGTGGGGGTGGGCGTCGGAGTGGGCGTGCGCGTCGCGGAGTGGGTCGGGGTCGTGGCCACCGTGATCGCGGCTCCGGCCGGCGCCGAGCCGACCGTCGCGCCGAGCGCCACGGTGCCCGCGCCCAGGATCACGAACGCGGCAGCGGCGCCGGCGACGATCCACGCTTTCGGGTGCGTGCGGATCGCGGACAGGACGCCTGCGACGGCACCGCCCAGTGCGCCTGACACTGCCGCACCGGACACTGCCGCACCGGACACTGCCGCACCGGACGCTGCCGCACCCGAGCGCGCCGCGCCGGCCGAGCGACGGCCGGAAGGGGTCGCCCCGGCGCCGGCCTCACTCGTCGCAGAGGAGTCCTCGGTGGGGAGGTCGGTGGTCGGGGGATTCGTCGATTCAGACTCGGTGCCATCGGTTGCACCGGAGTCGCGCTGGTCCGGTTCGCGCATCCGGGTATAGTACCGGCGTTCCCTGTGAGCGCCAGTCGGCGGCGCCCGGGGCCATCACTCCCGCGCTCCTCCCGCACGCACCCGGCGCGTCGCGGAAGGAGACGAGGAAGCGATGGCGGCTCACGGCACAGCGGCTCACGGCACGGGAGTTCACGGCACTGCGGCGACCTGGTAGTTCGAGAACTTCACGACGACCGGCGTCACCGTCGCCACTCCCGAGAGGTAGGCGCGCAGCCCGACGCTGCCGAACGACTGCAGCGCGGCGGTGGAGTCGGTGACGCTGACCTGCCAGGATGCCGGCTCGGTCCCGCTGGCCGCCCAGACCTTGGCCTGCAGGGTCGTCGGGGAGGTTCCGACCGCCTGGACCCGCAGGTTCACTTGTGTTCCCGGCGCGTAGGTGAGGCCGCTGACGACGGCGGAACTCAGCGTCGTTCCGCTCTGCAGGAGCTGGACCTGCACGGCGCCGCTGGAGCTGATCCACGCCCGCCCCTCGTACGCGACCGAGCCGACCTGCCGCGCGAGCGCCGAGACGAACAGGCCGCCCCCGGTGGGGGCCGCATTGGTCGTGAAGGGGACGGTGGTGTCGGTGCGACTGGACGAGACGGAACCCAACGATGCCGTCATGGTGCTCCCGGCGGCGTCGCTCATGTTGCCCGTGCCCGAGCCGACCGAGTACGCGCTCGCCGTCCCGGTGACGGTCCACGCGCCTCCGGTCTGCGCGGACCCCCAGCCGCCCGTCGTGGTGCGCGCGAAGTTGTCCTGCGCCACCACCCCGGCCGTCGACACGGTCACCTGCTTCGACAGGGAGTTCGTCGCGCCCCCGTTGTCGGTGACGGTGAGTGTCACGGTGTAGGTCCCCGCGGCGGCGTAGGTGTGGGTCGCGGTCGCGCCCGTCGCGGTTCCGCCGTCGCCGAAGGTCCAGGCGTAGGAGGTGACCGTGCCGTCCGGGTCGCTCGAGGCCGAGCCGTTCACGGTGACCGTCAGCCCGTTGGTCCCGTAGCTGTACGACGCGACCGGCGGCTGGTTGCCCCCGCCGCCCGCGACCACCACTGTGTTGCCGGTGCGTGAGATCGCGTTGCCGTCCGGGTCCGTGACCGTGAGCTTGTACGTGTGCGAGCTGCCAGGGGACAGCCCGCTGTCGGTGAAGCTCATCGGTCCGGTGTTCCAGAAGTTGTTGCTCTTGACGGCGGTGTAGATCGGGTGCGCCGTGTCGCCGTCGCGGGACAGCGCGTAGGTGAGCTGGATGTTGTCCTGGTCGAACGTGGACGTCCACGCGATGGTCGCCTTCCCGGCCGTGGTGGAGGTCGCGGTCGGCGTCAGTGCGCTGTTGTTGTTGGGACCGGTGGTGCTGCGCTGGACGCTGTCCATCGCGAAGCGGGTGAGGCCGTACTGGTTCTGGCCGTTCACCTGCGGGAACTCGCCGCCGACCACCGTGTACCGGGTGTCGCCCGCGATCGTCCAGGTCGCCTGGTCCTGGCCGGTGAACGTCCCCGGCGTCCAGTTCGGGAACCAGGTCTGCAAGGTCGGGTCCGGCTGGCCCTGGAAGTTCGTGTAGTTGCCGACGGTGTTCCTCGTGATCGTGCCGGTGGCGGCCTTCGAGAACGCGAGCGAGTGGTGGAACGAGCGCGGGCTGGTCTCCGGGAAGCCGCCGACGTTGCCGCAGAAGTGCGGGTGCCCGACGAGGTAGAGGACGTTGCCGACCGGCGCGACCGAGTACGTGTCGCCGTGGCAGTCCTCCATCCAGATCAGCGCCCCCGTCACCGGGTCGGCGGAGAAGCTCCCCTCGAAGTTGCCGCCGGAGCCGAACACGTAGCCGGAGCCGTAGACGCGATCGGAGGTCGCGGCCAGCGAGGTGATCCCCGCGTTGGGGCCGGCGTCCTTGATGACGTTGTTCGCCGGGAACGGGTACGTGCTGGCATTCGTCGCGTTCAGCATCGCCAGGCCGTAGTGGCTCGCACCGTTGATGTGCTGGAACTGGCCTCCCGCGTAGACACGGCTGCCGTCGGTGCTGACGGCGAGCGCCTGCACGCCCGCGTCGGCCGTGGGCTCCCACGCGGTCACGAGCGCGCCGTTGGACGCGTTGAGCTCGGCCAGGTACGACCGCCCGACGCCGTTCACGCTGGAGAACGTCCCGCCCGCGTACACCGCCGTGTTCGTCACGGCGAGCGAGCGCACCTGACTGTCGAAGACCGGCCGGAACGAGGAGATCACCTGCCCGGTCGCCGTGCTGATGGCGGCCAGCCGGTAGTAGCTGGCGCCGTTCAGGGTCGTGAAATCGCCGCCGATGTACACGCGGCTGCCGTCGGGCGAGGCGGCGACGGCCCGCACCTGCGCGTTCGCCTGCACGTTGACGCTCGTGAGGAGGGCGCCGTTGGTGATGTTGTAGGCGAGGAAGTTGTTGCGCGGCACCGTATTGGAGCCGGCAGGCGAGCCGGCCGGCCGGGCCGTCGTGAACTTGCCGCCGACGTAGACCGTGTCGCCGACGACCGCCTGCGACCACGCGACCCCGTCGATCTGGGTGGTCGGCAGCGCTGTGGCGCCGACCGTCGGCGGTGTGGCCGGATTGGCGGGATTCGGCGGCATCGTGTCGGCCGCCGCCGGCGCCACGACGCTCACTCCTCCCCCGATGAGCAGCAGCGCGCTCGCCACCGCCGTGAACATGCCGAGCACACGCGCCCGACGCCGCCCCCGTGTCGCTTCCATGACGTCCCCACCCAAACAAACTGATTAATGCTCAATTTGTTGCCGAGTCTACGCCGGTGAGCGTCGCATAGATAGGAGAATTGGCAGTCTCCGCGGGATCGCAGAAAGGAGGAGAAAGACCGGAAACGGAGCCGCCCAAGGGAATCGAACCCTTGACCTTCTCATTACGAGTGAGATGCTCTGCCGACTGAGCTAGGGCGGCGTGGCCGGGCGTCGCGCCCGGGCACAGTCAGATAGCTTACCCGATCCGGCGGGATGCTTTCGACCACACCGGGAGGGGCGGGCGCCGGTCAGTCGAGCTGGCCACCGAGGGCCTGGAGCTGCGCGAACGAGCTGCGGAGGCGGTCGGCGAGCGGCTCGACCCCGCCGTGGTCCGCCCAGCAGGACCAGGCGTGCCGCATCCCGGCGAACGCCACGTAGGTGACCAGGCGTGCGCGCTGGTGCACGGCCTCCTCGTCGGCCGCCAGGTCCGGATCGTCGTGCGCCAGCCGGCGCTGCACGACGGCGCTCAGGGCGTCCTCGAACTTGTGCATGCTCGCCATCCGCTGGGCGAACAGCTCCGGGTTTCCTTTCAGGAGCGTCCGGCGGAGGGCGTGCAGCTCCTTCGCGCTGGCGGCGTCGCCAGCGTCGCTGCCGTCGAGACCGCCGTCCAGGTCGCCGGTCTCGATCGCGGCGATGAGGAGCCTGCCCAGCCCGTCCAGGATCGGCTCGGCCGGCCCGGCCTCGATGAACCGCTCGATGCTGGCCTCATCCGGGAGCTCGGGGAGCTCACCGATGATCGCGGACTCCTTCGACGGGAAGTAGTTGAAGAACGTGCGCGGCGAGACGTTCGCCGCGTGGCTGATCTCGTCGACCGTGACATGGTCGAAGCCACGTTCGCTCGCCAGTTCGAGCGCGGCGAGCTGGATGGCGCGCCTGGTGGCGATGCGCTTGCGCTCACGGAGGCCCAGCTCGCCCTCCGACGTCCCGATGATCTCTGCAGTCACGGGTTCGATTATTTCACCGTCTGCAAAATTGCACCACTCACCGCGGCGGTGGCGTCCGTATCCATGCCCTTCGGCATCCCGGGCTCGAGCGTCAGCAGGTCTTGCCCGTGGGCGGGACGGTGCCCCCCACGAGGAAGTCGTCCACCGTGTTGTTCACGCACGAGTTGGACTTGTTGTACGCCGTGTGGCCCTCGCCCTTGTAGGTGAGCAGGTGCCCGTTCTCCAGCTCGGACGCCAGGTTCTTCGCCCACACGTACGGGGTGGCCGGGTCGTTGGTGGTGCCGACGACGAGGATGGGCGCGGAGCCCTTCGCCGCGATCGGGCCGCGCTGCACAGTGGACTTGTACGGCCAGGTGGCGCAGCCGATGTCGCCGTAGGCCATGTACGGGCCGATCACCGGCGCCGCCGCGGCGAGCTCGGCCGCCTGCGACCGCATCGCGGCCGGGGCGGCGTCGTAGCCGTAGTCGAGGCAGTTGATCGCCGTGAACGCTTCGGTGGAGTTGTCGGAGTAGGTGCCGTCGCTGTTGCGGCTGTTGTACCCGTCGGCGAGGGTGAACGCGACCGAGGCGTTGCCCTTCATCACGCTCGCGAACATGCTGCTCAGGTACGACCACGCGGTGGCGTCGTAGAGCGGGTAGATGATCGCCGTGGCGAGCGTGTTGGCCCCGAGTTCGCGACCGTCCGAGTTGCGGATCGGGCTGCGTTCGACGGCGGCCAGCAGCTCCGAGATGGTCTTCATCCCGTCGTCCACCGTGCCGCTGAACGGGCAGTCCTTCTGCGTGAGGCACTTCTTCAGGTACGCGCGGAGGGCGCTCTCGAAGCCCATCGCCTGCACCTTGGTGACCTCGTCGTTGCTCGCCGCCGGGTCGAGCGCGCCGTCGAGGACGAGGCGACCGGTCTTGCCGGGATAGAGGCCCGCGTACACGGCGCCCAGGTAGGTGCCGTACGAGTAGCCGAGGTAATTGAGCTTCGTGTCGCCGAGCACCGCGCGCAGGAGGTCGAGGTCCCGCGCCGCGCTCACGGTGTCGACGTGGTCGAGCAGCGCGCCGGTGTTCTTGGCGCACGCGGCGCCGAAGTCCGTGGAGAGTTTCGCGTTGGCGGCGATCCACTGGTCCGAGCCGCGCTGGCCGGGGGTGATCCCGTAGAGGTAGTCGTCCATCTGCCGCGGGTCGAAGCACTTCACGGCCGTCGAGTGGCCGACTCCGCGCGGGTCGAAGCCCACGACGTCGAAGTGGCTCTGCAGCGTCTTGTCGGTCGCGTAGTCGACCGAGTCCTTCACGAAGTCGTAGCCGGAGCCGCCGGGGCCGCCGGGGTTCACCAGGAGGGAGCCCTGCTTGGTGCCCTTCGCCTGCTGCCGGATGAGCGCCAGGGAGACCTCGCCGGCGGAGGGGTCGCTCCAGGTCATCGGCGCCTTCGCGGTCGCGCACTGCTTGCCGTTGGAGCAGTCGGACCAGACCAGCTTCTGCTGATAGAACGGCTGGAGCGCCGCGGACACCTTCTCGGGCGCCGGCGTGGAGGTCGTGGACGTCTTCGCAGGAATGAACCAGGTGACGCAGCCGGTCAGCGTCAGCGCGACGACGGCCGCGATCGCGACGAAGACGGTGCGAGCGGCCCGCCGGCGGGCCGGACGGCCCTCACGGATGGTCACAGGTCTGTCCCCTTTCGCGCGGTGCCGCCGCGCAGGATCGTCGTGAGCATGGCCTCCAGGGCCAGGGCGGGAGCGACGTTGCCGTCGATCCGTTCGCGGGCGGTGGTGACGGCATCCATCGCGGCGAGCGTAGCGGCAGGACTCGTGTGCGCGCTGAGAGCGGTCAGGCGGTCGCGCAGCTCGACGTTCACCAGTTCGCTGCTGCTGCCGAGCTGCAGCATCATCACGTCGCGGTACAGCGAGAGGAGGTCGGTGAGGATGCGGTCGATCCCGTCGCGGAGGCTACGGGTCGCGCGCCGCTTCTGGTCCTCCTCGAGCTGACGGAGCTGACCGCGCAGGGCGGGCGGGATGGCCCCACCCGGCTCGATGCCGAGCGAGCGGAGGGCGTGCTCGCGCTCCTCGGCGTCGCGCTCCTCGGTGATCGCCTTCGCGTCGGCTCCGGCCACCTCCAGCAGGGTCGCGGCGGCCAGCACGGCGCCGGAGACCGAGCGGATTCCGAGCGCGAGGTCGAGCGTCTGCGCGCGGCGGCGACGGGCCTCCTCGTTGGTGGCGAGGCGGTGCGCCATGCCGATGTGGCTCTGCGCGTGGCGCGCCGCACGCTCGGCGGTGGCGCGGTCCACGCCGTCGCGGCGCTCGATCAGGCGGGCGACGTCCGCGACGTCCGGGACCTTCAGCCGCACGGTACGCACGCGCGAGCGGATCGTCGGCAGCAGGTCGGCGTCGCTCGGCGCGCAGAGGATCCAGACGGTGCGCTCCGGCGGCTCCTCCAGCGCCTTGAGCAGCACGTTGGAGGTGCGCTCGGTCATCCGGTCGGCGTCCTCGATCACCATGACCCGGTACCGGCCGACGGACGGCGAGAACTGGGAGCTGGCGACCAGCGACCGGACCTCCTCGATGGCGATGATGACGCGCTCGGTGCTGAGGACGGCGAGGTCGGGATGGGTGCGGGCCTGCACCTGGCGCTGCGCCGCCAGGTCACCCTCCGGATCGCCCGGGCTGAGCAGGGCCGTCGCGAAGGCGTAGGCGAGGTTGGAGCGCCCCGACCCCGGAGGGCCGGTGATGAGCCACGAGTGCGTCATGCCGCGCGCCGCGTCGGCGGCACCGGAGGCGGTGGCCGCCTCGGCGGCGGAGCGGACGACGGCGATCGCCTCGTCCTGACCCGTCAGGTCGTCCCACACCGCCATGCGTTCCAGGCTAGCGGGCACGGAGGACAGCGCGGGCACGGCTGGGGGTGCAGTGTCCGCTGCGGCGGTCAGACGCGGTCCTCGAGCCGGCGGCGGATGTCGGCGGCGATCTCCTCGACCGGGAGCGCGGCATCCACCACGAGGAACCGCTGCGGCTCCGACTCCGCAAGCCCGAGGTACGCTGCGCGGACGCGCGCATGGAACTCGGAGCGCTCGGCCTCCAGCCGGTCGTACCGCGTGCGGGACGTGTCCAGCCGGGCGCGGGCCGCCGTCTCGTCGAGGTCGAGGAGGATCGTCAGGTCCGGGAGCAGCCCTTCGGCCGCCCAGAGCGAGAGGTCGCGCACGTGGCCGGCGTCGAGCACGCGGCCGGCGCCCTGGTAGGCGACGGACGAGTCGATGTAGCGGTCCTGCACGACGACCTCGCCGCGCTCCAGGGCCGGACGGACGACGGTCGCGATGTGGTGGGCGCGGTCTGCCGCGTAGAGGAGTGCCTCCGCGCGCGGCGCGATGTCGCCGCGGTGGTGGAGGACGATCTCGCGGATCTCCACCCCGGCCGCGGTGCCCCCGGGCTCCCTGGTGCGCAGCACGGTGCGTCCGCGCTCGCGCAGCCACTCCTCCAGGAGGGCGGCCTGCGTCGACTTCCCGACGCCGTCGCCGCCCTCCAGAGTGATGAACAGGCCGGTGCGCGACTCGCTCACTCGGCGGTCTTCTTCGCCGCCGCGCGGGTCGACGTGCCGGTCTTGGGTGCGGCCTTCGCCTTCGCGGCGGTGGTCTTGGCCGCGGTGGTCTTCGCCGCCGTGGTCTTGGCCGCCGTGGTCTTCGCCGCGGTGGTCTTCGCCGCCGTGGTCTTCGCCGCGGTCGTCTTCGCCGCCGTCGTCTTCTTGGCGGTGCTCGTCCGCGAGGTCGCGCGCTTCGCGGCCGGCTTCTTGGCCGGTCCCTTCGCGCGCTTGTCGGCCAGGAGCTGGACGGCGCGGGCGAAGTCGACCTCATCCACCGTCTCACCCCGTGGGATGGTCGCGTTCGTCTCGCCGTCGGTCACGTAGGCGCCGAACCGGCCGTCCTTGATCTTGATCGGCTTGCCGCTGACCGGGTCCGCCTCGAACTCTTTGAGCGCGCTGGAGGCCCGGCGGTTGCCGTACTTCGGCTGCGCGAACAGCTCGAGCGCGCCGGCGAGGTCGATCCCGAAGATGTCGTCCTCGCTCGGGAGCGAACGGGTGTCGGTGCCTTTCTTCAGGTACGGGCCGTAGCGGCCGTTCGCCGCCTGGATCTCCGCGCCCGTCTCCGGGTCGGCCCCGACGGTGCGGGGCAGGTCGAGCAGCTTCAGCGCCGTGTCGAGGTCGATGGTCGAGAGGTCCATCGACTTGAACAGGGAGGCCGTGCGCGGCTTGGCCGCAGCCTTCTTCGCGGTCTTCTTCGGCTCGACGACCTCGCCGGTCTGCGGATCCACCGCGGGCTCGGGGTCGGCCTCGGTCACGTACGGGCCGAAGCGGCCGTCCTTGGCCAGGACGAGCTTGCCGCTCTCCGGGTTCGTGCCGAGCTCGCGGTCGGTCTGGACCGGCGCCTCGATCAGCTCTTTGGCCTTCGCAGGCGTCAGCTCGTCGGGGGCGAGCTCCGGCGGGAGGTTGACCCGGCGGGGCGTCGCGTCCTCGGCCGCGCCGGTCTCCTGCACCTCCAGGTACGGGCCGTACTTGCCGATGCGCAGCGTCACGCCCTCGTCGATGGTGATCGAGTTGATGCTGCGCGCGTCGATCTCGCCGAGGTTGTCGATCACACGGCGCAGGCCCTTGTGCTTGTCGCTGCCGAAATAGAAGCTGTTCAGCCAGTCGACCCGTTCGGCCTCGCCGTCGGCGATGCGGTCGAGGTCGTCCTCCATCTCGGCCGTGAAGTCGTACTGCACGAGGTCGCCGAAGTACTCCTCCAGCAGGCGCACCACGGAGAACGCGACCCAGCTCGGAACGAGCGCCTGACCGCGCTGCGTCACGTAGCCGCGGTCGATGATCGTGGAGATGATGCTCGCGAACGTCGACGGACGCCCGATCCCGAGCTCTTCCAGCGACTTCACCAGGCTCGCCTCGGTGTAGCGCGGCGGCGGGGTGGTCTCGTGGCCGTCCGCGGCGACGTCCTGGACGCCGAGGGCCTGGCCCTGGGTGAGCGCCGGCAGCTTCGCGTCGCCGCTCGCGTCGGCGTTGCGCTCCTCGTCGCGGCCCTCCTCGTACGCGTTGAGGAAGCCGCGGAAGGTGATCACCGTTCCGCTCGCCGTGAACTCGGCGACCGTGCCGTCCAGCGGTCCTTCGGTGATCCGCGCCTCGACCGTGACCGAAGCGGTCTGGCCCTTGGCGTCGGCCATCTGGGAGGCGACGGTCCGCTTCCAGATCAGGTCGTAGAGGCGCAGCTCGGGGCCGCGCAGGGACTTCTCGAGCTCGGCGGGCGTGCGGAACACCTCGCCCGAGGGACGGATCGCCTCGTGCGCCTCCTGCGCGTTCTTGCTCTTGGAGGCGTAGGTGCGGGGCTTGTCCGGGACCGTCTCCGGGCCGTAGAGCTTCGCCGCCTGGGCGCGCGCCGCGTTCGTCGCCTGCTGGGACAGCGAGGCCGAGTCGGTGCGCATATAGGTGATGTAGCCGTTCTCGTAGAGCGTCTGGGCGACGCTCATCGTCTGACGGGCGGAGAAGCGCAGCTTGCGGGCGGCCTCCTGCTGCATCGTGGAGGTCGTGAACGGCGCGGCCGGGCGACGCGAGTAGGGCTTCGAGTCGACCTTGGCGACCGTGACGGCCGTGCTCTGCTGCCGCACGGCGTCCGCGAGCGTCTGGGCGGAGGTCTCGTCGAGGATCGTGGCACCGGAGGTGAGCCGCCCGTGGTCGTCGAAGTCGCGTCCGGTCGCGACGCGCTCGCCGTTCAGGCGCGCAAGCCGTGCCTCGAACGCCGTGGCGTCCTCCGGCAGGAGCTGGGCGGTGAGCCCCCAGTAGGAGGCTGCGACGAACGCGAGCCGCTCGCGCTCGCGGTCCACGACGAGGCGGGTCGCCGCGGACTGGACGCGGCCGGCCGAGAGGCCCGGCCCGACCTTGCGCCACAGCACCGGCGACACCTCGTAGCCGTAGAGCCGGTCGAGGATGCGGCGCGTCTCCTGCGCGTCGACGAGGGCGGTGTCGATCTCGCGGGTGTTGTCCCGCGCCTTCTCGATGGCCTCCCGGGTGATCTCGTGGAACACCATGCGCTTGACGGGGACCTTCGGCTTGAGGACCTCGACCAGGTGCCAGGCGATGGCCTCCCCTTCGCGGTCCTCATCAGTTGCGAGCAGGAGCTCGTCGGCGTCCTTGAGGGCGCGCTTGAGGTCGGCGACGGTCTTCTTCTTCTGGTCGGACACCACGTAGTAGGGCGCGAACGCGTTCTCGACGTCGACGGAGAATTTGCCGAGCGACCCCTTCTTCAGCTCCGGCGGAAGGTTCTTCGGCTCGATCAGGTCGCGGATGTGTCCGACGGATGCCATCACCTGGTATCCCTCGCCGAGGTACTGGGCGATGGATTTCACCTTGTTCGGAGACTCGACGATGACGAGCTTCTTCGTGCCAGGCACTTGACTCCTCTTATATAGCAACTGTGTTCGCAGGGATCTCACTGGTGCGAAGCGCGCTCCCCCGAGCGCCGCGCAGAGGGCGGCGAGCGTGGGCCGCACGGCCCAACAGGCAAACCATACACACCTAGTCCGCTTGTGTGCCTAATCGCCTGCCGCCCCGTTCGCCGCGGGCGGACGGCTCGCGCGGCCCGGTCTGTTGCTCGCCGACGCCCGGGAGGACAATGACAGCATGGCAACGACATCAATGACGACGTACACCTCCAAGCTCATCGACGGCCCCCTCGAAGGCAAGACGGTCTCGACCGCCTTCCTCGACTCGGGCGACCCACGACCCCGCCTCGAACTCCGCGCGGCCTCGGGCGGGAAACACTACCTCTACGTCCGCGGCTCCGCCTCGGAGACGGAGTACGCCTCCGACGACCCGAGCGGCTCGCTTCCGAGCGCTGTGGCGTACCGGTACGTGGAGACGGTGTTCGACTGACGCGAGCCGCGATCCGCGAGCCGCGGTCCGCGAGCCGCGGTCCGCGAGCCGCGGTCCGCGAGCCGCGGTCCGCGAGCCGCGGTCCGCGAGCCGCGGTCCGCGATCCGTCCGCCACGGCGTCGCGCCGCGTGGCGCCACCACGCGTGTCAGCGCGACCCTGGTGGACCCGCGCGGGCGCCGGCCGCGGCCTTCCACCCCAGGTACGGGACGACGACCTCGACCGTGACGACCACACCCGAGACGACGCATCCGGCCACAGCCGCGCCGTTCGCGTGCGCTACCGCCTCGGCCCGGCCGCAGGGCTCGCCGCCCATCCTGCCTACGGCCGCGTCCGCTGCGGCGAGCGCAGTGGCGTCGGCGGCGACCGCGGCCTTCTGACGAGCGCCCCAGGCTCCCGTCACGCCGATCGCCGCGGCCGTGAGGGCGACGGTGACCGCGACGACGACGAGCGCGAGGACGGAGCCGGCTCCGCGCTCGCATCTCCGCGGTAGCGCCGGATGGGTGCTGGCGATGCCGGGAAAGCACTCCCGCACTGTTCATCCCTCCGTGTCGTCGAGCACGCACGAGCGAGCCGTCACGATCAGGCCGAGTGCGCCGAGCGCGCCCGCCCGGCTGGGTGCCGTGACGGTCACGCACAGCAGCCCGTCGGCGGAGGCGACGCGACGGGTAGCGCCGTCCGGCGGCGCGGGCGCCGCGTCGCCCCGGGCGATGAGCCGGGCCGACGCGGCCGCATTGCCGAGCAGCCGCGCCTGTTGAGCGCCCGCTTGGATGGCTCCGACGCAGAGCGCCAGGCACACGAGCACCGCTGGAAGGGCCGCCGCGAACTCCGCCGTCACACTCCCCCGCTCGCCGTGCGGGTCCCACCCGTCAGCCATCGACGGTGAGTGCGCGTCGGACGAGGTCGGTGAGGATGGACTTCACCTCGTCGCCGCGCAGCAGCATCAGGAGCACGCCGGCGAAGGCGACCGCGGCCATCGTCGTCACGGCGTATTCGGCCGTGCTCGCTCCCCGTTCCTCCCAGCGCAGCCGGTGGATGATCTCCCGCATGTGTCCGTCCTTTCCTTCGTTCTCGTGGTTGTGGTCGTGTCATCCGCTCGATGTTCGGCGGCACGGATCGATCGTCTCGTCCGGGGGCTGCGTGGCGGGGGCCGCCGGCGAATCTGTGGGCAACTCACGTGAGCCCCGCGACGGTGGAGGACATCATCCCGAGGATGACGGGCACCACGGCCAAGAGGACGAACGCGGGCAGCACGCACACGCCGAGCGGGATCAGCAGTCGCACGGCGAGCAGTTCCGCCCGGCTGCGCCCTTCCGCACGGGCGGTCCGCCGCTCCTGTCGTGCTTCGGCGGACAGGAGCTCGATCGCCGGCGCCCCGGCTCGCTCGGCGATTCGGAGCACCCTGTCGACGGACGGGTCGCCGTCCGCGACCGCGTCGAGCCCGACGGCGCGCGCGACCTCTGCAATCGTCTCCCGAGCGGACGGCACCGACATGCCTCCGGCGAGCGCGATCGCCGTCAGGTCGTGCCGGATCCCCGCGACCGGGCCGGCCCGCGACGCCGACCGGACCAGTCCCCGTGTCCAGAGCCGGCCCGCGGCGAGCAGGCCGCAGCCGGACACGGCCGCCATCCAGCCGAGCGGGCCGGTGACGAGGGTTCCGACGACGTCGACACCGATGGCGTAGGCCATGACGACGCCGACGACCGGCAGCCACGACATCAGCCGTGCGGTCGCGCGCGGGCCGGCGAGCGCGGTCGCGATGTCGCGCTCCGCTCCGGCGCGGTCTCTCAGAGCCCCGGCCGCGCCGCGCAGCGCGGGGGCGAGCGAGGCGCCCGCGTGCTCCGCCACGCCCCACGCCGCGGCGAGGGCGACCACACCGGCGTCGCCTGCGGCCGCCGCCCGGCGCCTCGAGCGGACCGCTGGCGCCCCGGCACCGGCGTCGCCCGGACGGTTCCGCGCGGTGGTGGAGGTCGCCGTCTCGTCGGCACGCACACCCGCCCGACGTCGGCCGCCCGGCGCGGGAAGCCCGCCTCCGACGTCCACGCCACCGCGCCGCGCCGCCTCAGCCAGCGCCCCGGACGGCGGCACCCCCGCCGCGACGAGTGCCGCCGCCCGGACCACAGCGGGATGCGTCGCTTCCTCGGCCACGTACTGCCACGCCGACCGTGGCGAGATGCCCGCGTCGAGCAGCACGGCGAGCGCCTCCACCGAACTCGACAGGAGGTCATCCGCGAGGCGGCCGCGATCCCGGGGCGCCCGACGCCGCTCACTCATGCTGCGCCACCGCGAGCCGGCCGTCCGCCGTCGTCGTGAACCGGCCGAAACCGGCCACCCGCCGGCGGTCGCCTGAGCGCTCCACCTGGACGATCAAACCGATCGCGCTGATCGTCTGCCGTGCGGTCGCGATGTCGTCCATGCCGGCGAGGGCGCCGAGGGCCTCCATCCGGGCCGGGACGTCCGCCAGCGAATTGGCGTGCAGGGTGCCGGCACCGCCGTCGTGTCCCGTGTTGAGGGCCGAGAGCAGATCGGCGACCTCCTCGCCGCGGCACTCGCCGAGCACGAGACGATCCGGCCGCATCCTCAGCGCCTCGCGCACCAGCCTGCGCAGTCCGACGCCGCCGGCGCCCTCGAGGTTCGGCTGGCGGGTCTGCAGGCCGACCACGTGCGGGTGCGGGATGCGGAGCTCGGCGACGTCCTCGATCAGGACGATGCGCTCGGCGGGTGGCGCGTGGGCCAGGACGGCCGCCAGCAGCGTCGTCTTTCCCGCGCCGGCGGCCCCGGTCACCAGGATGTTCGTCCGGGCGGCCACCGCCGCGCGGAGCTGCTCGGCTCCAGCGGAGGTCAAGGAACGCGCCCGCACGAGGTCGTCCAGGGTGAGGGCGGAGGGCGAGGGAACGCGGATCGACAGCAGGGTCCCTCCCGTCGAGATCGGCGGGAGCACCGCGTGGACCCTGACCCCGCCGGGGAGCCGCACGTCGACGAACGGCGTGGCCTCGTCGATGTGCCGCCCTCCCGTGGCGATCAGCCGGGTGGCCAACCGGCGTGCCGCATGCGCGTCGGGCACCCAGCCGTCGACCCGATGGAGGCCGCGCGGGCCGCCGTCGGACCAGAGGACACCGTCGCCGGTGACGAAGAGGTCCGTGACGCCCTCGCGCATCAGGTACGGAGCGAGGGGGCCGAAGGTGTCCCAGACGTCCGGGGCGGGAGCCCCGTGCCCCGGAGGGGACGGCGGCCGTGCGGATGGCGGCGGTGCAGAAGGCGGCCACGCGGACGACGGCAACACGGACGACGGCAACGCGGACGACGGCAACGCGGACGACGGCAACGCGGACGACGGCAGCGCGGACGGCGGTGGCGCGGACGGCGGTGGCGCGGGCGGCGACACACGCCCATCCAGCGCGCGCACCCTCTCCGAAGCTCCCCGGTACCGTCCCGCGATCGGGACCGCCCGCACCCCCGATCCGAACGGCCCACCCCGGGCGATCGACGGCGTCATCCACTGGCTTGAATTCGTCATGCCCTCGACGCTACGAAGCCCGACGGCCCGCTCGGGGTTACCACCGGGAATCAGTGGAGAACCCGATTCATCCACAGCCCAGCGCGGACAAACCCGCGACGAGAGCGCGGGCACCAGGTGTGATCCGCCGGGTTAAAAAAGGGGGGCCGCACCTATTGGGGGGAACAGGTGCGGCCACTGCGGCGCATAGATTGGGGGGAATCGATTGCGCCGCACGCCAGAATTTGTCATTCGGCCGCTGCCTAGTTTACGCACAATCAATGCAAACGCAAGTCTGCTCGGAGGCCGCGACCTGCGGGCTGTAGAGTCAGGGATTGTCGCGCCACGACTCGAACACCAGCATCGCAAAGGAGCGAAAAGACTCCCCATGAGCAACACAATCGACAACCTGCTGCACGAAGCGCGCCGGTTCGCGCCCAGCGAGGAGTTCGCCGCCAACGCGGTCGCGACGGCCGAACTCTACGAACGCGCGGCGGAAGACCGGCTCGGATTCTGGGCCGACCAGTCCCGCGACCTCCTGCACTGGCACACCCCGTTCACGCGCACGCTCGACTGGACGAACCCGCCGTTCGCGAAGTGGTTCGACGACGGCGAGCTGAACGTCGCCTACAACTGCCTCGACCGCCACGTCCTCGCCGGCAACGGCGACCGCGTCGCCATCCACTGGGAGGGCGAGCCGGGCGACAGCCGCTCGCTCACCTACGCGGAGCTGACCGCGGAGGTGAAGAAGGCGGCGAACCTGCTCACGAGCCTGGGCATCCGCGCCGGCGACCGCGTTGCGATCTACCTGCCGATGATCCCGGAGGCCGTCATCGCCATGCTGGCCGTCGCCCGCATCGGCGCGGTGCACTCCGTCGTCTTCGGCGGCTTCAGCGCCGAGAGCCTGCGGTCGCGGATCGACGACGCGGCGGCCAAGCTCGTCATTACCGCCGACGGCGGCTGGCGTAAGGGCCGGGTCTTCCCGCTCAAGGATGCCGTCGACGCCGCACTGGCGAACGGCGAGTCCACGGTCGAGCACGTGCTCGTGGTCAAGCGCGGCGAGAACGAGGTCGCCTGGACCGAGGGCCGCGACCTGTGGTGGCAGGACGAGATCGCGCTCGTGGACGCCGACCACGTGGCCAAGGCCTTCCCCGCCGAGAACCCGCTGTTCATCCTTTACACCTCGGGCACGACCGGGAAGCCGAAGGGCATCCTGCACACCTCCGGCGGCTACCTGACGCAGGCGGCGTTCACGCACAAGAACGTCTTCGACCTCCACCCGGAGTCCGACGTGTACTGGTGCAGCGCCGACGTCGGCTGGATCACCGGCCACACCTATGTCGTCTACGGCCCGCTCGCGAACGGCGCCACCCAGGTGCTGTACGAGGGCACGCCCGAGACACCGCACCCCGGCCGCTGGTGGGAGATCATCGAGAAGTACAAGGTCTCGATCTTCTACACGGCGCCGACCGCCATCCGCTCGTTCATGAAGATCGGGCGCCAGCACCCGCAGAAGTTCGACCTGTCGAGCCTGCGCGTGCTCGGCTCGGTGGGCGAGCCGATCAACCCCGAGGCGTGGATGTGGTACCGCGACGTCATCGGCGGCGGCTCCACCCCGATCGTCGACACCTGGTGGCAGACCGAGACCGGCGCAATCATGGTCTCCGCGCTCCCCGGCGTGACCACGCTCAAGCCCGGCAGCGCGCAGGTGCCGCTGCCCGGCATCTCGATCGACATCCTGGACGAGGCGGGCGTGCCGGTCGGCAAGGACCAGGGCGGCCTCCTCGTCGTCACCGAGCCGTGGCCGAGCATGCTGCGCGGCATCTGGGGCGACCCGGACCGCTTCATCGAGACCTACTGGTCGAAGTTCGGCGACAAGTACTTCGCCGGCGACGGCGCGCGCTACGACACGGACGGCGAGATCTGGCTGATGGGCCGCGTGGACGACGTGATGAACGTCTCGGGCCACCGGCTCTCGACGGCCGAGATCGAGTCCGCGCTCGTCGCGCACCCGCTCACGGCGGAGGCCGCGGTGGTGGGTGCGGCGGACGAGACGACCGGCCAGGCCGTGGTCGCGTTCGTCATCATCAAGCAGAACCAGCTCGAGACCGCCGAGTCGATCGACGTCGCGGCGGAGCTGCGCAAGCACGTCTCCGAGCAGATCGGCGCGATCGCCCGCCCGCGCGACATCTTCATCGTGACGGAGCTGCCCAAGACGCGCTCGGGCAAGATCATGCGCCGTCTGCTGAAGGACGTCGCGGAGGGCCGGGAGGTCGGCGACACGACCACGCTCGCCGACACGGCCGTGATGAGCTCCATCCAGGCGAAGCTCACGTAGACGCCAGGACGTATCGGCACCGACGAAGAACCGCCGCGGATCAGTGCGATCCGCGGCGGTTCGGCGTTCGTGCGGCGTCTACTCGAACGCGACGACGATCTCGACCTCGACGGGCGCGTCCAGCGGCAGGACCGCGACGCCGACCGCCGAGCGGGCGTGGACGCCCGCGTCGCCGAAGATCTCGCCGAGCACCTGGGACGCGCCGTTGATCACGCCGGGCTGGCCGGTGAACGACGGGTCGGAGGCGACGAAGCCCACGACCTTCACGACCCGGGTCACGCGGTCGAGCGAGCCGATCACGCTCTTGACCGCGGCGAGCGCGTTGAGCGCGCAGATGCGGGCGTACTCCTTGGCGTCGTCGGCCGGCACGAGGCCGTGGCCGTCACCGACCTTGCCGGTCGCCGGGAGGGCGCCGGAGACCATCGGAATCTGGCCGGAGGTGTAGACGTGGCCTGCGTCGACGACGGCCGGCGTGTAGGCGGCGACGGGCGGCACGACGTCCGGGAGGTCGATCCCGAGCTCGGCCAGGCGCGCTTCGACGGCGCCCATCAGGCGGCGTCCTCAGCCGGCACCGGACGCTTGAGGTAGGCCACCAGGCCGCCCTCGGGGCCGGTCACGACCTGCACCAGCTCCCACCCTTCCGAACCCCAGTTGTTGAGGATGGCGGCCGTGTTATGGATCATGAGAGGAGTCGTAAGGTATTCCCAGCGCAGCATGGTGCTCTTTTCATTCGGGGGGTTTATCAGGTTCATCGCCTAGATTGATCCTATGTCTGCGCAAAAACCACAGGCTAGAGGTGTGCTCGGAGCTGTCGGCGCGTTCGTCGGCATGAGTGCCGTGGCCGGTCTTCTGGTCACCGCTGCCGTCACCCCCGCCATCGCCGTGACGGGCATGGCCGCCAACAACGGTATCGGCGTGTTCGAGGGTCTTCCCGAGTACCTCCAGATCGGTCAGCTCGCCCAGCCGACCACCATCTACGCGAAGAACGGCGACCAGGATGTCGCCCTCGCGACCTTCTACTCCCAGAACCGCCTCCCGGTCACCTTCGACCAGATGTCGCAGGCGGTCAAGGACGCCGCGATCGCCGGTGAGGACCCGCGCTTCTACAGCCACGGCGGCGTCGACATCCAGGGCACCATGCGCGGTGTGCTGTCGACGGTCTCCGGCGGCGGCGTGCAGGGCGGCTCCTCGATCACCCAGCAGTACGTCAAGAACGTCCTGCTGCAGAAGTGCGAGGCCATGCCGGTCAAGACCGCCGCGGAGAAGAAGACCTACCAGAACTGCGTCGACGACTCGACGGGCGTCACCCCGGACCGCAAGGTCAAGGAGATGAAGTACGCCATCGGCCTGGAGAAGAAGTACACCAAGGACCAGATCCTCGAGGGCTACCTCAACATCGCCGGCTTCGGCGGCTCGGTCTACGGCATCGAGGCCGCGGCCCACTACTACTACAACACCACGGCCGCAGCGCTCACCCCCGCGCAGGCTGCGAGCCTGGTCGCGATCGTCAACGAGCCGACGGGCCTCAAGCTCGACAGCCCCGACTCGAAGACGAACGGCGCGGCCGACGGATACGCCAAGAACAAGGACCGCCGCGACTACATCCTCGGCAAGATGTACGAGTACAAGAAGCTCACCAAGGCGCAGTACGAGGACGCGATCAAGACGCCGATCCAGCCGGTGATCACACCGTCTGCGCGCGGCTGCCAGACCGCTCTCGGGGCGGCGTACTTCTGCGACTACGTGCAGAAGATCATCCTCAACGACCCGTCGTTCGGCGCGGACGAGGACACCCGCGCGGCGAACTTCGACCGCGGCGGCTACAAGATCTACACGACACTCGATCTCGACCTGCAGAAGGTGGCCGAGGACACGCTCGCGTCGTATGTGCCGCAGGTCTACAAGGTCGACATCGGCGGCGTACTGGTCGGCGTCCAGCCCGGCACCGGCCGCGTGCTCTACATGGCGCAGAACAAGCAGTACAGCCAGGACCCGGAAGTGCTCAACTCCGGAGCCCAGTACACGAGCATCAACTACGCCACCGACAACGACTACGGCGGCTCGAGCGGGTTCCAGGTCGGGTCGACGTACAAGGTGTTCACGCTCGCCGAGTGGCTCAAGCAGGGCCACTCGCTCAACGAGACGGTGAACGCGAACATCCGCACCTACACGCGGTTCAAGGACACCTGCGACGGCGACTGGACGGGCTCGTACCGCCCAACGAACGACTCCCCCGGCGAAGAGGGCATCCGCTCCGCCCAGAACGCGACGACGGCCTCGATCAACACGGCGTTCATCGCGATGGCGTCACAGCTCGACCTCTGCCAGATCCGCAACGAGGCGCAGGCCTTCGGCGTCCACAGCGCGACCGGCGCACCGCTCGGCACGACGCCTGCTTCCGTACTGGGCACCAACAACATCGCGCCGCTGACGATGGCGACCGCCTTCGCCGGCATTGCCAACAACGGCATGACCTGCTCGCCGATCGCCATCGACAAGATCATCGCCGGCGACGGCAAGGAGGTGGCGCCGCCCGCGAGCAAGTGCACGCAGTCGATCGACCCCGCCATCGCCAACGCGATGGCCAAGGGCCTCCAAGGACCGCTCGGGCCTGGCGGGACGGCGAGCTCGATGAACACCACGGGCAAGGACATGCTCGGCAAGACGGGCACCACCGAGAACAACGAGCAGCTCTGGCTCGTCGCGTCGACCACCAAGGTCGCCGGCGCGTACTGGGTCGGCAACGTGACCGGCCACCAGGACATGCGCCGGATCTATCCGACGCACGGCACGACTCCGGCGCTCGCGCGAAGCGCTGTGATGCGGAACATGATGTCCGCCGCAGTCGGCAAGTACGGCGGCGACCCGTTCCCGACGCCTCCGAGCAAGCTCGTGCAGGGCGTCCAGGTCGCCGTTCCCGACCTCACCGGCAAGACCCCGGACGAGGCGAAGGCCATTCTGACCAGCCTCGGCCTCGACAGCGCCGACGGCGGTCCGCAAGACTCGGCCGCGCCGGCCGGCACCGTTTCGTCGACGAACCCGCCCGCGGGCTCCTCGGTCGGCAAGGGTACGGTCATCACGATCTACACCAGCAACGGCTCCCTCGTCGCCATCCCGAACGTCGTCGGTCAGAAGCTCTCGGCCGCGCAGGCGGCGCTGGCGGCAGCCGGGTTCGTCGCGAAGGTGGGCGCCGGCGCCTCCCCCGACGACATCGTCCAGGCGATGGATCCGGGTGCTGGCACGGCTGCGAAGGCCGGCACCCCGGTGACCCTCACCCTGCAGAAGAGCACCCCGACTCCCGGACCGGGAGCGGGCGGCTAGTGCCCGGCACTTCGGGTTTCAAGCCGGTCGGCGCCGCACTGGCGATGCTCGCCGGGGTGGGCGCGGCCGCGTTCGCCTACGGCTCGCTCGTGGAGCGGCGCGCGTTCACGCTGCGCGAAGTGAGCGTGCCGGTGCTGCCGGCCGGCGCGGCGCCGATCCGGGTGCTTCACCTCTCAGATCTGCACATGGCGCCGTGGCAGGCGGACAAGCAGGAGTGGGTGCGGCAACTCGCGCGGTTCCAGCCGGATCTCATCGTGGACACGGGCGACAACCTCAGCCACGAGAACGGGCTGGAGGGCATCCGCGCCGCGTTCGACGCGTTCCGCGGCATCCCCGGCGTCTTTGTGCACGGCTCGAACGACTACTACGGCCCGCAGCTCAAGAACCCGTTCAAGTACTTCCTCGGTCCGTCGAAGCGGCACTCGTCGACGGCTCCCCGCCTCGACGACAAGGCCCTGACCGCGTACTTCCGGAGCCTCGGCTGGCTGAACCTCAACAACGCCGCCGGCGCCCTCGACATCCGCGGGACGCACCTCGAGTTCTTCGGCGTGAACGACCCGCACATCCAGGCGGACCGCGTGGAGGCCATCCCCGGCGCCCTGGACGAGCTGCGCGAGGACGACCCGTACTCCGACGACGCGACGTGGCCGGCGGACAAGCCGCGCACCGAGCGCCCCACGGTGACGCTCGGCGTCGTGCACGCCCCGTACCGGCGGGTGCTCGACGCGTTCGTCACCTACGGCGCCTCGATGATCTTCGCGGGCCACACGCACGGCGGTCAGGTGTGCGTGCCGGGCTTCGGCGCTCTGGTCACGAACTGCGACATCCCGCGTTCGCAGGTGAAGGGCCTCAGCATCTGGCGACACGCGTTCCGGGCGGCGTACCTGAACGTCTCGGCGGGGCTCGGGACGTCGATCTACGCGCCCGTGCGCTTCGCGTGCCGGCCGGAGGCGACGCTGGTCACGCTGACCGCGTCGGAGTGAGCCGGGTGGTCATTCGCACCCGCGCGCTCGTGTATCCTAGATGAGGCCTTCGGGCCACCGGGGTGTGGCGCAGCTTGGTAGCGCGCTTCGTTCGGGACGAAGAGGCCGCAGGTTCAAATCCTGTCACCCCGACCCATAGAAAAGAGCCGGTTCGATGATTCGAACCGGCTCTTTTCGTCTGTCTCAGAACGCGTCCGGCCGCGCGAAGTCCACCGTCGCGTACAGCGACTCCGGGTCGATGTGCGAGCGGATGAGCGGCAGCGTGCGGGACACCGCGGTGTTGATGCGCTCGCGGAGGTCGGCGGACGAGATCGCGTAGTCCGTGAAATCGGGCTCGCTCGCGTAGATGCCGAGCGGGAGCGTCAGCGACTGGAAGAAGCCGAACAGCGGGCGCATCTGGTGCTCCACCAGCAGCGCGTGCCGGTCGCTGCCGCCGGTCGCGGTGAGGACGATCGGCTTGTCGACCAGCGAATACTGGCCGATGTGGTCGAAGAACAGCTTGAAGAGGCCCGTGTACGTGGCGCGGTAGGCCGGTGAGCCGACCACGATGACGTCGGCGGTCTCCACCGTCTGCAGGGCTTCCTGCACCCGCGGGCTCAGCCCGGTGCGGAACGGGGCGGCGCCGAGCTCGCCGAGCAGCGGCGCCAGCTCGATGGTCGTGGAGGTCCCGCCGGTCGCCTCGGCGAACGAGCGGGCCACCTCGTCGACGAGGACCGTCGTGCGGGAGGGCGCCGTCGGGCTGCCGCTCACGCCGACGACGTGGGGTGCGTGTGCCATGCGGGGTACCGCCTTCGCTGGGTGGGGGTCGGGAGTGCGGCCAACGCTACCCCCGGGCCCTCCCGCAGCGCCCCTCCCGCCGTCATGGTCCGTCATGGAGGCGGTCACGCGGTCCGGGCTACCGGCCGCCACCGCCGCCACCGGCGTCACGCCGCGAGGTACAGCCCCGCCACGATCTCCAGCGAGCGGATGCGACCCTCCACGGTCGCCGCTCCGGAGGAGATCATCAGCTCGTCCACACCCGTGGACGCGATCAGCGCGTCCAGGCGCGCCTTGACGCGGTCCGGTGTCCCGATGGCCTGACGGGCGTTGCGGGCGGCGATGAACTCCTCCTCCGCCGGGCTGAACTCGTAGGCCAGTGCCTCCTCGATGCTCACCGGCTGCGGCTTGAGGCCGCGGCGCATCCGCAGGAACGAGAGCTGGCCGGGCAGGGACAGCGCCCGTACCTGCTCCGGGTCGTCGTCGGAGACGACATTCACGGCGATCATGGCGTGCGGCTCGGCGAGCTGCTCCCCCGGCTCGAAACGCGACCGGTACAGGTCCAGGGCCGCCTCGGTGTTCTCGCCGGCGAAGTGGTGGGCGAACGCGAACGGGAGGCCGAGCGCCGCGGCGACCTGGGCGCTGTAGCCGCTGGAGCCGAGCAGCCAGACCTGCGGGGCGTCGCCCAGCCCGGGCACGGCCGTGATGCCGTGCAGCGGGTTCGCGTCGCTCATGCCGCCGTGGAAGAAGCCGAAGAGGTCGAGGAGCTGCTGCGGGAAGTCGTCCACGCCGAGGCCCTCCGCGCTGCGGCGCAAGGCCATGGCGGTGGCGCCGTCGGTTCCGGGCGCACGGCCGATGCCGAGGTCGATGCGGTCGCCGTAGAGGGCGCGGAGGGTGCCGAACTGCTCCGCGACGACGAGCGGGGCGTGGTTGGGGAGCATCACGCCGCCCGAGCCGACCCGGATGCGCTCGGTCGCCGCGGCGATCCCCGCGATCAGGACGGCCGGCGCGCTGGAGGCGATCGCCGGCATCCCGTGGTGCTCCGCCACCCAGAAACGCCGGTAGCCGAGACGCTCCGCCTGCTGTGCGAGGCGGACCGTCCCGGCTACCGCGTCGGCGTTGCTGCCGCCGGCGGGCCTGCTGGCGAGGTCGAGGACGTTGAGGGGGATGCTGGTGGAGGTCACAGGGAGGGCAACCGCTGCCGCCCTCCCGCCATTCCGACGCGGGCCCGTCCGGGACGGGCCCTGGTCAGGTCAGGACGACCGCACCTTCCGCATCCACGCCGCCAGGGCGACGCTCACCAGGCCGATGACCAGGAGGCCGCCGCCGGCCCAGATCACCCACTCGGCGATCACGGAGCCGGTGTCGGCGAGGCCGGAGCTGCCGGGGTCGTTGATGGTCGACGAGGTCGCGTCCGCCGGTGTCACCGTGAGCGACGCCGAGCAGACGTGGCCGCTCGTGGCGCCGGTGCCGGTGATCGTGTACACGCCCGTCGCGTCGGACGGGAGGGTCACGCTGAGGACGTCGCTGCCGTCGGCGTTGGAGTGCTTGCTGAACGACACCGAGCTCGCCATGACGATGCCGGAGCCGTTCGAGCCGCTGCCGATCCAGGTGATGGTCTCACCGTCCGCCCAGGTGCCAGGGATGCACGTGAGGGTCGCGGTATGTCCGGCCTGGGTCACGCTCACGTCGAACGTGCAGGGCGCGCCGCTCGGGTACGGCACGGCATTCGCGGCCGCGGGCGCTGCCAGCAGCAGCGCCGCGGTGACGGCAGCCGCCGCCAGGATCTTCTTCAACATTTCGGGTACGCCTTCCCCTCGCCCGGCCAGTCGTCGGGTTTAATGAATAATGCTCATTTTATGGCGGAGGTGCACGGGACAGCAATCCTCGCGACCGCGGGGCGTGCCCCCACATCGGGGGTGGACCCGTCCCCCTTGAGGGTCGGGGTGACGTCGACCGTCAAGCCGGGAGCCCACTGCACGGTGCCGAGGAACTGCACGTCGACCGTCTCCGACTGACCCGGCGCCAGCTGGACTTCCACGACCGCGACCGGGCGCCCGCTGTCCGTGCCCGCGATCGACGGGATGTCCGCGCCCTTGCTCTTCACCGACGCGAGCAGCCCCTGATCGGGTCCGTAGAAGGCGATCCGCGTCTTGATGTCGCCGGGCGGGACGCCGTACGTGCCGGCACCCGTGACGTACGCCGGAAGCGCGGTCGCGGCGTTCGCGGGCGCGCTGTTGGTCAGGGTGACCTGCACCATCGAGGTCACCTTCCCGTCGGCACGGCACACCGCGGCGCCCGCGGACACCGACGTCCGCAGGTAGTAGTCCATCTTCGAGCCGGTCGCGTCGTTGAAGTAGACGCCGAGGGCGGCCGTCTCCGGCGTCGACACCGGCAGGGCGCCGGCGAGCGTCGTGGTCTGCAGGGTCGACTGCTCCGACGGGTGCGAGCTCCAGATCTGAATGCGGTCGGAGGTCCCGGAGGCGGCGAGCGCCTTCACCAGCGCCTTGCCGTCGACCCCGCCCGCCACACGGTTGAACACCGCCGAGGCCGCCTTGGTGAAGAAGGCATCCTGCTTCTGAGGAGCGTCGGGGTAGCGCGCATAGATTCCGCTGAGGAGGAGCGGCACGGCGTTCGCGGAGGTCAGCACGTCCCCGGAGGGCAGTGCGACCGGCCCCGTCGCCTTCAGCAGCGCGCTCAGGACGACCGGGTCGACGGTGATGACGCCGTCCACCGTCCCACCGTGCGTGCGCACCCACATCGCCGCGGCCGTGCGGGCCGCGAGCGGGAAGTCGGGGGTGTAGTTGACGTCCTGGAGGTACCGCCCGACCAGCGGCCCGTACAGGCCGGAGGTCGCGGCCGGCACGTCGAAGACGGGCGTGGGCCACGGACCGATAGAGGTCCCGGCCACCTCGGTGGACAGTGTCGCCGCCCCCTTGTCCGCGTTCACGAGCGCGATCGAGCCGATGAGGCCGCCGGTGGCGCGGAGCTCGGCCGGGTTCTGCGCGGCGACCAGGTACGAACGGGGACCGTCCGCGCCGAGCATCCCGGGCAGGAGCCGCACGGTGTTGCCGATGGCCTGCAGGTCGGGAGCGACCTCCGACATCAGGGAGCGCATCTTGGCGACGGCGGAGCCGATCGGACTGATCACACTGCCCTGGTCGATGGAGCCGATATCGGACTGCGCCGAGTCGAACGCCGTCTGGGCCTTGGCCATGGCGGGCTGGGCGGCCACGATGGGCGCGAGGTCCAGTCTGCCGCCCGTCAGCCGCAGGGTGCTCGGGTCCACCGAGCCCGCGATCGAGACGAGAGGCGTGATGACGTGGGAGGCCACGGTGTCGGTGGCCCGGGAGATGGTGCTCACCGCGGAGAGGTTCGCACCCACCCACGGGATGCCCTCCGCGACCTGCCACACCGGGTCGCTCGTGAGCGACGCCGCGGTGTGCGCGTGCTTCTGGAGATCCGCGGCTGCCGACTTGGCCTGAGCTGGGTCGCTCGCCGCGACGGCTGCGCGGACGGCTTTCACGTCCGGCACGGCGGCGTTGAGCTCCTGCTGGGCGAGGAATCCCCGCACGGCGATCCAGGCGATGGCGAGGAACGCCAGGACGGCCACGATGATCAGGACGAGAATGACCACGTCACGGCGCTGCAGGCGCGGCTCGGACGGCGGAGCCGCGGGTCGCGGCGGCGCTTCGTGGTGCGAGAGACCAGTCGCCATGAGACAAAGGTAACAAATCCTCAGTTTTTTGAGGAGCCCCCGCTTGTGCCTTCTCAGCGAGCGCCGTCAGCGAGCGCCGTCAGCGAGCGCCGTCAGCGAGCGCCGTCAGCGTCCGAGCCCGCGGAACCGCCAGCCGGCCGCCCGCCACCGCTCGGCGTCCAGCGCGTTGCGGCCGTCGATGACCCGGCGGTGCGAGACCAGCGCGCCCAGCTCCTCCGGGTCGAGCCCGGTGAACTCGGGCCACTCGGTGATCAGCACGACGATGTCCGCGCCGGCGGCGGCCTCGGCCGCCGACTCCGCATACGTGAGCTGCGGCGCGCGACGGCGCGCGTTCGCGTTCGCCTCGGGGTCGGTCGCCGAGACGATCGCCCCGCCCTCGGCGAGCCGCACCGCGATGTCCAGGGCAGGCGAGTCGCGGATGTCGTCGGAGTGCGGCTTGAACGCCAGGCCCAGCACCGCGACCCGCACGCCGTCGAGGCCGCCGGCCTCCTCGCGCACCAGGTCGACGACGCGCCCGCGGCGGCGCAGGTTGATCTTGTCCACCTCGTCCAGGAACCGCACCGAGTCGCCGCGGCCGAGCTCCCGGGCGCGGGCGCTGAACGCGCGGATGTCCTTCGGCAGGCAGCCGCCGCCGAAGCCGACGCCGGCGTTCAGGAAGCGCCGCCCGATCCGCGCGTCGTGACCGATCGCGTCGGCGAGCTGGGTCACATCGGCGCCGGTGGCCTCCGCGATCTCGGCCATCGCGTTGATGAACGAGATCTTGGTGGCCAGGAACGCGTTCGCCGCGACCTTCACCAGCTCCGCCGTCGCGTAGTCGGTGACGATGACCGGAGTGCCGTTCGCCACGGCGGCGGCGTACACCTCGTCCAGGATGCGGGCGGCGCGTGCGCCTTCCTCGCCCTCCGGCACGCCGTAGACGAGCCGGTCGGGGCTCACCGTGTCCTTGACGGCGAAGCCCTCGCGCAGGAACTCCGGGTTCCAGGCGAGCGTCGCTCCTGGCACGCGCTCCGCGACGAGCTCCGCCAGCCGGGAGGCCGTGCCGACCGGGACGGTGCTTTTGCCGACGATCACGTCGCCCGGCTTGATGTGCCCGAGCAGCGACTCGAACGCCGCGTCCACGAAACGGAGGTCGGCGGCGTCCCCCTCCGCCGCCTGCGGGGTGCCGACCGCGACGAAGTGCACGTCGGCGTCGGCGATGGCCGCGAAATCGGTCGTGAACCGCAGACGCCCGCTGGCGGTGGCGGAGGCGAGCACGTCGGGCAGGCCGGGCTCGAAGAACGGTGCGCGCGCTTCCGAGAGAGCGGCGATCTTCGCCTCGTCCACGTCCACGCCGACGACGGTGTGGCCGAGGTCGGCCATGGCTGCGGCGTGGACGGCTCCGAGGTAGCCGACGCCGATGACGGAGATGCGCATCAGGTGAAGTCCGGGTCCGGTTCGCTGTCGTAGACAGTGGGCGACGCCGCAGGCCAGTGCCGGCGGCCGTTGTTCAGGACACCCTGGCTCTCGTCCAGGTAGCAGTTGCCGCAGAGCGCCTCGTAGCTGACCGAGGCGCCGTCGATGGCGACCTGGTCGCCGTCGAAGACGAAGACGCCGTCGATCTTGCGCGCGTTGAAGATCGCCTTGCGGCCGCAGCGGCAGATGGTCTTCAGCTCCTCGAGGCTGTGGGCGACCTCCAGCAGGCGCCGGCTGCCGGGGAACGCGACCGTCTGGAAGTCGGTGCGGATGCCGTAGGCGAGCACGGGCACGTCATCCAGCAGCGCGATCCGCAGGAGGTCGTCGATCTGCGCCTCGGTGAGGAACTGCGCCTCGTCCACCAGCAGCGCGCTGATGTCGCGGCCGAAGCGCTTCACGGTGCGTTCGCGGTGCTGCTGGAACCGGCCGTACGCGTCGGTCTCCGGCGCGATCAGGAAATCCACCTGGCGGGTCACACCGAGCCGCGACAGGATGCCCATGTCGCCCTTGGTGTCGATCGCCGGCTTGGCGAGCAGCACCCGGTGCCCGCGCTCCTCGTAGTTGTACGCCGCCTGCAGCATTGCGGTGCTCTTGCCGCTGTTCATCGCGCCGTAGCGGAAATACAGTTTTGCCACGGAGCAATCCTATGCGGGCGCCGGAGCCTCAGGTGAGGTAGCCGTCCTCCGCGGCGCGGCGGATGAGGTCGGCGCGCGAGCTCGTCGGCCTCCCGACCTTGCCGTACTTCTCGCGCACGCGGCGCAGATAGGTCTTCGCGGTCTCGTACTGCACGTTCATCGCGCGGGCCACTTCGGAGGTCGTGCGGCCGTCGGCGTAGAGCACGAGCGCCTGCCGCTCGCCGTCGCTGAGCTTGGGGCGCGAGGCCTCGTGGAGGGTCGGGCGCGGGCGCCAGGCCGGGGCCGGCGCCTCCTCGCCTACTGCGCTGCGGCCCATCGCCGCGAGCGCCGCTGCGATGAGCTCGGCCATCGGCTGCGTCTTCGTCACGTACGCGACCGCGCCGGCGGCCAGCGCGGCGTCGCGGTCCTCCTGCGTGTCCACGGCGCTCAGCACGACCACCTTCGCCCCGGCCGCGCGGCAGGTGCGCACCCGTGCGCCGATCGACACGGACTCGCGGAGCTGGAGGTCCATGATGACCAGGTCGGTCGGGAACGCCTCGCTGTGGACGAGCTCCAGCCAGCTCCCCGCGCGCACGACGAGGTCGAAGTCGGGGGCGTTCCGCTCGATCCAGGCGGCGAGGCTGTCGAGGAGGATCTCGTGGTCGTCGAGGATGGCGAGTCGGATCGGAGGTTCGCCGGATCCGGGGGGCGCTGTGCTGGTGCTCGTGGTGCTCATGGTGCTCGCCTCTCAGGATAGGCGAAGCGGACGGTGAGCCCGCCCGCGCGAACGCGCATCGACGCCACCAGGGAGACCGACCGCAGCGCGCTGAGGAACGGGACGAGCTCGGAGCGCAGCAGACGCCTCGACTCGGCGACCCGGGCCGTGAGCAGGAAGACCGGGGCGCCCGGCTGGGCGACGGTGACCGCGAGACTGTCCGCGTCGAGCCCGGGGAGGGCGGCGATGGTCCCGATGAGCGCGCCGATGACCGCGCGCTGCTCCTCGCTCAGCACCTGCTCGAGGCGGTCGGGGTCATGCACCCGGGGGCCCCGGTCGGCCTCGGCGCCGGCGCCGGCCCCTTTCCCTCGGCGAGTGAGGGCGAGGGCGACCGTCTCGGCCAGCCAGCTCCGTTCCAGGGCC
Organism: Leifsonia sp. EB34; assembly: GCF_041260585.1. Classification (NCBI taxonomy): domain Bacteria; kingdom Bacillati; phylum Actinomycetota; class Actinomycetes; order Micrococcales; family Microbacteriaceae; genus Leifsonia; species Leifsonia sp. EB34. Next base: position 760,030 of record NZ_JBGCCV010000001.1, read on the forward strand.
TCCACGGCGGAGGCGCGCAGGCGCTCGGCGATGCGGCGCGCGTGCCGCCTGTCCTCCTCGGTGATGACGCCGCGCGCGGCCAGCGCGGTCAGGAACGGGACCGCCTCGGCGTTCAGGGCCGTGGCGCGCTCCTGCGCGACCATCCGCGCGGCGACCTGCCGCAGCTCGGCGTCGAGCCGGAGCTGACCCGCCCGGGCGACCTCCCGCCAGCGGAGCGTCTCGCCGGTCATGGTCCAGGCGTAGCCCGCGCCGCCGGACGCGAGCGCGAGCACCGGCGTCGCCGCCACGGTCGCGTACACGAGCGGGTGGTTGGAGATGACCAGCGACGACCCCTGCGCCGCAGCCAGCGCGCCGAGCACGAGGGCGGCGAGCGCGGCGACCGTGAGCACTTCGGCGACCGGCCGGTACAGCGGCATCGCCATCAGCAGCAGCGCGACGGCGATCTGCCCCCAGTCGTCCTGGACGCGCTGGTTGTGGCCCCAGACCGCCGCGTCGAACAGGCAGGCGCCGACGAGGGCGACGCCGACGATCGCCAGATGCGACCACAGCCCGACCGGCGCGAGGCCCGGGTGCGTGCGGATGGTCGCGACGACGGCGGCGACGAGCAGCACGACGATGGCCCAGACCGCGAGGGCGGGGCTGCGGTACTGGGCGTGGTGCTGGACGGTGGAGTAGACCGCGTAGGCCACGGCGACGGCGCTGAGCAGCGGCATCAGGAGCCACGCCGACTGGACGCCGAGCGGGTCCAGCCGTTGCGGCGTGCGCTCGACGGGCAGCGACCGGTAGTGGACGATCGTCTCGGACAGCACCTGGCTCATGCGCGCTCCGCGACCGGGACCGTCATGATGACGGTCGTCCCGACGTCCTCGGCGGAGTAGACGGTGACCGTCCCGCCGACCTTGCTGATGCGCTCGTGCACCGACTGGCGCAGCCCCAAGCGGTCGCTGCCGGAAGCGCCGGCCGCCGCGAAGCCACGACCGCCGTCGACGACCATGATCGACACGGAGGCGCCCCCGCAGGAGAACGCGACCTCGGCGGTCGCGCTGCCGGAGTGGCGCAGCACGTTGACCAGGCATTGGCGGACGGCGAGGCCGACCGCGCGGCGGGCGTCGGGAGCGAGCAGGGCGACCGCCTCCCGCTCCCCGGAGACGTCGATGGCGAGACCTTCGTCGCGCGCGTCCTCGATGGCCCGGCGCAGTTCGCTGTCGTACCAGGGGTCCTCGTCGGCCCGCGAGTGGTCGACGGCGGGCAGACCGGCGCCGCCGAGCTGGTGGAGGTCGGACTCGATGCGCTGCCGGAGCCGCGCGGGCAGCTCCCCCGGCTCCGTGGCGGCGACGGAGAGCAGCTCGCTGAGCACGGTGTCGTGGAGGTCGGCCGTGGACTCCGCCAGGAGCTCGCGCCGCAGGTCGACGAGCCGGGCGTCCCGGACCGCGCGGTGGATGGCGCCCTGCGTCCGCGAACGCGAGCCGCGGGTGAGCCCGTCGAACGCGAGGACGCCGACCAGCAGCAGGTAGGCGCTCAGCGAGATGGCGTCGGGGTGGAAGTCGCGCCCGGCCGCGGTCGCCCCGAGGAGGACGGCGGTCTCCGCGAGCGCGAACCCGAGCGTGGCCCACAGCACGCCGAGCAGGGAGCCGGTGCCGGTCCCGCCGACCAGGGTCATCGCGACGACGGGGAGGGCGACGACGAACAGGTCGGTGGTCTGATACTCCGGGGTGCTGACGAAGAGCAGGTAGATGTAGAAGTAAGTGCAGACCGCGCCCACCAGCAGGTAGACGAGGGTGAGAAGGACGGTCCGCCCGCGCGACAGCAGGACCAGCAGCCCGATCATGGGCAGCAGGACGAGCGCGCTGATCCAGGAGGCCGCGCCGGTGGTGCCCCCGACCGTCGACACCGCGACGTTGACCGCCGCCATCTCCAGACAGACCACCGCTGTCCAGCGGGCCGCCGTGGCCAGCGCGCGGGAGTTCGCCGCCCTGGAGAGGTGGCTGGGAAGGCCGAGCGACACCGCACTCCTTCGGCGCAAGGGGGACCGACGGGGAAGGCGCCGGTGGGATACCGCGCGTCGGCGGCCTCCCAGTGGGGATTATGGCAGCGTTCCCGCCCCCTGTGTACCCCAGGCGGGACGGCGTGTTGTACCCCCTGGGACGCGGTGGCCGCTCCCCCGCCGCGACGCGCGGTGGCCGACCGCGCGCACGTCCCTCAGAAGAGGGTCGGCTGAACCCCCAGCGACACCAGCGCCGACTCCGGCGCGAGCTCCTCCGGCGCGACCCGGTCCGCGGCGCCACCTCCGGGCACGCCCCGGTCCACTGTGCTGCGCGCCACTGTGCTGCGCTCCACTACGCGGCGCTCCCCTTCGCCGTCGCGCAGCATCCCGAGCGCCGACGACCGCACTCCCCCGGTCAGCGGGTCCTCCTGGCCGCGCTCGAGTCGGTGCGCGCGGATGAGCGGCTTGATCCGCGCCGCCAGCCACGCGCGGTACTCCTTGGGCGCGTACGTGCCGCGACCGTACATGCTGCGGTACTTCGGCAGCAGCTCCGGATGCTCGCGGCCGAGCCACAGGTAGTACCACTCCTTGACCCCGGGCTTCAGGTGCAGCGCCGTGTAGAGCACGCTGGTGGCCCCGGCCTCCTTCGCCTGCCGCAGCGCCTCGTCCAGGTGCGCCCGCGTGTCGGTGAGGTAGGGCAGGATCGGCATCAGGAACACCCCGCAGTCGAGACCGTGCTCGCGCACGGCCGTCACGGTCGCGAGCCGCGCCTTGGTCGTGGGCGTGCCCGGCTCGACCGACTGCTGCAGTTCGTCGTCGTAGACGGCGATCGACATCGCGAGGTCGACGGGGACCCGCTTCGCCGCGTCGGCCAGGCGGTCCAGGTCGCGCCGGAGCAGCGACCCTTTGGTGAGGATGCTGAACGGCGTGCCCGAGTCGGTCAGCGCGTCGATGATGCCGGGCATCAGCGCGTAGCGCCCTTCCGCCCGCTGATACGGGTCGGTGTTGGTGCCGAGCGCGACCGGGTGATGCCCCCAACTCGGCTTCGCCAGCTCTTTGCGCAGCACGTCGGCCACGTTGACCTTGACGATGATCTCCTGGTCGAAGTCCTTGCCCTGGTCGAGCTCCAGATAGCTGTGCGTCGGCCGCGCGAAGCAGTACACGCACGCGTGCGAGCAGCCCCGGTACGGGTTGATCGTCCAGCCGAAGGGCATCGGCCCTCCCCCGCCCGGGATCTTGTTGAGCGCCGACTTGGCGAGGATCTCGTGGAAGGTGATGTTCGCGAACTCCGGCGTGCGCACCGACCGCACCAGGTTGTTCAGCCGGGCGAGACCGGGCAGGGCCGACGGCGTCTCCACCGTCAGCTCCTGCCCGCTCCACCTCATAGGACTATTCGAACATATGTTCGAATGCGCGTCAAGCGTCGCGCAGCGCGGCGCCCCGCAGCGACACCACCTCCCCGGACCAGCGCTCGCGCAGCCAGCGGTCGTGGCTCGCCACCACGACCGCCCCCGGATACCCGCCGAGGGCGGCCTCCAGCTCGGTCGCGAGGGTGAGTGAGAGGTGGTTGGTCGGCTCGTCGAGCAGGAACACGTGCGGCGGCCGGGCCATGATCAGCGCCAGCGCGAGCCGGCGCTGCTGCCCGACGGAGAGTGCGCCGACCTCGCGGTCGAGGTCGCGCGGCGCGATGAGGCCGAGCCCGGCGAGCGGGACGGCCTCCGCCCGCCGCTCGCCCAGCGCCAGCTCGTAGATGCGCCGCGGCGTCTGCGTCGGGTCCGCGAAGCGGACGTCCTGCTCCAGGAGCTCCACGCGAAGCCCGCGCCGGCGCTGCACCGTGCCGACGAGCGGCACGATCCTGCCGGCGAGCACCGAGAGCAGCGTCGACTTGCCCGCGCCGTTCGCGCCGGTGACGAGCACGCGCGACTGCGCCTCCACCGCGAACCGGTCGAGCCTCAACCGGCCCGGCACGTGGAGGTCGTCCGCCTGCAGCAGCGAGCCGCCCTCGCCGCTCACGGCCTGGAAACCCGCGGGGATCCCGGAGAAGCCGAGCGGTTTCGGCGGCTTTCGCACCTGCGTGCGGGTCAGCTCGTCGAGCCGGCCGTCCGCGTTGCGCACGCGCCGGCTGATCTGCCGGTCCAGGGTGTTGCCCTTGTATGACTTCACGTACTTGTCGTTGTCGCGCACCTTGCCCGACCACGCGATGGAGCGCGCGGTCACGTCGACCGCGTGCTTCAGCTCCTTCAGCTCGGCCTGCTCGTCGGCGTACTGCTTCTCCCAGCGGTGCCGCTCGGCCTCCTTCTCGGCGAGGTACGCGGAGTACCCGCCGCCGAACACCGTCGCGCCGGTGCGCGTCGGGTCCAGGTCGAGGAGGCCGGTGGCCGCCGAGTCGAGGAAGGCGCGGTCGTGGCTCGCGAAGAGCACCGGACCGTGCCAGCCGAGGAGCTGCGACTCCAGGAACGCCGCGGCCGCGTCGTCCAGGTGGTTGGTCGGCTCGTCGAGCAGCAGCGCCTCGGGCCGGCCGAGCAGCAGCGCGGCCAACGCGAACCGGCTGCGCTGGCCTCCGGAGACCTCGTCCAGCCGCCGGGCCAGCGGGATGGCGCCGACGCCGAGGCCGTCGAGGAGGGCGTCGCGACGCGCGTCGATCGACCAGATTTCGGCGACTTCGGCCGCCGCCAGGGCGGCGTCGTACCGCGCGTGCGCAGCGGGGTCGTCCCCCGCGAGCGCGGCCGCCGCGGCCTCCAGCTCGCGCTCGATGGCGCGGACTTCCGCGAGGGCGTCCTCGATCAGCGTGGCGAGCGTGTCGTCGGGCCGGAAGCGGACCTCCTGCCAGAGGAAACCGACGCGCTTCGGTCGCGAGACGACCCCGGAGTCCGGGGTCTCGGCGCCGGCGACCACCCGCAGCAGCGTGGACTTGCCCGCGCCGTTCTCGCCGATCAGCCCGAGACGGGTGCCGGGAGGAACGGTGAGGGAGACATCCGAGAGCACGCGCCGGTCGCCGTAGCGGACGGACACACCGTCGGCGCGAAGTGGGGTGAGAGTGAGTGTTGGCAATGCGAACCACCTTCCGGGCGCTCCATCACGGAGCAGGCTCCCGCCGGGCGGAGTTCCGTCACGAGTGCGCCGGAGCGCCCGGTGCTGGATGACCAGGCGGCGCAGGACCTATGGGGTCGCTCGCTCGTTCGACGGCGCCTCGGGCGCGGGACGAGAAGAGGTTCTACTTCATAGCGTGGACGACCATAACAGGTCGCGGGCACGGCTGTCCAGCCGAACCGTACCGTCGGGTACGGATCGGCTGCGGACAGCCGGGGATCAGGCCCGGACGACCTGACCGGCGGGGCTCTCCGCCAGGTCGAGCACCGCGGCGGTCTCGGCGAGCACCCGCGCGGCCTCCTTGGGCCGGTCGTTGAGCGTCGTGCCGACCGTCGGGATGAGCTGCTTCAGGGTCGGCAGCCACCCCGCGTACCGGTCGGGGAAGCACTGCTTGAGCAGGTCGACCATGATCGGCACGGCCGTCGACGCGCCAGGGGAGGCGCCGAGCAGGCCGGCGATCGAGCCGTCGGCGGAGGCGATCACCTCGGTGCCGAACTGCAGCACGCCGCCCTTCTTCGGGTCCTTCTTCATCACCTGGACGCGCTGGCCGGCGGTGATGAGCTCCCAGTCCTCCGACTTCGCGGTGGGCATGAACTCCTGGAGCGCCTTCATCTTCTTCTCGCGGTTGGCGAGGACTTCGCCGACCAGGTACTTGATGAGGTCGAAGTTGTCGCGCGCGACGGCGAGCATGGGGCCGAGGTTGCCCGCGCGGACCGAGCCGGGCAGGTCCCACCAGCTCCCGCTCTTCAGGAACTTGGGGCTGAAGCCGGCGTACGGGCCGAACAGCAGGGACGTCTCGCCGTCGACCACGCGCGTGTCCAGGTGCGGGACCGACATCGGCGGAGCGCCGACCGCGGCCTTGCCGTAGACCTTCGCCTGGTGCTGCGCGACGATCTTCGGGTTGGACGTGCGCAGGAACTGGCCGGAGATCGGGAAGCCGCCGAAGCCCTTGATCTCGGGGATGCCGGACTTCTGCAGCAGGTGCAGCGCGCCGCCGCCGGCGCCGACGAACACGAAACGCGCGAGGGCCTCGTGCGGGGTGTGGCCGACCTCGTGCCGGACCCGGAGCTTCCACAGCTTGTCCGGGGTGCGCTTGATGCTGAGGACCTTGTGGTTGAGCGCGAGGTCGGCGCCGTTCGCGACCAGGTCATCCACGAGCGCGCGGGTGAGCGCGCCGAAGTCGACGTCGGTGCCCGCGGTCTGCCGTGTGGCGGCGATGCGCTGCTTGGCGTTGCGCTTCTTGGTGAGCAGCGGAGTCCACTCACCGATCTGCGCCGGGTCCTCCGAGTACTCCATGCCCTCGAAGAGCGGCTGATCCTTGAGCGCCTCGTAGCGCTTGCGGAGGTAGCGGACGTTGTCGCGGCCGCGCACGAAGGTCATGTGCGGCGTCGCGTTGATGAAGGTGTGCGGGGCGGGCAGGTGGCCCGCGGCGACGAGGGAGGCCCAGTACTGGCGGCTGAGCTGGAACTGCTCGTTGATGCTGATCGCCTTGGCCGGGTCGACGCTGCCGTCGGCGGCCTCCGGCATGTAGTTCAGCTCGCAGAGGGCGGCGTGGCCCGTTCCTGCGTTGTTCCACGGGTTCGAGCTCTCCTGGGCGACCTCGCCGAGGGACTCGTAGATGCGGATGGTCCAGTCCGGCTGGACGCGCTGGATCATGGAGCCCAGCGTCGCGCTCATGATGCCGCCGCCGATCAGGACGACGTCGATGGGGTCAGTGCTCACCAGACAATCCTACGGCGAGCGACGTCGTGCCCTGTCGTCGCGCGAGCATCTGTCTCGATATCGAGACATCCACCGCCGTCGAAGGGCACGTAAGCGCCCCTAAAACGCGGTTTTAGGGGCGTTCACGTGCCCTTCGGCGAGACGGTCAGCCGGCGACGCGGTTCGCCAGGCGGGCGGCGACGAGCTCTGCGATCTGGACCGCGTTCAGCGCGGCGCCCTTGCGGAGGTTGTCGTTGCTGATGAACAGCGCCAGGCCGCGGCCCTCCGGAGCGCCCTCGTCGGCGCGGATGCGGCCGACGAAGCTCGGGTCCTGACCGGCGGCCTCCAGCGGGGTCGGGACATCGGTGAGCTTCACGCCGGGGGCGTCCGACAGCAGCTCGGTGGCGCGCTCGGGGCTGAGCGGCGAGGCGAACTCGGCGTTGATCGACAGCGAGTGGCCGGTGAAAACCGGCACGCGCACGCAGGTTCCGCTGACCAGCAGGTCCGGGAGGCGGAGGATCTTGCGGCTCTCGTTGCGGAGCTTCTTCTCCTCGTCGGTCTCGTTGAAGCCGTCGTCGACGATCGAGCCGGCGAGCGGGATGACGTCGAACGCGATCGGGCGCACGTACTTGACCGGGTCCGGCATGGCGACGGCCGAGCCGTCGTGCACGAGCTGCAGCAGGTTCTCGTCGGCCACCGCGGTGCGGATCTGGCCGGCCAGCTCCTCGGCGCCGGCGAGGCCGGAACCGGAGACCGCCTGGTAGGTGCTGACGATGAGGCGCTGGAGGCCGGCCTCCTCGTGCAGGACCTTCAGCACCGGCATGGCGGCCATCGTAGTGCAGTTGGGGTTCGCAATGATGCCCTTGCGCGCGTCGTCGATGGCCTCGGGGTTCACCTCGGAGACCACGAGCGGCACGTCGGGGTCCATCCGCCAGCCGCTGGAGTTGTCGATGACGATGGCGCCGGCCTCGGCGAAGCGGGGCGCGTGCGCCTTGGAGCCGGTGGCGCCGGCCGAGAACAGGGCGATGTCGATGCCGGAGACGTCGGCGGTCTCCACGTCCTCGACGGTGATCTCCTCGCCGCGGAACGGCAGCTTGGTGCCCGCCGAGCGCGACGAGGCGAAGAAGCGGATGCTCTTGACCGGGAAGTCGCGCTCCTCCAGCAGCTGGCGCATCACGCCGCCGACCTGGCCGGTGGCGCCGACGACGGCGATGTCAAGGCCGGGAGTGGTCTCGCTCATGGTGTGTCCTTCGGGGTCGTGGTCTGAAGAAGGGGAACGGGATGGCGCCTGCGGCCATTCCCGCGGGACGGGCAGGCGGCTCAGCGGCCGGTTCCGGCGTAGACGACCGCCTTCTCGTCGCCGTCCAGCCCGAAGGCGGTGTGGACGACGCGGGCGGCCTCCGCCACGGTGTCGGCGCGGGTGACGACCGAGATGCGGATCTCGCTGGTGGAGATCATCTCGATGTTGATGCCGGCGACGTACAGCGCCTCGAACAGCTTGGCCGAGACGCCCGAGTTGGTGCGCATCCCGGCGCCGACGAGCGCGAGCTTGCCGATCTGGTCGTCGTACTGGAGGGCCTGGTAGCCGACCTCGTCGCGCTCGCTGCTCAGCGCGGTCAGCACGCGCTGGCCCTCCGACTTGGGCAGGGTGAACGAGATGTCGGTGAGGCTGGTGGCAGCGGCGGACACGTTCTGGACGATCATGTCGACGTTGGCGTTGGCCTTCGCCACGATCTTGAAGATCTGCGCCGCCTTGCCCGGGACGTCGGGGACTCCGACGACGGTGATCTTGGCCTCGCTCAGATCGGTGGCGACTCCGGAGATGATCGGCTCTTCCACGGTTCCATCCTTCTTCGCGGCCTCGGCCGCTGCTGCTTCGTTGAGGACGTACGTTCCCACCCGGTTCGAGAACGAGGAGCGCACGTGCAGGGTCACATTGTGGCGGCGGGCGTACTCGACCGCGCGGATGTGCAGGACCTTGGCGCCGGCGGCCGCGAGCTCCAGCATCTCCTCGCTGGTGATGCGGTCGATCTTGCGCGCGAGCGGGACCTGCCGGGGGTCGGAGGTGAACACGCCGTCGACGTCGGTGTAGATCTCGCAGACCTCGGCGCCGAGCGCGGCGGCGAGGGCGACGGCGGTCGTGTCGGAGCCGCCGCGGCCGAGGGTGGTGATGTCGCGGGTGTCGCGGTTGAAGCCCTGGAAGCCGGCGACGATGGCGATCGCGCCCTCGTCCAGCGCCTCCTTGATGCGGCCGGGGGTCACGTCCACGATGCGCGCGGCGCCGTGCTGGGCGTCGGTGATCATGCCGGCCTGGCTGCCCGTGAAGGAGCGCGCGTCGTAGCCCATGCTCTTGATCGCCATGGCAAGGAGCGCCATCGAGATGCGCTCGCCGGCGGTGAGCAGCATGTCCAGCTCGCGCGGCGCCGGGATCGGCGTGACCTCGTGGGCCAGGTCGACCAGCTCGTCGGTGGTGTCGCCCATCGCGGAGACGGCCACGACGACCTCGTTGCCCGCTTTGCGCGTCTCGACGATGCGCTTGGCGACGCGCTTGATGCTCTCGGCGTCGGCGACGGACGAGCCGCCGTATTTCTGAACGATCAGGGCCACAGGCACTCCAGAACTCACGGAAGCACCCATTCTACCGGCCCTGGATATGCCCTCCCGGCCATGTGACGTAACGCCGAGGGGTTCCGCGGGTCGCGGTCAGGAGACCTGGCGGCGCCCCTCGAAGGCGCGGCCGAGGGTGACCTCGTCGGCGTACTCGAGGTCGCCGCCGACCGGGAGGCCGGAGGCGAGCCGGGTGACCCGGATCTCGAGCGTGGTCAGCAGCCGGCTGAGGTAGGTGGCCGTGGCCTCCCCCTCCAGGTTCGGGTCGGTCGCGATGATGACCTCCTGCACGGTGCCGTCGGCGAGGCGCTGCATGAGCTGCCGGATGCGGAGGTCGTCGGGGCCGACGCCGTCGATCGGGCTGATCGCGCCGCCGAGCACATGGTAGAGGCCGCGGAACTCGCGGGTGCGCTCGATGGCGACGACGTCCTTGGCCTCCTCGACCACGCAGATGACGTCGGGCGAGCGCCGCGGGTCGCGGCAGATCGAGCAGGTCGCCTGCTCGGACACGTTGCCGCAGATCTCGCAGAACCGCACCTTGTCGCGCACCTCGAGCAGCACTTCGGCGAGCCGGGTGACGTCGAAGCTCTCGGTCTGCAGAATGTGGAACGCGATGCGCTGCGCCGACTTCGGCCCGATGCCGGGGAGCCGGCCGAGCTCGTCGATCAGCTCCTGGACGATGCCCTCGTACACGCGCTACCTCATCCCGTTCGTGGGAGGGGCGGGCTGCTCCTCCAGGAAGCGGGCGCCGAGGATCTCGCGGACGACCGCCTCGCCGTAGCGCTGCGGGGCCTGGAAGGTGGGGGTGCGTGCGCCGGAGGCGGGGGCGGAGCGCTCGGCGGCGGGGCGCTGGGGGCTGCGCTCGTCCGCGGGACGGTCGGTGGATGATTCGGCGGCGGCGCGGGGCGGAGTCTGGCCTTGCGCAGCGGGGCGCTGGGAGGTCTGGCCCTGCGAGGTCTGGCGCTGCGGCGCGGCGCGCTCGGGGGCGGAGCGCTCGGGCGCGGCGGCCGACTCGGCCGGCGACGCGGACCAGTCGCCCGCCGGCTCCTCGGGGACGGCCGACTCGTACGGGGGCTCGATCTCCTCGGGCGGTTCGAGGTCGTCCGGCGGGAGGTCGTCGGGCAGCGCAGCCCTGGAGGGCGTCGGAGCCGGAGCGGCCGGGCGGGCCGCGGGAGCCTCGGGACGTTCCAGTGTGGCCACTGCGGCGGCCGCGGACGCCGGGATGGCGACGGTCGCCCACTCCGTGACCGAGGCCGACTGCGACGACGCCGGGGCGGCGGACGGCGCAGCACCGGCAGGCCGCGACGTGGACGACGGCGCGGCGGACGACGACGCAGCGGAGCCCGCGGAGGAAGCGGTGCGTGCGGAAGCCGTCCCGTCCCCGTCGGCACCCGGCCAGGTCGGCGCCTCGGGAGCCGAGGGCGCGCCCCCGGACGGACGGGCCGCGCCGCCTCCGGACGGTGCGGCGTCGGCGCGCGCGATGAACTTGACCCGGATGCCGAGGATGTCGATGATCGCCTGGCGCAGGTACTCGCTCACGCTCTGGCCGCCCTGCGCCTGCGGCTGGCGGAAGCTCTGGACGTCGTTGTCGCTCGGGAACGACAGCGTGAGCACGTCGTCGTTCAGCGAGCGGACCTGGGCGGTGAACACGACCATCCACGCGCTGCGCTTGGCGCGCTGCACGGCGTCGAGGATCTGCGGCCACGAGTCCTTGACCTGCTGCGTGCTCACGGCGCCCACGGCGGCGGATGCTGCGGGAGCCGACACCGCGGGAGCAGCCACGGGCTCGGGTGCCGCGGCAGTCTCGCGAGCCGCGGCGGGCGCGGCCACAGGCTCGGGAGCCGCCTCCGCAGCCTTCGCCGTCTTCGCAGCGGGCGCGGCGGGCAAGACCGGCTCCGGCACTGCCGGCGTCGCGACCGGAGCTGATTCAGGTGCGCGCACCGGAGCAGCAGGTGCGGCCGCGCGAGCAGGCGCAGGAGCAGGAGCAGGAGCAGCCACAGGAGCAGCACCCTCCCGCGCCCCGCCCGCATCGCTCACGCCGACCCGGCGCTCCAGCCGCTCCACGCGCGCCAGCGCACCGCGCTCGCTGTCGTCGCTCGACGGCACCAGCACGCGGGCGATCATCAGTTCCAGGTGCAGTCGCGGCGAGGTCGCGCCGGTCATCTCGGTGAGCGCGGCGTTCACGATGTCGGCGGCACGGCTGAGCTCGGCCGCGCCGAACTTCATCGCCTGCACGCCCATCCGGTCGAGCTCGTCCTGCGGGACTCCGCGCAACACGGCGGCCGCTCCGTCGACGCTCGTCGCGGCGACCACGATGAGGTCGCGCAGCCGCTCAAGGAGGTCGTCCACGAAGCGCCGCGGGTCCTGGCCGGTCTGGATGACGCGGTCGACCGCGGCGAAGGCTCCGGCCGCGTCGCGCGCGGCGATGGCGTCGATGACCTCGTCCAGCAGTGCGGCGTGGGTGTAGCCGAGCAGCGCGACCGCCCGCTCGTACTCGATGCTGCTGCCTTCGGAGCCGGCCATGAGCTGGTCGAGCAGGGAGAGCGTGTCGCGCGGCGAGCCGCCTCCCGCGCGCACCACGAGCGGCAGCACGCCGGGAGCGACGGTCATGCCCTCGGTGTCGCAGAGCTGCTGGACATACTCCAGCATCTGCGCGGGCGGGACCAGCCGGAACGGGTAGTGGTGGGTGCGCGAGCGGATGGTGCCGATGACCTTCTCCGGCTCGGTCGTCGCGAAGATGAACTTCACGTGCTCCGGCGGCTCCTCCACGATCTTCAGCAGGGCGTTGAAGCCCTGCGGCGTGACCATGTGCGCCTCGTCGAGGATGAAGATCTTGTAGCGGTCGCGGGCCGGGGCGAAGATGGCGCGCTCGCGGATGTCGCGGGCGTCGTCGACGCCGTTGTGGCTGGCCGCGTCGATCTCGACCACGTCGAGCGACCCGGAGCCGTCGCGGCTCAGCTCGACACAACTCTCGCATTTGCCGCACGGGGTGTCGGTGGGCCCCTCCGCACAGTTGAGGCAGCGCGCCAGGATGCGGGCGGATGTGGTCTTGCCGCAGCCGCGCGGACCGGAGAACAGATACGCGTGGTTGACCCGGTTGGTGCGCAGCGCCGTCATCAGCGGCTCGGTCACCTGCGACTGCCCGATCATGTCGGCGAAGGTGTCGGGCCGATAGCGGCGATACAGAGCGGTTACCACTCACACATGCTACTTGCCGCAGCCGACATTCCGGCCGTGCGGGGAGGACTCCCGGGCGACCGGCAGCGGCACGGCCCGAACAGCGCGCGGATTCAGTGCCCCGGCACGGACGACGGCGCGGTCAGCGCGGCCAGGATGTCCTCCCACAGGGCCTCCCGCGCCCGCTCGGTGGGCTGAGCGGCGGGGGCAGGCGGAAGCAGCAGCGGCGTGTACGGCGGCAGGTAGAACAGGTGCGTCGCGCCGGGCGCCTTCAGGTAGGCGTCGCCCTCCCGCAGCGGCCGTTTGCGCGCCGCGGCGTCCAGCCAGGCGCAGCCGTTCGCGATCTCCTCGTCGCGCCCGGCGCAGCCGAGCACGACCGGTCCCGGGATGGCCTGGATGTCGAGCACCGCCGCGGGCGCGGGGTCGTGGGTGCCCGTCGTGCACGGGACCCACTCGCCGCCGACCGTCACGGCCGGGCTCGGCACCGGCGACGGGCAGATGAGCCCGGTGGTGCCGCCCGGTGCGATCGCGCCGTAGACGGTGCCCGGATAGGCGGAGGCCGCCCAGAGCGCGAGCTGCGCGCCGCGCGAGGCGCCGAAGGCGAAGATGCGCTGGTCGTCCACGCCCGGCTGGGAGCGGAGCCAGTTCACGGCGGACAGGAGGCGCTCGGCGGGAAGGCTGCGCGTCGGGTCGAGCTGCCCTCCCGGGCCGTAGGTGGAGAGGTCGAGGGTCGGGAAGCCGAAGGCGGCGAGGGTGGCCGACACGAGCACGCCGGTCGGCTCCCCCGGGTCGGTGCCGTCGAACACGATGACGCCCGGCCGCACGCCGCTCGCCGAGCTCGTCGGCTGGAAGTAGTCGCCGGCGATGCCGCCGTCGAACACGGCGCGCGACGGCGCCGCCACCGTCAGCCCGGTGCGCTGCACGCGTGTCTCGGCGACCCGGCGCCCGCCGACGGAGGCCTGGAGGTCGACCGAGAAGGACGAGCCGCCCCAGGTCACGTCGGAGGTCGCCGCCTCGCCGGTGCTGCTGCGCATCGTCCAGAACAGCCCCATGCCGTCCGCCCCGGTGAACGGCGCCTGCAGCGGGACGTCCCGCGACAGGTCGACCACGCCGTCGGCGGGGACCGCGTAGACCGCCTGCGACGACCACAGGCCGCCGGGGACCAGCGACGCACGGATGGTCACCTCCTGGCCGGGCGGCAGCGCGAGGACCTGGATGCCGACCGGCTGCCAGACCGGGCTCGGGTTCACGCTCAGCGCGAAGCGCGGTCCCGCCACCCCCTGCTGCGCGCCGCAGCCCACGAGGGCGGCAGCGGCGAGCACGACGCCGGCCAGCGCCGCGAGCACGCGGCGCGCGGCGGGGCGGGTCCTCCCGGCGGGGTTCACGGTCCGATGGCTCCTTCCAGCAGCGCGGTCACCCGGGACCAGAATGCCACCCTGGCGTCCTCCGTCGCCTGCGCCGTCGCCGGGGGGAGCTCGTCGAGCCCGATCGGCAGCATCGGCGGCGCGCTCAGCTCGTGCGCCGCGCCCGGCGCGATCAGCGTCTCCCCCACCGCCCGCGCACCGCGTTCGTCGGCGCCGGCGCGGGTCCAGTCGCACGCGCTGGGGAGCTGCTCGTCGGCCGTGCCGCAGGCGAGCAGGAGCGGACCGGGGATGCGGTTCAGCGGCAGGATCGGGGTGTCGGCGATGCGGCGGTTCGGGCTCGCGCACGGCACCGGGCGGCCCTCGCTCAGCAGCGTGGGCGCGCCGGACGAGGAGGCGCACAGCTCGGCGGTCGGCCCGCTCGCGGCGATGGCGCCGTAGACCGTCTGCGGCTCGCTGGCCGCGAACCAGAGCGCGAGCGGCGCGGCGCCGCCGGTGCCGTAGACGATGATGTGGTCCGGGTCCACCCCGGGCTCCCGCGCGAGCCATGCGCGGGCGGCGTCGAAGGCCTCCACCGAGAGGGCGGCGGAGCCGGGGATCTGCCCCTGGGGCCCGAAGGCGGGCAGCACGAGCACGGGGAAGCCGATCGCGGCGATCCGGCGTGCGGCGAAGGCGCCGGACGCGGCGCCGTCGTCGCCGTCGATGAGCACGACGCCGGGCCGCGGGTGCACGAGCGTCGGCAGCGGCGTGTACAGCGTGCCAGCGCGCAACGCCTGGCGTTCGTCCGCGGTGAGGGCGGCGCCGGAGGCGGCGGAGGCAGCGCGGGCGAGCGCGTCGACCGTCACGTCGCGCTCGACGCTCTGGGCGGCCAGCGGCGAGCGCGGCACCTCGGCGGCAGCGACCCGGACGCCCCGCTGCTCGGCGGTGAGCTCGACCCGCACCGGGCCCTCCGCCCAGGCCTGTTCGAGCTGCGACTCGCTGAGGGAGGGGCCCGACATGCTCCAGAACGGCGCGGCGGCGTCGGGGCGGACGTAGGGGGCGGTGATCGGCTGCTGGGAGGAGAGCTCCACCCGGCCGCTGGGCGGCACGGCGTAGAGGGCGCGGGAGGTCCACGTCCCCGCCGTCGTCCTGGCGGTGGCGCGGAGCACGACGTCCTCCCCCGGCGTCAGCCCGGTGAGCGAGACCACGACCGGGTCGGCGGTGGCGTTCCCGAAGCGGGCGACGACGATCCTGGCACCTCCGGCCGGGCCGACGCAGCCGCCGAGGGCGGCGACCGCGCCAAAGGCGAGGACGGCGGCGAGGGCGGCAGCGAGCGCGCGCAGGCCCCGGCTCACGAGAGCACCGCCTGCAGCAGCAACTGGCCGACGGCGTTCCAGAACGCGACCCGCGCCTGCTCGGTCGCCTGTGCGTCGGCGCCCGACCCGTCGCCCGGCGCCGGCAGCGCGATGGGGAGGCCGGGCGGCACCGTGACCGCGTGCGCCGCCCGGGAGCCCACGAGCAGCTTGTCGCCGGCGCGCGGTGCGCGGGAGCCCGCGAGCTCCTGCTGCACGGCGCACGCCGGCGGGAACGTCCGGTCGGCCCGGCCGCAGGCCAGCACGACCGGCCCGGCGACGCGGGCGAGCGGCGGCGCGTCCGTCGACCCCGCGCCCGGGCTGCGCTCGCAGGGCACGCCGACGCTCCCCTCGAACACCGGCGACGCGCTGGAGCCCGCGAGGCAGAGCAGCTCGGCGGGGCCGCCGCCGGCGAACAGCCCGTGCAGCCGGGTCGGGTACCGGTTCGCGGCCCAGATCGCGAGCTGCTCGGACGCCCCGGTGCCGTAGACGAAGACGTGGCGCGCGTCGACGCCCGCGAGGACGTCCAGCCAATCCAGGATGGCCGAGATCGTCCCGGCGTCCGTCTCCGTGGACAAGTGGATGCCGTCCGCCGAGGTCATCGGGACCACGAACACGGAGGCGCCGAACTGCGAGAGCAGGGCCGCCGTGAAGTCCGCCGACGCCCCGGGCGATGGATCGTCGAACATCAGCACCGCCGGCCCGGTCGGCCGTTCGAGCGACGACGCGTCGTAGTAGCGGCCGACCGGCACATCCTCGTGCGTCTCGTGCGGTGGCGCGACGCCTTCGGACGGCGCGAGGTCGTGCGTGTACACGGTGCGGACGTGCAGGAGGCCGTCCAGTCCCTCCAGCCGGAAGGTGCGCCGGGCGACGACCCGGTCGCCCTCGCTGGCGGTGAGCGTGACCGGTTCGGTGTCGTGCATCCACTGCTGGGCGAGGTCGGCGCCGGCCAGCGTCGGGCCGCGCAGCGACCAGAACAGGCCGGCGGAGTCCGGCTCGGTGAACGGCGCGAAGAGCGGCTTGTCGCGGGCGAGGTCGATCGTCCCGTCGCCGCCGACGTCGTAACTGGCGGCCGATGTCCAGGTGCCGCGAGCGGAGGTGAGGGAGGCCGTGATGCGCACGCGGCTGCCGGGCTCGGCGTCGACCAGCTGCAGGGGGACCGGCCAGAGCACGGAGCTGTAGCGGATCAGCGGGGGTGTGACGAACCGCGGGCCCACCTGGTCGCCGTCAGAGGCGCAGCCGGTCAGCGCGGCTGCGGCGGCGACCGCTACCGCCAGGGAGGCGGTGAGCACCGGCCGCAGCGCGGCCCTCCGGGTGGTCCTGCCGTCCCGCCCGGCTCCCTCGCCGCGCCCCCGCATCGTGCACCCGTCCGCTCAGCCCGCGCCCACCGCCTGCAGCGACTGCCGGGCGATCTCCCGCTCCTCGTCGGTCGGCACGACCAGCACGGCCACGCGGGAGTCGTCGGCGGAGACGAGCCGCGCGTCGCGGGAACCGCTCGCGTTGCGGTCGGGGTCGAGCCGGATGCCGAGCACGTCGAGACCCGCGCACACCTCGGCGCGCAGCCGGGCGTCGTTCTCGCCGACGCCCGCGGTGAAGACCAGCGCGTCGAGGCCGCCGAGCTCCGCCGTGTAGGCGCCGATGTAGTGCTTGAGCCGGTGCACGGCGGTGTCGAGCGCGAGGCGCGCTGCCGCGTCCCCCGACTCGGCGGCGTGGCGGACGTCGCGCATGTCGCCGTGGCCGGAGAGCCCGAGCAGTCCGCTACGCCGGTTGAGCAGCTCGTCGAGGTCGTCGATGCCGAGGCCCGCACGCCGGGCGAGGTGCAGCAGCACCGCGGGGTCGAGGTCGCCGGAGCGGGTGCCCATGACGAGCCCCTCCAGCGGCGTCATCCCCATCGAGGTGTCGACGGAGCGACCGGCGTCGACCGCGCACGCGGACGCGCCGTTGCCGAGGTGGAGGACGATCTGCTTCAGCTCGCCGACCGGCCGGCCGAGGAACTCCGCGGCGGCCCCCGACACGTACTTGTGCGAGGTGCCGTGGAAGCCGTACCGGCGGACGCGGTGCCTCTCAGCGAGCGCCGCGTCGATCGCGTAGGTGTAGGCCTCCGGCGCGAGCGTCTGGTGGAAGGCCGTGTCGAAGACCGCGACCTGCTGCACGTCCGGGAAGGCCTTCTTCGCCGCACGGATGCCCTGCAGGTTCGCCGGGTTGTGCAGCGGCGCGAGGTCGGAGAGGTCCTCGATGTTGATCTCCACCAGGTCGGTGACGATCGTCGGCTCGAAGAACCGCTTGCCGCCGTGGACGACCCGGTGGCCGACCGCGGCGAGCGGGTTCTCGTCCAGGCTCGGCCCCTCGGCGGCGAACGCGTCGAGCATCACCCGGAAGGCGGCGGTGTGGTCCGGGATGGCGAGGGTCGCCTCCCAGTCTCCGCCCGGCCCCGTGTGCCGGATGTGGCCGGAGGGCTCCCCGATGCGCTCGATGAGCCCGGAGGCCAGGGCCTCCTCGCTGCCGGCGTCGATGAGCCGGTACTTCAGCGACGAGGAGCCGCTATTGATCACCAGCACCGCGCTCATGTCAGCGCCGCCTGGATCGCGGTGATGGCCACCGTGTCCACGATGTCCTCGACGGTCGCGCCGCGGGACAGGTCGTTGATCGGCTTGCGCAGACCCTGGAGGACCGGCCCGATCGCCACCGCCCCCGCGCTGCGCTGCACTGCCTTGTAGGTGTTGTTGCCGGTGTTGAGGTCAGGGAAGATGAACACCGTCGCGCGGCCGGCGACCTGCGAGCCGGGCATCTTCGCCGCCCCGACCGCCGCATCCGCCGCTGCGTCGTACTGGATGGGGCCCTCGACCGCGAGCTGCGGCGCGCGCTCCCGCACCAGCTCGGTCGCGGTGCGCACCTTGTCCACGTCGACGCCCGCACCGGAGTCGCCGGTGGAGTACGACAGCATCGCCACCCGCGGCTCGATGCCGAACTGCTCCGCCGTGCGCGCCGACGAGATGGCGATGTCGGCCAGCTGCTCGGCGGTCGGGTCGGGGACGACGGCACAGTCGCCGTAGACGAGCACCCGGTCGGCCAGCGCCATCAGGAACACGCTCGACACCACAGAGACGCCCGGGGTGGTCTTGATGATCTCGAAGGCCGGCCGGATGGTGTGCGCCGTCGTGTGGGCTGCGCCCGACACCATCCCGTCGGCGAGGCCCAGGTGCACCATCATCGTGCCGAAGTAGGAGGCATCGGTGACGGTGTCCGAGGCCTGGTCGACAGTGATGCCCTTGTGCGCCCGCAGCTTCGCGTACTCGTGCGCGAAGCGCAGCCGCAGCACGTCGTCGAACGGGCTCAGCACCTCCGCCTTGCCGATGTCCACGCCCAGCTCGATGGCGCGCGACCGCACCTCGAACGGCTCGCCGAGGATCGTCAGCCGGGCCACGCCGCGCGACAGGAGGGTGGCCGCGGCGCGCAGGATGCGGTCGTCCTCCCCCTCCGGCAGCACGATGTGCTTGTCGGCGGCGCGGGCGCGCTCGATGAGGTCGTACTCGAACATCAGCGGGGTGACGACCGCGTGCCGGGAGACGTCCAGCAAGGCGAGCAGCCGCTCCGCGTCCACGTGCCGCTCGAAGAGTGCGAGGGCAGTGTCGTACTTGCGCTGCGAGTCGGCGGCGAGCCGGCCGCGCGCGTGCGTGATGCGCACGATGGTGTCGTAGGTCTGCAGCTCCGTTCGCACGATCGGCAGCGGAGACCGCAGGCCGGCGAGCAGCCGCTCGATCGGTTCCGGGAGGTCGAAACCGCCGTTCAGGACGATGCCCGCGATGGAGGGGAAGGTGCCGGACGCGTTCGCCATCACCACGGCGAGCAGCACCTCGGTACGGTCGCCGGGGACGACCACCACGGAGCCCTCCACGAGACGCGGCAGCACGTTGTTCATCGACATGCCCCCGACGACGACGCCGAGCGCCTCGCGCGCCAGCAGCGCTTCGTCGCCGGCGATCAGCTCGCCGCCGGTGACCTCCATGATCGAGCGGATGCTGGGGGCGACCAGGAAGAGGTCCTCGGGGATCGCCCACACCGGCGGCAGGCCGGGGCCGGCCGCTGCTGCGGGGCCGGCTGCCTTCACAGCGCTTTCGACGGCCGCCACGATCTCGTCGAGCCGGTCGACGTCCGCGCGGTTGGCGATGACGGCCATGACGCCGGCGTGCTCCTGGCGCAGCTCGGCGAGCGCCAGTTCCGCGAGCTGGCGGAGCTCCTCGGGCGAGCGCGGGTCGGCCTGACCGAGCCGCTCGCCGAAGCCCTGGCCGACCCGGCCGCCCAGCACCAGCAGCACGGGAGCGCCGAGGTTCGCGGCGATGCGGGCGTTGTAGCCGAGCTCGGTCGGGCTGCCGACGTCGGTGTAGTCGGAGCCGAGGATGACGACCGCGTCGCAGCGCGCCTCCACCTCCCGGAAGCGCCGGACGATCTCGCCGAGCGCCTCGTCCGCGTCGGTGTGCACGTCGTCGTAGGTGGCGCCGATCGCCTCCTCGTAGCTGAGGTCGACGGTCACCCGGTCGAGCAGCAGCTCGAGCACGTAGTCCCGTTCGACGGCGGAGCGCGCGATCGGCCGGAACACGCCGACGCGTTCGACGGAGTGCCGCAGCGACTCCAGGACGCCGAGCGCCACCGTCGACTTGCCGGTGTGTCCTTCCGCGGAGGTGATGTAGAGCGAACGGGCCACTTTCAGCGGGTCTCCTCGTCTGTGCTGCTGCGGTCGGTTGTGCTGCGGTCGGTGCTGATGTCGGTCTCAGTGTCGATGCGCTCGATCGGCGCGAGGCGGTAGCTGCCGTCGAGGACCGCGGCCCCCGGCGCGTACATCCGCAGCAGCGGGCGGAACTCGCCCTCCGGCGCGGGAAGCCAGTTGGCGGCGGCCTTCGCGTCGACCGGCCGGGTCGCGCTGATCGTGATGGTCAGCCCGCCGTCGTCGTCGTAGACGATCCCCGGCGTGCGGTCCCCGATCGAGTACCGCCCGAGCTCGTTCTCGACGAGGTAGAAATGCGGGAGGTCGTACATCGTGAGCGACCAGAACGCGCCGACCGGCGGGGTCGGGCTCAGCCGCAGCCGGTAGACGTGCGCGCCGCTGAGCTGCTCGCCGGCCGCGTCCACATAAGTCGGGAAGTAGGCGGCCTCGTAGCCGTGGTTGCCCCACAGGCCGCCGAGCGCCGCCCCCGCGCGGCGGGCGTAGCGGGTGGTCGGGTCGGGGAGCTGCCACTCCGGGCCGGGGAGGGTGCCGACCTCGAAGAAGTCGGTGTTGTAGTCGAAGACGTGGAGGTTCACCTGCCAGCCGTCGGTCGCCGGAATGGACGTGTGCAGCGACGACTCCAGCGCCTGCTTGCCCACGGCGTACCCCTCCTCGAGCGCGTCCCGGATCTCCTCCGGCAGTTCGGCGATCGGCGTCGAGCCGGTGAGCCCGATCGGCTCGTACGTCGCCAGCGCGTCGCGGTCGTGGTCGGCCGGCGGGAACTCCTGCGACCACACCCGCATCCGCTCGAAGAAGGTGAGCGCCTCGGTCGGGCCGGCCGCTACCTCCGGGATGCCGGCGGGCGCGGGCGCGTCGGGCGCCGGGGTGAGCGCGGTGGCGTCTTGGAGGGCGTGGACGGCGGGGAGGTCGTCCTCCCCTGCGACCGCCCAGCGTCCGACGATCGTGCCGACCCGGGTCGGGAACCGGATCACGGTGGCGTCATCCGGCCCTTCGCCCTCCCACCCGGGCGGGACGAGCAGGAACTCACCCGCCGCCGAACCGGTCGCCCGGGTGCCGACGTACGCGAAGTTGTTGGTCCAGGCGTCCACGAACTGGAGCACGTAGTACCGCTCGCCCACAGCCGGGACGGTGAGCCGGACGGGCCCGACGCTCAGATCGAGCTGCGCGATCGAGTACAGGGTGTCGTTGTTGACCGAGACGAAGGTCGTCTCCGGGCCGGCCAGCGTGCGGGCGTGCCCGAACACGTTGAACGGCGTCGGCGGCACCGCGCCCAGCCCTTCACGCGTGAACCGCCCGACCTGCTCCAGGTCGAACACGAGCGGGAACCCGACCACGAACGCTTCGGATGCGAGCTCGGCGATCCCGTGCTCCACGGCTTCCTGCTCGGTCATTACGCGCACCTCGACTCGTCGGAGAATCATTCTACAGAACGTAGAACAATCGGAGGATGGTGGTCAGCTTCTGTGCTGCCCACACTCTACGCGGCGCGTGCGACCGACGCCTGAACACGAAAAAGACCCCCCACGCACCCGCCAGAGCCCGGTTACCCTTGCTGCGTTTCCGCCCTGGGGGAGTTGGCCTGGATGGCGCCACGTGGGGAGCCGGGAACAAGTGTAGCGGGTGCGACTGGGAGGCCGTGCACATCGGGGCCGCCGGCGTCCGCTAAGATATTGTGAGCCGTCGCCCGCAGGGTGGTGGCAACCCAGGAGAATTCGCCTAGTGGCCTATGGCGCACGCTTGGAAAGCGTGTTGGGTGCAAGCCCTCGGGGGTTCGAATCCCCCATTCTCCGCCAGGTTCCTATGACGAAGGCCTCGAGATCCGCGTGATTACGCGGAAGTCGGGGCCTTCGCACTTCTCACGTCGATGTCACACGCGCGACCCGCGGCGGTTCGGCTCAGCGGCGACGACGCGTACGTGCACTGCGACGCGTTCATCCATCTCGCTGGGCGACCGCGGGGGGCTGCCGGAGGCGGCGGCGCATGGCGAATCCGACACCGGCGAGGCACAGGGCGCCCCCGACCAGGGTGACCACTCCCGGAACCTCCCCCAGCAGCAGCCACGAGAGAGCGACGACGAGCGCGGGGATCACGTACGTGACCGCGGCCAGGCCGCCGACACGGGAACGCGCGAGCGCGTACCCCCAGGTGACGAACGCCACCGCCGTCGGGAACACACCGAGATACACCACGCTCCAGGTCGCCCGCGGGGAAGCCGTCATCACCTCGTGGAACAGGCCTCCCGCGAACGGTGCGCACACGACGACTCCTCCCACGCACCCGAGCCAGGTCAGGAGGAGCGGGTCGACCTGGACCAGGAGGCGCTTCTGCGCGGTCGCGCTGCCCGCGTAGAGGATCGCCGCCGCGAGTCCTGCGATCACTCCCACAAGGTCACCGCGGCCGCTCCCGTTGCTCACCGCGATCACGGCCACGCCGGTCAGGGAGACGCCGAGTCCGATCACCAACCGTGGGGTGAGGGCCTCGCCCAGGAACGTCGCCGCGAGCACACCGATGAGCACCGGCGCCAGGTTCACGAGGAACGACGTCGTTCCCGCATCCAGGTGCTGCTCGGCGAAGTTCAGGGCGAGGTTGTAGAACCCGAACCACGCGCCACCCCAGGCGAGCACCGCGAACGCCACCCGGCCGCGCGGGAGGCGGATGGCCTGCCGCGTTCGCGCCGCTCTCACCACGACGAACACCGTCAGCATCGCCGCTCCGACAAGCTGCCGCCCGAACGCGAGGGCCCCGGGCGAGTAGCCGTCTCCCGCGATCCGCACGCCCACGAACGCCGACGCCCACAGCACGATGGTCACCGACGCGGCGAATATCGGGAGAGCCGTCGGGCGGACGCCGGTGGAGGGCAGCGACGGGAGCAGTGCCGATTCGTTCACTCTCTCATCGTCGCCGGACGCGTCACTTCAGAACAAGCGAATAAATCTACCGTTCGATTCAGGAGAACTGTACGATCGGGGCCATGCTGAATATGCAGCGACTCCGCGTGTTCCGGTCCGTGGTCGCCAGCGGGTCCGTCCAAGCCGCTGCGGTGAGTCTCGGATACACGCCATCTGCGGTGAGTCAGCATCTCGCCGTCCTCCAGCGGGAGACCGGGCTCGGCTTGTTCGAGCGGGTCGGACGCGGGCTGCGGCCGACCGCGGCCGGCCTCGCGCTCTCCGCCGAAGCCGCGGAGATCCTCGCGCACTTGGACGCCGTCGACGCGCGCATCGCCGAACTCCGCACGGGGCGCACCAGCTCGGTCTCGATCGACTACTTCGCCTCCGTCGGCGAAGCTTGGCTCCCCTCCGTCGTCCGTGAGCTGAACGAGAAGCAGCCCGATGTCCGCGTCGCTCTGCGGCTGACCGACAACCCCTCCGCCGACCCGGAACACCGTGCGGACATCCAGCTCCTGGTCCGAAAGGGAGGCGTCGAGCCGTGGGCCGGTTTCGATACGCACCACCTCAGAGACGACCCGTATGTCCTCGTCGTCCCCGACTCCCATCGCTTCGCTGCCCGAACGGAGGTCGCGCTCCCGGAACTCGCCGGGGAACGACTGATCGACAACGACTTCTCGCACGGCTGGTGCCGTCGGAT
Source organism: Leifsonia sp. EB34 (assembly GCF_041260585.1). Classification (NCBI taxonomy): domain Bacteria; kingdom Bacillati; phylum Actinomycetota; class Actinomycetes; order Micrococcales; family Microbacteriaceae; genus Leifsonia; species Leifsonia sp. EB34. Next base: position 783,589 of record NZ_JBGCCV010000001.1, read on the forward strand.
CCTCGTCGACGCCTGCGTCGCGGCGGGTTTCACTCCCACGTTCCACATCGAGGCCCACGACTACCGGGCCGCCCTCGCCTTCGTCGCAGCCGACCTCGGCGTCACCGTTCTGCCCTCCCTGGGCGCGACCTCATGCCCCGACGGCGCGACCATCGTGCCGCTCGCGCACCCGGCCCCGGTCCGCTCGATCTATGCCGTCGCCCCACCAGCGGAGCAGCACACACCCGGCGTCGCCACCGCACTGCACGCCCTCCGGCGGATCGCCTCCGTCGCATGAGCGGCCGACCCGAACCCTAGCCCGCGAGCGCCGCCGCCAGGAATGGCGCCGAGGCACTGTCGGCCACCCCGGCGACCTCCCGGGGCGTCCCCGCGGCGACGACCGTCCCGCCCCTCTCGCCTGCGCCGGGCCCGAGGTCGACGACGTAGTCGGCGGTGGCGACGACCCGCATGTCGAGTTCGACCACGACGACGGTGTTTCCGGCGTCCACCAGGCTCTGCAGGTGCTCTATCAGGCGGTCGGCGTCGGCGCAGTGGAGCCCGGAGGTGGGTTCGTCGAGCACGTACAGGGTGTCGGCGCGTTGGGCGCGCTGCAGTTCGGAGGCGAGCTTCACCCGTTGGGCCTCGCCGCCGGACAGCTCGGTCGCCGGCTGGCCGAGCCTCAGGTATCCGAGTCCGACGTCCACGAGCGCGGTCAGCGAGCGCATGACCTCGGTCTCGCCGTCGAAGAAGGCATGGGCCTCCTCCACCGACATCGCGAGGATGTCGGCGATGTTCCGGTCACGCCAGGTGATCGCGAGCGTGTCGGGGTTGTACCGGGCGCCATGGCATTCGGGGCAGACGGTGTAGACCGACGGCAGGAACAGCAACTCGACCATGACCGCGCCCTCGCCCTCGCAGGTGGGGCAGCGGCCCCCGGCCACGTTGAAGGAGAACCGGCCGGGCCGGTAGCCCCGCGCACGGGCCTCCGGGGTCTCCGCGAAACGGCGCCGGACGTGATCGAACAGGCCCGTGTAGGTGGCGACGTTGGAGCGCGGGGTGCGGCCGATGGGCTTCTGGTCGATGGTGACCACCCGGCGGACGCCGCGGAGGTCCCCCGCGACGGTGCCCTCGAGCAGCTCCGGGCCGTCGGCGAGGAGCAGGTCGTCGGTCTCCGGGGCGTCGTCGGCCAGGTCGACGGGCCGGCCGAGGTGCTCGCCGAGGAGCGCGGGAAGCACCTGGCTGACCAGGCTGGACTTTCCCGACCCGGACACTCCGGTCACCGCGGTGAAGGTTCCGAGCGGGAAGGAGACCGACACGTCGCGCAGGTTGTTGCGGGTGATCTGTTCGAGCGTCAGCCACCCTGTCGGCTCGCGCGGAGTCCGCGGGGCGAGCCCGCGCCGGCCGAACAGGTAGCCTCTGGTCACCGACTCGTCCACGTCCGCGAGGCCGGCGGGCGCTCCGCTGTAGAGGACGCGACCGCCCCGTTCGCCGGCTCCGGGGCCGATGTCCACCAGCCAGTCCGCGTGACGCATCACTTCGACCGAGTGCTCGACCACGAACAGGCTGTTGCCTCTCCTCTTGAGCCCCTCGAGGATGCCCAGGAGGGCGTCCACGTCCTGCGGGTGGAGGCCGGCCGACGGTTCGTCGAGCACGTACACGACGCCGAACAGCTCGGAGCTCAGCTGGGTGGCGAGCCGCAGCCGTTGCAGCTCGCCGCCGGACAGCGTCGGTGTCGTGCGGTGCAACGACAGATACCCCAGCCCGAGGTCGATGATGGGGCGCAGGCGCTCCAGCAGCTCGGCGGCCAGGCGTTCGGCCGCTGCGCGCTTCTCCACCGACTGGTTCGGGGTCCGCCGCACGTCCGGGGCGGCGGCGTGCGACGCTCCGCCCGCGGCGATCCTCTGCTGCGTCGCCTCCCGACGCGAACCCTCGTCGAGCGCCGCCCCGGAGGTGGCGAGCTCCTCCCGGGCCGCGGCCACCAGCGCCGCGAGCCGGCCGGAGACCTCGCGGAGCGGGAGCCGGGAGAACTCGGCGATGTCGAGCCCTTCGAACGTCACGGAGAGCGCCTCCGGCTTGAGCCGCTTCCCGTGGCACACCGGGCACACCGCGGAGGTGAGGTACTCCGCCACACGCCTTTTCATCGACGCGCTCTTGGTCGTCGCGAACGTGTCGAGCACGTAGCGGCGCGCGCCGACGAACGTTCCCTGATAGCTCGGCTCCATCCGCGCGGAGACGGCTCTGCGCGTCTGCGCCGGCGTGAGCCCCGCGTACACCGGGGCGGTCGGCCGTTCCTCGGTGAAGAGGATCCAGTCGCGGTCCTGACGCGGCAGATCGCGCCAGGGCGTGTCGACGTCGTAACCCAGGGAGACCAGGATGTCCCGCTGGTTCTGCCCGTGCCACGCCGTCGGCCAGGAGGCGATCGCCCGCTCCCGGATCGTGAGCGAGGGGTCAGGGACCATCTGCCGCTCGGTGACCTCGTACACCCGGCCGATGCCGTGGCATCTCGGGCAGGCGCCCTGCACCGTGTTGGCCGAGAAGTCCTCCGCGTACAGCATGGGCTGACCGTCCGGGTAATCCCCCGCTCGCGAGTACAGCATCCGCACGAGACTGGACAGCGTCGTGATGCTGCCCACCGTCGAGCGCGCGCTGCGCCCACCGCGCTGCTGCTGCAGCGCCACCGCCGGCGGCATTCCGGTGATCGAGTCGACGTCGGGCACACCCGCCTGGTCGATCAGCCGCCGGGCATACGGGGCGACGGACTCCAGGTACCTGCGCTGCGACTCCGCGAACAGGGTCCCGAAGGCGAGGGACGACTTCCCCGACCCGGACACCCCGGTGAACACGACCATGGCGTCGCGCGGGACGGTGAGGTCCACGTTCCGCAGGTTGTGCTCTCGCGCGCCTCGCACCTGCACATGAGGCTGAATCCCGGACGAAGCCCCGGTTGCGTTCGCCATCGTCTCGGACGGGCGTCGCGGCTACTCCAGGTTGCCCCTGTCGGAACCTTCGTACGGGACATCGGTGTCGTCCGTGCGGGCGTCGTGCGCCTCGTCCACGCTGTCCTTCAGATGCGCTTTCAGGTCGGCGACCGCGTCCTTGACGCTGCCTTTCGCCTGCTCCGCCTTGCCTTTGACGACGCGCGACTCGTCATCCGTGGCCTTGCCGATGACCTCGTCGACCTTGCCCTTGAGCTTGTCGGCCTTCGCGTCGGCCTTGTCCTCGATGCCCATGACGTCCTCCCCTGTCCGCGCACGCATGCGCTTGTCCCCGGTCACGGTACGCGGCCCCGGAGCGGAGGGTAACCGGTCGCGGCCCGAGCGGCGATCCAGCGTCGCTCAGGTGAGGGGGAGGCCGAGATCGCGGAGCAGTTCTGCGATGCGGGCGGGTGAGATGGGCGCCGCCTTCCCGGCGGTTCGTGTCGTCGACTCCGCGAGGTAGCGGAAGAGGCCGGCGAGGATCGCTGCGAGGAGCCTGGCCTGCTCCTGCCGCGTCGCCTCGTCGGTCTCCGGGGTCTCGTTGAGGAGCCGAAGCCGGAGGATGTCGGTGATCTCGGCTTCGATCAGCGTGAAGCGCTGCATCTGACGGGCCATCAGCTCTGGATGGCTGCCGACGGCGCGGAGCCGGGCCGCCATGTCCTCCGCTGCCGCGACCGGGGGCAGTTCCACCAGGCGGAACGCGTCGGGGAGGAAGGGGCCGCGCGCGACGATGAACTCCCGTGCGAACTGCTGGTCGACGCCGGGGCCTGCGCTGCCGATCACGGCGGCGTCCTTGGTCTTGAAGTGGTTGAAGAAGGTGCGCTGGGAGATCCCGGCGCGTTCGCAGATCATGTCGACCGTGACAGCGTCGTAGCCGACCTCGTTGACCAGGGCCACGGCGGCGGACTCGATGGCCGCGGTGGTCTGGGAGCGGGTGCGGCGCGAGGCGCCGTCGACGGTCGACATGATCCTCCTGAAGTGACTACTCGTAGCGTAGCGAGTCGATCGGGTTCTGCCGGGCCGCGCGTCGGGCCGGCAGCACCCCGGCCAGGAACGCGATGAGCATGATCGCCAGGATCACGAACACGATCGCCTGCGGCTGGAACAGCAGCAGCGTCAATCCGGGGAGCGAGGCGAGCGGGCCGGCGGCCGCGACCGAGCTGATCCCGGTGCCCAAGAGCATCGCGACGACCACGCCGAGCACACTCCCGAGGAAGCCGATCACGATCGCCTCGGTGCTGAAAAGTGCGAACACCTTGCGGCTGGACATTCCCATCGCCTTCATCAGCCCGATCTCCCTGGTGCGCTCCTGCACGCTCATGAACAGGGTGTTCACGATGCCGAAGGCGGCGGCGATCAGGGCGACGATGGCGAACGCGTTGAGGATGCCGATGATGCCGTTGATGACCGTCTGAATGGTGCCGAGCTGGTCCTGAACCGTCTGGCCGGTGAACCCCGCCTTGGTGAGGGCGCCCTTGAGGTCGTCGATGCGCTGCGCGGTCGGATCGCCGGCCACGTAGGCGATCGCGACCTGGTATCCGGCGCGGCTGTCCAGCCCGGCACGCTGGGTGGTCGAGAGAGCGTCGATCAGGGCGTTATTGGCTCCGGCGCCGGTCGCGAGCAGGCTGGTGCGGGCCACGCCGACGACGTGCGCGGTGACGGTCTGGGCCTGGCCCTTCGCGTCGGTCAGCCCGAGGGTCACGGGCGCTCCGACCGCCGCATCGTCGGAGGCGAAGCCGAGGGGCTGGACGTAGTCCTGCGGGAGCACGAGCTGCTTCTCGTTCGACTGCTGGTCGAGCTGCGCGCCGGCGGCGAGGTCGGATTTGGTGATCGAGGAGGTGGCGTTGATCGTCACGCGGTACTTGTCGCCGCTGTCGTGCGCGATCCAGTCGACCGCGACCTGCTGGACCGGCGCGACCCTGTCGACGCCCTGGAGGCCGCGGATCGTCTCCAGATCCGCCTCGGAGAGTGTGCCGCCGCTGGCTCCGAGCGGGCTCGGCGCGCCCACGCTCCCAGCGGCGGTGCCGCCGGCGGACGGGTCGTACTTCTGCGGCCCCGACCCCGTGGCGGTCGCGGCGCGCTGCACGAGCAGCACATCCTGCGACCCGAGGCTGGAGACCTGTTTGGTGACATAGTCCGAGACGCCCGCGCCGAGGGCGGTGGTCAGCGTGAGGGTGAACGCGCCGACGAAGAGCGAGAGCACGGTCAGGATGGTGCGGGTCTTGCTGCGGAACGCGTTGCGCGTTCCCGCGCGCAGCAGGTCGGTGGTCTTCATGCCGCCACCTCCTCGACCAGGAGGCCGTCGGCGATCGTGATCTGCCGGTCGCAGCGCGCGGCCAGGTCGGCGTCGTGGGTGACCACCACCAGGGTGATGCCCTTCTCCTTGTTGAGCCAGAACAACAGATCCTCCACGTGCGTGCCGGTCACACTGTCCAGGTTCCCGGTCGGCTCGTCGGCGAAGATCACCTCCGGGTCCCCCACCAGCGCTCGGGCGATGACCACCCGCTGCTTCTGGCCGCCGGACAGCGCCGTCGCTGGATTCTTCGCCTTGTCGGCCAGGCCGAGCTGCTCCAGCGCGGCCATCCCGCGCCTGCGCCGCTCGGCGCGCGGAACGCCGCGGATCGTCAGCGGGAGGACCACGTTCTCCAGCACCGACGCGGACGGGGTGAGGAAGAACTGCTGGAACACGAAGCCGAAGCGCTCGTTCCGCAACAGGTCGACGGTGCGCTTGGAGAGCGCACCGGCCGAACGGCCGTCCACGGACAGCTCCCCCGCGTCGGGCTTGTCGAGCAGGGCGAGCAGGTGCATCAGCGTCGACTTGCCCGACCCGCTCTTGCCGACGATCGCCAACGACTCCCCTCGGCGCACCTCCATCGTCACCCCCTTGAGGGCATCGAACCGGCTCTCGCCGCGGCCGTACGACTTCGCGAGGTCGCGCACGCTCAGGATGGATTCCATCAGCTTTCCCTTCTGTTGCAGTAACTGCACCATATCATGCAGTTACTGCCAGAAGGGCTTCAGTCGGAACAGTCAGAGAGCGGCGAGCGACCGGACGAGAGGGCGGATGTAGTCGTCGGCAGCCGCGAGCTCTCGGGTGATCCGCTCCGCCGACCAGCCCTGCGTGCCGTGGCATTTGAGGCTCGCCGGGCCCGTGTAGCCGAGCCGGTGCAGCGTCTGCAGCAGCACGGCGTGATCGAGCGTGCCGTCCGGCCGCGGGAGCTGGCGCTCGCCCGGCCCGAAGTTCAGGCCGTCGACGCCACGGCGGTACCGACGATCGACGTCCCACACGTAGTAGTAGAAGAGCCGCTTGCGCTCGGCCAGATACGTGAGCACCTCGCTGATCGTCTCCTGCATCACCCACAGGTGCGGGGGCGCGACGCAGACGCCCAGGTACGGGTCGTCGATGTCCGTGATGAGGCGCTTGATCTGGGCGAACGTGTCGACGCCCTCGTCCCACCGATTCGACTCGTTGACGCCGGTCTCGAAGTCGGCGGAGAAGGGCACCGTCAGGTGGTTCTCCACCGCGATCCGCACGCCCCGGCGACGGCCGGCCTCCACGATCGGGGGCAAAAAGCTCGTGACGAAATCGGAGTAGGAGGCCTCGCAGTCGAAGATCACGGTGTCGATGCCGAGCTCGGCGGCGAAGTCCACGCGCTCCAGGATCTCGGCCTGGCTCTTGCCGTAGACCGTGAGACCGCACGGCTTCACGCCGTAGCGGTCGAGCGTCTCCAGGATCGACGACACGTCGTCCCCCGGGTTCACATGGTGGCCCAGCGGAGGCGCCGCCGACCACAGGTTGATCTCGGTGAAGCCCATGGCCGCCAGGTCACGGACGGCGGTCTCGAACGGGATGTCGTGGTACGGCAGGATCTCTGCCGTGTAACGGAACATGGAAGCGGACCTCCTTCGGCCGGCTCAGACCGGCAGTTTGAGTGATGACGGAGCGGCGCTGCCGCCGAACGTGATGCGGTAGCGTCCGGGGCTCATGCCCTTCCGCGCCACGAAATCGTGGGTGAGGTGGCTCTGATCGGAGTAGCCGCACTGCGTGGCCACCTCGGAGATGGGGAGCTCCGAGGCGGACAGCAGGTTGCACGCGGCGGCCAGCCGGACCTGCTTGAGGTACGCGTGCGGCGTGATGCCGAAGCGCGCCTTGAACTGGCGGTTGAACTGGCTCGCCGACAGGTTGACGCTGCGCGCGAGCTGGCCGACGGACAGGTCGCTCGCGAACTCGGTCATGATCAGCTCGATCGCCGGCGCCAGGCCGAGGAACCGGCTCGACGCGTGGTGCCGGCGACTGACGTTCCTGGTGATCCCGGCGACCCCGATGATCCCCTCCCCGGTGACGTCGACCGGGAACTTGGTGGTGCTGAACCAGTCGTACGACCCGTCCTCGTTGTGCACCAGCTCGATCATCTCCGCGATGGGCTCGCCCGTCTCGAGGACGCGCAGGTCGTCCGACCGGTACTTCTCGACCAGGTACTCCGGGGAGACGTCCTCGTCGCGCAGTCCGATCAGGTCGGCCTTCCCGTACCCCATCAGCACGGCGAACGGCTGGCTGTAGTAGACGAAGCGCCTCTCGACATCCTTCACCCAGAGGTAGACGTCGTCCATCCGGTCGACCGCCTCGAGCAGGAACGGGATCCCGGCCCGCTCGAGGAAGTCAGCCGTCACGAGTGAACCCGCCGGCTTCACTCACCACCCCCGCAGCCAGTCCTGCAGGAAGCGCAGCCCGTCGGTGGCGAGGCGGTCCTGCGTCGGGGCGAGCGGACGCCAGATCGAGGCCGCGGTCGCGATGGTCTTGTTGTCCGCCGTGAACGACTCGATGCCGATCACGCCGCGGTAGTCGACGTCGCGCAGCGCGTCCCGGATGCCCGCCCAGTCGAGGTGGTCCTCCCCGGGCGTTCCGCGGTCGTTGCCGGCCACCTGGTAGTGCACCAGGCGATCGCCCGCGGCCCGGATCGCCGCAGCCGGGTCCTTCTCCTCGATGTTCATGTGGTAGCCGTCGAGGTTCAGACCGACCGACTCCGCCGGGAGGCCGTCGATCAGGTCGAGAAGCTGCGCCGTCGTGTTGAACACGCTCGTCTCGTAGCGGTTGAGGGGCTCGATGCCGAGCATGATCCCGCGTTCTCCCGCGTGCGCGGCGATCGGACGGAGGGCCTCCCGCAGCTCGCGGACCATGGCCCGCCGCTCGTCGGGCGCCAGGCGCCACGTCCGCCCGACGGCGGCGTAGATCGGGCCGACGACCGCTTTGGCGCCCAGGTCGACCGCCGCGTCGATGCACCGGAGGAGGTACTCCGTCGTCGTCGCCAGCTCATCGCCCTGAGGCGCGACCAGGTTCCGGCCCGGAGGCATCACCGCGCACAGCACGGGAGTCAGCCGGTGCGAGCCCAGAAGCTCGCCGGCTTCCTTCGGATCGAAATCGCCGATGGACTCGAGGGGCAGCTCGATCGCCCGGAAGCCCCAGTCCGCGATCTTCGGTGCGAGCTCCTGCAGCCACGCGTCATCCAGCGGGGAGCACCAGACGAACGTGTTGACCCCGAGGAGGGGCCGCGTGTCGGTGTCGGCCTCGGTCTCGGTCATGCGGTGAACACCATCTTCTCCGCGGATCGGGCGGCCAGCATCTCGAAGGCGCGAGGCGCGTCGTCGAGCGTCAGCTGGTGGCTCACGAGTTCGAGCACGGGGACCTTCCGGTCGAGCAGGAAGCTCGTGATCGCGTCGTACTGGTAGATCGGGAAGTACCAGGCGCCGATCACGGTGATCAGCTTGCGCAGGAACTGGTTGCTCGGGTCGATCTCCGCCCGGCGGCTCTCGCCGACGAAGGCGACCCGGCCGAACGACCGGACGGCGTCCAGGGCGGCACTCTGCGCCATCGCGTTGCCGGAGCACTCGATGACCACATCCGGCCGCGAGGAGGATCCCAGGACGGACTCGTCGATGGCCGGCAGCACGTCGTCCGCGCCCATCCTGGTCCCCAGCTCTCGGCGGTGCTCCATGGGGTCGATCGCCACGACGCGGGCGCCGCGGGCCTTCGCGACGGCGACCGCCGCGGCGCCCATCGGGCCGAGACCCGAGACGAATACCGTGTCGGCGCCGGAGACGCCGAGCCGGTGCTGCGCGCTGAACTGCGTCCCGAACATGTCGGTCGAGACGGCTGCCTCGACGAAGCCGAGGCCGTCCGGGAGGGGCATGCAGTTGACGGCAGGCACGACGACCAGTTCGGCATCCCCGCCCCAGCGGTCGAAGCCGATGATCTTGGCGTTCGCGCACGCCATGAGGTTGCCCTGGCGGCAGAACGTGCAGCGCATGCAGCCGACGGCGAGGTAGACCGCGACCCGGTCCCCCACCTTCAGCCCAGTGGCGCCCGGTCCGACCGCCTCGACAACGCCGGCGATCTCGTGGCCGGGAACCAGGTGCTCTGGCTTCTGGCCGACGACCTGGTCTCCGCGCAGGGCGCTCATGTCGCTGCCGCACACCGCGGACGCGTGCACGCGGACGAGCACCTCGCCCGACTGGGGGACCGGGTCCGGGAGCTCCTGGAGCCGCACCGTCATGTCACCGGGAAGAACGACAGCCTTCATCGCTGCGTCTCCTTTCTGTTCGAGGGGAGGGAAGAAGAGGCCGACGTGCGACGGAGCGGGCGCCCCGACAGCATCTCGGCGGCGAGCGCGGCGAGCAGCAGCGCCCCGGTCAGGAAGTCGGTCACGAAGACCGGCGCGCCGAGGACCGTGATCGCGTTGGAGATGACCGCCAGCGCCAGCGCGCCGAGGACGATGCCCCAGGTGTTGCCCCGGCCGCCGCTCAGCGCGACGCCGCCGATGACGGCCGCGGCGATGGAGGTCAGCAGCACGTCGCTGAACCCGGTCGGGGTGGCACCGCCGGCGGAGAGGGAGACGAGCGCCCCGGTCAGTGCGCCCATGCAGGCCGAGAACGCGAACGCGACGACCAGCGGTCGGCGTGCCGAGACGCCGGATGCGGTGGCCTCCCGGCGGCCGCCGCCGATGGCGTACATTTCGTGGCCGAGGCGCGTGTAGTGCAGGAACAGCCACACCAGGACGGCGAGCACCAGGAAGATCAGGCTCATCGGCGTGAAGATCCAGTACCGGGTGCTCAGGGCGACTCCGAGGTCGAAGTTCGTGAGCGACACCGAGCTCTCGTTCGCGATGATGTACGCCGCGCCCTGGAACAGGATGAGCGTGCCGATCGTGACGACGAGCGAGCTGATCTTGAGCCAGCTGATCAAGAGGCCCTGCAGCGCACCGAGCACTCCGCCGACGACCAGCGGGATGAGGAGGGCGGCGACCGGGCCGGCGTCCGCGAAGCGGATCGCGAGCACACCCCCGAGCACGGCGGAGGACCCGATGGACAGATCGAACTCGCCGGCGATCATCGTGAGCCCGACGCCCAGGGCGGCGATGCCGATCGGGGCGAGCACCTGCAGGAGGGCGGCGACGTTGTTGAGGCTGCCGAATCCCGGGATGAGGAAGGCGGCGACGACGACGATGACGACCGAGAGCGCGATGCGCGCCGTCAGGTCGCGGTCGACGAAGCGCGAGGCCGTGCCGCGCGTGCGGCGACGGGCGCTGGTGGTTGCGGTGGTCACTTTCCACGTCCCTTCATGAGTGTGTAGCCGGCGACGGCGAGCACGACCGCACCTCCGACGCAGAGCAACTGGATGCCCGTGGAGAGGCCCATGATCTGCAGGTAGTTCCGGAGAAGGGAGATGAAGATCGCGCCGACGACCGTCTGCAGCGCGGAGCCCTGACCGCCCTTGATCGCCGTCCCACCGACGAGGACCGCCGCGACCGCGTCGATGTCGAGGTTGGGGAACTGGGCCGTGTCCGCGACGCCGAACTCGGCCGCGCTGAGCATTCCGGCGATGCCGGCGGCGAGCGCCGAGATGACGAACGCCGCCACGATGACGAGCCGGACATTGACGCCGACCGCCCGCGCCGTGGCCTTGTTCGCCCCGACGAGGATGGTCCGGCGCCCGAGGGTCGTCTTCTGGAGGACGAGGTGGCTGACCACGGCGAGGACGACGAAGGTCCAGGTGGCCATCGGGATGCCGAGCGGCGTGGCCCCTCCGATCTGGACGGCGAGGCTGTCGGCGGGTGCGTGGAGGAGCACCCGGGTGCTGTCGGTCACCCACAGCACGAAGCCGAGGATCGCGGCTCCCGCGGCGAACGTGACGACGACCGGGTTGCCGCCGACGCTGATGACCAGACCCTGGACGGCGCCCACGACGAGCGCGGTCACCACCATGGCGGCCAGTCCGCCCCAGAATCCCGCGACGGACGCGGTGGCGGCGTACACCACGCTCGAGAGCACAGCGGTCTGCAGGACGCTCAGCGAGAAGTAGTGCCCGGAGATCGTGACGAAGGTCAGCCCCAGTGCGACGATGCCCGTGATGGACGCGGCCCGCAGAACGTTCAGGAGGTTCGAGACGGTGAGGAAGTTCGGCGCCGTCAGTGCGCCGAGCACGAGGAGGATGACCACGACGACGACAGCCACGATGACGCCGAGGTACTGCTTGGCCGCAGGGCGGCCGGCGGCCGCCCGCGGCGCCGGGGCGGTGATGACGCCGTCGGCTTGAGGAGTGGTTGTCACAGGGACTCCAATACGGGAGTTGCCGGAGGGTTGCTCAGCAGGTGCTCGAGCTGCTCCGACTCGATGTTGGACGCGCGGTCCGTTCCGAGGTAGGTGCCGCGGTAGAAGCTGGAGACGACGTCGGCCAGACCGATGACCTCTTCCGCCTCGGAGGCGGTGAAGACGATGGTCAGGCCTGCGTCGGCCAGCTGCTGCAGATAGGTGTAGATGTCGGAGCGCGCCCCCACATCCACACCCCGGGTGGGCTCGTTGATGAGCAGGAGGGCCGGTTCGATGCCGAGCCACTTCGCCAGGACGACTTTCTGCTGATTGCCGCCGCTGAGGGACTCGACGTGGTACTCCATGCGCCCGGAGGTGACCCCGAAGGTCTCCGCCAGGGACTGGGAGAGCTTCCGCTCCGCGTTCTTGAGGATCCAGCCCGCCTTCGCCACGCTGGAGAGACCCGGCGCCGAGAGGTTCTCCTGGACGCTCCGGACGCCGAAGATGCCGTCGAGCTTCCGGTCGCCCGAGCAGTAGGCGATGCCGGCCCGCTTGGCCTGCCGGGGATTGGAGGTGGACAGGCGCTTGCCGTCCAGGTAGATCGCGCCGGAGGTCAGCGGGCGGACACCCGCGATGACCTCCAGGAGCACGGCGGCCGCGCTGCCGAGCTGCCCGGCGAGACCGTGGATCTCCCCGTGCGGCACGACCAGCGAGACGGGCTCGTCGATGCCCTCGGCGGTGACGTTCTCCAGGCGGAGCAGCTCACCGCTGCGCGGGGCGCGGTCGGCGCTCGGGTAGAGCGCTTCGAGCTTGCGCCCGAGCATCAGCTCGATGATCCGCTCCAGCCGCACCTCGTCGCCGACCAGGGGCTCCAGCGAGCGCCCGTCCCGGACGATGGTGACCCGGTCGGCGATCCGCACGACCTCGTCCAGCCGGTGGCTGATGTAGACGATCGACCGGTTCTGCCGCTTCAGGTCTTCGACCACCGCCAGCACGCGCTCGATCTCCGGGTCGGAGAGCGCGGCCGTCGGCTCGTCGAGGATGACGACCTGGGCGTCGCGGGCCAGGGCCCTGGCGAGCTCCACGAGCTGCTGCTCTCCGACCGACAGTCGTCCGGCCGGGATGCGGGGGTCGACATCGCCGACCCCCGCCAGCTCCAGGAAGGGACGAGCCCGGCGGGCCGCGGTCTTCGCGCTGTACAGCGAGCCGATGGAGGCGTTGCCGAGGAAGACGTTCTCGCCGACCGACATGGTCGGTACGAGGCTGATCTCCTGCTGGACGACGGCCACCGGGGAGCCGATCCGGGCGAGCTCGGCGGCGGAGATGGGACGGCCGTCGTACAGCAGCTCACCGCTGTCGATCCGTTGCTGCCCGCAGAGGAGCGAGACCAGGGTGCTCTTGCCTGCGCCGTTCTGGCCCAGCAGGGCCATCACCTCGCCGCGACGAAGCACGATGCTCGCATCGGCGACGGCGGTGACGGCCCCGTAGTGTTTGCTGACGTTCCGCGCCTCGAGGAGGGCGGGAGTCACTGTGTCCGACATGGTTCTGCCTTATGACTCGTTGATTCGGTGGTTCAGTAGGTGCACCACTGGGTGACCGGGGTGCCCCAGAGCTTGGCCGACGCGTAGTCCGCGGACTGGACGACCGGGGTGGGGATGATGTTCGACGTGCTGATCGTCGACGGGAAGGTCGGGACCGCGTCGGGGGTGCTGGGCGCGATGTAGGTGCCGTTCGCGACCTTGTGGTTCTTCAGGTACTGGAGCATGCGGTTGACCGCGAACTGCCCCTCGAGTCCCGCGCCCTGGATGATCGTGTTGAACTGCTTGCCGTTCGCGACCTGCGACTCGTCGCCGTGGCACGAACCGCCGATGACCTGGACGTCCTTGCCGGGCGTGTAGCCCGCCTGGGACAGCGCACGGATCGCGCCGACGGCGAAGTCGTCCTCAGGGGCGTAGACCAGGTTGAAGTTCTTCGAGCGGTCCGCCGCGATCATCTGGCTGGTGAGGGTGAACGCGTCCTGGGCGGCGAAGCCCGTGGCGTTGCCCACGTCGACGACCGTGATCCCGGAGCCCTTGATGGCCTCCTTGAAGCCGCCCAGGCGGTTCACCGTCGCACCGTAGCCGACCGGGAGGTTGGGCACGATGGCCGTCCCGCCCGCGTCCGCGGCGATGGCGCCGGACTTGCGGAGCGCGTCCCGGGCCTCGATGGCGGCCTTGCCTGCGACCTTGCCGATCTCCAGGTCGGAGACGCCGGCGTAGGCCGTGAGGTACTTCTCGCTTCCCGTGACCGGGAGCTGGTTGACCTGGAAGACGGGCACCTTGCTTCCGTGGAGCTGGGCGAGGCTGCCGACCTGCGACGCCGGGTCCACCGGCCACCAGACGAACAGGGCGGGGAGGTCTCCGCCGCCGAGCACCTGCTGCACCTGGGTGGCGGTCGCCGAGGCGCTGTTCTCGGTGACCACGCGGATGCTGTACCCCGCCTTGGCCGCCTCAGCCGTCCCCGCCTTCAGCCAGTTGGCCACGTAGGGGTCGCTCGCCGGCGGCAGGAAGGCCACGATCTTCTTGCTGTTTCCCGCGCCGGCGTCGGCTCCGCCGCCGCCGGCGCAGCCGGCGAGGGTCGCCACGGCGGCCACGGTCAGCGCTGCGCCGATGACGGTGCGCCAGGACATCTTCCTTGATGTGATCTTCACGTTGTTTCTCCTGTTTTCGGGTGAATCTCTTGTTGCGGTTGGGCCCGAGCGGTTACTCGGGAGTGCTGAACGAGCTGAACCAGGTGGCGGACGGCTCGTCGAAACTCAGGCGCCGGAGGTAGTCGACGCTCTCGGCCGCGCCGAGCTCGCGGTCCATGAGCGAGTCCTCCCACTCGACCGCGAGCGGGCCGCGGTAGTCGACCTCGTTGAGGGCGCGGATGATGGACTCGAACGGGACGTCGCCGTGGCCCACGGACACGAAGTCCCAGGCCTTGTCGCCGTGCCCGGACGGGAGGTGGCTGCCGAGGATGCTCCGCCGTCCGTTCAGGGACAGCCGGGCGTCCTTGATGTGGACGTTGTAGATGACCTCGCCGAACTCGCGGATGAACGCCACCTCGTCGAGAAGCTGCCAGTGGAAGTGGGAGGGGTCGAAGTTGATCCCGAAGGACTTCCGGTGGCCGATCGCCTCCAGGGCACGGTGCATGGTGGAGATGTCGTAGGCGATCTGCCCGGGCATCACCTCGAGGGCGAATCGCACTCCCTCCGCCTCGAACACGTCGAGGATGCGGTTCCAGCGCTCGGCGAAGTCGTCGTAGCCGCCGTCGAGCTCGGCGTCGCTGAAGGGCGGCCAGCCGTTGAACATGTGGAAGATGCGGGACCCGGTGAAGCCCACGACGGTCTCCACCCCCAGTTCCGCCGCCGCTCGGGCCGTGTCCTTCATCCGCTCCTCGGCGCGCAGCGACACGCCTTCGGGCTCGCCGTCGCCCCAGATGCTGGGCGAGAGGAGGCGCTGGTGCCGCGCGTCGACGCGGTCGCCGACGGCCTGCGAGACCAGGTGGGTGCTCAGCGCGGTGAGGGCGAGGCCACGGCTGGACAGTGTCTCGAGGATGGACTGTCCGTAGTCCGCATCCCGCAGGACGCGGGGGACGTTGAGGTGGCTCCCCCAGCAGGCGAGCTCGACGCCGTCGTAGCCCCAGGCCGCCGTCTTGTCGGCGAAGACCTCGATGGGGAGGTCTGCGAACTGCCCGCTGAACAGGGCGATCGGTCGCTTCATGGTGTCATGCCTCTCGATTGTCGGTGGCGGCCCCGACCAGGGGCTGCAGAACGGTGCGGACGTACTCGCCGGCCGCACGGGTGACGGCGTCGGGGTCGCTCACGGCGTCCGCCGACTCGTCCTCGACGACGACCCAGCCGTCGTAGCCGGTGTCGCGCAGGTAGCCGACGATCCCCGGGAAGTCGACCGACCCGTGCCCGGTGAGCTGCCAGCCGGCCGACGCCGAGTAGTCCTTGAGGTGGATGTGGTCGACGCGGCTGCGGTAGGTGCGGATGACCTCCAGCGGGTCCATGCCGCCCTTCGCCAGGTGACCGGCGTCCGGCGTGAATCCGACGACCCCTCCCTCGAGTCCGTCGAGGAGGACGCCGTAGTCGTCGCGGGTCCGGAACACCGAGCCCGCCGGGGAGTTGGCGTGGAAGCTGGTGCGCACGCCGGCGTCGGCGGCGCGCTCCCCGATCGCCCGGATCGAGGAGATGGCGTTCTGCTGCCGCTCCCCCAGATCCTCCCGGTCGGGCCCCGGCGCCTGCACGAGCAGCAGGAGCGCCCCGGGGAAGCTGGAGACGAAGCGGATGAAGTGGTCCGCCGCGTCGCGCTCGGCGTCGGTCTCGCGGGCCGAACGCCAGTCGGCCACGAACGCCACGGAGGACAGCTCCAGGTCACTCGGGTCGATCACACCGTGCGCCCGGTCGATGTCGGAGTAGTCGCCCAGCATGAACGGCTCGGCCTCGAGGCCGGCGAACCCGGCGGAGGAAGCGACCTCCACGAAGCGCGGGAGCTGGCCGGTGTATGTCGTGCCGCTCATCTGCCAGGCGTAGGTCTGGCAGCTGAAGCGGATAGCGGATGCCTGCTCAGTGCTCACGGAGCCACTCCTCGATCTCGGCGTTGAACTCGTCCAGCCGCTCCCAGTGGTGCGCGTGCCCCGCGCCGTCGAACACCCGGAGGCGCGCCTGCGGGATGGCGGCGGCCAGCTCCCGCTGGAGACCGACCGGGATGAAGGCGTCGGCGTCGCCCGCCGTGACGAGGACGGGCACGGAGAGCTTCCCCAGGCGTGCGCGGCTGTCGTGTCCGACGCAGGCCTCGACCTGCGCCCGGAACGAGTCGACCGAGGTCGCCGGGGCGTCCGCGCGACCGGCGGCGAGCTCCTGCCGGTTGGCGCTGAAGTACGGCGGCGCCCAGATCATGAGCTGCAGCATCCGCGCGAACGCCTCGTCGGAGAGCACGCCGCGGGCCTCGCCGAGCTGCCGGAAGGCGTCCTCGGCGAAGCCGTCCACGGCGGCCCAGGACGAGACGAGGACGAGCCTGCTGACGAGCTCGGGATGACGCAGCGCCAGCTCCTGCGCGATCGCACCGCCCATCGAGATGCCGACGACGGGGACCGGGCCGAGACCGAGCTCGGTGATCAGGCCGGCATAGTCGTCGGCCAGGTCGGCCGTGCTGTACGGCCCGGCCGGGCGGTCCGATTCGCCCGCGCCGCGGTTGTCGACGGCGTAGCAGGTGAAGCTCCGCTGCCAGGCGTCGACGTGGCGCGCCCAGGCGGTGCTGTCGGCGCCGAGACCCATGATCAGGACGAGCGGCTGGCCGTCGCCGGAACGGCTGTAGGCGAGCTCCACGCCGTTTGTCAGAACGCGCGCGCCGGTTGTGCTAAACAGCGACACTGTCACCACGTCCCTCCGCCGAAGTGGGGGCGAACTGCTCCATCAGGCTGCGCACGAACGGCACCGCCGTCCGGGCGTCCCGCTCCGTGGTCGGGCAGAAGCAGAAGTCGACCGTCCACCACGGCAGCGTGTCCAGCGACGGCTGGAGGGCGCGGAGCGCGGACGGGAAGTCGACGCGACCGGCCCCGAACGGAAGGTGCGCGCTGGTCTCCTCGTCGTGGAGACTGCCGTCCGAGTCGATCAGGTGCAGGTGACCCAGGTACGGCTCGATCAGACGGGCGTACTCGGTGACGCCGCCGGCGAGCAGTTCGGGATGCGCTCCCTGCCGGGCGCCGGCCACACCGCTGGTGTAGGCGTGGCTCGTGTCGAACAGGACCGTGAAGTTCGGGTGGGCGACCGCTTCCAGCAGCCGCACGACCTCGGACGGCCGGCTGAGCCAGAAGCCCGGCTCGAACTCCCAGACCAGGAGCACGGACGACTTCGCTGCGAGCTCTGCCGCCGCGTTCCAGGTGCGGGCGAGGCGGGCGAAGCGCTCCTCGTACTCGGCCGGCGGCAGGTCCGACGGCGGGCTGACCGTGTCCACCCGCAGGATCGAGATGCCCAGGCGGTCGCAGAAGCGGAGCGCCGCCTCGAACGCCTCGAGGTAGGTCGCCTGGTCGACGACCCCCGGCGGGACGTCGTGGAAGTCGGGAGCGTAACCCGAGTACTCGAGCCCCAGGTCGTCGCGCAGGGCGACGAGCTCGCGGAAGTCGTCCGCCCCCGTGAAGTCACGGAAGTAGGCGTGCGGTCGGAAGCCGTTGATCTCGACGCCGTCGTAGCCGGCCTCGGCCGCGTAGCGGCACAGTCGTTCGAAGCTCCAGGGAGCGCTCTCGAAGGGGCCGAACGAGAAGGCCCAACTACCGAAAGAAAGCTTTGGCTGCATTGTGTAACACCTTTGTCGCGCATGGAATCGTTGCGTCCAGTCAAAGCGGCGGAGGGAGGCGGCGGCTTGTAAATGCCCGCTGCCCGCTTGTCGAAAACACGCATTCGTGGACTGACGGCATCCACGTTAGGAATGGGCCACGGGCGCGAACTATCCGGACAACGCGGGAAAACGTCCGATTCGCGGGAGACCTGCGCGCATTGTTAGTGCGCTCACAGTTTGGGCACTTACAGTTTCCGCGTGCAACCAGAGATCGAGATGTTCGGGAGCCGACGCATCGCCTCGGCACCCGGTATCGAGGAGGCGCGCCATGCGCTGTCTCGCGCCTTCCTCCCGGTGGACTTCCCCTCCGCCCGCGCCTCGACCACGGTCGGTCTCACCCTGAACGCCGTCATGGCGGGTCGGATCACGTGCGGTTTCATGCGATTCAGGGACGCCGTGCGCATCGACACCGCCGAGGCTGAGAATTACCACATCGACATCCCCACGACCGGCCGCGCGACCATGCAGGCGGCCCTGATGTCGCCGGTCCACGCGACGTCTCAGACGGCCGGCGTCTTCATGCCAGGACGGCCGGTGACGCTCGACTTCAGCAGCCGCTTCTCCCTGCTCTCCGTCATGGTCCCGCGGGATGTCGCGCGGCTCGAGCTCGAGGACCTCCTCGGCCGACCCGCGGACCGCCCGCTGGAGTTCGCCTCCGACCTGGACATGCGGGGCGCGGGCGGCCACACGATCATGCACGCCCTCCGCCTGATCGACCGCGCGGCGGCCCAGAAGAGCGCCGCGCTCGCGCACCCGCTGGCCGCGCAGCGGCTGGAACAGATGCTGCTCCACAGCCTCCTTTTCGGGCAGCCGCACAACTACTCCGCCGCGCTCGCCGCGCCCGCCCCCGACGCAGGAGCCCGCCCGGTCTCGAAGGCCGCGGAACTCCTGCGCGCGGACCCCGGCCGCCCCTGGACGGTCGCCGAGGTGGCGGCAGCGGTGTCGACGAGCGTCCGAAGCCTGCAGGACGCGTTCCGCACCTCGCTCGACACGACCCCGATGGCGTACCTCCGCGGGATCAGGCTGGAGAAGGTCCACGACGAACTCTCCGCAGCCGAGCCCGGCACCGTCACGGTCACGGAAGTCGCCGCGCGCTGGGGCTTCCTGCACCTCGGGCGATTCGCCGCAGCCTATTCCCGCGCGTACGGCGAGCGGCCCTCGGCGACGCTGCGTCGCTAGGGTGCGCCCGTAGCTGGGAAGAAAATGTAGATTGTATAGATTCTTACCTGGCTAGGGATATTCTCGGCAGTGCACGGACCGACCGCGGCGAAGGAGGGCGACGGTGACCAAGCACGATGAGATGACGACCTTCGAATACGACCGGAACGGAGGCGTCGACGTCCTCCAGAAACGGACCAGACCCGTCCGCCCGCTCGCCGCCGGCGAGGTGCTTGTCGAGGTGGTCACGGCCGGCGTCAACCACATCGACGGGTTCATCCGCACCGGGCGGGAGGAGGCCTGGGCCGACGAGCCGTTCCCGCGCGGCTCGGGCAGCGATTTCGCCGGCATCGTCGTGACCGGCGACGGCGACGGGCGGTTCCGGCGCGGCGACGAGGTGATCGGGCATCTGCGCCAGGGCGCCCACGCCTCGCACGTCATCGCTCCCGTCGGCGCGCTCGTCCGCAAACCGCCGCGGGTGACCTGGGAGACCGCGGGCGGGCTGTTCCTCGCCGGCGCCACCGCCCTCGACACCCTGGACGACCTCCGCGTCGGCCCGGGCGACACAGTGGTGATCTCCGCCGCGGCGGGCGGGGTGGGCAGCATCGAGGCGCAGTTGGCGAAGCATCGGGGCGCCCGCGTCATCGGGACCTGCGGCGAGCGCAACTTCGACTACCTGCGCCAGCTCGGCATCCGGCCGGTCACGTACGGCGACGGGATCGAGGAGCGGATCCGGGAGCTGGCGCCCGAGGGCGTCACCGTCCTGATCGACAACTTCGGGCAGGACGGCCGCGCCCTCGCCGAGGCGCTCGGAGTGCCGTCATCGCGCTACCGGTCGAGCGACGACCGCCGCGAGACGGAGCTGCGGCTGCTGCGGGACGATCCCGAGTCCGTCGCGCACGCCACCGCCCTGCTCGAACGCCTGGCCGAGCTGGCGGACGAGCGCGCGTTCACCCTGCTCATCTCCGGCTACTACCCGCTGGAGGAGCTCGGCTCCGCCTACGACGACCTCCAGCACCTCCACGCGCGCGGCAAGATCGTGCTGGGCACCCACCCGGTGACGACCTACCGGACCCTGAAGGCGCGCGACGTGCAGGAGGCGCGGGACTGACGACGGAGCCCCGGCCAGCCGGTCACCGGGCCGGTGGCGGCGATCCGGGCTGACGCCACTGATTCGCCCGCCGGTTCTGGTGCGCCTCCGCCACGATGGTCTCGACGCGGCGGTCGCGGGTGGCCTCGGTCTTGGCGGAGAGCAGCCACTCGAGGATCGCGCGGCGCGCCGAGCGCGGGAAGGCGTCCCAGTTGGCCCGCGCGACCGGGTCGGCGTCCAGTGCGGAACGGAGCCCGGGCGGTTCGGTGAGCTCTTCGACCTGGTCGAGCGCCGACCACGTGCCGCTGGCGACGGCGGCCGCCACCACGGCCTCCCCCTCTGCGGTCATCAGCCCGCGCTCACGGAGCGAGGCGATCCGCTCCTTGTTGCGCCGGGACCAGTTGCTCCGCGGGTTCCGCGGCGTGAGCCGGAGCATCGCGTGCTGGTCGTCGAGGCGGCGCGGGAGGCTGTCCACCCAGCCGACGCACAGCGCCTCCTCCACGATGTCGTCGTAGCCGAGAGTGCGATCGTCGCCCTTCGCGTAGACCACCCAGACGCCGGGCGAGGTGCGCGCGTGCTCCGCCAGCCACTCCCTCAGCGCGGGCCTGTCGGTCGCGGTGAACCGCTCCAGCTCGGCCATGCCGGCCGCCCTCCCTTCGTCCGCCTCCAGGCTAGGCCGCGGCGGCCAGCCGGGTGAAGAACCGCGCGAGCACCGAACGCTCGCGCCGGCCGAGCGCGGCGGTGAGGGCCTCGATCTCCGCGAGCGTCGGCGCGCGGTCCATCCGGTCGAGCAGGCCCTCCAGCGCGAATGCGATGTCGTCGGCGGTGTGCTGCTGCCGGGCGATCGCGAGCCGAGTCGCTGGCCGGGTCTCCGCGACCTCCGAACGTTCCGCGCTCATGCGGTCTGCTCCCGACGCGTCGTGTGGTTCTGCACCTGCGTTTCCTTCCCAAGCAGGTAATCAGCGTGCTTACTAAACGTACGCTAACACCATCCCGCCCGGCACGGAAGCGCGCGGGCCAGCCGTCGCTAGGGTGAGCATCGTGACCATGGTGCTCATCCCGTTCGGAGCCTTCGCGGTGTTCTGCGTCATCGTCTTCTGGCTCATTCAGCGCAACATCAGCCGGTCGACGCGGATGCACGGGATCATCACGGCCAAGCGGTTCTCGCCCTCGCACGGCAGCTACGCCGCGAACGGCGGCCGCGGCGAGCGTGTCGTCGTCACCCCGGACAGCTGGGTGCTCGACATCGACGACGGTCGGCACCACGGTCACGCGGTGGTGCCGCAGGGGGTGTTCGACGAGCTCCGCGTCGGCGACGAGTACGACGGCGAGCCGGACGGCGAGCCCGACGCCGACCCGTCCGGCACCTCCATAGGCGTCTGACGGCCGGCGCCGCGCCTCACCGCACCTCGAACCCCGCCCCCAGCAGGTCCCCGTCCCGCGACGACGACCCCACCAGCAGCTCGAACCCTCCGGCCTCCACGCGCCGCTCCCCCGCCGCGTCCACGATCGTGCACTCCGCCACCGGCAGCGTCAGGCGCACCCGCGCCGTCTCCCCCGGCGCCAGCTCCACCTGGCGGTACGTCTTCAGCACCTTGTCGGCCCAGCTCACGCTTGTGACCAGGTCGCGCACGTAGACCTGCACGGTCTCCCGCACCGGGCGGGAGCCCGTGTTCGTCACCGTCACCGTCGCGTCGATGGTGTCGGCCACGCCGAGCGCGGTCGCGGCGAGCGTCAGGTCGCTGTACGACACGGTCGTGTACGACAGGCCCTCGCCGAACGCCCACGTGGGCGACTGGGTGAGGTCGGCGTAGCGGTCGCCGTGCTGCCCGCGGATCTGGTTGTAGTAGGTGGGCTGCTGGCCGACGTGCCTGGCGAACGAGATGGGGAGGCGGCCGGACGGCTCGACCTGGCCCGCGATGATCTCCGCGAGGGCCTGGCCGCCCTTCATGCCGGGGTTCGCCGCCCACAGGACCGCCGCGGCCCGGGCGACCGACGACGGCAGCACCAGCGGCTTGGAGGCGAGCAACACCACGATCACCGGCTTGCCGGTCGCGATCACCGCGTCCAGCAGCGCGTTCTGGCCGCCGATCAGCTCCAGCGTGGCGGTCGAGCGGCCTTCGCCGACGAGTTCGATGCGGTCGCCGACGACGGCGACCACCACGTCGGACGCCTCCGCGGCGGCGACGGCCTCCGCGATCAGGCGCTCATCCGGTGCGCACGGCACGACCACGGGTGGCCGGGGCTGGCCGTCCGGGAACGTCGAGCCGCGCGGGTCGGACTCCAGGGTGAGGATGTCGGCGCCGCGGGCGTGGGCGACCTCCCAGCCGTCGATCGCGTTCAGTCCGTCGAGGACCGTGGTGATCATCTCGCGCGGCTGGCCGTCCAGCCAGCCGGCCTGGCCGGAGCCGCCGGCCCAGTCGCCGAGCTGGGTCTGTGCGTCGTCGGCGAGGGGGCCGACCAGCGCGACGCGCAGCGGGGAGGCGGCCGGCAGCGGCAGGGTCCCGTCGTTCTCCAGCAGCACGATCGAGCGGCGCGCCATCTCCAGATTGAGCTCGGCGTGCGCGGCGCTGCCGACCACGAGGTCGAGGTCGGGCGACGGGAGGCGCGGGTCCTCGAACAGGCCGAGGTCGAACTTCAGCGTGAGGATGCGGGCGACGGCGGCGTCGAAGGCGTCCGCGGCCAGCAGTCCCTGCTCGACGGCCTCCAGCGCGCCTTCGTAGAACCGCGGGGTGGTCATCACCATGTCGTTGCCGGCCTTCACCGCGGCGGCAGCGGCGTGGGCGTAGTCGGGCTGGACCTTCTGCTCCCAGACCATCCGGCCGACGTTGTCCCAGTCCGTGATGAGCGTGCCGGTGTAGCCCCACTCGCCGCGCAGCACCTCGCTGAGCAGCCAGTCGTTGACGGTGATCGGCACGCCGTCGGTGCTCTGGTAGCCGAGCATGAACGTGCGGCAGCCCTCCCGGGCCACCCGCTCGAACGGCGGCAGGAACCAGCTCCGGAGCTTCCGCCGCGAGATGTCGGCCTCGCTCGCGTCCCGGCCGCCCTGGGTCTCCGAGTAGCCGGCGAAGTGCTTGGCGGTCGCGAGGATCGCGGTCGGGTCGTCCAGCCCGGTGCCCTGGTAGCCGCGGACCATCGCGCTGGCGAGCTCGCCGATGAGGAACGGGTCCTCGCCGAACGTCTCGCTGATCCGGCCCCAGCGGAGGTCGCGGGCGATGCACAGCACCGGTGAGAAGGTCCAGTGCACACCGGTGACGGCGACCTCCTCCGCGCTGGCGCGGGCGACGCGCTCGATCAGCTCGGCGTCCCACGAGGCGGCCATGCCGAGCTGCGTCGGGTAGATCGTGGCGCCGGGCCAGAACGAGTGCCCGTGGATGCAGTCCTCGCCGACCAGCAGCGGGATCCGCAGCCGGGTCTGCGCGGTGAGCCGGTTGGCCTCCAGGATGCGCTCCGGGGAGGTATGCAGGATGGAGCCGACGTGACGGCGCAGGACGTGGTCCTCCAGGTCGTCGCGCGCGTCGAGCTGGAGCATCTGGCCGACCTTCTCCTCCACCGTCATGCGGCCGAGGAGGTCGCGGACGCGCTCGGCGGTCCTCAGCGACGGGTCCTGGTACGGAAGGGCCTCCTCAACATGTGCGGTGGTGGTGGACGGGAGGATCGAAGTCATACGGTGTTGCTTTCCGGGGTCGCTGCGGCCGAGGCCGTGGTGGAGTTCGTGCGCACCTGAGTGACGGCGGCGTTGACGTTCATGCCCTTGCGCTTCATCGCCCGGGCCCGCTCGCCCGCCGAACGCAGGCGCGGGTTGACGTACTCGTCGATCCCGAAGTTGATGAGCGCCAGGGAGACGCCGAGCAGCGCGATGCACAGGCCGGCGGGGACGTACCACCACCAGTAGTCCGGGAACGCGTTGTTCTGCTGCGCCCAGAACAGGATGGTGCCCCAGTTCAGGTTGGACACCGGGATGACGCCGATGAACGCGAGGGTGGTCAGGCCGAGCACCGCGGCCGTCATGGTGCCGACGAAGCTGGAGGCGATGATCGCCAGGAGGTTCGGCAGCATCTCCACCAGGATCACCCGGTGCAGCGGCTCGCCGTTCGCCCGGGCGGCCTGGATGAAGTCGCGGTTGCGCAGCGACATGGTCTGGGCACGCAGCACGCGGGCGCCCCACGCCCAGCCGGTGAGGCCGAGCACGGCGGCGATGAGCGGCAGCGGCGGGTCCTGGAACTGGGAGGCGACGATGATCATCAGCGGCAGGCCCGGGATGACGAGGAAGACGTTCGACAGCGCCGACAGCGACTCGCTCTTCCAGCCGCGCAGGTAGCCGGCGGTCACGCCGACGACGATCGCCACGACGGTGGCCATGATCGTCGCCAGGAAGCCGACGACGAGGACGCCGCGGGTGCCGTAGACGAGCTGGCTGAAGACGTCCTGGCCGATGTGCGTCGTGCCGAGCAGGTGCGTGAACGACGGCGGCTGCAGCGTCTCCTTCAGGTTCTGCGCGTTCGGGTCGTACGGGGCGAGCAGCGGGGCGAAGATCGCGACGAGCACGAACACGCCCAGGATGATCAGGCCGGTGGCCGACTTCGGGTTGCTGAACATGGCCAGCGAGGCCTTGAGCTGCGACCAGAAGGTGGTCTTCTTCGGCGCGGGCGGCTCGGGAGTCACCGCCTGGATATAGGCGGTCTGCGGCATGGTCATGTTCAGGCCTCCGTCTGGCGGGTGCGCGGGTCGAGGATGGCGTACGCGATATCGGCGATGATGTTCGCGATCAGGACGGCGAGCACGAGCACAAGGAAGATGCCCTGCATGAGCGCGTAGTCCTTGGCGTTGGTCGCGTTCAGCAGCAGCAGGCCGATGCCGGGATAGGAGAACACCATCTCCATCACGATCGTGCCGCTGACGATGAAGCCGAGCGCCAGCGCGAAGCTCTGGATCTGCGGCAGCACGGCGTTGCGGGCGGCGTAGCGCCACAGCACACGCCGGTCGGGCATGCCCTTCGCCTGCGCAACGGTGATGTAGTCCTCGTCGAGCACGGTGAGCATCATGTTGCGCATGCCGAGCACCCAGCCGCCGACCGAGACGACGACGATGGTGGCCATCGGGAGGGCGCCGTGCGAGAGCACCTGGCTGATGAAGTCGGCGTTCCAGCCCGGGTCGACGCCAAGCTCGTACGCGTGCCCCGCGGGGAACCAGCCGAGCGTCGTGGAGAAGATCGCGATGAAGATCAGGCCGAGCCAGAAGTACGGGATCGTGCCGAGGAACGTCGTGATCGGGATGAAGACGTCCAGCTTGCCGCCGCGCCTCCAGCCGATCACCGCGCCGAGGCCGGTGCCGATGACGAAGGAGACCACCGTGGCGAAGCCCACCAGGCCGAGCGTCCAGGGCAGGGCGGAGGCGATCGCGTCGCCGACCGGGGCCATGCCCGTCGAGATCGAGACGCCGAGGTTGCCGTGCAGCAGCATGTTCCAGTAGTCGAGGTACTGCTGCCAGAGCGGCACCGACTTGTCGACGCCGAACAGCAGCCGCAGTGCCTTCTCGGCGTCCGGGGTGAGCTGCCCCTGGCTGCGCGCCATATAGGAGGAGACGGCGTCGCCCTTCATCAGGCGCGGGATGAAGAAGTTGATCGTGATCGCCGCCCACAGCGTGAACACGTAGAAGGCGACACGGCCGCCGATGAACCGCCACGGGACGCGGACGCCACGGCGCTCCGCCTTCGTGGCGGTCGTGCCGACCAGGGTCGGGTCGACGGGGGCGGATCCGGCGTGGGCCAGGCCGGCGGACGTCGTCGTCTCGGCGCTTACAGTCTCAGTGCTCACAGTCTCAGTACTCACAGCGCACCTCCTGCAGTCTGTGCGGTCAGGGCACCGAAGTGCTTCTCCGGGTCGGGGGACGCGGCGCGGAGCTCGCGCGTGTAGGGGTCCTGCGGGCGCAGGATCACGTCGTCAGCGGCGCCGTGTTCGACGATCCTGCCCTGGTTGAGCACGATGATCTCGTCGCTGAAGTGCCGGGCGGTCGCCAGGTCGTGGGTGATGTAGAGCACGCCGAGGCCCTCCTCGCGCTGCAGGTCGGCGAGCAGGTTGAGCACGCCGACGCGCAGCGACACGTCGAGCATCGACACCGGCTCGTCGGCCACCAGCAGCGTCGGCCGGGAGGCCAGTGCACGCGCGATGGCCACGCGCTGGCGCTGCCCGCCGGAGAGCTCGTGCGGACGGCGGTCGATCACCGCGTCCGCGTCGAGCTGCACCCGCCGCAGCAGGCGCCGTACCTCGTCGTCCACCTCGCCCTTCGGCACGACGTGGTCCAGCCGGAGCGGGCGCTCGATGTGGTGCCGGATCGTGTGCGAGGGGTTGAGCGAGGCGAACGGGTCCTGGAACACCATCCGGAGCTGCTGGCGGTACTGCCGCAGCCGCTTGCCCGAGCGCGGAATCGGGGCGCCGTCCAGCAGCACCTCGCCGCGGGTGGGCGTCTCGAGCTGGGTGAGGATCTTCGCGATCGTGGACTTGCCGCTGCCGGACTGGCCGACCAGGCCGATCGTCTGCCGCTGGCCCAGCGTGAAGCTGACGTCGTCCAGGGCCTTGAGCTGGCCAGAGCCGCGGACGTTGTAGATCTTGGTGACGTTTCGGAATTCGAGCGTGGTCATCGGACGACCACTCCTCTCTCGCCGGTGAGGCGCGGGAACGACTGCAGCAGCTTCTGCGTGTACTCGTGCTGCGGGTTCGTCCAGATCTGCTCGGCGGTGGCGAGCTCCACGATCTCGCCGTCGCGCATGATCGCGATCCGGTCGCTGATCTCCAGCAGCAGCGGGAGGTCGTGGGTGATGAAGACGACGGAGAACCCGAAGTCGTGGCGCAGCTGGGAGATCTGCTTGAGGATCTCGCGCTGCACGAGCACGTCCAGCGCGGTCGTCGGCTCGTCCATGACCATGAGCTGCGGGCGGAGGGCGAGCGCCATCGCGATCATCACGCGCTGGCGCATGCCGCCGGAGAGCTCGTGCGGGTAGGAGCGCATCCGCTGGCCGCCGACCTTGACGATCTCCAGCAGCTCGATCACCGCCGCCTTGCGCTCGGCCCGGCTCATGCCCGGCCGGTGCACCTGGAAGACGTCGTCGAGCTGCGAGCCGATGGTGGCCACCGGGTTGAGGGCGTTCATCGCCCCCTGGAAGACCATCGAGGTCTTGTCCCAGCGGAAGCGGCGCATCTCCTCCGCGTCCAGGGCGTTGATGTCGATGTCCTCGCCGCCCTCGTCGTGGAAGACGACGCTGCCGCTCGTGATGACGGCCGGGGGCTTGAGGAGGCGCTGCACCCCGTACGCGAGGGTGGTCTTGCCGCAGCCGCTCTCGCCGGCGAGGCCGACGATCTCGCCGCGCTTGATGTCGAGGGAGACGTTCTTGACCGCCGCGACCGGCGGGTCGACGTCGTACACGACCGAGAAGTCGCGCACGGAGAGAAGGGAATCTGTCATGGCGTCGCTTTCATGCTGTCCACGGGTCGCCCGGGGCGGACGGCGGCTCGAGGCCGTCGTCCACCCCGGACGGGTTGGGTGAGGTCGCGCGGGGCGACTACTTGCCCGCGGGCTTCAGGTTCATCAGCACCTGGACGGCCGACGGCTGGGTCGGGTCGGCGGTCGCGTACTGGTCCTTCTCGCTCGGCCAGCCGACGAACTTCCGGGTGTTGTACTCGGCGAGCTGCGGGTGGGTGCCGATCGGGATCGCCGGGACGTCGTCCACGAAGATCTTCTGCAGCTTGTTCAGCGCCGTGGTGCGGGCGCTGTCGTCGGACGCCTGCGCGTACTCCTTCAGGAGGGCGGTCGCCTCCGGGTTGCTGTAGCGGCCGAAGTTGTCCGAGACCTTGCCGCCGGCGGCCTGGTCGAGGTAGCTGCTGTTCATGACGTCGTCGTAGATGTGCCACGGGTTCGAGCCGGAGCCCGTCCAGTGCAGCACGGCGTCGAAGTTGCCGGACGCGACGTTGGCGAACCAGGTGTCGGCGTCGGGGGTGGCGACCTTCGCGTCGATGCCGAGCGTCGTCTTGAGCTGCGTGGCGACGAGCTGGATGCCCGTGACGTAGTCGTTCCAGCCCTGCGGGTCCTGCAGGGTGAAGGAGACCGGCTTGCCGGACGGGTCGGTCAGCGCGCCGGACTTCCAGGTGTAGCCGGCGTCGGTGAGGACCTTCTTGGCGCCGTCGACGTCGATCTTGAAGGTCTGGTCCTTGTAGTCGGGCGCGATGTACTGGTCACCGGTCGGCTGCGGGATGCCGGACACGTTGGTCAGCTCGGGACCGGCATTGCTGCGCGCCGTCGTGGCGTGCGCCTTGCGGTCGACGACCATGTTGACGGCCTTGCGGAGGGCGACGTCGTTGAACGGGGCCTTCGCCGTGTTGACCACGATCATGTCCGGGCTCAGGACGTTGGCGCCCCAGAACACGTTGTGCTTCGGGTCCTTGTCCACGTAGTTCTTCTGATAGTCCGTGATGAAGATCTGCGCCCAGTCGGTCTCGCCGCTCTGCAGCGCGCGGAGGAGGCCGGTGTTGTCGTTGTACTCGAGGTACTTGAGCTGGGCCACCGGGACCGTGCCGCCCCAGTAGTCCTTGCGCGCCTGGAGGACGACGCCCTGCGAGGAGAAGGTCTTGATCGTGTACGGGCCGGTGCCGACCGCGTTGGTCACCGGGTCCTTCGTCGCGTCGGCGACGGACTTCCACTGGTGCTCGGGCACGATCGGGACCTGCAGCACGTCGCCCTGCTTGACGAACTTGGACTCGCTGAAGTTCAGGACGACGTTGTTCCCGTCCTTCTTGACGTCCGTCAGCTTGAGGCCGCCCAGGTCGAGGGCGGGGGTGTTCTTGATCAGGTTGTAGGTGAAGACGATGTCGTCGGCGGTGAACGCCTTGCCGTCGCTCCACTTGACGTTCGAGCGCGGGGTGACGGTGAGCTGCGTGTAGTCCGCGTTCCACTGCACCTTCGAGGCGAGCCACGGGGTGGTCTCGTTCTTGCCGACCGGGTTGACGATCGCGAGGGGCTCGTAGATCATCCGGTCGTAGCCGAGCGACATGCCCGAGCCGGTGGTAATGAACGGGTTGTTGATCTGAGTCGCCAGGATGGCCGCGCCATCCGGCTTGGCGACGGTGAGCGAGCCGGTGCTGGCGGTGCTGGAACCGGTCTTGCCGTCGGACGAGCAACCGGTCAGCGCGAGTGCGCCGACGGCGGCGATCGCCGATGCCGTGATCAGGTACTTGCTAAGCCTCATTGCTTCTCCTTCATGGCGGGCACATCCGTTGTGCCCTGATGCTGCGGAATGTCGGCTGACAATAACTTGCTTACTGGTCAGAAAGCAAGCTGGTTGAGGTGAGGTTACTGGCTGGTAAGCTCGGCCGCAAGAAGCAGGTGGGAGCGACGGAAATGAGCATCAACGGCAGCGGCACCAGTACGCGTCCGGAGACCGAGCAGAAGCGCATCGACATCCTGCGCGCGGCGATCGAGACGTTCGGCACCAAGGGGTCCACCAACGGGACGCTGGCCGACATCGCCGAGCAGGTCGGGATGACGCACGCCGGCGTCCTCCACCACTTCGGGTCCAAGCACAACCTGCTCCTGGAGGTGCTGGAGTTCCGCGACAGAGACGACGTCGCCCACCTCGCCGACCAGCACATCCCCGCTGGCCCAGCGCTCTTCGCACACCTCGTCGCCACCGCCCAGCGCAACGCGCTGCGGCCGGGAATCGTCCAGGTCTTCACCGTGCTCTCCGCGGAGTCGGTCACCGAGGGCCACCCCGCGACGGCCTACTTCCAGGAGCGGTACCGCAACCTCCGGGCCGAGGTCGACGCCGCCTTCCGCGCGCTCTGCGCCCAGGAGGGCGTGACCGCCCCGGACACGATCGACCGCGCCGCGGCGTCGATCCTCGCGGTGATGGACGGGCTCCAGCTCCAGTGGCTGCTCGACCCGGCGGCGATCGATCTGGCCGGGGCCAGCGAATTCGCCATCGAGGCGATCGTGAACGGGGCGCTGCACCCCGGCCCCGAGCTGGCCTCGTACGTGCACGACGCCTGAGCGCCGACGGCCTCGGACATTCGGCACGAATCGTGGGGCGTGCAACGTTGTAAAGTGAGCCGGGCAGGCGAGAGACAGGAGCGCGCGTGGCCGCGACGATGCACGACGTCGCCCGGCTCGCCGGAGTCTCGGTCAAGACGGTGTCGAACGTCATCAACGACTACCCGTACGTGCGCGAGGAGACCCGTCGGCGGGTGCTCGACGCCATCGCGACGCTCGGCTACACACCCAACCTCTCCGCCCGCAGCCTGCGCTCCGGCCGCACCAACGTGATCTCCCTGATGATCCCAGACCTGCGGAACGCCTACTTCGCCGAGCTCGCCGACTCCGTCATGCGCGCGGCGGCCGAACGCGGGCTGTCGGTCCTGATCGAGCAGTTCGGGGGCGACCGCGAGCGAGAGATCGACACGCTGCGGAGACCGCGGTCGCAACTCGTCGACGGCGTGCTCTACAGCGTGCTCGCGCTCGACCAGGACGACGCCGACATCATCGCCGGGATCCCCGTCCCCGTCGTGCTGCTCGGCGAGCGGATCTTCACCGGGCCGCGCGACCACGTCACCATGCGCAACGGCGAGGGCGCCCGCGCCGCCACCGAGCACCTCCTCGGGCTCGGCCGACGCCGCGTCGTCGCGTTCGGCGCGCATCCCGGCGAGGCGATCGGCTCGGCGGCGCTGCGCCTGGAGGGCTACCGGGAGGCTTTGACGGCGGCGGATCTTCCCTTCGACGAGGAGCTCGTCGTGCCGGTCGGCTCCTGGCACCGGCGCAACGGGGCGGAGGCGATGCGCGACCTACTCGCCCGCGGGGTGGACTTCGACGCGGTCGTGGCGTTCAACGACGTCATCGCTCTCGGGGCGCTGCGCGCGCTGCAGGAGGCCGGTCTCCGCGTGCCGGAGGACGTCGCCGTGATCGGCTTCGACGACATCGACGAGACGCAGTACTCGATGCCGACCCTCTCCACGATCGACCCCGGCCGCGAGGAGATCGCGCGGACCGCCGTCGACCTGCTGGCCCGCCGGATCGAGTCAGGCGCCGAGCCGTTCGCACCGGAGCAGATCCTGGTCCCGTACCGCCTCATCCCCCGCGAGTCCACCGCACTCCCCGCCCACTGACGCCGCCGGCTCGTTTGACACGGTCACATCCCGGCCGCGATCATGTTCTCTACAACGTTGTAGAACGAGGAAGCAGACATGCCTGAAACCCACATCGCCCTCGACCGCTCCGCCCGCGTCGCCACCATCGACCGCCGCATCTTCGGCTCCTTCGTCGAGCACCTCGGCCGCTGCGTCTACGACGGCATCTATGAGCCGGGCCACCCGACCGCGAACGAGGACGGCTTCCGCCTCGACGTGGTGGAGCTGGTGAAGGAGCTCGGCTCGACCACCATCCGCTACCCGGGCGGCAACTTCGTCTCCGGGTTCCGCTGGGAGGACAGCGTCGGTCCGCGCGAGCAGCGGCCGGTGCGCCGCGACCTGGCCTGGCACTCGCTGGAGACCAACCAGGTCGGCCTGGACGAGTTCTCCCGCTGGCTGAAGCTGACCGGCTCCGAGCTGATGCTCGCGGTCAACCTCGGCACCCGCGGCATCCAGGAGGCGCTCGACCTGCTCGAATACGCGAACCACCCGTCCGGCACCGCACTCAGCGACCAGCGCATCGCCAACGGCACGCCTCAGCCGCACGGCATCCGGATGTGGTGCCTCGGCAACGAGATGGACGGCCCCTGGCAGACCGGGTACATGACCGCCGACGACTACGGCAAGCTCGCCGCCCGCACGGCGGCCGCGATGAAGACGGCCGACAAGGACCTGGAGCTCGTCGTGTGCGGGTCGTCCGGCTCCGGGATGCCGACCTTCGGCGACTGGGAGCGCACCGTGCTGGAGCACGCCTACGACCATGTCGAGTTCATCTCCGCGCACGCCTATTACCAGGAGCGCGGCGGCGACCTCGGGTCGTTCCTGGCCTCCTCGGTCGACATGCAGTACTTCATCGACACGGTCGTCGCCGCGGCCGACCACGTCGGCAGCAAGCGCAAGAGCGCCAAGAAGATCGCGATCTCCTTCGACGAGTGGAACGTCTGGTACCTCGACGAGCACCAGGCGTCCCAGGAGGTCGACGACGAGTGGCGGGTCGCCCCGCGCCAGCTGGAGGACGTCTACTCGGTCGCCGACGCGGTGGTCGTCGGCAACCTCCTCATCACGCTGCTGAAGAACCACGACCGCGTGCGCAGCGCCTCCCTCGCCCAGCTCGTCAACGTGATCGCCCCGATCATGACCGAGCCGGGCGGCGCCGCCTGGCGGCAGACCACGTTCTTCCCGTTCTCGGTCACCAGCCGGCTCGCGCGCGGCGAGGTGTTGCGCCCGGCCGTCCGCACCGGCGGCTACGAGACCGCGGTGCACGGGACGGCGGATGTCGTGGACGCGGTCGCGACGCACGACGCGTCGACCGGAGCGTCCGCGGTCTTCCTGGTCAACCGCAGCCTCACCGAGGCGGAGCGGGTCACGGTCGACGTCCGCGACCTCGGCGCGGCGACGGTGCGGGAGGCGCTCAGCCTGTTCGACGACGACGTGTACGCGAAGAACACGCTCGCCGAGCCCGAGCGGGTCGGGCTGCGGGCGAACGCCACAGCGACGCTCGCGGACGGCGTGCTGACCGTCGAGCTGCCTCCCGTCTCCTGGACGGCGGTCGCCCTGGGTTGACGGATTGGGCTGACGGATTCGCGTCGGCGTCGTGTGTATGTTAGATATGTACGATGACCGGCGCGATGTTCTCCCAGCTCTGCGCCACCGTGGCGCTGGCTGTGGTGACCCTGCTGTTCGGCCGCTCGATGCACGACCTCACCACGGTGATCCTCTTCGCCGTCGGCGTGCTGGCGACCATCCTGTCCGCCTTCCGGGTGCGCGCGCTGCGCGTCAAGCACCTCGCCGAGGGGGTACGCCGTGTCCCCCAAAATGCCGCTACCGACGACCCGGAGAATCCGTCAGGCTCGACCTGATGAGCAGCCATCAGCAATCGGGGGTCGGCACGGACGTGGCGAAGGGGACTCCCCTCCGCCCGCACCGCGACCTGTTCGCGCGCGGGCTCACCGCCGTCCTGGCCCTGACCACGCCCGTGTTCGCCGTCCTGTACTGGCTCACCATCCCGAACGGCGAGTGGAGGGTCGTCCTGCTAGCCCACGTGCTGGTCGTGCTGGCGACGGTCCTCGGCGTGTACGCGTTCTTCAGCGCCACGATCACGCTCCAGCCGGACGGCGTGCGGGAGCGCGGCTTCTTCGGCGGCACCCGGTTCGTGCGCCCGGCCGATGTCGGCTCGATCGTGCTGGTGCGCCTCTACGACGGCAGCACGCTCGACACCCTCCCCCAGCTCTTCGTCACGGGGCACGACGGCCGGGTCCTCATCCGGATGCGCGGGCACTTCTGGTCGGTGGAGGACATGGAGCGGGTCGCGGAGGAGCTCGACGTCCCCGTGACACGGCCCGAGGACTTCCTGACCATGACGCAGCTCCGGCGCCGGTCACCCGAACTGCTGTACTGGTTCGAGCGGGTGCCGCGGTTCCACTAGAGCCGGTCGCCCACTCAGACGACCGCGTCGGTCGCGATCGCCAGCACGGGCGCGTCGGGGCGGCTGGAGGGCAGCTCCCGGAAGCCGAGCCGCCGGTAGAACGCCATCGCCCCGGTGTTGGTGGGCGACATCCGCAGGAAGACGCCCGGCACACCGCGGTCGCGCAGCGCGGCCAGGAGTTCGCGGATGAGCCGGCGGCCGAAGCCCTGACCCTGCAGCTCGGGCAGCAGGTCGATGTGCAGGTGCGCGGGGTACCGGTCGGCCTCCGGCACGATCGCCTCGTGCGGGTCGAGCCCGAAGCCGATCGCCTCCCGCTCCTTCGCGGAGGGCGCCTCCTCCAGCGGGTAGCGCTCGCGGAACCCCGGCAGCCAGTGCTTCTCGTACCAGTCGGCGAAGGCGTGACTGTCCGCCACCGCGATCACATAGCCCGCGACCCGGTCGCCGGTGTCGACCACGAACGCGAGGTCGGGCTGGTACTCGACGTAAGGCCCGGCGAAGACGTCGGGCAGGAGGTCGTCGCTGGAGTACAGGCCGCGCGCATCCCCGCCGCTCGCCCCGGTCTTCACGCAGATGTCGTAGACGTCGTGACGGTCGGCGGGACGGTACGGGCGGATCGAAGTCACCGTGACAGTATGTCAGCGTGACCTCGTCCACCGGCGACGCGCTGCTCGCCCCCTGGCGGACGCGTTGGGCGCTGACCCCGGACGGCCCGGCGTTCGCCACGCCGTCGAGCGTGCTCCAGCCGGTCCTCCTCGCGGGCCGTCCGGCGTTCCTCAAGCTGGCCACGCACCCCGAGGAGGCCGCCGGCGGGCGCGTCCTGCGCTGGTGGGCCGGCCGCGGCTCGGCACCCGTGCTCGCCGCCGACGGCGACGCCGTCGTGCTGGCGCGCGCCACGGGTGACCGGTCGCTGGCGGCGCTGGCCGCCTCCGGGCCGGACGGCGATGACGAGGCCACGCGGATCCTCTGCCGGGCGGCGCTCCGCCTGCACGCGGTCTCCGACCACCCCCGGCCGGATGGCCTGGTCGGCCTCCCCCGCTGGTTCGCCGAGCTGTTCGAGCACGCCGCCGCCCGCCCGCATGCCCATGACGGCATGTTCGCCCACGCCGCGGCCGAAGCCGGCGCCCTCCTCGCCGCGCCGGCGGGCGACGTCGTGCTGCACGGCGACGTCCATCATGGGAACGTGCTCGACTTCGCGGAGGACGGCTGGCTGGCGATCGACCCCAAGCACCTCCACGGCGATCCGGCCTTCGACTTCGCCAACATCCTCTGCAACCCGTCGGCGGAGGTGGCGCTGGCCCCGGGTCGCTTCGAGCGCACCCTGGCCGTGATCGCCGCCGAGACCGGGGTCGGGGAGCGGCGGATGCTGCGCTGGGCGCTCGCCTGGGCCGGGCTCTCGGCCGCGTGGTCCGAGCGCGCCGCTGAGGACGCCTCGCTCACGGTCGGGGTGGGGCTCCGGGCGATGCGGGCGTCCGCTGCCACCGGCTAGGTCTTCGCCCTGCCGGTCCTGCTGAGGAAGAACGGATGGGGCCGGGTGCTCTCCGCCGCGAGCTTGTACGCCAGCGGCGCCCAGACGATGACCGCGACGCCGGCCCCGAGGAGCAGGCCGCCGATCGTGTCGCTCAGCCAGTGCGCGCCGAGGTAGGTGCGGCTGATCGCCATCAGGATCGCCCACGCCGCGCCGACGGACCACACCCACACGCGCGGGAACAGGATCCCGAAGACGACCGCCATCGTCGCCGCGTTGGCCGTATGCCCGGACGGGAATGAACCGGGATCGGCCACCACCAGGATCTCCGACGGACGTGCCCGCCCGACCGTGTGCTTCAGGATCTGCACGCAGATCACCGACAGGATGCTCGCGACCGCGAAGAAGGTGGCGCCCCACGGCCTTCGGAACGCGAGGAGGAGCAGGAAGATCACCACCGGGATCACGACGGAGCCGATGATGCCGCCGCCGACGTAGTTGAAGAACAGGGCCGGCACGGTCCACACCGGCGACCGGTGCTCGATGACCTCGGCCATCCACCGGAGGTCGATCGCGAACGGCTCGTTCGGCCGGAAGGCGATGAGCGCGCCGAGCACCAGCACCAGGCCGACGGCGACGGACGCCGAGATCAGCGGCCAGCGGCGCTGGATGCGCCGGGCGACGTGCAGCGGAGGCGTGGCGGTCATGGGATCACGGTACCGCGCGACGCCGCCCATTCCGGCCCGGCCCGCGGTGCGCTGCGGCGCCCAGACCGGTACGACTGCGTACGCGCTAGTGCGCGAGCTCCGGCACCGTCCGCGGCCGCACGACCAGCCAGAGCGACGCGATGGACACCGCCGCGCAGATCGCCATCATGGAGCCCATCGGCACCGCGCTGCCGGTGCCGAGCAGGCCCACGATCGGCGAGAACACGCCGGCCGCGCCGAAGTTGAGGGCGCCGAGCAGGCTCGCCGCCGTGCCCGCCTCGTGCCCGTGGTTGTTGAGGGCCAGCACCTGCACGCACGGGAAGCCGAAGCCGCAGGCCGCGATGAAGAACCAGAGCGGGATCGCCACGCCCCAGATCCCGGCATGGGACTGGTCGAGCACGACGATGGCGACCGACGCCAGGAACATCACGGCCGTCGAGGCGGCGAGGATCCACTGCGGACCCACGTACTTGGTCAGGCGCGACGCCGACTGGACGCCGATGATGATGCCGACGGAGTTGACCGCGAACAGGAGGCCGTACTCCTGCGGCGTGAACGCGTAGAGGCCCTGGAAGATGAATGGGCTGGCCGACAGATACGAGAACAGTCCGGTGAAGTTCGCGGCTCCCACGATCGCGATGCCGACGAACACCCGGTCGCTGAGCACCGAGCGGTAGCGCTGCCGCACCGTCGAGTGGCCCGCGTCGTGGCGTCGTGCCTTCGGGAGGGTCTCGACGATCCAGAGCGAGACGCATGCGATCACGAACACGCCGTAGCAGGCGAGCACGACGAAGATCCCCCGCCACGGCATGACCAGCAGCAGCCACGACCCGAGCACCGGCGCGAGCACCGGCGCGAGCCCGTTGACGAGCGCGAGGCGGCTGAGCATCCGCACGAGCGGACGGCCGCCGAACAGGTCGCGGACCATCGCCATCGCGACGACACCGCCGGCCGCGGCGCCGATGCCCATCAGCGCGCGGGCGATGCCGAGCAGCTCGACGTTGGGCGCGATCGCCGCGGCGAGGCACGCGAAGATGTGCACGCCGGTCGCGGCGATGAGCGGGATCCGGCGGCCGATCTTGTCGGACCACGGGCCGACCAGGAGCTGGCCGAGTCCGAAACCGATCGTGGTCGCCGTCAGCGTGAGCTGGATCATCGCGGTGGAGACGTGGAAGTCGCTCTCCAGCGTCGGCAGCGCAGGCAGGTACGTGTCGATCGTGAACGGCCCGAGTGCGGTGAGCGCGCCGAGGATCAGGATGTACGCCAAGCGCTGGCGGCCGGTGAGCGAGTCGCCGGGATGCACGACGGTGGTCACGAAAAGAGTCCTTCTGCTGGAGGGCGTGCGGGGAGGAGGGAGGCGCCCGGCTCTGGACGCAAAACGACAGCACCGCGGCGGGTCGCGGTGCTGGAGGCCGCCCGTTCGAATCGATTCGACCGCGGGCGCGTACCTATACTACCGTCATTCGCGACAGAATGTGAACGTGCGCATCGCCCGTTTTCGTGGGGTGGGGCACGACAGCGGAAGCGAGTGACATGACCTTCTCCATCGCCATGATCGGCGCCGGGCAGTTCGCCGGGCAGTTCGCCAAGCTCTTCGCGCTGCACCCCGGCGTGAGCGCGGTGTACGCGACCGACCTGCTG
The DNA here is from genome assembly GCF_041260585.1 of Leifsonia sp. EB34. NCBI lineage: Bacteria > Bacillati > Actinomycetota > Actinomycetes > Micrococcales > Microbacteriaceae > Leifsonia > Leifsonia sp. EB34. The sequence goes on from NZ_JBGCCV010000001.1 coordinate 821,142, forward strand.
CCGGAGCGCGCCGAGCGGCTCGTCGCCGACTACGGTCTCGACGGCGCCCTCCCGTCGTTCGAGGCCGCGCTCGAGGACCCGCGCGTCGACGCCGTCGCGATCTTCACCCAGCGCTGGACGCACGGCCCGCTCGTCGTGCGCGCGCTGGAGGCCGGCAAGCATGTCTACTCGGCCGTCCCGATGGCGATCAGCGCCGACGAGATCGCCGCGATCATCGACGCGGTCCGCCGCACCGGCCTCACGTACATGATGGGCGAGACCAGCCACTACAACCCCGCCACCGTCTACGCTCGGTCGCAGATCGCGGAGGGCGCCTTCGGCCGGGTGTTCTACGCGGAGGGCGACTACGTGCACGACATGGACCTCGGCTTCTACGACGCCTACCGCTACTCCGGCGGCGAGCAGTGGAAGGCGACGGCCAGCTATCCCCCGCTGCTCTACCCGACGCACTCCATCGGCGGCATCCTCGGCGCGTGGAACACGCACGCGGTCAGCGTCTCGGCGATCGGCGTCACGGACGACCGCGGCGACGGGGTCTTCGACCGCGAGGTGAGCATGTTCGGCAACGACTTCTCCAACGCCACCGCCCTGTTCGAGGTCGCGGGCGGTGGGTCGTTCCGCACGAACGAGTTCCGCCGGGTCGGCTATCCGTCGCACATCCGGGAGTCGCGGTTCCGCTTCTTCGGGACGGAGGGCAGCTTCGAGCAGCTGGCGACCGTCTCGCACCAGATGTCCAAGGAGGGCGTGACGGACGTCACCGAGCTGTTGCAGCCGAAGCCGACGCTCTCGCCGGACGACCCGTCGCTCGCGCACGTCTCGCCGGCACTCCGCGACGCTTTCACCTCCGGCAGCGCGCCCATCCACGACCGCTCGCGGCTGCCGCGCGAGTTCGACCACGTCGCGAACGGGCACGAGGGCAGCCACCACTTCCTCGCCGACGACTTCGTGCGCGCCGTGAACGAGCGCGCCCTCCCGCCGGTGAACGCCTGGCAGGCCGCCCGCTACACGCTCCCCGGCATCATCGCCCACGAGAGCGCCCTCCAAAACGGCGCCCGCCTCCCCATCCCCGACTTCGGCGACGCCCCCACCGCCTGACCCGCCATCGCTTCCTCACTTTCTCCCGCTCCCACCCGGCGTGTTGCGGGAGAAAGTGAGGAAGCGATGGCCGCTTAGGCGGCGGAGGGGGACGCGAGGAGCGGGGCGAAGGCGAGTTCGGCGGCGCCGATCATGAGGATGTCGCTGCCGAGGGCGGCGCGGGTGATGGTGAGCGTCTCGACGGAGGCGGCGAGCGCCTGCGACGCGACGAGCACGGGCAACCGCTCTGGCGCGAGCTCGTGCAGCGCGCCGAGGAACCCGCCGAGCACGATCCGCTCCGGGTCGAAGACGTTGGTGGCGTTGCGCAGCGCCGTCGCGAGGAAGCCGAGCTGGCGGTCCACCTCCGCGAGCACCGCCGCGTCGCCCGATGCGACGGCCGCGACGAGCGCCCGCGAGAGCTCGTCGGGGTCGGCGGACGCGAGGCCGAGCACGCGCAGCAGCGCACGCTGGCTGACCTCGGTCTCCAGGCAGCCGATCGCCCCGCAGTGGCAGCGCACTCCGGCCGAGTTCACCAGCGTGTGGCCGAGCTCGCCGGCGTAACCGCTGATGCCGGTGAGCGGCCTCCCGCCGACGATGACGCCCGCGCCGATGCCGGACGCGCCGCCGTTGACGTAGACGAGGTCGGCCGCGCCCTGGCCCGCGCCGAACAGCCGTTCCGCGTTCGCGCCCAGGCTGGCGTCGTTGGCCGCCGCGACCGGGTAGCCGGTCGCCTCCGCGAGCTCGGCCGCGAACGGCTCCTCCGCCCACTCCAGGTGCGGGGCGAGGCGCACGACGCCGTCCTCCTCCCGCACCAGTCCCGGCACCGCGACGCCGACGCCGACGACCCGGGAGGCCGCGGCCAGCTCGGGCCGCAGCCCGTCGATCACGGCGGCGGCGATGGCGGCGGCCTCCGCGGCGGTCGGCACGTGCCCGGTGGGATAGCGCACCCGGCGGTGCACGTGCGCGTCGAGCCCGACCACGCCGACGGTGACGGCGTCGACCTCGGGGTTCACCGCGAGTGCGACGACCCGGCCGTCGGCGGCGACGACCGGGGACGGCCTGCCGACCCGGTTGCTGGTCTCAGGTTCGCGCTCGCGGACCAGCCCGAACTCGCCCAGCTCGGCGACGAGGGCGCCGATGGTCGAGCGGTTGAGGCCGGTCGCCTGGGTGAGCGCCGAGCGCGCCAGCGGACCCTCGCGGTGCACCATCCCGAGCACGGCGGAGAGGTTGTGCCGCCGCACCGTGTCGAGGTTCGTCCCCGCCGTCGTCCTGCCGTTCATGGTCCCGGTCACTGTATTACAGGTCGCGGGGTGCGGCGGACGCCCGGCGTCTCACCACGTCTCTGGCCGCGCTCCCACCGGCACCGCCTCGGGCCGCTCGACGGTGGAGGTCAGCGTCACGACCTCGTGCCGCGCTCCGGCCGCCAGCACCGCCTCCATGGTCTCCAGCACATGGAAAGCGAGCTCGCCGGAGGCCCGGTGCGGCCGGTCCGTCTCGACCGCACGCGCCAGGTCGGCCAGCCCGTACCCGCGGCCCGCGTCGGCGTACCCGCCCGCGACCGCCACCTCCCGGAACTCCCGGTCGTCCGCGGTCGCCACCAGCACCGGCTCCGAGAACCGGTTCGGGTCGGGCACCGCGAGCGTCCCCGCCGTCCCGTACACCTCGAACAGCGGCACCCGCGACGCCCAGACCTCGAACGAGACCGTCACCGTGGACACCACTCCGGACGCGTGCTCCAGGATGGCGGTCACGTGCGTCTCCACGTCCACCGGCAGCGCGGCTCCCGCGTTCGGCCCCGTCGCGACCGTGCGCGCGCGTTCCGAGCGCCGGGTCGCCCCGGACACCCGCACGACCGGCCCGAAGAAGGTCACGAGCGAGGTTAGATAGTACGGCCCCATGTCGAGCAGCGGACCGCCGCCCGGCTGGTAGTAGAACGCGGGCGCCGGATGCCACAGCTCGTGCCCGGGCGCCGTCCACGCCACTGCGGCGCCGAGCGGCACGCCGATCCGGCCCTCGTCGAGCACCGCGCGCGCGGTCTGGATGCCAGTGCCGAGCACCGTGTCCGGCGCGCAGCCCACCCGCAACCCGACTGCCGCCGCGCGCTCCAGCACCGGCGCCGCCTCCGCGGTCGTCAGCGCCAGGGGCTTCTCGCCGTAGACGTGCTTGCCCGCGGCGAGCGCGCGCAGCGCGACGTCCGCGTGGGCGAGCGGGATGGTCAGGTTGAGCACCACATCCACCTCGGGATGCGCCAGCAGCTCGTCCACGGTCATCGCCTCCACGCCCTGCTCGGCGGCGACAGCCCGGGCCCGGTCGAGGTCGAGGTCGGCGACCGCGCGCAGGCGCAGGTTCGGCAGTTCCGGGAACTCGGCGAAGTACTGCGCCGAGATGACGCCGACGCCGACCACTCCGACGTTCAGCGTGCCGCCCACAGCAGCCCCCTCTCGATGATCGTGCGCACGGGCTGGGACTCGACGATCTCCAGCCGGTGGCCGGGCGCAGAGACGAAGATCCGCCCCTTGCCCCACTGCCGCGTCCAGATCGCGGGCGCGGTGACCGGACGGTTCCACGCGTCCCACGGCCGCACACCCTGCGTGGTCGTGGCCAGGACGTCGTTGTACTCGTCGCTCAGCACCCAGTACTGCTCGGTCTCCAGGTCGAAGTCCGCGATCCCCTCCGTGATCGGGTGCGCCTTGCCGTAGTCGGTGATCTTCACGGTGTACGGGATGTAGTTGTCCGACTGCTCACCGATGCGCTCGGCCGGGTCCTTGCCCGCGTGGTGGGCGAACTGGCCGCCGATCATGTGCAGGTAGTCGGCGTTGTTCCGGTAGGAGTCCGCGATGCCGCCGTGCCAGCCCGCCATCCCGCTCCCGTTGAGGACCGCGCGCTGCAGCCCGGCGAACTCCTCCTGCTCGATGGTGCTCATGGTGTTGATCTGCAGGACGAGGTCGACGGTGTCCATGAACGCCTCGTCCGTGTAGACGGCCGGGCTCTCCTCCACCCGCACGGCGAAGCCGTTCTCCTCCAGGAACGGGATGAAGAGGTTCGTGGTCTCGACGGGCATGTGCCCGTCCCAGCCGCCGCGGACGACGAGGGCTTGTCTGGTCATGGTTCCTTCCGGGTGGTACGGGACTCGGTGGATCGGGTGATGTGGGTGGTGCGGGTGGTGCGGGTCACTTCGAGAATCCGGCCGTCATCCCGCTGACGAGCTGGCGGCGGCCGAACAGGTAGAGCAGGAAGATCGGCAGCGTGGAGAGCACGACCGCCGCGAGGATGGCCGGCACGTTCACGGTGAACGATCCCATGAACGTCCACAGCGACAAAGGGAGGACGCGGGTCTCCGGGCTCTGCGTGAGCACGAGCGGGAAGAGGAAGCCGTTCCACACGTTCAGGGCGTTGTAGAGCGCGACGGTCACCACCGCCGGCCGCGACAGCGGCAGCACGAGCGAGAACAGCACCCGCCAGTGCCCGGAGCCGTCGACGCGCATCGACTCGAACAGCTCCTTCGGGATGTCCCGGATGAAGTTCGCGAGGATGAGCACCGTCACCGGCACCGCGAAGCCGATCGAGGGCAGGATCAGCGCCCCGAGCGAGTCGTACAGGCCGGCCTTCGAGAGCATGTAGAACAGCGGGATGATCGTCGCCTGCAGCGGGATGGCGAGCCCGAGCAGGAAGAACGAGAACGTCGCGCGCGTGAACCGGGAGTTGGTCCGCACGATCGCGTACGCCGCCATGACGCAGACGAAAACGGTCACCACCACACTCGCCACGGTGACGATCACCGAGTTCGCGAGGTAGCGGAAGAAGTCGCTCTGCAGCACCAGCGCGTAGCCCTCGAGCGTGGGATCGGCCGGCGGGAGGAGCTGGTTGCTGGCGAAGAACCCGGCCTGCGGGCGCACGCTCGTGATCACGATGTAGTAGATCGGGACCACGATCACGGCCAGCCAGATCCAGGCTCCGAGGCCGCCGAGCCAGTTGGGTCGGCTCCCCGGACGACGGGAAGGGCGGCCGGAGCCGCGCCGGCGCGATGCCGGAGGCCGCTCGTGGAGCGCGACTGCGACATCCCGCTCCACCTCGTCGATGAGCTGCGTCATCACACGCCCTCCTGCTGGCTCGTCATCTTCGTGAAGCCGCTGAGCTTCGTCATCAGCATCGCGATCACCAGGCCGATCACGACCAGGATCATCGCCATCACGCTGGCCTGACCGAACTGGTTGCCCGAGAAGCCGGTGACGTACATCAGGATCGGCAGGATGCGCACGCCGGAGCTCGGCACGCCGCCCGTCAGCACGAACACCACATCGAAGTAGGTCAGCGAGCCCACCACCATCAGCGTGGACGAGGTGACGATCGTGTAGCGGAGCTGCGGCACCGTGATGTGGAAGAACTGCTTCACCCGGCCGGCGCCGTCGATCTCCGCCGCCTCGTACAGCGACGCCGGGATCTGCCGCACGCCGCCCTGGTAGAGCAGCGTGTGGAACGGCACGAACTGCCACGCGATGATGAAGATCACCACGTAGAGGATGAGCTGCTGGTTGCCCAGCCAGTCCTGCTTGAGGAACGGGATCCCGGTCGAGGCGGCCAGGCCGAAGTTCGGATCGAGGATGGCCTTGAACGCGATCGCGATGGCCGCCGACGAGAGGATCAGCGGCAGGAAGAAGATCGCCGCGAGCACGGCGCGATTGCGCTGACGTCCTGCGGTCCAGGCGCCGAGCAGCAGGCTGATCGGGGTCTGCACGATCCAGGAGATGACGATCACCTTCAGGCTCAGCAGCAGCGCGTCGATCGTCACCGGGTCGGCCAGGACGCTCGTCCAGTTGGTCAGCCCGACCCAGACCGGATCGCTGATGGCGTCCCAGCGGGTGAAGCTCAGCCAGAGCGCGACGGCGAGCGGCACGATCGCGAACACGACGAAGAACAGCAGCGCGGGCAGAACCATCCACCCGCCCGGCCCGTTGCGGGCCGGGCGGACCGTGGCACCCGCATCGCGGATGGCGGTGGTCATCGCTACTGCCCGATCGTCTTGTTCATGTTGTCGCTGAACTGCTTGGGCGTGATCTGCTTGTTGAACAACTGGTCGAGGTTCGTCAGCAGCGCGGTCGCCTGCGCCGGCGGGAGGGCCTGGTCCCAGGACTGCTGGAAGCTCTTCGCGTTCTTCGTCATCCCGTAGACGGTCGAGCCGAAGTCGCCTCCGCTCGCCTGGATCTTCGCGTCGATGTCCTTGATCGGCGGCACCTGGCCGTTCTTCACCATCCGGTCGGTGTAGGCCGTGTCGAAGACGCCCTGCGTCAGGTACTTGACCGCCGAGGCCTTCTGCGCCGCCGAGGCGTTGGCCGAGACGGAGAAGTAGCCGGAGGGGTTGCCCACGATGTCGGAGGGGTCGCCCTTGCCGCCGGGGACCGACGGGAACGTGCCGAAGCCGAGGCCCGACTTCACGAAGTCCGGTGCCTGCTGCCGGAAGGTGGTCATCACCCAGGCGCCCTGCAGCATCATCGCGGCCTTGCCGGTGTAGAGGAGGGCGACGTCGGCATTGGAGTCGGCGGTGACGGATGAGAAGCCGTCGACGAACGCGCCGGCGTCCACGAGCTGCTGGATCATCTCGTTGGCCTTGATGATCCCCGGGTCGCTCCAGGCGTCCTTCTCACCGGACATGACCTTCGCGAACGCGCCGGGTCCGGCGACGCGGTCGACCAGGTACTCCTCCCACATCAGCGACGGCCACTTGGAGGCGCCGGCGAGGGAGAACGGCGCGACGCCCGCGGCCTTCAGCTTGGGCACGGCGGCGAGGATCTCGTCCCAGGTCTTCGGGACGGCGACGCCCGCCTTCTTCAGGACGTCCTTGTTGTAATAGAACATGATCGGCGTCGTCGCGTTCATCGGCACCGCGTACACCTTGCCGTCGACCACACCCTGGTTCCAGACCGAGTCGAGGTACTTGGACTTGGCGTCGGCGGTGTCGGCGGTCAGGTCGGCGACCTTGCCCGCTTTGACGTACTGGTCGAGCGTGCCGCCGGCCCAGCTGTAGAGGATGGTCGGCGCGGAGCCGGCCCCGATCGCGGTGCGGATCTTGGTCTTGTAGGCGTCGTTCTGGAAATAGGTGGGCGCCACCTGGTCCTTGGCGTTGGCGGCGTTCCACTCCTTCAGCGACGGGCCGATCACGGTGTCCTGGTCGGTGCTGGAGAGGCCCCAGAGGGTGGCCTTGTCGCCGGAGCTTCCGGAGCCGGACGAGCAGGCGGTGGCCCCGAGCAGCAGGGCGGCGACGCCGAGCGCGACGGCGGCGAGCCGGGCGCGACGGCGGGAGGGCGAAGGGTGCGTCATTGCGGTCTTTCTCCTCGGTAGGTGGTGGGACTGGTGATGAAAGGCGTGGGGGCGCGCTAGGCGGAGGCCGTCCACGCACTGCCGGCGGCGGCGCTGTGTTCGACAGCGGCCAGCACGCGCTGGATGTGCAGACCGTCCGCGAAGGACGGCTCGGGGTCGTGGCCGCTCGTGACGGCGTCGACGAAGTCGGTGATCTGGTGGCTGAAGGCGTGCTCGTAGCCGATCGCGTGCCCGGTCGGCCACCAATTGGCCATGTACGGGTGCTCGGGCTCGGTCACGATGATCCGGGTGAAGCCCTGCTCCCCGGCCGGCGCGGTGGCGTCGTAGAACTGGAGCTCGTTCATCGCCTCCAGGTCGAACGCGATCGCGCCGCGGGACCCGCTCAGCTCGATCCGCAGGGCGTTCTTGCGGCCGGTCGCGTAGCGGGTCGCCTCGAACGCGCCGATGGCGCCCGCCGCCGCTCCCCCGGAGAGGCGCGCGGTGAACCAGGCGGCGTCGTCCACGGTCACCCGGCCGCGCTCGGTGGAGGCCGTGCCGGACAGCCCGACCGTCTCGCCGAGCAGCGGCCGCTCCTCCACGAAGGTGGCGAGCGTGCCGGAGACGGACTCCAGCCGGGAGCCGGTCAAGTGCTCGACCAGGTCGATGGCGTGCGCGCCGATGTCGCCGAGCGAGCCGGAGCCGGCGGCCTCCTTGTCGAGCCGCCACGTCATCGGGCCGTTCTCGTCGCTCAACCAGTCCTGCAGGTAGAGCGCGCACACCTGGCGGATCGCGCCGAGGCGGCCCTCCTGCACCAGGCGGCGCGCGTAGCCGATCGCCGGGACGCGGCGGTAGCTGAAGCCCACCATCGAGCGGATGCCGCGGGCGGCCGCGCGCTCGGCGGCGGCGACCATCGCCTCCGCCTCCGCGACGGTGTTGGCGAGCGGCTTCTCGCAGAGTACGTGCTTGCCCGCGTCCAGGGCGGCGATGGCGATCTCGGCGTGCGAGGCGCCGGGCGAGCAGATGTCGACGATGTCGATGTCCGGGTCTTCGACGACGCGGCGCCAGTCGGTCTCGGCGCGCTGCCAGCCGAACTTCGCGCGGGCGGCCTCCACGCGGTCGGCGTCGCGGCCGACGATGGTGGCCATGACCGGCTCGGCGGCCAGGTCGAAGAACCGCGGAGCGACCCGCCAGCCCTGGGAGTGTGCCGCGCCCATGAATCCGTAGCCGACCATCGCCACCCGCAGCTCGCGTGCCGCTGAAGTCATCCGTCCCGCTCCTTCGCGTGTCGCCGTGATGTTGCTGCCTGGGCAGGACGCTAACGGGACGGTTTTCGAGCGCGCAAGTTTCTCGTCGAGCTTGGAAAACTTTCGTGGATTCGGTGCGTCAGCGCGCGGCGGGCGCTGCCGTGGAGTCGCGCACGACGAGGGAGGTCGCCAGCTCCAGGCGGGTGTTCTCGACGGACCCGGCGCGCAGGCGCAGCGCGGTCAGCGTCGCGACCTCCGCCATCTCCAGCAGCGGCTGGCGGACGGTCGTGAGGGCCGGCCGCGCCCAGGAGGCGGGCGCGACGTCGTCGAAGCCGACGATCGACACATCCCGCGGCACGTCCAGCCCGAGCGCGAACACCGCGTCCATAGCCCCCAGCGCCTGCAGGTCGTTGCCGCAGACGATCGCGGTGGGGCGGTCGGCCCGCTCGAGCAGCCGGCGTGCCTCGCGCTCCCCGTCGGCACGGCGGAAGTCGCCGACGCCGACCAGCCGCTTGTCGAACGGGAGGCCGGCCTCCGCCAGCGCCGACTGGTAGCCGGCGACGCGGGCGCGCGAGCACATCAGGTCGGGCGGCCCGGAGACGACTGCGATCCGGGTGTGGCCGAGCTCGAGCAGGTGCCGGGTCGCCGCGACGCCGCCCGCCCAGTTGGTCGCCCCGATCGCCGGGACGTCCGGCGGCGGATCCCCTGCCGGGTCCACGACCACGAACGGGATGTTGCGGGTGCGGAGCTTCTGCCGGTGCTCGGCGGTCAGGTTCGAGAACTGCAGGATGACCGCGACCGGCTTCCGGCTGAGCACGCCGGTGATCCAGTCGCGTCCCGGCTCGTGGCCGTCGTCCAGCGTGGAGAGCGCGAGCACGAAGCCGGCTTCGCGCGTGATCCGCTCGACGCCGCGGATGATCTCCACCGACCACTCGCTCACCAGGTCGGTCACCACGAGCTCGACCAGGCCGCCGCGCTCCGGTTCCGGACCGCGGCGCGCGTAGCCGGAGTCGCGCAGCAGCTCCTCGACCCGTGCCCGGGTCGGCGCCGAAACGCCGGGGCGCCCGTTGAGGACCTTCGACACCGTGGAGAGCGACACCGCGGCCTGCTGCGCAATCGCCTCCAGCGTCGGACGGCTCGGCCCCGCGGTCGGTTCGGACATGCAGACACTGTGCCACAATGTCGGCCAGGCTTTCGCGCCGTTCCGCGAAACTTCCGAACCCGCCCTCCCTACCCGCCCGCCGTACCCGCCCGCAATACCCGCCAGCACGAGGAGACCAATGCCGCTCACCGACCTCACCCTCGCCGAACTGACCGACTTCCGCCCGGAGGTCGAGGAGCCCGCCGACTTCGACGCCTTCTGGGAGGCGACCCTCGCGGAGTCCCGCGCCGCCGGCGGCGACGTCGTGCTCGCACCCGCGACCACACCGGTCACGCAGCTCATCGTGGAGGACCTGACCTTCCCCGGCTTCGGGGGAGAGCCGGTGCGCGCCTGGGTGTCCCGCCCGCTGCACGCCGACGGGCCGCTGCCCGCGGTCGTGCAGTACCAGGGCTACGGCGGCGGCCGCGGCCTCGCCGGCGAGAACGTCGACTGGGCGCTCGCCGGCTACGTGCACGTCTTCATGGACACCCGCGGCCAGGGCAGCGGCTGGGGCACCGGAGGCGACACGGCCGACCCGCACGGCTCGGGACCTGCGACTCCCGGCTTCATGACCCGCGGCATCCACGACCCGCGCGAGCACTACTACCGCCGGGTGTTCACCGACGCGGTGCGCGCGGTGGACGCGGCCCGCGCGCTGCCGTTCGTCGACCCGTCGCGGATCGCCGTGACCGGCGGCAGCCAGGGCGGCGGGATCGCGCTGGCCGCCGGCGCACTGGCGGACGTCCAGGCGGTGCTGCCGGACGTCGCGTTCCTGTGCGCGTACCGCCGCGGCACGGAGGTCGCCGGCGGCGGACCGTTCCAGGAGCTGGCCACCTACCTGTCGGTGCACCGCGACGAGGTGGACACGGCCTTCCGCACGCTCTCCTACCTCGACGGGGTGAACTTCGCCCGCCGCATCCACGCGCCGTCGCTGTTCTCGGTGGCGCTGATGGACTCGGTGGTCCCGCCGTCCACGACGTTCGCGGCGTACAACCACCTGGCCGCGGCGGACCGCGCGATCGAGGTGTACCCGTTCAACGACCACGAGGGCGGGCAGGCGGCGCACTGGCACAAGCAGGCGGCGTGGCTGGCGGAGCGGATCTGAGGCTGCGCCGATCTGAGTCGGAGCAGATCGGAGTCTGGGAGTGCCCTTCCGGAGTGGCGCTCGGGCGTTTCGGCTGGTATAAGTTTATCAAAACAACAAATCACCGACGACGCTGAAGGAACCTTCCATGAGCCTCACCCCCACCCGCGCCGACAAGTTCTCGTTCGGTCTGTGGACCATCGGCTACAACGGCACCGACCCGTTCGGCGGCCCGACCCGCCCCCAGCTCGACGTGGTGGAGGCGGTGACCAAGCTCAGCGAGCTCGGCGCCTACGGCCTCACCTTCCACGACGACGACCTGTTCGCGTTCGGCTCGACCGACGCCGAGCGCCAGAAGCAGATCGACCGCCTCAAGCAGGTGCTCGCCGACACCGGCGTCATCGTGCCGATGGTCACCACTAACCTGTTCAGCGCCCCGGTCTTCAAGGACGGCGGCTTCACCTCCAACGACCGCGCCGTCCGCCGCTTCGCGCTGCGCAAGGTGCTCCGCAACCTCGACCTGGCCGCCGAGCTCGGCGCCAAGACGTTCGTCATGTGGGGCGGCCGCGAGGGCGCAGAGTACGACTCGGCCAAGAACATCCAGGCGGCGCTCGAGCGCTACCGGGAGGCCGTCAACCTGCTCGGCGACTACGTCACCGACAAGGGCTACGACATCCGCTTCGCGATCGAGCCGAAGCCGAACGAGCCGCGCGGCGACATCCTGCTGCCGACCGTGGGCCACGCCCTCGCGTTCATCAACTCGCTGGAGCGCCCGGAGCTCGTCGGCCTCAACCCCGAGGTCGGCCACGAGCAGATGGCGGGCCTGAACTTCGCCGCCGGCATCGCCCAGGCGCTCTACCACGGCAAGCTCTACCACATCGACCTCAACGGCCAGCGCGGCATCAAGTACGACCAGGACCTCGTGTTCGGCCACGGCGACCTCCAGAACGCCTTCGCCCTCGTCGACCTGCTCGAGAACGGCGGCCCGAACGGCGGCCAGGCCTACGACGGCCCCCGCCACTTCGACTACAAGCCGTCGCGCACCGAGGACATCACCGGCGTGTGGGACTCGGCCGCCGCCAACATGCGCACCTACCTGCTGCTGAAGGAGCGCGCGGCCGCGTTCCGCGCCGACCCCGAGGTGCAGGAGGCGCTGCGGGCGTCGCGCGTCACCGAGCTGTCCCAGCCGACGCTCGGCGCGGGCGAGAGCTACGACGACCTGCTGGCCGACCGCAGCGCCTACGAGGACTTCGACCCGAGCGCCTACTTCGGCGGCAAGGGCTTCGGCTTCGTCCGCCTGCAGCAGCTCGCCCTGGAGCACCTCATCGGGGCCCGCGGCTGACCTGTGCTGTTCCCGGGGCGCGCGGACGACTGGTCGTCCGCGCGCCCCTTCGCAACGATCTGAGAAGTGAGGACCGCACGTGACGCTGGTCGCCGGAGTCGACTCGTCGACGCAGAGCTGCAAGGTGGTCGTGCGCGACCTGGAGACCGGTGCGCTGGTGCGCTCCGGCCGGGCCGCGCACCCGGACGGCACGGAGGTCGACCCGGCCGCCTGGTGGAGCGCGCTTCAGTCGGCGCTGGAGGCCGCGGGCGGCCTCTCCGATGTGGCCGCGATCTCCATCGCCGGCCAGCAGCATGGCATGGTGGTGCTGGACGCCGACGGCCGCATCATCCGTGACGCCCTGCTCTGGAACGACACCCGCAGCGCCCAGGCGGCGCGCGACCTGATCGATGAGGTCGGCGCGGAGGCGTACGCCCAGCGCGTCGGAGTGGTGCCGGTGGCCTCCTTCACCGCGACCAAGCTGCGCTGGCTGCGGGATGCCGAGCCCGCGAACGCCGCCCGCGTCGCGGCCGTCGCGCTCCCCCACGACTGGCTGACCTGGCGGCTGCTCGGCTACGGCCCGGCGGACGAGAGCCCGCTCGGGCCCGACCTGGAGGCCCTGACCACCGACCGGTCGGACGCGAGCGGGACGGCGTACTGGAGCGCTGGGACCGGGGCGTACGACTTCGAGCTGTTCGAGCGGGCGCTGGGGCGTGCGGGCCGGGAGGCCGGGACTCCGGGCTCGTCGGCCGACGCGGTGGTCCTCCCCCGCGTGCTCGGCCCGGCGGACGCCGCCGGCCGCACCCCGGACGGCGTGCTCGTCGGACCCGGCGCCGGCGACAACGCGGGCGCGGCGCTCGGCCTCGGCGCCGCGGACGGCGACGTGGTCGTGTCCATCGGCACCAGCGGAACCGTCTTCGCCGTGACCGACGCGCCCGTCGCGGACGCGACAGGCACCGTCGCCGGCTTCGCCGACGCAGGCGGCCTCAACCTCCCACTCATCGCGACGCTGAACGCGGCCCGCGTCCTGAGCTCCATCGCCGACCTGCTCTCGGTGGACTTCGACGCCCTCGCCGAGCTCGCCCTGTCGGTGGAGCCCGGCGCGGAGGGCGTCGTGCTCGTCCCGTACTTCGAGGGCGAGCGCACGCCGAACCTCCCCGACGCGAAGGCCAGCCTCCACGGGCTCACCATCGCGACCACCCGCCCGGCGACGTTCGCGCGCGCGGCCATCGAGGGGATGCTGTGCGGACTCGCCGACGGACTCGACGCCGTGCGCGCGGTCGGCGTGCGCGAGAAGCGCATCCTGCTGATCGGCGGGGCAGCGCAGAACCGGGCGGTAGCGGCCATCGCCGCGCAGGTCTTCGACGCGCCGGTCGTCGTGCCGGCGCCGGGCGAGTACGTCGCCGACGGCGGAGCCGTGCAGGCGGCGTGGGCGCTGACGGGTGAGCGGCCGGCGTGGACCGTGGAGGCGGCGCCGCCGCTGGCGGTGGACACGCGCGGGGTGATCCGGGAGCAGCGGACGCAGTACCTGTAGGTCGTCGCCCACGGAGGACATCCGTCCCCCTCCGGCACGAAAAGTCAGTCACCGGAGGAGATCGGCGCGCAAAGCGCCCCGGTCGCCTCCGTTGCCGACAGCGCTCAGGCCGGGCCGAAGCCGCGGGCGAGCGCAGCGCCGGCGGCCGACGCCCAATGGAGCGGGTCCGCGATGGCGGCCGCAGAGCCGCCCGCGAGCTCCGACAGCGATGCCGCGCCGGCGAAGCCACGCGGCTCCGCAGCGATCGACCCGGCGGCCAGCAGCGCGGGGATCCCGGCCGCCCGCGCCAGGCCGGCAACGTACTCCGGGACCTTTCCCGCCGCCGACTGGTCGTCGTAGCGGCCCTCACCCGTCACCACGGCATTGGCGGAGGCGACCACCACGGGCAGACCCAGCGACTCCCCGACCGCGGCCGAGCCGGGCGCGATGGTCGCGCCCCAGGCGAGCAGTCCGAACCCGGTCCCGCCCGCCGCGCCGGCGCCCGGCGTCGCGGGGTCGACCTCCACGCCGGCCTCGCGCAGCGCGTCCGCGAACCGGGCGAGTCCGGCCTCCAGCACGGGCACATCCGCCGGGGCGGCGCCCTTCTGCGGCCCGAAGACCGCGGCAGCGCCGGCCGGTCCGAGCAGCGGGCTCGTCACGTCGCTCAGAACGCGCGCGCCGCGTGCGGGGAGCGCCCGAAGCGCAAGCTCGGCGCGGTCGATGCCGGCCAGCCCGCGGTTCCCCGGGACGACGGCGCGCCCATCCGCGTCGAGCAGCCGCGCCCCGAGCGCGGTCAGCATCCCCGCTCCCCCGTCCGTGGAGGCGCTGCCGCCGATCGCGAGCAGCAGCCCCGTCGCGCCCGCGTCGAGCGCGGCCGCGATCGCCTCGCCGAACCCGGTCGTCTGCGCGTCGAAAGGAGCGAGCGCCCGCATCAGCCCGATCCCGCTGGTCTCGGCCAGCTCGACGACGGCGGTCCCGTCGGGCAGCAGCAGCCAGCTCGCGTCGCGCGGGACGCCGTCCGGTCCGGTCACGCGGACGGGCCGGCGGGTGGATCCAGGCACGGCGACCTCGAATGCGTCGAGCGTGCCCTCGCCCCCGTCCGCCATCGGCGCGAGGACGACGCGGTCGTCCGGACGCACCGACGACCAGCCCGCGGCGAGCGCCGCCGCGACCTCCGCCGCCGTCGCGGAGCCCTTGAAGGAGTCGGGGGCGAAGACGACGGTGCTCATCCCCACAGGCTGGCACAGATCGCAGCGGGCCGCCGCTCGCGGACGAGCCGGCCCGGCCCGGCCCGGCAGCACACTCGACCCGGCGCGATCCGGCCCCACACCCAGCCCGGGCCGACCCGACACCACACCCAACCCGGCCCGACCGGGCCCGACCGCACACCCACCCCGGCCCGGCCCCGCACCTACCCGACCTGACCCAACCGCCCCACCCCTGCACCGCACCCCACTCCGCACTGGCACCACGCCCCCGACCGGACGATCATGTCCCCCATGAACGCACCACTCGGCCCCCGACCATGAACCCGTCACCCCGCCGGGTCCAGGTCGTCTACTTCACCCTCCTTCTCGGCAACACCCTGGCCGCGTCGTTCATCTGGGGCATCAACACGCTCTTCCTGCTCGACGCCGGGCTGACCAACTTCGAGGCGTTCGCCGCGAACGCGTTTTTCACCGCCGGGATGGTCCTCTTCGAGATCCCCACCGGCGTCGTTGCCGACACCATCGGGCGCCGCGCCTCGTATCTGCTCGGCACGGTCACCCTGTCGCTGTCGACCGTGCTGTACTGGCTGCTCTGGCTGTGGCATGCGCCGTTCTTCTGGTGGGCGGTGGCCTCCATGCTGCTCGGGCTCGGCTTCACCTTCTTCTCCGGCGCGACCGACGCGTGGCTGGTCGACGCGCTCGCGGTGACCGGGTACTCGGGGAGCCTGGAGTCCGTCTTCGGTCGCGCGCTCGTCGTCACCGGGGCGGCGATGTTCGCCGGGTCGGTGCTGGGCGGGGTGATCGCTCAGGTGACGAACCTGGGGGTGCCGTTCCTGTTGCGCGCCGGGATCCTCGTGTTCATGTTCGTGTTCGCCTTCATCGCGATGCGCGACGTCGGCTTCACTCCCGACAGGTCGATGGGCCCCTGGCGGGCGACCAGGAACGTCCTCACCCAGTCGATCGAGCACGGGATGCGGAAGCGCTCGGTGCGCTACGTCATCCTCTCGGCGCCGTTCGCGTCCGGCGTCGGGATCTACGCCTTCTACGCCCTCCAGCCCTACCTGCTCGAACTGTACGGGGACCCGAAGGCGTACTCGGTCGCCGGGCTCGCCGCGGCCGTCCTGTCGCTCGCGCAGGTGGCGGGCGGCATCCTGGCGCCGCGGCTCCGGCGCCTGTTCGCCAAGCGGACGACGACGATCGTCGGCGCCTCGCTGGGCAGCGTGGTCGTGCTGGTGGTCATGGGACTGACGACGTTGTTCTGGTTCGCGGTGGTGCTGCTGGTGATCTGGGGCGTCGTCTTCGCGGTGGCCGGCCCGGTGCGACAGGCCTACCTGAACGACATGATCCCCTCGAAGCAGCGCGCCACCGTGCTGTCGTTCGACTCGCTGTTCGGGAGCCTCGGCGGCGTGGTCTTCCAGCCTGCGCTCGGACGCGCGGCCGACCTGTGGGGGTACGGGACGTCGCTGGTCATCGGCGGGGCCATCGAGCTCATCGGGATCCCGTTCCTGCTGGCGAGCCGGCGGCAGCACGACCCCGCGGACTCCGCGGGGGTGCCCGGGGAGGCCGGCGCCCCCGCGCCCAGCACCCCCTGACGACCGTCCCCAGAGCACCGTCCCCTCCACGGCGTCCCGCAGCGGGGTCGCAACACGCCGCTATGCGCAGGCCGTAGCGGCGCGTTGCGACCCCTGTAGCGCGGTCGCGGTGGGAGGACGGGCGTCAGCCCCGCACGATCCGGCCGCCGCACACCCAGGCAGCGAGGCAGAGCACGCCGTTCACGGCGAACACCCCCGCGAACGCGACCGGCGACGCCGCCCCGCCGAGCGCCGAGAACGCGATCGCCGTCGTCGCCAGGGCGATGGCCGAGCCGGTGGAGTCCGCGATCGAGAGGGCCGAGCTGTTGAAGCCCTGGTCGGCGGGCGTCGAGTACTCCAGGGTGAGGACGCCGAGGCGTGGGTAGAGGATTCCCATCCCGCCGCCGGCGAACGCCCAGCCGACCACCACGAGCACCGGGGAGGCGCCGGTCAGCGCCGTCACGAGCAGCGACGCGATCGCGATGGTCAGGCCGAGCGCGCCGAGTCGGGCGGCCAGGCGGTGGCCGATCGCAGGGAAGCGGCCCTGCGCCCAGGAGGCCGCGGCCCAGCTCAGCCCGGCCGCGGTCAGCGCGAGGCCCGCGACGGCCGGCGACGCGCCGTACTGGGTGACCATCAGCAGCGGGACGTAGACCTCCGCCGAGAAGAACGTCCCTGCGACGATCGCTCGCAGCAGGACAACGCTCGGCAGGCCGCGGCGCGCGAGCAGCGTGCCCGCCGGGATCAGCGGCCGGAGCGCGGCGATCGCGCCGACGGCGGCGAAGACCGGGACCAGCCACTGGACGGGTCCACGCGCCTCGGCGGCGAGCGTGAGCGCGAGGACGGCGACCGCCACGAGCGTGGCCAGCCCGGCGCGCGCCAGCTCGCGCCGGCCTCCTGTCGTTCGATGGTCGGGCCCGTGCAGGCCGCGCATCGCCGGCACGACCATCAGCATCGCCAAGACCACCAGCGCCACGACGCCGAGGAACACCCAGCGCCAGCCGACCGTCTCGGCGACGGCGCCCGCGATCACCGGTCCGATCAGCGACGGGATCACCCAGGCGGCGGCGAAGCCGGCGAAGATGCGGGCGTGCAGCCGCGGCGGGTACACGCGCGCGACGATCACGTACAGCGCGACGGTGAGCGCGCCGCCGCCGAGCCCGTGGACGAGCCGGCCGGTGACGAACAGTTCCATCGTCGGGGCGAGGCCGGCCAGGATGAGGCCGGTGGCGAACAGCCCGACGGATGCGAACAGGACGGTGCGGGGGTTGCCCCGGTCGCACCAGGTCCCGGCGACGACCATGCCGACGACGCCGACGGCGAGCGGCCCCGCGAACGCGAAGGCGTACAGCCCTGCTCCGTCGAGCTGCCGGCTGACGGTGGGCATGATCGTCGTCACCGCCAGCGCCTCGAAGGCCGCCAGCGTGACGAGCAGGCACATCCCGATGCTCACCCAGCGGTAGCGCGGCGCCAGCACCCCCTCCGGCTTGGCGAGGCGCCCGGCCGCGACCGTCGGTCCCCCGTCCGTGCTCATCCTCCGAGCCTACGACCTGCGGACCTCCGCGGCCGAGCGACCGCCGAGTACGCAGATTCTCCGCGCACTCGACGGTTGAGAGCGGATTTTCGGCGTACTCGGCGGTTGTGGGGGCTGGCTGTCAGGCGGGGGCGGGGGCGGTGGAGTCGCGGACGACGAGCTCGGGCAGGAGGCTGGCGGGCACCGGCTCCTCGCCGCCCTCGATCTCCGCGACGAGGCGGTCGACGCTGCGGCGGCCGAGCTCGGTGAAGTCTTGCAGGACGGTCGTCAGCGGCGGCCAGAAGTGGGCCGCCTCCGGGATGTCGTCGAAGCCGACGACGCTCAGGTCCTCCGGGATGCGGCGGCCGGCCTCCCGCGCGGCGTGGTACACCCCGAGCGCCATCTGGTCGTTGGACGCGAAGACGGCGGTCGTCCCCGCGTCGCGGACGAACGACTGCGCGGCGCGGTAGCCGGACTCGGCCGACCAGTCGCCCTCCAGCAGGGCGGGCACCGGGAGGCCGGCGGCCTCCAGTTCGCCCGCGTAGCCCGCCGCGCGCGCCTGGGCCTCGAACCACGCCAGCGGCCCGGTCACGTGGACGATCCCGCGGTGGCCGAGGCCGATCAGGTGGGCGGTCGCGGCGCGGGCGCCGGCCGCCTGGTCGACGGTGAGCTCGCGCGCCACGTACTCGGGTCCGCCCTGCAGCGTCACGTAGGGGACGGCGAGGCGAGCGCTCGAGATGTGCGCCAGCACCAGTTCTTGCGGGGCGATCACGATGATGCCTTCGACCGCCTGGGCGAGCAGGTGGTCGAGCGCAGCCGCGATCCCCGCGTCGGTCAGCTCGGGGATCTGGGCGACCGCGAGGTAGTAGCCGGCCTCCCGCGCGGCGCCCTGCACCGCGTTGATGCTCGACACCGGCCCGTAGAGCGCCGCGGCGGTCGTGGAGAGCACGCCGAGGGTGCGGGAGCGCGCGGTGACGAGGGCTCGCGCGGCGCGGTTCGGCCGGTACTGGAGCTGCTCCATCGCGTCGAGGACCCGCTGCCGCGTGGACTCCCGGAGGCTGGGGTGGCCGTTGATGACCCGGGAGACGGTCTGGTGCGAGACGCCGGCGAGCTGCGCGACGTCGCGGATGCTCGCGGCGCGCGCTGCTGGGTCGTGGGTCACGCGCCTATTATCCGGGACGGGGTGCGTCCGGCGCGCAGGGCGGCCTCAGTTCGCGGAGGCCGGAGCGGCCGTCTTCCGGCGCGACCTCCACCGGCCGACCGCTCCCACCAGCACCGCGACGACCGCGATCCCGACCGGGAACACCAGGTGCCAGCCCGCCAGCACCAGCAGCCCCGCCGCGAACACGACCGACAGCACCGCCATCCACCAGCCGAGCGAGCGCGTCGGCAGCAGGACGATCGCGCTGGCGACGCCCAGGCCGTAGACCGCGGCCGCGATGCTGGTGTGCACGAGGATGAACGGCTGGAGGTCGCCGCTGGCCAGCACCACCACCGAGTACAGCGCCATGACGACCGCCGACAGCAGCAGCCCGCGCCGGGCGACGGCGCCGTTCTCGGCGCCGCGGCCGAACCAGGCCGGCAGGTCGCCGTCGCGGCCCATCGCGGCGCCCAGCTTGCTGAAGGCGGCGAGGTAGGCGTTGAAGACGCCCGTGACCACGATGGCGGCGATGACCGCGACCACGATCCCGCCGCCGGAACCGGTCGCGACCGAGACCAGGTCGAGCAGCGGCACCGCCGACGTGGCGGCCCGACCGCCCAGCACGGCGACCGTGACGGTCTGGATCGCCAGGTAGGCGACCGACACGATCACCAGCGCCAGGGCGGTCGCGCGCGGGATGTCGCGGCGCGGGTTGCGGAACTCGCCGCCGATCCCGGCCACGGCCTCCCAGCCGGCGAACGCCCAGATGTAGAGGCTCATCGCGAGTCCGACGCCCGACCAGCCGTGCGGGAGCATCGGCTGCAGGTTCGCGGCGCTCGCGTGCGGTGCGGCGGCGGCGAGGACGAAGACGAGCACCGCGATGAGCGCCCCGGAGAGCACGAGCTGGACGGACGCGGCGAACCGGACGCCGAACGCGGTCACCGCGACGGGCACGACCATCAGCGCGATCGCGATGACGATCGTCCGCGCGCCGTCGCCGCCGGTCACCGCCACGACGTAGCGTGCGGTCATCAGCGCGGCGATGGGGGCGCCGATCGGGGTGCCGAAGAAGAACCAGTAGCTCACGATCCGGGCGGAGGTCGGGCCGAAGGCGCGGCGGGCGAACGTCGCGACGCCGCCCGCGTCGGGGTGGCGGCGGGCCAGCGCGGCGAACGTCGCGGCCAGCGGCACCGAGATGAGCGCGAGGGCACCCACCGCGAGGATCGCACCCGGGCCGGCCGCCGCCGCGGCGAGCGCGGGGAGGACGAGGATGCCGGTGCCGAGGACGGCCGCGACGTAGAGCGCCGTGCCACCGGCGACGCCGAGTTGGCCGCGGTGCTCGGCGGGCTCCGCCGTGCCGGCACCCGCGGCGGGCACACGTGTGGCGGCGGGCAGGCTATCGGTCACGGGACCATCCTGGCGCGGACCGCCGACGTCTGCCGCCCATCGGCGGCCAGCGATCGCGAATCCGCCGCCAATCCCCGCCGGGCGAGCGGAATGCGGGAGGCGGGCGTACCGTTCAACTGAAGGCGGTGTCTCCCGGAGACCCGCCCCCAGCACTTCCCTCGACCCGCAGGAGACATCATGGCAACCGTCGAGCTCACCGCTCAGAACATCGAGTCCCAGATCACCGAGAACGACATCGTCTTCGTCGACTTCTGGGCGGAATGGTGCGGCCCGTGCCGCATGTTCGGCCCGGTCTTCGAGAAGGCGTCGCAGGAGCACACCGACGTCGTGTTCGGCAAGGTCGACACCGAGGCCGAGCAGGCCCTCGCGGCCTCGGCCGGCATCACCTCCATCCCGACGCTGATGGCGTTCCGCGACGGCATCCTGGTGTTCTCCCAGCCCGGCGCACTGCCCGCGCCGACCTTCGAAGACCTCATCGGCCAGGTGAAGTCCCTCGACATGGACGCGGTGCGCGCGTCGATCGCCGAGGCCAAGGCCGCCGAGCCCGCCCCGGAGGCGTAAGCCCCGACGAACTGACAGAACACGCCGTCTCGCGCATGAGCGAGACGGCGTGTTCTGCCAGGTGGATGACTCCGCTCAGAACCCCGTCGGCATCGTCACCCTGTACGGCTCCTCGAGCGCGCGCACCTCGTCGTCGGTCAGTTCCAGGTGCACGGCCGCGACCGCGTCCGGGAGGTGGTGCGGCTTCGTCGCTCCGACGATCGGCGCGTCCACGACGGGGTTGCGCAGCACCCAGGCCAGCGCGACCTGCGCCATCGGGACGCCGCGCGCCTCGGCCACGCGCTGCACGGCCTCGGCGATGGGCCGGTCGTGCTCCTCGGTGTAGCGCGCCTGCAGCGGGTCGGTCTCCGCGCGCAGCGTCTGCTCGCCCCACGGCCTGGTCAGCCGGCCTTTCGCGAGCGGGCTCCACGGGAGGCTGCCGACCCCTTGGTCCGCCAGCAGCGGGAACATCTCGCGCTCCTCCTCGCGCATCATCAGGCTGTACTGGTCCTGCATGGTCACGAACCGGGTCCAGCCGCCGAGGTCCGCCGCGTGCTGGAGCTTCGCGAACTGCCACGCCCACATCGACGAGGCGCCGATGTAGCGCGCCTTGCCGACCTTGACCACGTCGTGCAGTGCCTCCATCGTCTCCTCGACCGGCGTCTGCGGGTCGAAGCGGTGGATCTGATACAGGTCCACGAAGTCCGTGTCCAGGCGTTTCAGCGACGCGTCGATCTGCTCGAGGATCGCCCGGCGGGACAGGCCCGCGCCGCCGGGGCCGTCGTGCATCCTGAAGTTCACCTTCGTCGCCAGCACCACGTCCTCGCGCTTCGTGTACTCGCGGACGGCGCGGCCGACGATCTCCTCCGAGCTGCCGATGCCGTAGATGTTCGCCGTGTCCCAGAAGGTGATGCCGGCCTCCACGGCCTGCCGGAAGATCGGGGCAGCGCCCTCGTCGTCCAGCGCCCAGTCGTTGAAACCGCGCGACGTGTCGCCGAAGCTCATGCAGCCCAGCGCTATGCGGCTGACCGTGAGGCCCGTCGACCCCAGTCGGGTGTATTCCATCGTTCGTTCTCCTCTCCGCCTCGACGTTACGCGCTGGTCGGAGCGAGAGGGGAGGTACTGCGAGCACCGCGAACGGCCTACCATCGCGGCATGACCGATGCGAGAGAGAACTGGCCGGAGACGCCCTCCGGCGAACCCATCGACACCGACGCCCTCGCGGAGGGCGAAGGCGGCGGCCCGTACGACGCCGACGGCGTCTTCGAGCCAGAGGACGACGCGGCCGCGGACGACGAGGACGACCCCGGCGTCTGACCCGTCCGGAAGCTGTGCGCTCCCGTTCACCTGAATGCTCTTGTCCCCCGGCCTTGTACCCCACTAGGGTCTAGTCCAAGGAGCCAGTCCCGAACAGGCGGATGCGATGTCAGGCGCGCCTCCGCACGGTACGGGACCGGCTGCACAACTGGGGAGGGGTGCAGCGTGACGACCTACGAGACGCCGATCGGGAACGCGCCGAAACCGGGCCAGGACATCCATCTCGTGAGATGGATCCGGTCAGCGGACGGCTGGAGCAGCGAGACCGTGCTCTGCACCTACCTGGCGGGGACGCCCTCGCACTGGGTGGTCGAGCGGCACGGCGAGCGGGTGAGCCTCGACCGCGCCGAGTGGGCGCAGTTCGCCTTCTGACCGCGGACGGCAGGGCGGCAGCGCGTCGGTGCTCGGTCGGGCGCGGTCCGGGCGCGGCTCACAGCCCCGCGCGCGCCGCCAGCAGCTCCACCGCCACGCGCCAGTCGCGCGCCGGGATGCCGTCGCCGGTCTCCTCCTCGCCCGGAGGACGGGCGACGAAGGCGGGCCACGGGTCGCCAGGGATGTGCGACTCCTCGACGAGCCCGAGGTAGTCGCCGCCGAAGTAGACCTCCCAGGCGGCGGTCGCCGTCGGGCTGTACATCAGGGTGAGCGGGAGCGTGCCGTAGGTGTAAACGGCGTGCTGGTGGGCCAGTTCCTTCCCCGTCATGTCCGCCTCCACGTCCCGGCCCTCCATCTCTAGTCCGAAGCGTAAGCGCGTCGGGCCTTCCGCGGAAGGGATTGCTACGCGACGAAACGGCCGTCGCCCTCGTCGCCCGCGTCGTGGGTCGCCGCGACCGCCTCGGCGACGACGTCGCGCATCCGTCCGTGCCGGGCGAGGGCGCTCCGCTGCCGGCCGGCTCCGCCTCCGCTGCGCAGGATCCGGTCCACCCCGCTGCGCACCAGCTCCAGGTCGCCGTAGACCTCCAGCGCCCGCGACGTGTGCCGGAGCAGGGCGTCGAGCGCGGCGACCGCCGTGCCCTCCCGTCCCGTCACCGGATGAGGGAGCGTGCCGCCGACCCCGGTCAGCGCCGCCTGCCACTCGGCCAGCCGCAGGGCTGCGGAGGGTGTCGGCAGCGGCGGGACGCCCGAGCGCCACTCGCCGACGGCGGTGTCGACGAGGGCGCGCACCAGAGCGGCCAGCACCACCGTGTCGCGCGCGTCGAGGCAGACGTCGGCGACGCGCACCTCCACGGTCGGCTGCTTGTGGGAGACCCGCGCGTCCAGGTAGAGCATCGCCTTGTCGAGGATGACGCCGGTCTCCACCAGCAGCCTCTCGAAACGGTCGTAGGCCTCCACCGACCCGAACACGTCGGTCGGCCCGGCGCTCTGCCACTGGTGCCAGGCGACGAACCGGTAACTGGCGTGCCCGGTGTCCACCCCGCCGAAGAACGGCGAGTTGGCCGTCAGGGCGAGCAGGGCCGGCAGCCAGGTGCGGATGCGGTCGAGGACGGCGACGCCCTCCTCGCGGGAGTGGATGGCGACGTGCACGTGGCAGCCGCAGACCAGCGTCCCCTTCGCGGTGAGCCCGTACCTGACCATCATCTCGTCGTAGCGCGGGCCCGGTGTGGGGTGCGGGCGCAGCGGCAGGGGCGACATCGCGAGCGCCACGGCCCGGGCGCCGTGCCGGCGGGCGAGCGTGTCGGCGAGCGAACGGCCTTCGACGATGTCGGCGTACAGCTCGTCCGTGGTGAGCCGCGGGAGCGTCTGAGTCTCGATCATCTCCTGCTGGATCTCGGCGCCGAGCCGCAGCTCGGTGCCGGCGGGGGCGTCCGCCAGCGCGTACGGGGCGACCGGAGTCGCGAGCCCGCGTTCATCGACCAAGAGGAGTTCTTCCTCCACCCCGAAAGTCCTCACGGTAACCACTATGTGTGAGGGGTCCTCAGGGAGCAATACCCCGAAGTCCGTGAATCCGCCCAGTGCGGCTCAGGCGCGCCGGGCGACGGGACGCTCCAGCACCTGCCCCGGCCACTCGCCCACCAGGAACGTCTCGGTGCGCGTGTACCCGCACGACTCGTAGAACCGCACCAGGTCGTCCGTCCCGCCGGCGTAGCAGTCGACGCGGAGCTTCCCGACGCCCGCGGCGAGCGCCTCCTCGTGGGCGAACTCCAGCAGGCGCCGGCCCGTCCCCTTCGCCCGCGGGTCCCGTGAGCCGATCAGGACGCGCACGTACAGTTCGGGCTCGGTCGCGGCCGGCACGTACTCGGTCGCCTCCCCGAGCGCGAGGAAGCCGACGACGCCCGCCTCCGGGTGCTCGGCGACCCAGGAGCCGGGCTCGGCGACCCAGCCGCGCACGCGGGCCACCTGCTCCGGGCGCTCGGAGAAGGGTGTGGTCCCCCACTGCCCGGTGTTGCCGATCGTGACGAACCACGCGATCGCGTCGTCGAACAGGCGGAGCACGGCGTCGGCGTCGTCGGGCCGCGCCGGGCGGATGGAGGTCATGCTCCCATCCTGCTGCACGCGTCGCCGCCCTCAGGGGATGGCACACATCCACGGCATGGCACAGACTCACGGCATGGCAGCGTCCTTCCCCGATCTCGCCGCGGCCTGGAGCCGCGCGCTGTCAGGCGAACGCGCGCCGATCGAGGCCGCGCTCGCGCAGGACAGCCGGCTCCCCGGCCCACGGGCCAACCTGGAGCTGGCGGCACGGTTCGCTGAGACCGTCGCCGCGACTCCGCACGACGCGCGCGCATCCGGGATGGCGGTGCTGACCGATTGGCTGGCGACCCCGCCCCGCGTGGCCGGGCGGCTCCCCGCCGGCACGGAGGAGTTCCTGCCGTCGTGCGCGGCACTCGCGGCCGGTGCTGTGGCGGCCCGTGCGGCGGCGGGCGGCGACGCGCTTCCCGGCGACGCCCTCGGCCTCCTCACGACGGCCGCCCGCGACGACCGCTGGCGCGTCCGTGAGCTCGCGTCGACGGGGATGCAGCGGGTTCTCGCCGTGGACTGGCCTTCCGGCATGAGCCACGTCCGAGTCTGGCTGCACTCGGCCGAGCCGCTGCCGATGCGCGCCGCGGTGGCCGCCGTCGCCGAGCCGCCCCTGCTCCGTGACGCACAGCACGCGGCCGACGCCGTGGCGGTCGTCCGGGAGGCCGTCGACGCGCTGCTCGCCCGTCCAGCAGCGGAGCGCACGGAGGAGGCGCGCATCCTCCGAAAGGCCCTCGGCTATGCGATCAGCGTGGTCGCCGCCGCCGACCCTGCCGCGGGTCTGCCGCTGCTGGAACGCCTCGCCGCCTCGGCCGATCCGGACGCGCGTTGGATCGCTCGCGAGAACCTCGGGAAGGCGCGCCTGAAGCCGTTCGCCGAGCGTCTCGCGCCGGTGAGGGAGGCGGTCGGCCTGGCTCCGGCCTAGCGCGCCAGCGCCTGCTCGACGTCGGCCAGCAGGTCGGCGACGTCCTCGATGCCCACGGACAGCCGGATCACGTTGTCCGGGACCTCCAGCTCGGTGCCGCGCACCGACGCGTGGGTCATCTCCGACGGGTAACCGATGAGCGACTCCACCCCGCCGAGCGACTCCGCGAGCTGGAACACCTCGGTCGACTCCGCGAACCTCCGGGCGGCGGCCGCTCCCCCGCTGAGCGCGACGGAGAGCATGCCGCCGAAGCCGCTCATCTGCCGGGCGGCGAGGTCGTGCCCGGGGTGGTCCGGGAGGCCGGGGTAGTACACCGCGTCGATCCCGGGACGGCCGACCAGCGCCTCCGCGATGGCCTGCGCATTCTCGCTGTGCCGCTTCATGCGCACGTCGAGCGTCTTGATGCCGCGGACGGTGAGCCACGCGTCCATCGGCGCCGACACCGCGCCGGCCGCGAACTGGATGAACTGCGCCTTCTCGGCGAGCTCGGCGTCGGCGAAGACCAGCGCGCCGCCGATCACGTCGGAGTGGCCGCCGAGGTACTTGGTGGTGGAGTGCACCACCACGTCCGCGCCGAACGACAGCGGCTGCTGGAGGGCCGGCGACGCGAAGGTGTTGTCGACGACGACGAGCGCACCGGCGGCGTGACCGAGCTCCACGAGCGCGGCAAGGTCGCTGATCTTCATCAGGGGGTTGCTCGGGGTCTCGATCCACAGCACGCGGGTGCCGTCGGTCCCGAGCGCGGCGCGGACCGCGTCCAGGTCGCCGAGGTCCACCGTCGTGTTGCGCACGTCCCAGGCGCCGTGGATGCGGTTGATCAGCCGGTGCGTGCCGCCGTAGACGTCGTTGCCGAGCACCACGTGGTCGCCCGGGCGCAGCACCGCGCGCAGCAGGGCGTCCTCCGCCGCGAGACCCGACGCGAACGACAGCGCGCTCACGCCGCCCTCCAGGGAGGCGAGCAGCGACTCGAGCGAGGTGCGCGTCGGGTTGCCCGCGCGGCCGTACTCGTAGCCGCCCCGGAGGCCGCCGACGCCGTCCTGCACGAACGTCGAGGTCTGGTAGATCGGCGGGATGATGGCGCCGGTGGTCGGGTCGAACTCCTGGCCGACGTGGATGGCGCGCGTGGCGAAACCGTGGGTCATCGGGATCCTTACTTCGATGCGGTGGCTGAAAGGTCGAGCGATTATTCGCTCAGGTACGTGAGCAGGTCCTGCCGGGTCAGCACGGCGACCGGCTTGCCGTCCTCCGTGACGAGGAGCGCGTTCGCGACGGCGAGCGCCGCCCGTGCCGCGGTCACCGACTCGTTGACGCCGATCAGCGGCAGCGGCTCGCCCAGGTGCGCCCCGATGGGGTCGTTCATCTTGGCGCGCCCGCCGAACACGTCGTCGACCAGCGAGCGCTCGTCCAGTGCTCCGGCGACCTCGCCCATGACCACCGGCGGCTCCGCCGTCAGCACGGGGAGCTGCGAGACACCGTACGTGTTCATGATCTCGATGGCGTCGTGCACGGTGTCGGACGGGTGCGCGTGCACGAGGTCCGGGAGGTCGCCGCGCTTGGTGCGGATGACGTCGTGCACGGTGGCCTCGTCCGGGACCTCGCTGAAGCCGTAGGAGCGCATCCACTTGTCGTTGAAGATCTTCGCCAGGTAGCCGCGGCCGCCGTCCGGGAGGATGACCACGACGATGTCGTCGGCGGTGAGGTCCTTCGCGGCGCGCAGGGCGGCCACCACGGCCATGCCGCTGGAGCCGCCGACGAGGATGCCCTCCTCGCGGGCGAGCCGCCTGGTCATGTGGAACGAGTCGGCGTCGCTGACCGGGATGACCTCGTCCACCACGCTCGGGTCATAGGCGCCGGGCCAGAAGTCCTCGCCGACGCCCTCCACGAGGTACGGCCGGCCGGTGCCGCCGGAGTAGACCGAGCCCTCCGGGTCGGCGCCGACGATGCGGACGCGGCCCTCGGAGACCTCCTTGAGGTAGCGGCCCGTGCCCGTGATCGTGCCGCCGGTGCCGACGCCCGCCACCAGGTGGGTGATCCGGCCGTCGGTGTCGCGCCAGATCTCGGGGCCGGTGGTCTCGTAGTGGCTGCGCGGGCCGTTCGGGTTGAAGTACTGGTTGGGCTTGAACGCCCCGGGGATCTCCGCCGCCAGCCGGTCGGACACCGAGTAGTAGGAGTCCGGGTGATCCGGGGGCACCGAGGTGGGCGTCACCACGATCTCCGCGCCGTAGGCCGTGAGGACGTTGCGCTTGTCCTCGCCCACCTTGTCCGGCAGCACGAACACGCAGCGGTAGCCGCGCTGCTGGGCGACGAGGGCCAGGCCCACGCCGGTGTTGCCACTCGTCGGCTCCACGATGGTCCCGCCGGGCTTGAGCAGCCCTTCGGCCTCCGCCGCGTCCAGGATGCGGGAGGCGATGCGGTCCTTCGACGAACCTCCGGGGTTCAGGTACTCGAGTTTGACGAGCACCGTCGCCGCGATTCCGTCGGTCAGCCTGTTGAGCTTCACGAGCGGAGTGTCGCCGACCAAGTCGATGATGGTCTCTGCGTACTTCACGCCGTCCACCGTAACAGGGCGGTCCGGACGCCGCCGCCGTATTACCCTGCTCCTTCGCGCTGCGGGTCGCCGCCTAGACTTCCAGCATGCCGGTGTCCGATCTCTCGCCCGTGGCTCAGGACTACCTGAAACTGATCTGGTCGGCGACCGAGTGGGCGGCCGACCCGATCACGGTCAAGCAGCTCTCGGAGCGGATGGGCGTGCGCGCCGCGACGGTGTCCGACGGCATCCGGAGGCTCGCCGACCAGGGCCTGGTCGTCCACGAGCCGTACGGGGCGATCGAGCTCACCGACGACGGCCGCCGAGGCGCGCTCGCGATGGTGCGCAGGCACCGGCTGATCGAGACCTTCCTGGTCGAGGAGCTCGGCTACGGCTGGGACGAGGTGCACGACGAGGCGGAGGTGCTGGAGCACGCGGTCTCGGACGTGCTGGTCGACCGCATCGACCGGCGGCTCGGCTACCCGGCGCGCGACCCGCACGGCGACCCCATCCCGACCGCGGACGGCACGCCGCGGCGACCGGAGGCCGTCCCACTGCTGACCGCTCCCCCCGGCATCCCGCTCGGCGTCGTGCGCATCTCGGACGCCGACCCGGCGGTCCTCCGCTACCTCGGCGAGCGCGGCGTCCGCCTGGACGCGGTGCTGACCGTGGACGAGCACCGCGCGTTCGCCGGCGACGTGACCGTGCACGTGGGCGACGCGGCTGTCGTGCTCGGGGCCGCGGCGGCGGCCGCGGTGTGGGTTGCGGAGGCTGGAGCCTGAGCGCTCTCTACGGCACCACCGTGAGCACCACCAGCGCCAGGTTCAGCGCCACGACGAGCCCGGCGACCCCCCAGCCCACGACCCGCACCCAGCCGGCGTCCGTCCGCTCCCCCATCACCGCGCGCGACCCGGTCAGCCGCAGCAGCGGGATCATCGCGAACGGGATGCCGAGACTCAGGAACACCTGCGACATCACCAGTGCCCAGGTGGGGTCGATGCCGAGCGACAGGATGACCACCGCCGGGATGAGCGTGACGACGCGCCGGGCGAGCAGCGGCACCCGCACGCGCAGCAGCCCGCTCATGATCGTGGCGCCCGCGTAGCTGCCGACCGACGTCGACGCCAGCCCGGACGCCAGCAGCCCGACTGCGAAGATCACGCCGATGGCCGGGCCGAGCGCCGCGCTGATCGCCGCGTGCGCGCCCTCGATCGTGTCCGTCCCCGCGACTCCCGGCAGCGCCGACGCGGCGAGAAGCAGCATCGCGACGTTGACGGCCCCGGCGAGCACGAGCGCGAGCACGACGTCCAGCCGGGTGGCCCGCAGCAGCGTGCGCGTCCGCCCCTCGTCGGCGCCGGTGCCGTGCCGGTCGCGGGCGAGCGCGGAGTGCAGGTAGATCGCGTGCGGCATGACGGTCGCTCCGAGCATGCTCGCGGCCAGCAGCACCGTCGGCGCGCCGTCGAAGCGCGGAACCAGCCCCGCCGCCGCGGCCCTCCAGTCGACCGGGCTGACGAACAGCCCCGCCAGGAATCCCACGGCGATGACGCCGAGCAGCACCAGGATGACCGCCTCGAACGGCCGCTGCCCGCGCCGGGTCTGCACGGCCAGGAGGGCGATCGCCGCGACGCCGACGATCCCGCCGCCGAGCGGCAGCGGGAGGCCGAACAGCAGGTTCAGCGCGATGGCCCCGCCGATCACTTCGGCGATGTCGGTCGCGGCCGCGACGAGCTCAGCCTGCGCCCAGTACGCCCGCCGTGCCCCGGTGCCGAGCCGCGCGCCGAGCAGCTCCGGGAGGCTGCGGCCGGTGACGATCCCGAGCTTCGCCGACTGGTACTGCACAAAGACCGCGATGGCGTTGGCTGCCACGAGCACCCAGACCAGGAGGTAGCCGTAGCGCGCGCCCGCGGTCAGGTTGGCCGCGACGTTGCCCGGGTCGACGTACGCGATGGCGGCGACGAAGGCCGGCCCGAGCAGGAACCACAGGCGCAGGCGGGAGCGCGCAGGCCGCTCCGCGACCTCCACCGCCACTTTCGTCTGCCCTGACTCCATTGTTAGCCCAGCCTAACAATGGGTGCGAGCCACGTAAAGACGTCGAGCAGGTCGCGTCAGTCGGGGTCGAGGACCGCCGTTTCGGTCTGCTCCCGGTACAGGCGCGCGTAGATGCCGCCGAGGTCGAGCAGCTCGCGGTGCGTCCCGCGCTCGACCACCTGGCCGTGGTCGATGACGAAGATGACGTCCGCGGCGACGATGGTCGACAGCCGGTGCGCGATCGCGATGGTCGTGCGCCCGCTGGAGGCCGTGTCCAGCGCCTGCTGCACCACCCGCTCCGAGATGGTGTCGAGGGCGCTCGTCGCCTCGTCGAGGATGAGCACCTCGGGGTCCTTCAGCAGCACGCGCGCGATCGCGATGCGCTGCTTCTCGCCGCCGGACAGCCGGTAGCCGCGCTCGCCCACGATCGTGTCGTAGCCGTCCGGGAACGAGACGATCGTCTCGTGGATGTTTGCCCGCTTCGCCGCGGCCTCCAGTTCGGCCTGCGTCGCGTCCGGCCGCGCGTAGCGGAGGTTCTCGGCGATGGAGGCGTGGAACAGGTAGGTCTCCTGACTGACCACGCCGATGTGCGAGACCAGCGACTCCTGCTGCAGCCCGCGCAGGTCGGTGTCGCCGAACAGGATGCGCCCGGAGGTGGTGTCGTAGAAGCGCGGGATGAGGTAGCTCACCGTGGTCTTGCCGGCGCCGCTCGGCCCGACGAACGCGGCGAACTCGCCCGGCTCGATCACGAACGACACGTCGTCCAGGGTGTTGCGCTCCCCCGGCCGCGCGTCCGGGTACCGGAACACCACGTGGTCGAACTCGATGCGGCCGAGGTCGCGGCCCGGGTCGACCGGCACCGCGTCGGGCCGGTCGGCGATGGCCGGCTTCAGGTCGAGGTACTCGAAGATCCGGGCGAACAGGGCGCCGGAGGTCTGCAGGTCGAGCGCCACCCGCATGAGCGCGAGCAGCGGGAAGAGCAGCCGCGCCTGGACGGTCGTGAAGGCGACGATCGTGCCCGCGGTGATGTCCGCCGCGCCGCCGAGGATGAGCCAGCCGGAGACCAGGTAGACGATCGCCGGGATGGAGGACAGGAAGATGTTCACCATCGCGAAGAACCACTGCCCGCTCATCGACTGCGACACCTGCAGCCGGATCTGGGTGCGGTTCTCGTCCGAGTAGCGCTCCGTCTCCGCCTGCTGCCGGTTGAAGCTCTTCGACAGCAGGATGCCGGACACGCTCAGCGTCTCCTGCGTGATCGCGGTCATGTCCGACAGCGACTCCTGCGTCCGGGTGGCGATCCGCGCCCGCACCTGGCCGACCCGGCGCTGGGCGATCACCAGGATGGGCATCAGGATGACCGCGACCACGGTGAGCTGCCAGTTGAGCAGCAGCATCGCCACGAGCGCGGCGATCACCGTCACCGTGTTGCCGAGGATGCTCGACATCGTGTTGGTGAGCACGTTCGCGACGCCGCCGACATCGTTCTGCAGTCGCGACTGGATGATGCCGGTCTTGGTCTTGGTGAAGAAGCTCAGCTCCATCGACTGCAGGTGCGAGAACAGCCGGACCCGCAGCGCGCCCATCACCTTGTTGCCGACCGAGGCGGTCAGGTAGGTCTGCCAGACACCGAGCAGCGCGGAGCCCACGAACACGACGATCATCACCACGACGATCTCGATCAGCACCGGCATGTCCGGCTTGCCGGACTTCGGGAAGAGCCCGTCGTCGAAGGCGCGCTGGGTGAGCAGCGGCGGGACGACGGACAGCGCGGCGCCGATCAGCACCAGCACCATCGTCGTGATGATCGCGGCCTTGTGCGCGGAGAACAGCGACACGATCCGGCGGAACAGGTGCGGGATGCGTGGGGCCTCCGCGTTCAGGGCCCGCTGCGCCGCGGCGTCGCCGCCGCTGACGCGCGAGCGCATGGGACCGCCGCCACCGCCCATGCCGCGCATTCCGCTCACACGGAAAGCCTAGTTCGCGTCCGGGAGCCCTGACGCCGGGCGCGTTAAGCCCTCGGAGGAACGCCCGGAAAGCCCGTGAGGCCCCTGGGGGTGGGAGGGGAAGGCGCGGGAAAGAAAAGGAGGCGGGTGAAAGGCCCCATGCCCTGTCACCCGCCTCCGGTCCGGTGTCAGCCGGTCACGCCGCGTCGAGCGCCGCGGCCTCGGCCGACTGTGCCCTCCGCACCCACTGCGAGCGCAGCAGGAACAGGCCGGCGACGACCGCCGCGGCGGCGATCAGCATCGGGGTCACGCTGTCGAAGCCGGTCGAGGCGAGTGCGCCGCCGCCCAGCAGGGCTCCGCCGCCGCCGAGGGGGCCGAAAGGGTTTCCGTTTCCGTACATGTCGTTTTCTCCGTGGTTCGCGGGTCGAGGGTGAGGGTTCAGGCCGCGTGGGGCAGCACGGAGGCCGACCGCTCGGCGATCCGGATGGTCGCCTGCGCGATCAGCTCGCCGGCGCGACCGTCGCCGTACGGCGACGGCGTTGCGGCCAGCCGGGCGGCGAGCCCGGGCTCGGCGAGGACCTCCGCCGCCACCGCCGCGATGTCCTCCCCCGGCACGACCAGCCGGGCGAAGCCGGCGTCGACGGACTCCGGGCGCTCGGTGGAACGGCGGACGACGAGGAGCGGCTTCTTCAGGACCGTGACCTCCTCCTGCACGCCGCCGGAGTCGGAGACGAGGAGGTCGGCCGCGCTCGCGAGGGCCAGGAAGTCGCCGTGGCCGAGCCCGCGGCGCACGTCGAACGCGTCGAGCAGTCCGGCGAGCCCCCACCGCGTGGCCGCCGCCTCGGTGCGGGGATGCAGGGAGAGGATCACGTCGGCGTCGATGCGGCGCAGCCCGTCGAGGGCACGGCGGAGCGCCGCCGGGTCGTCGGTGTTCTCTGGACGGTGGATCGTGGCGAGCACGACCGGCCGGCCGGACTCCGCACGCGCGGCCGGGACAGCGGCGGCGAGGGAGTCGATGGTCGCCTCGACGACGGTGTTGCCAGTGAGCGCGATCCGCTCGGCGGGCACGCCCTCCCGGAGCAGGTTGTCCCGGTTGTCGATCGTGGCGGCGCAGTGCAGCTCGGCGAGAGCGCAGACCACCAGGCGGTTGAGCTCCTCGGGCATCGCCCGGTCGTAGGAGCGCAGCCCGGCCTCCACGTGCACCACGGGGATGTCGAGGTAACTGGCGGCCTGCGCGCCGACGGAGGTCGAGTTGGTGTCGCCCTGCACGATCACGGTCGCCGGGCGGTGCGCGCGGAAGTGGGCGGTGAGCTCGGCGATGCCCTCCGCGATCTGCTCGGGACGGCCCTTGCCGCTCATGGCCGTGAGCTGCACGTCCGGCTCGCCGATTCCGAGGCCGGCGAAGAACTGGCCCGCCATGCTGTCGTCCCAGTGCTGCCCGGTGTGGATGACGCGGGCCCGGGGGCCGAGGGCGCGGACGACGCTGGCGAGCTTGATGATCTCAGGCCGCGTGCCGAGGACGACGGCGATATCGCCGAGGGAGGCGGACGGGCGGGCGGCGGAGGTGAGGCCGGTGGAGGTGGGGCGGGTGGACTGCGGACGGGTGGACCGGGGCATGGTGTGTTCCTTCACGGGTGGGTGGTGCGCGGGTGGCGCCCTGGCCGTCGACCGGGTGTCGACGGCCAGGGCTGTGCAGCGGGGAGGGGCGCTTACTTCTTCGCGGCCCGCTTGCGACGGCCGATCACGACACCGGTCGCGCCGAGCAGACCGAAGCCGGCCAGCCCCAGCAGCACCGGGATCTCCGGCGTTTCGATGAGGACCGTCACGTCGGCGGTCTCGCCGGCCGAGGTGACCGTCAGGTCGTTCTGGCCCTCGGCCAGGCCGGTCGCGGTCAGCGTCCAGGTGCCGTCGGCGCCCACCGTGGTGTCCTTCGGACCGGTCGGCGTGGTCACCGTGACGGTGGCGCCGGGGGCGCCGGTGCCCGAGAGCACCGCGGACTTCGCGTCGTCGTCCTTGGAGTCGACCTGCGCGGTCAGCGGGGTCGCGGGCGGCGCGTCGATGGTCACCGGGAGCTCGACCTTCGAGGTGATGGTCGCGCCCTTCTCGTCCTTCGCCGGCTGGGACACCGTGAGGTCGTTGCGGCCCTCGGCGAGGCCGTCCACCGCGAGCGACCAGGTGCCGTCCGAGCCGACGGTGGCGGTCTTCGCGCCGCCCGGCGCATCCACGGTCACGGTCGCGCCCGGCTCGCCCTTGCCGCCGATCGTCGCCGTCTTGGCGTCGTCGTCCTGGGCGGTGACGGTCGCGGTGACGGGCTGGATCTCACGGGCGAGGTCCAGGAAGAGACCCCCGCCCTGCGGAGTCATCGCGGTGGAGACCACCGGCCCCCCGGTCTTCACAGTCTTGTACTCGTAGCCGATCGTCACCGAGGAGACGGAGCCGGGAAGCTGGACGGTCGCACCGAAGCCCGCGTTCTGCTTCGCGCCGACCAGACGGGAGGCGTCCAGCGTGAGGGCGTTGCCCTGGAACTTCGCGCCATCGCCCGTGACCGCGCCGACGAGGGACGCAGCGGGAGCGAGCTTCTCGTTGACCTGCACGATCCGCGGCTCGAGGTATCCCTTCGTCTCCGCACCATCGGAGAGCTCACGCCCCCAACCGAAGCTGTAGAGCTTGATGATCGGATCGGTCACCGGCGAGTCGAAGACGAGGGTCTCGGAGAGCGTGTCGCAGGTCTTGACGGTGCCGAGCGGCGCGACGGCCGGCATGCAGCCCTCCGGCACTTCGGCCTTGATGAGCTGGCTGGCGCCCGCCCCGGAGAGGGTGAGTCCCTTCGGGGAACTCGCACTGACGTTGCCCGAGTAGGGCGCGAGCAGCGGGGCCGAGGTGGAGGAGAAGTCACCGGTGAGCGGGACGATGCCGTTGGTGGCCGGGTCGGCCGCCTGGGCGGCGAGCGGCGTCAGCAGGGTGACCGCCGCGGTGGCGACGATCGCGCCGGCGCCGGCGAAGAGTGTGCGGGTGGTTCGCATGGAGGGTTCCTTTCAGGTGCTGAGGGTGTTCAGCGCGGGTGGAGCCCGGCGGGTGACCGGGAGCTTCCGGATGAGTGCCGCAGCGGAGTGCGACGATTCGATTCTTCCGACTGAAATCTGGCGTTGCGGGTGTGGGATATGGCGATGAGTAGTGCATGAGCGTTCAGCGTGGGGAGCGTTCGCGGACGCGAAGAAGCCCCGGCCGTCGTACCCGTGGACGATCGACCGGGGCTTCCCGGGTCGGCCCCCACCCGTAGGGGCCGGTGCCGGCGGCGGCACCCGGAGCACACCGCCGGAACTCTGCTCAGCTCGTCCGCGAGACGAGCTGTCCTGCCTCGACCGTCTCCGCGTTGCGGATGGTCTTGGCCCAGGCGGTCTGCCGGCGGACGAGCTGGATGACGGCCCGCCAGGCGACCACATAGATCAGATAGACGTAGACGAGGTAGCCGAACCCCCAGCCCGCCGCGGTGCGGAGGTCGGCCTCCCGCTCGCAGCGCTGGCGGTAGAGGAAGCCCCAGATCGCGAACTCGCCGACGCCGATCACGACGTAGACCGCCAGCAGCCAGGCGCCGCCGTGGGCGAGGTAGTCCATCAGGCCGGCGGGATTCGTGACCGTGTTGACGATCATCGCGATGACCGGGATCGGGTAGAAGATCGTGCCGAGCACCTGCACCCAGGGCTGCGTCAGGAAGTAGGTGAGCTCCATCGCGCCGAGGTTGCCGAGCCGCGAACTGCCCCAGATCTTCGGGATGTAGCGGAAGCACTGCATGGTGCCCTGCGACCAGCGGGCGCGCTGGACGATGTAGCGGCGGAGAGAGTAGAGCGCCTCCTGGTCGACCCAGGCCGCGGTCGTGTACGCGTTCTTCCAGCCGCCGAGCAGGAAGTGCAGGCCGAGCTCGAAGTCCTCCAGGAGCGACCCGCGCCAGGGGCCCTCGCCCTCGGCGATGTCGTCGAGCGCGGAGAGCCGGGTGAGCTGGCCGTTGCCGCCGACGTTGACGGTGCCGGTGTAGCGGCGGCTCATCTGGATGGCGGAGATCGGGCCGCGGAACTCCAGGTCCTGCATCCGCACGAAGGTGCGGGCGAGGAGGTTCGCGAACCGGCCGCGGCCCTCCAGCGGCGTCGTCACGACGCGGTTGGACATCCGCACCTCGACCTGCACGGCGCCGATCCTCTCCGAACCGAACAGCTCGGGGCCGGCAGCGACCTCCAGCAGGTTGGCGGAGGGCCGGCCGTCGGCGTCCACGACGGCCAGGATGGTCGTCGCGCGGCGCTCGGCGGGGATGGTCTCCCGGATGATCGACCAGGCGTGGTTGAGGGCGTGCGCCTTGCCCGTGCGGGCGTTCGGCCGGCGGCGCTGGATCAGCTCGACGCCGCCCAGGTCCGCGGCGGCGCGCCGCACGATGTCGGCCGTGGCGTCCTCGGAGTCGTCGTCGATGACCCAGACGGTGGCCTCCGGGAAGGTCTCGCGGAGGTAGCCGACGGTCTCGCCGATCACGGCCTCCTCGTCGCGGCAGGGCACCACGAAGTGCCACTCGAAGGCAGCGGGGTCGCCGTGCTCGTCCGGCGTGCGGCGCAGGAACGGAAGGATGATCGTGACGACATAGCCGAGGAAGACCGTGCCGGCGACCAGCGAGAAGATGATCGAGATGTCGAGGAGGAGCTGGTGGCTCACGCGGTCACCGCCTGTCCCCTGCGACCGCGGGACGCGATCCAGAGCATTCCGGCGGTGCTGAGCAGCAGGCCGGCGAGCACGATGACCGAGCCGACCAGCGTGTGGCCCCAGCCGAATCCGCTGACGCCGTCGTCGAGCGTCATCGCGGCGATGACCACGACGCGGGCCGTGTTCACGGCCTCCAGCAGCACCACGCCGACCGCGACGGCCAGCAGCGCCCGCAGCACGCTGATCCGGCCGGCCGACAGCAGCGCCGCGGCGATGAGGAGGAACGGAACGAGCAGCAGCACGATGCTGCAGGCGAGGCCGACGGTCATCGAGAAGAGCAGGGGGCCGCCGGCGCCGATCGTGAGGGTCGCGTGCTCGCCGAGGACGGCGGAGGCGCCGAGCACGGCCGGGATGGCGTGCGCGAAGACCTGGGCCTCGAACTGGATGGCCCGGTCGAGCAGGACGACGAGCGCGACGGCCACGCCGGCGAGCAGCGCCGCGAGGACGAGCTGCGGGGCGGACGCGCGACGCGTGCGCGGCCGGGTCGGTGGGCTGACGGGTGCGGGTGAGGTGTCTGACATGGCGTGCTCCTGCCGGGTGGCTGTCCTCCCGACCGGGTGAGTGGGAGTACGTCGATGGAACCAGCCGGAATGTCAGGGTGCGGGGGCCGCCGAGCACGTTGAGTGCCGCGTGAGCGTCCCCCGCCGAGCCGCTCAGAGGTCGGGGTTCCACTCGTCGCGGAGTTGCCGCCGGTTCGAGTACCCGAGCTTCTTGAGCAGGCGGTGCATGTGGTTCTCGATCGTCCGCACGCTCACGAACAGCCGGTGCGCCATGTCGCGGTTGCTGAGGCCGGCCTTCGCCAGGATGGCGACCTCCCGCTCCCGGTCCGAGAGGAGCTCCCCGCCGCGGTCCTGGTCGAAGCGCGGCCGGTGGTCGCCGATCAGCTCCGCGCGACCCTCGTCGTCGAGCGGCTCCTGTCCGGCCGCAGCGCGCAGCCGGTCGATCGCGTCGACCGCCGCCGCGGCGAGCTGCGGGGCGATCAGCTCGCCGGAGCGGTCGAGGGCGGTGACGATCTGCCGCTCGTCGCCGGTGCCCATCGCCACCTTCACGTCGAACACCGCGTGGTGGAGCGGGCTGTCGATGCGGTCCATCACCGCGGAGATCTCGGCCGCCTGCTCCAGCGTCACGGCGGTCAGGTCGGTCCAGAACATGCACGCCGTCGCCAGGTGGCCGAGGGCCGCCTCCGCCGCCCCGGCCTCCCAGAGGAGCGCGTCGCAGGCGGTGAGGTCGCCCTCGGCGCGCAGGATCGCGGCACGGGCGAGCTCCGCGCGGGAGGGGTGCGGCGGCAGGTGGAGCGTGCCGGTGCGCTCGCCCTCGGCCAACAGAGCCGCGGCCAGTTCCAGGTCGCCGAGCTGGGCCTGGATGATCGCGCCGAGCAGCAGCAGCGGAGGCTGTGGGACGGCGAACGGTCCGCCGCTGCCCAGCCTCAGACCGGTGCTCAGCGCACGCCAGGCGGCCTCGAACCGGCCGCGCTGGACGAGGGTCTGCGCGACGCCGAGCGCGTGGAACTGGAAGCCGAGCGGGCTGAGCTGGTCGTAGGCGTGCTCGGCGCAGCGCCGCGACCACTCCTCCGCGTCCTCCAGTCTGCCGAGCGCGAGCAGCGCCTCGGTGCGCAGGAAGTCGAGGTGGATGGAGGCGAGGGTGCCCTCCTCCAGGCCGTTGCGGGTGTCGATCCGCTCCAGCGCGTCCTCGGGGCTCCCGGCCTCCAGCAGGAGCGCGACGCCGAGCAGTGTCGACCAGGTGTGCTCGTAATCGCTCGTCCCCGGCGCGCTCAGCCGCGCGATGAGCTCGGAGGTGAGCGGCACGCCGTCGCTGTGCAGACGGAACGTCTCGTGCACCTTCCGCACGAACGACGCCTTCGCGCCGAGACGCGCGCCGAGGCCGTCCAGCCAGCCGGGGATCCGGTCGTCGGCTCCGGTCCAGGTCAGCCACTGCAACTCGTACAACGAGAACTGGAGGCGGGCGGTGACCGAGTCCCTGTCGCCGAACCGCGTCTCGGCGAAGATGCGGCCGAGCGTCTCGGCAGGGCGCTGGACGGTCAGCGTGCGGAAGTACGCGCAGGCGTTCTCGACCGTCGGGAGCTCGGTCCACAGCGCGCGGGCCGCCGCCTCGCGCACGGCCACCCGCTCCTTCACCTGTCCGGCGAACTCCGCCGACCAGCGCCAGTAGTCGTCGCTGTCCAGCCCGCTCACCACGAACGGGTCGATGGCGCTGTGCTCCCGGTCGGGCACGAAGTCGGCGCCGAACGTGCGCTCCACGGTCTCGACCAGGCGGTAGCGCCGCTCGGGGGTGAGCTGCTCGCGCAACCCGCGGGACAGCGCGGGCGGGCTGACCCTGGCGTCGTGGCCGACCTCCGCGTGGCTCCACGACAGGCGCCCGCGCTGGTTCAGGCTGAGCAGGATCGCCGGGTCCACGAGCCGGTCGAGCTCGCGCGGCGGCAGCGGGCCCGCCCAGGCCAGCAGCTCCAGGGCGCTCTGCTCCTCCGGGCTGAGCCGCCCGGTGAACGCGTGGACGACGGAGGCGGCGGAGGCCTCCTCGAGCGCGCCGACCTCCGACCAGAGCCCGTCGCGCTGGCCGATCGCCCCCGACGCGACCGCGACGTCGACGAGGGCGGCCGCGGCGCGCGGATTGCTGCCGGAGTGCGCGCTCAGCGAGACGATCAGCTCGGCGTCCGGGCGGCCGCGCAGGCGGGCGGCGACGAACCGGGACATCGCCTCGAACGACAGCGGCGGCACGGCGACATCCGCCGGCGCGCGCTCGGCGAGCAGGTCGGCGAACGGGCGCGGCACTCCCCCGATCGCCACCGAGCGGCGCCCGGCCGTCGCCACGAGCCTGGCCCCGGTGCGGTCGAGGACGGCGCGGAGCGCCGCGATGGCCAGCACCTCCAGCGCATCCAGGTCGTCCACCAGGAGCCGGCTCCTCGGCCCGTTCAGCTCCTCGGCGAACGCGGCGACGAGCCGCCCGGCCGACGCGCCGTCCCACCCGTCGAGCGGGACCGTCGTGGCGGCGAACGGCGCGAGCGGATCGGCGGCGGAGCCGAGGCGTCCCGGCACCACCACGGCGTCGTTCCCGCGCTTGCGCAGCGCCCCGGCGAGCTGCGACAGGCACCAGGTCTTGCCCGACCCGTCGTCGCCGACGAGGAGGACGTCCCTGCCCTGCGCGAGCAGCGTCAGTGCGGCGTCGATCGTGGATTCCGGCATGGAGCACCCCGTTTCAGTCCAGCGCATGATACTCCACGGTCAGACGTCGTGCGCCACACATCACGAACCGCGGTCCCGACCCCCGTCCGCGGGCGGAACAGCCGTGACCGAATCGCAATGCAAGCGCTTGACGTAAACGCTTGCACAGAGTGATCCGTCGGAGTACCTTGAGCCCGGGCGCACCCGCGCCTGCACCAAGAGCACCAGAGCACCACTAGCTCAACGAGGAGTGAAATGAAAGCAGCACGTCTCGCCGTGATCGCAGGGGTCGCCATCGCTGGCCTCGCCCTTGCGGGATGCACCGGCGGCGGTTCAGGATCGGGCGGAAGCGCGGGCGGGGACGCCGGCGCGAACCTCGACAGCAAAGGCCCCATCACCTACGTGCAGGGCAAGGACAACTCCAACGTCGTCCGACCCCTGGTGGACAAGTGGAACGCAGCACACCCCAGCGAGAAGGTCACCTTCAAGGAGCAGACCGACCAGGCCGACCAGCAGCACGACGACCTCGTGCAGCACTTCCAGGCCAAGGACCCGAACTACGACGTCGTCGATGTCGACGTGGTGTGGACGGGTGAGTTCGCCGCGAAGGGCTGGCTGCAGCCGCTGACCGGCAACTTCAAGATGGACAACTCGAAGCTGCTGGCCCCGACGGTCAAGTCGGGCACCTACAACGGCACGCAGTACGCGGCGCCGCAGACCTCCGACGGCGGCATCCTGTACTACCGCAAGGACCTGGTCCCGGCCGCGCCCAAGACCTGGGATGAGATGCTCAAGGACTGCGACATCGCCAAGGCGAAGGGCATCGGCTGCTACGCCGGTCAGTTCGCCCAGTACGAGGGTCTGACGGTGAACGTGGCCGAGGCCATCAACACCAACGGCGGCACCATCGTCGGCGACGACGGCAAGACCGTCACCGTCGACAGCTCGCAGGCCAACGCGGGTCTGACCCGCCTGGTGGACGGCTTCAAGAACGGCCAGATCCCGGCCGAGGCCATCACCTACCAGGAGGAGCAGGGCCGCCAGGCGTTCGAAGCCGGCAAGCTGATGTTCCTGCGCAACTGGCCGTACGTCTACAACCTGGCCAAGACCGACGGCTCGTCCACGGTGAAGGACACCTTCGGCATCGCGCCGCTGCCGGGCGTCTCCGCCGACAAGCCGGGCGTCTCCAGCCTGGGCGGTCACAACGCCGCGATCAGCGTCTACAGCAAGCACAAGGCGACCGCGTTCGCCTTCCTGCAGTTCCTTCAGAGCGAAGAGACCCAGAAGTTCTTCGTGACGCAGGGCTCGCTCGCTCCGGTGCTGTCCTCGCTGTACAGCGACCCGGGCCTGAACAGCCAGCTGCCCTACCTGTCCACCCTGAAGACGTCGATCGAGAACGCGGTCCCGCGTCCCGTGTCGCCGTTCTACCCGGCCATCACCAAGGCCGTTCAGGACAACGCCTACGCCGCCCTGAAGGGCGACAAGTCGGTCGACCAGGCGCTGAAGGACATGTCGGCTGCCATCAAGACCGCGAGCGCGGGCCAGTAGAGCCCATCACGGTCGCCGGGCGGCGGGACCTCTCCCGCCGCCCGGCTCCCCACACTTCCCGCTTTCCTCCCGGAGGCAGCACATGTCAACGTCGAACGTCGTCGCCCCCTCAGCAACGAAGAACAGGCCGCCTGAGCAGCGCGCAGGCATCAAGCACACCCGCCGCCAGCAGAGCCGCTGGGCCCTCTACCTGATCCTCCCCACGATCGTCCTGCTCGCCGTTGTGATCGGCTACCCGATCGTGAGCGCCATCGTGATGTCCTTCCAGAAGGATGCGGGCCTCGATCCCGCGACCGGCCTGTTCGTGCAGGGCGGCTTCGCCGGCTTCCAGAACTACGCCCACTGGCTGTTCCAGCAGTGCGCCGGCCCGAACGGGACCACGGTCTCGTGCCCGCCCGGCAACCTCGGCGCCACCTTCTGGAGCGCCGTCGGGGTCACCTTCTTCTTCACGGTCACCACCGTGATCCTGGAGACCGTCCTCGGCCTCTGGTTCGCGCTCATCATGAACCGCGCCTTCCGCGGCCGCGGCTTCGTCCGCGCGGCCATCCTGATCCCGTGGGCGATCCCCACCGCCGTCACCGCGAAGCTGTGGTTCTTCATCTTCTCGGTCGCCGGTGTCGCCAACGCCGTGCTCAGCACGCACATCCTCTGGACGAGCGATGAATGGGCGTCCCGGTTCGCGGTCATCATCGCCGACACCTGGAAGACGACGCCGTTCATGGCGCTGCTCATCCTGGCCGGCCTCCAGATCATCCCGGAGGACGTCTACGAGGCGGCGAAGATGGACGGCGCGAGCACCTGGCAGCGGTTCTGGCGCGTCACGATGCCCCTGCTGAAGCCGGCGCTGATGGTCGCGATCCTCTTCCGCGTGCTCGACGCGCTCCGCATCTACGACCTCCCGCAGATCCTCACGGGCGGCGGCGGAGGCACCGGCCATGCGACGACCACACTGTCGATCCTCGTGGTCGATCAGATCAGGCAGGGCTTCAACAGCGCTGCCGCCCTCTCCACCATCACGTTCATCCTGATCTTCCTGGTCGCGTTCATCTTCGTGCGGTTCCTCGGCACGAACGTGGTCCGAACGCAGGAGACGCAAGCGAAGGGAGCAAAGTGATGACCACCGTCGCCGGCCCCGCATCGGCCACCGCGGAGGCGAACGCCCTCCCCCGGACCCGCACGAAGAACCGCACCAAGCAGCGCAACAGGAACCAGAGCATCCGCACCGGAATCCAGGCGCTCGTGGTCGTGCTCTGGTGTCTGCTCCCGTTCTACTGGATGGTCGTCACCTCGTTCCGCGAAGTCGGGTACACGAGTGACAACACCCCGTGGTTCACGCATGTGACGCTCGACAACTACGTGACGGCGCTCTCCACCAAGCTCGGGAACAACCTCCCCGGGGCGTTGCTGAACTCGCTCTTCATCGGCGTCTGCGTGACGCTGATCTCGCTCGTGGTCGGCATCTTCGCCTCGTACGCGCTCGCCCGCCTCGATTTCAAGTTCAAGGGCATCATCCTCGGCATCATCCTGGCCGCGTCCATGTTCCCGGGCGTCGCGCTCATCACCCCGCTGTTCCAGCTCTTCACGAACATCGGCTGGATGGGCACCTACCAGGCGCTGATCATCCCGGAGATCTCGTTCGCCCTCCCGCTGACCGTCTACACGCTCGTCTCGTTCTTCCGCGAGATGCCGTGGGACCTGGAGGAGGCCGCCCGGATCGACGGCTGCACCCAGGCGCAGGCGTTCCGCAAGATTATCCTGCCGCTGGCGGCGCCCGCCGTGTTCACGACCGCGATCCTGGCGTTCATCTCCTCGTGGAACGAGTTCCTGATCTCCAGCCAGCTCTCGAGCGACAAGACGCAGCCGGTGACGGTCGCCATCGCGTCGTTCACCGGGAGCCAGCCGCACCAGGAGCCGTACACGGCCATCATGGCCGCCGGTACGATCGTGACCGTCCCGCTCATCATCCTGGTGCTGATCTTCCAGCGCCGGATCGTCGCGGGCCTCACGGCCGGTGGAGTGAAGGGCTGAGCGGATGCGAAGGAACGACCCGAAGGAGTTCGTCGACCTCGGACTGGGGTTCGTCGGCTTCTTCGCGGTCGTCTTCGTGATCATCACCGCATCCTGCGAGCTCACCGGCCAGCCCGCGCTCACGTGGGCTCTGGTCTCGCTCGTGCTCGTGGTCGTCTTCATCCTCCTGCTGCAGGCGCGGCGCCGCATCGCGGCGGCGCGCCTGCGGGCGGAGGAGGCGCACGCGGGCCAGGACTCCTGACGGGGGCGGCATGGCAGGCATCGAGGAGGTCGCGCGCGCGACCGGGGTCTCGACCGCGACGGTGTCGCGCGCGCTCCGGGGTCTCCCGAACGTGTCCGACACGACGCGGGCCGCAGTCCGGCGCGCGGCGGACGAGCTCGGCTACGTCGCGTCCTCCAGCGCGTCTGGGCTCGCCAGCGGACGCACCCTGGCGCTCGGAGTGGTCGTGCCGTCGGTCAGCCGGTGGTTCTACACGCAGGTGCTGGAGGGCGTCGACGCGGAGCTGCGCTCGGCCAGCTACGACATGATCCTGTTCAATCTCGGCGGCCATCGCGGCGACCGGGAGCGGGTCTTCCACCGCAGCATCCTCCGCAAGCGCACGGACGCCCTCCTGGCCCTGTGCCTCGACTTCACCTCCGACGAGCGCGAGCAGCTCGCGTCGCTCGGGCACCCGACCATCGTGGTCGGCGGCCCGGTCAAGGGCCTGCGCAGCGTCGGCATCGACGAGAAGGCCACGGCCAAAGAGGCCACCAACCACCTCATCGGCCTCGGCCACACCGATATCGCCCACCTCGGCGGCGAAGACGAGGAAGGCCTGAACAGCAACGTGCCGGTCGGGAGGCTGCGCGGCTTCGAGAAGGCGATGCGGTCGGCGCACCTGCCGGTGCGGCCGGAGTGGGTCATCCCCGGCGGGTTCTCCCTGCCGGAGGGCCGCGCGGCGATGAACCGGCTGCTCGACCGGCCCGGTCCCCGCCCGACGGCCGTGTTCGCCGGCTCGGACGAGATGGCGATGGGCGCCATCCTCGCCGCGGGCGACCACGGCCTGCGCGTGCCGGACGACCTCTCCGTCATCGGCATCGACGACCACGACTTCTCGGCGTGCTTCGGGCTCACGACGATGGCGCAGAGCCCGTTCGAGCAAGGAGCGACGGCGACGCGCATCCTCCTCGACGAGCTGGCCGGCGGCGAGCCGCGGGCCGGATCGGTGCGCTCGTCCGCGCACCTGGTGGTGCGCACGTCGACG
Source organism: Leifsonia sp. EB34 (assembly GCF_041260585.1). NCBI lineage: Bacteria > Bacillati > Actinomycetota > Actinomycetes > Micrococcales > Microbacteriaceae > Leifsonia > Leifsonia sp. EB34. Next base: position 866,129 of record NZ_JBGCCV010000001.1, read on the forward strand.
GCGCCGCCCCGCTGAACGCTGCGAGTTCGTACACACGGCGGCAGAATTCGCGGATTTGGGCGAATCCCTCCGGATATGAACGATCAGCGTCCGATCATCTGAAACAATGGGTCATGCGGCCGTTGGCCGATCGCGCCTTTCGGGTAGGCACGATCGACCGCCGACAGTCCGTCCGTACCGACGCTTCGGCGCGTACGGGAAGAGCCGCCCTGACTAGGACAGGGCGGCTCTTCGTCATTTGAACCGGTTCAGGGTTTACTGTCGCCGTTCCTGAGAACGGGGCTCGAGCGACGCGCTCAGGGCGAACCCGGCTCGGGCGACGCGCTCAGGCGGCGCGGCTCGATCAGTCCGCGTCGGCGAGAGCGAGCACTTCGGCCTCCTGCTCCAGCGTCTCGTGCGGGCCGTCGACGCGCTTGAGGTGTTTGTGGCCGAGCATCACCAGGGCGGCGGCGATCAGGACCGAGATCGCGCCGGCGTAGAACGGGGTGGACCGGGCGAACAGGCCGGCCAGCAGCGTGGCGGCCGGCGGGGCGATCGCGCCGCCGAGGAAGCGGACGCCGGAGTACGCGCTCGACGCGACCGAGCGCGGCAGGTCGGTGGCCTCCATCACGCACTCGGTCAGCACGGTGTTCAGGATGCCGAGCAGCAGACCGCCGACGATCACGCAGACGATCAGCGCGACCAGCGAGCCCACCAGCAGGCCGGCGGCGGCGAGATCGAGCGCCAGCAGCGGCATGATGAGCCAGAGCACGCGGGTCCGCGGCAGCCGGGACGTGAGCAGCGGCGCGACCCAGACCGAGGTGATCGCGAGCGCGACGCCCCAGCCGAAGAAGATCAGGCCGAGGGTGATCGCGTCCTTGACGCCGAGGTCGGCCAGCGCGAACGGCGTGTACGCCAGCAGGACGAAGAAGCCGATGTTGTAGAACAGCGCGGCCGCGGCGAGGAAGCCGAGCGCCGGCCGGCCGAGGGCGCGGAACGGGGCGGAGAGTTTCGTCGGGACGGGCTTCTCCGGGTTCTTCTTGAGCATCACCACGATGGCGATGAAACCGATGGCCATCAGCGTGGCGGTGCCGAAGAACGGCCCGCGCCAGCTCCAGCTCCCGAGCAGGCCGCCGAGCAGCGGGCCGATGGCGATGCCCAGGCCGAGCGCGGCCTCGTAGAGGATGATCGCCGCCGAGGTCCCGCCCGCCGCGGCGCCGACGATGGTCGCGAGCGCCGTCGAGATGAAGAGGGCGTTACCGAGACCCCAGCCGGCGCGGAAGCCGATGATCGACCACACGTTCTGCGACAGCCCCGCCGCGAGCGCGAACACCACGATCAGCGCCAGGCCGATCAGCAGGGTGCGCTTGGCGCCGATGCGGCTGGAGATCCAGCTCGTGAAGAACATCGCCACACCCGTGATCAGCAGGTAGCTCGTGAAGAGCATCTCGGTCTGCGTCGGGGTCGCCTGCAGGCTCGCGGCGATGGCCGGGAGGATCGGGTCGACGAGGCCGATGCCCATGAAGGCGATGACCGACGCGAACGCGACGGCCCAGACGGCGGTCGGCTGCTTGAGGATGTTGTCGGGCTTCTGATGGGACATGGACGGGTGAGGCCTCCTGAGTCTGTGGAGCGAGAAGAGTGAAAGGTGGGGTGAATACCTCAGCGGCCGTCGACGGCGGCCGAAGTCGCTGCGGACAGGTCGACGCGGGACGCGATGATCTCGACGGTGGCCTGCATGGCGGCCAGCTCGTCGTCGCGGAGGTCGGCGAACATCGGCACGAGGGCGGCGGAGAGGGTGTCCCGCCAGTCCTGGAGCGCCGCGGCGCCCTTCGGGGTGATCGCGATCTGCCAGGCGCGGGCGTCGTCGACGTCGGCGATGCGCTTGACCCACTCCGAGTCCACCAGGTTGCGCACCAGCTTGGTCATCGTCGGCTGGGAGACCCGGCTCTGGGACGCGAGCTCGCCAAGCCGCATCGCGCCGACCGACTGCAGCACGCTGAGGGTGCGCCAGGTCGCCGGGGACTCGGTGCTGCCCGTGACGCGCGCGGCCAGCCGGGCGAGGCGATGGCTCGCGACGACGAGGTCGCCGAGGGTGTGGCGGAGCTGGGCGGTGTCGAGCGGGGTGTGCAGTGTTTCGGTCACGGCCTCCATTATATATAGCTTGCCTATGTAAATCAAGCCGCGTCAGAATCTCACACATCACCTGATTGAATCGCCGGATGACCTCCCCCGACCCGGCCGGCGACGGCACCTACCACAAGGGCCTCAAGCGCAGGCACATCCAGATGATCGCCATCGGCGGCGCGATCGGAACAGGACTCTTCCTCGGGGCCGGTGGCCGCCTCAACTCCGGCGGTCCCGGCCTCCTCGTCGTGTACGCGATCTGCGGCATCTTCGCCTACCTCATCCTGCGGGCGCTCGGAGAGCTGATCCTGCACCGCCCGGACTCCGGGTCATTCGTCTCGTACGCGCGCGAGTTCTTCGGCGAGAAGCTCGCCTTCGTGACCGGCTGGATGTACTGGATGTACTGGGGCATGATCGGCATCGTCGACGTGACGGCCGTCGCCCTCTACATGCACTTCTTCGGCAAGTACGTCCCCGTGCTGGCCGAGATCCCGCAGTGGGTGTTCGCGTTGCTCGCCCTGACGGTGGTGCTGCTGCTCAACCTGCTGTCGGTGAAGGTGTTCGGCGAGCTGGAGTTCTGGTTCGCCCTGATCAAGGTGGTCGCGCTCGTCGCGTTCCTGGTGATCGGGATCGCCTTCGTGGTGTGGGGCACTCCCGTCGACGGCCGCACGCCGGGCTTCGCGCTGCTCGCCGACCACGGCGGGCTCTTCCCCACCGGGCTGATGCCGCTCGTCCTCGTCGTCCCTGGCGTCCTCTTCGCCTACGGGGCGATCGAGCTCATCGGCACCGCCGCCGGCGAGACGGAGGACCCGCAGAAGACGATGCCGCGCGCGATCAACACCATCCTGGTGCGGATCCTGTTGTTCTACGTGGGCTCGGTGCTGCTGCTCTCCCTGCTCCTGCCGTACACCGCCTACAAGAAGGACGAGAGTCCGTTCGTCACGTTCTTCTCCTCGATCGGCGTCGACGGAGCCGACGCGATCATGAACCTCGTCGTCCTGACCGCGGCGCTCTCATCGCTCAACGCCGGGCTCTACTCGACCGGGCGGATCGCCCGGTCGCTGGCCCTGCGCGGTGCGGCGCCGCGGTTCGCGCTGCGGATGAACAAGGGCGGCGTCCCCTACGGCGGCATCCTCATCACGGGCGCCGTCGCTCTCGTCGGCGTCGGCCTGAACCTGGTCATGCCGGGCGACGCGTTCGAGATCGGGATCAACCTGACCTCCCTCGCGATGCTGTGGGCCTGGGGGGTCATCGTGATCTGCCAGCTCAGGCTGCGGTCCCTCGCCCGGGCCGGCCGGCTGACGAGGCCGTCGTTCCGGATGCCGGGGGCACCGTACACGAGCTATCTCACGCTGGGCTTCCTCGCCACCGTCGCGCTGCTCATCCTGTTCGACTGGCCGACGGGCACGATCACGTTCGGCGCGGCCGTCGTGGTCATGGTGCCACTGTTCGTCGTGGGCTGGTATCTGGTCCGCGGCCGGGTGCGGGCGCACGCGGCTCAGGAGGCCGCTGCCGCCTCTGCCGCCGAGGAGTCCACGGTGCGCTGAGCCAGCAGGAAAGCCTGCCGCGACTTCTCCGGCGCGATGCGCTCGCGGGTCAGCTCGGCGACAAGCTCGAACCCGGCCGCGGCCAGCCGCTTCTTCACGCGTGCGGGCGACTGACGGCGGGTGCGGAGGTCGAGCTCGTGGCCGTACGCCTGCCGCAGGCGCACCACGTCCTCGTCGCCGCCCTCGCTCACCTGGAACGCCAGTAGCAGCCGACCTCCCGGCCGGACGACGCGGGCGAACTCGGCGAACACGGCGTCCTGCCGGCCCTGCGGGATGTGGATGATCGAATACCAGGCCAGGGCGCCGGCGAGCTCGCCGTCGCGGAACGGGAGTGCCGCCATCGACGCCACCTCGAACGGGATGCCGGGGTGGTCGCGCCGCGCGACGTCGATCATGCCGGGCGAGAGGTCCACGCCGCGCACGTCGACCCCGATGCCGGCGAGGAACCCGGAGACACGGCCCGGACCGCAGCCGATGTCGGCCACCGCTCCCCCGCCGCCGCCCGCGACCTGCTCGGCGAACGCGGTGAGAAGCGCCCGCTCGAGCGGCAGCTTCTCCAGCTCGCCCGCCAGCAGTTTGGCGTAATCCTCGGCCACCAGGTCGTAGGCGACGCGCGCCTCCTGCTCACTGTCCACCCGACCGACCCTAGCGGACGGCGAAACGCCCCCGTCCGTGGAGGGACGGGGGCGTTTCGTCAGTCGCGTGGCTGTCTCAGCCAGCGGTAGAAGAAGCCCCGATGGGGCGTCGACTACTTGAGGGTGATGGTGGCGCCAGCCTCTTCGAGCTGAGCCTTCGCCTTCTCGGCGGCCTCCTTGTTGGCACCCTCGAGCACGGTGCTCGGCGCGCCGTCAACGAGAGCCTTCGCCTCACCGAGGCCGAGGCTGGTGAGGGCGCGCACCTCCTTGATGACCTGGATCTTCTTGTCACCGGCGGCCTCGAGGACGACGTCGAACGAGTCCTTCTCCTCGACCTCTTCGGCGGCGGCGCCCGCACCACCGGCGGCCGGGGCGGCCACGGCGACGGGGGCGGCGGCGGTGACCTCGAAGGTCTCCTCGAACTTCTTGACGAACTCGCTGAGCTCGATGAGCGTGAGCTCCTTGAACGCGTCGAGCAGCTCGTCAGTCGACAGCTTTGCCATGATTTTCTCCTTAGTGTGTGTGGTGACTCACCGCTGCGGGATCCTTGCGGACCTTACGCAGCGGACTCCTGCTTCTCACGCAGCGCGTCGACCGTGCGAACGGCCTTCGACAGCGGTGCGTTGAACAGATATGCGGCTCCGAACAGCGAGGCCTTGAAGGCGCCGGCCAGCTTGGCCAGCAGAACCTCACGGGACTCGAGGTCGGCGAGCTTGCCTACCTCTTCTGCGGTCAGCGGGTTACCGTCGAAGTAACCGCCCTTGACCACCAGCAGAGGGTTTGCCTTGGTGAAGTCACGAAGTGCCTTCGCGACGGCGACAGGGTCGCCGTGCACGAACGCGATCGCGGACGGCCCGACCAGTTCCTCGTCGAACGACGAGATTCCCTGGTTGTTGGCCGCGATCTTGGTCAGCGTGTTCTTCACCACGGCGTACGTCGCGTGCTCACTGATGGACTTGCGCAGCGTCTTGAGCTGAGCAACAGTGAGACCGCGGTACTCGGTCAGCAGAACGGCGGTCGAGCTCTCGAACAGTCCTTCGAGCTCGGCGACCGTGGCTTCCTTGTTCGCCATGGCTACTCCTCGGTTGTCTTCTCGCACACCGCGGAAACGATGTGCGCCTCGACCGCGGGCAAAGAAAAAAGCTCCGGCGCAGACGCACGGAGCTCGACTCGCAGGAAACTGCGGGAATCACTTCACACACCTGCGCGGGCGCCCACCTGAGTGGAACTTCTCGACATGCGAACATGTCGACCAGCGGTCTTCGGCTCCGTCAAGGGTACGGGATGGGTCGTGTCGCACGCAAATCCGCTGCCCCGTGCTCGTCGGGCGCTGCGCGGTGGGCACGCAGGAAGTCCCCCACGTCCCGCCCGAACCGCGGATGCAGGGCGACGCCCGCGTGCGAGCGGTTCTGGTAGACCACGTGCGAGGCGCGCGGGAGCCCGCGGACGGTCTCCGCCGCGAGCGCCAGCGGATAGAAGAAGTCGCGGCCGCCCGAGACGACAAGTGCGGGAACCGAGACGCGCGACAACCGGTCGCGCACGTCGAAGCCGTCCTCGGCCTCCACGAGGGCGCGCAGCCCGTCCCGGTCGGCTGGGCCGGGCAGCAGCCGGGTCACCAGCCGGACGGCCGGGGCCAGCAGCGGGGAGTCCATCGTCGCGAGCGCGAGCTCGGACGTCGCGCCCGGCTCACCCGTGCTCAGGAGGTCGGCGTAGCGGCGCTGGGCGGCCCGGCCGTTCGCGCCGAGCGTCGCGGCCCCCGCCGCGACGACGAGGGAGCCCACCACATCGGGATGGTCGACGGCGAGCTGGAGGGCGATGCTCGCACCCGTCGACACCCCCATGATCGCCGCGGGCGCGCGGAACCGGCTGCGCAGCATCGCGGCGTAGAGGTCGGCGACCTCCGCCATCGTGGCGCCGGGCTCGAGGCGCGCCGGCCGGCCGACGGCGTGCACGCGGTGCGTGCGCGCGGGGCCGCTCACGATGACGCGCTCGGTGAGCGCGTCCAGGCCCCGGGCGCGGCCGGGCTCGGAGGGCAGGCCGCGCAGGAACACCAGGGGCGGGGCGGCGGGGTCGCCGTAGGCGACCGTGGGCAGGACGGTTCCGGTCACTCCCGGTCCGCTCCCTCTGGTGCGGTCTCAGGCTCAGGAGCGACCTCGGGGTCCGGGGCGAGCTCGGACTCCGGCGCGCGCTCGGGTGTCGGCGCAGCCTCCTCGAACACCGCGCGCGACCCGGACGGAGCGGCGGCCGCCACGGCCAGCGGCAACCGGACCGTGAACACCGTGCTGCCCGGCTCGCTGGCCACCGTGACCGTGCCGCGGTGGGCCTCCACCACCGCGGAGACGATCGCCAGGCCGAGCCCGGTCGATCCGGTCGCCCGGTTGCGGCTGCTGTCGCCGCGGGCGAAGCGCTCGAACAACGTCTCCCTGAGGGTCTCCGGGATGCCGGGGCCGTCGTCGGAGACGGTGACCACGGCCTCCTGCGTGGCGGCGTCCACGGCGAGCGCGGCGACCACCGTGGTGCCCTCCGGTGTGTGGACGCGCGCGTTCGCGAGCAGGTTCATCACCACCTGGTGGAGGCGTGGAGCGTCGCCCAGCACCTCCACCGGCTCCTCGGGCAGTTCGATGCGCCAGGTGTGGTCGGGGCCGGCGGCGTGCGCGTCGCTGACGGCGTCGATCAGCAGTAGGGAGAGGTCCACCGGGTCGCGGTCGAGCTCACGGCCCTCGTCGAGGCGCGCCAGCAGCAGGAGGTCCTCGACCAGCGAGGTCATCCGGGTGGCCTCCGACTCGATGCGGCCGAGGGAGCGGGTGACGTCCTGCGGCAGCTCGTGCGGCGAGCGCCGGGTGAGCTCGGCGTAGCCGCGGATCGAGGCCAGCGGCGTCCGGAGCTCGTGGCTGGCGTCGGCGACGAACTGGCGCACCTTCTGCTCGCTCGCCTGCCGGGCGGTCAGCGCGGAGGCGACATGGCCGAGCATCCGGTTGAGCGCTGTGCCGACCTTGCCGACCTCGGTGTGCGTGTCGGTGTCGGCCTCGGGGACGCGCACGGACAGGGCGACGTCGCCGCGGTCGAGCGGCATGTGCGCCACCTGCTCGGCCGTGTCCGTGACGCGCGCGAGCGGTCTCATGGCGAGGCGCACGACGAAGCTGGCGATGAGGAAGGCGAAGATCAGGCCCGCGAGGGTGACCAGCGCGATCACGATCGTGAGCTGCTGCGTGGTGGCGTTCACCTCGCTGAGCGGCAGGCCGATGATCACGCTGTCGCCGTTCTCCAACTGGGCGGCGGCGATCCGGTAGGAACCGAGGGACGCGCCGAGGTCGACGGTGCGCGGCTGGGAGTCGGCGGGCACCGTGAGCAGCGCGGCGCCGTTGATCGGGACCTGCTTCGGCCCGAGCGGCTGGTCCGTCGAGGCCGACGACCGGTCGGACAGGATCACCGGCGGGAACAGCAGGCCGCCGGTCGAGCTCCGCACCGCTCCGAGCGTGCCGGTCGGCTGACCGGGAGTCGTCACGACGCCCTGCGCCTCCGGAATGGTCGGGCCGCCCGCATTGATGCGGTCGGCGGTGTGCTGCCCGCGGAGGAGCGCGCTCGTGAGCTGCTGGTCCAGCCGCTCCACGAGGTAGTTCTGCAGCGCGAGCACGCTGATCGTGCCGATCACCGTGCCGAGCACCGCGAGCATGGCCACGACGACCAGCACCACGCGGCTGCGCAGCGTCCAGGTGCGGAACGGACGGAGGCCGAGGCGCCGGGCGCGCTCACGGCCGGAGGTCGGGGCGCCCGCAGAGCGGGCAGCGGTCATTGCGCGGCCTTCACCATGTAGCCGGCGCCGCGCACGGTGTGGATCATCGGGGGGCGGCCGGCGTCGATCTTCTTGCGCAGGTAGGAGATGTAGAGCTCGACCACGCTGGAGGAGCCGCCGAAGTCGTACGACCAGACCCGGTCCAGGATCTGCGCCTTGCTGAGCACGCGCCGCGGGTTGCGCATCAGGAAGCGCAGCAGCTCGAACTCGGTGGCGGTGAGCTGGATCGGGTCGCCGTCGCGGTGCACCTCGTAGCTGTCCTCGTCCAGCACGAGGTCGCCCACGATCAGCACCGGGTCGCCCTGGTCGGCGACGGCTGCGCGTGACCGGCGCAGCAGGCCGCGGAGGCGGGCGACGAGCTCCTCGAGGCTGAACGGCTTGGTGACGTAGTCGTCGCCGCCGGCCGTGAGCCCCGCGATCCGGTCGTCCAGGGCGTCCTTGGCGGTGAGGAACAGGACGGGCGCCTCGTTGCCGTCGGCGCGCATCCGGGACAGCACCTGGAGGCCGTCGATGTCCGGCAGCATGATGTCCAGCACGACGACGTCCGGCTTGAACTCGCGGGAGAGCTGCAGGGCCTGCTGCCCGTTGGACGCGGTCTTCACCTCCCAGTCCTCGTAGTGCAGCGCCATCGCGAGCAGATCGGTCAGCGTGGCCTCGTCGTCGACGACGAGGACGCGGATCGAGCTGCCGTCGGCTCGGCGCAGGAGGGTACGGGGCTGGCTGGAGGTGCCGGACGCGGCTCGGGCATTGATGGTCACCTTTCCCATTATGAGGAGCGGAATCGGCGGCGTCTTGGTGAAACCTATGGGAGTTCTGAGAGTCAGTGGTCCGGCGTCGCGGCGGCGGATGTGAACTCCCTAAGCGGCACACGGCAGATCCATAGCCATGCCATAGTGCTCCGCAAACCGCTTTCCCTAGCTTCCTCCTGAATCACTCTTTCCTCCCCAGAGATATGGAAGCCAATGTTCGGGACATACCTGCGGCGCGAGCTCCTCAACCGCCGCAAGCAGACGGTCATCATCGCGATCGGCATGGCGCTCGCGATCGCGCTCGTCATCATCGTCAACGCGGTATCCGCCGGTGTGAAGGACGCGCAGGCGAGCGTGCTGCAGTCCGTCTACGGCGTCGGCACCGACATCACCGTCACGGAGCCGGCCACCGCGCAGAACGCGACCGGCCAGCAGGGCGCCGGCGGCGGCCCCCGCTTCGACTTCGGCGCCAACTCCGGGACCGACACCGGCTCCGGCCGCCAGGTGCACACCTCCCGTCTGGCCCCCACCCGCGGCGCCACCGTGATGGACGCCTCCACGCTGACCACGGCCAAGAAGGTCCAGAACGTGCAGGCCGCGGCCGCGGTGCTCTCGCTGACCAACACCAGCTTCAACGGCACCCTCCCGAACTTCCAGCAGCTCCGCGAGCAGCGCCAGGCGGCCGGCGGCTCCGCCGCGACCACGCCGGCGCCCACCGGCGGCGCTGACGGCGCGGGCGGCAGCTCGTTCACCGTCGACTCCTTCTCGGTGATGGGCCTGGACCCGGCCGGCAAGTCGGTCGGACCGCTCTCGTCCGTGACGCTGGCCGGCGGCCGCACGTTCACCGCGGCCGACAAGTCCGCCGACGTGGTGGTCCTTGACGCCGCCTACGCCAAGAGCGCGAGCAAGGCCGTCGGCGACACCGTCACCATCGGCGGAACCGACTTCAAGGTCATCGGCATCGTCTCCGCCACCGGGGCGGACTCCACCACCGCCGCGAACGCGTACATCCCGCTCGGAGTCGCGCAGACGCTCTCGGGACAGGCCTCCAAGATCTCCTCGGTGTATATCACCGCCGCGTCGTCGAGCGACATCGACCAGATCAAGGCCGACCTGACCAAGGCCCTCCCCGGCGCGACCGTCAGCGACCAGGCCGACCTGGCCTCCAGCGTCTCCGGCTCGCTCGGCAGCGCCGGCCAGCTCATCGCCAACCTCGGCACCTGGCTCTCGGTGATCGTGCTGGCGGCGGCGTTCCTCATCGCCATCCTCTTCACCATCTCCGGCGTCACCCGCCGCACCCGCGAGTTCGGCACCCTGAAGGCGATCGGCTGGTCCAACCGCCGCATCACCGGCCAGGTCGCCGGCGAGTCGATCGTGCAGGGCCTCATCGGCGGCATCATCGGCGTCGCCGTCGGACTCCTCGGCGTGTGGGTCGTCAACATCATCTCCCCGACTCTGACCGGCGGCATCGGCTCCGGCTTCGCCAATGCCGCCGGTCGGGGCACCGGTGGGGTCGGCACCGGAGGAGCGGGCGGCGGCGGCTTCGGCGGCGGTGGCGGCGGCTTCGGCGGGGGCGGCGGCTTCGGCGGCGGCGGGACCGGAGGCGGCGGCGCGTTCGCCGGCGTCCGCCGGGCCGCCTCCCAGACCACGGCCGACATCGCCCTGCACGCCCCGATCACGGTGTGGATCATCGTCGGCGCGGTGGCGCTCGCCATCCTCGGCGGTCTCCTCGCCGGTGCGATCGGCGGCTGGCGCGCCTCCCGTCTCCGTCCCGCCGCCGCCCTGCGCTCGGTCGCCTGAGCCGCCCCAGACCACAAGAAGGAGCAGTCGTGTACACCCTCACGAACGTCACCAAGAAGTACCGCCAGTCCAGCCGCGAGGTCGTCGCCCTCGACGACGTCACCCTGGAGATCCCGGACGGCCAGCTCGTCGCCATCCAGGGTCCGACCGGCGGAGGCAAGTCGACGCTGCTGCAGATGCTCGGCGCGCTCGACCGGCCGACGACCGGCTCGGTGGAGCTCGGCCCGGCGAGCCTGTCGAAGCTCGGCGACCACAAGCTCACCGGCATCCGCGCCAACGAGATCGGCTTCGTCTTCCAGGGCTTCAACCTGATCCCGACCCTGACGGCCCAGGAGAACGTGGAGACCGCGCTCGCACCGCTCAAGGTCAGCGCGGAGGAGCGCAAGCGCCGCGCCGCCGAGGCACTCGCCTCGGTGGGCCTGGCCGACCGCGGCAGCCACCTCCCGTCCGAGCTGTCGGGAGGCCAGCAGCAGCGCGTCGCGATCGCCCGCGCCCTGGTCAAGAACCCGGACGTGCTGCTGGCCGACGAGCCCACCGGCAACCTGGACGAGGAGACCCGCGACGAGATCATGGACCTCCTGGAGGGCCTGTGGCGCGACCGCGGCCTCACCGTCATCGTCGTCACGCACGACTCCGCGGTGGCCAAGCGCGCCCAGCGCCGCCTCCACATCAAGCACGGCCAGGTCAACGAGGTCGCGTAGCGCACACCGCGACCGCTTCGGCGCCCGTCCCCGCGACACCGGGGGCGGGCGCCGATGTGTTTGCGGCCCGTTCCCGCTCCGGCTGGAGAAAGCCAAGAAATGTAACAGGAAGATTTAGGATTTTTGGCAACGCCATTGCAAATTGTTGATTGCGGACGTGCCGCCCCGATATTGTTTGGGGCGCTGTGCGGTGCGTGCGGCCCGCGCAACGAAAGGAATTTCCGTGACCGTAGATTCACGGACGAGTTCTCGTTCGGCCGATGAGCCGAAGGCATCCATCCCCTTCGCGCTCTGGGTGCTCATCGCAGTGTCGTTCTTCGTATCCCTGGGCTTCGGACTGATCGCCCCCGTATTGCCCCATTACGCCGTGTCGTTCGGAGTCACGAATACCGGCGCCGCGCTCGTCGTGAGCTTGTACGCCGTAGCAAGGATTGCGTTCGCGCCGGTGGCAGGCATCCTCATCGAACGGTGGGGCGAGCGCACCGTCTACATGACCGGTCTCGTCGTGCTGGCGGCGTCCACACTGACCACCGCCTTTGCCGCATCGTACGGGGAGCTGCTGGCGTTCAGGAGCGTTGGCGGCATTGGGTCAGTCATGTTCAACGTCGCCGCGGGTGCGCTGCTTATCCGCGTTGCACCGGAAGAGATTCGCGGTCGCGCCGTCGGCATTCTCACGTCATCGCTCTTTTTAGGCGACTTCGTCGGTCCCGTCGTTGGCGGCCTCCTCGCCGGCTTCGGAGCGCGCTTGCCATTCGTCCTCTACGGTCTCCTGTTGCTGGCGTGTGCGTTGGTGATTCTGATCTGTGTCCGGAACGTGCATGGGCACCGGACGAATGGCACGAGCAAAGCCCCGCCGATGCTGCTTCGGGAAGCTTTCAAGGACCGCCGGTACGTGTCGAGTCTCGGCTCTTCGTTCGCCACAGGCTGGGCGAACATCGGAGCCCGACCCACCCTTATCCCGCTGCTGGTCGTCTCGACCCTGCACTCGGGACCGTTCGCTGCGGGGCTCGCGATGGGCGCGTTCGCGCTCGGAAACACGCTGACGCTCTACGCCGCCGGCGCGCTCTCAGACCGAGTCGGACGAAAGCCGCTGGTCATCATCGGGCTCGTTGTCGGCGGACTCGCTCAGCTTCTGATCGGGCTCAGCCCATCAATCGTGATGTTGTGCATCTGGTCGGTCGTCGCCGGCATCGGCGCAGGCGTCCTGAACCCGGCGCAGCAGGCCGCTGTCGCGGACGTCATCGGGCGCGACCGAAGCGGAGGCCGGGTGTTGGCCATTTCCAGCATGGCCCTCGACTGTGGCATGGTCATCGGTCCGCTCGCTGCAGGGGCCATCAGCGACCACGCGGGATTCGGGTGGGCGTTCGGCGTCTCCGCCCTCCTGCTTGCGGGGTCAGCCGTTCCCTGGCTCTTCACACGACGTGCAGTCGTTGCGGAAAGGGCTGCGTGAAAATGGACGTCGTCATCGGTGTGTGACCGTTTCACCAGGCAAGGCTTCGGTTTAGGCATTCGTCACGAATGTCGTGGCCTCAGTTCGGGGTCGCGACGACCGTCATTCCGGCGGCCTCGGCGAGGAGGACGGCCTGGCGCTGATCGATGGTGGCGCCGCGGAGGCCGACGTCGGCCGGGTCGACGCCCGTTAGGTCGCTGCCGACGAGGTTCGCCGCGGAGAAGTCGGTGCCGGCGAGCGTCGCCGCCGACAGGTCGCAGCCGGCGAAGGTCGCCTCGGCGCAGCGCGCCCGGCCGAGGTCGGCCTCCCGCAGTTTGACGCCCGTGAAGTCGACCCCGCGCAGCTCGGCGCGGCCGAGGTCGACGAACGACCAGTTGCCGCCCTCGACCTTCAGCAGCGCGAACTCGCATCCGCTGAAGCTGCTGCCGGTGAGCTTGCACCGCCGGAACGTCGCGTCGAAGAAGTTGCAGCCGATGAACGTGCAGTTCACGAACGCGCTGTCGGTGTGCTCGCTCACGTTGAAGCGGACCTTGCGGAACGTACACGCGGTGAACGTGGCGCCCGTCGAGCGCACCTCCGTCAGGTCGAGGTCGATGAACTCGACGCCATCGAACTCGAGGCGGTCGAGGTCGCGGCCGTACCAGTCCTCGCCACGGATGATGTCCACGGGGGGTGAGCCTAGCGGGGCGCTCCGGCCTCAGTCCTGGTTGCTGAACGCCGCGTCGAAGGACGCCGTCGGCAGCTTCCACAGCAGTGAGCGGATGAACCCGACGGCCTCCGCGGCGCCGTGCAGGCGGTCCATCCCGGCGTCCTCCCACTCGACGGAGATCGGGCCGGTGTATCCGATCGACTCCAGAGCGCGGAACGAGTCCTCCCACGGCACGTCGCCGTGCCCGGTCGAGACGAAGTCCCAGCCGCGGCGCGGGTCGCCCCAGGGCAAGTGCGAGCCGAGCACGCCGGCGCGGCCGGACTTCGGCCGAAGGCGGGTGTCCTTGCAGTCGACGTGGTAGATGCGGTCCTTGAAGTCCACGATGAAGCCCACCGGGTCGATGTCCTGCCACATCATGTGCGACGGGTCCCAGTTGAAGCCGAACGCCTCGCGGTGGTCGATGGCCTCCAGGGAGCGGACGCTCGTCCAGTAGTCGTACGCGATCTCGGACGGGTGCACCTCGTGCGCGAACCGCACGCCCTCGCCGTCGAACACGTCGAGGATCGGGTTCCAGCGGTCGGCGAAGTCCTGGTAACCGGCGTCGATGACGGAGGCGGGGACCGGCGGGAACTGGGCGACGTACGGCCAGATGCTGGAGCCGGTGAAGCCGACGACGGTGTCCACGCCGAGCTTGCGGGCGACCTTCGCGGTGAGCTTCAGCTCCTCCGCGGCGCGCTGGCGGACGCCCTCCGGGTCGCCGTCGCCCCACACCTTCGAGCCGACGATCGCCTGGTGGCGGAAGTCGATCGGGTCGTCGCAGACGGCCTGGCCCTTGAGGTGGTTGGAGATGGCCCAGACCTTCAGGCCGTACTTGTCGAGGATGTCGAGGCGCCCCTGGAGGTACGCGTCGTCCTCCGCGGCGCGCCAGACGTCGAGGTGCTCGCCCGAGCAGGCGATCTCCAGGCCGTCGTAGCCCCACTCGGAGGCGTGCTTCGCCACCTCCTCCAGCGTGAGGTCGGCCCACTGGCCGGTGAACAGGGTGACCGGGTGCGTGCGCCCCGACTCGACGTCAGTCATCAGTTGGTTCCCATCTCGATCCAGGTGCCCGACTCGGCGGAGTCGATCACGGCGTCGGTGATCCGGACGGCGCGCAGGCCGTCCTCGAAGCGCGGCAGTCCGTCGGGGGTCTCCCCCGCGACCGCGGCGTAGCTGTCGGCGACGAACGCGTTGAACGCGTCCTGGTAGCCCTGCGGGTGCCCGGACGGCACCACGCAGAGCCGCGCGGCGTCGGCGCTGAGCTGGTCGGCGTCGCGCGGGACGAGGAGGCTGCCGGAACGGCGGCCCACCCACAGCGTCTCCGGCTGCTCCTGGTCGAAGGCCACGCTCTCGGCGCTGCCCGCGATCTCCAGCCACAGCCGGTTCTTGCGGCCGGGCGCCACCTGCGACACGAGCAGGGTGCCGATGGCGCCCGACTCGGTCTCGATGACGACCGCGGCGGCGTCCTCGGTCGTGATGCCGGCGTGGGAGGCGCGCTCGGCGAAAACCGTGCGCTTCTTGGCCGACAGGCGCGCCACCCGGTCGCCGCTGACGAACTCCACGAGGTCGACCAGGTGCGAGCCGATGTCGGCGAACGCGCGGGAGCGGCCGCCCTGCTCGGAGTCGACGCGCCAGTTGTCGTCGCCGGAGGCCAGCAGCCAGTCCTGGAGGTAGGAGGCGTTCACGGTGAGCACGTGACCCGCGGCGCCGGAGGCGAAGCGGGCCCGGGCCTCCCGGACCATCGGGTGGAAACGGTAGACGAACGGCACGGTCGCCGTGCGCCCGGCCGCGGCGGCGACCAGCGCCTCCGCGTCACCGACGGTGGTCGCCAGCGGCTTCTCGCACACGACGTCCTTGCCGGAGGCGAGCACCGCAGCGGCCTGCGAGGCGTGCAGCGCGTTCGGCGTCGTCACGTGGACGACGTCGATCGTGTCGTCGGCGAGCACCTCCTCCAGCGAGCCGTACGCCCGGCCGATCCCGAGGCGCTCGGCCGCGGCGGCCGAGCGCTCAGGGGAGGACGAGACGATGCCCGCCAATTCGGCGCGCGCGGCGCGCGCGGCGCGGGAGTGCACCTCCGCCATGAAGCCGCCGCCGACGATCGCCACCCGCAGCCGCGCTCCGGCCGTGCTCTCGTCCCGCCGGCTCAGTCCACCCGACTCGTTGCTCACGCTGCTCCGTTCGTCCGTCGATGCCGAGGATCAGGCCAGGGTCGCCGCGCGCGGGTCCCAGTCCTCCGGCAGTGCCGGGGCGACCGTGACGGTGCTCGTGACGTCCACCGGGGCTCCGGACTCGCCGGCCTCGATGGTCGCGACCATCACGTCGAGGACGTGGAAGGCCTGCTCGCCCGAGGCGCGCTCGGGGACGCCGGCGCGGATCGCCCGGGCCAGCTCCACGACACCGATGCCGCGGCCGCTGGTGGTGCCGGTCGAGGGCAGCGTCTCGACGCCGTCCGCACCGTGCACCAGGAGGTCGCCCTCGAAGGTGTTCGGGTCCGGGACGACGAGCGTCGCCTCCAGGCCCGCGACCTCGAACTGGGTGCGGCCGAGCTTGGAGTCGAAGCTGAAGATCGACTGCGCGGTCTGGCCGCTCTCGAACTCGTACAGCGCGCTCACGTGCGTCGGCACGGTGACCTGGAACGACTCGCCGGCGCGCGGGCCGGAGCCGATCACGCGCGACTCCTTCGCCTTGGAGGCGATGGCGCTCACGCGCTTGACCGGGCCGAAGAGCTGCACCAGCGCGGTGAGGTAGTACGGGCCGATGTCGAACAGCGGGCCGGCGCCCTCCTGGAACAGGAAGTCCGGGTTCGGGTGCCACGACTCGGGGCCGGCACTCTGCATGAGGGTCAGAGCGGTCAGCGGGGCGCCGATGCCGCCGTTCTCCACCATGCGCCTGGCGGACTGGATACCGGCGCCGAGGAAGGTGTCGGGCGCCGTGGCGACGCGCAGGCCCTTCTGGTGGGCGGCCTCCAGGAGCGCCACACCACTGGCGCGGTCGAGCGCGAACGGCTTCTCGCTCCACACGTGCTTGCCGGCGGCGAGCGCCTGCAGCGCCACCTCGACGTGCACCTTGGGGATGGTGAGGTTGACGACGATCTCGATGGTGTCGTCCGCCAGCAGCTCCTCCACCGTGCCCGAGCCGGGGACGCCGAACTTCTCGGCCTGGGCCTTGGCGCGGTCCAGGTCGATGTCGGCGACGAAGCGCACATCGAGGTCGGGGAACGCGGTGAGGTTCTCGAGGTACTGGTTGCTGATGACGCCGGCGCCGATGAGGCCGACGCCGACCTTTCCGGTGCCGGTCACGCGAAGGCCTCCGAGGTGAGGAAGGCGTAGCTGTCGGCGACGGCTTGGAAGCGGTCGCCGCGGGAGTCGTCGAGCTCGATGACGCGCAGGGCGTTCGGAGCGGCCGCGATGATGTCGGCGACGGGCACGGAGCCCTGGCCGACGGCGACCTGATCCTTGGTCTCGGTGGTGCCGGGGCCGTCCTTGATGTGCAGGGCGACGACGCGGTCGCCGAGCTTCGTGAGCAGCTCCACCGGGTCCTTGCCGCCGACGATCACCCAGTAGGTGTCGACCTCCAGCACGACCTCGGGCGCGAGCTTGCTCGCGAAGTACTCGAGCGCGGTGGCGCCCTCGATGGTGCTCTCCAGCTCGTGGGCGTGGTTGTGGTAGCCGACGCGCACGCCGTGCTTCGCGGCGACCTGGGCGGCGGCGTTGAGGGCCGCAGCGGTGGCCTCCACGTCCTCGGCGCTCTGCCAGCGCTCGGCGGGCACGTGCGGGTCGATGACCGTCTGGATGCCGAGCTCGGCGGCGGCGGCGAACACCGTGTCGAGGTCGTCGCGGCCGATGAAGCCCTGGTGTGTGGTGGGCGCGGTGAGCCCGGTCTCGGCGAAGCCCTGGCGGAGGCCGTCCGCGAAGTCGAGGAAGCCGAACGGCTCGACCTGGGTGAATCCGATGTCGGCGATCCGGCGGAGGGTCCCGACCGTGTCCTCGGTCAGGAGCTCACGGACCGTGTAGAGCTGCACGGAGAGGTTTGACGTCGACACTGGTTCTCCTCGTCGAGTTGTGCTGGGGATGGCGGCGCGCGAGCTGGCGCCCTCCCCATTCAAGCGAGACTTCTGCCGATTGTCAATCAAAAGTCGCCGCATCGCCGTCGGGCTTTGGACCGTCGACCAGCCCTGTGGTTCAATACCTGCATGACCGACAGTGCCCGGGCGTCCGGCATCGTCGCCGGCGACGCCTCGGACCTCCTGGCGATCCTGCGCGACGGCGTTCCGCGCACCCGCGCGCAGCTCGCGGAGCTCACCGGTCTCGCCCGCTCCACCATCGCGGTGCGCATCGACGCACTCACCGACACCGGACTGGTCGCCCCCGCCGGCGACAACGTGTCGACGGGAGGCCGGCCGCCCGCGCGCATCCGGTTCAACCCCGACTCGCGCGTGGTGCTCGCCGTCGACCTCGGCGCCACCCACGGCGTCGTCGCGCTGGCCGACCTCGCCGGGACGATCACGAGCAGCGAGTCCCGCCGGCTCAGCATCGCCGACGGACCGGAGGCCGTGCTCGACTGGGCGCTGGAGACCGCCGAGCGGCTGTACGCCGCGACCGCCCGCCCGCTCGGCGACCTGGTGGGCGTGGGCGTCGGCGTGCCGGGGCCGGTCGAGCACTCGACGGGCCTCCCGGTCAACCCGCCGATCATGCCGGGCTGGGACCGCTTCGACATCCCGGCCTACGTGCGCCGCGTCTTCGACGTGCCCGTGCTGGTCGACAACGACGTGAACCTCCTGGCCCTCGGCGAGCACGCCCTCGCGTGGCCCGACCAGTCCGAGCTGCTCTTCGTCAAGGTCGCCACCGGCATCGGGGCCGGCATCATCAGCGGAGGCCGCCTGCAGCGCGGCGCGCAGGGCTCGGCGGGCGACCTCGGCCACGTGCGCGTGCCGTTCACCAGCGAAACCCCGAGCCACGGCGCCCGCGACGCCGACCTGGAGGCCCTCGCCAGCGGGCCGGCCATCGCGCGGGCGCTCACCGCCGCGGGCATCCCCGCCGAGACCAGCGACGACGTCGTGGCGCTCGCCCGCACCGGCAACGCCGAGGTGCTGCAGGCCATCCGCCAGGCCGGCCG
Organism: Leifsonia sp. EB34; assembly: GCF_041260585.1. Lineage (NCBI taxonomy): Bacteria > Bacillati > Actinomycetota > Actinomycetes > Micrococcales > Microbacteriaceae > Leifsonia > Leifsonia sp. EB34. The sequence goes on from NZ_JBGCCV010000001.1 coordinate 884,710, forward strand.
CGACCTCGGCGAAGTCCTCGCGACCTGCGTCAACCTCCTGAACCCGTCGCTCGTCGTCGTCGGCGGCAGCCTCTCCCGGGTCGGCGAGCAGCTCCTCGCCGGCGTGCGGGAGGTCGTCTACCAGCGCTCGACCCCGCTCGCCACCCAGCACCTCACGATCACCGAGTCGCGCTCCGGCGAGACCGGCGGCGCCATCGGGGCGGCCATCATGGTCATCCAGGCCACCCTCGGCGCCGCCTCCCGTCCCCTGCCCCGCTGAGCCGCCACCGGCCCACCGTCCACCGTCAACTTCCGCAGCCCGGGAACGTCGAATCGATTCGATCCACCGGGCGCCCGATCCGCCCCACACCATCACCCCTCGAAAGGACCGCAGTGACCACCGCATCCACCCCGCTCCGCGCCGGCGTCGTCGGCCTCGGCTGGGCCGGCCAGCAGCACATGGCCGCCTACTCCGACCTCCCCGGCGTCGAGCTCGTCGCCATCGCCGGCATGGAGGACGGTCCCCGCGCCGAGCTCGGCGAGAAGTACGGCGTGACCCGCCGCTACAGCGACTGGCGCGACCTCGTCGCCGACGGCGACCTCGACGTCGTGAGCGTCGCCGTCCCCACCTTCCTGCACGCCCCCATCGCCGTGGGAGCGCTGGAGGCCGGCATCCACGTGCTCAGCGAGAAGCCGATCGCCCGCACCGCCGCCGAGGCGCAGACGATGGTCGACGCCGCGCACCGCTCCGGCCGCGTGCTGGAGGTCGCGTTCAACCACCGCCGCCGCGGCGACATCGAGGCGCTGAAGGCCGCGATCGACGCGGGCCAGATCGGGCGGCCCTACCACGCGCGGGCGATCTGGCTGCGCCGCGCGGGCATCCCGGCCCTCGGGAGCTGGTTCACCAACCGCGAGATGGCCGGCGGCGGACCGCTGATCGACATCGGCGTGCACGTGCTCGACTACGCGCTGCACCTGTTCGGCGAGCCGCAGGTCACCGCGGTCTCCGCCGTCACCCACTCCGAGCTCGGCGCGCGCGGCCGCGGCGGAGCGAAGAGCGACAAGCAGCATGTCGGCTCCGCCTACGAGGTGGAGGACCTGGCCAGCCTGCTGCTGCGCCTGGAGGGCGGCGGGTCCATCGTGCTCGAGACGAGCTGGGCCGCCTACCGCCCAGCCGGCGACGAGTTCGGCATCACGCTGTACGGCACCGAGGGCGGCGCCGACCTCCGCGTCGTCGACTACGCGCCCGCGGGCGAGCTGACCATCTTCACCGGCGAGGGCGAGGAGGTCGAGGACGTCGCGGTGAAGGCCGACGCCGGCCGCGGCCACCTCGCGGTGGTGGAGACGTTCCTGGAGCACGTCGCCGACGAGGCGAACTGGTCGCACTGGGACGGCTCCCTCGCCCTCGACCGCGCGCGTGTCATCGACGCGGCGTACGAGTCGGCCCGCATCGGCGCCGAGGTGCGCCTGAGCCCGGCGACGGCCGGCCTCGACGGGGACACCGACACGACCGCATCCGCTACCGAGACCCAGGAGGCATGAGCATGACCGCCCAGAACTCGACCCCGCTGCGCGTCACCGTCTGGAACGAGGGCGTCCACGAGGCCACCCAGCCCGACATCGCCGCGATCTACCCGGAGGGCATCCACGGCGCCATCGCCGCCGGCCTCACCGAGCTCCTCGGCGAGGAGGTCGTCGTGCGCACGGCGACCCTCGCCGACCCCGAGCACGGCCTGAGCGAGCAGCAGCTCGCCGAGACCGACGTGCTGCTCTGGTGGGGGCACATCGCCCACGACCAGGTCTCCGACGAGGTCGTGGAGCGCGTGCGGCAGCACGTGCTCGGCGGGATGGGCCTCATCGTGCTGCACTCCGGGCACTTCTCGAAGATCTTCATCCGCATGCTCGGCACCACCTGCTCGTTGCGCTGGCGCAACCCGGAGGGTGGCGAGCGCGAGCTGGTCTGGAACGTGAACCCCACCCACCCGATCGCGGCGGGCGTCGACCAGCCCATCGTGATCGAGGCGCAGGAGATGTACGGGGAGTTCTTCGACATCCCGACGCCGGACGACCTGGTGTTCATCAGCTCGTTCACCGGTGGGGAGGTCTTCCGCTCCGGCGTGACGTTCACCCGCGGCCGCGGCAAGATCTTCTACTTCTCGCCCGGCGACCAGGAGTACCCGGTGTACTTCCACCCGCAGGTCCGCCGCGTCCTCGCGAACGGCGTGCGCTGGGCCGCGCCCGTCGCGGGCGCGCGCCAGGCCCCCGAGGTCTCGAACCCGCAGCCGGTCTGACCCATCCACCTGGCAGGACACGCCGCCTCCGCATCGTGCGAGGCGGCGTGTCCTGCCAGTTCGTTCGACCGGCAGACTAGTGCCATGGCCAGCGAACTCAGCGTCCTCCCTTCGCCCCGCTTTCCGGACCCGGCCGACGCGCCCGCACTGCGCTGGGGCGTGATCGGGCCTGGCGGGATCGCGGCCGACTTCACGGACGCGCTGCACGTGCACACGACGCAGCGGATGGTGGCCTGCGGGTCGCGGTCGGCCGAGCGGGCCGCCGCGTTCGCTGCCGCGCACGGCGTCGAGCGCGCGTACGACTCGTACGAGGCGCTGGTCGCGGACCCGGAGGTGGACGTCGTCTACGTGGCGACACCGCACAGCGAGCACCTGGAGCACGCCCTCCTCGCGATCGCGGCGGGCAAGCACGTCCTGGTCGAGAAGCCGCTCGCCGCGAACGCGGACCAGGCCAGGCGGATCGCCGCGGCAGCCAGGGAGGCCGGCGTCTTCGCCATGGAGGCGATGTGGACCCGCTACCTCCCGCAGACCGACATCGTCCGCCAGCTCCTCGACGCCGGCGCGCTCGGCGAGGTGCGCGTGGTCACCGCCGACTTCGGCGGGAACGCCCCCTTCGACCCGGCCGGGCGGCTGTGGAATCCCGAGCTGGCCGGCGGCGCCCTCCTCGACCTCGGGGTCTACGTCGTGTCGTGGGCGTCGTTCGCGCTCGGCGCTCCCGCCGGGATCATCGCGACCGGCACTCTGGCCCCGACCGGCGTGGACGAGCAGGTCGCGCTCATCCTCAGCTCGGCCCGCGGCGGCCAGGCGCTGCTCAGCACGGGCCTGCGCGCCGGCACACCGTCGCTCGCGACCATTAGCGGCACGGACGGACGGATCGAGTTGGACAGCCCGTTCTGGGGTCCGAGCGGGCTCCGCGTCGTGGGCTCCGACGGCCGGGTCTCCGCCGAGTGGCGCGACCCGTACGGCCGGCCCTACCGCCAGGGGATGTCGTACGAAGCCGCCGCGCTCGCCCGCTACATCGCGGAGGGACGCACCGAGTCGCCGCTGCACTCGCTGGACGAGGCCGTGTCGACGCTCGCCACCATCGACGAGGCGCGCCGCCAGCTCGGCGCCGCGGGCGTGGGCTGAGCGAGGCACCCCGGGGCGGCAAAGCGGGCGTGGGCTGACAGCGGGAGTCCGCCGTCCCAGGCAGAATGGATGACGTGTTCGACCGTTCCGCCACCCGCACCGCCGACCTCTACCGGCCGGGCGTGCTGGCGGACCTCGGGCCCAGCTCCTCGGCCCCGGCCCCCCGACCGGTCGTCCCCGCCGTCCCCGGAGCGACCGGGCACCTGGCCAGGGTCGTCGCCTCGTCCAGCGACCGCGTCGGCTGGCTGCGCGCCCGCAGCCGCGGGATCACCGCGACCGACGTCGCCAAGCTTTCGACGCCCCAGTCGCTGCGCGCGGCCGTCTACGACAAGCTCAACGGCTCCGGCTTCTCGGGAAACGTCTTCACCCAGCACGGCCGCAGCCGGGAGCCGGAGATCGCCGCTTGGGTGGCCGCGACCCACGGCATCCAGCCCTCCGACCTGCTCTTCCACGCAGAGCGCGACCGGCGCCACCTCGCGACGCCCGACGGCGTGGTCTTGCGCACCGGCGGCCGGCTCGAGCTCGCCGAGATCAAGACCACGAACAAGCCGTTCAACAGCATCCCGCGCCACTACCTCCGGCAGATCTGGTGGCAGCAGTACGTCCTCGGCGCCGAGCGGACGCTGTTCGTGTGGGAGCAGCACGACCGGTTCGTGCCGATCCACGACGAGCCGCAGTGCCAGTGGGTCGACCGCGATGAGGGGGAGATCGCCCGCCTCGTGACGCTGGCCGGCGACCTGATCGACCTGCTGCGGGAGGCGACGGCCCGGCCGGTCGCCCAGGTTCATGCTCAGGCGCAGGCTCAGGCTCAGGCTCAGCCGACGATCGCCTCCTGATCCGACGAGTCGGTCTCCGCGAGCTCCGGCGCGTCCAGCGACCCGCGGTCTCCGGCGGGGGTCCGCGCCAGCGCGAGGGCGTACGCCGCCATCCACGCGATCGCGACCGTGGTTCCGACGAGCTCCAGCCACGCACCGATGTCGGTCGCGACGTGCACGAGCGCGAGCATCCCGCCGACGATCGTGATGACGGCGACCGCGACGCAGCTCGCCAGCGAGATCCGCGCGACGCGGGGCAGGCCGGTGGCGAACGCGACCTGCAGCATCGCGAAGCACGCCGCCGCGAAGCCGACCACGGCCGAGACGGTGTGCACGAGGTCCTGGAGGGTGGACGCCGGATCGACCAGCGGCACCGGGCAGTAGGCCGTGCAGGTGACCTGGGAGGCCAGGACGAAGCACAGCGCCGCGAAGCCGAGGCTGGCGGCCGGAGCCCATCGGTTCAACGCGCGCACGGACGACCGCACGTGCCCGCTCGCCAGCGCGACGGAGAAGCCGCCCGCGGCGATGAGCAGCAGCGCGACCTTGAACGGGAACGCGGTGGGAGCACCGACCGCGCCGAGCTCGCTCACGTAGACCGGGTACGGCACGGTGAGCCGAGCGGCCCAGATGATCGTCAGACCGCTGAGGACGCACACGGTCCCGATCGCCAGCAGGACGGGGACGACCCGCTGCCAGCCGCCCGCGAGCACGGGCAGGGCGAACGGCTGGCGCACGATACGCAGCAGTCGTCGCACAGGTGCTCCTCGGGGATGATTCGGGTCGAGGGATTCTAACCGGCGCATCCCTGCGAACGTCCTGAGCCGGGCCGACGCACCCTGAGCGGATCGGGAAACAGACTGTTCACACGCGGTGACCCGCCCGAAACACCCACGAGACCTCCGCGCGTTTGACTGGGTGCAGCCGCACCGCTCGCGGCGACGCGACGAGGGGATCACGAATGCCGAACACGATGCGCGCCGCGTTGCTCGACGCGGCGGGCGACCCGACCGCCCTCCGAATCGGGGAGGCCCCGACGCCCGACCGGGTGAATGCGGAGTTCCTGGTCAAGGTCGTCGCGGCGGGCGTCAACCCGCTCGACGCCTCCACGCGCTCGGGCAGCGGCGCGTTCGGCGCCATCCACAGCTTCCCGGCCGTGCTCGGCCACGACTTCAGCGGGGTGGTCGTGGAGTCGCCTTTCGCCGCGCATCCGCTCCGCCCGGGCGACGAGGTGTTCGGGATGGTGATGGTCCCCCGCTTCGGCGGCAGCTACGCGGAGTACGTCTCGGTGCCGAGCGTGAGCCTCGTGCGCAAGCCGGCGACGCTCTCCCACATCGAGGCCGCCGCGGCCCCGCACGCCGCGCTGACCGCATGGGGCATGGTGGTGGAGCTGGCGAAGGCGCACGAGGGCCAGCGTGTGCTCGTGCACGCCGGCACCGGCGCCGTCGGGCATTTCGCGATCCAGTTCGCCGCGTACTTCGGCGCCCACGTGATCGCCACGACGCCGAGCGCGAATCACGCCTGGCTGCGCTCGCTGGGCGCCGCCGAGGTGGTGGACGAGGACGCCACCGGGTACGACCCCACCGGGCTCGGCGACACCGTCGACGTCGTGATCGACCCGGCCCCGGAAGGCGAGCGCCCCACCCGCGCGCTCGCGCTCATCCGGCCGGGCGGCCTGCTCGTGCTGCACGTCCCCGCCGGTATCGACCCCGGGCTGGCCGAGGCCGCCGGCGCCGCGGGAGTGCGCACGACCGGCTACACCGGCGCGCCGGACGGGAGCACACTGGCCGTCATCGCCCGCCTCCTGGAGTCCGGGAGCGTGCGCGTGCACGTCGACCGGATCTTCCCGCTGGACGAGGTCGCGGAGGCCCACCGTGCGCTCGAGCACGCGCACACCAAGGGTGCGATCGTGCTCAAGGTCGCGGAAGGCTGACCAGCTCGCGCTCCATCACCCAGTCGTCCTCCAGCCGGTCCCCGACCAGGAAGCGCTTGGAGCCGACGCGCTCGAAGCCGTGCTTGCCGTAGAAGCGCTGGGCGCGCGCGTTCTCCTCGTTGACGCCGAGCCAGATGCCCGCGGCCCCGGCCTCCGCCGCCACCGCCAGGCTGGCCGCCATCAGCCGGCCGGCGACGCCCGCGCCGTGATGACCGGGGAGGACGTAGCACTTGCTGAGCTCGGCGGTCGGACGCACCCGCACCGCGGCCTGCACGTCGGCGTCGGCCGGCTCGCCGAGGTTCACCATCGTGTAGCCGATGACAGCGCCGTCGGCATCCTCCGCGACGAGCACCCGGCGCGCGGGGTCGGTCGTGTACTCGCCGAACCGCTCCGCCGACAGCACGGTCGCGACGAAGGCGGCCTTGGCCTCTTCCGTGGTGTGCGGCGGGCACGCGAGCGGGAAGGTCACGGCGGCGACGGCCGAGAGGGCCGGCGCGTCGGCGGCGGTCGCGGGACGGATCACGACGGTCATCCCCTCAGCGTAGCCATCCCCCGCTCCGCAGAGCAGACGACGACGGGCCGGTCACCGCGTAAGCGGTGCCGGCCCGTCGAGGGAACGATGCGATCAGATCGCGTTGACGTCCAGCGGGATGCCGGGGCCGAACGTGGTCGACACGGCGCCCTTCTGGATGTAGCGGCCCTTCGCGGCGGACGGCTTGAGCCGGACGACCTCGTCGAGGGCGGCCTTGATGTTCTCGTCGAGCTGCTCGGCGGTGAAGGCCGCCTTGCCGACCACGAAGTGCACGTTGGAGTGCTTGTCGACGCGGAACTCGATCTTTCCGCCCTTGATGTCGGAGACGGCCTTCGCCACGTCCGGGGTGACCGTGCCGGTCTTCGGGTTCGGCATCAGGCCGCGCGGGCCGAGCACCTTGCCGAGACGGCCGACCTGGCCCATGAGCTCCGGGGTGGAAACGGCCGAGTCGAAGTCGGTGTAGCCGCCGGCGACCTTCTCGATCAGGTCGGAGCCGCCGACCTCGTCGGCGCCCGCGGCGATGGCGGCTTCAGCCGCCGGGCCGGTCGCGAACACGATGACGCGCGCGGTCTTGCCGGTACCGTGAGGAAGAATGACGGTACCGCGGACCATCTGGTCCGCCTTGCGCGGGTCCACGCCGAGCTTCAGCGCGACCTCGACGGTCGAGTTGAACTTGGCGGAACCGGTCTCCTTCGCGAGGGTGACGGCCTCGGTGGGGGTGTAGAACTTGCCGGCTTCGATCTTGTCGGCCGCGGCCCGGTAGGCCTTGGACTTCTGTGCCATGAGATTTCTCCTAACGAGAATGTGGTGCGAGCCTGGCCGGCTCTGCCACGGTGATGTCTGGGGTGACGGGGAGGTCGGGCTTACGCCTCGACCGTGATGCCCATCGAACGGGCGGTGCCTGCGATGATCTTCGACGCCGCGTCGATGTCGTTGGCGTTGAGGTCGACCATCTTCTGCTCGGCGATCTCGCGCACCTGGTCCTTGGTCAGCTTGCCGACCTTGGTGGTGTGCGGCACGCCGGAGCCCTTGGGGACGCCCGCGGCCTTCTTGATCAGCTCTGCGGCCGGCGGGGTCTTGAGGATGAACGTGAACGAACGGTCCTCGTAGACGGTGATCTCCACCGGGATGACGTTGCCGCGCTGCGCCTCGGTGGCCGCGTTGTACGCCTTGCAGAACTCCATGATGTTCACGCCGTGCTGACCCAGGGCCGGGCCGATCGGCGGGGCCGGGTTGGCGGCGCCGGCCTTGATCTGAAGCTTGATCAGACCGGTGACCTTCTTCTTCGGTGCCATGTCTCTTCCTTCTTTGTTATTCGAGCAGGTGGGCGCGAGGCCCACGTCGCTCTCCCGGTTTCTCGGCCCTTCCGAGACCCGGTGTCATGTCAAAACTGGGGGATGCTCTGAAAGATTCCCGTCAGAGCTTCGTGACCTGGTCGAAGCTGAGCTCGACCGGGGTCTCGCGCTCGAAGAGCGACACGAGCACGGTGAGCTTGCCGCTCTCCGGCTTGATCTCGCTGATCGAGCCAGGCAGGCCCGCGAACGAGCCCTCCTTGATGGTGATGGTCTCGCCGATCTCGAAGTCGACCTCGGCCGGGATGACGCGCGCGGCGGCCTTCTGCCCCTTCGCGGCGCCCTTGGCCGGGGCCTGCTCGACCTGCACGAGGCTCTTGAGCATCGAGAAGGCCTCCTCGAACCGCAGCGGGGTCGGGTTGTGGGCGTTGCCCACGAAGCCGGTGACGCCCGGGGTGTGGCGGACGACGGACCAGCTGTCCTCGTTGAGGTCCATGCGCACCAGCACGTAGCCGGGGATGCGCACGCGGTTGACCATCTTGCGCTGGCCGTTCTTGATCTCGACCACGTCCTCCATGGGGACCTGGACCTCGAAGATGAAGTCCTCCATGTTCATCGAGACCATGCGGTTCTCGATGTTGGACTTCACGCGGCGCTCGAAGCCCGCGTAGGAGTGGATGACGTACCACTTGCCGAACTTGGCGCGCAGCTCGGCGCGGAACGCCTCGTACGGGTCGGAAGCGGCCTCGTCCTCGTCTTCGACGGCCTCCTCGGCGGCCTCGGCCTCTTCGGCGGAGTCGACCTCGAGGGCCTCGTCGACGGCGCGGTCGGCCTCGGGGTCGACGGCCTCGGCCATCGCGTCGAGGACCGCGTCCAGGTCGATCTCGGTGCCGTCCTCGGCGACGATGTGCAGCGCCTCGTGCTCGGCGGGGTCGGACGACTCCTCGTCGCGCTCCAGGACATTGCCCGTCTGCGCCTCGTCGTCTTCGGAGGACTGCTCGGCAGCGGTCGCCCAGTCGACGTCGTCGCGGTTCGTCTCAGACACTGAATTCATTCCATTTCTGTCGGTATGGCCGTGCGGCCGGTCGGGAGGCGCGGATTACTTCGGATGCCCGAAGACCCACACCACACCGAGACCGAACACCCAGTCGAGCAGGGACACGATCGCCATCATGATCACCACGAAGACGAGCACGACGCCGGTGTAGCTCAGCAGTTCCTTGCGCGTCGGCGTGACGACCTTCTTGAGCTCGCCGATGACCTGCCGGATGAACAGGGCGATCCGCGCGAAGGGGTTGCGCCTCGCGGCGCGGTCCTTCTTGGCGTTGGCGACGACTTCCTCGCTCGGCTCGTCGATTACCTTTCGGGCCACCTCGTTACACCTTTCGTGGACCGGCATCCGGGATGCCGGTTTGCAGGGCGGACAGGAATCGAACCTGCAACCTGCGGTTTTGGAGACCGCTGCTCTGCCAATTGAGCTACCGCCCTAAGGATCGTGAACCCGGAAGAACCCTCCTGGCATTTACGAAAAATAGGCGCAGAAAAGCTTGGCGGATTCAACCACCGCACCCAAGTGTACGGGACGCCACAGCACCTCGCAAAAACGCCTCGGCCCCCTTGCGCGACGCCGCGGCTCAGAGGAGCTTCCGCTCCAGCGCCCACGCCGTGAGCTCGTGCCGGGAGGAGAGCTGGAGTTTGCGGAGGACCGCCGAGACGTGGGTCTCGACGGTCTTCACCGAGATGAACAGCTCGGCGGCGACCTCCTTGTACGCATACCCCCGCGCGATCAGCCGCATCACCTCGCGCTCGCGCGCGGAGAGCCGGTCCAGCTCGTCGGTGCTCTCGGCCTGCTCCCCCGCCGCCGCGCCGAACGCGTCGAGCACGAAGCCCGCGAGCTTCGGCGAGAAGACGGCGTCGCCTCCCGCGACCGCCACGACCGCGTCGCTGACCTGCCGCCCTGAGCTGCCCTTGGTGAGGTAGCCGCGCGCCCCGCCCCGGATCACGCCCACCACGTCCTCGGCCGCGTCCGAGACGCTGAGGGCGAGGAAGCGTGTGCGCTGGTGCTCCGCGGCGGTGCGACGGAGCACCTCCGCGCCGCCGCCGCCCGCGCCGCCCGGCAGGTGCACGTCGAGCAGCACGACGTCCGGGTGCGTGCGCTGGATCGTCTCCACGGCGCCGTCGACGTCCTGCGCCTCCGCGACCACCTGGAGCCGGTCGTCCAGGTCGGAGCGCAGCCCGGAGCGGAAGATCGAGTGGTCGTCGACGATCACGACCGTGATCGGGCGCGCTGCGGTGTCGTCGGTCATGGTCTCATTCTCGCTCGGCGGGCAGTTCGACGGTCAGGTGGATCTCGGTGCCGCTCTCGCGCGAGGTCACCGTGGCGTGGCCTCCTGCCCGGCGCATCCGCCCGACGATCGACTCGCGCACGCCCAGCCGACCCTCCGGCAGCGCGGCGATGTCGAAGCCGGGGCCGCGGTCCCGGACGAACACGTCGGCGGCGCCTGCGCCGGACTCAACGTAGACGGAGACGTCGCCGCCGGCGTGCCTGGCCGCGTTGAGCATCGCCTCCCGGGCGGCGGCCGCCAGCTCGGCGGGCGCCCGCAGCACGGGCTCCCCCACGCTCACGACGTCGAAGTGCACGGCGTGGTCGACCTCCAGCGCCGCGGCCACCTCTCGGAGCTCCGTCGCGAGGTCGGAGGCCTCCGGCGCCACGCCGTCCGCGCCCTCCGCATAGAGCCAGTCGCGCAGCTCGCGCTCCTGGGCGCGCGCGATCCGGCCGACCTCGCTGGAGGCTCCGGCGCGGTTCTGGATGAGGGCGAGCGTCTGCAGCACCGAGTCGTGGAGGTGCGCTGCCATCTCGGCGCGCTGCTCCTCGCGGACGCGTGCGGTGCGCTCGGCGATCAGCTCGCGCCAGAGCCGCAGCGCCCACGGCGCGACCAGGACGGCCGCGCCCGCGAAGGTGGCGCCGATGATGGCGAGCCACAGGGAGCCCGACGAGCGCCCGGCCTGCATCCCGCTGAGCACGAGGGCCAGGGCGACGAGGAACCCGCCGGCGGCGAGCCGGAAGGTCGCTGGCGCGAGCGGCGACGGCATGAGGCTCTGGTCGTCCACGAGCTGGTCCCAGATCACCGCGGCGACCAGCAGCAGGACCGAGGTGAGGACCGCGCCGAAGGCGGACCCCTGCGCGTCGGCGGCGACCAGGACGACGGCGGCGACCCCGGCCGCGGCGCCGACCCCGGCGAGCACCCACGGCACGTTCACCCGGCGGGTGACCCGCTCGTCCGGATCGTCCACCGGCGCGTCCCGCAGCGGCGTCAGCGCCCACAGCCACAGATAGAACAGCACGCCGGCGCCCCCGATCAGCGCGGTGCCGACGAAGATCCAGCGCACCGCCGTGACCGGCCAGCCGAGGTGGTCCGCCAGCGCCACGCTCACCCCGCCGACCAGGCAGTCGCGCGGGCGCGCGAGCGGAGGGCGCGGGATGCGCCCCGGGTTCGCCCGGCCGGAGGGGGTCGCGGGAGTGGTGGCCATACCTGGAATCCAAGCAGAACCGGCTCCTCCCGCACAGCGCGGACGACGGGAATCAGGGTGCGGTCAGGGTGTCCCCGGATAGCGACGGGATGTCGCCGCGCGCCACGATCGAGTCATGGTGAACGACAGCACGACCCCGCCGCCGGACGGCGGCACCCGCGGCGGCCCGCAGGCCCCGTACGGCGGACCGCAGACCGGCCTCTCCGGCCGCGGCACCCGCTTCTTCGACTGGATGCGCAGCCTCGGCGTCACGCGCACCGACGGCTGGATCGGCGGCGTCTGCGCGGGCATCGCGTACCGCATCGGGATCGATCCCCTGATCGTCCGCGGCATCCTGGTCGTGGCGGCGCTGCTCGGCGCGCCCGCCATCCTGTTCTACGCCCTCGCCTGGGCGCTGCTGCCGGACCGTGACGGCCGCATCCACCTGCAGCGGCTCTTCGAGGGCGAGTTCGAGCCCCCGATGGTCGCGATCGGGGTGCTGGTCGTCCTCTCGCTGCTGCCCTGGTCGGACGGGGTGTGGTGGTTCGGTCACGACGCGGGCTGGGGAGACACCGTCGGGCGCGTCGTCTGGACGCTGATCGTCCTCGGGGCCGCCACCACGGTGATCGTGTTCGCGAGCAACCGGGCCGGCGGCCGTTCGTGGACCGGGAGCACGGGAGGTGCAGCGACGGCCGAGCAGGCGCCGGCGCCGGGTGCGGGTTCCTCACCCGCCGCTGCCGCCCCGACGAGCACGGCCCCCGCGAGCTCCGCCACCAGCGCGAGCTCCGCCCCGCCGGCGACGCCCACCGTCGCCACCATCGCCGAGCCGACCGCACCTCCCGCGCCCGGCGCCGGCGCGACCCCGCAGGAGGTCACCGACTGGCGCGCCCGCCAGGCGCAGTGGAAGGCCGAGCACGACCAGTGGAAGCAGCGGCTGTCCGAAGACATGCGCGCGGTGAAGGCGCAGCGTTCGGCCCAGCTCCGGGCGCAGGCCGCCGCCGCGAACGCCGAGGCGGAGTCCCGGCGCGTGGCCTATCGCGCGGCGAACCCGCGGGTCGGGGCCGCGATCGGCTGGCTGTCGGTCGGCCTGGCGCTGGTGGCCGGTTCTGTCACCGGCGCGCTCTGGGGGCCGCTCACCGGCCTGCCCGGTTACGCCCTGACGGCCGCCCTCGCCGCGGCGACGCTGGTCTTCGGGATCACGGTGCTCATCGCGGGGATCGCCCGCCGCCGCAGCGGCTTCCTGATCTTCCTCGGCATCCTGCTGGCGACGCTCACCGCGCTGGCCGCGCTGCTGCCGACGTCACCCGGGGTCCGCCTGGACGCGAGCGTCACCTCCGGGGGCACTCTGTCCGCGACACCGGCCGCGAGCGCGAACTACCTGCAGGCGGTCGGAGACACCACGATCGACCTCACGAGGGCCGTGGCGGCCCCGGGCACGCCCGTGGTGAACCTCGCCAAAGGGCCCGGGCCGACGACCCTGATCGTGCCCGCGGACGCCACGGTGCGCGTGGAGGCCGCGACGGTCTCCTCGGTGACGGTGACGGATCCCGCGGGCGGCGAGCAGGTCCACCGCTGCGACCCCGGGCCGTTCGGCGGGTGCTCCACGGACATCGTGGTCGGGCCGGCCGGGGCGCCGGAGGCCATCGTCCGCGTCGCGCAGGTCGACGCGGTCCACGTCGAGCGGGTCCAGAAGTGAACGAGAGCGAGAACGAGATGTCCACGAACGCCGACCAGCCCACGAACGCCGACCAGCCCACGGACGACGCGAACGCGACGGCGCCCACGTCGACACCGGCCGCCGCCGAGTCCGACGAGGCGGAGACCCTGGTGATCCCCACCGAGTCCGACACGGCGACGGCACCCACGACGCCGATCTCCTCCCCCGCCGAGCCCTGGCTCTCGGACGCCGCCTACGCTTTCCCAGCTCGGCCGGCGCCGTCCGGCCCACCGCCCGTGCGCTGGGGAGGCATCGTCTGGGGCATCCTGATCATCCTGCTCGCCGCCACCGTCCTGGTGGTCGTCTCCTCGCCGACACGCCTCGCCGGCGTCACCGTGTGGCTCGCGACGCTCACGCCCGGCGCGGCCTTCGCCGTGTGGGTCGCCGCGCTCGGAATCGTCATCGTCGTCTCGGCGCTTCTCGCCGCGATCGGCGCCGCACAGCGCAACCGCCGGCGCCGCCAGGTCTGACCGACGAAGAAGGGGTGCCGGCCGCTCAACCCGAATGAGCCACCGGCACCCGGGGTGGACTCGTCGCCCGCTGGGACGCAGCGACGTTGGGCCACCCACTGGCGGCGCGGCTCCGGGTACCCGTACCGGAAGCGGCGACCGCAGGACTCCAGTTAGGCGGATACCGGACGGGCCGATTCGCACCATTCCCGGAATCACGCGGGGACGGTTCGTGAGGATCACCTGAGCGCTCACCTCTCCGCCCGATGGCCGCAGTGCCGCCGGGCGCGGGCGTGGCCGATCCGCGCCGCAGCGCGCCCCTCGGCGGCGCACCGGTCCGGTGACTATGGGTGGTGAACAGCCGCATTCGGCCGTGCCGTCGCGCGCGGGCGCCGCGGATTCCCGGGCGACACCGGACGGGACCGGCCGCGCCGGCAGCCCCTGACGACCGCCGAACGGCAGACCTGGAGTGAAAAACATGGTGAAACTGTCCGGACGCCCGCCCGCTCCTCCCGCGGTCCCCGACCCGACGCTGCTGCTCACCGCCGCCGTGTGCCGGCTGGCCGCCACGATCGGCGTCCGGCTGGTCGTCATCAAAGGGATCGCCGCCGACCAGTACGGGCTCCGTCCCGCCCACATCAGCAGCGACGTGGACGTCCTCGTGGACCACGACGACCACGGCCGCCTCCTCGCCGAGCTCGGGACGCGCGGCTGGCACCGGCGCCCCAGCGACCCCGACACGGACGCCTTCCCCGTGCACAGCGCGAGCATGTATCACCCCGAGTGGGGCGCCGACATCGACGTCCACTTCCGCTACCCGGGTCTCGAGGCAGAAGGCGGCATCTTCGAGCCCATCTGGGCGCAGCGCACGACCATGTGGTGCGGCAACCAGCCGGTCTGCATCCCGGGCCTCGTCGACGCGATCATGATCGGCGCCGTCCACGCGATCCGGTCGCGCTTCTCCCGGCGGCACCGCGAGGAACTCGACTTCCTCGTCCGGCGCTGCTCCGACCTGGACGTCACACTGCTGCTCGAGCGCGCGGACCAGCTCGGCGCGCTCGCCCCCGCCCGACCGTTCCTGGAGCGGCTGAAGCCGTTCGAGGCGGAGTACGACTGGGGCGAGGCCTCTGCCGAGTGGCGGCTGCGCACGGAGTTCCCCGAACCGTCCCAGCGGCGGGCGATGCTCTGGAAGCAGGCGGCCCCGCGGGAGCGCCTCACCAAGCTGCGCCTCGCGCTCTTCCCGCCGGCCTCCGCGTTCGTCAAGGAGACGACCGCGACGAAGCTCGGGCCGGCCCAGCTCGCGGGCCGCTACCTCCGCCGCTGGTTCCGTGGCGCGAAGGCCCTCCCGCAGGCGCTCGCGGTGCTGCGCGCGAGCGGCCGGAGACGTCCCTGAGGCCGGTCGGCCGGTGTCAGTACGCCCCGTTCGGGCGCAGCACCACGCCAACCGTCTGGAACAGGATCCGGAGGTCGCCGGCCACCGACCAGTTCTCCACGTAGAAGAGGTCGAGCCGCACGCCCTGCTCCCAGGACAGGTCGGAGCGCCCGCTCACCTGCCAGAGCCCGGTCATGCCCGGCTTGACGATGAGCCGTCGGTGGCTGTCCCTGTCGTACTCCGCCACCTCGGACGGCAGCCCCGGCCGCGGCCCGACGAGGCTCATCTCGCCCTTGAGCACGTTCCAGAGCTGCGGCAGCTCGTCGATCGACGTGCGGCGCAGGAACCGGCCGACGCGGGTGACCCGCGGGTCGTCCTTGATCTTGAACAGCGGGCCCGCGCCCTCGTTCCTGTGCTGCAGGTCCGCGACCTCCTCCTCCGCGTTCACCCGCATGGTGCGGAGCTTCACGATGCCGAAGGCCTGACCGTCGCGGCCCACCCGCGCCTGCCGGAAGAACGCCGGCCCCGGGCTGTCGAGCCGGATCACGACCACGCACACGACGATGACCGGCAGGAGCAGCGCCAGCGCGAGGGAGCTCAGCACAATGTCGAACACGCGCTTCGCCCGGCGGCGCGTGATCGAGCGATCGGCCGGCGCGACCTCCACGATGGGGAGCCGGTCGATCGGGAAGTACTCGGCGCGCGGCGCGGCGAGCTCCGGCACGTCGATGGAGAGCCAGACGACGGCGCCCGCGCCCTCCACGTCCCAGAGGAGCTGACGCACGTTCGCGCCGTCGCGCTCCTCGGTGAGGACGATGATGTCGACACGGTGCCGCTGCACGAGCTCACGCAGATAGGGGCCGCGCGCGTTCTCGACGCCGGTCGTCGCGACGACGTCGACCGCGACAGGCGCCGCCCGCTCCGCGAAGACGGCGGCGAGCCCCGCGACGCGCTCCGGGGAGCCGACGACGAGCGCGCGGCGGATGTAGCGCCCGCGCGCGCGGTGCGCGTAGATCCACCACCGGCAGACGAAGCGCACGGCGAGCAGGCCGAGCAGGCCGAACGGCATGGCGAACGCGAGGTAGGCGCGCGAGAGGTCGAGCTGCAGGACGAGCGAGGCGACCGCGAGGAGGGCGACGAGCGAGACGGTCGCGCGGACCGGTGGCCCGTACGCGGGGCCGTTGAGGCGCTTCGGCCAGGACTCGTACCCGTTGAGGGCGGCCAGGATGGCGAGCCAGCTCAGCCCGATCAGGATCGAGACCATCACGTACGAGGTGTCGAGCGGCCCGATCTGGAAGGGGTCGTTGCGGCTCCCGAAACGGATCACGTGCGCGGTGGCGAGGACGCCGCCGATGACCAGGGCGTCCGCCAGGAGCAGCGAGCGGGCCGCGCGCAACCGCCCGGCGACCGTCTGCGGGCTCTGCGAGTCGGTGCGGACCATCAGTTCCTCCCGTCGCCGAGGGCGCCGCTCTTCAGGGTCGGTATGACGTCGTCGGCGGCGAGCGCCTTTCTCAGGACGCCGACGCGCGTCTCGTTGACGAGCACGATCGACTGGCCGCCGGGGGACGTCCCGGTCCCGGCGGTGGGCAGAGTGAACGTGTGGATCGCGTCGGGCTTCAGACCGCCGAAGCCGAGCGCGAGCGACGCCGCCGTCGACGCGGTCAGCCCGTCATCCACTGCCAGATAGCGCGCGAGCGTGATGATCGCGGACTGCGTCCGGCCGGGATCCGCCAGTGTCCCCGCGCTGATGAAGCCCTGAAGCATTCCGCGGACGAACGCCTGCTGGTTGCGCACCCGCTGATAGTCGGAGTCCGGGAACGAGTACCGCTCGCGGACGAAGGCGAGGGCCGCCTCCCCCTCGAGCGTGTTCGCGCCCTTCTCGAAGCTGTAGCCCGGCATGTTCTTGGAGGTGAACGCCCGGTCCGACCAGACCTTCACCCCGCCCAGAGCCGTCGAGAGCGTGCCGAACCCGCCGAAGTCGACGACCATCACGTGATCGATCCGGGCTCCCAGCAGGCCTTCGACCGTCTGGACCGTCAGCGGGACGCCGCCCCACGCGTAGGCGGCGTTGAGCTTGTCCTCGCCGTGGCCGGGGATCGGGACCCAGAGGTCGCGCATCAGCGAGACGATGACGACCCCCGACCGGTCCGCGGGGATGTCGACCAGCATGAGCGTGTCTGACCTCTCGTTCCCCACCGTGCCCGACATCGGGTCGTGCAACCCGTCGCGCGAATCCGAGCCGATGAGCAGGATGTTGGTCGCCCCCGCGACGGCCGGCGGC
Organism: Leifsonia sp. EB34; assembly: GCF_041260585.1. Classification (NCBI taxonomy): domain Bacteria; kingdom Bacillati; phylum Actinomycetota; class Actinomycetes; order Micrococcales; family Microbacteriaceae; genus Leifsonia; species Leifsonia sp. EB34. The sequence continues at coordinate 902,006 of NZ_JBGCCV010000001.1, forward strand.
CGCCCCGCCTTGTCCGGGAACGCGTTCGGGATGCGTGTGACCGTGTCGTCGAAGGACGACCCCAGCCAGAGCAGGTACCCGCCGAGGAGGGTGACAGGGAGCACGATCACGAGGACGGCCGCGGTGATCCAGAGCCAGAGGCGTCGCCGCCGTCTGCGTTGGCCGCGACGCCGCCGCTGCCTGCGCCCGGACTCCGTGAGCCCTGTGGCCTCGGAGCCTTCGGGCTCCGCGGATGCTTCAGCGAGCCCGAATCCCTCCGGGAACAGGGACTCGCGTCCGTCGCCGGGCGTCGTCACGAGGGCGCCTGCCGGCCGGCCAGGACGTCGATGGCCGGGACGAGCCGGCGCGCCATCTCGTCGAACGCCTCGTCCGGTCGGCCGTAGGGGTCCTCGATGTCGTCGTCCGCGCGCGGCGGGAGCAGGCCACGGCGGCGGGCGTCCACGGCCCGGTCGGTGAGCTCGCGCCACCGCCGCGGATCGCCCGGATCGCCCTCCCCCGCGAAGTCCTCGACCGCGCGGGCGAACTCCCGCAGCGTGAACGTCCGGGAGAACGCGGCCGGGTCGAGCGCGGTGACCCGCGTCGCGTGCTCCTGCGTGAGGGCGAGGACGAGGTCGGCGCCGGCGATCGTCGCCTCGGTGAGCTGGGTGGCCACGAATCCGTCCGGGTCGCCGCCGAACGCACGGACGCGGGGCCGCGTCTGCGACGAGATCGCCCGTCCGACGACGGCGCGCGTTCCCGCGCTCCGGACGACGACGCCGTCCCCCGCTCCGCCGGTGGCGGGAGGCAGTCGCGCCGCCAGGAGTCGCTCGGCCATCGCCGACCGGCAGATGTTGCCGGTGCACACGAAAAGGACGGAGAACCCGCTCCCGAGCATCAGGACTCCCCTCGGTCGACGGCGCGGCGGGGTCGCCGCGCACGCGGATGCAGACGGCCAGGATCACCCGGTCGACCTCGGCGCTCGCCCGGCAGGGGGACGACGGCGCTCTTCCGCACTCCGTTCTTCACCCGACGAATCCACCGCGTGCTGCATCGCCCGGAGAGAACATCACCCGTTCACCGCCCCCGCCGAACGGGAGGTCCGCGGCGCGCCCTCGGTTGCGCCCGCGTCGATACTGGGACCTTCCGCCTTGACCCGACCGCCCCCGTGAGGAGACCCATGTCCGCCGACCCGACCGGCCCGCACGACGCGGAAGCCGACTTCGCCGTCGGCGCACTCGGCAGGGCGGTACGGGTCACGGTCACCGGCGCGAGAGCGGGTGCCCTCGCCGCGGCCTTCGCCGACGCGTGGGCGCACCTGCTCCTCGACCCGCGAGCCGAGACCGACGCCGACGTCATCCTCGACTCCCCCACGGACACGCCTGACTCGCTGGCCATCGGTCTCGCCCAGGCCAGCGCCGTGATCACACGCGCGTTCATCGACTTGAGCACGGGACGGGGGCTGCTGTTCCACGCTGCTGCTGCCGTCCGCGCCGATGGCCGCGCGATCCTGCTGGTCGGACCGTCCGGGGCGGGGAAGACCACCGCGATCACCCGGCTCGCCGGCCCGCACGGGTACCTGACGGACGAGATGGCTCTCGTCGGCGCCGACGGCCGCGTCCTCCCCTACCCGAAGCCTCTCTCGGTCGAGCGCGGAGGGCCGGCCAAGGCGCAGCTCGCCCCCTCGGCGCTCGGGCTCCGCGTCGGCGACGTCGCGCACGACGTGGACCGGGTGATCGTCCTGAACCGCGAAGCGGGTGGCCCGAGGCGGCCCCGGTCCCGACGTCTCGACCTCGTCGAGAGCCTGGAGGCGCTCGTCCCTCAGCTTTCGGCGCTGGAGCACCACCCGGGGCCGCTCGGCGCTCTCGCGGAGCTGATCCGGCACGTCGGGGGGATCGAGCAGCTCAGCTACGCCGACGTCCGCGACCTCGACCCGGCCTCCGGACCACCGGTCTCGCCGCGGCTGGCCGCCGATGAACTGGCGTTCTCGAACGTCGCCTGCGACCGCGACGAGGGCACGTCCCCCGGCCTGATCCGCACGAGGGCGGACGAGGCCCTGGAGCACGCCGAGCTGCTGGTCCTCGCCCACGGAAGCGAGATCCGCGTGCTCGCCGGGGTAGCGAAGACGCTGTGGCTGGAGGCCGGAGCGGCGCGGGCGGAGGAGGACATCCTCGACCGCCTGCGCGCGGTCCACGGCGCGATGCCCGGCGACGACGTGGCCCTGCGCGGCACAATCGACGTCCTCGTTGACGCGGGGGTCCTCGAGTGGCGGACCTGATGCACGCCGGCACGGTGGGTGATGTCGCGGGTGAATCCTCGGCCAGGGTGCACCGGCACGCCCGTTCCATCGTGTGGGTCGAGACGACGGCGGGACGCTGGGCCGTGGCCGACGTCTCGGATTTCCGGCAATTCGTCCTCAACGGGACCTCCGGCCGACTCTGGCAGGCGTTCGACGGGCACGCGACGGACGACGCGATCGTCGAGCGCGTGCTCGCCGCGTACCCCGACCATCCGGAGTCGGCTCGCGCCGACTGCCGGTCGCTGATCGACGAGCTGCTCCGGCTCCGGCTGCTCGAGCCCACGCACCCCGCACCCGACCACGAACAGGCCGACGACGCCGGAATGGAATTGTGACATGACCTCGCCGACGGACACCACGGAGAACCAGTCGAAGGGCAGGGACCTGCGCGACCTCGTGCGGATGGTCAGGCGCTACTGGCTCGGCGAGGCGATCATCGTGCTGGCGACGATCGGTCTCGTCGCGGGGTTCACCGCGCTGCAGCCTCGCGTCTACCAGTCCACGGCAACCGGACTCACCCAGTCGGCGTCGGGCGAGAGCCTGTCGATGGCGCTCGCGGGCGAGAGCCTCGCCAAGTCGCGCGCCGAGACCTACGTGCGCGTGGCCACGTCGGACGCGGTGGCCAAGCGCGCGCAAGAGATCCTCGGCACGGACCGCTCCGTCTCGAACCTGCTCGCGAACGTCACCGCGACGCTGCCGGCGGACACGGCCATCATCGAGATCACCGCGAGCGCGAGCACCCCGGAAGGCGCGGCGAAGCTGGCCAACGCGTGGACGACCGCGCTCACGGACCAGGTGAAGACCCTGGAGGCGCAGGAAGGATCGATCGGCGAGCCGCCGGTCGCCTTCGTCTCCCTGGCGAACGCGCGGCCGCCGTACTTCCCGTCGTCGCCCAACATCCAGACGGCACTCGTGCTCGCCCTCCTCGCCGGCTGCGCGCTCGCCCTGGTCTACGCGCTGCTCCGCCAGTACTTCGACCGCCGCATCCGGTCGGTCGACCAGATCGAGCGCCTCCTGGAGGCCCCGGTGATCGGGACCGTCCCGGCCAGCCCCGCCCTCTCCGACCGCAAGCGCATCGTCGAGCACGAAGAGTCGGCCGACTCGGTGCAGCTCTTCGCGATCTCGGAGTCCCTCCGCGAGCTGCGCACCAACCTGAGCTACATCGACGTCGACAACCCGCCGAAGGTCATCGTGGTGACCAGCTCGATCCCCGGCGAGGGCAAGTCCACGCTGACGGCGAACCTGGCCGACGCCATCGCCTCCGGCAACGCGAACGTCGTCATCATCGACTGCGATCTTCGCCGCCCGATGCAGTCGACCCTGTTCAACCTCCGCGGCGGTGTCGGCCTCACGGACGTGCTCAGCGGCCGGGTCGCGCTCAGCGACGCCCTCCAGGCTCCGACCGCGAGCGAACACCTGCGGGTGCTCGGCGCCGGCCGCGTGCCGCCGAACCCGAGCGAGCTGCTCGGCTCACGGACGATGCGCGAGCTGATCGGCGCGCTGTCCGGCGTCGCAACCGTGATCCTCGACGCGCCCCCGCTGCTGTCGGTGACGGACGCGGCCATCCTCGGCACCATCGCCGACGGCGTCGTGATCACGGTGGGCGCCAAGCAGGTCACCGCCGAGCAGCTCCAGAAGGCCTACCGCTCGGTCACGCGCGTCAACGGCAAGGTCCTCGGCGCGGTCCTCAATAAGATCCCGCCGAACGGCGTCGACTCGCACGACTACGGCTACTACCGCAACGACTACTACACGTCGAACGAGAGCACGGCGATCGCCGCGGGCGACCCGGGCAGCGCGGGCGACGCGGAGAAGCGGCCGAGCGACGACGGGCCGAGGGGCGCCGACGCGGCGACGACCCGTCGCTCCACACGCAAGGAGCTCCGCACCGGCCGCTGACAGGCTAGGCCCGGAGCGCCAGCGCCGTGCCCGCGTTCGGGACGACGCCCGGAGCGGGCCTGTCCGCCCGCGGGAGGGCGATCATCAGGCTGGTGATGACTCCCGCGTTCATCCAGGTGAACAGGTCGAACGAGAAGAACATCGCGAACAGCATCGCGAGAACCGCCTTGATGGTGCGGTCGGCGAAGCAGAACGCGACGACCCAGAACCCGAGGAGGGCGATCACGCCCACGATCCCCAGGGTGCCCAGCGCGTAGACGAGCATGTTGTCGACCGCCCGGAGGAAGGTCTGCTGCATGAGGCCGCGATCGTACAGGATGGCTTCGCTTCCGAACCCGTTGCCGAACCAGGCCTCCAGCGGGGGCCGGCCCAGGAGGGCACGGACGGACTCGAGCGCGCCGAGCCGGTGGGTCCACGAACCCGAGTCGAGCAGGTTGGCGACGATGGTGCCGATTCCGATGTCGATGTTCAGCAGCACGACGACCACCGCTCCCACAACGACGACGGAGCGCAGCCAGGACGTCAACGACCTGTTCAGCGCGACGTGCACCAGCACGCCGACGGCGACGGCCGCGACAGCGCTGCGCGTTCCCGACAGTCCAAGGCCCACCGTCGCGACCGTCAGGTTGACGAGTCTCCACTTCTGCGACCAGCGAGCCGGATTCGACCACGCGACGATCAACGCGATCCCGACGTAGACCGCGAAGAGGATAGGATGCCCGAACGTGCTCTGGGCGCGGGCGAAGGCGTCGTTGGTGAACGGGTTGTACCGGATGCCCCCCGAGTACCCCCAGATCGGCACCGGCAGGACGAGGATCTCCACGAACGCCAGACCGACCTGGATCGCGGCCAGAACGGCGATCGCGGCGTACACCATCCTGAGTTCGTCGCGGCCGAGCGAGGAGGCGACGTACGCCGCCAGCGTCGCCAGCCCGAAGTACAGCACGATGCGGTTCGTGCCGTAGCTTCCGGTGAGCAGCACCCCCAGCGAGATGTATGCCCACCACGACGCCACCGCCCAGAAGCGGACACCCCCGGAGGCGACCGCCCGCGAGCGGACGAGCGCGAGCACCAGGACGCCGATGGCGGCCATCGCGACAGGCGGACGCACCGAGTCTGGCGCGATGTTCGCGAGCCCGAACGACGCCGCCACCACCGTGAACGACACCGCGACACCGCGGATCAGCCGCGGCGGCACCGCGATCATGAGGAGGACGACCGCGAGGATCGCGACCGCCCCGCCGAACAGCAGCAGCGGGCTCACGAGCGCAGGGCCGGCGTCGTGAGTCGCCGGTAGGCCTCCAGCACCGGGCCGAAGACGCGCTCGGGGGCGGCTTCGGTGTCGGCCCAGCTCTTGGCCCGCTCGATCACGGCGGCGCGGGCCGCGGTGTCGTCCGCCGCCCGCGCGACGACGGCCGCGAACTCCGCGTCCGTGGCGTCGTCGGGCACTTCATACCCGCGACCGTCGTCGAGGAGGCCGTTCGCCGCCGACGCCGTCGCGACGACCGGGCGGCGCCGGTCGAAGGCCTCGAGCACGGCGAGCGGGGTGCCCTCCCAGCGGGAGGTCATCAGCAGGAAGTGCGCGGCGTCCAGCCGTGCCGGGACGTCGTCGACCTGGCCGGCGAAGTCGACCGGCGCGCCCCGTTCGATCGCCGCCGACCGCGCGTCCGCCAGCAGCTCTCCATCGCCGGCCCACGTCGCCTCGACCGGCCGCCCGCTCGCGAGCTCCGCGACGACGCGGACGAACCGCAGCGGGTCCTTCTGCTCGACCATCCGGCCGACCGCGAGCAGCCGCAGCGGAACGGCGACCTCGTTCGCGACCGCGGCCGGTGCACCGGGCCGCTGAGCGGGGGCGTTCCCGACGATCACCACTCGAGCGGCGGGCCGGCCCGCATCGTCGACGACCATCTCGGCCACGGTGGGACCGACCGCGAAGACGACGCGGCTGCGGAAGGACAGGACGCGCGGGCGCACGCTCGGCAGCCGCGTGTGCGCGTGCTCCACGACCGGGATGCCGAGGAGCCGCCCCACGATGAGCGATTGCAGGGCCTCCCGGCGCTGGTGGGCGTGGAGGACATCCGGCCGCGTCCGCCGTGCCGCGCGCAGGAGTCGCATGGTTTGCGAAACGAACCCGGCGCTCTCGTGCTCGACGAAGCGGACGGGGGGAGCCAACCGGGCGGCGGCCAGACCTCCCGCACCGAACACCGACACGGTGACGCCTTCGTCGACGGCCAGCCAGTTGGCGAGGTCGACGACGACCTGCTGAGCTCCGCCGTGCCCCATGCTGTCGACCACGTGCATCACGTGGAGCGGACCGGGGCCCGCGGAGTCGGCTGTCACGGACGACGGCTCACCGCGACTCGATGACCTGGACGTCGCCGAGCGCGTTGCGGGCCATGTCGAGCGCCTCCCCCACGTTGCGCGCGTCCATCACCACGACGGCGGAGGAGCCGTTGGGAAGACGGAGCCGCAGTTCGAACGGGCGCAGCGGGCCCTGTGCGCGGATACGGGAACGAGTGGACACCCGGAAACTGTAGGCGCGCGTCCGGCGCCGATCGGGAGCGATCCGCGCGGGCATCCCGAGCCGCCTCCACCTTTTCATCTGCTCGATCACCCGGTGCCGGCGCGCAGGCCGGGGATGCGCCCGCTCCTCCACAGTTCGCCGATCCTGCGACCTTTCCACAGATTCCCTGGCGACGGTCGCGACGTCGGCGCCGTCTGGAACGATTGCTGCATGACCACAACGGACACCGCCCCCGAGGCCACCCGCGACCGGGCACTGAGCCGCCTCCGCGCACTCGTCGGCCGCCCTGACGCGGCGTTCCACGACGGCCAGTTCGAGGCGGTCTCCGCCCTGGTCGACGATCGCAGCAGGGCGTTGGTCGTCCAGCGGACCGGGTGGGGCAAGTCCGCGGTGTACTTCGTCGCGACGATGCTGCTGCGCGAGCGGGGCGCCGGGCCGACCATCCTCGTGTCCCCCCTCCTGGCGCTCATGCGCGACCAAGTGGAGGCGGCGGCCCGGGCAGGTGTGCGCGCGCTCTCGATCAACTCGGCCAACCGGCACGAGTGGGACGACGTGGCCGCCCGCCTGCGCGACGACACCGTGGACGTCCTCCTCGTCTCACCGGAGCGGCTGAACAATCCGGACTTCCGCGATCAGCAGCTCCCGGCCCTCGTCGCCCGTTGCGGGCTGCTCGTCATCGACGAGGCCCACTGCATCTCCGACTGGGGCCATGACTTCCGGCCCGACTACCGGCGGCTCCGCGACCTCGTCGCCGCCCTGCCGGAGGGCATCCCGGTGCTGGCGACGACGGCGACCGCGAATCGGCGGGTGGTGGCCGACGTCGAGGAGCAGCTCCACGGCTCCTCGCTCCCGACGGCGGTGCGCACCATCCGCGGCCCGCTGGCGCGCCGGTCACTGCGGCTCGGCGTCCTCGCGCTCGAGGACGCGACGGCGCGCCTGGCCTGGCTCGCCGGGCATCTGGCCGACCTCCCGGGCAGTGGGATCGTCTACGCCCTCACCGTGTCGGCGGCGGAGGACACGGCGCGCGTGCTCCGCCGGGCAGGTCACGATGTCGCCGCGTACACCGGTCAGACCGACCCGGCCGAACGGGAGGAGCTCGAGGGGCGGCTGAAACGCAACGAGGTCAAGGCCCTCATCGCGACCAGCGCTCTCGGGATGGGCTTCGACAAGCCCGACCTGGGATTCGTGGTGCACCTCGGGGCGCCGTCCTCCCCGGTGGCCTACTACCAGCAGGTCGGCCGTGCCGGACGCGCCACCGAGTCGGCGGACGTGCTGCTGCTGCCGGGTCCGGAGGACCGCGCGATCTGGCGGTACTTCGCGACGGCGGCGATGCCCACCGAGGAGAAGGCGACGGCCCTGCTCGACGCGCTGAGCGACCGAGTGCAGTCGACGCGGGTGCTGGAGAGCCGGGTCGACCTGCGCTCGTCCACGCTCGAACTGCTGCTCAAGGTGCTCGATGTCGACGGCGCGGTGCGCCGCGTGCCGGGCGGCTGGGTGGCGACGGGCCGGCCGTGGACGTACGACCGCGACCGCTACGAGCGCATCGCGGCGGCGCGGGAGGCCGAGCAGCAGGCGATGCTCGACTACGAGAGCACTCCCGGATGCCGGATGGAGTTCCTGCAACGGCAACTCGATGACCCCGACGCCGGGCCGTGCGGCCGCTGCGATCGCTGTGCCGGCGACTGGTACCCGGCGGGAGTGGCGACGGACACCCGGCAGACGATCGCGACCGAGCTCGACCGGGTGGGCGTCCCGGTCGAACCGCGCAAGCTGTGGCCGACCGGCGCCGACAGCCTCGGCGTGCCCATGCGGGGCAAGATCGCCCCGAGCGAGCAGGTCGAGCCCGGCCGCGTGCTCGCCCGGCTCACCGATCTCGGCTGGGGCGGACGGCTGCGCCGGCTGCTCGACGCCGACGCACCGGACGGCGAGTGCCCTCCGGAGGTCCTGAAGGCGTGCGTGCAGGTGCTCGCGGACTGGGACTGGGCGGAGCGGCCGGCCGCCGTGGTGGCCGTGCCGTCCCGGGGCCGACCGCGATTCACCGAGGGCCTCGCGCGCGGGCTGGCCCAGATCGGGCGGCTCCCCTACCTCGGCGCCCTCGCGCTCCGCGGCGGCGGGCCGTCGGGAGGCCCGGGCGGCAACAGCACCTACCGGCTCGCGGGAGTCTGGGACCGGTTCGACGCGTCCGGCCTCGACGTCCCCGCCGGCGCGCCGGTGCTGCTCGTCGACGATCTCATCGACAGCCGGTGGACCGTCACCGTGGCCGGGCGCGAGCTGCGTCGGGCGGGTGCGGGCGCGGTGCTGCCGTTCGCGGCGGCGCTGCGGGCGTGACCGATGCGGTTACAGCGTCAGCCCGACCAGGACCGGCTCCGGGCGCAGCAGCACGCCGAACTCCGCCTGCACCCGCGCCTGGATGAAAGAGGCGAGCTGGCCGATGTCCGCCGCGGTCGCGTGGCCGCGGTTGACGATCGCGAGGGTGTGCTTCGACGAGATGGCGGCGCCCGAGCCCGGGAGCGAGAACCCACGGCGGATTCCGGCGTTCTCGATCAGCCAGGCGGCCGAGAGCTTGACGTCGTAGGGGCCGTCCGCGAGCGGCGGGATGTCCAGCGGGTGCACCCCGCCGGCGGGGAGGCCGATGACGACGTCCGGCTCCGGAGGTGTGACGGGCCAGCGAGGCGCGTTCGCCGGCAGGCTGCGTGCGAACGACTCCGAGACGATCGGATTGGTGAAGAAGCTCCCCGCGCTGACCGAGTCCGGGTCGGCCGGGTCGAGCACCATCCCCTTCGAGGCGCGCAGCGCGAGCACGGCGCGGCGCAGCTCCGCCACCGGCACCCGCGACCCGAGCGGCACGCCGAGCGATTCGGCGAGCTGCGCGTACGCGACCGGGGCGCTCAGCGGCGCACCGACGCCGCCTGGCACCGAGTTGTCCGCGAGCTCCAGGTCCACCGTGAGCACCACGCCGAGCAGGCCGCGCTTCAAGATGGAGGTGCGGTAGCCCAGTTCGAGGTCCGCGCGCGACAGGCGACGGACCTCGCCCGTGCCCGCGTCCAGGAAGTCGACGCCGAGCAGCGCCGACTCGAGCTCCTGGCCGTACGCCCCGATGTTCTGCACCGGCGCGGCGCCGGTCGAGCCGGGGATGCCGGACAGCGCCTCGACGCCGGACCAGCCGTTCCGCACGGTCAACGCGACGACGTCGTCCCACGGCTCGCCCGCCTGCACCCGCAGGCGCACCCGGCCCTCCGGCGCGTCGAGGCGCTCGACCCCGCGGGTCACCACACGGATCACGGTGCCGTCGAAGCCCTCGTCGCTCGCGACCGTGTTGGAGCCGCCGCCGAGCAGCAGCCAGTCCTCGCCCGACGCCCAGACCTCCCGGGCGGCCGCGACGAGCGCGTCCGTGTCGGCTGGAGCGATCAGCGCCTGCGGGACACCACCCACCCGCATCGTCGTGAACTCCGACAGGGGCGGAGTCGTGCCGAGCCCGTCGCGGGTGGTCAGCCCGTCGCCGGTGGTCAGCCCGTCGCCGGTGGTCAGCCGGTCGCCGGTGCTGGACTCGTCGTTCGGGGTCACTCCGTCGCTCGCGGTCATCTCGTCGTTCACGCCAGCGAGACGCGTACCTGCGCCTTGCCGAGCACGGTCTCGGAGTTGAAGGTCGTCGTGAGGTCGATGCGTGCGACCCTGGCCTCGGTGTCGAGCTGCCCGACCTTGGCCGTCACGTGCACGCTCGCGCCCTCAGCTGGGTCCACGACCACCGGGCGGGTGAAGCGCACCTGATAGTCCACGACGCGCGCCGGGTCGCCGGCCCAGTCGACCACCGGCTGCACGGCGAGCCCCATCGTGAGCATGCCGTGCGCGATCACGCCGGGCAGCCCCACCGAGGTCGCGACATCGTCGCGGTAGTGGATCGGGTTGAAGTCGCCCGAAGCGCCCGCGTAGCGGACGAGGGCGTCGCGGCTGAGGTCGAACGAGCGCTCGGCGACGACGTCGCCGACGGTCAGGGCGTCGAAGTCGGGGGCGGCCATCACTCGTCTCCTCGCACGACCAGAGTGGAAACGGAGGTGACGACGTGCTCGCCGGAGCCGTCGACGATCACCGACTCGGCGGTGACCATGCTGTGCGCGCCGAGCGACTTGACCGCGGTGACGGTCAGTGTGGCCGTGAGCTCGTCCCCCGCGATGACGGGACGCGAGAACGTGAACCGCTGGTCGCCGTGGACGACCCGGCTGAAGTCGATGCCCGCCTCCGGGTCGGCGAGGAGCTGGTCGAGCGTGAGCTGCTGCACGACGACGGGGAAGGTCGGCGGTGCGACGAGGTCGGCGTGACCGGCGGCCTGCGCGGCCGCCACGTCGAAGCTGATCGGATCCGTCGCGAGCACGGCGGACGCGAACTCGCGCACCTTCTCACGGCCGACGAGATACGGCGGGGTGGGCGGGAAGCTGCGCCCCACGAGCTCTGGATTCACTGGCACCCGTCGATTCTACGCAGGCGCTCCACGCTCCCCCGAAAACCCGCTCCCGGCAGAAAAAGGAGAACCCCGGCGCACTCGGCGCCGGGGTTCTCGAAGCTGTGGTCAGCGGATCACTGGCAGCTGTCGCACTGCAGCAGGTCCATCGGGTCGACCGGAACCGCGTATCCGCCGACGGTGTCGTTTTCGTAGTCCATGATGGCCTCCCCTGAAGTCTTGTCACTCGCGTGTCTCGCGGTGTTTACCCACTATATAACCCGAATGACACGATTGTCATTCCACTACATGTAGTGTTTGGGGGATTTTTTCGGGACCTCATCCCACAACCCCGAGAATACGCGGCACCACCGACATCGCCCCCTCCGAACTGGGTACATCCGCACGGCGTGTCGCCCCTCCGAGGCCGCGTGTCGGGCCCCGGATCGGCGCGTCGCCCGCGGCCTCCCGCGGCCACTACTGTCTGACTATGCGACTCGGAGTCCTCGATGTGGGATCGAACACCGTCCATCTTCTCGTCGTCGACGCGCACCCGGGCGCCCGCCCCCTCCCCGCGGCCACGCACAAGTCCGTGCTGCGCCTCATGCGCTACATCACGGAGGACGGCTCGATCAGCGCGGAGGGCGAGACGGCGATCCTGGAGGCCATCCGCTCAGCGGTGGAGGTAGGGCGGGCGGAGGGCATCGAGGAGCTGCTGCCGTTCGCGACCTCGGCGATCCGAGAGGCCGCCAACGGACCCGCGATCCTCGCGCGCATCCTCGAGGAGACGGGCGTCGACCTCCAGGTGCTCTCCGGCGAGGACGAGGCACGACTCACCTTCCTCGCCGTGCACCGGTGGTCGGGCTGGTCGGCCGGATCCATCCTCCTGATGGACATCGGCGGCGGCTCGCTGGAGATCGCCGCGGGCGTGGACGAGTACCCGGACACCGCGGTGTCCCTGCCGCTCGGCGCCGGTCGCAGCACCATCGGGTTCCTGCACCAGGACCCGCCGACCGCCGACCAGCTCACCGCGCTGCGCGACCATGCCAGGGCGACGCTCGCCGACGCCGTCGGACGCTTCGCCGACACCGGGCCCGCGCACGTGATCGGCACCTCCAAGACCATCCGCTCGCTCGCCCGCCTGGCCGGTTCGACCGCGAGCGGGCCGGGCGGAACGGAGCGCAGCCTCCTGCGCCGTTCGGAGCTCGCCGACTGGGTGCCGCGGCTGGCGCAGCTCCCGGCCGACGCCCGCACCGCGCTGCCGGGGATCACGGCGGACCGGACGTTCCAGATCGTGGCGGGCGGGGTGGTGCTGCGGGAGGCGATGCGCGCGTTCGACGTGCCCGTGCTCGAGGTGTGTCCGTGGGCACTGCGCGAGGGCATCATCCTGCGCTACCTCGACCACCTGGACTGACGCGCGAGGTTCAGCCCGCGGCGTGACGGCCGCGGCGCTTCGCCACCGGTCCCAGACGGCCGTCGTGCAGTTCCAGCACACGGTCGGCGCGGGCCATCAGGAGCGGGTCGTGGGTCGTCACGACGGCGGCGACACCGCTGCCGTGCACGAGGCCGACCAGGAGGTCCATGATCTGGCGGCCGGTCGCACTGTCGAGCTGGCCGGTCGGCTCGTCGGCGAACAGCAGCGGCGGGTCGGCGGCGAGCGCACGGGCGATCCCGACGCGTTGCTGCTGGCCCCCCGACAGCTCGGTCGGGCGCTGGCGGGCGTGCGCGGCGAGGCCGACGCGGTCGAGCAGCTCGGCGACGCGCGCATCCCGTTCGGCCGGGTCGACGCCCAGGAGGCGGAGCGGCACCTCCACGTTCTCGGCCGCCGACAGCACCGGGATGAGGCCGAACGACTGGAAGACGAACCCCACGCCGCGCTGGCGGAGCCGCACGAGGGCGGCCTCGTCGGCGGTCGCGACGTCCACGCCGGCGACCACGACGGCGCCGGCGGTGGGACGGTCGAGTCCGCTCAGCACGTTGAGCAGCGTGGTCTTGCCGGAGCCCGAGCGGCCCTTGACGACGACCAGCTCGCCGGGATGGACCTCCAGGGTCGCGTCGGCGAGCGCGACCACGGGACCGGCGGCGGTGTCGAAGACCCGGCTGACGGCTTCGGCGACGAGGAGGGGGCCCGCGGGAGCGCCCGCAGTGCCCTCGGTATCGGTGCGCTCGGTCCCAGTGCCCTCTGTCCCGGCGCGCTCGGTCCTGGCGCGCTCGTTCTCCGTGTCCAGGCTGGTCATGACGCGGCCTCCTCGCTCTGGTTCGGTTCCGGGTCGCGCTGGTCGGTTCGGCCGGCAGCGGGCTGCGGCGCGTGCGGCCACACCCCGACGTGGTCGGCTTCGAGCGCCAGCCGGACGCGCTCGCGCATCCCGAGGGTCGTCAGGTACTCCTGCGGAAGCTGGAGGCGGCCGACGCGGTCGAGCACCGCGTACTCCTCCGCGACGGTGTGCTCGTCGCCCTCCGCGGTGAGACCGGTGCGGCGCAGGACCTCGGTGGACGTGCGTCCGTCGCGGATCTGGACGGTGCGGGCGACGTGGTCGGACACGGTCGGGTCGTGGGTGACGATCAACGTGGTGACGCCCAGCTCGCGGTTGACGCCGCGCATCGCCTCCAGCACGTCGGCGCTGGTGGCCTCGTCGAGCTCGCCGGTCGGCTCGTCGGCGAGGAGGACGCGCGGCTCGTTGGCCAGCCCGACGGCGATGGCGACGCGCTGCTGCTCGCCGCCGGACAGCTCGTTCGGGCGGCGGTCGGCGCAGTGGGCGACCTCCAGCAGCTCCAGGAGGTCGGCGGAGCGGCGCTCGCGGTCGGGGGTCTTGGCCAGCGACATCGCGAGCGCGAGGTTCTCGCGGGCGGTCAGGTAGCCGAGGAGGTTGCGGGAGGTCTGCTGCCAGACGAAGCCGACCGTGCGGCGGCGGTAGTCCACCCGCTCGCGCGTCGACAGGGCCAGGAGGTCGCGGCCGGCGACGGAGACCTGGCCGGCGGTCGGCTTGTCGAGGCCCGAGAGGATGCCGAGCAGGGTCGACTTGCCGGAGCCGGATGCGCCGACGATGGCGACGAGCTCGCCGCTGTCGACGCTGAGGGTGAGGCCCTGCAGCGCCTGGACCTCCACGCCGTCGGCGGTGAAGATGCGCACGAGGTCGGCGCAGCGGATGGCGGCGTCGGGGTGCGGGGTGGTCATCCCGGTCATTGTCCTCCTGTCGTCGGCAGGTCGCCCGCGGCGCGCAGCACTGCCGCCGGGGAGGACCTGCGCGCCCCGGCCAGCGCCACGAACGTCGCGAGCGCCGCCACGGCCGTGAACCCGGCGAGCGCCGCGGCGGTGAGCCACGGGTCCCGCACGATCGCCGGCTGCACCGGGCTGCCGGTGAAGCCGCGCAGATCGAGCGGCCCGAGCACCACGCCGGGGAGCAGCAGTCCCGCGACCGTCCCGGCGATCAGCCCCACCACGAGCACCGGCCCGAGCTCCCAGGCCAGCACGCCCGCGGTCTGGCGTACGCTGAAGCCGACCGTGCGCAGCGTGGCGACGAGCCGGACGCGGGCGGCGGTGTTCATCACGAGGGTCAGCAGCAGCGCGGCGACGCAGAGCAGCACCGTGAGCGCGATCGAGAGCAGCGCGACCGCCTCGGTGCCGGCGACGAGCGGGGACGCGTGCAGGGCGGCGCGCTCGGCGATCGCGTCGCCGATGAGCGCTCCCTTCCCGCCGATCCGGGCCAGCGCGGCATGCACGGCCGCGGCGTCGGCGCCCGGAGCGAGCGCGACCAGCACCGTCTGCGGCGACCCCGCGAGCTCGCTGGAGTGCGGCAGCGTGGTGCGGTCGATGATCGCCCAGCGGGTGTCGCGCACGTAGACGCCTGGCGCGAAGTCCAGCTCGGTCACGGCCAGGTGCACATTGGTGCCCTGCCCGACGATCAACGCGCTGGTGACCGGGATGCGGCTCTCCCAGCCGCCGAGCACCGCACCCGTCCGGCCGGGGAGGCCGCCGGTGAGCAGCGTCGAGAGTCTGGCGGAGGCGGGGAGGTCGCGCTGGACGGCCGCCAACTGCTTCGGGTCGACGAGGTAGCCGGAGACGACCTCCCCCGTTCCGGCGGCGCTGATCGCCACGCCGCCCGCCCAGTCGACGGTCGCGGTGGCGGCGACGCCGGGGAGGTGTCTCACGTCGCCGAGTTGCTTCGTGGAGAGGGTGGAGGCCGCGGTCAGCGACAGGTCGGAGCCGACGCGGGCGCGGGCGCCCTGGTCGAGGCCGTCGCGTGCCGTGGCGAGGACGCTGACCGAGAACAGCGCGATGCTCGCGCCGGCGATGAGGGCGAAGACCGGCCAGAGCAGGTGGGCGCGTCCACGGCCTCCCGCTGCGCCGAGCGAGCCGGCCGCCCCGAGGAAGGCGACGGCTCCCCGGCCGCGCCGCAGCGCGCCGGTCAGCCAGGCGAGCGGCACGACGGTCACCCGCAGCACGAGGACGCACGCGGCGAGCGCGACGAGGACCGGGGTGAGCGCGGCGAGCGGGTCGACCTCCAACCCGCCGCCCGGCGACGACAACCCGCGGCGGGCGAGCAGCACGACGCTGAGCGCCGCGAGCCCGAGCACGATCACCTCCACGACCCACGCCCACCGCGACCGCGCGGGGGTCGAGACCGGACGCGGGACGAGGGTGCCCGCGGCGAGCACGAGAGCGAGCGGCGGCGCGAGGGCGCAGACGACGGCGAGCAGCACGGGCAGCAGCATGGGCGAGGCGTCCGGGGTCACGGCGAGCGCGATCCAGAGGCCGACGACCGCGGCCGGGACGGACGCGAGCGCACCGTCGAGCGCGAGGCTCCCGCGCAGCCGCCATGGGGACGCGCCACGGGCCGCCATCAGCGCGAGCGCCTCCCTCCGCCGCAGCACGACGAGCCGGGCGCCGAGCGCCAGCACGGTCAGGGCCACCGCGAGCGGTCCGGCGGCGAGGAGGGCGAAGAGCGTGTTCGCGGGCTGCGCGCGGGACTGGAACGCGTCCAGCGGGGTCGGGAGGCTGGTCGCGAAGGTCAACGGCACCGGCACGTCGCCGACCCGGGCGACGGGAGGGAGGGCCAGGAAGCTGCCGAGCGCGCCGCGGACGGCCGGGAGGTCCTCCACCCGGAGACTGCCGGGCGCGACCGGGAACCAGAGGGAGGCGACGCTGCCCTCGAAGGCCGGTGCGACACGTGGCCACGAGTCGGGGTCCAGCCAGACGACGGCGCCGAACTGCTTGCCCGCGTCGCCGGCGTCCACGAAGTGTCCGCGCGCGCGGACGGCGTCGAGGTTCCAGAAGTCGCTGCCCGCGTCCGTGGGCTCCACGAGGCCGGAGAGCTTCAGCGTCAGCGCGGGCTGCGTGCCGATCGCACGGGTGGTGCCGACCGTCCAGCCGAGGAGCTCGGCGGCCGCGGGGGTCAGCACGACCTCTACCGGCGAGCCGCCGCCGGCCTGCGCTGCGACCGGACTCGGCCAGGCGCCGCTCACCAGTCTCGCCTGGTCGCGGAGCCCCCGGTAGGCCTCCACGCCGACCGAGAAGCGGCTGTTGCTCGCGGCCCCGGCAGGAGCCGCGATCGTGACGTCGTAGCTCTGCTGCGCGCTGTCGCCGTGACCGACCACTGCCCGCAGCGGCGGCTTCATCCCCTGCCGCACGGTGTCCGCGATACCGGGGAGGTCACGCCACACCGCGCTCGCGTCGAGAGCCGGACCGGCGGTGAAGGAGCCGGTCCGGATGGAGGTGGTCACGTCCCGGCCGCCCGCGCCCGCCTGAGCGACCTCGTGCTGCAGCTCGCTGGTCAGGAGTTCGCTGGAGACGCGCGGCCAGGCACAGAGGGCCGTCGCGGCGACGACGGTGACGAGCGCGAGGAGGAGCAGGCCGCCGCGGAAGGCGCGGAGCGCCCGGAGGGCGAGGCCGGCGTCGGAGAGCCGGGAGGTGTGCGCCATCACCGCGTCTCCTCTCGGAACGCGGTGTCGGCGGCCTGCCGGCGCACCGCGACCCCGTACCCCCACACCGCCACGGCGAGCGCAGCGGCCAGCGCGAGCGCGCCGACGGCCATCCCGACCGGGTCCACCCGCCCCTGCACCGACAGCGTCGCGGGAGCGGTCACGACCGAGAGCCGGGCCAGCGTGTTCCCCACGAGCAGCACCACGACGATCCCGCCCAGGAGGCCGAAGACGCCGGCCGCGCACGCGACGCCGACGACCTCCAGCCGGCGTGCCCAAGCCTGCTGGCGCCCGGACAGGCCGACCGCGCGCAGCACGACCACCTCCCCGCGGCGGCGCCGCAACGCGGCCGTGATCGCCGCGGCGACAGCGGCGACCGCGAGCAGCGCAGAGCCGGCGGCGCCGAGCCAGGTGCTGACGACCGCGCCGCCGAGGAACCGCGCGACGAACGCTCCCGACGCGGTGGTCACCGTCGCCTCCGTGCCGACGGCCGACCGCACCGCGCCCGCCACAGCGTCCGGGTCGCCGGCCGCGAGCCAGACGGAGGTGGCGCGGGGCACGGAGGCGGACGACCGCAGCAGCACCGCGGTGAGCGCGGGCAGGTCGGCGAACACCGCCCGCTCGGACGTCGTCCCGGGCAGCGCGGGCACGATCGCCGCGACCGTGCCCTGCACGTCGCCGGCGGAGCTGTGCACCTCGATGCGCTGGCCGAGCTGGAGGGAGTCGTCCCCCGCCAGCGCGGTCGTGACCGCGAGCGGGAGGACGGCCTCCCCGGGCGGGACGAACCGCACGCTGGCGTCGCCGGTGAGGGAGGCCGCGCGGACGGTTCCGAACGGGGCGGTTCCGGAAGATGCGGCTCCCGAGGGAGCTGCGCGGAAAGGACTGGCCGAGCCGAAAGCGGCGGCCGCATTCACCCAGCGCGCGCCGCCGGTCGGCAGCCCGCTCACCGTCACTGTCACGTCGTCAGCGCCGGCCGTGGACTCCACGTCCGCGTCCACGGCGACCAGCTGGACTGCTCCGGACGGCAGCACGAAGGCGACGGACCCGTCCGGCCCGGGCGCGGCGGTCACCGGCACGACCTCGTCGGTGGTCGTCGCGAGCCACGCGGTCGCCCCCACGACACCGGCGGCGCCGGCTCCCGCGCTCGCGGACACGGTCGCGCGGAGCTCGCGCGCACCCGAGGGGAGGCGCGCACCGTCGAGCGCGTCCTTCGGGGTGAGCTGCCGGGACAACGTCGCGGTGTCGAGCAGGTAGCCGCCGACGGGGAGCAGCGCGGGCAGGTCCGCGGAGTTCGCGGCCACAACGGCCACGTCGGTGTCCCCGACCGTCCCGCTGTCGACGATCGCCGGCGATGCCGCGGTGACCCCGGGCAGCCGCCCGAGGCGCGCGGCGCCGGACACGTCCCCCGGGCCGCGCGGGTTCCCGCCCACGCCCAGGTCGGCGCGCACCGCCGCGCCGTTGACCAGCAGCGCCGAGTCGCGCAGGAAGCCCCCGAACGTGCCCGCGTACCCGGCGGCGAAGGTCAGCGATCCGACCGCGAGCACGATCAGCGCGACCGGCCCCGCGAACAGCGCGACCCCGCGCCCCACCTGGCGCGCCGGAAGGACCCCCGCGACGCCGCGGCCCCGGCCGGCCACCCGCTCGACGGCGGCCGACGCCGGGCCGAACAGCAGGAGGCCGACCAGCGCGATCGCGCAGAGCACCGCGGCGGGCGCGACCACCCCGGTCGGGTCGACCGCGTCCACACCGCCGCCGACCGCCGGCCCGAACGCCACGAACCGCCACAGGGTGACGGCGGCGACGACGACGGCGAGCACGGTGAGCCCGGCGGAGACGGCGGTGCGGCCGCGTCCGGCCTCCACGGCACCGGGCGAGTCGGAGGCCGCGCGAGCCGAGAAGACGACGGTCAGGGTCGTCGCGGCGATGGCGACCACGACGGTCAGCACCGGCGGCAGCAGAAGGTCGAGCGCGCTGGACGGCGGACCGACCGTCGCGAGAAGGACGAGCTGCGCGGCGAGCGTCCCGACGACGGTGGCCGCCAGCGCGACCAGTCCGGCCTCCACGGCTGTCGCCCGCGCGAGGGCCGGGATGGTCACGCCACGCGAGCGCAGCAGCCGGGTCTCCACCCGGCGCGCCCCGGCGAGGAGCTGCGCGAGCAGGACGAGCGCGATGGCCGAGCACGCCGCCAGGACGGCGAGCGGCACCGGGATGACCGCGTGCAGCGCGACGACCGACCGCTGCATGGCTGCGACCGTCGCGGCCCCGTCGCCGCTGGTCGAGAACGGGCTGGCGCCCGCGGCCGAGTCGCCGCTGAGCTCACTGGCCGCGCCCCCGAGCGCGCCGTGCAATCGCGGGAGGTCGGCGGCGGAGGTGCGGCGCGCGTCCGGAGTGAGCACCCAACGTCCGACCAGGCCATCGGTCGCGTTCGCGGCCGTCGCGGCGGAGACGACGATGCGACCGCCGCCGGAGGTGAGGCCGAGCCAGGCGGGGGCCGCGGGATCGGTCGCGCGCCAGACGCCCGTGACGGTGACGGTCACCGGCGCGGACGGGCCGGGCATCGTCACCCGGTCGCCCACCGCGACGGAGTGGGCGCGGGCGAAGGCGGCGTCGACGGCGGCCTCCGCGGAGCCGCCACCGGGCCAGCGGCCTTGCGTCATCGTGACGCGCTCCCGGAGGCCGTCGCCCGCGACCAGCAGCAGCGCACTGCGGCCTCCCTCGACCGGGACGGACGGCGCCGAGAACGAGGAGGCTACGGTCACCGGGAGGCCGGCGAGCCGCTTCGCCAGCGTGCGCCGGACCTCCGCGTCCTGGGCGCCCACGTCGGACAGCGCGCTCGACTCGAGGGCCACCGACGTGACGGCGGCGGGCTCCGCGGCGAGGGTGGCGTGGACGGCGGAGGTCGGCGAGCGGAAGGCGAGTCCGGTCATCACCGCCGCCAGCGCGGCCACCACGACCACGACGAGCCCGGTCGCGACGAGAGTGCCGGCCTGCGCGCGGGCTCGCCGCAGCCAGAACGCCCCCATCGCACGCATTTTTACAACCTAGCGTGCGCTCACGCAATCATCGGCGCATCCCGCCGTCGAACTCAGCGGACGGCGCCCACCGCCTCCGGATGCAGGTTCGCCCCGCCGCGGTACCGCGTCGCCGGGTGCCGCTCCGGGAGCCGGTTGTGCCCGTCGCCGAACAGCCGCTCGCGCAGCGTCCCCGACCGCTCCCCCTCCTGCGGCAGCCGGCCACGGCGGCGCAGCTCCGGGACGACCAGCTCGGCGAAGTCGCGCGCCGTCTCGAACGAGTGGTACTGCCGGAGGTTGATCCCGTCCAGGCCGTCCTCGTCCAGCCAGCGCTCGATCTCGTCGGCCACCGTCTTCGGGTCGCCGACCACCAGGAATCGGTCGTCGCGACCGTTCTTGATGAAGTCCAGGGCCTGGCCCACGGTGCGATCCAGCGGCAGGAACGGCACCCGCTCGGCCGGGAACTCCGCGCGCGCCAGCGCCTCCCGCACCGTGATGTCGCGCGGGAACGCCGTCAGGTCCACCGGCAGGCTGCTGTGGGCGAGGATGCCGTCGAGGCTCGAGTGCTGCTGGTACAGCCGCCACTTGTCCTCGGCCTCCTCGGTGGTGCGACCGACGATCACGCCGGCCATAGCGATGAACTTCACGTCGTCGCGGCGCCGGTCGTGGCGCTCGGCGGCGTCGCGCATCCCGTCGGCGTTGCGGCGGAACTCCTCGCTGGTGCGGCCTCCCGTGAAGACGACCTCGGCGTGCCGGCCGGCGAACTCGATCCCGGCCGGCGAGCCGGTGGCCTGGAACAGCACGGGCGTGCGCTGCGGCGACGGGTGCACGATGTGCGGCCCGGCCACCCGGTGTCGCTCGCCGACGTGGTCGATGTAGCGCACCTTCGCGGGGTCGGTGAAGACGCCCGCCTGCCGGTCGGCGATGACGGCGTCGTCGTCCCAGGAGCCCTCCCACAGCTTGTAGAGCACGTCCAGGTACTCCTCCGCGCGGCGGTAGCGCTCGTCGTGCGGCACCTCGTCGTCCAGCCCGAAGTTGCGGGCGGCGTTCGGGAGGTAGGAGGTCACGATGTTCCACCCGATCCGGCCCTTGGTGAGGTGGTCGAGGGTCGACATCCGGCGGGCGAACGCGAACGGCGGCTCGTACGTGGTCGAGAACGTCACCCCGAAGCCGAGCCGGTCGGTGACGGCCGCCATCGCCGGCACGAGCAGCAGCGGGTCGAGGTTCGGGCTCTGCAGGCCCTCCCGCAGCGCCGTCTCCGGGCCGCCGCGGAACACGTCGTACGCCCCGATCACGTCGGCCAGGAAGATGCCGTCGAAGCCGCCGTGCTCCAGCAGCCGGGCGAGCTCCAGCCAGTAGTCGAGGTCGGCGAAGCGCTCGCGGTTGTTGCCCGGCAGCGGCCAGAGGCCGTGGGTGATGTGGCTCACGCACGCCATCTCGAACAGGTTGACGAAGAGCTGCTTGGGTTCGGTGGTCATGCGTCGCCTTCCGGGGTGGTTCGGGGGCCGCCCGGAGCGAACTCCGGGATCGCGGCGATCAGGTCACGAGTGTACGTCTGCTGCGGGCGCTCGAAGACGTCCTCGGCCGTCCCCTCCTCCACGACACGGCCGTCCTTCATCACCAGCACGCGGTCACTCAGGTGGCTGATGACGCCGAGGTCGTGCGAGATGAAGAGGTAGGCGACGCCGGACTCCCGCTGCAGAGCGACGAGGAGGTCGAGGATCTGCGCCTGGATGGTCACGTCGAGCGCCGACACCGCCTCGTCGAGCACGATCACGTCGGGCCGAGGCGCGAGGGCGCGCGCGATGGCGACGCGCTGGCGCTGGCCGCCGGAGAGCCGCAGCGGGAAGCGGGGCAGCACCTCCTCGCCCAGTCCGACCTGGTCGAGGAGCTCCCGCACGCGGGCGTCGCGCGCGGCACCGTCGGCGAAGCGCTCCGAGCGGAGGGCGTCGAGCAGGATGCGCTCGACGTTCCAGCGCGGGTCGAACGAGCTCAGCGGGTCCTGGTAGACGACCGAGATGCGGCGGCGCAGCACGCGGCGGCGCGACTCGGGCAGCGCCGACCACTCCTGGCCGAGGAGGCGCACGTCGCCGCCGTCGAGCCGTTCGAGGCCGAGGGCGAGCTTGGCGGTCGTGCTCTTGCCCGAGCCGGACTCCCCCACGATGCCGAGCGTCTCGCCGGCGCGGAGGGTGAAGGAGACGCCGTCGACCGCGCGGGTGACGGTTCCGTCGGAGGTGTGGAAGCGCTTGACCAGGTCGTACGCCTCCAGCACCGGCTCGCCGAGGGGCGGACGGGGTGACGGAGCGGGTGAGCCCGGGGTGAGCGCGCGTCCGCGCGTGGCCTCGCCGGGGACCGCCGCGATGAGCGCCCGGGTGTACTCGTGCTCGGGCGCGGCGAGCACGCGCTCGGCGGGGCCCTGCTCCAGCACCTCGCCGCCGCGCATGACGAGGATGTGGTCGGCCAGGCGGGCGACGACGGACAGGTCGTGGCTGATCAGGATGAGGGAGGCGCCGCGCTCCTTCATGTCCTCCAACTGGGCGAGCACCTGCGCCTGCACGGTGACGTCCAGGGCGGTGGTCGGCTCGTCGGCGATCACGATGTCGGGGTCGAGGGCGATCGCGGAGGCGATCAGCGCGCGTTGGCGGAGGCCGCCGGAGAGCTGGTCGGGACGCTGCCGCGCCCGCACGTCCGGTGAGGGGACGCCGACACTCTCCAGGAGCTCCGTCACGCGGGCCTTCCGCGTGGCCCGGTCGCCCCAGCCGTGCAGGCGCAGGGCCTCGGCGATCTCCGCGCCGACCGGGCGCAGCGGGTCGAGGGAGACCAGGGCGTCCTGCAGCACGAAACCGACGTCCCGGCCGCGGACGCGACGCCACTGCCGCGGGGTGAAAGCGCGGGCGTCCTCGTGATGAAGCTCGAGCTGGTCGGCCTCCACGGTGGCGCCCCGTCCGGCGAGTCCGACCAGGCTGCGCGCCGTGACCGACTTGCCCGAGCCGGACTCGCCGACGATCGCGACGCACTGCCCGGGCAGGAGGTCGAAGGAGACGCCCGCGACGATGGGGCGGTGGACGCCGTCCACCGTGAACCCGGTGCGGAGGTTGCGGACGCGCAGGCGCGCGGCGGGCCAGTCGAGGCGGGCGAGGTCGCCGGCGGGGTCGACGCCGGTGGTGGGGACTCCCGTGGTGGGGACTCCGGTGCTCTGCTCTGCGATGCTCACGATCGTTCCCCTTTCTCCAGGCGTGCCTGGATGTGACGGCCGATGGTGGTCGCGGCCAGCGCGACCGCGACGATGACGAGGCCCGGGATGACGACCAGCCACCAGGCCGTGGTGAGGTAGGCGCGTCCCGCGTCGAGCAGCGCGCCCCACTCGGACGCCGGCGGGGCGACCCCCAGCCCGAGGAACGACAGGCTCGACGCCCACACGATCGACTGTCCGATCGAGAGCGCGAACACTGCGACAAGCGGACGCAGCGCGTTCGGGAGGATGTGCGCGCGCACGATCCGCCAGCGCGAGTGCCCGAGCGCCGTGGCGGCCTCCACGTAGGCCGAGTTCCGCGCGCCGAGGATCTGCCCGCGGATCATCCGCGCGTAGCCCGGCGCCGTGCCGACGCCGACCGCGAAGACCTGCGTGGCCGCGCTCGGCCCCGCGATCGCGATGAGCAGCAGCGCGAGCAGCAGGGCGGGGAACGCGAACAGGATCTCCACGAACCGGTCGATCACGACAGCGACCGGCTTGACGCCGAGTGCCGCGAGCGTGCCGAGGATCAGCGCCAGCCCGATGCTCACCGCCGCGGCGCCCACGCCGATGGTCAGGGAGTCGCGGGCGCCCCAGACGATGCGCGTGTAGAGGTCGCGGCGCGACTCGTCCGTGCCGAACGGGTGCGCCCAGCTCGGCGGCTGGAGGGCGGCCCCGTAGTCGTCGGCAGTCGGCAGGTGAGTCGTGAGGAGCTGCGGGGCGATCACCGCGACGAGGAGCAGGACGGCGAAGGCGATCGCCAGGTAGAGACCCCACGGGGCGCGGGTGAGTCGCGTGATGGTGTCGGCGCCCCGGCGTCTAGGCGGCTGCGACTGCGCGGTGGTCGAGGCCGCGGGGGCGGGTCGCGCGGCCTTCTGCGAGGGCGTGGGTACGGAGGTCATGACAGCTCCAACCGGGGGTCGATCACCGTGTAGACGACGTCCACGATGAGGTTCGCCACCACGTAGACCACGGCGACGAGGGTGACGATGCCGGTGACGACCGGCAGGTCCTGGGAGTTGACCGCGGTGACCAGCACCGAGCCGATGCCGGGCCGCGAGAAGATCGACTCCACGATCACCGCGCCGGACAGCGTCGCCCCGAGCGCCCAGCCCGAGAGGGTGACCGCGGGGATGACGGCGTGCCGGAGGACGTGCCGCAGGCGGATTCCCCACTCCCCCATCCCGCGCATCCGGGCCGACAGCACGAACGGCTGGTCGAGCGAGCGCTCGAACTCCGTGCGCACGCTCTGCGCCATGAAGCCGGCGAGCGGGATGGCGAGGGTCAGCGCGGGCAGCACGATCCCGTTGGGCGACGAGCCGCTGATGATCGGGAACCAGCGCAGCCCCAGCCCGAACACCAGCAGCAGGATGATGCCGAGCCAGTAGGCCGGGAGGCCCGCGGTGACGACGTCCACCGTCGAGCCGAACGCGCCCACCCGCGGACCGCGCCCGGCGGTGAGGGTGACCCAGACGACCATGATCGCCCAGGCCACGGCGATCGCGGCCAGCGAGAGGGTGACGGTGTTCCCGAGCTGCTCGCCGATGATCGCGGTGACCGGGCGATACTGCTGGTACGACGTCCCGAAGTCACCCGCGACCAGACCGCGCAGGTAGTCGAGGTACTGAAGGATGACCGGACGGGTGAGGCCGTACTGGGCGCGGATCTGCTCCAGCTCGGCAGGGGTGCGGAGCTGCACCTGGCCGGCGCGGATGTTGAGGATGGTCGTCGCACGGTCACCGGGAAGGGCGAGCTGGGCGAAGAACGCCACGGTCGCCGCACCCCAGAGCACCACGACCGCCGCGCCCACCTTCTTCAGGAGGGTGACGCCGACGGCCCGGCCGCGCCGGGGGCGGACGGTCGTGATGACCGCCGCGCCACCGGCTGCGGCCTCCGCCTCCGCGCCTGCGAGCGGGGCCAGCGGCTCACTTGGTGAGATACGCGTCATAGAACGTCGGTCCTCCCTGTGCGTGCTCCTGCCAGACGTCGTGGAGCTTGGGCGAGACGGCCAGCGTGCTCAGCCGGTCGTAGACGCCGATGGACAGCGCGTGCTGGGCGATGTAGTCCTGCGCCTTCTGGTAGTCGGCGTTCTGCTGCTCGACGGTCGCGGCGGAGTTGCCGTCGAGGATGTACTGCGCGAGCACCGGGTCGTTGTAGAAGGCGCTGTTGCTGTAGTTCGGGTCGGCGGCGGTGGACGGCCTCCAGTTGATGTAGAGGATGCCCGCCGTGACGCTCGTCCAGTACCCGGCCTGGAGGTCGTAGGCGTCCGGTCCGGAGTACTTGCCGGAGAAGAACTCGCTCTGCGGGACGGGGATGAGCTTCACGTCGAAGCCGACCTTGCTCGCCTGCTCCTTCACCCCCTGCAGGATGGCGGCGCCGTCGGCGTTGATGATCGAGCCGGCGCCGTAGGGAAGCCGCACGGTCAGCGGCTGACCGTTCTTCTCCCGCACGCCGTCGGAGTTCTTCTGGCTCCACCCGGCGGCGTCGAGGAGGGCGTTCGCCTTCTTCGCGTCCTGCGTGTACCAGTTCGCTGCCTTCTGGCTGTAGCCGGGGGTCGCTTGGCTGACGCCGCCGTTGCCCTCGGACGGGATGACGCCGCGGCCGATCGTGTTCACGATCTGCGGACGGTCCAGGCTGTAGGCGAACGCCTGGCGCACCTGCTCGTCGGTGAACGGGCCCTTCGCCGTGTTGAACGAGATCTGCTGCGGCCGGCCAGGGGTCACGAACTTGTCGAGCTGGTAGCCGCCGGACTTCAGCACGCTCCACTGCACGGAGGGCACGTCGTAGATCGCGTCGACCTGGCCGCCCTGGAGCGCCGCGACGCGGGTGGTCGGG
This sequence comes from Leifsonia sp. EB34, assembly GCF_041260585.1. NCBI lineage: Bacteria > Bacillati > Actinomycetota > Actinomycetes > Micrococcales > Microbacteriaceae > Leifsonia > Leifsonia sp. EB34. The sequence continues at coordinate 928,136 of NZ_JBGCCV010000001.1, forward strand.
TCGGCGACGAACTTCCAGTCGATCGTGTCGACGTAGGCCGGGCCGGTGTGCTTCGCGTTCGCGGGCGGGGACGTGTAGTCCTTGTTCTTCTTCAGGATGATGTCCTGGCCCCGGTTCCACTTGTCGACCGTGAACGCGCCGGAGCCGATCGGGTCCTCGCAGTTCTGCTCCTTCGTGCGGGTCTCCAGCGCATGCTGCGACTGGATGCCGAAGTAGCCCTGGCTGAGGTTGTCGGCGAGCCGTGGGTAGGGGTGGGACAGGTCGATCTGGAGGGTCTGGTCGTCGACGGCCTTGGCGTCCTTGTAGTAACCGTCGAGCCAGACCTTGGCGGTGCTGTTGCCGCCCTTCACCCAGTAGTCGAAGTTGTAGGCGACCGCTGCGGCGGTGAGCGGCGTCCCGTCGGTGAACTTCACCCCCTTCTTCAGGGTGAAGGTCCAGGTGAGCCCGTCGGTGGACTGCTTCCACGCGGTGGCGAGCCACGGCACGACCTTGTGGGTCTCGTCGAGCGAGGTGAGGTTGTCGAGCACCTGGTATGAGAGGTAGGCCTGCTCGATCCAGCCGCCGAAGACGCAGGCGGGCTCCTGCTGGTGGGCGTAGACGATGGTGCCGCCGTCGACCTTCTGGCCGCCGGTCGCGGCGTTGGACGGCCCGGCGCACGCGGCGAGCGCGAGCACACCGGTGAGCGCGACGGCCGCGCCGGCGAGGGTGCGGAGGGAACGGGAACGCATGAGGACTCCTGGGAACGCATCGGGTGGGGGGACGGGATGCAGCCCAGGATGCGGGCCGGACGCAAGCGCGGTCGAGCCGGCGTGACCCTGTGTTTCACCCGCGCAACACGCCGTCACGAAAGCTGGCGCAGCGGGTGAGGGTGTGGGATGAGCGAGGGTGACGCACCGGGTGTCGGCGGCGCGCGGTACCGTCGCCGCGTGACCGAGCCATGCGCACTGTGCGCAGCACCCGCCCATCCCGGGGCGCCGCTCCCGCTGTGCCTCGCGCACCTTCTGGAGGCGCACGAGTGGGTGGAGGGCGAGTTCGGCCAGACCGACCTGCTGCCGTCGCCGTGCGCGTTCTGCGGCTCCCGGCTCGGCGTGCGGTACCCGTCCGGCTGGCTGTGCGCCGTGTGCGAGTGGCAGGTGGGAGAGACGGCTCCGGAGGGCGCCGCCGCGCGGGTGGACGTCGTCTACTACCTGCGCTACCGCGACCGGATCAAGATCGGCACCTCGGCGAACCCGGCGCAGCGGTTCGCGAGCCTCCCCCACGATGAGGTGCTCGCCTTCGAGCGCGGGGACCGTACCCTCGAGCACCGGCGGCACGTCGAGTTCGCTGCGTTGCGCATCCCCGGGACCGAGTGGTTCGAGACGGACGCCGGCCTCCTGGCGCATGTCGCGGCGCTGCGGGTCGGCGACCCGTGGCTGTTGCTCGCCCGCTGGCGCAGCGAGGCGGCCGCCCGCGCCTGATGGAGGACAACTCCGGAACCGGGGCGTGACACGCCGTTGCAGTGACCGTTCGTACGGAGATCCGGGACCGCGGCAACCGGGTCTCCGGAGTCAGTGACCACGCCATCAACTCCGGAGACCCGCGCCGTGCTGGCGCGGGTCTCCGGAGTTACGGTCGATTTCCCGACAGCGAAGCGGGAGTCTCCGGAGATACGGACCTACGCCGCGGGGGCGGCGGCCTCCGGCTGGCGGTCCTCGACCTTCTCGACGAGCCGCGCCATCTCGGCCGCCTCGACAGCGGCGGCAGCGGCGAGCGGGCTCGCGCCCGCGACGCGGAGCGGCTCCGCCGCGCCGCGGGCGCCCGCCTCGCGCCTGGCCAGCCCGGCCAGCCCGGCCACGGCCGGCACGTCGGCCGGCACCAGGTCGGCCGGCATGTCGGCCGGTTCGCCCGGCGCCGGTTCGGCCGGCGCCAGGTCGGCCGGCGCCAGGTCCACCCTCGCCACGCTGCGCCTCGCCCGCGCCTGCACCACGAACGCCGCGACCGTCACCGCCGCCGCGCCGAACGCCAGCACTCCCGCCGTCGCGAATCCTTCGGTGTAGCCGGTCTCCGCCGGCAGGCCGTCGGGGCCGAGCGTCCCGGTGACGAGCGCGGTCATCACCGCGGCGCCGATGGCCGAGCCGACGGTGCGGAGGTTGGCGTTCATCCCGCTGGCCACGCCGGTCTGGGTGGCCGGCACGCTCTGCACGACCACGCTCGTGATCGCGGCGTAGATCAGTCCCAGGCCGACGCCGAACACCCCGGACGCCGTGGCGACAGCGGCCAGCGAGCCGTGCAGGAAGGCCAGTGACAAGCTCGCCGCCGCCATCACGGTCGCCGCGATCACGATCTGGGTGCGGAAGCCGAGCCAGCGCTCCAGCGGTCCGCTCAGGAAACCGGTCACGGCCATCGTCACGAGCATGGGCAGCATCAGCAGACCGGACTCCGCGACGGTCGCGCCGAGGCCGTATCCGGTGGAGACCGGGGTCTGCACGAAGCGCGGGAAGAAGGCGAAGACCGCGAACATGGCGGCCCCGATGAAGACCGCCGCGGCGTTCATCGACCAGACGCCCGGCTCGCGCATGAGCCGCATGTCCACCAGCGGGTGCCGCGAGCGCAGCTCCACGACGACCCAGGCGGCGAGCAGCACTGCGGCGAGCGCGAACAGCCCGATCACGACCGGCGACGACCAGCCCCACTGCGCGCCCGTGCTGAGCGGCAGCAGGAGGGCGATCAGCCAGCCCGAGAGCAGTACGGCCGACCACGGGTTGACGCCGCCGGTCGCGCGGGTGGGCGACTCGGGGACGATCACGAGGGCGAGCACCGCGGCGGTGACGGTCAGCGCGACCGGGATGAGGAACAGGCCGCGCCAGCTCAGGGCGGCGGCGAGCGGGCCCGCCAGCACGGTGCCGAGGCCGCTGCCGACCGCGATGATCGAGGCGATCGCGCCGATGGCCGACGGGAGGCGGTGCGGCGGGAACTCGTCGCGGATGATGCCGAACGCGAGCGGGAACATCGCCCCACCCATGCCCTGGACGACGCGGCCTGCGATGAGGACGCCGATGGAGGGCGCGACGGCCGCGATCACGCTGCCGAGGGCGACGGCCAGCAGCGCCAGGACGAACACCCGGCGCTTGCCGACCAGGTCGCCGACGCGGCCCAGCAGGGGCGTGGCGACGGCGGCGGCGATCAGCCACGCGGTCATGGTCCAGGTGACGCCGGCGGTGGTGGTGTGGAGGTCCTGCTGGATCACCGGCAGGACGGGGACGACGAGCGACTGGAGGGTCGCGAAGGAGGCCACGCTGAGCGCCAGGACGGCGAAGGTGGCGGAGGGACGGGATCGAGACATTGGGGTACGTCTTCCGTTCTCGAAGGGAGGCCGACGTGTGGTCGACCGGGTGAATCTCTGCTGAAAAGGAGTTAGAATTGGAGGCAGGCTCCGTTCGGAGGGAGCCTCCGGTTACAGGAAGAGATTACCGGAGGGTGCCTCCGCTTCGCAACCCTCAGTTTTCGCCACCCGGAAGGACCACCCTCGTGACCGGCACAGACGTCGCCGCCACCGACACCGCCACCGCGCGCCCCCTCATCGCGCGCCCGCAGCGCGCGGACGCGCGCCGCAACTTCGACGCCCTGCTCGCCGCCGCGCGCGACGCGTTCGCGGAGGACGGCGCCGGGGCCTCCCTCGAGGACATCGCCCGCCGCGCCGGCGTGGGCATCGGCACGCTGTACCGCAACTTCCCCACCCGGGACGCCCTGGTCGAGGCGGTCTACGTCGAAGAGGTCGAGGCCGCGATCCGGGCCGCCGACGACGCCGCCTCCCTGGAGCCGTGGGACGCCGTGCAGGCCTGGCTGCGCCGCTTCCTGCTCTACGTCGGCACCAAGAAGGCCCTGCTGGAGGGCCTCAACAAGGACTCCCCCGTCCTCGCGAGCTGCCGCACGTCGCTCTATGATGCGGGCGAGCCGCTGGTCCGCCGCGCGCAGGAGGCCGGCGAGCTGCGCACCGACGCCACCATCGGCGACGTGATCCGCATGGTCTCCGGCATCGCCGGCGTCGCGTTCGACGACGACGCGCAGCGCGACCGCGTCGTCGCCATGGCGATCGACGGCCTCCGCGCCCGCTGAGCCGCGCCGAGCACCACCCATCGGGCACTCACTGTCTGAACGTGTTCTCAGACGTCTGAAATCTTCCGTAGGCTGGAAGACATGGAGCTCGGTGTCTATGCGGTGATCGCCGTCGCGGTGATCGTCGGCGTAGCCGCTTTCGCCCGCAAACTCGGCGTCGCCGCGCCCATCATCCTCGTGATCGTCGGCGTCACCCTCTCGGTGCTGCCCGGGATGCCGGAGATCGAGGTGCCGCCGGAGATCATCCTCGACGGGCTGCTGCCACCGATCCTGTACGCGGCGGCGATCAGCGTCCCGCTCACCGACTTCCGCCGCAACCTGGCGCCGATCGCGGGGCTGTCGATCTTCCTCGTCGTCGTCACGGCCTTCGCCTCCGGTTTCGTCCTCTACACGATGCTGCCGGACCTCAACCTCGCCGCGGCCATCGCCCTCGGCGCGATCATCAGCCCGCCCGACGCGGTCGCGGCGACCTCCATCGGCCGCAAGCTCGGCCTCCCGCCGCGTCTGCTGACCGTGTTGGAGGGCGAGGGCCTGGTCAACGACGCCACCGCCCTGGTACTGCTGCGCACGGCCCTCGCGGCCGCGGTCGGCACCCTGGCCACCCCGCTCGCCGGCGTGCTCGACTTCTTCTCCGCGGTCATCATCGCCCTCGTGGTCGGCCTGGCGGTCGGCTTCGTCACGGTGTGGGTGCGTTCGAAGCTCACCGACCCGGTGCTCGACACGGCGCTGTCGGTCGTCGTGCCGTTCGCCGCGTTCGCCCCCACGGAGGCGCTGCACGGCTCCGGCGTGCTCGCCGTCGTCGTCACCGGCCTCTACACCGGCCACGCGGCGCCGCGGCACTTCAGCGCGCAGGCGCGGATCAGCGACCGGATCAACTGGCACACCATCCAGTTCCTGCTCGAGAACGGCGTCTTCCTACTCATCGGGCTGGAGCTGCGAACGCTCATCTCCGACGTGGAGCACCCCGAGATCCTCAGCGTGTGGGACGCGGTCGGCATCGGCCTCATCGCGATGGCCTCGCTCGTCGTCATCCGCTACATCCTGATCGGCCCGCTCATCTTCGCCCTCCGAAGACGCGGCGAACGCGCCGAGAAGCAAGTGCTGCGGGAGTGGCTGCTGATCAGCTACTTCCGCGACCATCCGGTGCGCTACCGCTGGCAGGCCCAGCGCAAGCGGCGCGCCGAGCTGCGCTACGTGCGGCACCGCAGCGACCTGGAGGAGTTCCGCCAGGAGGCCATCGACTGGAAGGGCGGGGTCGTCCTCGGCTGGTCGGGGATGCGCGGCGTCGTCACGCTGGCGGCGGCGCAGTCGCTGCCCGCCGACATCCCGTATCGCCCGCAGCTCATCCTGATCGCGTTCACGGTCGCCTTCGTCAGCCTCGTCGTGCAGGGCGGCACCCTGCCGTGGCTGATCCGCGTGCTGGGGCTGCAGGGCATCGACGTCAAGGACGACAGGAGGCTGCTCGCCAAGCTCCTCGACGACCTCAGCGAGGCCGGCCTCTCCGTCCTGGACGAGCCGGAGGTCGCGGCGGGCACCAGCGCACCGGTCGACCCGGAGGTCGTGGAGCGCGTGCGCCAGACCACGTACCTGCGCGCCGAGGCCGCGTGGGAGCGCATCGTGCTCCAGGACACCCCGCCGGAGGGTCGGCCGCACCACGTGTACCGCACGCTGCGGCTGGCGGTGGTGGACGCCGAGCGCGACCGGCTGCACCTGGAACGGGCGCGCGGCGCCTACCCGTCGCGCATCCTCAGCGAGGCGCAGTCGATGCTCGACATCGAGGAGACGCGGCTTCAGTCCCGCGCGAGGTGACGGGCGGCGCGGGCCGGCCGCACGAGGCCGGCGTCGGCGAGCTCGCCGAGCACGGCCCGGATCGCGTCCGCGCTGCCCCCGTCCGGCGCCGGGCCGAACGCGCGCTCGGCTTCCGCGACGAGCCGGGGCAGCGTCAGCGGGACCTCGAGCAGCCTCCACACGAGTGAGGAGACGGGAGTCAGCCGGGTGATCGTGCCCCGCGCGTGCACGACCGCCTCCCCGCCGAGGTCGATCCAGTCGTCCACCTCCGCGCGGCTGTAGGTGGCGCCGGCGTCCGTCCGACCGGGGTCCGTGCCGCCGCGCAGCAGCTCACGGACCGGCTCCACGAGATCGGCGGCCTCGCGATAGCCGATCACCTGCACGCCCCCGCACCGCCGGACCAGTCCGTCGAGCAGGCTCAGCGGTCGCGGCAGCGAGCTGAAGTAGTTGACCTGCTCGGCCAGGTCGCCGAGGACCTCCCGCAGCCCGACGGTCTCGACCATCGGCGTCGTCGCCTCCTGGCTGCGGACGAGGAGGGCGATCCGCGCCAGCCGGAGCTTCGGGCCGGGCCGCACCAGCCCGAGCTCGTCGGGGCCGACGACATGACGGCCGCGCGTCTCCGACCGCTTGTGCGCGAGCGGCAGCGGGAAGGCGAGCACCTCACCGGAGGGCGTGACGGCGACTGTTTCATCCGAGACATAGCCCAGCGTCCTCCCGAGCGTCGCGGCGGCGGTCGATTTGCCGGCGCCGGACGGCCCCACGAGCGCGATGACATCACCCGTCGCGGGATCGGCGAGACCCGCCGCGTGGAACATCGCCAGGTCGCCGCGGTTCGCCTCGATCGCGCGCCGGTTGATGGCGCGGCGGAGGGCGACGCCCACCTCGTCGAGGTCCCGGCCAGTGACATCGGCACGGACGTCGGCGCCGCCGTCCGCGCCGGCGTCCGCGCCGCCACCCGCGTCGGCCGCCACGGTCACCGTGCCCGTCACGTCGCCCTCGCACGCCAGGCGTCGCCACTGCTCCCGGAGCCGTTCGGCGTCGGACTCCGGCATCCCCGTCAGCGAGACGCGCAGCCGCGCTCCGAGAGCGTCCACCTGGAATCCGCGCGTCACCCTGAGCCACCCTCCGCCTTGAAACTTCTCATGCAAGATTAGAGGACGCCCGCGCCACTCCCGGGATGCACCTTGTTTTGAGTTGCTCAAAAGAGAACGGGTAGCGTGGCACGCATGGACACCGCACAGCTCGAAGGCGCCCTGCGCGCGTCGGGCCTGCGCGTGACGCAGGGGCGGCTCGCCGTCCTGCGCGCGCTCGACGCGCATCCCCACGTGGACGCCGAATCGGTGTACCGCGCAGTGCTGCCCGCACTGCCCGGCACCTCGATCCAGAACGTCCACAACGTCCTCGGCGACCTCACGACGGCCGGCCTGCTGCGGCGGATCGAACCCGCCCACTCGCCCGCGCTGTACGAGCGGCGCGTCGGCGACAACCACCACCACGTCGTGTGCACCTCGTGCGGCGCGGTGGCGGATGTGGAGTGCGTCGTCGGCCACGCCCCCTGCCTGCACCCCTCGGGGGCGGCCGGGTACGCGGTCGAGATGGCGGAGGTCACCTTCTGGGGGCTGTGCCCGTCCTGCCAGGAGCGCGCGGCGAAAGCCCCGTCGCACGCCGAATGAGGTTAGGAGAACCATGACGGAGAACCACACGACCACCCAGACCGGCACCCCGGTCGCCAGCGACGCGCACTCGCTGACGTCGGGACGGGACGGGGCGACCGCGCTCCACGACCGGTACCTCGTGGAGAAGCTCGCGCAGTTCAACCGCGAGCGCATCCCCGAGCGGATCGTGCACGCGAAGGGCGGCGGCGCGTTCGGCGAGTTCGTCGTGACCGGCGACGTGAGCGCGTACACGAAGGCCGCGGTCTTCCAGCCCGGCACCACGACGCGCACGCTGCAGCGCTTCTCGTCGGTCGCGGGCGAGCAGGGCTCCCCCGACACCTGGCGCGACGTCCGCGGCTTCTCGGTGAAGTTCTACACCACCGAGGGCAACTACGACATCGTCGGCAACAACACCCCGGTGTTCTTCATCCGCGACGGCATCAAGTTCCCCGACTTCATCCACTCGCAGAAGCGGCTCCCGGGCTCCGGCCTGCGCGACGCCGACATGCAGTGGGACTTCTGGACCCTGTCGCCGGAGTCGGCTCACCAGGTCACCTATCTGATGGGCGACCGCGGCCTCCCGCGCTCGTGGCGGACGATGCCCGGCTACGGCTCGCACACCTACCAGTGGATCAACGCGGCCGGTGAGCGGTTCTGGGTGAAGTACCACTTCCACGCGCTGCAGGGCAACGAGGAGATGCACGGCGCCGAGGCGCAGCAGATCGCGGGTGAGGACGCGGACTACTACCGCCGCGACCTCTACGAGGCGATCGAGCGCGGGCACTTCCCGGCGTGGAAGGTGAGCGTGCAGGTGATGCCGTACGAGGACGCCAAGACTTACCGGTTCAACCCGTTCGACCTGACCAAGGTGTGGCCGCACAGCGACTACCCGCTCATCCCGGTCGGCATCCACACGCTGAACGAGAACCCGGAGAACTTCTTCGCGCAGATCGAGCAGGCGGCGTTCTCCCCCGCCAACACCGTCCCGGGCATCGACATCAGCCCGGACAAGATGCTGATGGCGCGCGTGTTCTCCTACCCGGACGCGCAGCGCTACCGCGTCGGCACCAACTACAACGAGCTGCCGGTGAACGCCCCGGTCGCGCCGGTGCACAACTACTCGCAGGACGGCGCCGCGCAGCACGGCTTCAAGCCGGCTTCGGCTCCGGTGTACGCGCCGAACTCGTTCGGCGGCCCGGCCGCGGACGCGGGGGCGGCCGGCGAGGGCTCGTGGGAGTCGGACGGCGCGCTGGTGCGGGCGGCGGCGACGCTGCACGCGGAGGACGACGACTTCGGCCAGGCCGGAACCCTCTACCGCGAGGTGTACGACGACGCGGCGAAGGAGCGGTTCCTTGACACGATCGCGGGCGCGGTCGGCGGGGTGACGCGGGAGGACATCCGCGAGCGGGCGATCCAGTACTGGACGTACGTGGACGCGGGCCTCGGCGCGGCGCTGCGCGCGCGGCTGGAGTCGGACGTGGCCGACCCGGACGAGGCGGCGGAGTTCGTGGGGGTCGGCGAGTAGCCGTCCCGATCCGCTGACGCTAATGGAGGAGCCCGCGGCCGGGATTGGCCGCGGGCTCCTCCGTTCGCTGCTGCCGGCGTGCTCGACCACACCGAGGGAACCGCGCATCCGTGTGTCGAGAATCGAATCTAAACGAAGCGCAGCCAGACGGATTGTGCAGATCCGAATCCCCGCGCCCACACTGCGATTCGGTTCCCGGCCCAGAACGGGTACATCGAAGGGAAGCCGTCTGCAGGCAGGATGATGGTGAATGCACCCGTGTCCGGGTCCACAAGCGTCCGCCGACCCTCCCTGATCGGATCTGCCGCGTTCGGTTCCAAGGCATCCCACGAGACGAATTCCGGGAATTCAGCGCCCTCGTTGAGTGCCAGAGTGCCACTGAGCTCTGCGAAGCCGTCCGCGCGATTGCTCTTCGCCACATTCGAGTAATCCGGCTCGAACAGTTCGATCGTCCCGGCGTTCGCGGGCTCCACGTACACCGTCGAGGTGGCGGTGGCATAGACCGTCGTGCCCCCGTATTCCCCATAGCTGACTGCGCGCGCGGTGATCGTGCAAGTGCCCCCCTCCACCGGGGAGAGGACGTGGCCGACCTCGAATCCACCGCCCCCCACTGTCGGCTCGACAGAGCTGTTGCCGCCGACCCACGTCGCGACGTGGGGCGGGCTGACGCTGAGCTGGAAGTTCCGGATCCAGTGAGTGAACCCTGCAGTCCCGACAATGATCCTGGGGGACGCAGTGGCGTCGATCCAGGCCCAACCCGCGGCCGGCTCATCCGGCATCGACGCCGCGGCGGCCGGGCTGGAAGCCGAAAGGGCGATCGCCGGCGCCCCCCACACCGCTGCGTGGACGACTGAGCGACGCGAAGCACCCGCGTACGCGCGAGGCTCGCCCGTTGCTCCTTCGCGGCTCTCGCGATCGTGACTGCTCATCGGGAAATCCTCGCTATCAGGACCGGGCTCACAGCCCGGCAGCTACATGTTGATATTTCCGATCATAGCATCCGCATTTAGGGTGAAGAATTTTATACTTGGACCGCAACTCGCGCGAATGCGCGAGACTCCAGGGCCGCCCCCACCACGCCGTCGGGCCAGAGGCCTGGTCAGGGGGCGGGGTTGACGTGGGCCAGGGTGCCGGAGGTGAGGGCGGCCCAGAGGGTGCCGTCGGGGGCGACGGTGAGGCCGCGGGGGGCGGAGCCTTCGGGTAGGGCGATCCGCTGCTCGGTGCCGTCGGGGGCGATGCGCAGCAGCGCGTCGGAGCCCCAGAGCGATGACCAGACGGCGCCGTCCGGGGCAGCGGCGACGGTGAACGGCGCGGCGCCCTCCTCCAGCGGGAGCAGGGTCAGCGTGCGGTCGCGGGCGACGCGGGCCAGGGCGTCCGCCGCGTGCAGGGCCGTCCAGACCGCGCCGTCCTCCGCGACCGTGACGCCGAGCGGGCCGGAGCCGAGCGGCAGCTCCACGAACTCGATCGCGGCGTCGCCGCCGCGCACGTGGCCGAGCGCCGGACGGTGGCCCTGGAGCGAGAACCAGACGCTGTCGCCCGACGACGCGATCCCGGAGGGGGCCCGCTCGGAGCCGACCGGATACTCTTCGACGCGGCCGAGGATGTCGATGCGGCCGAGCGCCTCGCCGAACTGCTCGGTGAACCAGGTCGTTCCGTCGGGCAGCGTCACGACGTCGAGCGGGAGGGCGCCGGGCGACGGAACCGCGAGTTCGCCGACGACGCGGACCCCCGGGCCGAGGTGCAGCAGGCGGTCACCGGTTCGGTCGACGACCCAGACGGTGTCCTCCGTCGCCGCGCGGACGCCGACCGGCCTCGCATCGGATCCGAGCTCCAGGAAGGCCAGCGCGCCGTCCGGGGCGCGACGCCCGACCTTGCCCGTCTCGCTGAACGTGAGCCACACCGCACCGTCGTCGGTCGCCGCAACGCCGACGAGCCCGTCGCCTTCGGGACCGTCGCCCGGCTCGCCGACCGGGATCAGTTCGACCGCGAAATTCTGCCCGCTCACAGCGTCGCGTCGATGGTGCGGTCGTACACCACCGTCCCGCCCACGCGGACGAGCCCGCCGTCGAGCGGCTCGGTGGCCAGCTCGGAGCCCTCGCCCTGCACGATCCGCAGCGGCCGGTCGAGCTTCGCGGTGAGGGCGACGGCCGCCGCGCCGGTGGCCTCGTCCTCCACGATGCCCATCGCCGGGGCGAACATCCGGGCGCGCAGCGTCCCCGCCTCCTCGTCGATCCACGCGTAGGCGTAGTGCTGGCCCTCGGTGAACGCGAACGGGTCGAGGTCTTCGACCGCCGCCGGGGAGTCCAGCGGCAGCCAGGTGAAATCGGGGGTCCAGGCGGCGCGGGCGTCGATCGCGGCCCAGTCGCCGTCGAGGTCGACGGAGACCGCGACGTCACCCGCCTTCTCGGCGAGGGCGCCGACCGGCGTGCGCTCGTGGGCCAGCCACCACGCCGTCCCGACGCTTGGGTGGCCCGCGAACGGGAGTTCCGAGGCGGGGGTGAAGATGCGGATCGTCGCGATGCCGCCCGCCGAGTCCAGCGCGTCGACGAAGACCGTCTCGCTGAAGCCCAAGGCGGCCGCGATGTCCTGCTCCCGCCCGGCCGTCGCGGGTGAGCTGGTGACGATGCCCAGCTCGTTGCCGTTGGCGCCGCGTTCGTCGGTGAAGACGCGGACGACCACTACCTCGATTTCATCCATAGCCCCCACCCTGTCATGCGAGCGATAATCACGCCATGAGTGACGAGGCCCCCATCCCCGCCGCCCCCACCGACGAAGAGGTCGCCGTCGACCACGCCGTCGATCGGCTCGCGGAGCGATTTCCCCAGGTCCCTCGGGACCGCATCGCCGACCTGGTGCACCGGCGGCACCTCGACTACACCGGCGCGCCCGTGCGCGACTTCATCCCGGTGCTCATCGAGCACGACGTCAAGCGTGAGCTGGCAGCGGAGGTGACCCCGCTGGCGTGAGCCCGTGCCGCCTCAGTACGTGCCCTTGATGACGAAGTAGGAGCCGCGGATCGTCCCCGCGAGCTTCGACTTCTGACGGGCGAACTTGAACGACGCGAGCTCCTCCGGCACCTCCATGCCGTCGGACAGCTTGAAGCCGACCGCGCGCTTGCCCGCGTCGGCGATCGTGTACATGACGTTGATCGACAGGCCCGACTCGTAGAACACGTAGGCCATCCGGATGCCGTCCACCTCGAACGAGGTGACCTCGAGGGCCGGCGAGGCGATCACGATGCCGCGCTCGTCGGCGAGGATGCGGCTGACCCAATCGAGGGCCTCCCGCTCCTCGGCGGCCGGCGCGGTCGCGAAGTCGTGGTCGTACTTGTTCTTGAAGTAGCGGGACTCGTTGGCGCGGAGGCCGGCGAGCGCGGGCGCGACGGGGCTCGACTCCAGTCCCTCCGTGGACACGTTCACGAAATCGACGACCTGGCGCATGCGGCCCTCCTCACTCGGCACTTTCCCGAGCCTAACGAATCTGCCGCGCGGGTTCAGGCTCCCGCGGCCGTCACGATGGCGTCGGTCGCGAAGCCGGCGACGATCCCGGCGAAGATGCACCACGCGACCAGGGTCTTCATCCCGGTGCGGCGGGCGACGGCGAGCAGCTCGATGACGACGTAGAGGATGGAGCCGGCCGCGAGCCCGAGGAACGCGATGGAGACGACGTCGCTGTGGAACGCCTGGCCGATGACGGTGCCGAGGAAGGTGGGGCCGCCGCCGATCAGCCCGAGCAGCGCGAGGTAGCCCCAGGACGGCCGGCTGCCGCTCAGCGGCGCCACGATCCCGAAGCCCTCGGTGGCGTTGTGGAGGCCGAAGCCGATGATGAGCAGGACGGCGAAAGCGAGCTCGCCCTGCGCGGCGGCGGTGCCGATCGCGAGACCCTCGGCGAAGTTGTGGAGCCCGATGCCGATCGCGATGGTGAGCGCCAGGCGGCGGGCGCCGGCGCGGGACTCGAGCTCGGTTGCGGCGACGATCGCGACGCCGGTGGCGGTGCCCACCGCGCCCATGCCCGCGCCGCCGTGCGGCTGGTTCGAGCCGTACGGCTGGGCGCCGGGTGCGGCCGGCGACCCGTCCGGGCCGGCCTCGGGCCGGATCGGCGACGCCAGCGCCAGCGCGCGCCGCTTCATGTACCGGTCGACGTAGGTGAGGCTGAGCAGGCCGACTCCGATGCACGCGGCCATCAGCAGACCCTGCCCGAGCGCCGGGCCGATCTGGTGCGACGACAGCGCCTTGTCCACGGGCTCCCACGCCTGCGACAGCACGTCCCACAGCAGGAAGATCAGGATGCCGGTCGCCAGCGCGTTCAGCGCGGCCTTCAGGCCGACCGCGTTCGAGCGCAGCCGGCCGATCGGCAGGCCGAGGAAGATGGTGAGACCGGCGACGGCGCCGAGAGCGGCGACACCCATGGGAGACATGAAGATCCTTCGTGGAGGCTGTTGACATCGAACCGGCAGGCCGGCCGCAATCGATTGTAAGGTAAGCCTCGCCTTACAAAGAATCTATTGAGAGGAGTCGCAGGTTCCCTCCCCTGCCTCACTCCGTCCGCGGCACCACGACCATCGGCACGGGCAGCTCGCGCAGCATCGCGGCCGCGGTGGAGCCGAGGAACAGCCGGCTGGGCTGTGCGAGGCGGCTGGAGCCTACGACGACGATCTCTCCAGGCTCCCAGTCGAGGCGCGCCACCGCGTGCTGGATGTTGTCGCCCTTGGCGACGACGGCCGTCGCGACGACGCCGGTGGCCGCGCTGGCCTCCTCCAGCACGGCGGCGGCGTGGTGCTCGCCGACGGTCTGCTTGGGAGCGGCCGCGTCGCCCGGAAGGTCGAGGGCGAGCAGGGAGACCAGCCGCAGGGGGACGCCGGCAGCGGCGGAGAGCCGCTCGCCGGTCGTCAGCACGTCGGCTGCGCCCGCTCGCGTGCCGACCATGCTGGTCACGCGGGTGAGCCGCGGGGCGTGGTCGCGCCAGCCCTCGGGTGCGAGCAGCACCGGGATCGGCGAGGCGTGCAGCAGCGCCCCCGCGACCGAGCCGACGGTGAAGCGGCCGAGCAGGCCGCCGCGCGCCGCGCCGACCACGATCAGCGTGGCGCCGAGCTCCTCCGCGGCGGTGAGCAGGCCCTCTGCGAGCGAGTCGCCGAAGACGACCCGCCCGCTGAAGGCGACCGACGACGGGACGCGAGTGCGCGCGTCCGCCAGCCAGCCCTCCGCGGTGTCGCGCAGGAGGGCGTCGTAGGCCGGGTCGTTCGGCACGTTTCCGCGCCGGGAGGTGTCCGGCATGACCAGGACCACGTCGAGGTCCGCCCCGAGGGAGGCGGCCAGCGCGGCTCCGGCGGCGAGGGCGTCGTCTCCGGACGGGGTGGCCTCGTATCCGACGAGGATGCGCTGAGTGGTGGTCATGGTCTGCTTCTTCCGGCTCGGGTGGTGCAGGAGGTTCGGGATGGGCGCCTCAGGGGTGGGGAGGCTCGGGTGGTGCTGGTTCGGGCGGCCCGCGGTCGTCCGCGGGCCGCCCGTGCCGCCGGGTCAGGCGGGGATGAGCGTGTACTTCGTGCTCAGGTACTCGTGGATGCCTTCGAGCCCGCCCTCACGGCCGAGGCCCGACTGCTTGACGCCGCCGAACGGGGCCGCTGCGTTGGAGACGAGCCCGGTGTTGAGGCCCATCATCCCGGTGTCCACGCGGTCGATCATGCGCTGGCCGCGCGCGAGGTCCTGGGTGAACACGTAGCCGACCAGACCGTACTCGGTCTCGTTCGCGCGCGCCACGGCCTCCTCCTCGGTGGAGAAGGTCGTGATCGCCAGGATCGGGCCGAAGATCTCCTCGCGGAGGATGTCGCTGCCGGGCTGCACGTCCACGAGCACGGTCGGCTCGAAGAAGAAGCCGTCGCCCTCTGGGGCCTTTCCGCCGCTGAGGACCCGGGCGCCGCGGGACACGGCGTCGCCCACGAGCGCGGTCATCGAGGCGACCGCGCGGTCGTCGATGAGCGGGCCGATGGTGACGCCGGGCTCGGTGCCGGGGCCGATCTTCAGGGCGTCGACCTTCTCGGTGACGCGGCGGGCGAACTCCTCTGCGACGTCCTCGTGGACGATGAAGCGGTTCGCGGCGGTGCAGGCCTGGCCGATGTTGCGGAACTTCGCGAGCATCGCGCCCTCGACGGCCTTGTCCAGGTCGGCGTCCTCGAAGACGACGAACGGGGCGTTGCCGCCGAGCTCCATGGAGGTGCGCAGCACGTTCTGGCCGGCCTGCGCGAGCAGGGCGCGGCCGACCGGCGTCGAGCCGGTGAACGACAGCTTGCGGAGGCGCGGGTCCGCGATGATCGGGGCGGAGACGGCGCCGGACGTGTTCGTCTGCACGACGTTGACGACACCGGCGGGCACGCCCGCGTCGGCCAGGAGCTGTGCGAAGAACAGCGTGGTCAGCGGGGTCAGCTCTGCCGGCTTCACCACGACGGTGCAGCCGGCGGCGAGCGCGGGAGCGATCTTCCGCGTCGCCATCGCCAGCGGGAAGTTCCACGGCGTGATGAAGAAGCTCGGCCCGACCGGTCGCTGCGAGACGACCATCGTGCCGGTGCCCTCGGGGTTCTGCCCGTAGCGGCCGGCGATGCGCACCGCCTCCTCAGAGAACCAGCGCAGGAACTCGCCGCCGTAGGTGACCTCGCCGTTGGCCTCGGCCAGCGGCTTGCCCATCTCCAGCGTCATCAGCAGCGCGAAGTCGTCGCGGCGCTCCTGCAGCAGGTCGAACGCGCGGCGCAGGATCTCGGCGCGGACACGCGGTGCGGTCGCGGCCCAGGCGTCCTGCGCGGCGACGGCGGCGTCCAGGGCGCGGATGCCGTCGTCGGGGGTCGCGTTGGCGATGCGCTTGATGACGCGGCCGGTGGCCGGGTCCTGCACCTGGATCTGCGGGCGGGTGCCCTGCTCCCAGGCGCCGCCGATGAACAGGCCGTCGGGGACGCGGGCGAGGAGGTCGGCCTCCTTGGCGGTGAACTCGGCGGTTCCGGTGGTCACGGTGTCGACGGCGCTCATGCGTTGGCCACCGCCTCCGCGACGACGTCCAGCCCCTCGATGAGGAGGTGGTCCGGGATGCTGAGCGGCGGGAGGAAGCGGATCACGTTGCCGTAGGTGCCGCAGGTGAGCAGCACGACGCCGGCCGCGTGGGCGGCGGCGGCGACCTTGGAGGTCAGCGCGGCGTCCGGCTCGCCGGTCTCGGCGTCGACCAGCTCGATGGCGACCATGGCGCCCTTGCCGCGCACCTCGGCGACGCGCGGGTCGGCGTCGCGGAGGGCGCCGAGCTTCTCGAACAGGATCTCGCCGATGGCGCGGGCGCGCGCGGCCAGGTCCTCCTGCTCGTAGGTCTCGATCGCGGCGAGCGCGGCCACGCAGGCGAGCGGGTTGCCGCCGTAGGTGCCGCCGAGGCCGCCGACCTGCGGCGCGTCCATGATCTCGGCGCGGCCGGTGACTGCGGACAGCGGGAGGCCGCCGGCGATGCCCTTGGCGGTGACGATCAGGTCGGGCACGATGCCGAACTGCTCGGAGGCGAACATGGTGCCGGTGCGGGCGAAGCCGGTCTGCACCTCGTCGGCGATGAAGACGACGCCGTTCTCGTTCGCCCAGGCCTGCAGGGCCGGGAGGAAGCCGTCGGCGGGGACGATGAAGCCGCCCTCGCCCTGGATCGGCTCGATGATGACAGCGGCGAGGTTGGAGGCGCCGATCTGCTTCTCGATCATGCTGATGGCGCGCTTGGCCGCCTCGGCGCCGGAGAGGCCGCCGTCGCGCAGCGGGTAGCTGAGCGGCGCACGGTAGATCTCGGGCGCGAACGGGCCGAAGCCGTTCTTGTACGGCTGGTTCTTGGCGGTGAGGCCCATCGTGAGGTTGGTGCGGCCGTGGTAGGCGTGGTCGAAGGCGACGACGGCCTGCTTGCCGGTGTAGTGGCGGGCGATCTTGACCGCGTTCTCGACAGCCTCCGCACCGGAGTTGAAGAGCGCGCTGCGCTTGGCGAAGTCGCCGGGCGTGAGGCGGTTGAGGGCCTCCGCGACGTCGACGTAGGAGTCGTACGGGGCGACGGTGAAGCAGGTGTGGGTGAAGGCTGCGACCTGGGCGGTCACGGCCTCGACGACGCGAGGGGCGGCGTTGCCGACACCGGTGACGGCGATGCCGGAGCCGAAGTCGATGAGGGAGTTGCCGTCGACGTCGACGAGCACACCCCCGCCCGCTGCGACGGTGAACACGGGGATGGTGGCGCCGACGCCGGCGGCGACGGCCTGGGCCTTGCGCTCGGCGCGCTTACGCGACTCGGGGCCGGGGATGGGGGTGACGAGCCGGCGCTCCTGCGGGAGCGAGGGTCCGCCGACGATGGCTGCGGAGGCGGGAGAAACGATGGTCATGGCGGCATCGTAAGGAGCAGGGCGACGTCGGCGCCTGGACGGGTCGTACAATTCGAACGTCAGGAATCGACACCCTGGCAGATGGAGTGCCCCGATGCCCGCGACCCTCGCCCAGCTCCTCGCCCGGCCGGAGCTCGGCCTGCGACTGCTCACCCCGGGCAACGTCGGCGAACTCGATGCCCCGCTGTCGTGGGCGCACAGCTCCGACCTCCCCGATCCGACGCCGTTCCTCTCGCCCGGCCAGGTGCTGCTGGTGACCGGGACGCCGGAGGATGTCGACCCCTACGTGGGGCGGCTCGTGGAGCACGGGATCGCGGGGCTGGGGTTCGGGACGGAGGTCGTGCGCGACACCCCGGAGCCGCTGGTCGCCGCCTGCGCCCGGCACGGTCTCCCGCTGTTCGAGGTGCCGTACCGGACGCCGTTCATCGCGGTGGCCCGGTTCGTCGCGGATCGGGTCGCCGCCGACGCCTACGCCCGCAACACCTGGGCGCTGCGGGCCTCCCGTGCGATCTCGCTCGCGGCGCTGCGGCCGGACGCGCTCGGCGCCGTGCTCGCCGAGCTGGCCCGCCAGATCGACCGGCCGGTCGCGCTGATCGGTGCGGACGGCACGCTGGACCGGCTCTCGCCGTCCGGGTCCCTGGACGCCGCGGCGCGGGCTGTGCTGACGGCCGCCGCCGAGCCGCTGCTGCGCAGCCGTCGCCGGGCGGCGGGGACGGCGGGGACGGACGCCGGGCCCTTCACGCTGCAGACCCTGGGCGCGGCGGGGCGGTTGCGCGGTGTGCTCGCGATCGGCTCCGACGGGCTCGACCAGGCGGCGCAGCAGGTGGTGACGGGCGTCGTCGCGCTCGCCGGCCTGGCGCTCGAGCAGAGCCGCGCGACCGACGCGGCGCGGGCGCGGCTCCGCACGGCGGTGTGGCGGGCGCTGCTGGCCGGGGACGTCGCGCTGGCGGAGGCCGTGGCCGAGCCGGTGCTCGGCGCGCTGCCCGACCAGCCGGCGCGCGTGACCGTGCTGCACGGCGCGGCCGCCGCCGCGGCGGCGGACTGGCTGGAGGCCGGTGGCGACGGCTTCTTCGCGCGCGACGGGCAGGATCTCGTTGCGCTCGGGGCGTCGCAGGAGACGATCGCGGAGGTGGCGGAGCGGTTCGAGCTGCGCGGCGGCTCGTCCGCTCCCGTCGGGTTCGGGGCGCTCGCGTCGGGCGTGACACAGGCGGGAGTCGCCGCCCGGCGCTCGACCCGAGACGAGCCCGTGCCCTCCTTCGACGACGTGGCCGCGGCCGGGATGCTCGCCCTGCTGCAGACGCCGGACGCCCGCGCCGTCGCGGCGACGGCCCTCGCGCCGCTGGCGGAGGCCGACCCGGCCCTCCCCGGCATCCTGCGGACCTGGCTGGACGCCGACGGTGTCTACGACGTGGCCGCGCGGCGGCTCGGGATGCACCGGCACACGCTGCGGGCGCGCGTCGCGGACGCCGAGCGGCTGCTCGGCCGCGACCTCGGCGGCTTCGCCGCGCGTGCCGACCTCTACGCAGCGCTCCGCGCAGCGGAGTAGGCCCGGCCAGCCCCTCCAACGACCTGGCAGGACACGCCGCGCAGCGCAGCCTCCACACGGCGTGTTGTGCCAGGCGGATGCGCGGGACAGGGGGCGCGACATGCCGTTATGCGGCGCGCGTAGCGGCGTGTTGCGACCCCTGTGGAGTCGCGGAGCCGGGACGCCGGCGGGTCAGCTCTCGGACGGGACCAGCGCGTCGGCGGGCACCGCGTGAGCGGCGTGGGAGGCCGCGCGCAGGCGGGTGACGATCAGCGCGCCGGCGGCCGCGGCGGCCGCGATGAAGAAGAGCGCGGCGACGGCGAGGTCCACCCACTGGCGGCGGGTGAAGCCCGCGTGGTGGGTGACCGCGACGGTGGCGAGGCCGTGGTCGACGGCCGGGGTGGTCAGGGCTCCGAGCGCGACGGCAGCCACGACGAACGCGAACCCGAACAACGACCAACCGACACTGCGCATGTTTCCATTCAAACCCACGGGATGCGGGAGGCAACCCCGCCCGGGCTGATCGTTACAGGTCGTTCAGGTAACGAGACTTTGTGAAAACGCGGAAGGCTCAGCTCAGCGCCAGGTCGCAGATCCGGCGGCACAGTTCTGCGTAGCCGATCCCGACGGCCGCCGCGGACTGCGGCAGCAGACTGGTCGCCGTCAGGCCGGGCAGCGAGTTCACCTCGATCGTCCACAGCGCGCCGTCGCGGTCGAGGCGGAAGTCGGTGCGGCTGTAGCCGCTCAGGCGCAGCGCCCGGTGCGCGGTCAGCGCCGCGGCCCTGGCCTCCGCCGCGACCTCGGCCGGCACGTCGGCGGGGAACGTCTCCGCCACCGCGCCCGGCTGGTACTTGTCGCCGTACGTGAACGCAGAATCCGGGTCGACCGCGATCTCCCCCACGGCGAGCGCCTCGTCGCCGAGCACGCCGACCGTCAACTCGCGGCCCGGGACGAAACGCTCGAAGAGCACGGAGCCGAACGCCGCCGCGCGCTCGACCGCCGCGTCCAGCTCGTCGGGGTCGCGCACGATGCTCAGCCCGACCGTCGAGCCCTGCGCGTTCGGCTTCACCACGACCGGGAGCCCGAGCTGCGCCGCCGCGGCGCCGGGCTCGAGCGGGTCCAGCACCCAGTCGGGCGTGCGCACGCCGGCCTGGACGAGCACGCGCTTGGTGAGCTCCTTGTCCATCGCGAGCCCGCTGCCGAGCGGGCCGGAGCCGGTGTACGGGATGCCGGCGAGCTGCAGGAGCGCCTGCAGCTCTCCGTTCTCCCCCGAGCCGCCGTGCAGCGCGAGGAACACCAGGTCGACGCCGGCGACCTCCGCGGGCAGCCGCAGCGCGCTCCCGGCGCCGGCCAGCCGGGCCAGCGCCGTCGACTCGGGAGGCGCGACGCCCACCGCGCCCGTCAGCACGCGCGTCTCGGCGGCCGCGTCGAGGGCGCCGGAGGCCGTGTCGACGGCCAGCACGTCGTGGCCGAGCCCGCGGAGCGCGCGCACCACCGGCGCCGCGCTCGCGATCGAGACATCCCGCTCCTCGCTGGAGCCGCCGAACAGCACTGCGATCCGCATCCCGCCACGCTACCCACAACCCGCCGAGTACGCGAACAATCCGCGTACTCGAGCGTCTCGGCCTGATTTCTCGCGTACTCGGCGGGTGGCCAGGGGCGGGGTCAGGCCTCGCGGGTGATGGAGACGGAGACGAAGAGCTCCGAGCCGGCGGCGCCGGAGTACACGCCGCGCAGCGGGGCCACGTCGGCGTAGTCGCGACCGTGGCCCACCCGCACGTGCCGGTCGCCGATCTCGATGCCGTTGGTCGGGTCGTAGCCGTGCCAGCCGCCGCAGAACCACTCGACCCAGGCGTGCGACTCCCCGACCACGGTCTCCCCGACCGCCGCATCGGCCTGCGGGTGCAGGTAGCCGGACACGTACCGGGCCGGGATGCCGGCCGAGCGGAGCGCCCCGATCGCGACGTGCGCGATGTCCTGGCAGACGCCGCCGCGCGACTCCCAGGCCTCCTTCGCGGTGGTCCGCACGCCGGTGACGCCGCTCTCGTAGGCCATCGTCTCCCCCACCTCGGCGACGATGGCGTGCGCGGCGGAGCACGGGTCGCCGGCCGCGCCTGCTGCCGACACCGCCAACTCGACCAGCGACGCCGGTGGCTCGGTCAGCGGCGTCTGCCGGAGCTGCTGCACGCACTCCCCCGACCGCGCGACGGCCTCGGCGAGCGCCTCCCAGCCGAGCGGGTCCTGCGGGTGCTCGGCGTCCAGCACCTCCACCAGGCTGCTCGCCGTGATGGTCAGCTCGCGGTGCGGGTTCAGCACGTCGAAGGCCAGCACGCGCGTGCCCCAGTAGTCGGTGTACTGGTGGTGCGACGACACCGGCTGCACGTCGACCGCGCTGTGCAGCACGAGCTGCCGTTCGCCGGAGACCGGCAGCATCCGCGCCTCGTTGTAGGAGGCCGACACCTCCGCCCCGTACCGGTAACCGGTCGAGTGGGTCACCCGCAGCCGCTTCATCCGCGCTCCCCCGTCCAGCTCGGCGCCGTGCTCTCCGGGAAGTAGCGCCGGGTGATCGCGGACGTCGCCGCGCTGGTCGCCTCCTGGATGACGGCCATGTGCGCGGGGAGGTCGTCGAGCACCTCCGCGACCGGACGGAACTCCAGCTCGCTCTGCACCTGGCCGAGCAGCCGCGCGGCGCGGTCGGACACCCCCGCGCGCTCGTTCCGCGGCTCGATGTCGTGCAGGCTCGCCACGGCGCAGGTGATCGCGTAGAGGATCGACCGCGGGAACAGCCGGTCGTGCAGCAGGAACTCGGCGGCGTTCCGGGTGGAGGGGACGCCTCGGTAGGTCCGCAGGTACGCCTCGTACGCGCCGCAGGAACGCAGGATGGTCGTCCAGCTCGGGCCGCTGGCCTCGGTCAGCGAGCGGGTCGCGAGCAGTCGCGCGGTCATGTCGGCCCGCTCCAGGCTGCGGCCCAGCGTGAAGAAGTGCCAGGCCTCGTCGCGGCTGGCGCCGGAGTCCATGATCCCGACCGCGAGCGCCGTGCGGTCGCGCACCCAGGTGAAGAACTCGTGCACCTTGTCGCTCGTCACCCGCCGCGGCACCCGCGCGGCCGTGGTGTTCAGGCACTCCCACAGCTCGGTCGAGACGATCTCCCTGGCGCGGCGGGCGTTCTCCCGCGCGGCGCCCAGCGAGTAGGCGATGGAGGCCGGCGTGCCGCGGTCGACGGCGAGCAGGCGCAGCACGTCCTCGCGGGCGATCGGACCGGGCACCTCGGCGGAGCCCATCACGCCGAGCAGCGACCGGCAGGCGGTGTCCTCGTCGATCCACGGGTCCTCCAGCAGGAGCTGCAGGTGCACGTCGAGGATGCGCGCGGTGCCGTCGCTGCGCTCGACGTAGCGGCCGATCCAGAACAGGGAGGAGGCGATCCGGCTGAGCATCACGCCCGCTCCTCTCGGCCGCGCGCCGCGGCCTGCTGCTGCTGCTGTTGCTGCTGATCCGTCCGCGGGGCGTCGGCGCTGGAGTGGTCCGGCGCGGGCAGCGGAGGCGCCGCGGCCTGGTCGGCGACGAGGCCGGGCAGGTCACGGGGTTCGGGCGCCTCCTGAACCCCGGCACTGTCGCCGGACGCCGCCATCCCGATCACCCAGGTGTCCTTCGACCCGCCGCCCTGGCTGCTGTTCACGACGAGCTGTCCCTCCGCGAGCGCGACGCGTGTGAGCCCGCCCGGCAGCACCCAGACGTCGCGCCCGTCGTTCACCGCGAACGGCCGCAGGTCGACGTGCCGCGGCCGCAACCCGTCGCCCACGAGCGTGGGGATCGTGGAGAGCTGCACGACCGGTTGCGCGATCCAGCCGCGCGGGTCGGCGACGAGCAGCGCCCGCAGCCGGGCCAGTTCCTTGCGGTCGGCGTCGGGTCCGATCACCAGCCCCTTGCCGCCGGAGCCGTCGACCGGTTTGACGACCAGTTCGTCCAGCCGGTCGAGCACCTCGGCCAGGGCGTCCGGCTCCTCCAGCCGCCAGGTGTCGACGTTCGGGAGGATCGGGTCCTCGGCCAGGTAGTAGCGGATCAGGTCGGGCAGGTAGGTGTAGACGAGCTTGTCGTCGGCGACGCCGTTGCCGACCGCGTTGGCGATCGTCACGGTGCCGAGCCGGGCGGCGAGCATCAGGCCCGGCGTCCCGAGCACCGAGTCGACCCGGAACTGCAGCGGGTCGAGGAAGTCGTCGTCGATGCGGCGGTAGATCACGTCGACGCGCCGTGGCCCCGAGGTGGTCCGCATCCACACCGTGCCGGCGGAGCAGAACAGGTCGCGGCCCTCCACCAGCTCCACCCCCATCAGCCGGGCGAGCAGGGTGTGCTCGAAGTACGCGGAGTTGTAGACGCCGGGGGTGAGGACGACGACGTTCGGGTTTTCCATGCCGCCCGGCGCGCTGGCCTTCAGCGCCTGCAGCAGCCGGTGCGGGTAGTCGCCGACCGGCCGCACGCGCATCGAGGTGAACAACTCGGGGAGGGTCTGCGCCATCACCCGGCGGTTGGAGATGACGTAGGAGACGCCGCTCGGCACCCGGACGTTGTCCTCCAGCACCCGCCAGCCGCCCTGCTCGTCGCGGATCAGGTCGATGCCGGAGACGTGCACGCGCACGCCGTTGGCGCTCTCCACCCCGGCCGCGGCCCGGTGGAAGTGCGCCGAGGAGGTGATCAGGCCGGCCGGGATGACGCCGTCGCGGACCGCGTTCTGGGCGCCGTAGACGTCGCTGAGGAAGGCCTCCAGCGCCCGGACGCGCTGCTTCACGCCGCTCTCGATGAGCGACCACTCGGACTGCTCGATGACGCGCGGGACGGCGTCCAGCGGGAAGGGCCGCTCCTCCCCGGCGAAGTCGAAGGTGACTCCCTGGGCGAGGTAGGAGCTGGCGAGCGCGTCGGTGCGGCCGCGGAGCTCCTCCTGCGTCAGCGCGGCCAGCGCCGCGAACAGCTCGCGGTAGGCGGGACGGGTGCGCTCGGCGACCGGGCCGCGGACACCGGCGAACATCTCGTCGAACGGCGCGGTGCGTCCGCGCCGGCGCCGCGCGGCCTGCGTGCCGTACCCGCCGAACAGATCACCCATGGCAGGACGCTACCGAGCGCCGGTTTCCCGCAGATTTCCCCACGTTTCGCCCACATCACAACCTGCCGGTTCAGGTCGGCGGCGGGTTGCCGCCAGAATGGGCGGATGAACATTCCGATCTCCGGCACCCACTTCGGTCTGACCGCGGGCGACTACCACGCGACCATCGCGTCGGTCGGCGCCTCCCTGCGCACGCTGGAGTTCGACGGCAGGCCCCTGGTGGTCCCCTTCGACGCCGACGAGGTGCGGCCGGCGTTCCGCGGCGCGACGCTGGCGCCGTGGCCGAACCGGGTCGTCGACGGCCGGTACACGTTCGAGGGCGTCGAGCGGCAGCTCGCGCTGACGGAGCCGAAGCGCGGCCACGCCCTGCACGGCCTCGCCACCTGGCTCGACTTCACCGCCATCGACCGCTCCCCCAGCAGTGTGACCCTGTCCGCCACGATCGAGGCGCAGGAGGGCTACCCGCACCGCGTGGACGTCGCGGTCGCATTCGAGCTGGACGAGGACGGCCTCCACACCACCGTCACCGGCACCAACACCGGCACCTCGGCGGCGCCGTGGGGAACCGGGCCGCACCCGTACCTGGTGGCGGGCGAGGGCCGAGTGGACGACTGGACGCTGGACCTCCCCGCCGACCGCGTGCTGACGGTCACCGAGGACCGGCTCATCCCCGTGGGCCTCGCCGACGTGATGGGCGGCCCCTTCGACTTCCGCGCCGCGCGCCCGATCGCGAACACCTTCATCGACCACGCCTTCACCGAACTGCGCCGCGACGCCGACGGCACCGCCACGGTCTCGCTGATCGCCCCGGAGGGCACCGGCGTCGCGATGACCTGGGACGCCGCGTGCCCCTGGGTGCAGGTTCACACCGCCGACCGCGACATCCCGGAGCTCAACCGCCTCGGTTTGGCGGTCGAGCCGATGACCTGCCCGCCCGACGCGTTCAACTCGGGGACGGACCTCCTCGTGCTGGCGCCCGGGGAGTCGGCGTCGGCGGGGTGGACGATCCGGGCGCTCTAGCCCGCGGGGACGGCCGGCGCCCAGAGTACACGCGGCGAGCGCAGACCCTGGACGAAGAAAAGCACACCGGTCAACAGCAGCCCGAGTTGGAAGGCGACCAGCCCCCAAATCGAGGCGCCGGTCGCGACCGGGAGAGGTATCCGGCTCAACACCAGCGTGCCGATCAGCAGCACTGCGAGGATCGGAAGCGCCCAGCGGTCCGGGCCGGTGAGCACTCCTGCCCGGAAGACGGCGAGGGCGGCGACGACGAGGGCGACCACGTGGACGAGCGCCCGAGCCCAGAGCAGGATGCTCGCGACCGCCATCTGTCCCTCATTCACGGCGACCACGGTCAGGTTCATCGAGACGTACCCGAACGACATGACGCTTGTCAGGGCAAAGACCACGAGAGCTGCCCTCCCGACCCGAGATGACCCGGCGATGCCGCCCTCACCGCGGACGCCGAAGGCCAGTACGACGAACGCGATGATCAGGACGACAGCGGACGCCGCGCCGAGTCCGGGCGTGTCCGCGACGTATAGCCACGACGTTCCCGGCGGCGGGAACACCCAGACCAACTCCGCCACGCTCGGGACAACCGTCGCGAGCACGAGGGCGGCGCCGCCCCACGTCAGCGTGACGCGCGACGCACCCATCGGCTGACCCGTCACGATCCGGCTCCCTCGTTGATGCGGCCACCACCCAGCGGCCCAGTGGACACCGCATCCGCGGAACCCATCGAGGAGACTTTGCTTCACCGCTGCCGAAACCGCAAGCACCATCACATTCTTTCGCTCCCCGCGGTTCGACCTCACCCGAAAAACGGGTGATGCCCCCAGCGGAACCCGACCCGACTGGGGGCATCGAATGGCTGCACTAGGAGCAGCATGGCGTTGCGACGGAGGCGAGTACCCGTTCCCGCGTTCCGTCTGCCACTGAGCCACCGGATGCTTCACGGTGCTCGTGATTAGACCCTACATGCCCCATGAGAGATTTCACAGAATTCTCGATGCTATGCATGCATTAGCGGTGTTCCCGGCGGCCGGGACGCGCATCCCACGACGGTGCGCGTCCCGGCCGGCCGGAGTGGTGCGCGCGGCCATCCACGACTGGCCGCGCGCGGTCTTCGGGGGCTGCGAGCAGCCCGCGGTCCGGTCAGCTCCCGGCGGGCTGGAGCGCCGCCACGATCGCCGCCGCCGTCTCGCGGCCGACCCGGATGGCGCCGTCCACGTGCTGGTAGCCCTTGCCCGCCATGTCGCTGCAGGAGAAATGGATGGGGCCGACCGGCGTGCGCAGGTCCGCGCCGTAGCGCGCCAGGCCGCCCATGTCGAAGCTGGCGGCGTAGGCGCCGCGGGTCCACTCCTCGCTGCCCCAGTCGCTCTCGTAGTACACGACCGGGCTCAGCGCCTGCGCGCCGTAGTAGTGCGACAGCGACTCGAGGATGCGCGCCTTGCGCTCCTCCGGGCTCAGCCGGAACACGTCGTCGGCCGCCTCGTCGGAGACGAAGCCGACCAGGGTGCCGCGCGGGTCGCCGTCGTAGCTGTTGTCGTAGGCCTCGTGCACCAGCTCGTACGGGCTGAAGGCGGTGCCGCTGTAGCCGAGGTCGCGCCAGAACGGCGTCTCGTAGACGGCGTGCACCTTGATGACGAAGCCCATCGAGAGGTGCTGGTGGAGCTGCTGCTGACGGCGGGGCAGCGGCGGCTCGTAGGAGATGCGGCTGATCAGCACCGGCGGCACGGCCAGGATCGCGAAGCGGGCGTGCACCTCCAGGTCGTCGGTGATCGCGGTGACGCCGGATCCCGTGCCCTCGGCGTCCCAGCGGAGGGTGCGCACCGGCGCGTTCAGGTGGACGTCGTCGCCCAGGCGCTCGGCGAGCAGCAGCGGCACCTGCTGGAGGCCGCCCTTCACCCGCTTGTCGAGGATGAAGTCGGCGTCGACCAGGTTGCTGAAGCTGCCGGCGCTGGCGGCCATGAGCAGGGCCTGCAGCGCGGAGAAGGCGTGCGCGGGCTTGGTGAGCATGGCGCCCGCGATGAACATGCCGATGTTGCGGCGGGCCTCCTCGTCGTCGGTCTGGGTCTCCAGCCAGCGGCGGAACGAGATCTCGTCCAGCTCCTTGGCCTGCGGGTGCTCCCACGGCCGGTCGGGGTCGATCTCGGCGACGAGGGCGTCGAGCCGCTCGATCAGGCCGACGATCTCCTGCTCGGTCGCCGGGGCGACGGGGAAGATCTCGCCCTCGAACGTGCGGCGAGCGCCGTTCTCGCCGAGGTAGATGTTGATGCCCTCGCGGTAGCGGGAGTAGGTCTCCAGCCCCAGCTCCTCCAGGGTGCCGATCAGCGCGTCCTGGTCGGGCGAGACCCACTGGCCGCCGATCTCCAGGGTGGCGCCGTCGATGTCGTTCGTCCAAAGCCGGCCGCCCACGCGGTCGCGGGCCTCCAGCACGGCGACGCTCAGGCCGGCCTTCTTCAGTTCCGTCGCGGCCGTGAGGCCGGAGGCTCCAGCGCCGACGATGACCACGTCACGTTCGATGCTGTTCATGGCTATCACTCCTCCATCGGGGTTCACGAGGATGCTAGGCGGGCACGGGACGCCCCATCCTGTACACGCTGTCGAAGAGTCGGATCACCCCTCGACGACATGTACGTTCTGCTGCTGCTGCGCGCGCGCCTCCGCCGTCGCGGCTCCGGTCACCCGCAGGTACACGATGAGCCAGCCGAAGACGAGGACGCCCGCCACCAGCTCCGCGGCCGTGAGCACGTAGTACCCGACGGCGAAGAGCACCAGGACCACCACGATCGTCGCGAAGAACACGTAGCCGAGCACGAAGAACGCCCGCGGCGCGGTCGGCAGGGCGGCGCGGACCCAGAAGACGACGAGCGCGAAGACGAGGACCATCCCGACCGCCGAGACGTTGTGGAGGAGGATCGAGATGTTCAGCGTGAAGATGCCGACGCACGCCAGCAGCACGCCGATCAGGATGAGCCCGA
Source organism: Leifsonia sp. EB34 (assembly GCF_041260585.1). Taxonomy (NCBI): domain Bacteria; kingdom Bacillati; phylum Actinomycetota; class Actinomycetes; order Micrococcales; family Microbacteriaceae; genus Leifsonia; species Leifsonia sp. EB34. The sequence continues at coordinate 956,173 of NZ_JBGCCV010000001.1, forward strand.
CGCGCACGCGCAGCACCGCCGAGTGCCGCTTCGGGTCGGCGATCCCGCGGGCATCGGTGGCGTAGCGCGCGATCGCGGTCACGATCACGCCCGTCACGATGAGCGTGAGGTTGAACGTCAGCGACGAGATGCTCTGCGACATCCCGAGGGCGCTCAGGTGCTTCATCCACCAGTGCGGGTCGGGCGCGCTGAGCATCGACGCGAGAATGCCCACCACCGCGAACGCGGCCAGCACGGTGGAGAGCCGCATCAGGTCCATCCCGGCGGCCGAGAGGAACACGGCGTAGGCGGTCACCCCGGCGGCGGCTGCGGCGAGGACGGTCGCCGAGAGGAAGTAGACCGTGGCGTCCTGGAACCCCTCGGCGAGCACCGCGCCGAGCACCAGCCAGCCGAGCAGGGCGAGGATGCCGTGGGCGAGCGCGATGGCGACGGTGTCGAAGATGTCGGTACCGGTCGCGCGGTGCGTCGGGGCGCCTTGGGCTGCCGTGAGCTGGAACGGGGTCAGGCCCTCCCGCCGCCACAGCCGTCCGGCGACATAGGCGAGGAAGGCGATCACCCCGGCCGCGATCGCGACGAACTGGCCGACGGAGCCCGGACCGGCGATCGGGAGGGTGTGCCCCCAGAACGCGAGCAAGGCGACGACGCCGGAGAGCACGAACGTGACCGCGCCGACCACGATCCCGGCGCCCTCGACCGTGAGCCGCGCCGGTGCGCTGAGGCCGCCGAACGCGGGCCGGACCCGATCTCTGATGCTCATCGCGATCACCTTCCGCTCCCCCGCGACCGGGCCGGTCGACGTCGCGCACACCGTAACGCCGCGCCACCCTGCGCGGCTACACGCGCGTCAGCCCTGACACTCGTGCCGGATCGTGGGCTGGAGACCGGGACGCCCGGTCACCGCAGCCGTGAGCCGGGGCCGCGCCTCCCGGCCACCAGGTCGTCGCCGAGGGCGTCCACCGGACCGACGATCACCGACTCCAGGCGGCGCACGACGTCGAGGTAGTCGCCGGTCCAGATGATCCGAACGGCCCGTGCGACGATGTGGCCGGAGTCGTCGCCGAGGTCGTCCGCGACGACGTCGGCCAGCCGGCGCCGGTCCTCCGGGTCTGGCTGCAGGGGCGCGGGGAGCGGCTCGCCCGCCACGAGGCTCGCCGCGAGCTGCTGGTACCAGCCGTCGAGCCGGGCGAGGGAGGCCTCCAGCGGCAGGCGTGCGTCCGCGCGCCCCTTGTCGGCGTTCTCGGCGGCGGTCTCGGCGCCCGCCTTCTCGGGGGCCTCCTGCCGGCGCCAGAGGTCGAGGATGGCGTCGCTCGCCAGCCGGACGCCGGCGACGCCGCCGACCGACGCCGACACCTCGGCGAGCGGGCGCTGCTTGCTGCCGCGCTCCCCCAGGTAGGTGCGGAACGCGTCGTCGAGCCGGCGCGCGGCGGCGGCAGCCCGGAGCGCCTGCTGCCGCAGCTCGGGCTGCTCGGTCGCGTTCGCGTCGCAGCGTCCCAGCCCGAAGGCGACCGTCGCGCCGAGGTAGCGCACGCTCTCGCGATACGCCTCCGCCAGCGCCTGGCGGAGCGACGCCGCCGCTCCCCGCGGCCAGAACAGCAGCCCGACCACCAGGCTGACCGCGCAGCCGAGCGCGATGTCCTCGATGCGGATCAGGCCGACCGTCCAGCCGGACGGCGCGATGAGGTTGAACAGCAGCACCAGCAGGATGGTGAACGCCGCCTGCCCCGCCGCGAACGAGATCGCCGCGGGCGCGACGCCCGCCACCAGGATGGCGATCGGCAGGAGCACCCAGATCACGACGCGGTTGTCGCCGATGACGAGCATCGCGAGCGCGCCGAGCAGCACGCCGACGGCGGTGCCGACCACGCCGCGCAGCACGGTCTGGCCGGTGCTCAGCGCGTTCGAGCGGAGCACGGAGAGCGTGCCGAGCACGACCCAGAACGAGTGCTGCACGCCGGTGAGGTTGGCGAGCAGCACGGCCAGCCCGAGCGCGATGGCGCCGCGGATGCTGTTGCGCAGCCACACCGAGTTCCAGCCGAGGAAGCCGCTCGCCCGCTCGGCCGCGGCGGCGACCGGCCCCGCCAGGTCGCCGGGCTGGCGACCCAGCAGGCGCTGCCACCACGTGCGCCGCTCGGCTCGCGCCGTGAGCGCGATGTTGCCGGCCACCGTCTCGACCGCCTGGGCGAGCTCCTGCGCGCGGAAGCCGGGGTCGAGCGCCGTCACGACCTCCTCGGCGACCAGGCGCCCGCCGTCCGGATCGGGGCCGACCGGGAGGCTCATCGTGGCGGCCTCCACGCCGGTGCGCGCCTCCGTCAGGAGGGCGAGCGCGGAGTCCAGCGCGGCAGGGTCGCCGGCGTGCTGCGCGAGGAGACCGGCTCCCTCCTCCAGCACTGCCGCCGCCGTGCTCTTCACCTCGAACGCGGCGACGTGCACGGGTCCGGGTGTGGCGGCGGTGATCTTGACGTGGTCGAACTGCGCGATCACCGAGTTCAGCCAGTTCAGCTCGTCCACCAGCCGCACGATCGTGCGTGCGGAGGTGCTCAGGCCGGTCGGCCGGTACGGCGTGCGCAGGAACGCGGTGTGCAGGGCGCCGACCGCCGCGTCGGCCTCCGCGATGGCCCGATCGCGCTCCTCCGCGAGGTCCGGGCTCCCGGCCCGGAGCATCGCCGCGGCCTCGGCGCGCAGCCGCGCCGCGAGCGCCCGGCAGGCGTCGACGGCGGGCCCGCGCAGCGGCTCCCGGGCCGGAGCGGGCCAGAGCACGACGATCGCGACGACCGCGACGGCGGCCGCGATCCCCCAGCCGAGCAGGCGCGGCCCGATCGAGGCGACCGTCCCGGGGAGGGTGACGGGCAGGATGAACGCCAGCAGCAGGGAGGTGCTCGCCGAGGCGGTGACCGAGCTCACGGAGCCCGCGAACAGCACGGCGAACGCCACGACGGCCATCGCGACGGCGGAGAGCCAGACCGGCCGCGACGCGAGGGTCCCGAGGCAGACGAGCACCGCGCCCGCCACCGCGAGCGCGAGCTGGGCCTGCACCCGGTCGACGAGCGGCCCGCTGAAGTCGACCAGCAACAGCATCGCGAACGAACCGAACGCGGCGAAGGTGGCGACCTGCCCGTCGTGGAGGACGAGGCTCCCGAAAGCGAAGAGGAGCGGCATGACGATCGCGGCCCGGCCGGCACGGCGCAGTGCGGCGAAGTCGGGGTCGTGCCGCCTCACCCAGTCCGCCGCGCGCATCCGCCCTCCTCGCCCGTCACGGCACACCCTAGCCGGTGCGCGCCGTCTGCGGAGGGGCGGCCGCAGGTGCACGACGAGGTGGTGATGAACAGCAGCGACGACGTCTTGCCCGCCCAGGCCGAGGCTCTGAGCGCGTCGGGGAAGTTCATCCCGTTCGCCAAGATGACGTGGCTGCTGTTCGTGAGGGCGCTCTCCTGGGTTCGGTGCTGGGTTCGGTGCTGGGGTCGGCGCTGGACGCCACCCCTACCCGCCCTACCGAGCGGTGCCGGAGGGCCGGGCGGCGTCCGCGCGCTCGGCGAACGCGATCAGTCGTTGCTGCGACTCCGCGTACGACGTCGCCACGGGCACGTCGCGCCCGTCGCGCACGGCCTCCGCGGCGTCCACCGCCGCGTCGATGGCCACCCGGTACGGCAGCGAGCCCGTGCTGACCCTGCGGACGCCGAGGACCTGAAGGTCGTCCAGCCCGAGGCCCGGGACCACCAGGACGTTCAGCGGCAGCGGGATCACGGCGGCGAGCCGCTCGATGGTGGCGGGATCGGTGACGCCGGGGACGAAGATCCCGTCGGCTCCGGCGTCGGCGTAGCGCTCGGCCCGGGACGCCACGGCCTCCACCGTGTCGTCCTCGTGGAACCAGAAGGAGTCGACGCGCGCGTTGACGAACACGCCGGCGGCCAGCCGTTTGACCGCTGCGATCTTCGCCGCGGGGAGCGCCGGATCGACCAGCCGGCCCTCCGCGGAATCCTCCAGGTTCACCCCGATCACGCCGTCCGCGGCCAGCCCGGCGACGAACGCGGCGACCTCCTCCGGGTCGTCGCTGTAACCGTCCTCGATGTCGGCGGTGACGAAGACGTCGAGGGCGGCGATCCGGCGCACGAGCGCGACCGTGGCGTCCCGGCTGGCGCTGCCGGCGTCGGGGCGGCCGGCGGACGCGTTCACGCCGAAGCTGGTCGTGCCGACCGCGGGGAAGCCGGCGGCGGCGAAGGCGATGGCGGAGCCGGCGTCCCAGGCGTTCGGCAGCAGGAGCGGCCGGTCGCCGTGGTGCAGGGCGCGGAAGGCTGCGAGGTCGCGGAAGGTCATGGCTGGAGGCTAGCGGCCCAAGCGCTCCAACGGCTGCACAGACGCTGCGGAATCCGACACCGCCGAGCCGTCGAGGGTGGCGAACGTCTCCGCGATCCAGTCCGCGATGATCCCCGCGACATACGGCATGTTGTCGATGGAGATGTGCTCGGTTCCGCCCTCCGGGTCGTCGAAGACGCGCAGCTCGCGGCGCGGGCTGTTGACCGCCTGCTCGTAGGTCTCGTGGGCGTAGCGGACCGGGATCTGGCGGTCCCCCGCACCGTGCGTGATCAACAGGGGCACGGTGATCTGCTCGGCCACACCGTTGAGGTGCATGTCGGCGGTCTTCTCGATGAAGGCGTCCATCGAGTCGACGCCCCAGACCCAGAAGACGTGGTCCCAATAGTGGGGCACCGGGTTCTCGCCCTCGCGGTTGCGCCGGGCCTCCTGGACTGCGGCCCAGTCGTGGTTCGCACCCCAGGCGACGGCGAGCCTCAGGCGCTTCTCGAACGCGGCGGCGCGCGGAGCGTAGTAGCCGCCGAGCGACCAGCCGACGATGCCGACGCGATCGGGGTCGGCATCCAGTTCTCCGGCGTTCGCCTCGATCCAGTCGACGATCGCCGCTGCCCAGACTTCGGTGTCGTGACGGGCGGTGAGGCCGCGCAGGCGCAGGGCTTCGCCCGAGCCGGGGGTGTCGATCATCAGGGTGGAGATGCCGCGCTCCGCGAGCATCCGCGGGAAGCCGGAGTAGTACATCATCTCCTTGGTCGAGTCGAGGCCGTTCCACTGGACGATCACGGGATGCGGTCCGTCGCCGGGTGCCCGATAGAAGTAGCCGGGCAGCGAGGAGTCCTCGTAGGGCACCTCGACGCGGGTGAGCGGGACACGGCTGAGCTCGACGTGCTTCAGCAGGAGGTCGATCGACTTCTGGTAGGCGGCGTTGCGGCCCTCCCAGCGGGGCGACTGCAGGCGCTCGGCCTGGGACGTGTAGAGCGACGCGCGGTAGTAGGTCTCCCCCGCGCCGATCCGGCGGCCGGCGGCCTCGTCGGCGGCGGCTTTGGCGACGAGCCGGTCGGCCACGGCCGCCCAGGCCGCGTAGAGCTCCGCGGTGCCGGCGTCGTCGCCGTTCTGCGAGGCCAGCAGGACCGGCTTGCACGCCCGGTCCACCTCGTCGAGGAAGCCGCCGTTGTTGAGCGTCGCGACGACCGCGAGACTCCAGACGTAGTTGGTGGGGAAGTACATGAACACGGGAGGACTCCTTAGGTCGTCGTGATCGTCGCGCCGCTCGCGATGCGGTCGGCGAGGTGCTTGGCCCCGGCCGTGGAGGCGAACCCTCCGTCGACGGGGAGGTCGACGCCGGTCAGATAGGCGGCCGCGTCCGAGAGCAGGAACACGGCGACGCCGGCGACATCGGCGGGCCGGCCGAGGCGTTCGAGGGGTGTGAGGTCGAGTTGCGCCTCGCGCATCGCGTCCGGCGCGTTGGCGGTCATCGGTGTCTCGATGAAACCGGGATGGATGGTGTTCACCCGGATGCCGCGCGGCCCGAACTCGGTGGCGGCGACCCGGGAGAGACCGCGGAGGCCCCACTTGGAGGCCGTATAGGCGGCGGTGTAATGCCCGGTCAGCCCGGCGACGGAGCCGACGTTGACGATGGACGAGCCGGCACCCATCAGCGGCGCGAGCGCGCGCATCCCGAGCATCGGACCGGTGAGGTTGATGGCGAGGACGCGATCCCAGTCCGCGCGCTCGGTCGCGGCGATCCCCGCACGATGGGTGACGCCGGCGTTGTTGATGAGGCCGCGCAGAGGTGCTCCCGCGAGCGTGTGCGCGAGGTCGGCGGCGAGCTCCGCCCAGGCGCCCTCGTCGGTCACGTCGAGACGGCGGAAGTCGATCCCCGCGGCGAGCGCGCCGTCGGGGTCGACCACGTCGGTCGCGACGACGGTCGCACCCAGCTCGGCCAACAGGTCGGCCTCCGCCGCGCCCTGGCCGCCGGCCGCGCCGGTGACGACGACGGTCGTCCCGTCGAGGCCCGCACCCCATCCGGCGGCGGAGGTCACAGCGCGACCCGTTCTTGCCGCGTCCGGGCGCGGGAGCGCACGCGCGCAGCCGGCAGCTCGGGCGCGGGGACGGCGGCCCCGACCGGCCCGAGCAGCTCGCCGATGCCCTCCACGACCATCCGCACGGTGTCGCCCTCGGTCAGGGGCGGCGGCGTGAGCTCTCCGCGGCGCCCCCACAGCTCGGCCAGGCAGCCGCCGTTCCCGGTCGTCCCCGAGCCGAGGACGTCGCCGGGGACCACGCGCGAGTTGCGGGAGGCGTAGGCGATCAGCTCGGGGAACGGCCAGCCCATGTTCGACACGAGGTCGTGCCCGATCCGCTCGTCGTTCACGAAGACCTCGGCGCGGACGGCGAGGAAGCCGTCGTCGTCGAGGTACGGCTCGAGCTCGTCGGCGGTGACGATCCACGGCCCGAGGCTGGTGCCGAAGTCCTTGCCCTTGGCCGGGCCGAGGCGCACCTTCATCTCGCGCGACTGCAGGTCACGCGCAGACCAGTCGTTCATGATCGTGTAGCCGAAGATCGCGGACGCCGCATCGGCAGCGGTCAGGTTCGCGCCGCCGGCGCCGCCGACCACGGCCGCGACCTCCAGCTCGAAGTCGAGCCGGGCCGTGACGGGAGGCCGCACGGCCTCCCCCGGGCCGAGCACGGTGTGCGGGTTGGTGAAGTAGAACGTCGGCGCCTGGTACCACTCGGGCACCACTTCGCTCTTCCCGTCGACCGACGCGCTGACGCCCTCCACGTGCTCCTCGAAGGCCACGAAGTCGCGGATCGCCGCGGGCACGAGCGGCGCGAGCAGACGCACGCCGGCGAGCGGCGCGCCGCCCTCGTCGCGGACCGTCGCGAACAGTCGGTGCGCCTCGTCCAGCCCGCGCGCGAGCACGTCGGCGACGGTCAAGCCGTCCGGGAACGGGATCACCCGGTCCCCGATGACGAAACCCTCGGCGACGAACCCTTCGGCGACGGCACCGGTCGGGGCGGTCCACCGGGCGATCCTCATGCCGGCTCTGCCATCCGGTGGGCGATCCCGAAGATGAGCCCGGGGGCGTCGGCCTCCCGGTCGTGGTCGATCTGCCACTGCCCGAGCTGCACGGAGGCGTCCACGACGGCCTGGGCGCGCGGCACCCGGCGAGCGTGGAACGCGTCCCAGAGCGCGTCGTCGACGGTGTCGGCGGCGAGTAGCAGCTCGGTCAGCACGAGCGCGTCCTCCAGCGCCTGCGCCGCCCCCTGCGCGATGGTCGGAGGGCAGCTGTGCGCGGCGTCGCCGATGACGACCGAGCGGCCGCGGTTCCACGGCGCCGGGACGACGTGCTGCGTGAACCAGGTGTAGTTGACGTGCGCACCGGCCTTCAGGTCGGCGCGGATGTCGTTCCAGGGGCCGCCGTAGGCCTGGGACTCCTCCAGCATGATCGCGACCGCCTCCTCGTCGGTGAGACCGACACGCTCCTGCGCAGGCTCGACCAGGAAGGCGTACATGGTGTCCTCACCGGTGGGCGTGTAGCCCGCGATGTAGACCGGGCCGCCGTAGTACAGCTCGCTGCGCTCGACTGAGGCCGGGCGGGAGACGAACGAGCGCCAGATGCCCATGCCGGTCGGCTGCGGCCGGGTCTCGATGCCGATCAGCTCGCGGACGGCCGAGTTGAGGCCGTCGGCGCCGATCAGGAGGTCGTAGGTCCCGACCGGGGAGCCGTCGACCTCGACCGCGACACCGTCGGCGTTCTCCGAGACGCCGGTCACCTTCGCCCCGAAGCGGACCGTCGCGCCCGCCGCCTCCGCGTGGTCGAGCAGGATGCGTGCGAGGTCGGGGCGGTACATCCCGCCGGTCGCCGGGTAGTCCGGTCCGCCGGTCTTCACTTCCGGCAGCTCGGCCACGACCGGGGCGTCCGGCCCGGGCGCCCGCAGCGTCAGGCCCTCGAAGAAGTAGCCCATCGCCTGCACGTCGTCCCAGACGCCGAGCGTCCCGAACGCGCGCAGGGCGTTGCCCTGCAGCGTGATGCCGGAACCGAGGGCGCTGAGCTCCGGCTTGGACTCGAAGACGTCGACCCGGACTCCGGCCTTGGCGAGCTGAATGGCGGTGGCCAGGCCCGCGACGCCGCTTCCGGCGATCGCGACCGTGCTGACAGCGGTCATGTGGGAGAACCTCTCTGTTCTGCGGGATGCGTATGCGTGCTGCGGGCGAGACGCTACAGCAGCGCGATGGGGTTGACCGGCGAGCCGACGGCCGCCGTGATCGGCAGCGGCGGCGCCGAGAGGAGGAAATCGTATCTCCCGAGCCGCAGGCACTCGTCCGCGAGCGCCTCCAGGTCCCACATCTCGCCGATGGTGAGCCCCAGGTTCGGGATGACGACCTGGTGCAACGGCTGGAAGGCCGGGACGTCGAACTCGTTCGGACGCACCTCGAAGCCCCAGGTGTCGGTGGCGATCGCAGCGATCTCGGTGTCGTGCAGCCAGCCGGCGGTGGTCAGGGAGAGGCCCGGAGCCGGGCCGCCCGCGTACTCGCCCCAGCCGTCGCGGCGGGCGCGGGCGAGCTGGCCGGTGCGCACCAGGACGATGTCTCCGGTGCGCACCGCGCTTGTCGCGCCCTGCGCCTCCACGCAGGAGCGGAGGTCGTCGGCGGTGATCGCGTAGCCGTCCTCCAACTCCCCGGTCTCCGGTCGGAGGTGCCGACCGACATCCAGCAGTACGCCTCGCGACACGATGACGTCCGCCGCGTGCTCGATCCCGGTCACCAGGTCGCCGTCGCTCGTCACGACGTCGCCCGCGCGGCGTCCGTTCCAGGCGTAGCCGTGGTCGAAGATGTGGCCGAGGCCGTCCCACTGCGTGGAGCACTGCAGCGGCATCGCGATCACATCGTCCGCGCCGCCGAGGCCGTGCGGGAAGCCCTGGTTGCCGCGCTCGGCGTCCGTGCCGGTGTCCAGCATCGTGTGCACCGGATTGGTGCGTCGCCGCCAGCCCTTCTGCGGGCCGTTCATGTCGAACGACTGGGACAGGGAGACCGTGACGCCGTCGCGGACGAGAGCGGCCGCCCTCGTCCGCGTGGACGCGTCGATGAAGTTGAGCGTGCCCAGCACGTCGTCCTCGCCCCAGCGGCCCCAGTTGCGGTAGGCCTCGGCCCGGGAGGCGATCTCCGCCTCCGGGTCGAGCCGGTCCAGGTCCGCCGGACGCTCGCTCGGCGCCGTCATCTCAGCCGCGACCCTGCACGGCGTACGGGTTGAGCAGCGCCTCCTTGATCTCGTCCGGCACGCCCTCCTCGGTCGCGCTCGGGCCGTCCGCGGGCGGGAAGGACTCCGTCATCGACATCGGCATGGCGCCGTTGCGGTAGAAGTTGCTCGATCCCAGCGACGGCTTCCAGGTGTTCGGCTGCCAGTCGGGCACGTAGTTGCGATAGCCGCCGGTGTTCAGCTCGATGCGGAGGGTGGACGGCTCGCGGTAGTAGAGGAAGGTCTGCTCGCCGATGCCGTGGATGGAGGGGCCGTACTCGATGGGGACGCCGTTCTCCATCAGGGTGTCTGCGGCGATCAGCAGCTCCTCGTAGGTGTCGACCCAGAACGCGTAGTGGTTGACCCGGCCGGCGGCGGTGGAGCCGTCGAGGACGACGCCGAGGTCGTGCGACTTCTCGTTCGTGGTGAGCACGGAGAAGATCGAGATCGGCGCCTCGTCGAGCACGGTGCGGGCCATGATGCGGAAGCCGAGCACGTCGTTGTACCACTGCGCGAACGCGTCCACCTCGCTGGTCGCGATCGTCACGTGGTCGAGCTGGCGCGGGGCGCCGGCGACCTTGCTGCGCTTCTCCGGGCGGTCCGGGTAGATCGAGGCGACGTGGCCGGGCGCCTGGTGGCGGGTGACGTCCCAGTGCAGCGTCATCGAGTGCCCCCACGGGCCGGTGAAGCGGTAGGCCCGGCCGATGGCGTGGAGGTCGTCGATCCACTCGCCCTGGACGCCGGCGGCCTCCACGCGGGCCGCGGCCTCCTCGAGCGCCTCCGGGCTGGAGGTGCGCCAGGCCATCGTCACGAGGGTCGGCTGCGGGCCGGGCGAGACGACGAGCGAGTAGGCGTAGTAGTCGCCCCAGCAGCGGAGGTACACCGACCCGTCGATGCGGTCGACCACGGTGAGCCCGACGTGTTCCTCGTAGAACTTCACGGACGCCTCGACATCCGGGGACGTGATCTCCACATACGACAGGTGGGAGAGAAGCTTGATCATCCTTGATCCTTTCCAGACAGGGCGAATGTGATTGCCCGGTCTCTACTATCGAGATCGCGTCGGCATCAGGGAACCGCGTATCGGCTATGCCGGGAATCGATGAGACTGATTTCCTAGGTCGGCATCGGTTGCTCTTCAGTCGTTGTGCGACGCAAGACGGTGGTCGCATGCGCTCAAGTAGGCCCGCGTTCTACCCTTCACAGGCCCAGCTTGTGTCAGAATCGAGCATGGCTAGGGATTCCGCACTCCGATTCGGCGCGCAGACCGACGAGGTCATGAGCCTGCTGCGCGTCGTCAACCTCGTCCGCACCGGGGAGGCCGACACCCGCCCCGAGATCGGCCGGCTGACCGGGCTCGGCCGCGGCGTCGTGGCCCAGCGGGTCGAGGCTGCGATCGAGATGGGCTTCCTTGAGGACGGCGACTACGGCCCCTCCTCGGGCGGCCGGGCGCCGCGGACCCTCCGCTTCCGCTCCGACCGGGGCACCATCGTGATCTGCGCGCTCGGCGCCCTCCACATCCGGGTCGGCCTGGCCTCCCTCGACGGCGAGGTACAGGCCGAGGCGCACTGCGCGTGGGACATCGGCCGCGGCCCCGCGGAGACGATCGACCGCGCGCTCGGGATGATCGACGAGCTCCTGGCGGCGCAGGAGCCGCGCCCGGTCTGGGCGGTCGCCGTCGGCGTCCCCGGCCCGGTCGACTTCGAGACCGGCTCCCCCGTCGCGCCGCCCATCATGCCGGGCTGGAACGGCTTCGACGTGCGCCGCCGCTTCGAGCAGCGCTTCGAGGCCCCGGTGTGGGTGGACAACGACGTGAACCTGCTGGCCTTGACGGAGCGCAGCCACCGCCGCGACGACAACGTCGACCTGATCTACTGCAAGGTCGGCAGCGGCATCGGAGCAGGGCTGGTCTCGCACGGCCGCATCCACCGCGGCGCGAACGGCGCCGCCGGCGACATCGGCCACGTGCGCGTGCGCGACTCCACCGCGGTGTGCCGCTGCGGCAAGGTCGGCTGCCTGGAGGCGGAGGCCTCCGGCTGGGCGATCATGCGCGACGCGCAGCTCGCGATCGACGAAGGCGCAGGCGGTGTCCTCGCCGGCCTGGTCGAGCGCGGCGAGGCGCTCACCCCGGAAGCGGTGTCGATCGCAGCGCAGGACGGCGACGCGCTCGCGATCTCCCTGGTGCAGCGTTCGGCCCGACTGATCGGGGAGTCCATCGCAGCCCTGGTCAACATGTTCAACCCCGGTGTGATCGTGGTCGGCGGCGCCGTGTCGTCGGCGGGCGAGATCTTCCTCGCGGAAGTGCGCCAACGCGTGTACGAGCTGTCACTGCCGCTGGCGACGCGGGACCTGTCGATCGTCCGCTCGATCGGCGACGAGCGGGAGCCGCTGCGCGGCGGCGCGGAACTGGCGATCGAGGAACTGTTCGAGGTGACGTTCCCGCGGTGGTTCGCGGACGGGCGGCCGACGATCGAGCGGGTGAAGGGGGTCGCGTAGCGCGGGGGTGTCAGCTCTTCGTGCTAGTCTCGCCTCATCATGATCAGCCCGTGGCCGAAAGGCGCGGGCTGATTTTCTTTGTGGGGGAGAGTCATGGTCGCGTACAACAAGCCGTGGCTGTCGGTGGACCAGCAGGTCGCAAGACTGGCAGAGCTGCTGAGCGAGTTTCCGAGTTCGGAGGTGCTCACTGTCGCTTCCTTGGGCGTGCCCGAGGAATGGGAGTTCCTCGAACTCTGGAGCCGCTGCCCTACCCCGCCCCGCCGTAATACGGCCACGGCAGGAACCGCCGCTCCCCTCTCCGGTCCGGCCCGCTCAGCGTGACCTCCCCCGTCGCCGCCCACTCCACCCCCGCGGGAACATCCGGATGAATTCGATGCGGCGGAAGGTGTCGATGTCGTGGCCGATGGTGATGGTGAAGGAGCGGCCGGCGCCGTACTCGTTGATCCAGGCGATCGGCTGGTTCGTGTTCATGCCGGGGAGGGCGGCGATGCCCTCGGGCGGGATGGCGACCGGGTAGTGCGACATCGGCCAGACCGGCGCCTTCTCGTACGACTCCAGGTCGTCGTAGGTGGTGAGCAGCACCTGGGCGCCGTCGAGGAGTTCCACGCCGGTGAGGATGTCGTCGCCGGTGACCGTCCAGCGGGCGCTGATGCCGTCGGTGATCGCGTGCCGCGGCTCGACCGTGTCGAGCTGCGCCTCGCCCCAGGGCCGCGGGCGGAGGCCGCCGGCGACCGTCAGGCGCGAGCCGCGCATCGTGTTGTACTCGTCGGGATAGCCCCAGTCGTCCTCCTGCGCGGCCGAGCCGTGGAACCAGACGATGCCCTTGCCGTGGTCGTGCACGAACCGTAGCAGCGCGGCGTCGGTCTCCGGGCCGAAGCCGACGGCCTTGTCGTGGTAGCCGTCGCGGCCCTCGAAGACGACGACGACCACGTCGTACTTGTCGATGATCCCGGCGCCGAGCCCGCGCGGATCCTCCACGACCCGGACGCGGAACCGGCCGGTGTCCTCCAGCAGGGTGGTGATCCACTGGTTGTGGAGGCGGAAGCTGCGGTGCTCGTTGTCGTGCTCGCGGGTCATGTGACCGGAGAGGAGGAGCACGTCGAGCTGATCGTTCGGAGCGGGAACCTCGGCCATCAGTCCGCTTTCGTGGAGAACGCGGCGTCGAAGGCCGCCGCGGGCGGGGTGATCGCGTTGAGCTCGCGCACGAACGCGATGGCCTCCGGTGCGCCCTGCAGGCGGTCCATGCCGGCGTCCTCCCACTCCACCGAGGTCGGGCCGGTGTAGCCGATGAAGTTGAGGGCGCGGAAGATCGGCTCCCACGGCACCTCGCCGTGCGCGGTGGACACGAACGTCCAGCCGCGACGCGGGTTCGCCCACGGCAGGTGCGAGCCGAGGACGCCGTTGCGGCCGTCGAGGTTGGTGACCGACTCCTTCACGTGCACGTGGAAGATGTGGTCGGCGAAGTCGAGCACGAACGCCACCGGGTCGAGCTGCTGCCACATGAAGTGCGACGGGTCGAAGTTGATGCCGAAGCTCTCCCGTTGGCCGATGGCCTCCAGCGTGGCCTTGGCGGTCCAGTAGTCGTAGGCGATCTCGGACGGGTGCACCTCCAGCGCGAACCGCACCCCGACCTCCTCGAACACGTCGAGGATGGGGTGGAAGCGGTCGGCGAAGTCGCGGTAGCCGGCGGCGATCCACTCGTCGGAGGCGGGCGGGAACATCGCGACGGCCTTCCAGATGGACGAACCGGTGAAGCCGGTCACGGTCTTCACGCCGAGGGCGGCGGCCATCCGGGCGGTCAGCTTGAGCTCCTCTGCGGCGCGCTGTCGCACGCCCTCGGGGTCGCCGTCGCCCCACACCCGGTCGTTCAGGATGTCGCGGTGGCGTTCGTCGATCGGGTCGTCGCAGACGGCCTGGCCGGCGAGGTGGTTGGAGATGGTCCACACTTTCAGGCCGTTGCGGTCCAGGATGTCGCGGCGGGACTGGACGTAGTCGGCGTCGTCCCAGCGCGAGACGTCCAGGTGGTCGCCCCAGCAGGCGATCTCCAGGCCGTCGTAGCCCCACTCGCCGGCGAGCCTGGCCACCTCCTCGAACGGCAGGTCGGCCCACTGGCCGGTGAACAGGGTGATCGGTCGGGTCATCGTCGTCTCCTCTACACGCTCGCCGGAACCGCGGCGCCGGCCCCGACCGCGACCCAGGCGGAGTCCTTCGCCGCGCTCTGCTCCACGGCGGCGAGCACGCGCTGAACGGCCAGGCCGTCGGCGAAGCTCGGGTCGAGTTCGGTGCCGTGCGCGATGGCGGTCACGAAATCGACCACCTGGTGCGAGAAGCCGTGCTCGTAACCGAGCATGTGCCCGGGCGGCCACCAGGCCGACACGTAGGGGTGCTCGGGCTCGGTGACCAGGATGGTCGTGAAGCCCTGCAGCTCGGCGGGCGCCGTGCGGTCGTAGTAGCGCAGCTCGTTCAGCCGTTCCAGATCGAACGCGAGCGCGCCGTCCGTGCCGGAGACCTCGATGGTGAGCGCGTTCTTGCGGCCGGTCGCGAACCGGGTGGCCTCGAACGACACGAGCGCGCCGCCGTCGAGCCGGCCGGTGAAGATCGCCGCGTCGTCCACGGTCACGTCGCCGAGCTCCCCGGTGGCGCTGCCGGTGAAGCCCGACCGCTCCCCCAGCACGGGACGCTGCCGGACGATCGTCTCGACAGTTCCGGACACCCGCGTCACGCGCTCCCCGGTCACGAACTGGGTCAAGTCCACGATGTGCGCGCCGATGTCGCCCAGTGCGCCCGATCCGGCGTGCTCCTTCTGGAGGCGCCAGCCGAGCGGAACGGACGGGTCGACCAGCCAGTCCTGGCGGTAGGCGGCGCGGACCTGCCGCACCTCGCCGATGGTGCCGCGCGCGATGAGGTCCTGCATCAGCGAGGCCGCCGGCACGCGCCGGTAGGTGAACCCGACCATCGCGCGAACGCCGCGCTCGGCCGCCCGCTCGGCTGCGGCCGCCATCGCCTCGGCCTCCTCGACGCTGTTCGCGAGCGGCTTCTCGCACAGCACGTGCTTGCCGGCCTCCAGCGCCGCGATCGCGATCTCGGCGTGCGAGTCGCCGGGCGTCACGATGTCGACCAGGTCGATGTCGTCGCGCGCGATCACCTCGCGCAAGTCGGTCGCGTGCTCGGCCCAACCCCACTTTGCAGCGGCGCGAGCGACCGCCTGCTCGTTGCGGCCGACGACTACGGCGAGTTCCACGGCCTCCGGGAGGTCGAACGCGCGCGGCGCCTGCCGCCAGCCGACCGAGTGCGCGGCCCCCATGAAGCCGTAGCCGATCATGGCCACACGCAACGGGTGCCCGCTCTGATGACCTGCGGTCATGCGAGCACCAGCTCGCGCTCGACCGGGACGCGGTTGGTCACGTAGCGGCCGGGGCCGCCGTCGACGCCCGGCATGATCTGCATGTAGAGCAGGCGCATCGTGAGCACGACCTCCACGGTCAGCTTCTCGCCCACCACGGGCGCGTGGCCCAGCGGGATCACGATGTCCGGCCGGTCGGCGACGAACCAGAGTGTCTCGGACTGGTGCGGCAGTTCCTCGACACGGTAGCTGCGGCCGTTGAGCACGAACCGGAGGTCGTCGCGCGGGATCGGCACGCCGTTGACGCTCGCCGCGACGTCGTCCACGGCGGACAGCCAGAGGCTGCGGTACCAGGGGAGCTGGACCGAGACCGCGATGCCGTCGTCGGTGCGCCGGACGTCCTTCTCGGAGAACAGGGAGTTGTGAGTGGCCATCGGGTCCTCCTACTTGAACGTGTCGGTGAACGTGTCGTGCGGCGCCGGAGGCTCCGGCTCGAGCTTCTGCACGGTCGACGGGCTGTACGGGTGGTTCTCGCTCGGCGCCGGCTCGTCCGCCGGCGGCATGAACACGGGCTTGCCGTCGTCGCCGAAGTACATCAGGTCGAGGTCGAAGGCGGCCTGGTTCTTCTCGCCGAAGCTCACCCAGTTCTCCTCGAACGGCGCGCGGGCGAGCTCGTAGCAACGGAACTTCCAGATCTTCCACTCGCCGTCCTGGCGCAGGAAGTCGATGGCGTACTTGCACCAGACCCAGTGCGCCCAGACCTTCTTGCCTTGCACCTCGCCGGGCGAGTACATGAAGTCGGGGCTGTCCTTGGCGACCTCCGGGTCGGTCAGGCCGGACTCCGTGCCGGACATGATCCAGACGCCCTTGGCGGTCTCGCCGTCGCCCGCGACTTCGATCACGGGCGTGGTCGTGGCGTGCAGGATGAGCTTGCCCTCGGGCGACGGACGGCCGCGGTGGTAGCGGGTGACACTCTCCCAGGTCGTGTACTGGCCGGCGTTGGTGTACCGGGCGCGGATGCCCTCCGTGCCCTCCTTCACCCAGAGCGGGATGATCCGCTCGTCCTGGAAGGCGTTGTGCAGGTACATGTAGCGGTCGAACAGGTTCTCGATCTCGCCGCGGTCGGCGGCACGGCGGGCGAGGCGCTGAGCGGCCGCGACCTCCTCGCGCAGACGTGCGACCTCGGCGGCGAGCTCCGAGAGAGTCACCTCGGCGACGGTCTCTGACATGATGCTCGGCTCCCTCGCTCAGGCCGGGACGCCGGCGACGGCGTCCTCGATCGTGCGCCGCATGAGCGCGTGCTGCTTCTTCACGAGGTCGATCGGGTCGGCCTCGCCGAGGTCCTGGAAGGCGTGGCCCTCCCACTCGCTGGAGAGGAACCCCCGGTAGCCGCCCTGGACGAACTGGCGCACGATGCGCGGGAGGTCCATCGCCGGCTCCTGCCCGTCGGCGTCGATGTCGTAGAACTTGGCGTGCACATGGAAGATCTGCGGCATGATGTCCAGCCACTCCTCCGGCGGGACCAGGCCGTGCATATTGAACGCCAACCGGGTGAAGGGGCCGAAGCCGACCGGGTCCACGCCCTCGCCGGTGAGGTAGTCCTCGAACTTCTGGTTGCGCACGTGCATCGGGGTCGGCTCATGCCAGATCTCGTCCATGACCGCGAAGTGCTTCTCGTCCATCCCCATCTTCGCGAGCTGCGCCAGCAGGGTCGGCGACAGGCTGTGCATGGTCGAGGAGAAGTCGGCGGTGAAACCGAGCCGGTCGCTGCCGAGCTCGTCGTACAGCTCGCGGATGCCGACGACCTTGGGGTCGTTCGGGCCCTGCGGCGCGTGGATCTCGTAGCCGAGCCGCTGGTCGTACTTCTCGGCGAGCGGCAGGAGGCTGCGCAGCAGCTCGCGGCCGGCGGAGCGGATGACGACGCGCTTGAAGCCGAGGGTGTGCGCGGTCTTCAACTGTCGGGCGAGGAAGTCGTGCTCCTCGTCCGGCGTAATGTCGCGGTCCTTGCGGCGGCCCATGTCGAGGTTGGTGCCGACCGCGCTCGGTTCGAGGCCGTACTTCTCGAGGGAGTCGAACCAGAGCTTCACGAACTCGGCGTCGACATCGGGGTAGGTGCGCAGCAGCTGGGCGATGTTGAACTCCACGCCGGGGCCGATCCCGTTCTCGGCCACCGCCGCGATCAGGGTCTCCGGCGTGTAGAGGCCGGCGGCGAACTCGCTGGTCATCGAGTAGAGCGTGGTGCCCAGCTCGATACCGGTTCCCGCGATGCCGTCGTTGGTCGTGTCGCTCATGCCTTCGCTCCCTCGGTGCTCGGCAGCCACTGGGCGAGCTGACGGCGCGCCTCCGCTGCGTCGGTGACCATCCGGCTGCCCGCGTCCTGCGCGGCCGAGCGCTGCACGGCCTGCTCGTCGCGGATGATCTCGAACGGCGACTGCCAGTAGTTCCAGTGCCAGCCCTCGTACTCGCTGGAGATCGCACCGTTGTAGCCGTTCCGCACCAGCAGCGCGATGAGGTCGCGCACCGGCACCGACGGCTCTTCGCCGTGTTCGTCGATGCCGAAGAACTTGCCGTGCACGTGCTTGATCCAGGGCATGATCTCCAGCCAGTCGTCCACGCGCGCCGGGCCGAACAGTCCGGTGCCGTTGATTCCGAAGTCGATGCCGAGGTCCGGACGGCCGTTCTGGGCGGCCAGAGCGATGAAGCGGCCGAAGCGCTGGCCGTGGTCGGCCTGGTCCGCGGGCGGGCCGGCCTCGTAGAACTCGTTCCACAGGTCGACGACCTTGCCGAGCAGCTCGTCCGTGGCGCCGCGGCGGCGGTAGGCCTCCAGCAGCGACGGCGCGAAGCCGACGGTCGTCGCGCCCCAGTCGGCGGTGAAGCCGAGGAACGGCGAGCCGACCTCCTCGTAGCGGTCGCGGAGGGCCAGGATGCGCGGGTGCGACGCGTACTGGTCGGCGTGCACCTCGAGCGCGAGCGTTACTCCGTACTGCTCCGCGATCGGCGCCAGCGCGGCCATCGAGTCGGGGGTGATCGAGATCTGCACGCGGGCGATCGGGAAGCCGAGCTTGGCGGCCGCCTCGATCTGGCGGCGCATGTACTCGATCAGCTCGTCCTGGTTCAGCAGCCGGTCGCGGTGGATGCCGATGTCGGCGTTGATCGCGAGGGAGGTCGTCACCAGCCCGAGCTCGGCGACCAGCTCGCGGAAGCGGCCGGCGAAGGCGTCGTCGATCGCGGGGAAGCCGCGGAAGCTGGAGAAGCCGATGATCTCCAGGCCCGGGCCGTAGCCCTCGGCGGCGACCTTGCGGATCAGGCCCTCGAGGTCGTACTCGCGGCCGTGGAAGGCGCGCGTGAAGCTGTAGAGGGTCACTCCTTGGATCGGCGATCCGAGGTTCGTGGCTGCGTCGTTCATGCCGTCACCGCCGTCATGGTCTTGGTGTCGTGCTCCTCGATGTGGAGCACCTCGTCGTCGCCGATGACGATGTACGGGATGTACACGGTGAGGTCGACCGAGACCTCGTGCTCGCGGCCGTCGGCCGCGACCGGCAGATCGCCGGAGAGCACCGCGGAGTCGAGCGGGAACCACCAGGACTCGGTGTCGTCCTTCATCTCGTCGAAGGTGCGCTCGCGGCCGTTGAGCTCCCAGCGGAGGGTCTCGGCCGGAGCGGGCACGCCGTCGATGGACAGCGAGGCGCCTGCGATGCAGGACGCCGGGAGCGCACGGTACCAGGGGATGCGCACGTCGACCGCGGCACGCGTGCCGGTGGTCCTGAGCGTTCCCTGCTCGATGATGCGATCGGGGATCACGAAGTCCTCCTTGACTACTTATTCCGTGTTTCTACACACTAATGTCGATTTGCTGCGTAAGGCAAGAGCTGCGCCGGAATCAGCGGGCGAGCTCCTGGGCGATCCGGCGTGCGCCCTTGACCGCGAGCGCGACCGAGGTCAGCGTCGGGTTGCAGGCGGTGGCGGTCGGGATGACGCCGTTGCCCGCGACGAAGACGCCGGGGGCGTCCCACACCTCGCTGTCCGGGCCGCACACGCTGCGGCCGTCGTCGGTCTCCCCCATCCGCACGCTGCCCTGGTAGTGCAGGGAGGCGCCGAGGGGCATGGTGAACGGCCGGTCGCCGATCGGGTCGCCGACAGCCTTCGCGAGCGCCACGATCTCGTCCTGCGCGCGTTCGATCGCCGCGCGGTCGCGGTCGGTGAGCCGATAGTGGATGCGCATCGCGGGCATCCCGTACCAGTCGCGCTCGTCATCGCGGAACTCCACCCGGTCGTCCCACTGCAGGTCCTTGGCGCAGAACAGGCCGAGGCCGACGATCGAGCCCGGCACGACCGGGTCGTCGTCGGCGAGCGGAATCGGCGAGGCGTCGAGCTGCATGACCTGGCCGTGGAACGGCACGTCCTCGGTGTACGGCACCCAGCTCACACCGCTCTGCTCGCTGATCGAGCCATCGATCATCTCGTCCGCTCCGAAGCCGCCGGGGGTCGTCCCCTCCGCCGCCGCAGCCGCCACCGTCGCGGCGTCCCGGATGCGGGTGGCGTAGACGATCTGCGTCTGGTCGTTGAGCATCCGGCCGAGTGCGGCAGGCCGGATGCCGCTGGCCCACAGCACCTGCGGCGTGCGGAGCGCGTCGGCCGCGACCACGACGAAACGTGCCCGGATGGTGTGGAGGTCGCCGGTGCGCCGGTCGCGGACCTCGACTCCCGCGGCGCGGCCGTCCTCCAGCAGCACCCGGGTGACGAGCGAGTCGTCGTACAGCGTGAAGCGCTCGTTGGCGCGGGTCGCGTCGCCGAACACCACATCCGACCCGGACCACACCAGGCGGCCGTCGCCGCGGCGGTGGACCGCGAGGGGCATCCGCTGCACGCGCCGGGCGGCCGGCCTCCCGTCGTCCACGGCCGCCGCGAGGCGCTCGCGCACGAGGGCGGTGAAGGGCGCGCCGTCGAAGGCGTCGGTGGTGACGCCGAGCAGCCGGTCGGCCTCGTCCAGGAGAGCGTCGAGGTCGGGCAGGAACGCGATCCGCTCGCTGTCGCCCGGCCGCGGGCAGGCGCCCGTCCAGTGCGCGCCCATCCCGCCGACGTTGCTGGAGAACGCGACGACGGGCATGCCGTCCTCCCCGGGCTCCTGGAACCCCTCGTCCAGCAGGTAGGTCCCCGGCCGGGCGCGGCGCTGGCCGGCGGTCACCGCGCCGGGCGAGCTCACGGTGTCGGCTCCGGCGCCCGGACCTTCGGAGCGCTCCTGGGCGTCGGCCCGCGCAGCGGCGTCCTCGATGTTCTTGACGTGCGCGCCCGGCGGGTCGGAGACCGTCGGGCCGACCTCGAACAGCGCGATCGTCGCGCCCGGCGCCTCCTCGCTGAGGATGCGCGCGTAGGCCGCGCCGGTCGGGCCGCTGCCGACGATCGCGACGTCGACCGCCTCGGGATACCGGCTCATGCCGCCGCCGCCAGTTCGCGGATGAGCGCGACGGAGACCGCCGACTCCCGGGTCGGGTAGTACTCGAGGCCGATCGGGCCGTCGTAGCCGGAGGCCCGCAGGATGCCCAGTCGCTCCGCCCAGTCGAGGTCGCCCGTGCCCGGCTCGCCCCGACCCGGGGCGTCGGCGAGCTGCACATAGGCGATCAGGTCGCCCGCGTTCGCCAGCTCCGCCGCCATGTCCTCCCCCTCGACGGCCGAGTGGTAGATGTCGTAGAGCACGCCGAAGAACGGGGAGTCGACGCCGCGCGCGACGTAGACGGCCTCCGCCGTGCGGTCGAGCAGCGAGCCCGGGTGGTCGACGCGGACGTTGACCGGCTCCAGTGCCAGCGTGATGCCGGACCCGTCGATCTGCGCGATCGCCTTCTGGTAGATCTCGATCAGCTTGTCGAGCTGCACCTGGCGCTTCCAGCCGCCGAAGCCCGTGCCGCTGCCGACGACGATCCGCGGGCAGCCGAGGTCCTGCGCGATCGCGACGCCCTCGTCCAGCTTGCGGTAGAACTCGGAGTGGTCCCACGGCGGGATCATGAACTGGGTGCGCGGCTCGGCGAGCTGGGCGGTGAGGGCCGTGCCGGTCTCCTCGAGCGCGGCCTTGAGCGCGGGGAGGTCCTTCGGCGTCGCCGGCGCGTCGACGCCGGTCGGGCCCCACATCTCCACCGCGGTGAAGCCCGCCGCCGCGGCCGCGCGCACACGGTCGTGGTAGTCGCCGGCCTCGGTGAAGAGCAGTTCGATGTTGGGTGCGAGCTGGTACATGGTTCTCCTGTTCAGAACATCGGGTGGTCGTGGGCGGCATGCACGGGGACCTGCTGCAGCACGTCCCAGTGCTCGACGATCCGGTCGCCCTCGAATCGGTAGATATCCGCGACCGCGGCGTCCGCAGCGCCGGGTCGGGAAGCCTTGACGTGCACCATCGCGAGGTCGCCGTCGACGAGGATCCGCTGGACCTCGAAGCGCGCCTCCGGGCTGCCGTCGAACTTCGGGGTCAGCGCCGCGACCGCGGCCGCGGGGCCGTCCGGGATGTTCGGGTTGTGCTGTCGGTAGTCGTCGGCGACCAGGAAGGCGAAGGCCTCGGCGACGCGCTTGCGCGTGTAGAAGATGTCGCAGAAGTGCTCGAAGGCGACGCGGCGGTCGGTCATGCCGGCTCCTTCCGGGAGGCGAGCGTGACCGGCCCGAGCAGTCCGCTCGGGTCCTGCTGCGCGAAGGCGGAGAAGAAGTCGGGCTGGGCTTTGGCCAGCGTGTCGGTCACCTCCACCTCCAGGGTGTTGGTCGCGGCGAGCACGCCCTCCGGCACCTCGAAGACGTACGGCGGTGCGATCCGACTGCCGAGGTCGACGCCGTTGAGCCGCACGGTCGCCAGTTCGAAGACCGCGCCGAGGTCGAGCGTGTGCGGGCCGTCGGCGGCGGCCGCGTCGAACGTCGCGGTGTAGCGGGCCGTGCCGCTGAACCGCGGGAGCAGGTCGGGGTCGCTCAGCGGCCGCAGGTCGCCGAGGGTCCGCCAGTCGGCGAACCCGGGCCCACCGGCGGGCGCGAGCGCGACCGACCAGGCGGGCGCGACCTCCACCGTCGCGCCCCGCTCGCCGGCCGGCTCGACCGGGAGGCCCTGCCACGCGGCCGGCGACCCCACCAGCAGCACGGTCGCGGCGCCGGGCGCGAGGTCGAGGTCCACCCACGTGGCGCCGCGGCCGGTCGTGCTCGGCACCGCCATCAGTCTCCCGGTGAAGGCGTCGAACGCGACGACCTCGCCGGCACGCGGGAGGGTGGCTCCCGTGCGCACGGTGTCCCGCACGGACTCGTTGACGAGCATGATCGCGTCGGCGTCCCCGAGGTCGCGGCGCAGCACGCGCAGCGAGGGCGCGGACCGCTCGAGCCGCACGGCGCGGTCGGTCATCCCGGCCGCCGCGTCCACGAGACGCTTCTGCGACACGTGCCGGAACCGGATCCGCAGCGCGCCGGGATCGCCGCCGCCGGACACCTCCGGCACCGACCCGACGAACACCACAGGGACCCCGGCGTCGTCCAGCCGCAGCAGCTCGCGCGCGACGTGCTCCGGCACGAACGAGCTGCCAGGGACGATCAGCGCGTCGTACGTCTCCGCGCCCAGCGCCAGCTTCGAGCCGTCCACGCCGGCGCCGGGGAGCGCGTCGGCGGGCACGATGTCGGCGTCGAGCTGGGCCTCCATCAGCAGGCGGAGCGGGTGCTCGGAGGGCATCGCGTCGCCGAGCCACTCCGCGTCGGCGTGGTACAGCACCGCGAACGGCGCGACGTGCGTGCCGCCCTGCAGCAGGTGGCTGAGCCGGTTCGTGTAGGCGCTGAGCAGGTGCTGGTACGGGTACTGCGGGTTCTGGCCCCGCGCGTAGAAGTGCGGCGGGCAGTCCAGGTCGGGGAACGGCGCCGGCGAGAACGCGTGCGGCACGACGTGCGTGACCCCGCGCACCAGGAGGTGGTTGGTGAGCCAGGTGAACAGCCGGAGGCCGGCGTACCAGCCGTAGGCGCCGATCGTCTCGCACAGCGACCTGCCCTGCTTGAGCGGGTCGAGGTGCGCGGCCGACGACGCGAGCTTGGCCAGGCCGAAGTGGAAGAACTCCCCCGCTGCCGCGCCGGACAGGTTGCCGAACGGCCCGCGGGAGAAGCCGGGGACGACCTGGCCGCCGATGATGTCGACGCCCGCCATGTCCTGCCCGGCCATCGCGCGGAAGTAGTGCCCGGCGCCCGGCCCGAGGCGTGCGTGCGCGCCGTTGTCCTCGATCACGTGGCCGATGTACTCCACACCGTGGTCGTGGCACCAGTCGCCGAGGCGCCGGCTGAAGTTCTCCGAGTACAGCCGGGAGACGGTGTCCATGTACGCGTAGCGGACCTCCCGTTCGCGGCCCTGGGCGGGCCACCAGAGCAGCGGGAGGAGCGTGGCGGCGTCGGCGCCGAGACGCCCGGAGAGCCGCTCGGCGAGCAGCTCGTTCCAGGGCAGCGGGACCGCCTTGCCGAGCGCCGAGCCGAAGTCGAAGGTGTCCGGGTCGTTGTAGAGGCCCGGCTCGTCGCTGAAGAATCCGGCGATCGTCTCGCCGAACTCGGCGGAGTAGCGCGCGTGGATGGCCTCGTACACCGTGTCCACGAGCAACTGCGTCGAGGCGCCGTCGAGGTAGTCGATGTGGTGTGCGTGCGGCTCGCTGCCGCCCTCGCCGACCGACAGGAAGAAGACGCGCCACCAGCCGTCCGGGATGTCCCAGTGCAGCACGCCGTCCGCGATCCGGTCGGTCAGGTCGACAGCGTCGCCGATCAGTTCGTCCGAGTCCTCGGCGCGGGGGTAGGCCAGCACGCGGATCAGCTCGCCGGGCTCCTGTGCGGCCTCCGGTCCCCAGAACTTGCGCCGCTCCACGATGAAGGAGGCGCCGCGCGCCGGGCCGACCGCGTCGGTGTGCCGCTCGCTGAGGAAGCGCCGGCGCAGCTCCGCCGGCGCGGACTCCACCGCACCCCCGGCGTGCCCGGTCGGGAAGGTGTCGTCGTCGAAGAACCACACCTTCATGCCGCGGCGGCGTGCGATCTCGAGGACGGCGTCCACGTCGCGCCACCAGCCGTCGCCGAGGAATTCCGGATGCGGGCGCGCCTCCAGGATGACGGCGCCGATCCCGGCGTCGCCGATCCGCTCCATCTCCTCGCGGACGACCTCGACGGGTGCGCCCTTCTGCCAGAACAGCGGCATGATCGCGTTGGGGACGGCGCCGGCGACGGCGTCGCGGAGGCGGTCGAGGGTCATGCGGTGTGCTCCAATCGCAGGGTCAGCCGCTGCTCGGTCGTGCCGTCGCCGACGGTGACGGCGAAGTCGCCGGGCTCCAGGACGCGGTGCTCGCCGTCGGCCCAGAAGCGGAGGTCGTCGCCGTCGATCCGGAAGCCGACTCGGGTGGACTCCCCCGGCTGCAGCGTCACGCGGCTGAAGCCGCGCAGGCGACGGACGGGCTGGCTGACGGAGGCGACCTCGTCGGTGACGAACAGCATCACCACGTCGTCGCCGGCCTTCTCGCCCGTGTTCCGCACGGTGATGTTCGCCTCGATCCCGGCCTCCAGCTCGTCGGCGCTCACGACGGCGCGGGACAGCGCGAATCCGTCGAGCTCGAAGGTCGTGTAGCTGAGGCCGTGCCCGAAGTCGAAGCGGGGGCCGAGCGGGAGGTCGAGGAACTTGGACGTGTAGTAGTCGTCGGTGTTGTTCGGTCCGGTGAGCTCGGCCATCGGGCCGCCGGCGAGCAGCGCACCGCCGGTCCGCGGCGGCCGGGCGGTCCGTTCGTGGTCGTAGTGGATGGGCACCTGGCCGACGGCGCGCGGGAAGGTCATCGGCACGCGCCCGCCGGGGTTCACCCGGCCCGAGAGGGTCGCGGCGATCGCCGCAGGCGCCTCCGAGCCGAGGTGCCAGACGCAGAGGAGCGCGTCGACGCGCTCGACCCAGTCCTCGACGACCAGCGGACGGCCGGTCGCGAGCACCACGACCACGCGCGCCCCGGCGTCCGCCAGCGCATAGATCAGCCGGCGCTGCGCCTCCGGGAGCGCGATGTCGGAGCGCGAGCTCGCCTCGCCGGAGAGGCGGCTCGGCTCGCCCACGGCGACGACGACCAGGTCGGCGTCGGCGGCGTGCTTCACGGCCTCCGCGAGCGCGTCCTCGGTCGCGTCGAAGAACCCGCAGCCGTCGACGGCGTCCCAGTCGATACCCGGCAGCTCCGCCGCGAGCGCGTCGGCCAGGGTCTCCCGCACGGGCGAGGCGAAGTGCTGCACCCACGCGCCGAGGTGGTCGAGGCTGCGCGCGTGGGGGCCGGCGAGCAGGACGCGGCCCGACGCCGGCAGCGGGAGCGCGCCGCCGTTCGTCAGCAGGACGGTGCAGCGCTCCGCGGCCTGACGGGCGAGCGAGCGGTAGCGCTCGGACGCATCCGAGGGCGCCGCGGCCGCAGTGTACGGGTGCTCGAACAGCCCGAGCCGCTGCTTGAGACGGAGCACCCGGCGCACCGCGTCGTCCACCCGCGCGACCGACAGCTCGCCGGGCGCGACGAGCGCTGCGCCGTCGGCGTCCACCAGCAGGGAGCCGCCCATGACGATGTCGACGCCCGCCTCGATCGCGGCGATCACCGCGCCGCGCTCGTCGGCGACGGTGCCGTGGTTCACGAGCTGGGCCACACCGTCGGCGTCGCCCACGACCACGCCCTCGAAGCCCCACTCGTCCTTCAGGATGCCGGTCAGCAACTCCCGGTTGGCGTGCATCGGGATGCCGTTGAGCGCGTTGAAGGCCGCCATCACGGTCGCGGCGCCGCCCTCCACGCCCGCCCGGAACGTCTCGAGATACGTCTCGCGGAGGCGGCGGCCAGACATGTCGGTGGTGTTGTAGTCCCGTCCGGCCTCCGCCGCGCCGTACGCCACGAAGTGCTTGAGGCAGGCGGCGAGCGCGTCGCCCGCCGCCAGGTCCCGGCCCTGGTAGCCGGCCACTTTCGCGACGGTGAAGACGGACGAGAGGTACGGGTCTTCGCCGAAGCCCTCGACCACGCGCCCCCAGCGCGGGTCGCGGGTCACGTCGGCCATCGGCGAGAACGTCCAGTTCACTCCGGCCGAGCGTGCCTCGGTCGCCGAGACGCGGGCGTCGAGCTCGGCGACCGCCGGGTCGAAGCTCGCGGCCTGCGCCAGCGGCGTCGGGAAGATCGTGAACTGCCCATGGATGACGTCGAGGCCGACCAGCAGCGGGATGCCCAGCCCGGTCTCCTCCACCGCGATCCGCTGGGCGGCGTTCGTCTCCTCAGCGCTCGGCGGCCAGAACGTCGAGCCGATGCCGCGCCGGAGCAGCGCCTCCCGTTCGGCAGCGTCGGGCCGCCAGACGATCTGGAGCTGCAGGAGCTTCTGCTCCCAGGTCATCCGCGCGATCAGGGACTCGATATCGACCGTCATCGCGCCTCCCCGTCGATCGTCCGATACCGGAAACGGTGGAAGACGGCCTCCCCGTCGCCCGCGGCGAACAGCGCGGGGCGGAGGCTCTTGAGGTCGTTGACCGTGGCCGAGTGCGCACCGGAGGTGTCGTAGCGGACGCCGTGCCGCGTCCACTGCTCGCCGGGACGACGGTGCCAGCCGGTCACGATGTGACGGTCGTTGCGAAGGCGGAGCTCGACGACCTCGCCGGGCGACACGGGCTCGCGCCAGTGCGTGCGGATGCCGCCGGCGTAGCTCGGCAGCGCGGCGCCGTCCCAGCCCATCCCGTAGAACAGGCGGTCGTTGAAGTAGAGGAGCAGCCCTCCCGTCGCCCCGCCACGCACCTCGACCGCCACCTCGACCTCGTAGGCCTCGTCCATCGCCCAGGTGGTCAGCGGCGAGCTGTCGGAGGGCGACGAGCCTTTCCCGCGGAGCACGAGGCCGTCGGCGAAGCGCGCGCGGTCCTGCTCGTCGGGGGCCGGGTTGTCGAAGACCCAGCGCTCGCCCCAGGCGGGGGCGTCGAAGTCGTCGGACGGCGCCGGGACCGCGACAGGACGGGAGGCCGCGGCCGGCTTCGCCAGCGGCGCGCCGAGATCGGGGGCGCCGGCCACGGGCCAGCCGTCCTCCGTCCACGTGATCGGCTCCAGCAGCGCCTGCCGCCCGAGCGTGCGGTAGCCGTTCGCGTAGCCGTGCGACACCATCCACCACGACCCGTCCGGGGCGTCGAGGATCGTCGCGTGCCCGCGCGACCACCACGCCTCCGCGGCCGACCAGGTGCGCGCGATCGGGTTGCCCGGGGCGTCCTCCCACGGACCGTGGATGGAGCGCGACCGCGCGACGATCACCATGTGGCCGGTGGCGGGGCCTCCCGTGCCGCCGACCGCGCTGACCAGGTAGAACCAGTCACCGCGGCGGAACAGCTTCGGGCCCTCCAGGGCGTACGCTTCGGTGATCCACTCGTCCGGGTACCGCCAGCCGTCGTAGACCTGCTCCAGCGGGGTCACGGCGCGCAGGCCGTCCGGGCTCAGCCGGCAGCGGCGGATGCCGTTGACGAAGAGGTAGCGCTCGCCGTCCTCCCCCACCGCGTGCCCGGGGTCGATCCCGCCGGAGACACCGGTGAAGACCGGCTCGCTCCACGGTCCCTCCGGGCTGTCGGCGTGGGTCACCCAGATCTGGGGCTCGGCGATCGCGTCAGACCAGGCGCTCGGGATGAACGGGATGTAGAGGGAGAACCGGCCGTCGTGCTCGATGAAGTCGGGTGCGAGCACGGTCGTCAGGGGCTGCTCCAGCGCACAGGTCACGAACGTCCAGTTGACGAGGTCCGGCGAGCGCCAGATCGTCAGCCCGGGCGACGCGTCGAATGACGAGTACGTCAGGTAGTACTGGTCGCCGACGCGGAGGACCGCGGGATCGGGCCGGTCGCCGGGCAGCACGGGGTTGCGGAAGGTCCCGTCCCCGAGGTCGGCGGCGGACCGTGGAGCGTCGGTCATCGTGTCAGCCCTTGAGCCCGCCGGCGTAGCCCTGGATGAACTTCTTCTGTGCGAAGGCGTAGAAGGCGAGGATCGGGATCATCGACACGATGACGATCGCGAAGATCAGGTTCCACTGCGAGACCAGCGAGCCGACATAGCTGTACATGACCACGGGGAGGGTCTGCCAGGGCGTGCCGTTCAGGAAGATCAGCGAGGTGAAGAAGTCGTTCCAGACGATGAGCCCGGCGAGGATCGCCACGGTGCCGGTCGCCGGGGACATCAGCGGGAAGACGACCTTGCGGAACACCTGGTACCGGTTCGCGCCGTCGATGATCGCGGCCTCCTCGTACTCCGGCGTCAGGTTGCGGAAGAAGTTCGCGTAGAGGAAGACCGACAGCGGCAGCAGCATCCCGGTGTAGATGAGGATCATGCCCCACGGGTTGCCGACCAGTCCGACCGTCCGCGCGCCGATGTAGAGCGGCAGCGTGCCGAGCTGCGTGGGCAGGATGATCGCAACGAGGAACAGGTAGAACGCGCGACGGCTCCACCGGCTCGTCGATCGCGCGATCCCGTAGGCGGCGACCGAGCCGAGCCCGACCAGCAGGATGATGCTGCCCGTCGTGATGATGACGCTCGACAGCAGGCCCGCCCAGATGTTCCCCGACGAGCTCGAGTCGGGCGACAGCAGCTTGATGAAGTTGTCGAACGTCGGGCTGGTCGGCGGCGCGACGGCGGCCGAGCTGAGGATGTCGGGCAGCGTCTTCAGCGAGCCAACGAGCAGGATCCAGAACGGCAGCAGCATGATCGCCGCGGCGACCAGGGTGATGATCTCGATCGTGAGGGTCTTCTTGGTGTACCGGAACACGGGTCACGCCTCCTTGAGGGAGCGATCGCGCGTCAGGTACTGCTGCGCGACGGAGAAGATGAGGATCAGGAGGCTCAGCACGAGGGCGAGCGCCGCACCGAAGCCGAACTGCTGGTACGTGAACGCCGTCTGGTAGACCTCCAGCGCCAGAGTCTGGGTCGCGCCGGCCGGTCCGCCGCCGGTGAGGGCGACCACCTGGTCGAAGACCCGCAGGCCCTGGATGAGCGTCAGCGTCGTCGCGATCGCGACCGACGGCTGGATCTGAGGGAGGACGACGTACCGGAACCGCTTGAACGGGCCGGCGCCGTCGAGGGCCGCCGCCTCCTCCATCTCGATGGGGACGGTGGCGAGGCCGGCCAGGTAGATCACCATGACGAAGCCGATGTTCTGCCAGACCAGCACGATCAGCACGCACCAGATGGCGAGCGCCGGGTCGGCGAGCCAGTTCTGCTTGGGGAGGCCGACCGCGGTCATCGCCTGGTTCAGCGGGCCGTTGTAGTCGAAGATGAACTTCCAGATGTACGAGACCGCAATCGGGCTGACCACCACCGGCATGAAGATCAGCGTCCGAAGCACGTAGCGGGACTTCAGCGAGCGGTTGAGGGCGAGGGCGAAGAGCAGGCCGAAGACGTTGGTGAGGACCAGGAAGCCGAACGCCAGGAACAGCGTGTTCCAGAGCGACCCGATCAGCTCGGGGGTCTGGAAGATCTTGACGAAGTTCGCCACGCCGACGAAGTCGAACGGGCCGAGGCCCGACCAGTTCGTGAAGGCGAAGAAGCCTCCCGCGATGGTCGTCGCGTAGATCACGACCAGCATCAGCACCAGGGCGGGGAGCGCCCACCACCAGCTCCCGAGCCGTACGCGGTACGACTTCCCGCCAGGGACACGGCGGGGGGCCTGCACCTGGGCCGGGCTCTCGCTCCGGCTCGGGCTCTGCGCCTTCGTCTGCGTCTTGGTCATTCTCCGCACCTCTGACTGCGTCGTCATCGATTCGTTCCTTTCAACCGGGTTCGGGCGGCCGGCCCCGTGCTCAGGGACCGGCCGCCCGCGCCAGGTGGATCAACCCCAGTCGGTGTCCAGCTGCTGGAGCACCTGCTTGACGGTCATCTGACCGGTCAGGATGCCCTGCACCCCGTTGCCGAGGTCGGTGTAGATCTTGGCGTTCGGCCATTCGGTCGGAGCGTATCCGCGGGTGTCGTTCTTCGCCATCTCGTCCTTGATGCCCGCGTACTGCGGCAGCAGGGTGGAGGACGCGCTCACGTTCACCGGGATGGTGCCGACCGACTTCGAGTAGGCCTCCTGGCCCTTGTCCGAGACGATGTACTTCAGGAAGTCCGACGCGAGGGTCGGGCTCTTCGTCTTGGCGCTGGCCGTGACGCCCTGGTCCGAGCTGAGCGACAGGTACGTCTTGGTGCCCTTCGGCGCGCCGACCGGGAGGGCGACGAGCTTCACGTGACCGCCGGCGGCCTGCATGATCTGCTGGGCCGCGGCGCTCGGGGCGAAGAAGCCGAGGATCTTGCCGGAGGAGGCGCCGTTGGTCAGGGCGTCGAAGCCGGCGCTGGTCGCGCCGTCCTGGAAGCAGCCCGCGTCGTACATCTTCTTGATGGACTCGAGCGCGGTGGTCCAGCCCTTGGTGCCGGCGAAGGTCACCTTGTTCTTGGCGCGGTCGGCGTTCCAGTTCTTGTTCGGGCCGTAGACGGTGGAGGTGGCCAGGGCGACCGCGAGGATGCCGTTGTTGGCGAAGGTCGATCCGGCCAGGCCGTAGATGGTCTTGCCGGCCGCCCTGGCCTTGCCGCACTGGGCGATGATGTCGTCGAGGCTGGTGTTCGCGTCGATGTTCACGCCGACCGACTTGGCCAGCTCGTCGTTGTAGATCACGCCGTTGAGCTGCGTGCCGAGCGGGACGCCGTACGTCTTGCCGTTGTACGTCCACAGGCTCTTGGCCGAGTCCGGGATCTTCGAGGTGATCCCGGGGTCGGTGAGCGGGAGCACGAGACCGGACTTGGCGAACGGGATCACCGAGTCGGCCTGACCGGTGCCGCCCTCGGCGTAGAACGTGTCGGGCGCGTTGCCGCCCTGCACTCGGGTGCCCATCGTCGCCGCGTAGCTCTCGGTCGGGAGGTTCTGGGTGGTGACCGTCACGCCCTTGTTCTGGCTCTCGAACGACTTGGCGATGCCGTCGTAGGCCGCCTTGTCCTGGTCGTTGGTCGCGCCGTAGGCGAAGGTGATGGTCTGCGGCTCCTTGCCGGACGACGCCCCCGTGCTGGAGCACCCGGCGAGCAGGAGTCCGGTGGCGACGGGGACGGCGAGCCAGGCGAGCCGAACTCGTCGGCTCCCTCGTGATTGCGTCATGGGTTGACCTCTTCTGAGACTTCGTTGTCGGGTGAGGCTTTCGGCTGTGTCGTCGGCCTCGGGGGCGTTTTCGAGTCTCGCAGCGCTATAGCAGATAAACAACGGTAGTTCTGCTTATCCCAGACATAAGCTCGGTCGATACGCGATCGAGACGGGCGACGCGGTCCCGCCCGAAGTCCGCGTGGTTATAGTGAGATCGCCCGGATCCGCGTAGGAAAGGATCACATCGTCGTGACCGATTACCCGTTGATGTCGCGCCTCGACCTCAACCTGCTGATCGCGCTGGACGCCCTCCTGACCGAGCGGAGCGTGACCCGTGCCGCCGAGCGGCTGCGGCTCAGCCAGCCCGCCCTCAGCGCCTCGCTCGCCCGGCTGCGGATCCACTTCAACGACCCCATCCTCGCCCGTCGCGGCAACACGTACGAACTCACCCCGCTGGCCCTGCGGCTCGCCGACCACACCACGATCGCCCTGGACGCCGCCCGCCGCGTCTTCGAGAGCCAGGCGACCTGGGACCCGTCCGAGTCGGTTCGCCAGTTCTCCATCTACGGCTCCGACTACGGCTTCACCACCATCGGCCGGGTCGTCTCCGAGCTCGCCGCCGCGCAGGCGCCCGGCGTGCACTTCCGGTTCATGCTGCACAACCCGACGGTGGTCGAGGACGCCACGAACCGGCTGCGTTCGGTGGACGGCATGGTCATCCCGCACGGCTTCCTCACCGAGCTGCCGTTCGTGGACCTCTGGCAGGACGACTGGGTCGCGATCGTGGCCGAAGGCAACGACGAGGTCGGCGACGCCCTGTCCCGCGAGGAGATGTCGAAGCTCCCCTGGGTGATGAACTACCAGTCCCGGTCGGCCTTCACGTCGGCGGAGCGACAGGTGCAGCAACTCGGGGTGGAGCCGAATGTGGAGGTCGTGGTCGAGAGCTTCCTCGCCATCCCGCACTTCATCGCGGGCACCCGCCGGGTCGGCATCATCCACTCGGCCCTCGTCCCCCTCGCGAAGCGCGCGGCCGCCGTCCGCACCGTCGGCCTCCCGTTCGAGCCGACCCCGATCGTGAACGCACTGTGGTGGCATCCGGTGCACAGCCACGACCCGGAGCACACCTGGATGCGGTCGCTGTTCGAGGAGGCCGGGCGCATCGTGGGGGCGGGCGACAACAGCTGAGGCGGAGGGGCACGGTCACCAGCGGTTGGCGATCCAGCCCGCGATGGCGTCGAGGGTGCGCGCCGCTCCCGGATGCGACGGCTCGTTGATGTGGGCGTGGTCGGCGTCCGGCTCGACGTGGAGCGTCGCGTCGCGCCCCGCGTTCGCCAGCCGCGCGGCGAACGCCTCACCGGACGGCCGGAGCCCGTCCTGTTCGCACACGACCACGAGCGTCGGCGGGAAGCCGCCGACCGAGCCGAGGCCGGGGAACGCGTGCGGATCGTGCAGCCGCGCCTCCGAACCCGCGAAGTTGAGCGAGAGCTGCGCGGCCGGCGAAGTCGGATCGGGCACGGCGCCGGGATGGCTGCCGTCCGGGTCGAGCGCCGGATAGACCAGCACGAGCCCGGCGGGCAGCGCCGCGCCCGAGTCGCGCAGCCGCGCGACCGCCCCGGCCGCGAGGTTGCCTCCCGCGCTCGCGCCGCCGAGCAGCAGGGTCCCCGACTCGACGCCCAGCAGCTCCGCACTGTTCGCCCGGGCGTACCGCCACGCGGCGAGCACGTCGTCCGAGGGCGCCGGGAAGTGCACGTCGCCGAGGCACTTCACGTAGTCGACCGCGAGCACCGGGATGCCCCGGGCTGCGAGCTCCAGCGCCACCCAGTTGGACTCCGGCATGTCGAGGTACCCGCCGATGAAGGCGCCACCGTGCACCCACACCAGCGCAGCGCCGGCGTGCGGCACGGTGTCGTCGCGGTAGAGGCGGGCCGGCTGCGGGCCGCTCGGCGCCGTCACGACGAGGTCGCGCGTCCGCACGTGGGCGAGGCGCGGGAACCGCCGCTTCAGCGACGCGGTGTCGATGTCGGTTCGCGGGTCGGCGGGCTCGCCGTGCGCGCGCAGCCAGGCGAGCGCCTCCGGCAGCGGCAGGGTGCGGAGGTCGGGCTCGGTGTCCGTCACGCGCACCCCTTACCCGGCCGCCGGCGCCAGCGCCCGCATGCTCGACCGGATGAGGTCGTGCTGTTTGCGGACGAGCAGCAGCGGGTCGACCTCCCCCAGCTCGGCGAACGCGTGGCCCTCCCACTCGCTCGACCAGTAGCCGCGGTAGCCGCCCTCCACGAACACCTTCACCAGCTCCGGGTAGTCGATCGCCGGCTCCTGGCCGTGTTCGTCGATGTCGTAGAACTTGGCGTGCACGTGCAGGATCTGCGGCATGATGTCCGACCACTCGTGCGGGTCGACGTGGCCGTGCATGTTGAAGGCGAGGTGGGCGAACGAGCCCAGCCGTCCCGGGTCGAAGCTGCGGCTGTTCAGGTAGCCGATGAACTCCTGCTGGCGGTCGCGCATGGAGGCGTCGGTCGCCCAGATCTCCTGGAGGCGCCGCACTTCCTCGTCGCCGAGCCCGGCCCGCCGCACGGCGCGCAGCAGCGTGGGCGACATGGCGTGCATGGTGGAGGAGAAGTCGGCGACGAAGCCGAGCAGCGGCGAGTCCAGCTCGGCGTAGACGTCGCGCACCCTCACGATCTCCGGGGAGTTCGGTCCCATCGGCGCGTGGATCTCGTACGCCAACTTCAGGTCGAGCTCTTCCGCGACCGGCAGCAGGCGGCGCAGCAGGTCCGGCTTCGCCGACTGGATGCGCACGAGCGGGAAGCCGAGCTTCTTGGCGCCGCGGAACAGCAGGTCGCTGAACTCGAACTCCTCGTCCGGCGTCATGTCGCGGTCGCGGCGCCGGCCCATGTCGAGGTTCGCCCCGAACGAGCTGGCGTCGAAGCCATGGCGGTCGAAGGCCTCCCGCCAGGTCGCGACGAACGCGTCCGAGACCGCCGGGTAGGTCGGCAGCACCTGGGAGGCCACGATCTCGATGCCGGGGCCGATCCCCAGCTCCGCCACCCGGTCGAGCAGCCCGTCGAAGTCGAACCAGCCGGCGCGGAACTCGGCGCTCGCGGAGTACAGCGTGAGCCCGAGCTGGAAGGGGTCGGCGTCGGTGGCCTCCGGCGCGCGCGGCACGTCGGTGACGAGTGCGGGCGGCTCGGCGTCGTGGTCGGTCGCGGTGAGCGTCAGCCGCTGGTGGACGACGTTGGGCACGTAGACGCCCGGGCCGCCGTCCTGGCCCGGCGCGATCTGCATGTACGGCAGGCGCAGCTCGCCGTGCAGCTCGACCTCGTGCGTCTCGCCGAGGGCGACGGCCGCCTCGCGCCGCACGATCAGCAGCGGGTGCGACTGCAGGTACCAGAGCACGTCGCTCTGCTGCGGCAGGTCGGCGATCGCGTAGCGCACGCCGTCCAGCTCGAACGTCAGGTCCTCCTCCGGCACCTCCGCACCGTCGAGCGTCAGCCGGAGCGTGCTGACCGACGAGAGCCACAGGCTGCGGTACCAGGGGATGGTGAGGGCGAGCGCGAGGCCTTCGGGGTGGATGCGCAGGCTCGCGTCGTCGATGAGTCCGTTGGGCATGGTCAGTTCCTGTCTGCGAGCGCCGGGTCGGCGGCGGCCGCGCGTTCGGCGGCGATGGTACGGAGGAGGGCGTGCTGGCGGCGGAGCTGGTCGGGCGCGCGATAGGGCTCGTGGTGGCCCTCGTACTCGCTGGACAGCCAGCCGCTGTAGCCGGAGTCCACGACCACGTCGAGGATCTCCCGCCAGGGGATGTAGTGGTCGACCAGGTCGTCGTCCACCTCGTAGAACTTGGCCTGGAAGTACACCGTGTGCTCCATCACATCGGCCAGGTCGGAGACCGGAACGAACGGCACCACCGGCGGCCGGGCCGTGCCGTCGCCCATCCGGAAGGACGCGCTCCCGCCCCGGCGCGGGTACGGCGACAGCTCGAACACGCCGGTGTCGATGAGGAGGCCGAAGTGCTCCGAGCCGGTGCGCTCCTTGAAGGCGATGTACTCCTCCACGACGGGCGATTTGATGATGGTCGGCCAGTGGATCTCCGGGCAGATCACGATGTCGAGGTCGGCGGCGAGTTGGAGGTTGCGCTCCACGGCCTCCTGCCAGATCGGGTCGACCCGCAGGTCCTCGGAGATGACGCCGATCTTCGGGCGCACGAACGAGA
Source organism: Leifsonia sp. EB34 (assembly GCF_041260585.1). Classification (NCBI taxonomy): domain Bacteria; kingdom Bacillati; phylum Actinomycetota; class Actinomycetes; order Micrococcales; family Microbacteriaceae; genus Leifsonia; species Leifsonia sp. EB34. The sequence continues at coordinate 991,832 of NZ_JBGCCV010000001.1, forward strand.
AGCCGAGGGTGGAGGCGAGGCGGAGGTCGAGTTCGAGCTGCGCCGCGCCTTCCTGGACCGTCATGCCGCGGCCCGGGAAGCGCCGGGTGTCGAGCCACGAGCCGTACAGCGTCGGCGTGAGCCCGAGCCGCTCGTTGCGGGCGAACCAGGCGTCGATCCAGGCGGTGGACGGGTTCGGGTAGTCCTCGACGTGGCCCTCGCCGAGGATCTCGAGGCCGGTCGCGCCGAGGTCGGCGACGTCCTCGATGCACTCCTCGACGGTCATGGTCACGCCGATGTCGTCGGTGTACGAGTACAGCGAGACGCCGAGGCCGAAGGGCAGATCGTCGGTGGTCACAGCACGATCACCGCCTTCCGCGACGCGGTCCAGATCGAGGGCTGCAGTTCCTCCGGGATGTACGACATCCGCAGCCGGAGTTCGAGGGCGACGTCGTGGATGCCACGGGCGAGCCCGCCCGCGCGCGGGACGGTCAGCACCGCGGCGTGGCCGAGCGGCCAGCGGGCGTCGGGCGACTCCTGCAGCTCGGCGAACGAGAACTCCGCCACACTGTCGTGGCCGGTCGGCAGCGTCCAGCGGATGTCGTCGCCGCCGAACCGCTCGCCGTCGACGGTCACCGTCGGCTTCTCGATGAGGTTCGCCCAGAGCCCGCGGTAGTAGGGGCTGCGGACGCGGAGCTGGAATCCGGTGCGCGCACCCTCCGGCCCGACGTTGCGGAAGCCGGAGGTCTGTATCAACTGTTCTTCGAGCATTCGATCCTCGTTTCGGTGGTGCTGGGTCCGGTCAGTTCCGCGCCGCCTCCGCGGACGCCTCCGCGGTGAGCCGCGCTGCGGCCTCCCGTGCGCCGCGGACGGCGATGGCGACGCTCATCAGGGTGGGATTCATGGTCGTGGCGGTGGGGATCAGCGCGTTGCCGCCGACGACGAGGTTCTGGTAGCCCCACACCCGGGAGTACGGGTCGGCCACCGAGGTGCCGTCGTCCTCCGCGCCCATCCGCATGGTGCCCTGGTAGTGGAGGCTGGACCCGTTCGGCAGCAGGCGCGGCTCCGCGATGAACGTGCCCAGCGCGTTCCCGGCGCGGCGCAGGCGTTCGGTCGCATCCGCGATCTCGGCCTGCTCGCCGTCGGTGAGGGCGTAGTCGATCGTCAGGTTCGGGAAACCGCGGTAGTCGGGCTCGGCGTCGTCGAAGGTCACGGCGTCCTCGAACCGCGGCTGCTTGCGCATCCCGTAGCCCATGTTCACGTAGCCCCAGCGGTTGCCCGCGGCCGGGTGCTCGGGGTCGAGCTGGAACGGCGGGTTCTCCGCGTACATCACCTGCAGCGAGAACGGGTGGCCGGGTTCGGAGAACGGGATGCGGTTCACGGCGGCGACCGGGTCGGCCGGGTTGAGCGCGCGGCGGGCGAGCTCGCGGTCGAGGTCCTCCTCCGTCGCATACCGGGCCATGCCGGCGGGGTCGAGGGCGACGGTCGAGATCACGACCGGGTGCTCGGTCAGGTAGTGCCCGAGCGCGCGCGGGCGGATGCCGGACGCCCAGAGCAGTTGCGGCGAGCGGAAGGCGTCGGCCGCCACGACGACGAGGTCGGCCTCCACCGTGTAGACCTCGTGGCTGCGCAGGTCTTCCACGGTGACGCCGGTGACGCGGCCGCCCTCATGGTCGACGCGACGGACGAGCGAGAGGTCGCGCAGCTCGAACCGGTCGGCCAGGCCGCTCTCCGGGTCGAGCAGCGGGCCGAGCACGACGTCGGCTCCGGCCCAGCGCATCGTCCCGTCCGGCTGCGGGTCGCCCGAGACCGGGAGCGTGCTCGGGCCGTAGCCCTCCGGCAGCTCGTCGCCGAACTCCTCCGCCAGCAGCGAGCGGATCGCCGCGCCGATCTCCGAGTCGGCGAAGGCGGCGGTCTGCACGTGCAGCAGCCGGGCGGCCTCCGCGATCAGCTCCTCCCACTCCGCGTCGGGGATGAACGGGATGCGCTCGCTGAACGACGGGCTCGGCGTCGCGCACGTCCAGTGCGCGCCCATGCCGCCGACGTTGGTGGAGGCCGCCGCGGCCGGGAAGCTCGGCGTGTGCGCCGAGCCCTCGCCGCCGAAGTCGAGCAGGTGCGTCCCGCCGCGCGCGGTGAACATGCCCTCCACGACCACGGACGACGGGATGCCGAGCGACGCGCGGAAAGCTCCGGCCTGGGGCCCCTGCGACAGCTCGCGGGCGCGCTCCTTCTCCAGCGGGTCCGGGATGTTGCGCACGTTCTCGCCCGCGACCGCGGTGAGCTGCGGGCCGGCCTCGAACATGACGACGCGGGCGTCCGGGACGGTTTCGAGCAGCAGCCGCGCGTACGCGGAGCCGATCGGGCCGCTGCCGACGACGGCGATGGTGGGGACGGTGTTCGTCGGGGAGGGGGTCATGGTGCTCTCCTGCGGTCTCTCAGGTGGTTCCGGCGGGGATGGACTCGGTCGCGGCGCCGCGCAGCGCGCCGGGGTCGTCGGACAGTCGGCGGTTCGGCAGCAGGATCGACGCGACCACTCCGAGGAGGTAGGTCGCGGCGAGCGCCACGAAGATCGGGACGAAGACGCTGTGGTAGACCCGGGCGATCCCCTGCTGGAGGCCGGGGCTGTGCGCGTGGGCGATGGCGGGTGTCAGGGTCGCGGCGTCGAGCCCGGCCGGCAGCATCGCGGCCACGCCGGCGCCGATGAGGCCGCCGATCAACGCCGTCGCGACCGTCGCGCCGACCTGGCGCACGAGGTTCACGCTCGCCGTGATCGAGCCGGTCTCCGCGCGCGGCACCGCGCTCTGCACGACCGCGACGATGAGGCTCATGAAGGAGCCCGTCCCGAGGCCGACGACCGCCATCGCGAGGGTGGGCGCCCAGAGCGGCGCACCGGCCGGCAGCAGCGCCATCGCGCCGAGGCCGGCCGCGCCGAGCGCCGTGCCGGCCAGCGGGTACACCCGGTAGTGGCCGGTGCGGCTGACCATCCAGCCGGATGCGAGGTTGCTCACCAGCATCCCGAACACCGTCGCGATCGGCACCAGCCCGGAGACCGTCGCGCTCGTCCGGTACGCCATCTGGAAGTAGGTGGGCAGGTAGGAGGTGATCGAGAACAGCCCGATGCCGACGATGGCCGAGATGACGGTGCCCGCGGCGACCGTGCGGTCGGCGAAGTGGGAGAGGTCCACGAGCGGTTCGGCGGCCCGGAGCTCGACGACGAAGAACACGGCGAGCGCGACGGCAGCGACGACGAAGGCGATGAACGCCGACGTCGCCTGCGCCGGATCGCCCACCCAGGTGACGGCGAGCACGAGCGCCACCAGCCCGACGGTGAGCGCGATCGACCCGGCGATGTCGAAGCCTCCCCGCCGCACAGGCTCGAGGTGCGGGATGGCGACGATCGCGAGGGCGAGCGCGGTGATGCCGACCGGGGCGTTGATCCAGAACACCCACGGCCAGCCCCAGGTGTCGGTGATGATGCCGCCGAGCACCGGTCCGATGAGGATCGCGATCGGGAAGGCGGCCCCGATGATCGCCATGAATTTCGGCCGCTGTCGCGGGGTCGTGGTCTCCGCGATGATCGTCTGCGACATGAGCTGGAGGCCGGCCGAGCTCATCCCCTGGACGACGCGGGCGACGATCAGCCAGACGATGCCGTTCGCGAAGCCGCACGCCACCGACGCGAGGACGAACACGGTCACCGAGCCGAGGAAGACCGCGCGCGGCCCGATCCGGTCGCCGAGCTTGCCGAGGATCGGCAGCAGGACCGTGCTGGCGAGCGTGTAGCCGACGACGATCCAGCTCATGTGCTCGAGCGCCCCGAGCTGACCGGCGACCGTCGCGATCGCGGTGCTCACGACGGTGTTGTCGAGCGCCCCGAGGAAGGACACGGCGAGGAGGGAGGTGACGAGGAGGCGGAACCTCAGTGGCGAGAGCGGCATACGCGAGACCCGAACGATCGGGTGATCGACGCGACGGTTTGTGCCCTCGCCCGCAGCTTTACGGGGAGGAACGGGCGCGAGGCCCCGACGTCATGGTTAGTCTAAGACAAACTTACGTCTCTTTTCAACCTAAGAACGGAGCTGCGATTCGTGCCGACCGGTCCGGACCGGTCGCGCCTCAGGGCGTGGCGGTCGGGACCGGCGTCGGCGTCGGCGTCGGCGTGTCCGTCGGCTGAGGCGCCGGCGTGCCCGTCGGCGCGGGTGCCGGTGCCGGGGCGGGCACGGGGTTCACGGTCGGGCCGGGGGTGCTCCCCGGCGCGTCCGAGCCGGTGGGCACGGGCACCGGAACCGGCGTCGGCAGGGAGGTCGCCCCACCGCTCGGGACGTGAACGGCGGCCGGATCGTGCGCGACGATGTCCTTCAGCTCCTGCTCGAACACGAGCAGTTGCGATTGCACCTGGTCCAGCCCGAGCCCCTGGAGGTTGTGCGAGAAGGCCATGATCTTCGCCCAGAGCGCGGCGATCTTGCTCATCGTCGCGGCGTCGGGCTGGCTTCCCACGGTGAGCACGAGCTGGTTCGCCAGGGCGGCGGTCACGCAATCGATACACCCGTAGTTCGCGGCCACCGACAGGTTCTGCGGGACCACCACGTGCGTCTCCCCGACGATCATCACCACCTGGAAGGCCACGGCGACGGTCGTGCAGCCGGAGCAGTGCGCGAAGGCGTACGCCGAGTTGGTGTTCAGGGCCGACTGGCCGCCGGTCACCCAGACCAGCGCGAAGGCCACGTCGTACAGGGTTGAGCCGTTGGTCGTGTTCACCGCCAGAGCCTGGTTGTCGCCGGGCCGCGGCGGGGTGGGCTTGTTGAACGGGAAGACCCAGGACGGCGACCGGCCGTCGCGCGGGACCAGGACCATCGCGAGCTGCGGGTGGTCGGCGGTCGGTTTCGCGCCGCCGCCCGGCCAGATCGTCTGCACGGCGCCCGTCGACCCGGCGGAGAGCTGCCCGGACGGGAGGCCGGATTGGAACGTGGCGGGTGCGAGGATGTCGCTCAGCGTTCCGCGCTCGTAGGGCTGGATGGGCCGGTAGGACTGCGGCGCCGGCCACCAGGCGAAGGCGAGGCCGCCGACCATCGCCAGCACCAGCGCGGCCGCGACGCCGCGGCGCACCGGCCGCCCGCGCGTGCCCGTCCAGAGCTTCACGAGGCCGGTCCGGGCGAGCCGGAACAGGATGTAGAGGGTGCCGAGGATCGGCAGAGCCGTGGCGAGCATGAGCACGAGCTGCGCCGCCCCGGCCGCGACGTCGCCGCGGCCGAACTCCAGCGCGAGCGCGTGGCCGCGCTCCGTCAGGGCGGCCCACGCGGTGCCGATCACCCGGGGAAGCGTGAGCACCATCGCCACCAGCGAGAACAGCAGCATCGGGACGACGACGAGCACCCAGACGCTGACGACCGCGCGGGCCCACGGCCGAAGCGTCCGCGACTCCGGAAGCCGCCAGCGCCAGGGCAGAAGGCCGAGCAGGGTCGGGCCGATGCGCTGGAAGAGGTCCGGCACACCGGTCAGATCCGCCAGGACGTGGTAGCCGTCGAACCGCACGGTCGGAAGGAGCTGGTGGACCATCTGGAGGAGCTGGGTGAGCACCACGAGCAGCAGCGCATCCCAGCGCGTCGCGAACCAGACGCCCACGATGGCGACGGCGACGATCGCGTTGAAGTACAGGCCGCCGAGGTCGGTGCGGACGCGGCCGACGCGGCCGAGCCGGTACGAGTCGGTGACGTCGGTGAAGAACGCCGGCCAGAACAGGTACAGACCCATCCCCATCCGGCCGGGCGTCGCGCCGCCGTAGCGTGCCGCGGCGGCGTGGCCGAACTCGTGGAAGCCGGCCGAGAGCACGGTGACGGCGACGATCAGCAGGAGGACCCCGGGGTCCTGGAACGCGTGGTACGTCGCCGCTGCCAGCCCCTGCACCATCAGCAGCCACCAGCACGCCGCCACGAACAGGCAGATCACGGGCACGACGACGAGCGGATGGAACAGTCGCGCGAACGGCGCAGTCAGGCGCCGGGTGCGGTCGGGATCGGTGATCTCCTTCCGCAGCCGCAGGCCGAGCAGGGGTGACGACCGCTTGACCTCCGGCTCGCCGCCGTCCGCCCGGGTGAGGAGGCCCAGCGGGCGCAGCGAGGAGTCGACCAGCTGCGCGACATCCTCCGGCCGGATGGCCCGGCCGATGCGCTCGCTGACGCGATCCGCGATCGCACCGATGTCACGCGTGCCGTCCACCTCGTCGAGGATCGCGAAGAGCAGCGGCGTGAGCTGCAGCACCTGACCGTCGCCGCGGCGGGCGAGCGAGGGCGGCTCGCGGTACCCCGACCCGCGCATGGCGCCGATGAGCTGGACGCCCTGGGCGCGCGCCAGCACCTCGGTGGAGCGGTCGGCGGTCGCCGGCGCAGCAGGAGTGTCCTGCTGCGCCGGCCCGTCGTGTTCGGCCGTCGGCTTCGATGCGATCGTCACGACAGTGCGTTACGGCTGCGTCGGAGACTGTCCGATGTTCGACTGCTGCCCCGCGGTGGCATCCGCCGAGCCGGTGATGTTCTGGTCGATCGCGGCGTCCTGGTGCGAGACGGCGGCCGCCTGGCTGTCGATCGAGCCGATGTTCGCCGACACGCTCGCGTCGATCGGAGCCGCGACGTTCGCGTTCGCGGCGACCGCACCGTTGATCGGGGCGGCGATGTGGGCGTCGGCGGCCGCGTTGATGTTCACGTTGAGAAGGTTGCCGTCGGTGATCGAGCCAGGCGTCGCGGCCGGGGTCGGCGTCGGCGTCGCCGTGTCGGCCGACGGAGCCATGTTGCTCACCTGGTGCGAGTTGGCGACCGCGTCCGCGGCGATGCCCTGGTGGATGCCGGCGCTCTGGTCGGCGCCCGCGACGGCCGTCGAGCCGGCGGACAGCACGTTGGCGCCGGCCGATGCCTCGATGGGTGCCGCGACGTTGGCGTTGGCCGCCACGCCCAGGTCGACCGGGGCGACCAGGCCGAGCCCGAGGTTCAGGTCGGCGTTCAGGTCGAGGATGGAGGCCACCTCCTTGTCGGGAAGGGGCGTCGCTGCTTCTGCTGCGAGCTCCTCCGCGGAGAGCGGCTGCGGGTCGGACGTCAGGTCGTCGTTCATGGGGGGCTCCGTCTCCGGCGCGGTTCGCGCCAATCGGTGTAGACGGTACGTCGGCACCCGGTCGGCAGGAAGACCGTTGGCCTCCAGCAATGACCGTGGTATGCGCTGGCCCACGCGTGATCGCGTGCGACGGCCCCGGCATCCACTGGACACCGGGGCCGCCGTCACGCGCCAGGCGCGCAGGTCACCCTCTCACTTGAGCGCCGCGATGATCCCGTTCACGTCGGGCGTGCCCCAGCCGGTCGGGCGGTCCCAGCCCGTCGTCGCCGAGTAGCCGCCGCTGTACGTCGGGGTCGTGTTGGCGCCGACCGTCACGTCGTGGAGCAGGCCCTTCGACGCCCAGCTCTGCGCCTGCTGGCCGACGTTGCCGACCGTGTGGCCGACCGCCTGGATGGTGTCCGCCGTCAGGGCAGCCCACTGCGGCGAGCCCGCCGACGTGCCTCCGAAGAAGTAGAGGCCGTTGTTCGCGCCGCCCAGGAACCCGAGGTACGTGAGCACTCCGGTGTAGACGCTGGCGTTGTACGCCACGTCGGAGCCGCCCTTCGCCGTGAACAGGCTCGGCGCGCCGCCGGTCTCACCGACCACGCCGAAGGCGCAGGTCAGCGGGCAGTTCGCGTAGTCGCCCCAGACCGTCTCGCGCGGCTGGTTCAGCCCGCTGCCCACCCACAGGTTGGTGCCGCCGACCGAGGTCACGTTCGGGTCGGAGGCCGGGAACGCGTAGTTCGCGAAGCCGGCGCCGTTGTCTGAGCCGGTGTCGCCGGAGGAGGCGAAGAGCGACATCCCTTGCGCCGCACCCGCGGCGAACGCCTTCGCGCCCTGGCTGCTCTGGCCGTTATTGGCGTTCGGCGACGCGATCAGGTTGTCGGCGTTGCCGAAACTCATCGAGAGCACGTTGCCGAGCTTGTTGTCCACGGCGTACTTGATCGCGTTGTCGATCGTCGCCCCACGGTCGTTCGCCGCCACCACGAGCGCGATGTTCGCGCCCGGCGCCACCGCGTGCGCCCACTGGACGTCGAGGGAGGTCTCCTCCGCCCAGCCCGTCTGCGTCTTCTTGCCGGTCCAGGTCGGCTTGCCGCCCGGGTAGTAGACCGTCAGGTTCGGCGTCGGGAGCCCGAACGCGCCGGAGAAGGTCGCGAGGTCCGACTGGACCGTCGGGCTGCCGAACGCGTCGACGATGACCACGGTCTGCCCGGTGCCCGCGGGGACGCCGTTGATCGTGGCCGGGATGTCGTACGCGGCCCGGATGCTGCTCGGGGTCTGGCAGGCGACCCGACCGGCGGTCTGCGCCAGGCACTGGGCCGGCGTCAGAGAGGGTGTGACGGCGCTGGTGGAGAGTCCGGCCTTCTCGACGATCGGGTGGACGCTGTAGACGCCGCTGGTGTCGGGGGTTGCGGCACTGGGTGTGGCCGCGGACGCCGGTGCCGTCACTGCCACCGCGAGCGCTGCGGCTCCGGCGATAGCGAGGCTGAGTGAGACGAACGACGAACGTTTCATGGTGCTCCCTTGTCCCGCCGCCGCTCCGTCGCGACGGCCCGAGTGAAAACCTATTCCCCACCCCGCACTCAGGGATAGAACGGGCTGTCTGAGGGTTCTTTCAGAAGCCGTCTTTGAGAATCGAAGGAAGGAGCACCGTCAGCGGTTGCACTCCCCCGCCCCACTGTCGGAGTAGTTCAGCGCCGACGCCGGCTGGCCCGCACCCGCGAGCGCAGGCGCGTAAGAGTACGAGTAGCCGTGCTGCTTGAGCGTGAGCTTCAGCGTGCCGTAACCCTGGTCGAAGCCGGTGAGCACGTTCGCGTTGGCGTAGCTGCCGTCCGCGTTCTTCGCCAGGGTGTCGAGCGCCTCGCCGCCGGTGCCGACGATGAACTCCGGGATGCCGCGCTTCGGGTCGTACTGGCCGGCCGGGTTCATCGGCTTGAGGTGGGCGTAGGCGTGCTCGTGGCCGTTCAGCACCAGGGTGGCGTGGTCGGCGTAGAGCAGCTTCCACCAGGTGTCGGCGACCAGGCCCTCCTGGCCTCCCGCCCCCGGGTCCGAGGCGCCGACTGTGGCGGTGGAGGCCGTGGTCGCGCTGAACGTCGGCTGGTGCCAGTAGGCGATCGTGCACTGCTGCTGGTTGCTCTTCAGGTCGCTCGCCAGCCAGGTGGTCTCCTGGGCGAGGAGGCCGCCGTCGGTGGTCGAGCAGTCGTTGCCGAACGCCGGGGAGTTGCACTCGACGTTCAGCGAGACGATGTGCCAGTTGCCGAGGTTGTACGAGTACCAGCCCTGGTTCGCGGCGGTGTCGGCGCCGGCCTGGCCCGAGGTGTTCGGGGCGCCGGTCTGGTCGTGGCCGTTGAAGTAGGCGAAGTAGCCGTTGCCGTTCTGGCCGGGCTCGTTGTCGCCCTTCTTCGTGTACGAGTAGTACTCGTGGTTGCCGGGCGCAGGCTTCTCCAGGAACTTCAGGCCGCCCCAGGCCTGCTCGAAGGAGCCCTCGAAGTCGCTGAGCTTGCCCACCTGGTACTGCTCGTCGCCGAGGAGGGCCACGGCGTCCGGCTTCATCGCGTCCGCCTGCTTCGCGGTGGCGAACTCCGCGGCGTAGCCGCCGAGGCTCGGGCTGCCGCACTTGAGGCCGGCCGGGTTGGCCGCGTTGTCGCTGTCGTTCGGCTCGCACGCGATATCGCCCACGGCGGCGAGCGTGTATGTGTTGTCGTGCTTGGCTGCGCCGGCTGAGCCGTACGGCCAGCCGTCGTCGATGGCGGGCGCGGCGACGGCGGCGGCTGTGCCGAGGAACGTCGCGGCGACGACGCCGACGGCGATCAGAGAGAGCTTTCGGGTTCTGGAGCGCATCGAGATCCTCCTGTTATCGCCGAGTCGGCCCCCGGACAGGGGAGAGCCTCGAAGCACCGGGCATCCCCGCGGTGAACCGCCGCCGACCACTCGATGAACGCTTTCTGCGAACTCTCTCAGACAACCACTCGCGCGGCATCGGAACCCCCAGCGAGTCGGCTGGTCACTGCGCGACGCAACGGGGGTAGCGTGACCGGCGTGCACCAGAACCACGAGCATTCAGCGCAGAAGCTGGCTGAGCGGACTCCTCCGCCCGCCCGGCCCGACCACCGTCAACGGCTCGTGTTCGGGGCGGCGCTTGCCGCGCTCGGCGTCGTCTTCGGCGACATCGGAACGAGTCCGCTCTACGCGCTGAAAACGGTCTTCCTGCTCGACAACGGCGCGGTCCGCGCGCAGCAGGACGATGTCTTCGGGGTCATCTCGCTCATCTTCTGGAGCGTGACGATCATCGTCTCGATCAAGTACATCGGCATCCTGATGCGCGCCGACAACGATGGCGAGGGCGGCGTGATGGCCCTGGCCGCGCTGGCGCAGCGCCTCTATGCGAGCAACGCGGGCAAGGCCGGCACCCTCCTCGTGGTCGGCATCGTCGGCGTCTCCCTCTTCTATGGGGACTCGATCATCACCCCCGCGATCTCGGTGCTGTCCGCAGTGGAGGGCCTCCACGTCACCGTACCGGCGATCTCGCACCTGGTGATCCCGATCGCCGCCGTGATCCTGATCGCGCTGTTCGTGGTGCAGAAGTTCGGCACCGGGAGGGTCGGCGTGCTGTTCGGCCCGGTCATGGTGCTGTGGTTCGCCGTCATCGGTGTGGCCGGGCTCGCGATGGTCATCCAGTACCCGGCCGTGCTGCTCGGCCTCTCGCCGACCTACGCCATCGCCTTCCTGGTCAGCAAGCCGCTCGTCGCGTTCGTCGCGCTCGGCGCGGTGGTCCTCGTCATCACCGGCGCGGAGGCCCTCTACGCCGACATGGGCCACTTCGGGCGAGCGCCGATCAGCCGGGCGTGGTTCTTCCTGGTGTTCCCCGCGCTCACCCTCAACTATCTCGGCCAGGCCGCCCTGGTGCTGCACGATCCGGCGGCGCGGGCGAACCCGTTCTTCCTGCTCATCCCGGAGTGGGGCCGGCTCCCCGTCGTCATCCTGGCAACCGCGGCGACGGTGATCGCGAGCCAGGCGGTCATCTCGGGCGCGTACTCGCTCTCCCGCCAGGCCGTGCAGCTCGGCCTCCTGCCGCCGCTGACCGTCAAGCAGACCTCCCAGCACGAGGGCGGCCAGATCTACCTGCCGGCCGTCAACCTCCTGCTGTTCATCGGCGTCATGGCGGTCATGCTCTCGTTCGGCTCGTCCGACCGGCTGTCGACGGCGTACGGCATCTCGGTGACCGGCGCGCTGGTCGTGGACACGGTGCTGCTGCTGCTCGTGGCCCGGCCGCTCTGGCACTGGGCGCCGTGGAAGATCGTGCTCGCGGCCGTCGCCTTCGGCGGACTGGAGGTCAGCTTCCTGGCCGGCAACCTCTCCAAGATCATCAACGGCGGCTGGGTGCCGCTGCTGATCGCCGGCGTCGTCATCCTCGTGATGACGACCTGGCGGCGCGGACGTCAGCTCGTCCAGGCCGACCGGCTGAGGAAAGAGGGCTCAATGGCGGAGTTCATCGAGGAGATCCGCAAGAAGAACCTGCCGCGGGTGCCGGGCATCGCGATCTTCCCGCACCCGAACAAGGCCACGACCCCGCTGGCGCTGCGGGCCAACGTCAAGCACAACCACGTGCTCCACGAACACGTCATCATCGTGGGGGTGAGCACCGCGCAGGTGCCGCACGTGCCGCCGGCGGACGCCTTCGAGTACGACCCGCTCGGCTACGCCGACGACGGCGTCGAGTTCCTCCACATCACGTTCGGCTTCTCCGACGACCCCGACATCCCGCGCGCCCTCCGCGCCGCGGTCAGGGAGGGCGTCCTGCCGCTCGACTCCGCGAACTTCAAGCAGGCCTCGTACTTCATCTCACGCGGGGCGATCCGGATCACCCGGAAGGACAACATGGTGCCGTGGCGGCGCTCGCTGTTCATCGCGCTCGCCCACAACGCCGCCAACCCGGCAGCCCGGTTCGGGCTGCCGGCGCTGCGGACGGTCACGATGGGCAGCGACGTCGAGATCTGAGCGCGGCGCTCAGCTCGCCGCGGCCGCCCGGATCACCTCCGCGATCTCGGCGTGCCTCGGGATGAACGCCGTGTGCGACCCGTCGACGTGCGAGGTCGTCGCCTTCATCCGCTCGGCGTAGAACTCCTCCGCCTTCGGCGAGATGGCGTTGTCGTGGTCGGACACCACGAACCAGCTCGGGATGTTCTTCCAGCCGGCGGCGGTCGCGTTCTGGGTGAGCGAGGCGACGGCGAGCGGGCGCTGGGTGGCGTACATCACGGCCGCGGCCTCCTCCGAGGAGTCGCCGCAGAAGACCTCGCGGAAGCGCTCCTTCTTCACGTAGACCTCCGGTCCGCCGGGCGAGCCGACCGCGTCGTACGGGGTCGGCTGGTTCTCGGTCGCGAGCAGCGGCGCCGGGAACGGCTCCTGCGCGCTCACGCAGCTCTCGCCGGCGTCGAGGGCGAAGGCGGCCAGGTAGACGAGCGCCTCCACGTTGCTCAGGCCGGCCGACGCCTGCGAGATCACGGCGCCGCCGTAGGAGTGGCCGACGAGCACGACGGGCCCGTCGATCGCTCCGACGACACGGGCGAGGGTGTCCGAGTCGATGAGGAGGCTGCGGAGCGGGTTCGGCGGTGCGACCACCGTGTGGCCGGACGCCTCCAGGTCGCCGATCAGCCCGGCGAATCCGGACGCGTCGGCGAAGGCACCGTGAACGAGGACGATCGTGCGTTGTGCGGCCATTGCTCTTCCTTCGTGTCAGTGAGTGGGTCGGACGCCGCCATCCTGAAACCCCCTCACCGCACGCGGCAAGACCCGACCGCCGCTAGTCGACCTCGCCGGTCTCCGCGACCAGCTCCGTGCGGACGTCGTGCTCGACCAGCACGGGCACGAAGTCGCGGATCGGCGCGTCCTCGTACTGCTCGTAGCGCTCCTCGACCAACTGGTCGATCTCCTCCTTGGGAACCTCCGGGAATCGGTCGCTGAGCCGCTCGGCGGCGTGCTCGAGTGCCACGGCCTCGTCCTGCAGACCCGCACCCTGGGTGCGCTTGTCGTGTTCGCTCGTCATGCCGCGATTCTCCGCCCGGGAGCGGAAAAGGCAAGTGACCGTCTCTCGAACGGGCGGCCCACTAGGCCGCGAACACCGTCCGTCCCGCCACGATCGTCTCGACGACACGGGCCCGGAGCAGCGATGCGGGGCCCTCCGCGAACACGTCCGAGTCGAGGACGGCGAGGTCGGCCGCGTACCCCGGCGCGATCCGCCCGCGCCACTCGCCGTCACCCACCGAGGCCGCGGCGTCCCGGGTCGCGTGGGCGACCGCGCGCGCCAGCGGCAGCGCGTACTGCGGGTGCACCGCAGGGACGGACGGATCCAGCGCGGATGCGCGGGTGGAGGCCACGTAGAGGTTCGCGAGCGCCTGGTGCGGCGCCGTTGGCGAGTCGGTCGAGAACGCCAGCAGCGCGCCCGCCTCCTCGTACTCCGGCCACGGAAAGGCGCGGTCGATCCGCTCGTCGCCCAGCATCTCGGCCCAGTTCGCGAAGATCGCGGGGTCGGAGTGCACCGGCTGCATCGACGCCGTGACACCGAGACGCGCCATCCGCTCCGCCGTCCCCGGCGCCGCGTACTCGAGGTGCTCGATGCGGTGCCGGCGCGGACGGTCGCCGTTGGCCGCGACGGCCTTCTCCAGCGCGTCGAGCGCGAGCTGGCTCGCGTAGTCGCCGATCGCGTGCTGGGCGATCTGGAGGCCGGCCGCGTCCGCCGCCGCGACGACCGGCGCGAGCCGCTCCAGCGGCCAGATCGGGTCGGCGTTGCTCCCGTCCGCGTACGGCTGCCGCATCGCCGCGGTGCAGGCGTCGATCACGCCGTCCAGGATGAGCTTGATGCCGACCACGCGCAGCCACGGCGTCGCGGGCTCGGCGGCGAGTTGCGCGGCGCGCTCGACCTGCGCGAGGTTCGCCGCGTCGTCGCCGGTGTTCGTGATCAGCCAGTGCGCGGCGACCCGCAGCGGGAGCTCTCCGCCGCGCCGCTCCTGCGCGCGCTTCAGCGCGGCCAGGCCGAACTCGTCGAACGCCATGTCGACCACCCCGGCGACCCCGGTCGCGAGGTAGGCGTCGATCGTGCGCTCGACGTGCTCGTCGCGGTCGGCGTCGGTGGTGGCCTCGTCGCGCTGCGCCCAGGCGTACTGCGTCGCGGCCGTCTCCAGCAGGAGGCCGGTCGGCTCGCCGTCCGCGTCGCGCACGATCTCGCCGCCGATCGGATCGGGGGTGTCGCGCGTGATGCCGAGCTCCGCGAGCGCCGCGGTGTTCACCCAGCACGAGTGGTAGTCGTTGGCGTCCAGATACACGGGGATGTCCGGCAGGACCGCGTCGATCATCGCCGCGGTCGGCGCCCCGTCCGGGATCGCGTCGAACAGCCAGCCCCGCCCGCGAAGGACCGTCGCGTCGGGCTGGGCCGCGCGGGCCTCCACCAGCAGCCGCAGGATGCCGTCGAGGTCGCGCGCGCCAGTCAGGTAGACCTCGCCGAGCGCGGCTCCCATCATCAGCAGGTGGGTGTGGGCGTCGGTGATCCCGGGGAGAACGAGGCGGCCCTGGAGGTCGACCGTCCGGTCGGCGGTGGGAACGGCGGAGTCCTCCCCCACCCAGGTGATCGTGTCGCCGGTCACGGCGAATGCGTTCGCCCAGGCGGAGTCCGGGTCCGCGTCCGCGGTGAAGACGCGGCCGTTGCGGTACAGCGTGGTCAGGGTCTGGTCGGTCACAGCCGGCCCTCCTCTCCGAGCCGGGTGCGGCTCAACAGTGCGTAGATCACAGCGCTCACGGTCATCCCGACAGGAACCGACAGGTCGATATGGCCGATGGCGCCTGAGACGGCGCCCGTCCAGACGTCGGTCGACAGGCACAGCGCCGTCGCGATCCCGCCGAACACCAGCGCGGCGATGCCCGGGACGCTCCAGCCGCCGGTGTACCAGAACCGCCCTCCGCGCCGGTCGTCGAACAGGTCGAGGCCGTCGTAGACGTTACGGCGGCGGATCACATCGACCACGAAGATCGCCATTGCCGGTCCCGAGACCACGACCAGGAACTGCAGGAGCAGGTTGGCGGCCTCCAGCAGGCTGGACGACAGCACCAGGTAGATGGTCAGCGCCGTCCCGACGACGCCGACGATGATCGCGGCCGGGATGCGCTTGAGTTTGAACCCGATCGCCTGCAGCGACATGCTCGACGAGTAGGCGGTCATCGCGTTGAGCGCGATCGTGTTCACGATCACGCCGATGACCAGCAGCGGCCCCATCCAGCCCGGGAGCAGGTCGAACAGCGCGACGTCGATCCCGGCGTCGAAGGCGCCCGACTTCAGCCCGGTCGCCAGCAGGACGCCGACGATCGTGAACACCACGAACGGGAGGGCGCCGCCGAGCGCTGTCGCCGCGGCGATGTGCGACGCCTTGGTCGACCGCGGCAGGTAGCGGGCGAGGTCCGGGCTGTTGATGAACGACAGCGGCGAGGAGGCGAGGATCGTGAACCCGACGGTGATCGCCGACCAGAGCGCGATCCCGCTCAACGGGTGCGCGGCCGTGTAGCCCCAGTTCACCGTCGGCAGGATGAACAGCGAGACGCCCACGAAGATCACGAACAACAGCACCGCCATGACGGGGTAGATGCGCAGGATGAGCGCGTGCCCGAAGATCGCGACGGCGATCGTCACCGCGGAGACCACGATCGTCACGCCGATCGGCACCCAGACAGGGTCGCTCAGCCCGACCCTCCGCAGCAGGTCCGCGCCCATGAAGGAGGACGCCAGCCAGGTCAGCGCGAGGAAGACCGCGCCGATGAACCAGCCGACGAAGGCGACGAACAGCTTGTTGCCGATGATCCCGTACATGGCGCGGGTCACCACCGAGCCCGAGGTGCCGGAGGCCGGGCCGCTCGCCGCGATGATGCCCGGGAACACCCAGAGCAGCGCGGCGACCAGGATCACGAGGACGGCCTGCCAGATCTCCAGGCCGAGAAGGATCAGCGTCGCGCCGATCGTGAAGTTGAGGATGCTCACGCCCGGCGCCGCCCAGACCCAGAACAGGTCGCGGGCCCGGCCGTGCCGGTCGGCGTCGCCGATCACCTCGATCCCGCGGGTCTCGGGTTGGGTGGACACATCCACGAATTCTTCGGCGCCGATCCGTTCTCCGGTCATGGCGTTCCTCTCGACTCAGCTCCATTGCTATTGGTCATGTGCCCAATTGGCTATTGGTCAGTCATTCAATAGCATGGGAGACATGGAGTCAAGAGCGACGTCCGAGAAGGCACCCTCGCAGCCGGGAGCACAGCAGGCGGCCACGAGTCCCCGCTCGCGCAAACCCGCCGAGGAGCGCCGCGAGGAGATCCTCGGAGCAGCGGCCGAGATCGCGATCGAGGAGGGCCTGGAGCGGATCACCCTCCGCGCCGTCGCGGCCCGGCTCGGCGTGCGGCCCGGCCTGATCTCGCACTACTTCCCCGCCGCCGAGGACCTCGTGGACGAGGCCTTCGCGCGCGCGGCCACTATCGAGCGCGAGCGCTTCTTCCCGACCGAGGGCCCCCCACTGGAGCGGCTCGCGCACTTCGTGCAGCACATCGAGTCCGGGGCCTCCTGGCCGCTGGCCCGCTTGTGGCTGAACGCGCGCCACCTCTCGCGTTTCACGCCGTCCCTGGAGGCGACCCTCCAGGAGCAGGACGCCCTCGACCGCTCCCGGTTGCGCGCCATCGTGCAGGAAGGGATCGACGCCGGCGTGTTCGCCGAGGTCGACCCCGAGTGGGCGAGCATCCGCATCCTGATCGCCGTCGACGGAAGCGGCTCCTACGTCAACAGCACCGGCGACCTCAGCAACCCCGCGCAAGCACGCTTCGTCGCCGACGTCGTCGAATGGACGCTCGCCCTCTCCCCCGGCACCCTCACCCCCTGACCAGCCATCCGTTCCTCAGTTTCTCCCGCAACACGCCGGGTAAGAGCGGGAGAAAGTGAGGAAGCGATGGCTGCTGGCGGTCACCAGTCGTGCATGGAGCCGTCGAGGAGGCGGTTCACCGGGAGGTAGGCGGGCTGGTACGGGAAGGAGTCCGCGACGAGGTCGTCGTAGTCGACGCCGAGGCCGGGGGTCTCGCCGGGGATGAGCATGCCGTCCTCGAACGCGTAGGTGGGGCGGAAGACCTCGTGCGTGTCGGCACTGTGCTTCATGTACTCCTGGATGCCGAAGTTCGGGATGGCGACGCCCAGGTGCACCGCCGCCGCCAGACCGACCGGGGACACGTCGGTCGGGCCGTGCACACCGGACTTGATCTGATAGACGGCCGCGTAGTCGAAGATCCGCCGCAGGCCGGTGATCCCGCCGGCGTGGGTGACTGGAGAACGGACGTAGTCGATCAGCTGCTCCTCGAACAGCTCGCGGTAGTCCCAGATCGTGTTGAACACCTCGCCGATCGCCAGCGGCGTCGTGGTGTGCTCGCGGACCCGGCGCAGCACCGCCTGGTTCTCGGCCGGCGTGACGTCCTCCAGCCAGAACAGGTCGTACGGCTCCAGCGACTTGCCCAGCTTCGCCGCCTGGATCGGCGTCAACCGGTGGTGCGCGTCGTGCAGCAGCGGCAGCTCCGGCCCGAACTCGTTCCGCACCGCCTCGAAGACACCGGGAATGTGGCGCAGGTAGGCGCGGGTGTCCCACTGCTCCTCCACCGGAACGGCGCTGCGGCGCGCGGGCTCGTGGTCGTAGCGGGAGGTCGTGCCGCCGGCGCCGGCGCCCGCGTTCGCGGACGACGCCACGCCGTAGACCGACGACAGTCCGGGGATGCCGGTCTGGATGCGGATGGCGCGGTAGCCCTGCTCCAGGTGCGCGCGGATGGAGTCGAACAGCTCGGGCAGCTCGGCACCGGACGCGTGCCCATAGCAGAGCGTCCCGACCCGGCTCCTCCCGCCGAGGAGCTGGTAGAGCGGGAGCCCGGCCACCTTGGCCTTGATGTCCCACAGCGCGGTGTCCACGGCTGCGATGGAGGCCATGGTCACCGGCCCGCGCCGCCAGTACGCGCCGCGGTACAGGTACTGCCAGGTGTCCTCGATCGCGTGCGCGTCCCGGCCGATCAGCAACGGCACCACGTGCTCGCTCAGATAGGCGGCGACCGCGAGCTCCCGCCCGTTCAGGGTCGCGTCGCCGAGGCCGGTGTACCCGTCCTCGGTCGTGATCCGCAGGGTGACGAAGTTGCGGCCGGGGCTGGAGACCAGGACGTCCGCATCGGTGATTCTCATAGGTGTGCTCCTCGATGGAAAGATGCGGCTCTGGCGGCGTCCACCGCGGCCACGATGTCGGGATCGGCCGCCAGTCGCGGGTCGATCAGGGCGAGCAGGCGGGAGGTCGCGTCGGCGCTCGCGCGGGCCTCGGAGATCGCCGCGGACTCCGCGTCGACCAGCGCGCGACCGGAGCGGACGAGCGCGACCCAAGCCGCGAGCGCGTACACGCACGCGGAGCCGCTGCGGCCCGCCGCGCGCTCGGCGAGCAGGGTGCCCACGATGCGCACCCGCAGCTTCGCCACCGCCTCGGCGGCGATCTGCTCGAGGTTGTGCTCGATACGGGCGTTCGCGAACCGCTCGATCAGCGCGTCCCGGTAGCCGCGGAGGTCCAGGCCCTCGGCGGGCAGGTGCCGCACGGACTCGTTCCAGTACGCCTCCACCCTGGCACGCAGCGCCGGATCGGCAACCGCCTGGGCGACCGTGCGATACCCGCGGGAGAGGCCCGCGTACGCGAGCAGGCTGTGCGCTCCGTTCAGCAGGCGCAGCTTCCGCTGCTCGAACGGCTCGATGTCGGCCACGAACCGCGCGCCGGCGTCCTCCCAGGCGGGCCGGCCGGCCGGGAAGTCGCCGCACAGCACCCAGTCCGTGAACGGCTCGGTCACGACGACGGCGTGGTCGTCCCAGCCGGTGAGTCGTGCGGCGCCCCGGATGTCGTCCTCGGTGGTCCGCGGCGTGATCCGGTCGACCGACGTCGACACGAACGACACCGTGGCGGCGATCCAGTCCGCGGTCTCGTCGCTCACCTGGCGGGCGAGCCCGTCCAGGCCGCGCGCGACGAACCGGCCGTTGCCGGGGATGTTGTCGCACGGGACCACGGCGAGCGGGCCCGATCCCGCACGCCGGCGGGCTTCGAGGGCCAGCAGGAGCCGGCCGAGCGCGGTGACGGGTCCGTCGACCGTGCGGGCGAGGTCGTCGGCGGACGCGAACGCCTGCCGCAGGCGCTCGATGTCGGCTACCACCGCGCCGTCGTCGAGACGCGGGCGTCCGTCCGGCGTCAGCCGGTAGCCGGGCTCGGTGATGGTGAGCGTGACGACCGCAGTACGCGGGGCGCGGACGCGCGCCACGAGCCGGGCGAGGTCCGCCCCGTCCGAGGCCTCGGCGATGCTCCGCACGACCGAGACCTCGTCCTCGGCCGGCGAGCGAACCACCAGCGTGAAGAGCCCGTCCTGCGGCGCAAGCTCGAGCGCCGCGTCCGGGGTCCGGCCGGTGAACGCGGCGATGCCCCACTCGCCCGCCGGGTCGACCGCCGCGGTGTACCAGGCCTGGTGGGCACGGTGGAAGGCGCCGAGCCCGAGGTGCACGATGCGCACCTCCGGCTTCGGGCGCACCACCCCGTCCGCCCCGTCCAGCGCCGCGCGGGAGAGGCGGGTCAGCG
Organism: Leifsonia sp. EB34; assembly: GCF_041260585.1. Lineage (NCBI taxonomy): Bacteria > Bacillati > Actinomycetota > Actinomycetes > Micrococcales > Microbacteriaceae > Leifsonia > Leifsonia sp. EB34. The sequence goes on from NZ_JBGCCV010000001.1 coordinate 1,011,535, forward strand.
TGCCAGAGTACATGCTCACAGCTTGAACACCCGTCGTGGGATCGTCGTCACCAGGTCCACGATGATGCGCTCGGCGGCCGCGCGCTCGACGCGGCCCTCGCGCACCAGCCGGCCGAGGAACGCCGCGTCCAGCCGGCGCGACATGTCGTGCCGCGCCGGGATGGAGAGGAACGCGCGGGTGTCGTCGATGAAGCCGGACCCGCGGTAGAAGCCGGCCGTCTCCGTCGTCGCCGCGCGGAACCGCAGCACGGCGTCCGGCGCGTCGAGGAACCACCACGGGGCGCCGATGTACACGCTCGGGTAGAAGCCGGCGAGCGGCGCCAGCTCGCGGGAAGCGGTCGACTCGTCCACCGTGAACAGCACGAGGTGGAAGTCCGGGTCGTCGCCGTACTTCTCCAGCAGCGGCCGCAGCCCCTCCGTGTACCGCGTCGCGACGGGGATGTCGTGCCCGGTGTCCGGTCCGAACCCGGCGAAGGTCGCGGTGTGGTGGTTGCGGAAGACGCCGGGGTGAACGGTCATGACCATCCCGTCCTCCACGCTCATCCGGGCCATCTGCAGCAGCATGTGGCCCTGGAAGACCGCCGCCTCGGCCGGGCTGAGGTCGCCGCGCAGCGCGCGCTCGAACAGCGCAGCCGCCTCCGCGGCCTCCAGGTCGACCGTCAGCGGCTGGAGGACGCCGTGGTCGGCGGACACCGCGCCGTGATCGACGAAGAAGCGCCGGCGTCCGGCGAGCGCGTCGAGGTAGCCGGCGAAGCTGGACGGCGCGGAGCCGTTCCACGACGCGAGCCGCTCGACCCGGCCCGCGAATCCGGGCGCGTGCGGGTTGAGGTAGGCGTCCGGCCGGAAGGTCGGGACCACGCGCCCTGGGAAGGCCGGGTCCGCCGCGAGCGTCTCGTGGTGGGCGAGGTCGTCCATGGGGTCGTCCGTCGTGGCGAGCACCTCGATCCCGAACCGCTCGAACAGCGCGCGCGGGCGGAACCCGTCGGTGGCGAGGATGGCCTGGACGCGGTCGAACAGCTCGTCGGCGTTCGCCGCACTCGGCTCCTCGGCGATCCCGAACAGCTCGGCCAGCTCGCTGCGCAGCCAGTACCCGGAGGCCGTGCCGGCGAACAGGTGCCAGCGGCTGCAGAGCGCCCGCCACACCTCGCGTGCCGGGGCGACCGGCGCCCCGCCGGCGCCCGGGATGCCGAGCTCTCCGAGCGGGACGCCGTCCGCGTGCAGCAGCCGCGTCACGTAGTGGTCGTAGCGCACCAGCAGGTCGGCGGGGTCCGGGAACGCCCGGTCCTCGACCAGGAGCGCCGGGTCCACGTGCCCGTGCGGCGAGATGATCGGCAACCGCTCGACCGACGCGAACAGGTCGCGGGCGATCGAGCGGGTCTCCGGATCCGACGGCAGCAGGCGGTCCGGGTCGAGGGCCTGGGTCACCGCAGCACGGCCGTTCCGCCGGTGACGAGCACGACCTCGTCGTACTCGTCACCGGCGAGCACGTCGGCGATCCGGATGGGCTTGCCCAGCGTCGTCGAGACGTACAGCGCACGGACCACGGCCAGCGCGGTCGTCGCCTCCTGCACGCCGACGACCGGGTCGGCGCCGGTGCGGATGCTGTGGAGGACGTCCAGGTACTGCTTCGCGTGCGCGGTCTGCAGGTCGTCCGAGCCCCGGGTGTTCTCGCTCGCCTCGGCCGAGCCCACCTCGTGCGCGGCCTGGTTGCGGGTTCCCCCGATGCCGTAGTTGTTGTCGGCGGCCTCCGGGTCGGCGTCCGCGGCGTAGAAGTAGAGCAGCCGGTCGTTGTCGATGATGGCCGAGCCCGCCGAACCGTGCACCTGGAGGCGCGCGGAGAGGCCGGGGTAGGCCGCGGTGGTCGCGTGGACGACCGCGAGCGCCCCCGACTCGAAGCGCACCGTCGCGACGGCCGTGTCCTCGACCTCCATGTTCTCGTGGGCGAGGAGGGCGGTCTGGGCGTAGACCTCCACCGGCTTGCCGAGGAACCAGAGCAGCAGGTCGACGCTGTGGACGCCCTGGTTCATCACGGCGCCGCCGCCGTCGAGGTCCCAGGTGCCGCGCCACTCGCCGGAGTCGTAGTAGTCCTGCGAGCGCCACCAGGAGACGGCGGCGCTGCCCGAGGTGATCGTGCCGAGCCGGCCGGCCTCGATGGCGCGCGAGACCGCGACGCTGCCCGCGTCGAAGCGGTGCTGACTGATGATCGAGGTGACCTGGCCGCGCTCGCGGGCGGCGTCCGCCGCGTCCTGCACGAGGCGCGCGTTGGTCAGGCTGACGTCGATCGGCTTCTCGATGATCACGTGCGTGCCGGCGTCGAGGGCGGCGACGGCCACGGCGGCGTGCGCGCCGCTCGGCGTGCAGACGGCGACGAGGTCGAGGTCGGCGGCGCCGAGCGCGTCGGCGAGGGAGGTGTAGACCTCCGGGCGCGCCGCGCCCAGCACGGTCTCGACCTTGTCCGCGAGGCTCTGCGCCTTGGACTCCACGACGTCGACCAGAGCGACGAGCTCCAGGTCGTCCGTGTTCACGACGACCTCGGCGTGCTGGGCGCCGATCACGCCGCAGCCGACGACGGCGACGCGGAGGCGCTCGACGGGCGCGTTCTCCGTATTCACTGTGTTTTCGGCGGTCACTGGGCCGTCACCCCCGCCGCGTCGAGCACCCGGCCGAAGGCGCGCCCGGCGACGCCGAACGCGAACGGTCCGCTGAAGCCGCCCAGGTGGTGGGCGTTCGCCAGGTGCGGCTCGAGGGAGAAGAAGCCCTCGAAGCCGTCCTCCCGCAGCGCGGCGATGGTCTCGTGGAGTTCGCCGTCGCCCTCGCCGGCGGGCATGACCGCCCCGTCGGCCGAGCGGGCGTCCTTGACCTGGAAGTACTCCAGGTGCGGGCGGAGCGCCGCGTACGCGCTCGTGAACGGCTTGACCCCGACCTGCACGAAGTTGGCCGAGTCCCAGGCCACGCGGAGCGCCGCCGAGCCTACGGTCTCGATGATGTCGAGAACGCGCTCCGGGGTGTCGCCGTAGATCTCCTTCTCGTTCTCGTGCAGCAGGATGACGCCGCTCGCGGCGGCGAGCTCGGCCAGGGCCGTCATGCGCTCCATGACCGCGTCGCGGATGTCCTCCGGCGTCTGGTCCTCCGAGCGGTAGAACGAGAAGATCCGGATGTAGCGGGCACCGAGCACCTCGGCGGCGTGGATGGCGCGGGCCAGACGCTCGACCTCGTACGACACCGGCTCCGAGACGTCGACCTTGCCGATCGGCGACGCGATGGCCGAGACGCCCATCCCGTGCTCGCGCAGGGTCGCCGCGAGGCGGTCGAGCTCCGGCTCGGTGAGGTCCACGATGTTGGTCCCCCACGCGCTGCGCACCTCGATGTGCTTGGCGCCGAGCGCCTGCAGCACGGCGATCTGGACCTCGGGGTCCGGGCTGATCTCGTCTCCGAAGCCGGAGAGGGTCCATTGCGACTGTGACACGTTCATATCCCTTGTGTTTCGTAGCGAATCGGTTACTTGACGCTTCCGGCGGTGAGACCTCCGACGAGGAACCGCTGGAAGACGAGGTAGAGCACGACGACGGGGACCGCGCAGACCAGCGAGGCCGCCATCATCTGTCCGTAAAGGGGAAGGGACCCGCCTTCCGCGGAGGCGCCGAAGATCTGCAGCACCACCGCGGCGGTCTGGGTGTCGGGGCGGGTGAGCACCGACGCGAAGAGGACGTCGTTCCAGCCGAGCAGGAACGAGAAGACGCCGGAGACGACGAGCCCGGGCCAGCTCAGCGGCACGATGATCCGCACCAGCACCCCGACCGAGGAGGCGCCGTCGATGCGGGCGGCCTCCTCCAACTCGCGCGGCAGCCCGCGGAGGTAGGTGACGAGCACCCACGTCGCGAACGGCAGCGCGAAGGTCAGGTAGGCCAGGAACAGCCCCCAGCTCGTGCCGATGACCGTGATCCCGAGGTAGTTGCCCGCCGAGGCGAACACCACGAAGACCGGCAGGAGCAGCAGCGTGCCCGGCACGCTCTGCAGGCCGATCAGCCCGCGGAGGATCGTCAGCCGGCCGAGGAACTCGAAGCGCACGAGCACGTAGGCGGTGACGATGCCGAGTGCGGAGGCCACGACGGCGACCGCTCCGGCGATGGTGATGCTGTTGAACAGGCCGTTCGCCAGCGGGAGGGTGTCCCAGATCTTCGTGTAGTTCGCGAGCGTGAACTGGGTCGGGAAGTACGCGCCGCGCGCGACCTCCACGTCGGAGTTCATCGACGCGAACACGATATAGAGGAGGGGTACCGCAATGGCCGCGAGGATGACGCCGGTGCCGATCAGGAGGACCGGCGTCGGCAGCAGGCGCGTCACCTCGGCGGTGCGGCGCTCCGGCTTGGCCTTGGTCTTCCGCGACGTGGGCGCGGCGGCGGCGAGGGACGGGACGGCGTCGAGGAGCGACGGGCTCTCGATCTTCTGGCTATCGACGTCGGGTGCGGGGACGGTCATCGTCGGCCTCCGGAATCGGCGCCCGTGTCGAGTCTGACCGCGCGCAGGTAGAAGAACAGCGGGATGGCGATGAGCAGCAGCGAGATCAGCGCCATCGCGGCGCCCATCCCGAACCGCAGGCTCGTGAAGCTCATGCTGTACACGAGCGTGGGCAGCACCTGCACGTCGAACGGCGCGGGGACGCCGAACAGCAGGAACGCCAGCGAGAAGTTGTTCATGTGGTGCAGCGTGGCGATCAGGCAGGCCAGGGCGACCGGTCCGCGCAGGTACGGGAAGATCACGTAGCGCAGCTTCGCCCACCAGAGCGCGCCGTCGAGGGCGGACGCTTCGTGGACCTCGTGGTCGACCGACTGGAGGCCGGAGAGCGCCATCAGATAGATGAACGGCCATGCTGACCACACCTCCACCATGATCAGCACCCAGAAGCTGGTCGGGCCGTTCAGCCACTGCACCGCCGGCATGCCCGCGCCCTCGAGCGCCTTGTTGACGATGCCGTCGGGCTGCAGCATGGTGCGCCAGAACGTTCCGACTACGAACGCCGGGAGGATGTACGGGATCAGGAACAGCGAGCGCACCAGGCCGCGGCCGCGGTACCGGTTCTGCGTCGCGAGGGCTGCGAAGACGCCGATCGGGACCGAGATGAGGGTCGAGATGACCGCGAACTCCACCGTGTTGCCGAACGCGTGCAGGAGGTCGGTCTTGGTGAACGCCTCGATGATGTTCTGCAACCCGACGAACGGGGCGGAGATCCACGACCGGATCGTGTACTGGTCCAGCTCGAGCAGGGCGATGTAGACGCCGAGCACCAGCGGGATGACGATGATCAGGCCGATCAGGAGGCCGCCGGGTGCGAGCATCCACAGCGGCCTCCCCTGCTTCGTGAGGGACCTCCGTCGGGCGGGCGCCGTCGCTTTCCTCACTGCGAGCGTCATTTGCCGGCCGATGCCCGATCGAGGGAGGACTGCGCGTCCTGCTGCGCCTTGGCGAGCGCGGACTGGAGCCAGCTGTCGGAGACGCCGGAACCCGCGAGCTGCGGCCGCGCCTGCACGACGACGTTGGTCAGCGCGAGCTGGATGTCGCCCCACGCGCCGGTGAACGGCGTGCTCTTCGAGTGCGCTCCGGAGTCGAGGATCGGGGCCAGCGTCTTGTCGTTCGACTCGATCTTCGCCGCTGCGGCCGCGTTGGTGGGGAGGTCGCCGAAGTTCTGGTGGTAGTAGAGCTGGAAGTCCTCGCTCGTGACCAGCTTGACGTAGGCGGCCGCGAGGTCCTGGTTCTTGGAGTACGACGCGATCACCAGGTTGTCGCCCGAGATGATCGAGGTCGACGGGATCGACTTGGCGGGCGCGGTGCTCTCCCCCGGCGGGACGGTCGGCATGACGGCGAAGGCGTAGTGGCCCTTGACCGGCGACGCGTCGAACGTGTTGGCCGCGGAGGCGGTGGTCATCAGCATCATGGCCGACTTGCCCGCGGCGAAGTTCGCCGACGCGTCGGTGTCCTTCCAGCCGGCGGCGGCCGGGTTGACGACCTTGTCCTTGGTCAGCCAGCCGAAGTAGGCCTCCAGGCCCTTCTTCACCGCCGGGCTGTCGAGGTTCGCCTTCTTGCCGGAGACGAGCGGGGTGCCGTAGTCGTTGGCGAACGTCCAGGCGTACTTCCACGGCGTGTAGCCGTCGGCGTAGCCGGTCGCGAAGCCGTAGACGCCGTTGCCGGTCAGCTTCTTGGCCTGCGCCAGGAGGCCGTCCCAGGTGGAGGCCGGCTTGGTCAGGCCGGCGGCCTTGAACAGGTCGGTGTTGTACGCCAGCACGTAGGGGCGGCTGGCGAACGGGATGCCGATCTGGTCCTTCGCGTCCGGGCCGGAGATGCCGAGGGTCGCGGGGACGAAGCGGCTCTTGCCGCCGACCTTGTCCCACATCGCGCTGTCGAGCTTGACGAAGGCGCCGGTCGAGTACGCGGTCGGCGTGAAGGTGGTGCCGATCGTGTAGACATCGGGGCCCTGGCCGGAGACGACCGAGGTCTGGATCTTGGTGAGCTCGTCATTCGCGGAGGCGAACGTCTCGAACTTGATGTCGGCGCCGGTCTGCTTCTTGAGCGCGGCGGCGATCTTGTCCTGCCACGCGCGGAGGGCGTCCGCGTGCTGCGCGTTGGCCCCGACCAGGACGTCGAGGGTCTTGCCCTTGCCGTCGACGGCCGAGCCGGTCGACGGGCTGCTGCTTCCGCTGCCACCGCAGGCGGTGAGGCCGAGAGCGGCGACCGAGATGGCGGCGGCTGCCCCCAGCAAGCGGATTGTCGATTTCTTCACGTTGCTCCTCATTGAGTTCATTCGGAATCTCCGGCGGTGCGAGCCAGGAGGACGGCGTTGACGCTAATCTCGTTGCGCAAGCGAAGGCAAGAAATGCAAAAGTTGCCAACCGTGGCACGGACGGCCAGAATCGAGACGGCCAGAATCGATGCGGCCAGAGACGCCGCGGGGGGAGTGTGGGGATGACGGCTTCCGACGCCGGCGCGCGCAGCAGACGCGCGCCGACCCTCGCGGACATCGCCGCCCTCAGCGGCGTCGCGACCTCCACCGTGTCCCGCGCGCTCTCGCAGCCGGAGCGGGTCAGCCCGCGCACCCGGCACCGCATCGAGGCCGCGGCCAACCAGCTGGGCTACACCGCCCCGGCCTCCCCCGACCCGCAGTCGGACTCGCGCGCCGTCGCGCTGCTCATCCCGGACATCACGAACCCGTTCTTCTTCGGCCTGATCCGCAGCACGCAGCAGCAGCTCCGCGCCGCGGGCTTCACGCTCCTCCTGGTCGACACCGAGGAGGTCACGGACTTCGAGTCCGGCTACCTGGAGACCTTCGGGCACTCGGCAGCCGGCTTCATCCTCGCGGCCACGCGCCTCTCGGACGACCAGCTCGTGGCGGCCGCGGAGCGGTTCCCGCTCGTGATCATCAACCGGGACAGCCCAGGTGTGCCTTCGGTGCTGATCGACACCCCGAACGGCGTCCAGCAGGCGGCCGAGCACCTGTACTCACTGGGTCACCGCGACATCGTGTACCTCGCCGGGCCGACCGCGTCGTGGTCGGACAGCCACCGCTGGGAGCTGTTGCAGGAGACCGGGAAGGCGCTCGGCATGAGCGTCCGCCGGCACGGCCCGCACCATCCGAGCAAGAGCTCGGGCGCGGCGGCCGCCGACGCCCTGGTCAACTCCGGAGCGACGGCCGCGATCGCCTTCAACGACCTGCTGGCGATCGGCGTGCTGATGCGGCTGCGCGAACGCGGCATCGACGTGCCGGGGCAGCTCAGCGTCGTGGGCTGCGACGACATCTTCGGCGCGGACTTCTGCAACCCGCCGCTGACCACGCTGTCCTCCCCGATCGAGCAGGCGGGCCGGATGGCGACGGACATGCTGCTCGGCCAGCTCCGGGCCGGGAGTCCGGTCACGCGCTCCGGCGTCGTGCTGCCGACGCACTTGGTGATCCGCGGGTCGACGGGGCCGGTCGCAGGAGGCTGACGCCCGCCGTGTGCGGCCCCGGATCGCACGCGAGCATCTGCGCACCGGATTCTGTGCGCTTCCGCATGCAATTTCGTTGCATGGAATTGCTATCGGTTTGCCATGCGTGTTGTCGTGGTCGCCATGGACTCCCCCGGCCGGCGTCGCACCCCGACGCTCGCGGACATCGCCGCCCTGAGCGGCGTCGCGACGTCGACGGTCTCGCGCGCCCTCTCGGAGCCGCGCCGCGTCAACGACGCGACCCGGGAGCGCATCGAACGCGCCGCCGCGGAGCTCGGCTACCTGTCGCGTTCCCGCGTCCGGCCGCTGCCCGCCGGTCGCCCGCGCGCGATCGCCGTGCTGGTGTCGGACGTGACCAACCCGTTCTATTTCGGGATCGTCCGCGGCACGCAGCACCAGCTCAAGGCCGCGGGTTACCAGCAGATCCTCGTGGACACGGAGGAGTCGGACGAGCTGGAGGACGACATCCTCCGCAAGCTCCGCAGTTCGTTCGACGGCGCCATCCTGGCCGCCTCGCGGCTGACGGACCGTCGCCTGACGGCGCTGTCGGAGGAGATGCCGTTGATCGCCATCAACCGCCAGACCCGCGGCGTCCCCCACGTCTTCATCGACACGCCGACCGGTTTCCAGCAGGCGCTGACCCACCTGGTCTCCCTGGGCCACCGCGACATCGCCTACCTGGCCGGGCCTGACACCTCGTGGGCCAACGAGACCCGCTGGCGCACGCTCGCCCGCGCCGCGGCCGGCCACGGGATCTCGGTGCGGCGGCTCGGTCCGTTCCTCCCCAGCTACGACCCCGGCGCCGCGGCCGCCGACGCGGCCATCGCGGCCGGAGTCACCGCCTGCATCGCCTTCAACGACCTGATCGCGATCGGGATGCTGGGGCGCCTGCGCGAGCGCGGCGTCCGGGTGCCGCAGGACATGAGCGTGGTCGGCTGCGACGACATCTTCGGCGCGGACTTCTGCAACCCGCCGCTGACGACCCTCACCCAGCCCACCGAGCGCGCCGGCCGCACGGCCGTCGACATCCTGATCAGCCGGCTGAACGCCCACGACGAGCGGGAGATGAGGCGGAGCTCGACGCTGCCGACCCACCTGACGGTGCGGTCGTCGAGCGGACCGGCTCCCGCGACGGGTGAGACCGCCGCCCGCGACCGGGCGGCATCGCGCCGTCTCGCGTCGTCCCACCGTTAGGCCACCCCTCCGCTCGACCGCCGAGAAGAATTTTCCGACTCGGTCCAGATGTGCTTGCTCGTCAGCAACTAAATGTTGCTATCGTGTCCTCACCGCACTCAAACGCTTACCCGAAGGGCGTCTGGAAAAATGAGCACCGTGGTCGACGAGGATTCGGCCTACCCTCTTGCACAGGCGCCGCGCGAGTCCGCCCAGGCGAACACCGCCCCACCGACCGTCACCGCGTTCGTGGACGGCGTGTCCGGCCACAACGACCGCGCCCGCCGGGCCACCATCGAGCTCGCGAAGGCGCTGGGCCGGCGGATCGAGGCGAAGGTCGGCGTCATCGGCGAAGGCGCTTCGCAGGGGCAGAGCCTCGGCTGGCGCGCCGCCCTCCACCAGGCCATGGCCGAGCTGGACGCGCTGGCCGACACGACCGAGCACGCCCTGCGGACCGCCGCCTTCAGCGCCTTCTGCCTCACCAGGAACGCGGCCGCGCTCGCCACCCTCCCGGCCGTCGCGCGCGCCCACCCGGACGCCGCGATCGTGTGGATGGGCGCCCACCCGTGCCTGCACACCCCCGCGACCACCCGCACCGGCGACCTGAGCGGGATGGCCCTCGGCGCAGCGACCGGACTGTGGAATTCCGGTCACGGCGGGGAGGTCGCCCTCTCGAACGTCGTGCTGGTCGGCGCCCGCGACCTCGACCAGGCCGAGCGGCACATCATCGCCAACTCGCCGGTCCGCAACATCCCGAACGGCCCGCGGATGCAGGAGGAGCTGGCGGCGACGATCGCGGGACGCGAGGTGTTCGTGCACTTCTCCGCCGACGTCCTGCAGCCCGGCATCGTCCTCACCGACTACCAGGTCGACAACGGCCTGACCATCGACAGCGTGGTGGCGACGGCCCGCACCCTCGCCGGCGAACGGGTGATCGGCCTCCAGGTCAGCGAGCTCGAACACGACCCGACCGACCGCTTCAACACCTCCGCCCAGCTCGTGGTGGAGATGCTGGCGCCGCTGCTGCCGCGGGTCTAGCCAGGACAGCAGCGACGCCAGCGAGGAACGCCGCGTCACTCCGCAGCGATCCCCTCTCCACCCGCGGCGCCAGGGACGAGCACGGACCCGACGCTCGTCAGGCTGCCGCCTGCGCCCACGCGGTACCCGTCGACCGACCCGTCCTTGCCCGTCTGGACATAGAGGTACCCGCCGTCGGACGTCACGGTGGCGTCGACCGTCCCCGGGCCGGTCGGGGTGTTCCCGAGCGCCGTCAGGCCGCCCGCACCCGCGTCCAGGTAGCCGGAGAGCGAGCCGCTTCCGGCGTTCGAGGCGTAGAACGCCGAGCCGTCGCGCGCGATCCAGCACGTCGCCGCCTGACCCGTCGCGGCGGTCGCGATCGGGGTGACGATCCCGCTCGGCGCGATGGCGAAGGTGGCGACGGCGTTGGTGCCCGCCTCGGCCACGACCAGGTGGCCTCCCGCGTCGAACGACACCGCGAACGGCACGGCGCCGGGCTCGACGTTCGTCACCGGATGCGCGGAGAGACCGCCCAGGCGGTTGACGCCGAACACGTCGATGGCGCTGCCGTTGCCCTTTGTGGTGACGACGACCTGCGACCCGTCCGGTGTGAACGCGACCTGCCCCGGGGTGTGCGTGAACTCCGGCGCGAGCGTCGGGTCGAGCCCGAGCGGCCGGTTCCAGACCGGGATGCGGATGAGGAACTCGGCCACGCGGACGAAGCCCTGCACCGCTCCCCCGGCGCGCGCGTTCAGCACGTAGACCAGGCCGCCGTGCGCGGTCACGCTGACCGGGAAGCTGCCGCCGGAACCGATCACCTCGCGCCGGCTGAGCTGGTCGCCGTGCACGGCGAAGACGGTCACCGTGTTGCTGCCGGCGTTGACCGCGTACAGGAGGCCGCGGTCGAGCACGAGCGAGCCCTGGGACGCGAGGTGGTCCACGACCGCGCCGTCCAGCGCGCCGCCGAGGCCGCCGGTCGGGTATGTCCCGGCCTGGTGCAGTGTGCCGTCCGCCGCGCGGTCGTAGGCGACCACGGCGTTGCCCGCGAGCCCGTCGGTCTGGACGAACACCGCCGAGCCGTGGGTTGCGGTGTCTTCGGAGGCGGGGCCGGAGGCCGGCGGCGCGGCGAGGGCGGGCCCCGCGAAGAGGGCCGTCGCGGCGACGGCGACCGCCGACGCGAGGGCGAGACGAAGTGGCGTTCTCATGATTCTCCTTCGATCCATCCGTTCGGCGCCCGGGGCGCCCTGGCCGAGCCGCGTGTACCGCGCGCTCGAGGGGTGAGTGTCGTACGGCCCCGGATGCTTACCTGCTCGCCGGAACTTTTCTCGCGAGGCCCTACCATCGAGCCATGGGTGTCGACGCGGACTCGGAGCGCTGGCGCCCCTCGGACACCGACCGCGCCGAGACCGACGAGTGGCGGCGCGCGCTCACCGCCGAGGGCGCCGCCCAGCGCTCCGCCGAGGCCCGGCTCTACGAGCTGCTGCTCCGCGTCGCCCGCGGGGAGGTCCGCCGCCGCTCCGTCTCGCTGCCGTTCGCCGGTCCGGAGCTCGACGACATCGCCCACCAGGCGGCTGCCGACGCGGTGATCGGCGTCCTGCGCCGCCTGCACGAGTTCCGCGGCGAGAGCCGGTTCACGACCTGGGCGTACACGTTCGCGATCTTCGAGGTCTCGACCAAGATCGGCCGGCACTACTGGCAGCGCCGGACGCTCTCCCTCGACGCGGTCGGCTGGGACCGCCTCCCCGACCGGCTCGGCCTCTCACCGGAGGAGGCGGGGATGGCCGCCGACCTGCTCGCGGCACTCCGGCACGCGATCGACACGGTGCTCACCCGCAAACAGCGCGAGGTGCTGCTCGCCGTCGTGGTGGAGGGCGTCCCGCTCGAGGCGCTCGCGGTGGCGCGCAAGACCTCCCGCGGGGCGCTCTACAAAGTCCTCTTCGACGCGAGACGGAAGTTGCGGCGCTACCTTGTCACTAATCACTATCTGGACGACGAGGGCGAGGAGGTGACATGAGCGCACGATCCCGGATCGGGGACTTCCTGGGCACCGACGCACGCGACGCCGGCTGCGCGGAGACGATGTCGCTCATGCACGTCTTCGCCGAGCTCGTGCTGTCCGGCCGGGACGCCGCGGCGCGCTACCCGGGCGTCGCGCTTCACCTGAAGCGCTGCGCGGCGTGCGGCGACGACTACGCGGGACTTCTGGCGGCGCTGGGCGGCTAAGGCGCGCGCCGACCGCGGGTCAGACCCGCTCCAGGCTCTTCCCTGCCTCGGCCTCGCCGGCGTCCGAGGCGGCGGCGCCGTCCCCCGGCCGCTCGAACCCGACCACCACGTCGAGGCCGCCGAAGGGCGGCGCGAGCACGTGGAGGGTCGCGTCGTGCGCCCGGGCGATCGCGGCCACGATGCTCAGGCCCAGCCCGAAGCCGTCGCCCGTCCGGTCGTTGAGCCGGGTGAACGGCTCCAGCAGCCGGGCGACCTCCTCCGGCGGGATCACGGGACCGGTGTTCCGGACCCGGAGGTCGACGCGGTCGTGGTCCTCCTCGATCGCGACCTCCACGACACCGCCCGGCACGTTGTAGCGGACGGCGTTGTCGATGAGGTTGCCGATCAGCCGTTCCAGCAGGTCAGGGTCGCCGATGACGTCGCCGGGACCGCCCGTGAGGGAGCTGCGGATGCCGGGGGCGTCGGTCCGCTCGAGGACCCGGCGCGCGAGGTCCGCGAGCCGGACCGGCTCCTGCCGATGCGAGGCGGCGTCGGTGCGGGAGAGGGTGAGGAGCGCTTCGACGAGGTCGCCCGCACGCTCGGTCTCGGCCCGCACGTCCCGCCCCATCCGCTCGAGGTCGGCGGTCGACGCGCCGTGCTTGGCGAGAGCCACGTCCACGCGCGTCCGGATGACCGTGAGCGGGGTGCGCAGTTCGTGGCTCGCGTTCGCGATGAAGCGGCGCTGGGCGGTGAACGCGGCCTCCAGCTTGTCCAGCATGGTGTCGAAGGTGTCGGCGAGCTCCCGGATCTCGTCGCGGGGTCCGCCGAGGGCGAGGCGCGCGGTGAGGTCCCCCTCGCCGGCCGCGCGGGCGGCTTCCGTGATGCGGCGCACCGGCCGCAGGATGCGTCCGGCGATCACCCAGCCGGCGAATCCGGCGGCCACGGTCAGCACGGCCAGGACGAGGAGCGCGTCCACCGCGAGCGTCTGCAGCATCTCCGCCCGCTGGGCCGCTGCGGCGGCGGCGGTCGAGTGGGAGAGCAGCGAGCCGCACTTCATCTTGAGGGTCGGGTCGACCGGCGCGCCGTTCGCGCCGAGGCCGGCACACGTCTTGAGGAACCGCTGACTGTCCGCGGGGGTGCTGATGTCGGTCGCTTTCACGTTCGACGCGACGAGCAGGTAGGTGAGCCCGACGAGGACGAACCCGGCGACCGCGAACAGGCCGGAGAACAGCAGCGCCAGCCGCACCCTGGCTGTCAGGGCGAACCTGCTCATAGCCGGTACCCGACCCCGACGACGGTCTCGATCAGGGGCGGCTCGCCGAGCTTCTTGCGCAGCCGGGCGATCGTCACGGCGACCGTGTTGCTGAACGGGTCGGCGTTGACGTCCCACACGTGCTCCAGCAGTTCCTCGGCGCTCACCACCGCGCTATCGGCGGCGGCCAGGGCCTCCAGCACCCCGAACTCCTTGCGGGTGAGGGCCAGCGGCCGGCCGGCGCGGGAGCAGCGCGCGCGAGGGCGATCGATCACGAGGTCCCCGCGGCGGACGACCGCGGCCTTCGACGCCTCGCGCCTGCCGAGGGCGCGCACGCGCGCGACGAGCTCCTCGAAGGCGAAGGGTTTGCCGAGGTAGTCGTCGGCGCCGAGCTCCAGCCCGTCCACGCGGTCCGACACATCGGCGGCGGCGGTGAGCATGATGATCCGCACCGCGCTGTCGCGGCTGGCCAGCTCCCGGCAGACCCGGTCTCCGTGCACCCCCGGCAGGTCGCGGTCGAGCACGACGACGTCGTAGTCGGTCTCGTCGGACTGCTCCAAGGCGCGGGCGCCGTCGTAGACAGCGTCCGCCGCGAGGCCGGCGTCGGCCAGGCCCTCCACGATCAGGTCCGCCAGTTGGCGGTGGTCCTCCACCACGAGTACACGCATGACCACATTGTCGCCGGACGGGTGTGACACGGCGATAACACGCTGCGTTCGGATGCTGTCACCGGCCTCCGTCTAGAACGGAGACGAGCGTTCCGGACCGTCCGGACGCGTTCGACCAGGAGGCTCCCGATGACACGCAGCCCCGCTCCCGCCCTCGCCGCTCTCGCCGTCGGAGCCGTGGCCCTCGCTCTCATGCTCGGCGGCTGCACCTCCAGCGCCGGCCCGACGGTGCCGGTGCTGGCGACGGTCCGGGCCACGTCCGGCTCCGGGACGGACCGGGTCGCCGCGATCCACGCGGTGGCCGAGTGCATCCGCTCGCACGGCGCCCCCACCTACAGCGAGCCGGTGCTGGACGCGGAGGGCCACGTGTACTCCGACCGGCGCAGCCTCGACAACCTCAGCCGCGGGGCGCTGTCGGACCTGGAGCACGCCTGCGGTTCGCTGGCCGCGGCAGCCGGCTTCAGCCCGAGCGATGAGCCGCCCGCCCCGCCCGCTCTGGTCGCTGCCGGAGTGCGCTCCGCGCAGTGCCTGCGCCAGAACGGGATGCCGGACATGCACGATCCGACCAGCCGCAGCACCTACACGCCGGGCCACGGCTTCGGCCTGAGCGCTCAGGACCTGCCGAACCGCGGCGCCCTCGGCAAAGCCGACCCCGCGGTTCAGCGCGCCTTCCACGCCTGCCGGACACTACTGGATGCGGAGATCCGCGCCTCGGAGCTGACGAGCCTTGCCAAGGACTGAGAGAAGGCGCGCACTCTGGATCGCGCTGGCCGTCGTCGCGATCGTCGCCGCCGGCGCGGGCGGAGCGGCGTGGGCATCCGGCCGCACCGCGCCCTCCGCTCCCCCGGCGGTGCCGACGAGTTCCGCCACGGTGATCAGCACGACGCTGTCCAGCACCACGCAGCTCTCCGGGACGCTCGGGCATGGGGCGGCTCGCACGGTGTTCAGTCCGGTCTCCGGCACGGTGACGGCGACCGCGCCGGTCGGCTCGACCGTCGCCCAGGGGGCGGCCCTGTTCGCCGTCGACGACCGGCCCGTCCTCCTCCTCGCGGGGACCGTCCCGGCCTGGCGCGACCTGAGCGTCGGCGTCCCGCCGGGGCCGGACGTGACCCAGCTCGAACAGGATCTGGTCGCCCTCGGCTTCGCGACCGGACTGGACCTCACGGTCGACGGCGTCTACACCGACACGACCGCGACCGCGGTGCAGCGCTGGCAACGGTCGCTCGGATTGCCGGCGACCGGCGACGTACCCCGTTCCCTGATCGTGTTCGAGAGCTCCCCGCTCCGGATCCTCGGCGTCGCAGCGCAGCCGGGCTCCCGCGTCGGCGACGGCCAGCCGGCCCTCTCGGTGGGTTCGACGCAGGTGCTGGTCAGCGCGGACGTGCCGGTGACCCAGACTTCGCTGGTCCATGTCGGCGACGCCGTCACGGTCACCCTCCCGGCGGGAGCCCACGTCACGGCGCATGTGACGGCGGTGTCGGCTGTGGCGACGAGTCCCGAGGGGTCGGGGTCAGGCTCCGGGCAGCAGAACGGACCGCCGACCGTGCCCGCGACCGTCGTCCTCGACTATCCCGCCGCGGCCGCCGGGCTCGACCAGGCGCCGGTCACGATCGACGTCACCGACCGCACCGTGCACGACGCGCTCGCCGTGCCGATCACGGCCCTGGTCGCGCTGCAGGGAGGCGGCTACGGCGTCTACGTCCGGCACGGGGCGACGCGGACCCTGGTCGGCGTCACGCCCGGACTCTTCGCGGACACGCTGGTGCAGGTGACCTCGTCCGCACTGCACGCCGGCGACGAGGTGGTGGTCCCGTCCCCATGACACTCGTCGCCCTCGACCGGGCCGGGATGGTCTATCGCTCGCCCGTGCCCTTCACCGCCCTCGCCGACGCGACGCTCAGGATCGACGCCGGGGAGACGGTGGCCGTCGTGGGGCCGTCGGGCTCCGGGAAGACGACACTCCTGAGCATCCTCGGCGGCCTGGAACGCCCCACCACGGGAAGCGTGCACTTCGCCGGTCACGACCTCTCCGCGCTCGCCGACGGCGAGATCGCCGCGCTGCGCGCGTTCGGGATCGGGTTCGTCTTCCAGCGGTTCCACCTGATCGAGCACCTCACCGTGCTCGAGAACGTCGCCACCGGCCTGCTCTACCGCGGCCGGCCGGCGGCCGAGCGACGCGCCACCGCGCGAGTCGCCCTGGAACGTGTCGGGCTCGGCCCTCGCGTGGACGAGCGCGTGACTCACCTGTCTGGAGGCGAACGGCAGCGGGTCGCGATCGCGCGGGCGGTCTCGGGGTCTCCGCGCCTGGTGCTGGCCGACGAGCCGACCGGCAACCTCGACTCCGTGAACGGCCGAGCCGTGATGGAGTTGCTGGTCTCGCTCGCCGACGAGGAGACCGCCGTCGTCGTGGTCACGCACGACCCGAGGGTGGCCGCGGGCCTGGCACGCACGGTCGCGGTCGTGGACGGCAGAATCGTCTCCGACACGGGCGCCCCGCGATGAGACGGGACGGGGCCGAGCCGCGTTCCACCCTTCGGGTGCGGGACGCCGTGGCGGCAGGGTGGGGTGGCCTGGCCGCGCGCCGGCTGCGGAGCGCGCTCTCGGTGACCGGCATCGCCATCGCGGTGGCATCGCTGGTCTGCGTCACCGGGCTGGCCGCCTCGGCGCAATCGGCGCTGCTGGAGCAGTTGGGGCGGGAAGGCAACCTCCTCACGGTCGCCGCCGGTCAGACCTTCAGCGGCGACGCGACCGAGCTCCCCCGCACCGCGGAGACGATGGTGCGGGCGATCCCGCCCGTCGAGACGGTGACGGCGGTCGGCACGGTTCCCGGAGTCACCGTGCGCCGAAGCGCCGCCATCCCCGCGTTGCAGACCGGCGGCATCTCCGTGCTCGCCGCCGAGCCGACGCTGCTGCAGGTGATGGGGACCAGGCCGCTCCTGGGACGGTACCTCGACCGGGTCGCCGCGACCTACCCCGAAGTGGTGCTCGGATCCAGCGCCGCACGCAACCTCGGGATCGACCGGATCGACCCGTCCACGACCGTCCTCATCGACGGCCGGCTGTGGCCGGTGGCCGGCGTCCTCGCCGCCTCGACCGTCGCGCCGGAGATCGACGACGCGGCCCTCGTCTCCGTCCCGATCGCCGAACGGATCCTCGGCTTCGACGGCGCCCCCACCCGCATCTACCTGCGCGCCGACCCCGACCAGGTGCCCGCCGTCGCCGGCGTCCTCCCCTTCACCGTCTCCCCCCGTCAACCCGAGGCGATCGAGGTGCGCCAGCCGTCCGACATCCTGACGGCGCGCATCGCGGCGCGGAACGCGTTCGTCGGCCTCTTCCTCGCGCTGGCCGGTGTCGCGCTCCTCGTCGGCGGCATCAGCATCGCCAACGTCATGATCGTCTCGGTGATCGAGCGCCGCTCGGAGATCGGGCTGCGGCGAGCCCTCGGCGCACGCGGTCGGCACATCGCCGGGCAGTTCCTCACGGAGGCGCTCCTGCTCGCGGCGGCCGGCGGTCTCGCCGGGGCGCTCCTCGGGGCGGCTGCGACGGCTCTGCTCGCGTCGGCGCAGGGCGAGACCGTGGTGATCCCGCCCGACGCGCTCGCGGGCGCGCTGGCCGCGTCGCTGCTCACCGGTGCGATCGCCGGCGTCTACCCGGCGATCCGGGCGTCCAGGCTCTCCCCGTCGGAGGCCCTGCGAGCGCCCGAATGAGGCGCCGCCACCTGAGCCGTCTGGAGGGCTCCCCCGGTCGGCCCGCGCGGACCTAGCATGACGGGCGAGGGAAGGTGGTCCCATGAAGGCGATCGTCGTCGACGACAAGTCCCGCGGCACAGCAGGCATCCGGCTGGTGGATCTGCCCGACCCGACTCCCGCGATCAACGACGTGATCGTCGAGGTCCACGCGTCCGGATACGTCTCAACCGAGGTGGGCTGGACGTCGACGTGGACCGATCGCGCCGGCCGGGACCGGTCGCCGTCCGTCCTCGGGCACGAACTGGCCGGCGTGGTCATCGCGCTCGGCTACGGCACGACCGGCCTCACCCTCGGGCAGCGGGTGTTCGGCATCACGGACTGGCACCGCGACGGCACCCTGGCCGAGTTCGTCGCCGTCGAGTCCCGCAACCTCGCGCCGCTGCCCGGCGACGTCGACTTCACGGTCGGCGCCAGCCTTCCCATCTCGGGCCTCACCGCCTGGCAGGGCCTGTTCGACCACGGCCGGCTCGCGTCCGGGCAGACGGTCCTCGCACACGGCGCGGCCGGGGCGGTCGGCACGATGGTCACCCAGCTCGCCCGGGAGGCCGGCGCCCACGTCATCGGCACGGGCCGGGCCGCCGACCGGGAGAAGGCCCTCGACTTCGGCGCGCACGAATTCGTCGACCTCGCCGCCGACAGCCTGGAGGACGTCGGGGCGGTCGACCTCGTGTTCGACGTCATCGGCGGCGAAATCCAGGAACGGTCCGCGCGCCTGATCCGCCCGGGCGGGACCCTGGTCACGGTCACCGGGCTGGCCGGGGTGCGCCCGACGGACGGCCGGTCGATCGACTTCGTGGTCGAGTCGATCCCCACCCAGCTGGTGGAGATCGTCCAGCGCGTGCGCGACGGCCGCCTGCGCACGAACATCGGCGAGGTCGCGGCCCTGGACGACGCGATCGCCGCGCTCAACCCGAGCGGGCGGCGCAGGGGCAAGACGGTCATCGAGGTCCGGCCCGGCGGCGTTCGGTAGTTTGGGAGGCGTGACCTCAGCACCACGCATCTCCCGCCGAATCAGTTCCATCTCCGAGTCCGCCACGCTCAAGGTCGACGCGAAGGCCAAGGCCCTCCGCGCGCAGGGACGGCCGGTGATCAGCTTCGCCGCCGGGGAGCCCGATTTCGTCACGCCCGCCTCCATCGTCGAAGCGGCCCAGCGGGCGGTGCGCGATCCGCGCAACTACCGGTACACGCCGGCGGCCGGGCTGCCCGAGTTGCGCGAGGCCATCGCGGCGAAGACCCTCCGGGATTCGGGGATGACTGTCGCGCCGTCGCAGGTCGTGGTGACGAACGGCGGCAAGCAGGCGGTCTACCAGGCCTTCGCCACGCTCCTCGACCCAGGCGACGAGGTGCTCGTGCCCGCCCCGTACTGGACCACCTACCCCGAGGCGATCGCGCTTGCCGGCGGCGTCCCTGTCGAGGTCTTCGCGGGCGCGGACCAGGAGTACCTGGTGACTGTCGACCAGCTGGAGGCCGCGCGCACCGAGCGCACGAAGGTGCTGCTGTTCGTCTCCCCGTCCAACCCCACCGGGAGCGTCTACCCGGCGGAACAGGTGGCGGAGATCGCGCGCTGGGCCGACGAGAACGGCCTCTGGGTGATCGCCGACGAGATCTATCAGAACCTCACCTACGACGGCGTGCGCGCGGTCTCCATCGCCGAGGCCGTCCCCGCGCTCGCCGACCGCACCATCCTCGTCAACGGCGTCGCCAAGACCTACGCGATGACGGGATGGCGGGTCGGCTGGATGACCGGGCCCGCCGACGCGATGGCGGCAGCCGCCAACCTCCAGTCGCACCTTTCCTCCAACGTCTCCAACATCTCCCAGCGCGCGGCGATCGAGGCCCTCACCGGCCCGCAGGACGAGGCCGAGGCGATGCGGCAGGCGTTCGACCGGCGGCGGCGCACCATCGTGGCCGAGCTGAACACCATCCCGGGCGTCCGCACCCCGACGCCGCGCGGCGCGTTCTACGTCTACCCGGACGTGAGCGGCCTCCTCGACCGGGAGTGGGGCGGGGTCGTGCCGCGGACCTCGCTGGAGCTCGCGGACCTCATCCTCGACGAGCTGGAGGTCGCGACGGTCCCCGGGGAGGCCTTCGGCCCCTCCGGCTACCTGCGGCTCTCGTACGCGCTCGGCGACGACGACCTGCTCGAGGGCGTCCGGCGCCTGCAGCGCTTCTTCGGCTGAGGCACGCCGCCTACGGAACCAGGTACCCCGCCGCCCGGTACAGCTCGTACCACTCCGGCCGCGTCAGCGGCAGCTCCGACCCCAGCGCCGCGGCGGCCACGCGCGACGGCGTCGTGGTGCCGAGCACGACCTGCATCCGCGCCGGGTGCCGCGTGATCCACGCGACGGCGATCGCCTCGGCCGGGACGCCGTACTTCTCGGCCAGCCGGTCCACGACCGCGTTGAGCTCCGGGTAGCGCTCCGAGCCCAGGAACGGGCCGTCGAAGAAGCCGGCCTGGAACGGCGACCAGGCCTGCACCGTGATGTCGTGCAGGCGGCAGTAGTCGAGGATGCCGTAGTCGCGGCTGATCGACTGGTCCAGGGCCTGCATGTTGGAGGCCACGCCCTGGGCGATGATCGGCGCGTGCGTGATCGAGAGCTGGAGCTGGTTGGCCACGAGCGGCTGGGTCACGTAGCGGCGCAGCAGGTCGATCTGGCCGGGCGTGTGGTTCGAGACGCCGAACGCGCGCACCTTGCCGGAGGACGACAGCTCGTCGAACGCGCGGGCGACCTCCTCTGGCTCGACCAGGGCGTCGGGGCGGTGCAGCAGCAGGATGTCGAGGTAGTCGGTGCCCAGCGCCTCCAGGCTGCCGTTCACCGACTCCAGGATGTGCTCGGCCGAGAAGTCGAAGTACGGGCCATCGGGCACGATGCCCGCCTTGGACTGGATGACGAACTCCTCGCGCTCGGAGGGGCTCAGCTTCATCGCCTCCGCGAACCGGCGCTCGCAACCGTGCAGCGGGGAGCCGTAGACGTCGGCGTGGTCGAGGAAGGTGATCCCGGCGTCGCGGGCGGTCCGCACGAGCGTGCGCACCTCCTCATCGGACTTGTCCTGGATGCGCATCAGGCCGAGCACCACATTGGGCGCGGTGATCTCGGTGCCGGGCAACGTGAATGTTCGCACGGGTCGTCCCTTCTGGACAGCGGTGGAGGCACGCCCGGACGGACGTTCTCCCACGCTACGAAGGCGGCATTCGGAAGTCCAACAACTGTTGGCTCTGCCAGTGATTAGCCCGGTCGATCAAACGCCCTACAGGTCGCGGTCGAAGAGGTCCTCCCACGTCTCCCGCCGGATCACCGCCCGCGCCTCGCCGTCGCGCACGAAGACCACCGGCGGCCGCCGGTACCCGTTGTAGTTGTTCGCCATGGTGTGCGTGTACGCGCCGGTGGCGGGGACGGCGAGGAGGTCGCCGACCCGTGCCGCGGGCAGCCGCAGCGGGTCGACGAGCACGTCCCCCGACTCGCAGTGCCTGCCGACCACCACGACGTCCTCCGCGTCCTCATCGGTCATCCGCTCGGCGAGGACGGCCTCGTAGCGCTGCTGGTACAGTGCGACCTCCAGGTTGTCGCCCATGCCGCCGTCGACGGCGACGAAATTCCGCGCGTCCCGCTTGACCGTGGTGACCGTGTAGAGGGTGAACGCCGACCCGTTCACCATGCTGCGGCCCGGCTCGATGATCAGTTCGGCGTCGGCGGGCAGGTGCTCGTCGGCGGCCGCGAGCAGCGCTTCGACGTACTCGTCGACGGACGCGGGTTGGTCGGCGGTCGTGTACCGGGCGCCGAGGCCGCCGCCGAGGTCGTAGACCGGGAACGTTCCGAGAGCGGCGAGCGGGGCGACGGCGGCAGCGAGTTCCGCCGGGTCCATGATCTGCGAACCGACGTGGGCGTGCAGCCCGCGCAGCTCCAGCAGCGGGCTCGCCTCGATCCGGGCCAGGAGCACGCGCGCGGCCGCGGCCGTCAGCCCGAACTTGGAGCCCACCTGCCCGGTCTGCACGTGCGGGTGCGTGGACGAGACGACGTCGGGGACGATGCGGACGAGGACGCGCTGGACGTTCCCTGGCGCGACCAGGGTCTCCAGCCGGTCCACGTCGTCCTCGTTGTCCACGACGACGAGCCCGACCCCGGCCTCCACCGCGATCCGCAGCTCCTCGGTCGTCTTGGCGTTGCCGTGCATGACGATCAGCGCCGGATCCACTCCCGCGCGCAGCCCGCTCAGGATCTCGCCGCCGCCCGCGACGTCGAGGCCGAGCCCCTCCTCCACCATGACGCGTTGCACGGCGGTCGCCGGGAACGCCTTGGAGGCGAACACGACGCGCGCGTTCGGCCGGCGCGACGTGAGGGCGGTGCGGTACTCGCGGGCCCTGGCGCGGAGGGCGTCCTCGTCGACGACGATCGCGGGCGTGCCGAACGCGCGCGCGAGGTCGTCGACCCGGCAGCCGCCGACCACGAGGGTGCCGTCGGGGTCGACGGTCGCCCCGGCGGGGAAGAGGTCGAGGAGGGGATGCGCCATGACTGCGTCCTTCGGTCTGGTTCGGCCTGGTCTGGTTCGGCCAGGTCTGGTTCGGCCAGGTCTGGTTCGGTCAGGTCTGGTTCGGTTCGGGAGGTGCGGCGCAGGTCAGTCCCGGTCCCGGCCGGCGATGCCGTGCGGGACGACGACGACCGGCACGGGCGAGTGGCGGACGATCTTGGCCGCGTGCGAGCCGAGGAACACGCGGGCGATCGGGCCGAGCGTGCTCGAGCCGACGACCAGCACCTCGCCGGGCTCCCAGCCGACGTCTGCCAGGGCCGACTCCCACGTCTCGCCGATCCCGACCGCGATGCCCGAGACCTCCGGAGCGTCCGGCGACTCCGTCACCTGGCGCACCAGCGTCGCGGCGTGCCGCTCGACGTCGGCGGCCCAGGCGTCCGCGATCGGCAGCTCGGCGTCGAGGCCCGCGCCCGACGTGCCGGAGTCCGGCGGCACGACGGCGAAGGAGGCGATCCGGAGCTCCGCGCCGACCGACGTGGCCACTCCCGCGGCGCCGAACACCAGGCCGCTCGATTCGCCGGTGCCCCGGTAGGCGGCGGTCACCCGGCCGACGCGGGCGCCCTCCCCGGTGCGGTAGCCGCGCGGCGCGAGCGCGACCGGGACGGATGACGCGTGCAGCAGCGTGTCGCTCGCGGAGCCGAGCGCGATCCGCCCCGGCTGCGCGTTCACCGCGGAGCCCACGACTATCATCGACGCCTCGCGCTCCTCGGCGAGCTCGACGAGCCCGCGCCGGGCCGACGGCGCCTCGCGGAGGAGGTACTCCGCCGCGACCGAGCCGCCGAGCACGGCCGCGGCATGGTCGAGGGCGCTGTCCGCGTTGTCCCGGGTGTAGCCGCGCCACTCCGCGTCCGCGCCTCCCGCCGTCGTCGGCCAGGCCGGCGGGACGACCGCAGCCACGAGGAGGTCGGTACCGGAGGAGCGGGCGAGCATCGCGGCCAAGTGCAGTGCGGAGGCCGAGCGATGCGCGGGGTCCACCCCGACGACGATACTCATCTCCGGCCCGCCTTCCTGCGCTCGGCGGCCGCACGGATCTCATCCTTGCTCGGCTGGGCGAAGTTGCTCGTGTACGGGGCCTCCGCGCCGGCGACCGGGGCGCCGGTCTGCAGCGTGGAGTGCTTCCGGCCGTAGAACCAGTAGAAGACCAGGAAGGCAGCGGTCCAGATCAGGAACACGATGATCGTGATGAGGCGGAGCTGCGTGATGATCGCGATGCAGCCCGCGATCGACAGGATGGGGATCGTCCAGCCGAGCGGCAGGCGGAAGCCGCGCTCCAGCTCCGGCTCCCGCACGCGCAGGATGATGACGCCGAGCGACACCACGATGAACGCGACGAGGGTGCCGATGCTCGTCATCTCGGCGAGGAAGTCGATCGGGACGACCGCCGCCAGGACGCTCGTGGCGATCATGACGATGACGGTGTTCTTCACCGGCGTCATCGTGCGCGGGTCGACCTTCGCGAACACCTTCGGGATCATCCCGTCGCGCGACATGGCGAACAGGATGCGGGTCTGCCCGTAGAGGACGACGAGCGTCACCGAGAAGATCGAGATGATCGCGCCGATGGCGACGACGGTGCCGGGCCAGGTCGAGCCGATGATGTTCTGCAGGATCGCGGCGAGGCCTGCGTCCTGGTTCGCGAACTTCTGCGGAGCCTGCGCGCCGAGCGCGGCGAGGCTGGTGCCGACGTAGAGCACGATGATGATGAGCAGCGCGAAGATGATCGCGAGCGGCAGGTTCCGCTTCGGGTTCTTCGCCTCCTCGCCGGCCGTCGACACCGCGTCGAGCCCGACGAAGGAGAAGAAGATGATCCCGGCGCCGCCGACGATGCCCGCGAATCCGGCCGGCGCGAAGTTGTGGAAGTGGTCGCTGTTCCACCCGGTGAACGCCACCGCGCAGAAGAACAGCACGACGGCGATCTTGACGACCACCATGATGCTGTTGATCGTCGTGGACTCGCGCGCCCCGCGCAGGAGCAGCAGCGAGCACAGCACGATGACGATCACCGCGGGGACGTTGACGATGCCGCCCTGCTCGGGCGCCTGGGAGAGCTGCACCGGGAGCTGCCAGCCGACGAGGTTCTGCAGAAGCTGGTTGACGTACTGCGACCACCCGACCGCGACGGCGGCGGTCGAGACCCCGTACTCCAGCAGCAGACAGGCGCCGACCGCCATCGCCGTTCCTTCGCCGAGCGTCGCGTACGCGTAGGAGTAGGTCGACCCGGAGGCCGGCACGGCGCCCGCCATCTCGGCGTAGCAGAGCGCGGTGAGCCCGGCGACGACGCCGCCGATGACGAACGACCAGATGACCGCGGGCCCGGCGACGGGGACCGCCTGGGAGAGGATGAAGAAGATCCCGGTGCCGAGCGTCCCGCCGACGCCGATCATGGTCAGCGAGAAGAGGCCGATGCTGCGTTTCAGGTGTACCTCGCCGGCGCCGGGCGGCGTGGTGGGCTTCCTGCGCAGCAGTTGCTGAGCGATGGTGGGCATATCTACCAGTCTCCTTTGATTGGTGGGGGATTTCGAATCCGTCGCGCTCAGTCGCGGGTGGTCACGCGGAACGAGCCGACCCCCGGGTCGACAGCGCCGCGCACGTAGCCGGACGGCGACGCGGCGACCGCCTGCAGGAAGGCCACGGTCTGCGCCGTGATCTCCTCGCCGGGGATGAGGTTCGGGATGCCGGGCGGGTAGGCGGCGAGCGTGTCGGCGGAGATGCGCCCGACGGCCTCGGCCGCGGGCACGACCTCCGTGCCGGCGAAGAACGCGTCGCGGGGCAGGATGCGCAGCGGGCCGGACGCGGGGAGGGCCGGGAACTCGTCGGCGCCGCCTCCCGCCCGCTCGGCACGGGCCTCCGCCGAGTCGGCCGCCGCGACGAGCGCATCGTGCGCCCGGGCGAGGTCGGGCGTCTTCCCCGCGCCGATCAGCGCGACCACGGTGGTCGCTGTCGACATCTCGAAGAAGATCCCGTCGGCGTCGATGAGGCGCTGACGCAGCCAGTGTCCGCTCACCCCGGTGCGCGACACGTCGATCGCGACGCGCAGCGGGTCGACGGCGACGATGTCGTCGAACGCGCCGAAGCCGTCGCTGAGCACACCGAAGCGCGGGTCGCCGCGCAGCGCCTCCCGGAATGCGTCGGCGGCGGCGATCGACCGGCCGATCAGCTCCGCGCCGGTGGCCAGGGAGTGCCGGGCGATGTCGAGCGAGGCCTGCAGCAGCGCCGACGTGGAGGTGGACGCCGTGATCGAGACCGCGCGCGCGACGAGCGGTTCGAGCGCGTCGGCGAACGGGCCGTGGCCGAGGTGCAGCATGGCGGACTGGGTGAGCGAGCCGCCCAGCTTGTGCGTGCTGGAGACCACCAGGTCCGCGCCGAGGCGGGTGGGCGACTCCGGGAGGTCCGGGTGGAATCCGAAGTGCGGCCCCCAGGCGCCGTCCACGATGAGCGGGGCGCCGTGCGCGTGCGCCACCTGAGCCAGACCGGCGACGTCGGCGACGGCGCCGAAGTAGCTCGGCGAGACGACGTAGACCGCGTCCGCCGGGCGTCCTGCACGGGCCGCGTCGGTCAGCGCCGCATCGAGCGACGCGGGCGAGACGCCGTGCGCGACACCGTGCCCGGCGTCGAGGGACGGCAGCACGAACGAGGGCGCCAGCCCCGCCGAGAGCACGCCGTCGCTGAAGCTGGAGTGCGCGCTGCGCTGCGACAGGATGTTCTCGCCGAGCCCGCGCACGGCGAGCGCTGCGATCCGGTTGGCCTGCGAGGCGCCGCCGGTCAGGAACCAGGTGCGGCGGGCGCCCCACGCCTCCGCCGCGAGGCCGAGGGAGCGGCTGAGCGGCGAGTCCTCGCCGAGATCGATGTCGTCCACCAGCATCGGGACGTCGAGCTGCAGCGGCCGCGGCCCGAGGAACGCGGCGAGCCGCGCGCTGAGACCGAGCTCGTCGCCGCCGTGCCCCGGCACCATCAGCGCGAGCGGGTCGCGCGCCGCGTGGCGCTCCAGCGCGTCCGCGTACGGCGTCTCCCACTGACGGAGGTCGGCGGTGGGAGGCAGCGAACGCGCGTCGATCGCGGTGGAGCGGGTGGGGGCCATTCCTCCATCGTGGGGGCGGCCTCCCGCGATCAGAATCCCCCGAACATCGCCCTCCCCACATAGACTGTATGTGACTCATTGCCCGATCAGGCGGTCATCCACAATCCAGACAGGGGATCCGATGGCGGATCTGCGACAGTTCGAAGCCCTCCGGGCGGTCCACGCCGAAGGCTCGGTCACCGCCGCCGCGCGCCGCCTCGGGTGGGGCCAGCCGACCGTCGACTACCACCTGAAGAACCTCGAACGGCTGGTCGGCGCCCCCCTGCTCGCGCGCTCGCCACGTGGCAGCAGGCTGACCCCCGTCGGCATGCTGCTGCTCGAACGCGCGCAGGAGATCCTCACGCTCAGCGAGCGGGCGATCGGGGACGCGCGCGAGTTCAGCCTGCTGGGGCGCGTGCGCCTGCGGTTCGGGACCTTCGCGACGGCCGCGGCGAGCATCCTGCCGTTCGTCGCCGGCAGTGTCGGCGACCTCGGCATCGAGATCGACGCCACGTTCGAGGAGGTTCCCGCGCTGGTCGACCGGATCAACCGCGGCGCGCTCGACGCCGCGCTGGTCTACACGGTTCCCGGGTACGAACTGCCGTTCCGCCCGGACGTGGCGACCATGGAGGTGTACCGCGACCCGTTGCTGCTGGCGCTGCCCGTCGGCCACCCGCTCGCGTCGCGCAGGTCGGTCGACCTCGCCGCGGTGCTCTCGCTCCGCGACGAGCGCTGGGTCTTCGCCACCTCCGCCGAGGACGCGATGGACCGCGTCGTCGCCGACGCTTTCGCGGCCGAAGGCCACGTCCTCGATGTCGCGATCAGGACCGACGACTTCCAGGTCCTCCTCGGGATGACCGCCGCGCGGATGGTGGTCGGGTTCATCCCGGGACTCGCGACGGCCGCTGCGCACCCCGGCATCGTCCTGCTCCCGGTCGACGACCCGTCGTTCGTGCGCTCGATCCTCCTGGCGACGCCCGCGGAGGACGCCGCGCGTCGCCCCTCCCCCGCCGTGCGACACCTCGTCGCGGCCGTGCGGGACGGCTTCGCCGCCGTGCGCGCGGGACGCGGGGCGCCGCAGTGACGGCGCCCCGCGTCCCCGGAAGGATTCGGGCATGACCTACCGCACCCTCGAACCGGGCCAGACCGCACGCATCCACGTCCACGACGTCCGCACCGGGGAGGACGTCCTCATCCACGAGAGCGACGACGTGCTCTTCGAGGCGCCGAACTGGTCGCTCGACGGCGCCCGGCTGCTGCTGAACGGCAACGGCGTCCTCTGGTCGCTCGCGGCGGAGGCCGGCGCGCAGCCGGCGGCCATCGTCCATTCGGGACTGCCGCCGCTCAACAACGACCACGTCCTCGACCCCGGCGGCGAGGCGATCTACGCGTCCGCGATGGACCGGCACATCTACCGGGCGCCACTGTCCGGCGGCGCGGCGGAGAAGGTCACCTCCGACGAGGAGGTCTGGCACTTCCTGCACGGGGTGTCGCCGGACGGCGAGCGCCTCGCCTACGTGCGGATCACGACCTTCGACCAGCCGGGGCGGCTCGCCGTGATGCCCGCGGCGGGCGGCGAGTCCACGGTCGTGGACACCGGCCCTGGCCACATCGACGGACCGGAATGGTCGCCCGACGGCGAGTGGATCTACCTCAACAGCGAGCACTGGGCCTCCCGGCCCGGGCACGCCCAGCTCGCCCGGATCCGCGAGGGCGGCGGCGAGCTGGAGCGGCTGGTCGTCAGCGACACCGTCGACTGGTTCCCGCACCTGTCGCCCGACGGGAGCAGAGCCGTCTACATCGAGTTCCCTCCCGGGACGGAGGGCCATCCGGCAGACCTCTCCGTCAGCCTCGTCGTGGTGGACACCGTGGACTGGGGGACGCCGCTGGAGCGCATCCCGCTGCCGGGCGGGCAGGGCACCATCAACGTCAACAGCTGGTCGCCCGACTCCACGCGGTTCGCGTACGTCTCGTACCCGTACGCTCGCTGACGTCCCCCGGTTACACAATTGTGTCCTCGTAAATGAGGACAGACTGCTTATACTGACCTCACCACAGAGATGAGGGAACCTCACTTAAGTCTCTGGTGCCGGACCCGACCCCCGGCACGAGGGGGCGAGCCGGATGGCCATCCACACCGCACACATCCACCTCGCGCGCATCCAGCCACACAGCCGCACGGGGCGCTGGCTGCGCATCCTGATCGTGCTCGCGACGGTCGTCCTGGTGGCGATCGGGGCGGCGTTCAGCGCTGCGGCGCTCTACGCCGGCAGCGTCGCCGGCACCTTCGACGCCCAGGTGACCCGCCTCCCCCACGCACTCCCGGCCGCCGTTCCGCCGGCCGCGGCCGCCGCGCCGGCGACGCCCGGTGCGATGAACATCCTGCTGCTCGGCTCCGACTCGCGCGGCGCCCCCACGGCGGTCGGCCCCACCGCGCTGTCCGATCAGCGCTCCGACACGATGATGCTCGTGCACATCGACGCCGACCGGCGCGACGTCTACGTCATGTCGATCATGCGCGACCTCTGGGTGCCCATCCCCGGCAACGGCACCGCCAAGATCAACGCGGCCCTCGCCTGGGGCGGCACGCCGCTGACGGTGCTGACGGTGGAGCAGCTCCTCGGCACCCGGATCGACCACGTCGTGATCCTCGACTTCTCCGGGCTGAAGAACATCACGAACGCCATCGGCGGCGTGGACGTCGACAGCCCGCTCGCCTTCACCACGGTGAAAGCGCCGCACTACCACTTCGTCCAGGGCGTCAACCATCTCGACGGGGACGAGGCGCTCGCCTTCGCGCGGGAGCGCTACGCCTTCCCCACCGCCGACTACCAGCGGGTCGCGGACCAGCAAGCCCTCCTGCGCGGCTTCGCCACGACCCTCCTCCGGCACTCGGTGCTGGCGAACCCCGGCGCCCTGCTGGCGTTCGCGAAGGCGGCCGGTTCCGCCGTCAGCGTGGACGCGCAGTTCGATCTCCCGAGCATGCTGTCGCTCGCGGCGAGCCTGCGCCTCTCCGGCTCCGCGAGCATCCGCACGTTCACGCTGCCAACAGGCGGCACCGGCACCTCCGCCGACGGGCAGTCCATCGTCCTCGAGGACCCCGCCGCACTCGCCCGGGTGCGCACCGCGCTCGGCACGGACACCCTCGCGCAGGTGGCCGGCGGGCACTGACGCCGGCGGCGTGTTTCATCGTGTGACGGCCGGCGTGACTCGGGCGGACGACCTGCCTATGCTCGGTACTCATCGCGCACCGCGCGACACCGCCGCCGACCGTGAGAAGGACCCCGTGACCCGTCAGCCCAGCCCCACCGCGAAGGACGCCCTGCTCCGGGCCGCCTCCGGGCAGGGCGCGGACATGTTCGACGACGGCTACGCCCTGCACCCCATCGCACGCCAGGCCGCGATCGCCACCCCGTCGCACTGGACCGACGTGTTCGTCGTCTCCCAGGGCGACGACGGCTGGATCGAGCTGGCCGACCTCGACGGCGGCAGCCTCCGCTGCTGGCACTACGACGACCTGCGCGCCGTGCTCACGCCGGGCGTGCCCGTCGCCGTCCACACGCTCTACGGTGTGCTCTCCGCCGGCGACGAGCTCCTCAACGTGCGCCTCGCGCGCGACTGACCGCCGGCCCGGTGCGCCGGAGCTACGACGCCATCATCGGCTTCATGGAGGCCGTCATCGCGTCGCACGCGTCCGCGCAGTTGCGGCAGACCTGAGCGCACATCGTCGCGGACGCACTGCCGGCCATCCCGGCGCAGTCGTCCGCGCAGGCCCGGCACATCGCCGAGGTCGCCTGCAGCATCGCCATCATCGCCGCCATGTCGCCGGCGTTCATCGGCATCGGGCGCAGCATCATCCGCATCATCGTGTTGCACATCTCGGCGCAGCTCATGCACATCGCCGAACCGGACATGCCCTCCATCGACATCGAGCCCGCGCACATCGTGCACGCCTGCTCGCACGCCGAGCACGCCTCGATACATCGCTGCATCATCGTCAGATCCATGCCGGCCATCGGCCCCTGAGCCGACTCCTTCATCATGGACATCATCCCGCTCATGTCATCCATCGCCTGCACCCACCTCCCGCCGGCACGGGAGGCCGTCCGCCTCGAGGGACCGTGCGCGACACCGGCAACGATAGGAGTGTTCGGGGGCGGCGACAAGCAGGTCCTGGCGCGCTCAGCCAGCGAGCTCCCTCACGAAGACCTGCGCCTCCCACGGCTCGCACCGGCCGTCCACCCGCGGCCGCCGTCCCACGCGATTGCCGAGCACCGGCTCCGCCTCGCGCCAGGCGGCGACGTCGGGGAGGTCGTACTCCGCCCGCTCGCCGGACAGGTTCGCGATCACGAGAAGCTGCCGGTCGCCGAGCGTCCGCGTATAGGCGAACACCGCGGGATGCTCCGGCAGGACGAGCTCGAAGCTGCCGTGCGAGACCGCCCGCTCGCTGTGACGCAGCGCGATGAGCGCGCGGTAGTGCGCGAAGATCGACGCAGGGTCGTCCCGCTGGGCTTCCGCGTTGATCCGCGCCGCGTTCGGGTTGACCGCGATCCACGGCGTCCCCGAGGTGAAGCCGGCCGCCGGGCCGTCCGACCACTGGACGGGGGTGCGGGCATTGTCGCGACTCATCACGCGCAGCGCGTCGAGCACGGCCTCCGGCGGCTGGCCGCGCACCCCGACGGCCTCCGCGTAGTGGTTGAGCGACTCGATATCGCGGAAGTCGGCGATGTCGGTGAACGGCATGTTCGTCATCCCGAGCTCTTCGCCCTGATAGATGTAGGGCGTGCCGCGCATCAGGTGCAGCACCGTCGCGAGCGCGGTCGCCGACTCCCGCCAGTGCTCGCCGTCGTCGCCGAAGCGGCTGACGACGCGGGGCTGGTCGTGGTTGTTCCAGTACAGGCTGTTCCAGCCCACATCCGCGAGGCCGTGCTGCCAGCGGCCGAGCGACGCCTTCAGGTCCCGCGGCGTCGCCGCGCGCGGGTCGAACTTGCCGCCCGGCCCGTGATCGAGCCCGACGTGCTCGAACTGGAACACCATGTCGACCTCGCCCCGGTCCGGGTCGGTGAACAGCCGCGCCTCCTCGATCGTCACCCCCGGCATCTCGCCGACGGTGAGGAAGTCGCCGGAGCGCCCGGCGAACACCCGCTCGTGCATCTCCTGCAGGAACTCGTGGATGCGCGGGCCCTGAGCGTAGAACGGGAACCCGTCACCGTGGATCGCGCCGGGCGGCACCTCGCCGTCGGGGAGCTCGACCACCTTCGAGATCAGGTTGATGACGTCCATCCGGAAGCCGTCGACCCCCCGGTCGAGCCACCAGTTCATCATGTCGTAGACGGCCTCGCGGACCTCCGGGTTCTCCCAGTTGAGGTCCGGCTGCTTCCGGGAGAAGAGGTGGAGGAAGTACTCCCCCGACGCCGCGTCGTACTGCCAGGCCGGCCCCGAGAAGAAGGAACCCCAGTTGTTCGGCTCGGCTCCGGGAGCACCGGGGACGAAGCCGGCCCGGGGCTTGCGCCACCAGTACCAGTCACGCTTCGGGCTATCGACGGACGACGCGGACTCGACGAACCACGGGTGCTCGTCGGAGGTGTGGTTGACCACGAGGTCCATGACCAGCTTCATGCCGCGGGAGTGGATGTCCGCCAGCAGGTCGTCGAAGTCCTCCAGGGTCCCGTAGGCCGGGTCGATCCCTCGGTAGTCGCTGATGTCGTAGCCGTTGTCGTCGTGCGGGGAGGCGTAGATGGGCGACAGCCAGATGACGTCGACCCCGAGGAGCTGGAGGTGGTCGAGTCGTTGCCGGATCCCCCCGAGGTCACCGATGCCGTCGCCGTCGCTGTCCGCGAAGCTGCGCGGATAGATCTGGTAGACGACGGCGGACCGCCACCAGGTGTCGTCCGCCGCCGGAGCATCGGCGCGCTCGGCACGGCCGACGGGGTTCGTGGTCAGGTCGGTCATGGCGCTCCATCCGGTTCGAGTTCGACGAGCACGACCTGCCAGGCGCCCGGAGGCGGCAGGACGACCGTCGCGTGCGTCCCGTCCGCGTGGACGGGGAGGTCGACGAGCCGGGGCGACCCGTCGGGGTCCGCGACCCGGAAGCGCGGTGTCGCGCCGGCGATCGCGCGCAGGCGCAGCGTGCCCTGGCCGACGTCCCTGACGCCCTCCTTGGGTCCGTCCCAAAGCGTGTCCGGCTGACCGGCCAGGTTGATGAGGTGGACCACGAGGCCGTGCTTCGTCTGCACCACCCGGCGCCAGACCGCGCCCGCGACGGGCTCTCCGGCGACCTCCACGTCCGCGTACGACACGTCGAGGTCGTCGTTGTACGGCCCGGCATAGGAGCCGGTGACGTCCACGATCGCGGGATCGAAAAGCAGTTCGTCGTGCTCGACCATGAAGTCATACCAGCGCCGGAGGAGGGCGGCTGTGGAGTCCTCGACGACGTGGTTGCGCACGTAGTACGGGTCCACCAGGATGCGGTCGGCCTCCCCGGCGAGGAGCTGGGTGGCCCCGTGCGAGAACAGCGTCGCCATCGTGAACGCGGTGGCCCGGTCGGCCGCGGCAGCGGGCGCCGAGTCGTAGACGTGCTGGTACGCCGCGATCGCGATGGGCTTGTCCCCGCCGGCGGCGCGCGCCCGGGTGACGACGGACGCGAGCGAGCCGAGCGTCAGGTGCGGATCCCACGCCTCGATGTACACGGCGTCCTGCGGGCTCGCCGCCGTGGTCCAGGTCGGGAAGTCGTTGACGTTGTTGAAGACCAGGTGCGCGTCGGGGAGCGCGTCCCGCACCCCGCCGATCATGGTGTCGAACGAGCGCGCGACCTCCACGGTGCGGCCGTCCGCCCGGCGCGCATGCTTCGGGTAGCCGTACTGGTCGAGGTGGAACCCGTCGAAGCCGACCGTCGCGACCCCGGCCGTGAGCTCGCCGCGGAAGTGCGACAGCCACGGCACGGCGGCCGGGTCCACGATGAAGAGGAAGTCGCCCAGCGCGTACGGCTCGCCGGCCGCGTCGAGCAGTGCCCACTGCTTCCAGCCGTCCCACTCCTGCGGGCCGACCGCGTACACGGCCGCGTAGCCGAGGGCACGCGCTCCGGCGGTGTGGACCGCGTCCACCAGTCGCCGGACCGTCGCCAGCGACACCGGCTGGCCCAGCGCGTCCTCGTAGTGCTCGCCGCCGCCGAGCAGGTCGGCGTGCCGGTAGGCCCAGTCGTAGAACTGCACATCGGTGAGGTGCAGGCGTCGCACCGTGTCGACCAGTCCGCGCGGGTCGCGGTCCGGCGCGTAGTCGACGGTGAAGCCGTAGCGCAGGCGCGACGTGTCCGCTCCGGCGACCTGGACGGCCGTGCGGAGGAGGAGGGTCCCGTCGGTCCACTCGACGCCGTAGCCTCCGGCCGCCTGCGTCCCGAGCGAGACGAGACCGGTGCCGGCCGTCGTCCACGCGCCCTGCTTCACGCCGAGGCGCCAGAGGGTGAGCTCCCCGGCGCCGGAGACGCCGCGCACCTCGATCCGGATCTCGTCGCCGGCGCCGTACCAGGCGCGCTCGGGCAGCAGCTCGCTCATCCCTTCACCGCCCCGGAGGTCAGACCCTGCACGAAGTACCGCTGGAAGACGAGGAACACCACGACCACCGGCACCACCGCGATCACCGAGGCGGCGAAGACGAGCCCCCACTGCGTGGCGTTCTCGCCCTGGAACAGCGCGATGGCGATCGGGAGGGTGCGCTTCGTCGGGGTGTTGATGATCGTCAGCGCCCAGGCGAACTCGTCCCAGCAGGCCAGGAAGGTGAAGATGGTGGCCGTCGCGAGCGCGGGCTTGGCCAGCGGCAGCGCGAGCCTCCAGTAGCGGGTCCACGCGTTCGCGCCGTCGACCTGCATCGCCTGGTCGAGCTCGGCGGGGATCGAGGCGAAGAAGCCGCGCAGTAGGAAGGTGTTGAGCGCGAGCGACCCGGCGACGTAGAACACGATCAGACCGCCGAGGGAGTCGATGAGCCCGAAGAACTTGGCGATGATGAACTGCGGGATGATCAGCATCATCGCTGGGACGACGAGCCCGATCAGCAGGATCCGGAACATCGTCTCCCGCCCGGCGAACCGGTAGCGCGCGAACCCGTACGCCATCATCGAGCTGATCAGCACGGACAGCGCCGTCGAGACGACCGCGACGATCGTGGAGTTGAGGAAGTACAGCCCGAAGTCCTGGGTGGTCAGCGCCTGCCGGTAGTTGTCGATCGTGGCCGGGTTCGGGATGAACTGCGGCGGGACCGTGAGCACGTAGGCCTGGCTCTTGAAGCTGGTCGAGAGCATGTAGAGGAACGGCGTCACCATGATCGCCGCGCCCACGACGAGGACGGCGATCCGGACACCGGTGCCGAGCCTCCGGCGCGCGGTCAGACCCGGACGGGCGAGCCGTCCGGTGGTCCGCCCTCCGTTCACCGTGGCGGTCATGCGAGGTCCTCTCCGCCGCGGTCGCGGAAGACGCGCAGCTGGATGACGGCGAGCACGAAGACGATGACGGCGAGGATCACGGCGAGCGCCGACCCATAGCCGAAGTCGAGGTACTGGAACGCCTGGTTGTACATGTAGGTGAGGACGACGTCCGTCTGGCCGCCCGGTCCTCCGCCGGTCATCACGAGCACCGAGGTGAAGACGTTGAAGCCGCCGATCACGAGCATCACCGTGACGAAGAGCAGCGACGGCCAGATCGCGGGGATCGTGACGACGCGGAAGCGCTGCCAGCGGCCGGCGCCGTCCATGGTCGCGGCCTCCTCCAGCGACTGCGGAACGCCCTGGAGGGCGGCGAGGAAGATCATCATCGACCAGCCGACGCCCTTCCAGACGCCGAGGGCGCAGATCGCGACGAGGGCGGTCCAGCGGCCGGACAGCCAGGACACGTCCGAGTTCATCAGGTGCAGGAAGTCGTGCAGTGTGAAGTTGACGAGCCCGCCGTCCGCGAAGAGGTACTTGAACAGCAGCGAGACGACGACCCAGCTCGTGACGACGGGGAGGTAGAACAGCACGCGGAAGACCGGCTGGCTGGGGCTCTTCCGCTTGAGGAGGACCGCGACGAACAGTCCGAGGACGATCTGCGGCGGCACCGTGAAGAGCATGTAGATGCCGCTGTTGGCCAGGCTCAGCCAGAAGTGCGGGTCCTGGAACGCGCGGGCGTAGTTCGCCAGCCCGAGGAACTGGCTGACCGCGCCGGCCATGATCTTCCAGTCGTAGAAGCTCATCTGCACGGCCTGCAGGATCGGCAGCAGGATCAGCACGGCGAAGAGGATGAAGCCGGGCGCGATGAAGAAGTACGGAGTCGCGCCCCCGCTGATCCGGCCGGTCGTCCGCCGCCGTCCCTGCTCCGGGCGGCGCTGTCTGGCCGTGGTGCGCCGCGGCGCGGTGGGGTCGGTCCCCACCGCGCGCGCGGTCCGTTCTGTCGTGGTGCTCACGGGTTCACTTTCCGGTCAGCAGCGGATCGATCTGCTGGGCCGCCGTGGTGAGGGCGTCCTTCACGCTGGTGCTTCCGGTGAAGGCGGGGGTCAGGGCGGCGCTCAGGATGCCGTCGACCTTCGCCCCCTGCGGGATGGCCAGCCGCGACTTCGCCGTCTTGAGCTGGTCCGCGAACGTGGTGAAGTAGGGGTCGATCGCGGCCTGCTTGGCGGCGAAGGCCGGGATCACCGTCATCTGGCCGGTCTTGGCCATCGCGATCTGGAACTGCTCCGACTGGGTGAAGCGGATGAACTTCTCCGCCGCCGTCTGGTTCTTCGAGGAGGCCGTGAGCACGATGTCCTCGCCGCCGACCACGCTGGTGGAGGCGCCGTCGCCCTTCGGCACGGGGGCGTAGATCGGCGTGAAGTCCTTGTACTGCCCGGCCCAGATCGCCTTCATCCACGGTCCGTCGAGGATGGTCGCGTACTTCCCCGTCGGCAGGCCGTCGGAGGTGGAGGTCGCGCCCTGGTTGCCCGTGATCAGGTTCGGGATCTGGCCCTCCTTGTAGAGGTCGACCAGCATCTGCACCGCCGCGACGGACTTGGCGCCGTCGAGGTAGCCGCTCGCCTTGGTCAGGCTCGCGTTGGTGATCTCGCCGCCGTTGGACCAGATCCACGGGTAGATGTTCCAGCCGCCGAGCCCGCCGTCGGCGAAGACCGAGACGCCGGTGCCCTTGAGCTTCGCGGCCATCTGCTGGAGGTCGCCGAAGGTCTTGGGCGGAGCGCTCATCCCCGCCGCGTCGAGCGCCTTCTGGGAGGTGATCAGCACGCGCGTGTTCGTGTCGAGCGGCAGACCGTAGTACTTGCCGTTGTACTTGTTCGTCGTGAGCGTGCCCGGGTAGACCGCCTTGGAGAGCGTCCCGAAGTCGGACATCGAGTTCGACAGCGGCGTGAGGACGCCGAGCTGGGCGAGCTGCGGCACCCAGCCGATGTCGGAGCGGACAAGGTCCGGGAGGCTGCCGCCGGCCGCGCTGGTGGTCAGCTTCTGCAGCAGGCTGTCGTACGGGATGTCCACGTAGTTCACGGTGATGCCCGGGTTGGCCTTCTCGAAGGCGGGGATGAGGGTCTTGTTGAGCGCGTCCTGCTGGGCGGAGTTGCCGCCGTTTCCGTAGGAGCCCCAGAACGTCAGGGTGACCGGGTGGCTGGACGAGCCGTCGGAGGAGCCGCCCGAGGCGGCGGAGCACCCACTGGCGACCAGTGCGATGGATGCCGCGAGCGCCGCCGTCGCGGCCAATGCGGTGGAACGCTTCATTGCAGTTCTCCTGTCGGAAGGGGGCGCTCGGTGCGGGCCCCGCGGTGTGGAGTTATTTCTATGACAAAAACAACCCGCTGTCAACAACCTCCTGAATCGGTTATTTTGCGCCGTGTTCGTTGATTGACGAAACAATCTCCGTATGCCAAAGTGAGGGAATCCATGCAGCCGAAGGAGGACCAGTGACCGTCACCGCACCGACATGGGCGCCCGAGGCTGGCGCCTCGCGGTCCGTCGCGCTCGAGGTCCTCCTCAACGGCCCGCTCTCGCGGAGTGAGATCGCCCGGCGGCTGGACCTCTCCCCCGGATCGCTCACCCGCTTGAGCGCGCCGCTGATCGAGACGGGGCTCCTGGTGGAGACCGGCGAGCTGGCCGAGGGACGCACGGGGCGGCCGTCCCGCCCGCTGGACATCGTGTCGACCTCGCGCCACTTCATCGGCATGAAGCTGATGGCCGACCGGGTGCAGGGCGTCGCCACCGACCTCCGCGCGAACGTGATCGCGACCGACATGGTCGAGTTCGGCTCGCGCGACCCGGAGACCGTCGCGGACGCCATCGCCGAGCTGGCCGGGCGGCTCGCCCGCGACATCCCGCCGGTGACTGCCCTCGGTGTCGGCCTCGGCGGCCGCATCGCCGACAACTCGCGCGTCGCGAGCGCGGCGTTCCTGGAGTGGGAGGACGTGCCCCTGGTCGACATGATCGAGCAGCGCACCGGCATCTCCACCGTCATCGAGAACGACGTCGTCGCCTTCACGGAGGCGGAGCACTGGTTCGGCTACGGCCGCGGCCTGGACCGCTTCGCCGTGATCACCCTCGGCGCGGGCGTGGGCTACGGCCTCGTCATCCACGACGGCATCGTGGCCGACGACGACGCCGGCATCGGCCTCATCGGCCACTGGCCGCTGGATCCGATGGGTCCGCTGTGCCCGGCCGGCCACCGCGGCTGCGCCCGCAGCGTCCTCACCCAGGCGGCCATCGTGCACGAGGTCGGCACCGCGCTCGGTCGCGACGTGAGCTACGACGAGGCCCTCACCCTGGCGGTCGCGGGCGAGCCCGCCGCGCGCCGGGTCGTCGACGACGCCGGCCGCGGCCTCGGCCGCCTGCTGGCAGCGGTGGCCAACCTGACGATGCCCGAGCGCATCGTCCTCGGCGGAGAGGGAGTCCGCCTGGTCGAGGTCGCCCGCGAGGCCATCGACCAGGGTATCGCCGCCGACCGCGACCCGCGGGCGAAGCGCCTCGACCTGATCACGACCTCCGGCGACAACCTCGAATGGTGCCGCGGAGCGGCGGTGATCGCGATTCAGACCTACGTGCTGGGGACGCACCCGGGTTCGGTCTGAGGACCCGCGCCGAAGCGGTTGCTGCGTTTGGCAAACCGTTTGGCAAACCGTTGGCAATCCGTTGACGACCTCGCATTGAACCGGTTAAGCTGCCGCAATTCGCTACTCAGGCGGCCGATGATGCCCACCCGGAGAACGCATCCGCGGAAAGGACGGCGCGGCTGCCGCCTCGACGGAAGCAGGTTCAGGTGTCAACCTCGCAACGACAGCCGATCGCCACGGTTCGATCGCATCGACGTCCCCTCGGATTGGCGGTCGCGGTCGGCGCGGCCGTCCTCGGCGTGCTCGCGTCCACTCAGGCCGCCAGTGCCGCCCCGCCTCCTCCGGAGACCGACCTCGGACCCAATGTGATCGTCTTCTCGCCGGACATGCCGCAGAGCGACATCCAGGCGAAGGTGGACTCGATCTACGCGCAGCAGGTCGACAACGAGATGGGCACCCAGCGGTACACCCTCCTGTTCAAGCCCGGCACCTACGGGTCGGCGTCCCAGCCGCTGGACGTCAAAGTGGGCTACTACACCGAGGTCGACGGCCTCGGCCAGGACCCCTCGGCCGTCACCATCAACGGCGGGGTGACCGCGACGGGCAAGAACGGCAGCGGCGCCTTGGACACCTTCTGGCGCTCCGTGTCCAACCTGACCATCCACGTGGTCCCGACGTCCGACGGATGCCACACCGGCAACGAGATGTGGGCGGTGTCGCAGGCCGCCCCGATGCGGCGGGTGGACGTCAAGAACTACACCACGTTCATGCCCTACTGCGACAACCCGAACTACGCGAGCGGCGGCTTCGTGGCCGACTCGCGGCTGGAGGGCGGAGCGCTCAACGGATCGCAGCAGCAGTTCTACGTGCGCAACACCGACCTCGGCGCGGGCTGGTCCAACGCGGTGTGGAACCAGGTGTTCTCCGGCGACATCAACGCGCCGGCGCAATCCTTCCCCAACCCCGCCTACACCACGCTGACGGCGACGCCGGTGTCCCGCGAGAAGCCGTACCTGTACGTGGATGCGGAGGGGAACTACCGCGTGTTCGTGCCCAGCGCGCAGACGAACTCCACGGGCACCACCTGGGCGAACGGCCACACCCCCGGCCAGTCGCTGCCGTTGAGCAGCTTCTTCGTCGCCCATCCCGGTGACTCCATCGCGAAGATCAACTCCGCGCTGGCGCAGGGGAAGAACCTGCTCGTCACCCCCGGCGTGTACGACGTGGCGCAGAGCATCGCCGTGAAGCGGGCCGACACCGTCGTGCTCGGGCTCGGCATGGCCACCCTGACGGCGCAGGACGGTGCTATCCCGATGACGGTGGCCGATGTCCAGGGCGTCGACATCGCCGGCCTGACCTTCGACGCGGGACCGGTGAACTCGCCCACCCTCCTCCAGGTCGGCAGCGGCCACGACAAGGGCGGCCCGCACGTGGCTTCCGCGAGCGACCCGACCGCGTTGCAGGACGTGTTCTTCCGGATCGGCGGCCCGCACGTCGGCAAGGCCACCACGAGCCTGGAGGTCAACACCGACCACACCATCCTCGACGACATCTGGGCGTGGCGCGCGGACCACGGCGTGGCCGGCTCGGTCGGCTGGACGGTGAACACGGCCGACACCGGGCTCGTCGTGAACGGCGACGACGTGACCGCGACCGGTCTGTTCGTCGAGCACTACCAGAAGTACAACGTCGTGTGGAACGGCGAACGCGGCCGGACCGTGTTCTTCCAGAACGAGCTGCCCTACGACGCGCCCGACCAGGCGGCGTGGCAGCACGACGGCGTCGACGGCTACGCCGCCTACAAGGTGGCGGACACCGTCCAGACCCACGAGGCGTGGGGCCTGGGCAGCTACATCTACACCAACGTCGACCCGACGCTCCACGCGACCCAGTCGTTCGAGGTCCCGAACACGCCCGGCGTGGTGATGCACGACCTCAGCACGGTCGCGCTGAACAAGAACGCCGGCACGATCGACCACGTCATCGACGGCCAGGGCTCCGCCGCGACGGGCACGAACAGCGGCAAGCCGCAGACCGTGACCACCTACAGCAACGGCATCGCCCAGTAGTCGCAGCGCCCGAACCGACGCACCGGTGGCCCGGGGACACACCCCGGGCCACCGGTGCGAGCGCGTGGGCTCACTTGGCGATCATCGCTCGCGCGGTCGCCGCGAGGTGCGCCCGGTAACGACTCCTGGCCTCCTCGGGCGAGGCGCCGCCGAACACCATCCGGACCATCTGCGGTGCGGCGACATACCAGTAGCACATCGCGATGATGGAGAAGAAGATGGCCTCGGCGTCCCCGTCGCCGCCGAGCGCCTCACGGACGGTGGCGACGCGGGAACCGAAATAGTCCGACCTCTCCGCCTGACCCGGGACCTCCTCGGAACCGTAGTGCAGGCCCTCCTGCTCGAACAGCCACGCCACCACCGGCTCCGCTGTGAGGAAGTCGAACAGGTCTCCCGCGTACGCGGCGAGATCGTCGGACTGGATCGTGACCCTCCCGGCGAGCTGGCCGAGCTTGGACTGCAAGGCGGCCTGGAAGAGGTCGTCCTTGTTGCCGATGTACGTGTAGATCGAGGCCTTGTTGACCTCGGCGCGGTCGGCGATGCGATCGATGCGCGCGCCTCCGACGCCGTGGCGGGCGAACTCCGCGGCGCTCGCCTCCAGGAGCAGGCGAACGCTCTCCTCGCGGTCGTACCGTCTTGCCATCCCCAGCTCCCTCGCGCTTTCTTTTTCTGTCGACATGGTCTACTATACAACTAAACGTTTATTTATATTGGCGGTTCAATGAACGTGGAAATGACGACACGCACCGTGAGCGAAGCCCGGCTCAACGCCGCCCAGGTGGCCGAACTCAGCCGCCAGCCCCGCACGGCCGGTCCCCAGGTCGTGCTTCAGGCAGAGGGCCTCGGCTCTCCCCGGCAGTGGACGTCGCAACTCGACACCGCCGCAGATCGCATCGTGGTCGAGTACGACGCCACCGGTCGGCGCTTCGAGCGCTCCTGGACGCTGTCTGCGCAGACCCGCAGCACGCGCTACTACACGCTGGAGCACGACACCGACGGCGCATACATCAGCCGCTGACGCGCACCGCGTCAGTGAAGCCGAGGGGCACAGCATCAGCTGCGCCCCTCGTCGTCGTTCAACCGGAGACTCGTCTACCGCGACGCGCCATACCGCCGCTGCCGAAGCGCGGGATTCCGCTCGCGTGCCGCGTCCACATCCGCCGCGGCCAGCTCGAAGGTCGTGATCGCCGGGCTGTCGCCCAGCTCGCCCACGACAGCGCCGAACGGGTCGGCCAGCAGGCTCGTGCCGATCGAGATCGGCGCCGACTGCGAGACGGCGACGACGAAGCAGGTGTTCTCGATGGCGCGGGCTTTCGCCAGTGTGCGCCACTGGTCGACCTTGCCCGCGCCCGGAACCCAGGAGGAGCAGGCCAGGACCACGTGCGCACCGGCGTCGGCGAGGCGGCGGCCCAGTTCGGGGAAGCGGAGGTCGTAGCAGGTCATCAGCCCGAACGTCAGCCCACCGACCTCGAAGACGACCGGCTCGAGGGAGTCGCCGGGCGCGATCCACTCCGACTCGCGGAAGCCGAACGAGTCGAACAGGTGGAGCTTGCGGTAGCGGGCGATCACCGAGCCGGTCGCGTCGACCGCGATCAGCGTGTTGTGCGGTCGCGGGTCGTCGTCCGACTTCTCCACGATGCCCGCGACGATCGCGATGCCGAGGGCGGCGGCCAGCTCCGCGAGCGCGGACACGAACGGCCCGTCGACAGGTTGGGCCGCGGTCGCGAAGGTCTCGTCGACGGCGCGCTTCTCGTACATCGCGTACTCGGGGAAGACCACCAGCTCCGCGCCCTGCGCGACGGCCGCTTCCGCGGCCGTGCGGATGAGCCCGAGGTTGCGCTGGATATCGTCGTCGGAGTCGATCTGGGCGAGGGTGATGCGCACCAGTTCTCCTCTCCCGCCTGAACCGCCGCCCCGTCCGGACGGCCGCGGACAAGCATACGTCGGTCTCAGCGCGTCGCGTCCCCGGCGACCGCCGCGGACGGAGCCCACCGTGCGGGGTCGATGCGGCCGGAGTAGAGCGGCAGCTCGAGAGGCGCGTCCGTCGGCTGGAACTGGGCCCACATGCGGTTGGAGCCGGCGGTGCCGGACTCGCGCACCCGCGTGACGGCGTCCAGGTCGA
This sequence comes from Leifsonia sp. EB34, assembly GCF_041260585.1. Lineage (NCBI taxonomy): Bacteria > Bacillati > Actinomycetota > Actinomycetes > Micrococcales > Microbacteriaceae > Leifsonia > Leifsonia sp. EB34. The sequence continues at coordinate 1,054,387 of NZ_JBGCCV010000001.1, forward strand.
TCGTCTCGACGAGCACCGCCGCGTCGGCGCCCGAGGCGGCGGCGAGGACGGCGCCCTCCGGGTCCACGATGAGGCTGCGGCCCTCGCCGATCGGGCCGGCGCAGTTGACGCTGACGGTGAAGGTCTGGTTGACGATCGAGTTGGCCTGCGCGAGCACGACCTCCTGAGCGCGGTCCGGGGTGGTGGTCTTGACGACGTTGACGACGGCCTCGGCGCCCAGCCACGCCAGGTGCCGGGTGACCTCCGGGAACCACGCGTCGTAGCAGATCGAGAGGCCGAGACGTCCGGTGCCGGGGATGTCGAACACGACGAACTCGCCGCCGGGCACGTAGGGCTCGTAGGGCCGCCACGGGAAGATCTTGCGGTAGCTCGCGGTCAGCTCGCCCGACGGCGAGAAGACCAGCGCCGTGTTGAACAGCTCCCCCGCCGGCCCGCGCTCGCACACACTGCCCGGCACGAGCCAGACGCCCGCTTTCCGCGCGATGGCGCCGAGCTCGGCGATCAGCGGCGAGTCCAGGGCGACGGCGCAGGCGTCGAGCAGGTCGTTGCGGTCCGCCGGGGCGGCGTGCTCCGGCCCGAAGAGGTGAAGCTCGGGGTAGACGACGAGTCGGGCGCCCGGGTGCGGGTGCGCGTCGGCGATCGACCGCACCTCGTCTGCGAAAACGTCCAGCGGAGTCCCGAGCGGCAGCGGAGGCGCCTGGACTCCTACGACCTGCAGGGTTCGTGCCATCGTCTCGCTCCTTCGTTCGTCGATCGCTCACAGCAAAAATAGATCATTATGATCGCTTATGTCCACCATCCGCCGCTAGGGTGGACGGCATGACGTCGGGGAATGACGAGGCGGGCGAGGGCGCCGGCGCGGCCGTAGCAGCCCTCGTGGACCCGGCCGTCGCAGGCATCACGCGCCTGAGCGCGCTGGAGACGGTGCGGGCCCGCATCGCGCTCGCGATCGAGCTGGGCCTCCTCGCGCGCGGAGACCGCCTGCCGACCTACCGCCAGGTCGCCGACGCCCTCGGGGTGAGCGACATCACCGCCCGCCGGGCGCTCGAGAGCCTCGCCGACGACGGCCTGCTGGCCCGGCGGCGCGGCCGGGCGGGTGGCACCTTCGTGGCGGAGCCCTCCGCGGCCTCCGCCGTGGCCGCCGTCGGCGCCTACCTCGGCGACGCCGCGAAGGTGCACGAGCTGATCGACCGCCGGACGCTGCTCGAGTGCGCCGTCGTCCATCACGCGGCGCTCGTCATCACCGACGCCCAGCTCGCCGAGCTCGACCGCTACGTCGAGCAGGCGGCGCGGGCCGAGGACTGGAGCGGCTACCACTCCGCCGACGAGGCGCTGCACCTGGCCATCGCCCGCGCGAGCGGCCTGCCGTGGGCTCTCCCCCACTACAGCGCGACGCTGTACGCCCTGTACGAGTACTTCCTGCCGTACCCGGTCGCCTATCTCCACCGCGTCAACGCCGAGCACGCGGAGGTCGTCGACGCCCTCCGCCGGCACGACCCGGTGGCTGCCGTAGCGATCATGGAGGCGCATGTCCAGACCCTCCATCGCTCGATGTTCGTCGGCATCGCCGGCGCGGGCGACGAGGGAGCGCGAACGCCCGCGCCGGACGCCGAAAACTGATCGGACATCCGGCGCGAGCGGCCGCGGGAATCAGTCGACGATGACGCCGGCCAGGTCCTCGCCCTCCGGAGCCGCGTTCTCGAGGTCAGCGGCCTGCTGCTCGGCCAGCGCCCGCTCCGCGGCGAGGTCGAGGTTCCGGGTGAAGAGCCAGTAGAGCACGCCGCCGACGGGCAGTCCGATGAACAGCGAGATGTCGACGCCGCCCATGTGCTGCGCCACGATCCCGGTGAAGAACGTGCCGATGCTGAAGAACGGGACCATGCAGGCGAAGGCGACCAAGTAGGAGACGATCCCGGCCCAGCCCCAGCGCTTGTAGATGCCGTGCGGCTTGAAGATCTCGCCGATCGCGTAGTGGCCCTTGCGCACGATGAAGTAGTCGGTGAGGTTGATCGCCGTCCACGGGATGAAGAAGTACAGCACCAGCAGCAGGAAGTCCGCGAAGACCGCGGCGAAGTCGCTGGAGGCGTAGAGCGAGAGCACGCCGGAGATGGCCGCGGTGATGCCCACCGTGATCACCCGGACCTTGAGGGTCGGCCGCACCTTGCGGATGCTGTCGATCGAGGAGATCAGGGTCAGCGATCCGCCGTACATGTTGAGGATGATGACCGCCATCAGCCCGAACGCGATGACCAGCAGGGCGATGATGCCGAAGCCCGGGAAGAGGCTGTCGGCGACATCGCGGATCGCCGCCACCGGGTCGCTGGCGTTGAAGTCCTTGACCGCCGCGGCCAGGTAGGCCCCGAGCAGGATCATCCACGCGCCGCCGATGGCGCTCCCCCAGAACGTCCAGCGGAAGGTCGTCTTCGGCGGGGTGTCGGCCGGCAGGTAGCGCGAGTAGTCGGAGACGTAGATGGCCCACGAGATCTGGTAGCCGGCGACGACGCCGAACTGCGAGAAGAACGCCAGCGCGTTGAAGTGCGCGATGTCGAACGATCCGGCCGGGAGGTGCAGGTGCACCAGCGCCGCGATGGTGAGCAGGGCGAGCACGACGACCGTCACGTAGGTGAGGTATCGCTCCATCTTGTGGATGAGGTCGTAGCCGAAGAGGGCGACCGCCGCGCAGACGATGGTGACCAGCCAGAACCAGAACGCGTCGGCGCCGTGCCCGACGTGGATCGCCCCGGTGATCGAGTCGCCCGCGAGGACGGTGTTGAAGATGTTGAAGCCGGCGTACTGCAGGAACGCGAAAAGCCACACGAGCAGCGCGCCGATGTAGCCGAACTGCGGGCGGGACTGGATCATCTGCGGCAGGCCGAGCTGCGGCCCCTGCGACGAGTGCGCGGCCATGAAGATCGTGCCGACCAGCAGGCCGAGGACGATGGCGATGATCGACCAGATCAGGTTGCCGCCGGCCGCGATGCTCACCACACCGACCGCGAGGGTCGCGATCTGCGCGTTGGACATGAACCACAGCGGGCCGATGTGCCACACCTTGCCGTGACGCTCGTGGTGCGGGACGTAATCGATCGACCGCACCTCCAGACCGAGAGTGCTCCCGGTGGTTGGCCTCTGCTCTGTCACAGGTACTCCTTCAGCGTTGGGGGATACGGCGGCGGAGCGGGTGACTCTCCGGCGAGCGCCTCGGGACAGCGTCGTCCCGCCAGAGAACAAAATAGATCAGGATGATCCTTTTGTCCAACGACTGACCCGATCCCGACCCGGGATCACCGCTCCGAGCCTGCCTCCACGCCGAGTTCGGCGCGCGTCGGAGGGTTCGCTCCCCTCCTGCTCACGGTGATCGCCGCCGCGCGGGAGGCCCGCGACAGCAGTCGCGCCAGCGCCTCGGTATCGATCGCGCGCAGGGCGTCCCGCCGGTCGGCGCCGGCCAGCCCTTCCGCTACGAGCCCGTCCAGCAGCGCCGCGGTGAACGTGTCACCCGCCGCGACCGTGTCGACCACGTCGACGCGCACCGCGTCGCACGCCACGCTGCCACCGTGCGCGAACGCCAGCGAGCCGCGCGCTCCCCTGGTCACCACCACCAGCTCGGCCCCATCGCTCAACCAGCGGGCGGCCGCGTTGCGCGGTGACGACCCGGGTGCCAGCCACGCAAGGTCCTCGTCGCTCAGTTTGATGACATCGGCGAGCGCGAGGATCCGTTCGATCCGGGCGCGCGAGCCCTCGTCGCAGAGCGAGGCGCGGATGTTCGGGTCGACGCTCACGATGGCGGTCGCCCGCGCGGACCGCAGGAAGCCCTCGACGGCCGCCGCGCCGGGCTCGAGCGCGGCGGCGATCGAGCCCGTGTGCACCACCGCGGCCGGCCGCACGCTCGCGAGGGAGGCCTCCCAGGCGAGGTCGAACACGTAGCTCGCGGAGCCGTCGGCCGCGAGCGTCGCGCGGGCGGTCGCCGTGCGGGCGATCGGCGTCGCCTCCACTGCGACACCCGACGCGGCGAGCCATTCACGCAGTCCCCGACCGCGTTCGTCGTCGCCGACCGCCGTGGCGAGCCGCACGCGATGACCCAGCCGGCCGAGCGCGAGAGCCGTGTTCGCAGGGCCGCCGCCGAAGGCCTCCTCCGTCCCGGCCGGGCCGCTGAAGATGTCGACGAGCGCCTCGCCGATCACGAGGATCCCGTCCTCGGCCGCCTCGGTCATGGCGGCCGGCCCACGGCGCACGGGCACTCTCAGCCCCGGCCGGAGGCGGCGACCGGTACGGTCCGCCCCGAGTGGTCGGACGCGTCGCCGAGCACCACGACGCCGTCGCGCACCGAGACCGGACGTGGGTCGGTGATGCCGCCGACGAACGAGCCGTCCGGGCCGGTGTTCTCGAACGCCAGGAACATCGCCGCCCCCGAGACCCGGTCGTGGATGACCCGGCCGACGTACAGATCGTGGTCGGTGAGCTGCTGAGCGCGCGTCGGGTCCCAGCGGCCGTCGGCGTCGGCGATGATCGCCCAGGTGCCGCCGGTCGTCCCCGTCTGCCGGAGCGCGTCCGCGAGGTCGGGGGCCAGGCACGAGAACAAGAGAACATTCTCCCCGTCGATCTCGGCGGTGTTGAGCACCTCGAGCTGGCCGAACCCGCTCCCCGGCGCGCTCAACGGAGGCTGCAGCTCCCAGGTCTCGAGGTCGTCGGAGAGCGCGGTCGCGATGACACCACGGTCGTCGGGGCGGCCGTGGTTGGCGCGGGCCGTGATGAGCATGCGCCAGCGGCCGATGCTCTCGTCTCGGTACACCCACGGGTCGCGGAACGCTTCGTCGTGCCAGTGCCCGTCGGCGAGCCGTTCGTACCAGCGTGAGTCGGCGGTGAGGATCGGGTTGCTGTCGCTCTTGGTCCAGTCGTAGAGGTCGGTGGACGTCGCCATCCCGATGCTCTGCACGTTCCCGTCCGCGGTCAGCACCGTGCCGGTGTAGAACATGCGCCAGAGCCCGTCGTCGCCGCGGACGACGCTGCCCGTCCAGGTGGCCAGGTCGTCGAAGGCCGGGGCGTCGCTGCGAACGAGGGCGTCCACGACGCGGGTCCAGTTCTCGAGGTCGTCGGAGACGGCATGGCCGATGGAGGCGCGGTAGTGGCGGGCGTCGGGGTCCTTGAGGGCCTTCGACGCGTAGAGGAAGAAGAGGTGGTACTTCTCTCCGTCGTCGGCGAGCCAGAAGTCCCAGACCCAGCTGTCGGGGAGTGCGAACATGATCAGCCTTTCAAGCCCTGGGAGGCGATGGAGTTGACGAACGAGCGCTGGAACGCGATGAAGAGGGCCAGCACGGGGACGGTGATGATGGTGGCGTAGGCCATGATCTGGCCCCATGAGGTGTTGAGCTGTTTGAAGTAGTCGATGCCGACCATCGCCGGGCGCACCGCCTCGCTCTGGGTGACCATGAGCGGCCACAGGTACTGGTTCCACGCCGGGAGGAAGGTCAGGATCGCGACGGTGGCGATCGCGGGGCCCGCGAGCGGCATGATGATGCTGCGGTAGATGCGGAACCAGCCGGCGCCGTCGACTCGCGCCGCCTCGTCCAGCTCCTTCGGGATGGAGTCGAAGTACTGGTAGAAGAGGAAGATCGAGAACGCGTTGGCGATGAACGGCACGATCTGCACGGTGTACGTGTCGAGCCAGCCCTGCACGATCTGGGCGCCGTCGAAGTACGGAAGCTGGTTGACCTCCCACAGCAGCGGCAGCGCCATCACCTCGAACGGCACGATCAGCGTAGCCAGGATGACGCCGAGCGCGACCTTACCGCCCGGGATGCGCATGCGCGAGAGCGAGAACGCCGCCAGCGAGTTCACCACCAGCCCCAGCCCGACGGTCAGCACCGAGATCAGGATCGAGTTGAACAGGAACTGCGCGAACGGCACGCGGTCGAACACGCCTGTGTAGTTGGCAAGGCTGATGTTCCCGACGGGGAGGAACGCCTGGATGCCGTCGAGGTCGCCGAAGATCTGCGCGTCCGGTTTGAAGCTGGAGACGATCATGAAGACCAGCGGCAGCCCGAACACCAGGGCGAGCGCGATCTTGAGGACGAGCATCAGGGTGCGTCGCCAGACGCTTCGCCGCCGCCGGGTCGGTTCGAGGGTGTGCGGCGTCTGGGCGTCCGCGACGTCGCGGATGGTGTCGGTCATCGCCTGGCCTCCTTGTCACGAGTGAGGAATCGCTGGATGAGGGTGACGACCAGCACGAGCACGAAAAAGACCAGCGAGATCGCCGACGCATAGCCGGTCTGCTGCTGCTGGAATCCGCTGCGCACCGCCTGGAAGACCAGCGTCGTCGTGGAATTGAGCGGCCCTCCCTGGGTCATGATCTGCACCTGCGAGAACAGCCCGAACGCCGCGATCGTGATCGTGATCAAGATGAAGGTGCGCGTCGCGCGGAGGCCTGGCCAGGTGACGTGGGCGAACTGCTGCCACCGCGAGGCTCCGTCCAGCGACGCGGCCTCGTAGAGCTCGGCGGGGATGGTCTGGAGGCCGGCGAGCCAGATGATCATGTGGAAGCCCATCGCCTGCCAGGCCGACATCAGGATGATCGCGAGCAGCGCCCAGTGCGGGTCGCCGAGCCAGTCGGGGCCCTGGATGCCGACCTTCGACAGCAGCACGTTGATGAGGCCGTCCTTCTGGTACAGGAACAGCCAGAGCATCGAGATCACCACGATCGAGGTGACCACGGGGAGGAAGTAGACGGTGCGGAAGAAGGTGGTGCCGCGTGTCCTCGAGTTGACCAGCAGGGCGAGAACGAGGGCGAGCGTCGACTGCAGCGGAACGATCACCACGGTGAAGATGATCGTGTTCCGCAGCGACGCCCAGAACGTGTCGTCGGTGAACAGGGCGACGAAGTTGTCCAGGCCGACGAAGTGCGCCGGTTCCGGCGAGATCAGCCGGGCGTTGGTGAAGGCGAGCCCGAAGGTCAGGCCGATCGGGACCAGCAGGAAGGTGACGATCAGGGCGGCGGCCGGGGCGAGCATGACCCACCCGACGACCGCTTCTTTCTTTCCTCGTGCCGTGGCCGGCTTCGACCGGCCCGGGTGCGGTACTGCTGAGGCGGCGCGCTCGGCGGGCGCGGCCGGCTCGGTGATGGTGCTCATGGTGACGTCCTTGTCCGTCAGCCCGACCGGCCCGGGAGGTGCCTCCCGGACCGGCCCTGCCGGCTACTTGAAGTAGTTGTTCGACTTCTGGTTGGCGTCGATGTCCTTGACCGCCTGGTCGAGGGTCGACTTCGGGTCGGCGCCGTTCAGGATGTCCTGCGCCGCCTTGGTGAACGTTGTCGCGATGAACGGGTAGCCCGGGGTCACCGGACGGACCTCGGCGAACTTCTTCGAGAAGTCGCGGAAGATCGCGTTCTCGCCGCCCGGCTGGTAGCCAGGGACCTGCGCTGCCGCGCCGTCGGTCGCGGGGATGGTGCCCGTGGCCTTGGCGACCTGGGCCACGTACCTGTCGGCGGCCGCGAACTTCATGTACGCCAGCGCGCCCGCGGTGTTGCCGCAGGTCTTGGAGACGCCCCACTGCCAGGAGGCGCCGCCGATCTTCGGACCCTTCCCGAGGTCGACCGACGGGAGGAAGACCGCGTCGTCCTTCAGCGCCGTCCGCACCTGGTCGGCCGCCCAGCCGCCGTCGTAGAGGATGCCGGTCTTGCCGTTGAGGAAGTCCGCCACCGGGTCGGCGCCCGACTTCGCGGAGATGTCGTTGCTGGTGACCAGCCCACGGAACCACTTCGCCCAGTCGACGGCCTTCGCCCCGTTGAGCACACCGTCGGCCGTCTTGTAGCCGTCGCGGTTGATCAGGTCGCCGCCGAAGCTCTGCAGGAACGGCGAGTACGCGTACGGCCACCACTCCCCGGTGGAGCCGGTGGAGAAGTCGGCCGGGTACTGGAACTTGCCGGACGCCTTGAGCTTGTCGAGCGCGTCCTGGAACTCGGTCTGCGTCCACGGCTTGTCCACCGTCGGGATGCGGATGCCCGCAGCGTCGAGTGTGGACTTGCGCGAGATCATCGCGAGGGCGACGTCGTAGAAGCCGTAGGAGTAGGTGGCGCCGTTGTACTTGCCGACTGTCGAGGGCAGGAACTTCGAGAGCGTGGAGTCCATCCCCGTCAGCGGAGCGAGGTAGCCGGCCCACGCCCAGTTCGGCACGTTCGGCCCGTCGATGTCCATGATGCAGGGCAGCTTCTTGGAGGCCGCCGCCGCCGTGACCGACTGGTTGTACGAGTCCTGCGGGAATGCCTGCACCTTGACCGTGTACTTCGACTGCGACTTGTTGAAGTCGGTGACGATCGACTGGATGGCGCCCAGCTCGGCCTTGTTGCCGGCGTTGTGGGTCCACATCACGATCTGGCCGCCGGATGTCCCGGCTCCGGCGCCGCCCGTGGCGCAGCCGGTCAGTGCGAGCGTCGCGGTGGCCGCGACGACGGCCGTGGCGACGAGCGCCCGGCGGGTTGTCTTCCTCACGATGGTGATCCTCCATTGGATGTGTGATCGTCGGACCTGCGGGTGCGGGTCTGGGTGCTGAATGCGTTTAGCAATGTGCTGAATGCGTTTAGCAAGGTCGAAAATAGCAATAGGATGAGGTTTGCGCAAGCGTTGGGGGAATCTCCTGCTTGAATGATCCGCAGAGCAAAGGGGGCGCCGGATGTCTGACAGGGTGACGATCGCTGACGTCGCGGCGAAGGCGGGCCTGTCCAAGACGGCCGTCAGCCTCATCCTCAACGACCGACCGGGCACCCGCCTCTCCCCCGAGACGGCCGAGCGCGTGCGACGGATCGCCGAAGAGCTCAACTACCGGCCGAACCCCGCCGCCCGCACCCTCCGGTTCGGCAAGGCGCCGGTCGTCGGCTTCGTCTCCGACGACGTCACGCTCACCCGTTACGCGTCCGCGATGATCCGGGGCCTCCTCGACGTCGCCGAGGACCACGAGCACACCGTCCTGATCGCCGAGACGGGCCACCACCCCGAGCGACTCGGCGGGGTGCTCGACGCCATGGTGGACAGTCGGGCGGCAGGGCTGGTGTTCGGCTCGATGGCCGCCCGCCAGGTCGCCCTCCCCGCGCTCCCCGCCGACGTGCCGGTCGTGATGCTCAACGCCACCACGACCACGGACTACCCGGTCGTCCTCCCCGACGAGCGGGCCGCCGGAGCCGCCATGACGCAGCTCCTCGTGGACGCCGGCCACCGCCGCATCGCCCTCATCGGCCGCATCGCCCCCGAGATCCTCCCGGTCGAGGAGTCGGTCACCATCCTCGACCGCTTCGCCGGCATCGACGCGGTGCTCGCAGAACACGGCATCACGCTGGTCGCCGACCTGCACGCCCGGCACTGGGAGCCGCAGACCGGCTACCGGATGGCTCGGGAGCTCCTGGACAGCGGTGTGGACTTCACCGGTCTGATCTGCCTGAACGACAACGTCGCGTTCGGCGTCTACCAGGCGTTCCAGGAGGCCGGCGTCCGCATCCCGGACGACGTCTCCATCGTCTCCTTCGACGACGACGTCCTCGCCTCGATCCTCCGGCCGGCGCTGTCGACCGCCCGCATCCCGTACGAGCAGATGGGACGCACCGCGATGGAGCTGGCGCTCGCGGGCGACCGTTCGCCGGTGCGGCACCTCATCCCGATGCCCGTTGTCGAGAGGGAGTCTGTTCGCGTGGTCGAATAAGAAAACGCCGGCTGACGGCCGTCTTGCCATCCGGTTCTACGCGGACGCGACCGGGTGCTCGTTCGGGGGCTCGGGAGTCACCTTCTTCGACTCGGCGTCGTCGGGATGCAACCGGGCTCCGCTCCGCGACACCTGGATGACGCCGACGATGGCGAGCACCCCGGCGACCGCGAACACGAAGCCGGCCCACAGCGGTGCGTGCGCCGCCTCCCCGAGAACCACGACGCCGATCGTCACCCCGACGATCGGGTCGATCACCGTGAGGCCGGCGACGACGACATCCGGGGACCCGGACGAGTACGCAGTCTGCACGAAGTAGGTGCCGAGGACGGCCGCCGCGAGCAGCCCGACCAGACAGACGAGGGTGAGCCAGTCGCCCGGCACCAGCTGGAAGTGCGCACGGAAGATGGTCTGGATGCGTCCGATCAGCACCTTTGCCAGTGTTGCCACGAACCCGAACAGCACCCCGGCGGCGACCACGTAGAAGATCCGGGTGAGACGCTTGCGCAGCAGCCCGAAGCAGACGCCCAGCACGAGCAGTACTGCGGCGAGGATGACCACCACGGCGATCAACTGCGCCTCCTGGATCGGCGGGGTGGTCGTCGTCAGCGCGGCGACCGCGACGAACAGGCCGACTCCGACGACGCAGAGCGCCATCGCGCGAATCGCGCGACCGTCCAGCTTCACCTTGGTGACGCGCGCGTTCAGGATGGCCGTGATGACCAGCGCCAGCGCGCCCAGCGGCTGGACGACCGTCAGCGGCGCGAGGAACAGGCTGAACAGCTGGAACAGGATCGCGAGGCCGAGGCACACCGTCCCCAGCAGCCACGACGGCCGCCGCGCCAGAGCGAGGAGCTGGCCGATCCCGAGCGCGCTCCGCTTGACCTCGCCGGGCTGAGCATTCACCTTCGCCACGCCACGCTGCTGCAGTTGGGCCCCGACCGCCAGGAAACCAGCCCCGATCAGCGCCACCGGGATCCCGACGGACTGGGCGGGCGTCAACGTGACGAGGCTCAGGCTCATGCGCCGAACGTACCCGCCACCGCCCCGAAGTCGAGCCGTTGACTCGACGGGCTGAGCCGCCCCGGCCGGCCGGTCAGTGCTCAGCCTGGTCGGCCCAGCCCGCATGCCCGAGCGCGGCCGCGGCAGCCTGGTCCGGCGCCAGAGCGCTGTCCCAGCGCGCCGCGTCCAGGCGGGCGCCGGTGATGTTGGCGGAGGCCTCCGAGGTCAGCCAGAGCAGCGGCTCGACCATGACTTCCGGTCGCAGCAACCGGCTGCGCACCTCCTCGGATACGCCGTCGGGGATCATTCCGGTATCCGTGGCGCCCCCAGGAAGCAGACCGTTGACGGTGACGCCGGATCCGGCCAGGTCTTGGGCCCAGATCACGGTCTCCGACTCGAGCGCGGCCTTGGATGGGCCGTATGGGGAAAAGCCGGCGCGGCGCATGGTCTCGTGGTTCATCGTGATGTTGACGATGCGGCCCCAGCGCTGGCGCACCAGGTGCGGGACGGCCGCCTTGGCCATCAGGAACGGACCGTTGACGTTGGTATCGACGATCGTCCGCCAGGTGTCGCTGTCGACCTCCCAGAACCGCGTCGGTTCGGTCAGGAAGTCCGCGCTCACGTATTTCATGCCGCGACCGGCGTTGTTGACCAGGATGTGAAGGCCGCCGAAGGCAGCGATGGCGTCATCGACCAGGCGCCGGCAATCGGCTTCCTGGGTCACGTCCGCCTGCAGCGCCAGCACCCGGTGCGCACCGAGCATCGCGTTGATGTCTTCGGCGACTGCGCCGATCTCCTCCGGCTGCCGCGCGGCCGAGATGACGACGCTGGCGCCGGCACGGGCCAGGCCGAGTGCCATCGCATGCCCCAGTCCGCGTCCGCCGCCGGTGACGATGGCGACCTTGCCCTCCAACGCTGCCGTTTCCATTCCTGCCCTCTCGAATGCACTGTCACCCCTCGCGTGCGCGTCGGGCGGCGGGACCGCCCGGCGTGCGGGACATTCCGCGACCGTCGCGGGGCGAGGACGCGCGGCTGCGTTCGGGGATTCAACCGCCCGGCACACTTCAGGCTACCCGGCGCCGGCGATGCGCTCGGTTCGCGCGTAGAAGAAGAGCGTGCCCGCGCCGATGTGGCTCTGCGTTTATTCCGCGTAGCACGATCAACGGCGAGTTCAACCCCGCGGCACTGGCTTCGCCTTCGCCGTATGCTCGCTCGACCATGCGAAGCGAAGGCGGCAGATGAGCACTCCGAAGAAGAAACCCACATCGAAGGGGGACCGACCGAGCAAGGCTGCGTACGAAGCGGAGCTGGAGCAGCTTCAGGTCGAGCTGGTCGCCATGCAGCAGTGGGTCGTCGCGACCGGCGCCCGGGTCCTCGTCATCTTCGAAGGCCGGGATGCCGCGGGCAAGGGCGGCGCGATCAAGCGGATCATCCAGTACCTCAATCCGCGGTCCGCCCGGGTCGTCGCGCTGGGCGTCCCCACCGAGCGCGAGAAGAGCCAGTGGTACTTCCAGCGCTACATCGAGCGGCTCCCCGCGGCGGGCGAGATCGTGCTGATGGACCGGTCCTGGTACAACCGCGCCGGTGTCGAGCATGTGCTCGGCTACTGCACGCCCGACCAGTACGACCTGTTCCTCCGGCAGGCTCCCGCGCTCGAGCGGTTGCTCGTCGAGGACGGCCTGATGCTCTTCAAGTACTGGTTCTCGGTCTCCGACGACGAGCAGCAGAAGCGGTTCGAGAAGCGGCTCAAGGACCCGATTCGCCGCTGGAAGCTCTCCGAGACGGACCTCCACTCGATCACGCACTGGGAGGAGTATTCGCAGGCCAAGGACGACATGTTCAAGGCGACCGACATCCCCGAGGCGCCCTGGTGGACGGTGGAGAGCGACGACAAGAAGTCGGCTCGCCTCAACGTCATCAGCCACCTCCTCTCGCAGATCCCCTACGAGACGATCGAGCCGAAGAAGCTGAAACTCCCCAAACGACCGGAGTCCGACGACTACGTGCGGCCGCTGCGGGAACTGTACAAGTACGTGCCGGATCGAGCCTCCGATGACCTCAGCGCTTAGCGACGGACGCGCGGGGACGCGTCGACGGTGGCATGAGAAGTTCCTCGTCGAGGAGCGGGTCGTGTCGGCCTCCTCCCGGCGGAACCTGTACATCGTCTCGGCCGTGCTCGTGGTGGTCGGGCTGGTCTGCTTCCTCGGCGTGCTGGACTCGGTCCGCGAGAGCGACGGGCTGTCGGCGATCGACCGCCCGATCCAGGCCTGGCTGGAGGGCATGCGGTCGCCGACGCTGACCGTGGTGATGGCGATCGTCGCCACGGTCTTCGGCCCGGTCGTCCTGCCGATCGTCGTCCTCATCACGGTGGTGTGGTGGGGGATCGCGGCACGACACGCGTGGCGACCGCTCCTGCTCGCCGTGAGCATGGCCGTCGGCGTCGCCACCGTCCAGATCCTTGCTCCGACCATCGGTCGCCATAGGCCGCCCGTCAGCGCCATGCTGATCGGTGTGGACCACACGTCGTCGTTCCCGTCCGGGCATGTGATGGGCGCCGCCGACTTCCTCCTGATCACGACCTACCTGATCTTCTCGCGTCGCCGCACCCCGGTGTACGCGGTCATCGCGCTCGTCGTCGCGTTCGCCCTAGCGGTCGCGACGGCGACCTGCCGGGTCTACCTCGGGTACCACTGGCCGACCGATGTGCTCGCCTCGATGTCGCTCTCGCTCATTGTGATCGGCGGGGTGATCGCCGTGGACACCTGGCGGACCGTCCGGGTGCGAGCTTCCGGGCCGGAGTCGCCATGAGCACCGGCCAGCACGGGGCAGACCAGCACGGGTCGGGAAGCGGGCCGGCGAACGCGATCGAGGAGGTCGTCACCAGCGATGCCCCCGCCGAGGTCAAGATCGCGCGGTTGTGGTGGGTCGTCTCCGCGGCGGCGGCGCTCCTCTTCGTCGTCCTGCTCGCGATCGTGATCTTCTACCGGCAGGCCGACAAGCCGTTCGACTTCGAGGTCGCGTGGATGAACGCGCTCGTCACGGCGCGCGCGCCGATCTGGACGGTCCCGGCGCTCGTCCTCGATCAGGTGGGCGGAGGGATCAGTTCGATCGTCTACGTCCCGCTCGTGATCATCGGCGGCCTGCTGATCTGGCGCCGCCCCTGGGCCGCCCTGTACTACGTGATCGCCGCCGTGACGAGCGGCGTGGTCGTGACCATCATCAAGGACCTCGTCGGACGCCCGCGGCCGGCGGCGATCATCGTCCAACCGGACTTCGGCTCGTTCCCATCCGGCCACAGCGCAACGGCAGCGCTCATCGCGACGACGCTCGCGATCATCTTCCGGCGCACGTGGGTCTGGGTGACGGGCCTGATCTACACCCTGCTGATGATGCTCAGCCGCACCTATCTCGGCGCTCACTGGCTCCTGGACACTGTCGGGGGCATGCTCGTCGGGGTGGGGGTCGGGGTCATCCTCTGGGCGCCCTTCGCCATGCGGCTCTACCGCGAGCGCCGCCGCCCCCACCCACCCATCTGGATCAAGGCGGACCGGCATCCGGCGAATTCGGAGACGTGATCACGTCCTCCGACAACGCGAAACGGCGGCTGTTCAACAGCCGCCGTTTCCAATGCTTTCACGCTATGTAGCGAGGGCGGGACTCGAACCCGCGACACCACGATTATGAGCCGTGTGCTCGTATGGGTGCTTTGTAGAGCCGCGACCATAAGTCAACTTCCGCGAAAAATCAACGATCTCGGATTGCTAGAGCGCCCACGCGTCACAGTGAAATGAACTCAAGTGTGTCCAAATTGTGTCCACGCGAAATACGGGGTCGGCCGGTTGGTCCGCGATCCAGGAGCACCACCCCAACTTGCGCCCTACGATCGACAGCGCCGTCGGGGCGGCGCGGATCATGCCCAACGGCCCGTGATCATCGAGGCAGCCGCTGCTCGCACCTGATGATCATCATCAGGTCGACGAACGGGGAAAGGCGGCCGTGGATCATTTCATAAGATGCGTGTACAGACTGCTGTCCAGCAACACCTATTCAGCGGCTTCTGTCGCCTCGGAGGGGTCCGCCAGATAGGCGCTTCGGGCTTTCATGAGTCGGTTGGGATCGGATTCCGGCAATGCGTCCAGGACTGCCCAGAGCGCCGTCGCTCGTGCCGCCTTGCGTTCCGGGGATTCCGCCGGAAGGCTTTCGAACGCCTCGTCCACGACACGTCGCTCTCTGAGGCGATCGAACGTCTCCAGGCTTCAGGGGTCGAGACGGTGCCCTCGCGAGGACACCGTCTCCTTCACTGCAGCCTGTACCCGCAATCCATGTGACGTGGTTTCACGGCTTGACGTGATCGAGGGTTGAGGCCTGATCTCGCTTCGGTTGCCCGGGAGCTACCCGTAACCCGTACGCTACGCGTCGGCGGGCACGAATGCTAGGCGAAAGTCCCAGACGTACGACGTTCGCTCTGAGCGACGCGTACTCGAATCCATGCAAATGTATCTATTGAGGCTAGACAAGTCGTGACGCGGTTACCAATGAGTCGGCAGCAGGCGGTTGTGTTGTGCCGATTCTGATCGAACGGGCGGCACGGTACGATGCGCGTTCGCGTGTTGGAAGCTGGGCGCTCGAATCGTGGCCGTCACCGAGTGCCTCAGGCGCGGAGGGCGGCGACGATGCGGGCGCGTGCGGCGGCAGCCGGGCGGGTGGGCAGGAGCGGGAAGGCGTGGACGGCGGCGTCGCGTTCCAGGAGAGTCACCTCGACGCCAGCAGCGCGCGCCTTCGACACCAGCAGATGGGCGTCGGGGTTCAGGATCTCGTGGGTGCCGGTGAGGAGCAGTATCGGTCCAAGGCCGTCGAAGTCACCCAGGAGCGGGCTTATCTTCGGATCGGTGATCGGGAGATCGCCGGCCCAGCGCTTCGCGACGGCGCGGATACCTTCTACAGCGAGCCATGGGTCCTTCGGCAGCACGCCGCCGATGTCCGGGTTCGACAGGGTGAGATCGAGCGGCGGGGAGATCAGGACGGTGCGGATATCCGCGTGTCCTCGATCGCGGAGAGTGAGCGCCGCCGAGAGGGCGATCTGGCCGCCGGCGGAATCACCAGCCAGGCGCACCTCGTTGTGCTCGGTCTTCACGTCTTCGAACAGGTCCACGATGAACTCGTTCGTCGATACAGCGCTCCCGTATGGGAGCAGCTCATAGATCGGGACAGTCACCCTCGTGTTCGCTTCGGCGGCGACCTGCGCGATCAGTGCCCACTGATAGGGATTGATCTCGTGCACCCAGCCGCCGCCGTGCACGTAGATGACCTCTCCGGATGGCGTTGATCCGGTCGGGGCGACGGTGTAGACCGGCCTGCCGCTATGGCGTCGTACCGACACGGCGACGTCCGGGTGAAGCTTCTTCCGCGGAGAGTACGAACCCGGGCGGAGTTCCTGTTTCCGGACCTCCTCTGCCGCGCCTTCGGCGGTGAGGAAGGGCCGGTTCACGCGGATAGCGCGGAGGAACGCGGGAATGACCGCTTCGGGGAGATTCACGAAAGTGGTTTTCGAGCCGACCCTCATGCTGCTGGCTGGCTGATCGCGTCGTAGTCGGCCGTCAGCGGCGTCGGCGTGAAACCCTTGATGATCAACCAGATGCCGAGGGACAATTCGAACACGGCGACGGGAAGTGCGGCGAGAACGGCGATCGGGGACACCGGGGAGTAGGCGCCGAAGAAGGTCGCGACGTCGGAGGCGAGGAGCAGCGGTGCGCCGATGAATGCGACGATCGGCCAGACACGGGGCACCAGGTGGGACCGGTAGAGCAGGTAGCCCAGGAGCAGGTCGCATGCGACGGGCATCAGGCTCTGGGAGAGCAGGAACATCCAGGTGTAGTTCGCGAGTAGGCCGTGACCCATCGTGGCCAGCGCCGCTGGGCTCGTCCCGGCGGTGCCGGCAAGGTTGTTTCGCAGTGTCATGATCGTGAGCAGGCTCACAACGCTGACGAAGATGAGGCAGGTCTCGAGGAGCCGGGCGGCCACCAACCCGAGGGCGGCTGTTTGACTGATTCGTTTGGTCAGCGGATACAACACGATGGCGGTGCCAATGCCGGCCAGACCGACGATGACCTCAGACAGGATCCCCCACTGCACGGCGGATGCGCTTCCGGCCCCCAGGATGAAGGCGCCGACGTTGTCCTTGATCGGCGCGTACAGCGCCAGCGTGGGGATGGAGACGAATGTCAGCACATACAGGATGCCCACGGTCAGCGAGATCCGCCTCGTCGGCCGCATTCTGCCTCGTGGAATGGGAACCGTCACCGTAGGGGTGATGTCGGTATTGGCGGCCATGATGTGCTCCTTAGAAGGTGCGTTGGCGCTGCTCTGTATTCAATCTGGCTGAGGGCGGTCCCCACTTTCGTACTTTGTACGAGCCTATCGTACAATGTACGAATACGCGATAGAACGGGGCGGGATGTCAGAATCAACCGGCGGCAATGCGCCTAGGCGCGTCCCGCTCAGCCGCGATCGAGTGTTGAACGGGGCCGTCGCACTTGCGAGCGCCTCGGGCATCGGAGCGCTGACCATCCGCTCACTGGCGCAAGCACTCGGGGTCAAACCGATGTCGCTGTATCACTACGTCGCCAATAAGGACGAGCTCCTCGACGGGGTCGTCGACCTGGTTTTCAGTCAGATCGAGCTTCCATCAACGACGGGCCCCTGGCGCGACGAACTCTACGCGTGGGCGCACTCCGCACGCCGAGTGCTTGCACGTAACTCCTGGGCGATAGCCCTGCTGGAATCCCGAGCCACCCCTGGCCCAGCCACCCTTCGACACCACGACCGGATCATCGGCGTTCTGCGCGAGGCAGGCTTCCCCGTAGCCCTGACCGCGCACGCCTATGCGCTGCTGGACAGCTACATCTACGGATTCGCAATACAGGAGTCGGCCCTGCCGTTCAACCAGAGCACGGCCGCCCCCGCCGTCACAGCCATCAGCCGATCCTTCCGCGACGGCGACTACCCCTATCTCCTCGAGCTGGCCGCCGAGCACGTGCTCCAGCCAGGCTACGACTTCGGCGACGAGTTCGAATTCGGGCTCGCCCTGATCCTCGACGGCCTCGCAGCCTCGATCCCCTGGCCTGACCGCGAAAGCGCGGACAGCAGCCCTGCAGTCTAGGCCTTCGGTGGCGGCATGGGCAGCGCCGGGGTCTGACGCAACTCGAGCAGGGGGCAGCTGAATGGATCTTTGTCTGCCAACCCGACCCGATTGATGTACCCGGCCACAATGACATAGGAGCGAAACAGCCCTGTCTCGGTGTACTGCACGCCGTGGTCTTGGCAATACGCACGGATGGTCGGGGCCGCACGCCTCAGGTGCGGCCGCGGCATCGACGGGAACAAGTGATGTTCGATCTGATAGTTCAAACCACCCATGACGAAGTCCAGCAGCCGGCTACCCCGAATATTGCGGCTCATCAGCACCTGCCGGCGTAGAAAGTCGAGCTTCGCATCAGGCAATACCAGCGGCATGCCTTTGTGGTTGGGCGCGAACGACATCCCCATGTAGAAGCCGAAGAGCCCGAGCTGCACCGCTAGGAATGCTGCAGCCTTACCCGGCGACAGCACGAAGAAGATCAAGGCGAGGTAGCCGACGATTCGCACCATGAGGAACGTGATCTCCACAGGCCGCCGTTTGACCGGCTCCCGGGCGAACACCCGGCGCACGCTCGAGGCGTGCAATGACACCCCTTCCAGAAACAGGATCGGGAAGAAGAACCAGCCCTGGTGGCCGATCAGCCACCGCAGCGCCGCGGGTCGGCCTGCCGCTTGCTCAGGCGTGAACGCAATCACGGGCAGCTCGATGTCCGGGTCCACGCCCTGTTGGTTCGGGTTAGCGTGATGACGGGTGTGCTTGTGCTGCCACCAGCCGTAGCTCATCCCGACGAACAAGTCGCCCACGATCACACTCACCCAGTCATTCCATCGCCCAGAGCGGAAAATCTGCCGGTGGGCGGCGTCATGCCCCAAAAACGCGATCTGCGTGAAGAGAAATGCGAACGCGGCTGCCGTGAACATCTGCCACCAACTGTTGCCGATCAACAAGAAGGCGATGACCAACGCACTGGTAAGAAGCGGAACCAACACCAGCTTGCTCCAGTAGTACCCATAACGGCGTCGGAGCAGCCCAGAGTCTCGCACGATGGCAGCGAGTGCGGTGTACTCGCCGGAAGATGGCACAGGCGATTTCGACGGACCGACGGAGACCTCCGACATGGCAAAGCCTCATCGTTTCCTCATGGCGTCGAGGTCATGGCCGCCGGATATCCCCAGTGTACCCGCGTACGGTTCCGCACGACCCATGGGCTTCGCTGGCAATGCCCATCGCTCCGCCGCCGATTCGCGGGTACCGTAAGCCGCATGTTGACCGTTATCGTGATCCTCTTGGTTGTCTGGGCGGTCCTGGCCGTCGTCGGGTTTGCGATCAAGGGATTGCTCTGGCTGGCAATCATCGGTCTCATCCTTTTCGTCGGAACCCTGATCTTTGGCTTCGTCCGACGTAGCGCCCGCAAGAAGAAGTCCGTCTGACCCTCGCGCAGTTCCGCGGCGTAGACTGCTCTCCACAGCGTCCTGGACCCCGAAGGTTGGACCGGTAGAAACGTGCCGGTGCTGGTCAGGAGGACATCATCAACGTCGCCCGAGGTCCGGCCGTTTCGTTATGGGCTACCGATTCGTTATGGGCTGCCGATGTCTGAACGAGCCTTTACGGACGCAGCGCTCGCACTCGCGGTCGCGGCCGAAAACGGGTCCAGCCTTTGTCCCTCGTTCCTGAACGCGCTTCCGGTGACCCATGCCGCCATCTCGACGCTCGGTGCCCCTTTCGGATCCGAGACAATCTGTGCATCTGACGGCCAGGCGGCGCGGCTGGACGAACTGCAAATCGACTTTGGCGCCGGACCGTGTTGGGACGCCCTGAGGACGCGAACACCGGTCGTCGACGCCGACCTTCAGGAACCGACGGAATCAGGGTGGCCGCTGCTTCGCGGCGTCTTGCGAGATGCGGGGGTGCGCTCGCTGTACGCCTTCCCGATGGCGATCGGCGAACTGAACGTCGGCGCCGTCGACCTCTACGCCACCACGCCGGCGGCACTGAGCCCGATGCTGATCGCTCGGGCCTCCGCGCTGGCCGACCTCGCCGCCACCCATGTGCTCCGCAAGGTACTCCACCGCCTGCCGGCGGTGGACGATAACACCGACTCCGCCACGTACTCCAGGCGCGAAGTCCACCAGGCAACCGGCATGATCATCGCCCAGCTAGGCCTCAAAGCGGAAGACGCTCAAGACATCCTGAACGCACACGCGTTCGCGCTCGGCCGTTCGGTACGTGACGTGGCCGCCGATATCGTGGCCCGGCGAATCACATTCGCCCCAGACGGCACTATCGACGGCGACTAAGGTGAGCACATGAGGGCCCAGAGCAAGGCGCATCAGCTCGCCGAAGCGTTCGTCACCCTCGCCGACACCATGGTCGACGAGTACGACGTCGTGGACCTCCTGCAAACCGTTGTTGAGCTCTGTTCCTCCCTGCTGGACGCCACCGATGCCGGAATCCTGCTTCCCAATTCGACAGGCGAGCTCGAAGTCGCCGCGTCCAGCAGCGAGCGCAGCCGTCTCATCGGTCTCCTCCAGCTCGGCGAGGGGGAAGGGCCCTGCGTCGACGCGTATCGGACCGGCCTCCTTGTCACCGTCGACAACATCGCAGCCACGTACGCGCGCTGGCCCTCCTTTGCGACCGTCGCTGCCGAATCTGGGTACGCATCCATGCATGCCATCCCGCTCCGGCTGCGGAAAGAGACCATCGGCTCGCTCAACCTGTTCAGGGACCGCGTCGGCGGCTTCTCGGCAGACGACGCCGTCACCGCCCGGGCGCTGGCCGACGGGGCAACGATCGGCATCCTGCACGAACGCTCACTGCGGGAATCCAACATCGCCCGAAGCCAACTTCAGCGCGCGCTCGACAGCAGGGTCATCATCGAGCAAGCCAAAGGCGTAATCGCCCACACCCAAAACGTGGACATGGACACTGCCTTCCAATTGATCCGCGCCCACGCCCGCAACTCCCGCACCCGTCTGTCGGAAGTGGCTCGCCAAATCGTCGAGCACCCGTTCGACACCGCTGCCCAAATAAAGCCGCCGCAGTGGTGATGAACGTGAGCTGGGTAAGCAGCGCGCATGCGCTGCTGGAGACTCTGGGGTGCTAAGAATCAGCTCGTGACGCTTTGTCAGCGGCCCGCATGAACCATCCGATTGTTTATTCCCCGGTGGCGTTGTTGACATCAAACCACGGCGCGTCTGTGCCTCCTTCCGTCTTCGAGCCCAGTTCGGCTGTCGTTCCGGCGCGTGGGGCAGTGAACCTGATCGCGCCGGCGGCCAGCTCAACTAACCGAGCCCGGCCCGTCTCGCGTTCTGTTGAATCCTGCAGTTGGGCAGCACGTCGTTCTTGGTCCGCGAACGCCTGCAGTCCGATGTCGTGTAGCCGTTGAGCAATCACCTCGGCAAGGCCGGATGCCAGTTCGGCGAGGTTGGTGTTGGAGATCTCCAGGCGCCGGTCAGAGACGGTGACTGCTACCGTGCGATATCCGGTACGCGTGAGCAAGTCGCGCGTCTCCGGCCCGAGAATGGCGACGATTTCCGGCGGCGTCGGGCGTCGGGTGAACACGGCGGAAACTGTGTAGCGCTCTGGAGCGTCCGGAGTTAGCAAGGTGGACGGTAGCGCATCGGCGAGTACTGCGCCAAGCGCAAGTTCCCCGATGTTCGGCGAAGCATGAGAAGCTGAAACTGTTTGTGCATTCATAATCAGACGTTACGCTCCAACCCTGTGCCAACTCCCAGCCTCCGTGATCCGAGAGCCCGCCCTCCGGGACGGACGGCAAGCCGCATCGATGCACTCATTCAGCACTAGTGCCGCCGCCGCGGCAATGAGAGCATGAAGGTAATCGCCCTAGACCCTGGTGATGAGTCCCCGAATCGTTCGGCGCGTCGCTTAGGCCTAGCCCGGATGGTCGACGCTTCGGGTACGTTCACCATCCGGGCTTGGGCGAGGATGTGCAAACAACATGTTCAACTCGCACACGACGGCACGTTCATAGTTGGATCCCGCCGAGCAGGGGCCCGGTGACCCGAACGCCAGGCCCCATTCCACACACATTCCCCGAAGGCGTAGCCTTACAGTGTCAGACCTATCCGCCTGACGTACGGTGACTCCCAGATCCCGAGGTCGTCGCACCTACTGCCCTACGAATACGTGGGTCGTGGAAGGGTTGCCGTCATGTCAGATCCGCGAATTCCCGGAGATACGGCCGAGGAGGCCGAACGTCGAACCGAACGAGCGTGGGCCTCGCTGAAGTCCACTCGCAAGGACGACCCGGACAGAATTTCGAAGGCGCGAGACGCTTATCTGCTGGACAGCTCCGACGACGAACCGTCGTAGCATTCCGAACTTCTGGGCAGTTGCCAACTTCATTTTTGAGGCGGGGTTACAGGATACGAAGCGTAGCCTAGGACACAAGTGGCCCACTAGAGAGCCAGGAAAGAGGTGGCGAAATGGCCACCACAGATAATCCCCACGACGACGCCGTCAGCAGTGCGGGAGCGGACACCGACGGTGGACACGCCGAACGCGAGCCGGACCCGGAAAGCGATGCCCGCGACCAGCGATGGGTGGACGCTGCTGCTGTGCATTGGCACGCAAGTACCTACACGCCCGAAACGCAACATCGCGCAGATATCGAACACGACAACAAGTCCAACACAGCCGTCTGAATCATGCGGCGCCCGTCAACGGCCGCTTGATCCGCCTTACGTCCTCCCGGGTTCATTCTCCCGTCGGCGGGCCAGCCCCGGCCAGAGAGGCCCACTCCTCCCTCCGATGGCTCGCGTTACTAACCTTGCCCGAGCCCATGGCAGCGCAGGTCTTTTGGCCCTGCGCCCGGCCGACCGGGGAAGTCAGGCTTCCACCAGAGAATCGGAGGAGTCATGAAACGCTGGATCCGCATCGCTCTGACCCTGCTCACGCCGCTCGTCGCTGTCACCGCGATCGCCGGGGGTCTCGCCCTGATCATTGGGGCAGCGACCTCGCCGACAAACGGAGGTATTGTCCGGGACCGCTCCTATCTGGGTGGGAGCCCGTTCATGTCATACATCGTCCCTGGCCTCGTGCTGGCGGTGATCGTTGGGGGCACCCCTCTCCTCGCCGCACTGCTCGTCGAGCGCGGATCGGCCGCCGGATTGTTCTGGACGGCGGTGGCGGCCTTCGGCCTGCTGATCTGGATCTTCGTCCAAATGATGTTCATCCCGTTCAGCGTGCTACAGGCGATCTACTTCGCAGCCGGGCTCGCCGAGCTCGGCTTCGTGCTGCTCGGGCTCGGGCTTCTCCGGCGCGGCAGGGTCGTGGCGCCGTGAGCGGGAGCCTCCGCTTCCTCGGCGCGACCGATACGGTCACTGGCTCCCGCTATCTGGTTGAATCCCGCGGACACCGCGTCCTGGTCGACTGCGGGTTGTTCCAGGGCTACAAGCTCCTCCGAGAACGCAACTGGAGGCCGTTCCCGGTCGAGCCGTCGAGCATCGACGCCGTGGTCATCACGCACGCCCATCTCGACCACACCGGGTACTTGCCGGCCCTCGTCCGCGACGGTTTCCGCGGCCGCATCCACGCGACGCACGGCACGGCCGAGCTCAGCGAGCTGATCCTGCGCGACAGCGGCAGACTCCTCGAAGAGCAGGCGACGTTCTCCGACCGCCATCACACGTCGCGCCATTCGCCGCCGCGCCCCCTTTACACCGAGCAGGATGCGCTGAAAGCGCTCGAGCGCTTCCAAGCACACCCCTTTGACGAGGGACTGGAGGTCGCCGGCGTGGCTGCGCGATTCGTTCCGGCGGGCCACATCCTCGGTGCTGCGCAAGTACACCTCGAAACCGACGGCGCGCGCCTTCACTTCACCGGTGACCTGGGGCGACCGGACGACGCCCTCATGAGGCCGCCGCGATCGCTCGAAGCCACGGACGTTCTGGTGTGCGAGTCGACCTACGGTGATCGGATACACCCGGGCACCGACCCGGAATGGTCACTCGGGCAGATCGTCCGCGACGTCTGCAGCGCGGGTGGGGTGGTGATCCTGCCCGCATTCGCCGTCGGACGTGCCGAGACCCTGCTGCTGCATCTCAGCAGGCTGCGGGCACGGCACGTCATTCCGGACGTGCCCATCTTCCTGAACAGCCCGATGGCCGTGAACGCCGCGGAAATCTATGCGCGCCATCCGGAGGAGCATCGCATCCGGCCGGACGAATTCGACGCGATGTATCGACTGGCCACCCTCGTGCGCTCGGTCGACGACTCGAAGCTGCTCAATCTGCGCGGCGGTCCGGCGATCATCATCTCCGCCAGCGGCATGCTCGAAGGCGGCCGGGTGTTGCACCACATCGCTGCCTACGGAACGGATCCTCACAACGCGATCGTGTTGACCGGGTTCCAAGCCGGGGGCACGCGCGGCGACGCCCTTCGTCGCGGCGAGCGGAGCCTGCGCATCTTCGGGCACGATGTCGCCATCCGGGCTCAGGTGCATTCTCTCGACATGCTCTCGGCGCACGCGGACGCGGGCCAGATCGTGGACTGGCTGAGCACCGCGCCGACCCCTCCCCGCGCGGTGTACCTGACACACGGGGAACCGCACGCGGGCGACGCTTTACGCACGCGTATTCGCCGTGCGCTCGGCTGGGAGGCTCGGGTGCCGGAGTTCGGGGAGGCCGTCGCGGCGACGGACTCGGTCAGCTCGCCCGCGGCGACCGCGTCGTGAAGCGTGCTGCCCTCCGCGCCACCCGGTGCGGGTAGGCCCGACGGCGCACCTCGGGCGCCCGCGGCGCGCTCAGCCGGGCGTAATACCAGACTTTCGCGACCTCCACGAGCACCAGATAGAGCACGACCATCGCGACCAGGGCGAGGAAGAATGCTGCGGGGAGCGGCGTGAAGCCGAGGAGCCCGGTCATCGGGGAGTACGGCAACCAGGCTCCCACGGCCACGACCGCGAGCACGGACACGGTCAGCGGGAGCGACGAGCGGCTGCGTAGGAACGGCACGCGCCTAGTCCGGATGACGAACACGATCAGCGTCTGCGTCGCGATCGACTCGATGAACCACCCCGAACGGAACTCCGGCGGGCCCGCCTGGAACGCGAACAGCATCAGGCCGAAGGTGGCGAAGTCGAACAGTGAGCTGATCGGCCCGAACAGCAGCATGAAGCGCCGGATGGCGCCGATGTCCCAGTGCGACGGCACCGTGAGCTGCTCGGCGTCGACGTTGTCGGTCGGAATGGCGAGCTGACTGGAGTCATAGAGCAGGTTGTTGAGGAGAATCTGACCCGGCAGCATCGGCAGGAACGGCAGGATGACCGAGGCGATCGACGCGCTGAACATGTTGCCGAAGTTGCTCGACGTGCCCATCAGCACATATTTGATGGTGTTGGCGAAAATCCGGCGTCCCTCTGTCACACCGTCGGCGAGCACGTCGAGGTCCTTGTCCAGCAGCAGCACGTCCGCGGCGTCCTTCGCGACATCGACAGCGGAGTCGACCGAGATGCCGATGTCGGCGCGGTGCAAAGCGAGTGCGTCGTTGACGCCGTCACCGAGGAAGCCGACGGCACGGCCTTTCTGGCGCAGCGCCCGGATGATCCGCGCCTTCTGCTCGGGCGAGACACGAGCGAAGATCGAGGACGCGCGCGCCGCCTCCGCGAGCTGTGCGTCGTCGAGGCTCTCCACGGCGTCGCCGGTCAACGTCGCCTTGGGCTGCATCCCGAGTTCCGTGCAGACGCGTTCGGCCACGACAGCGCTGTCGCCGGTGGCGATCTTGACCTCGACGCCGAGGTCGGCGAGGCGCTGCAAGGAGGCTCGGGCATCGGGTTTGACGCCGTCCACGAAGGCCAGGAAGCCGAGCAGCGTGAGACCCGACTCATCGTCCGGCGTCAGCGCACCAAGCCCGGCGGCGGAGCGGGTGGCGATCGCGATGACGCGAGAGCCCTCCGAATAGAGCCCCTGAAGCACCTGTGCCGCCGAAGGGTCCGCCTGAGTGCAGAGCGGGAGCACCGACTCGGGCGCCCCCTTGACGACGACGATCGGCGCGGAACCCGCTGCCGCGACGAGCGCCCCGGCCATCCTCCGCTCGTGATCGAACGGCACAGCGTCCAGTCTGCGGTACGCGGACACCGGAGCGGCGTGCGCCTGCCCGCTCTCCCACAACGCTGCATCGAGTGCGTTCAAGCCGACCGTCTGGGGCGCAGCGGGGTCGGTGTCGGTGGCGAGCAGGCCGAGGAGCAGTACCTCGCCGGCCTCGACACCGTCGAGGGGCACCGGACGGTCGAACACGATCCGGCCCGTCGTCAGCGTCCCGGTCTTGTCCGTCACCAAGAGATCGAGGTCGCCGAGGTCCTCGATGCACACCATCCGCTTCACCAGCACCCGGCGTCGCGCGAGCGCGCGCGACCCGGCCGCAAGGCTTGTGCTGACCACGGCCGGCAACAGCTGCGGGGTGATCCCCACGGCGATCGCGAGCGAGAACAAGAGCGACTCGATCAGCGGCCTGCCAAGCAGCAGCGCCGCGACGAAGATCAACGTCGTCAGGATGATCGCGACCAGCAGCAGGAAGGTGGAGAACTGGCCCAGGCCGCGCTGGAACTCGGTCTGCGGCTGCTGCGCGGCCAGCCCGACCGCGATCCGGCCGAACTCCGTCTCGCCTCCGGTGGCGACGACGACACCGAGGCCGGCGCCGGCGTGCACCACCGTACCCATGAGCGCGCCCGACCCGAGGTCGCCGACTCCCGCCCCCTCGGCAACCGGGCTCACGGACTTGGTGGCGGCCCGCGCCTCACCGGTCACGATGCTCTCGTCGCACTCGAGGCCGGTGGCCTCCACCAGCCGGAGGTCGGCGGGCACCACCGTCCCGACCGAGAGCACAACAAGATCGCCGGTCACCAAGTCGGTCACGTCCACAGTGAGGCGCCGGCCCCCGCGCATCACCACCACTGTGTGGCGGAGACGGTCATGAAGGGCATCGGCCGCCTGCTCTGCGCGGAACTCGTTCACGAAGCCGAGGCCGACGCTGACCACGAGGATCACCGCGATGATCACCGCCTCCGTCGCCTGACCCACGAACGCCGAGATGATCGCCGTCACGAACAACAGGATCAAGATGGGACTGCGCACCTGACGACCGAGCACCCGCCACGGACGCGCTCGGTGACCGCGGACCGCGTTCGGGCCGAACCGTGCGAGCCGGGCCGCCGCCTCCTCGTCGCTCAGCCCGTCCGATGCCGTCCCGACCCGGGCCAGGACCGCTGCCGCCTCCTGGCACGCGGCCGTCCGCACCGGGCTCGGCGCGGCAGTCGCGACGGTCGCGCCGAGCGCCCCGTTCACGCGAACTCGCAGTGCGCGCGTGACACCAGGACGGGCTCGCGGACGTTCAGCAGCACGTCATGACTGACCGACCCGAGCGTGATGCGCTGCGCGCTACGACGATTTCGTGTGCCCACGACAAGCATTCTTTGACCTTCGGCGGCTGCTACCAAGCCCCGCGATTGGGACACCTCCACGATGTCCGTGCGGACGTCGATCGCGGGATCGATCTCAGGTGCCGCCGCGGCCGCCGCGACGCGGAGAGGGAGTGACCCGGAAAAGCCGCGCCTCTGGTCGGAGCGAGCGCCAACGACCAAAAGGTCCGCGCCGCCAGACACCGACGCGAGCGTGACGCCTACGTGACCGTAGAGAAAGCGTGTCGAGACATGCACCCGCGGCCGCGACTCCTTCGACGACCACGAGCCGGTCAGCGCTCCCGCCCGGACGAGGGCTCTGTCTGCGATGCGGAGTGCGGTCTCCTGCTCGGCTGGCAGCAGCGATTTCGCTGCCCGGCCGAGCAGCCTCGACGGCTCGTCCGATCCGTCGCCGCACGGGCGTTCGACGACGAAGACCGGTTCCAAGCGGGCTCCGTCGCGCGCCGCGCTTCTCGTCGCCCACTCCGGGGCCGCCCGGTGCCCTGCGTTCCCGTGCATTCCGACCATGATCGCGTCCATCATCTCGTCCTCCACCTATCGGGATGGACTGAGCCTCCCAACACGAGTGTCGCCGTCCCAGTGCCGAAAGTCCCGGGTGACTTTCGGCCCTTCACGCGCCGCACCGAAGCGAACGACGGTGGTCGCATGAACGAGACCACACCGGTCGCACGCGCGGGCATTGTCTACGAGTCCATGGTCGGGAGCACCCGCCAAGTGGCCGACGTCGTCGGTGTGGACGGCTCGCAGGTGGGCCGCCTCGCGCTGGAGTTCGCGGCCCAGCAGGCCGAGGTCCTCCGGCGCCGCTGACGGTCGTGCACTGTCGGATGGCTCCGCTGTCCGAACAGCCTCTAGCGTGTTGACAAACGCCGGTTCGGGGTCCATGCCGAAGTTTTGGAGCTTCCGAGTTCGGAAGAATGTTCAGAGGCGTGTTGGCCGCACATCTCACCCCCTGGGAGATGTGCGGCCAGCTTGCCGCCGGGAATGCAGTGAACTGGCCCGCTTCAGATGCGGGTACAGACTGCTCGTCCAACGACACCTAATCGGCGGATTCTGCCTCTTCGGATGGATCCGCCAGGTATGCGCTTCGGGCTTTGCGAAATCGGGTGGGGTCGTTTTCGGGTAACGCGTCCAGGACGGCCCAGAGCGCGACCGCGCGCGCCGCTTTGCGTTCCGGGACTTCTGCGGCCAGGGATTCGAATGCTTCGTCCATAGGGCATGTCGCTCTCTGAGGCGATTGAAAGTCTCCAGGCTTGAGGGGGGTCGAGGCGGTGTCCCCGCGGGGGCACCGCCTCGTTCACTGCAGCCTGTACCCGTGATCCATGTGACATGGGTTCGCGGCGTGACGTGATCGGAGGGATGAATGAACCGATCTCGCTTCGGTTGCCCGGGAGCTACCCGTACCACCGAAACTAAGGGTGGCCGGGCGGCGCCGGTAGGTCGAAGGTCCCGTCGTAAACCACCAATTGTCTAGCCTGGCTAGTATTTTTATGCACCTCGAAGATCTACAGTGGACGCAACAGACTGTGTGAGTCGGACTTGTGACCCGGTCGCCGCCTAGAAACCTGCGCCACCACTTCCGAGCATTCCTCCCAAACTTGCGCTGCGGGGTGGAGCGGAATCATGTCCGGAACTGCACGTGTGTTCGAACGCAGTGGTCACATCTACGAGCTGTTTGAAATCGAATCGGACCCGGTGTGGAACCTGTTCGAGGACTTCGGGGTCGAGTCTGCCCTGGTCGGCTCGATCACCCGACACGACTCCCAATTCAGTATCGAGTGCTACTGGAAGCCCGAACCCGGCGCGCGCATCCACGACATCGACGCCCGAACCCTCGACGAAGCCGTGCACGCGCTTCTTGACCTTGCCTCCGGAGAAGACCCCCGCTCGCCTGAACCGCCCAACTCGGAAAGCGACCGCTCCACACGCGAAGCAATAGATCCTGCACGTTCCGGGTCTAACCTTCTTCCACATTCCTGATGGGTGGCCATACTCCGGTCCGTCGCGCAAGCCACGCGGTACAGGCCATTGTTCATCGCTGAGGCGGCCGCCATGGGAGTACTTGAAATCGATCGGGTTCGATATTCGATAGACAGCAATGTCCTAGCCTGCTTGCCCGAGGTCCTGACCGCTCTCCTTGGCGCCCACAAGTCCATCGAGATCGTGCTGGCCTTCAGCGATGCCGACATCCCGTTACGGGTAAGGTCCGATTCCCCCCTGTCGATCGAGATCGAATCCGGTGTGGACTCCGACGAAGACGGGGCAGGCCTGCTCCTCTCCGAGTTTATGATGATGGGCCGCCTCCGACTCGGCAGTCTCGGCGCAGCTCCAGACGCCGCCGGATAACCAGACAAGTCAAACAAGGCCGGCTGTCCCTTGTCGCTAACGTCAAAGCGAAAGCACGGCACTGGAAACGCCAGCTCCGCTTAAGGGCGCCGAGCGACGCAATGCAAGCGACTAGCACGCGTTGACAGACTCGGAGTTGAGCCTGTGGAGGGTTACGGCGAGGCAGAGGGCGGCGTGGTAGTTGCGCGCGCTCTTGTCAGATCGCATCGCAAGGCCGCGCCATTGCCTTAGCCGGTCGAAGCAGCGTTCGACGACGTTGCGGCCGCGGTAGCGTTCACGCTGTTCGGGCCCAACTCCCCCGTGGCGTGCGCTCGTGACTGCACCTGCCCCAGGAGCTTGGCCCATACCCTCTTAGGCCCGTAGGTCGAAGTTCTTATAGACCGGTCCACTTCCCGAACCGCTCGGGCAGGTCCGGGCACGGCGCCCCCGTCCGATACGGCCAGGCCGTGGCCTCCACAACCTGGCGCCGGTCCACCGGGGGCCGGCCCGTAACAGCAGCCTTCGGGAACAGGGGTCCGATCACCGCCCATGTCTCATCCGAGATCATGTCACGCGACACGACATCGAGCCCCGCCCAGCGACGCCCCGATGACGTTTATCAACATGCCTAGTCGTATCCGACGTCGAGTTCGCCACCTCCCAGCAGACCGAACGTCAGGAGCTGTTCCACGATCACGCCTGCACCGTGCGCGAGAGCCATCCGGAGCTCGCGGTCGAGGGCATCCGCCTTTGGCAGAACCCGATCTCGGGTCTCCAGGTCGAATCCGAGCACGCCCTGGTGCTGGTCGTCGACGCCAGACGGCTGACCGGGTGGAAGCGCACCTGGCTCGGGTCGGTCTCCCACGGGCTCGTGCTCGACCTCGCCGCGCCGACCGTTGTGGTCGGCCCGCAAACAGAGATGTACGTGGCGCCGCGTCAGCGGACCAGATCGCGGTCGATGTCACTGACGGCGGCTGCGGCATCAGCGAAGCCAGCGGCCGAAGCGGTCTCCGCAACCTAACCGAACGCGCCGAGCGGAGGGCGGGCGTGCTCGATGTCGTCTCAACCCCGCAGGGGACGCGCCTCCAGATACACCTTCCCGTGCCAGCCGAGGACGTCCGATGAGCGCCCCGCCGATCCGCGTCTTCCTCGCGGACGACCACGAGATCGTCCGCCGCGGCGTTGCTGCTCTGATCGACGGGCAGGAGGACATGGAGGTCGTCGGCGAAGCCGCGACGGCGGCGCAGGCGCGGGCCAGGATCCTCGCCGTGCGACCCGACGTCGCCGTGCTCGACGTGCGGCTGCCCGACGGCAGCGGCATCGACGTCTGCCGGGCGGTCAAGCAGGCGGAGCCCGGCATCCACTGCCTGATGCTCACCGTATACGACGACGAGGACGCCCTGCGCAGCGCGATCATCGCGGGCGCCGACGGCTACGTCGTCAAAGACATCCGCGCGAGCACGCTGCTGGACGACTTCCGCGCCGCGCACCGTGGCAAGCGGCTCATCGACCCGCGGGTCGCCGAGCGCGTCTCGGCGACGCTGCGCGAGCCCGCCGACGACCCGCGGTTCGCCTCCCTCGGCCTCCGCGAGCGGCAGGTGCTGGCGCTCATCGCCGACGGGCGCACCAACCGTCAGATCGCGGAGCGACTGGGCCTGGCCGAGAAGACGGTGAAGAACTACGTGAGCTCGCTGCTGGCGAAGCTCGGCTTGGAGCGGCGCACGCAGGCCGCGGTGCTCCATCTCGAGCACCGCGGCCGCGCGTGACCGGGCGTCCGGCCAACCCCCGCCCCGCTCAGATCACCGACCAGCCGGCGTCGCTCGGAAGGACGGCCCCGTTGACGTTCGACGAGTCGTCGCTGAGCAGCCACGTGATCGCTGCAGCCAACTCCTCCGCCGTCGCTGGTTGCGGCACATTGGTCTGCATGTACGGAGCCATCCGCTCCCCGGCGAACGCCGACCGGAACTCCGCCTGGATGTTCGTCATCGTCGCCCCCGGCGCGACCGCGTTGCAGCGGATCCCCTTCGCTCCGTAGAAGAACGCCGTGCTCCGGGTCAGGCCGTTCACGGCGTGCTTGGACGCGGTATACGCGGCGCCGGCCGCCGAACCGCGCAGGGCCGCCTCGGAGGAGACGTTGACGATGGTCCCCGCGCCGCGCTCCAGCATTTCGGGCAGCACCGCGCGCGTGAGCCGCATCACGGCAGTCAGGTTCACGCGCAACACCCGGTCCCAGACGGCATCCTCCACCTCTGCCGGCGGAAGGAAGTCGTCCATGATCCCCGCGACGTTCGCCAGCGACGTCACCGCGCCGTCCGCGACCTGCATCAGTTCTGCCACCACGTCCTCTTCGCTCACATCGCCGACGAAGGTGACGAGGCGATCCGACCCGAACTCCTCGGTAAGCGCGGTGAGCCGCGGCTCGCTGATGTCGGTCGCGATCACGGTGGCGCCTTCCGCGACCAGGCGGATGGCGGTGGCCCGCCCGATCCCGGAGCCCGCGCCGGTCACGATGACGCGAGCGTCCGCGAACCGGCCCTCAACGATATGCGTCGACATCTCCACGGCCGCCCGTCAGGCCTTCGACCCGGCGGTGATCGGGATCTTCGTCGGGGCTGGTAGCGCCGCGAACGGGACCTCGACCTTCAGCACGCCCTTCTCGAACGTCGCTGCGATCTTCGACTGGTCAGACTGCTGCGGGAGCATGATCCGCCGGTAGAAGCTCTGGCTCGACTCGCGGATGACATACTTCTTCTCCTTGTCCTCCGCCTTCTCGTGCTTCTCCGCCTGGATCACGAGCGCACCCTCGTCGAGGTTCACCGAGACGTCGCTCTCGTCAAAGTCGGGGAGGTGGACCTCGACGATCATCTCCTTGTCGTCCTTCGTGTAGATGTCTGTCGTCGGCAGCATCGTGCGCCGCGACGCGAGCATCCCGTCCTCGAAGAAGTCCCGCTCCATCCGGCTCAGCTCGGCGAACGGGTCGAAACGGACCAGATTGCGTGCCATGACAGTGTCCTCTCTCATCTATGTGTGTGTTGACGCCGTCACCGTACGTGGGTTGGTCAGCACGACAGTGGGCCGAAGGTCCCGCGCGTCCCGGCGGGACCTTCGACTCATCCCTCCAGGCGGCTGCTCGCCGACGCTGGGACCATGAGCATCAGCAGCGCACCCGAATCGGCGACGTCGAGCACGCCGGCACGCACCTTCAGCGATCTCACGGTCCGCCGTGCGGTCGAGTCGGAGCTCGCCTGGACGCCGGACGTGACCGCGCCGGCCATCGGCGTCGCCGTCGACGGCGGCGTCGTCACGCTCACCGGGGAGGTGGGCAGCCTCCACGAGCGCATCGCGGTGGTGGAGGCGGCCCAGCGGGTCGCCGGGGTCCGCACCGTCGCCGACGAACTCCGGCTGCCCGAGCCCGGCGACGACCCCCACGGACGCACGCTCGCCGCTGCGGTCGACGGAATCCTCGCCTGGACGGCGGGGGTCCCGCGGACGGGCATCCACGCCGATGTGCAGGGCCACCGCGTGGTCCTGACCGGCGAGGTCGAGTGGGATTCCGAGCGCGTCGCCGCCAAGCGGGCCGTCGAACGCCTGCACGGCGTCCACGCGGTCGAGAGCGGCATCGAGCTCACCCGCAGACCGCAGGCCGACGATGTCGCCGAGGAGATCCGCAACGCGCTCGTGCGCAACGCGATCCTCGACGCCGGGCGCATCGCAGCCGTCACCGTCGACGGTGACGAGATCACCCTGACCGGCGCCGTCGGCTCCTGGACCGAGCACCAGCAGGCGCTGCGGACCGCCTGGTCGTCGCCGCACGTGCGGCAGGTGCACGACCGGCTGCGGGTGGAGCCGAAGACTATCTGAGCTCGGATCAGGCCGGCTCAAATGAGGAATTCGGGCGCGACGACGACCGTCGGCGCGCGGATGGCTATGACCAAAGCGTGGCTCACCGAGCCGATAATCAGTCGAGAGAACCGGAGCAGCTCATCGCGCCGGTCGCCTAGTGTTCCGTCCCATCCCGCGATGGTCCTGTCGCTCACGAATTACCAGCCGTTTCCGTGTCCGCCTCACCCTGCGGGCGCACGACGAGAACCGGACAGGCCGCCTGCGTCGTGCAGTATAAGCTCACGGACCCCAGAAACGGCGACGTCAATTCGCTCAGACCGCGGCTGCCGACGACCAGAAGATCGGCGGAGTGGGACGCCTCGACGAGCACCTTTCCGGCATGACCCGGCTCAGCGTGTACCGTCACCCAGTCCGGCCGGGTATCCCCGAACTCGTCACGGACGATCTCATCCAGAGTCCCGGCCGCCACCACCTTCGGCGCCCTCTCGGGGGCGGGGAAGGATGCGTCGTACATCGAGCTGGAGGGCTGCCACGCCATCACGATCTCCAGGCGGGAATCGAGGGCGCGGGCAAGCCGCACAGCCGTGTGAAGGGCGCGGCGGGACTGCCCGGACCCGTCCACACCGCACACGATCGGTGGCGTGACCATCTTCGAGGGATGCATGACAACCTCCTGCCGCCGACTCTCGCGTCGGCACCGCCGCGGCGCACAGGGCACAAAGTCCCCCATCGTCTCCGACGGGACCTTCGCCCTCCTCCGTACCGTCTCCCCGCGTTATCGTGCAGGAGCCATCGACGGCGACCGACCGAAGGAGGTCGAATGGGACCGCTGCTCCAGCACCCCGTGACGGCGGCCGTCCTCGACATGGACGGCGTCATCACCGACACCCGAGGGCTCCACCTCAGGGCCTGGACCCAGCTGTTCGACGCCGAACTCCACGAGCTCGCACCGGGCGGTGGAGCGTTCACCCCGACCGACTACGAGCTCTACGTCGACGGCCGGAGCAGGGAGGATGGGATCAGGACCCTACTAGCAGCGCGGGGCGTCGGCCACGAGCGCGTGACGGCCGCACTCGTCGGTCGCCTCGCCGAGCGCAAGCAGCACCTGTTCGAAGACCTTCTGCGCACCCACGGCGCCACCGTCCTGCCAGGCGCCCTGCAGTTCCTGCGCGCCCTCCGAGCTGCGGGCATTCGTGTGGCGCTGGCCACGGCCAGCAGAAACGCCGGGCTCGTCCTCGGAGGGACCGGAGCCATGTCGCTGCTCGACGCCGTCGTCGACGGGACCGACGCGGCGCAGCTCGGGATGCCATCCAAACCCGATCCTGCTCTTTTTCGCGAAGCGTGCCGTCGGCTCGACACGCAGCCCGCGCACGCACTGCTCGTGGAGGACTCCGAAGCAGGCATAGCGGCGGCGGCGTCAGCCGGTTTCGGTCTCGTCGTGGGAGTAGCGGACGACCCGCGCCGTGCCGCGGCACTCCGCCGGGCCGACGCGGACGTCGTCGTGCCCGGGCTCCACGCCCTCGACGTCACAGCCTCCGGGGTGATCCTGCTCACCGATGCTGCGGAGACCTGGGTGCTCCGTTACGACGGTTATGACGAAGCAGCGGAAAGCACCCGCGAGAGCCTGTGCACCGTGGCGAACGGATATTGGGGAACGCGTGGCGCCGCGGAGGAGGCGACGACCGACCGTCATCACGCCCCGGGGACGTACCTCGCGGGGGTCTTCGACATGGTCGACGACGGGGGCGTACGCGCCGAGGAGATCGTCAACGCGCCCAATTGGCTGCGGTTGACGTTCCGTCCGGCGGGAGGAGACTGGCTGCGCGCGGATCGGTCCGAGCTGCTGGAGTACCGCCAGGAACTCGACCTCCGTCAGGGTGTGCTCCGTCGCCTGCTCACGGTCCGCGACGACGCGGGCCGTGAAACGACCCTCCGCTTCCGTCGGCTCCTCTCCCAAGCAGAGCCGAGGCTGGGCGCCCTGCAGGCGACGGTCGTCGCCCGCAACTGGTCAGGGCCCCTCACCGTCCGCAGTGGAATCGACGCAGCGGTCCGCAACACCTCCACGGACACCGCTACCACCAGCCCCGACCGGACTCGCCGGCATCTGGCGCTCCGATCTCATCGCGAGCTGTCCGCTGACACGCTCCTCGTCGACACGGAAACCCTGACCTCCGGCGTGCGGATCTCCCAGGCGCAACGCACCCGGAGCTATCGGGGCGGCGTGCTGCTTCCGGCGGCGTCGCAGTACACCGAGCAGCGCGGTCTCGCCTTCCACGAATTCACCGTCGACCTGCAGGAGGGCGAGCCAGTCGTCATCGAGAAAGTCGTCGGAGTCAGCACATCGCGCGACCGTGCGACCGGCTCACCAGATGCCGCGGTCGAAGCGATGGTCTCGCGTGCCCCACGGTTCGCCGAGCTTCTCACCGGCCACGCGCGCCGATGGGAAGAGCTCTGGACCGCGTTCGCCGTCGAAGTCCAACCGCCGGGCAATCACAGTCTCGCGCTCAACGTCAACACCTTCCATGTGATTCAGACCCTCGCACGGCCGGACACGGACCTCGATGCGGGGGTACCGGCGCGCGGGCTCCACGGCGAGGCGTACGGCGGCCACGTCTTCTGGGACGAGCTCTTCGTCTACCCACTGCTCACACTCCGCCGGCCGGCGCTGAGCCGTGGGCTGCTCGCCTACCGCCACCGCCGTCTACCGGAGGCCTTGCGTGCGGCCGCGGACGCCGACCTGGCCGGGGCAATGTTCCCCTGGCAGAGCGCGACGACCGGAGAGGACGTCACACCGGATCGTCTCCTCAACCCCCTCACCGGACGCTGGACCCCGGACCATTCGCGTCTGCAGAGACACGTGGGGCTCGCAATCGCCTACAGCGCATGGCAGTTCTACCAGACCACCGGCGACGCCGAATACCTCGCCGAGGAGGGCGCCGAGCTCATCGTCGGCGTGGCCCGCTTCTTCACCTCACTCGCCGAATGGGACGACGCCCTCGGCCGGTACTCGATCCAGGGCGTGATGGGCCCGGACGAATTCCACGACGGCCCCCCGGACCAGCCGGGGGCCGGTCTCAAGGACAACGTCTACACCAACGTCATGACAGCCTGGGTGCTCCTGCGCGCGATCGACACCGTCAGGCTGATAAAGGGTCGCCCGGACCCCGTCGCCGCCGCCGAACTGGCCGTGTCGGACGATGAGCTGACCCAATGGGCTCGTATCGCCGCCCACCTGCGCATCGTCTTCAACGCCGACGGGACCCTCTCACAGTTCGACGGCTACGACCGGCTCGCGCCGATCGACCTCGACCGCTATCGGCAGCGCTATCCGACCTCCGGGCGGCTCGATCTCGTCCTGAACGCGGAAGGGGACACGACAAACCGTTACCAAGTGTCGAAGCAGCCCGACTCACTCATGCTGCTCTACCTGCTCTCCGCCGAGGAACTGCGCGAACTCCTCGAGCAGATGGGCTACGCGCTCGACGCGGACACCATCGTCCGGACCGTCGAGCGCTACTCGCGCTCCTCCACCTACGGGTCCACCCTCTCCAACGTGGTCCACTCGTGGTTGGAGGCACGGCGCGACCGCAGTCGTTCCTGGCAGTTCCTCGAACGCACCCTTCAGAGCGACCTTGCCGACATCCAGGGCGGCACTACCCGCCACGGCATCCACCTGGCAGCGATGGCGGGGTCGGTCGACCTGCTCGTACGCTGCTACGCCGGCCTCGAGACACGATCCGACACCTTGTGGCTCCATCCGCTGCTCCCGGCGGAAATCGAGTCGCTGCGCTTCACGATCCTCTACCGCTCGCAACGGATCGCCGTGTCCATCACCCAGAGTTCGATCCGTCTCGAGTCCTCCGCCGGCGACGCCGACCCTGTCCGCGTGATCGTGGAGGGGCAGGCTGTGCTGCTGCACACCGAGGAGACCCGTGACTTCGCACTGTGATCGCACCGGGATGCGGATCAGGGGACTTACGGCCCTATGACCGGCCTTCGGGGCCGTCGATGCTGAACCAGCGGCGCTCGGCACGCCCGTAACCCGAGGGAACTTCGACATGAACATTCACTCACCCGCTCTGCGGCTCACCAGCGCGGCCATCGCCGTCCGGGCCGCGCCCGCGGTGGCGCCTGCGCAGGAAGCGCAGCCGGTCCTGACGAGCGAGCCGCCTCGGCAGTACCGGCATCGATGAAGAGGAGTCCGACATGTCGATCACCGGTGCGCCCGTCGAAGTCCGCGGCCTCCGCAAGTCGTTCGGGCGCACCGTCGCACTCGACGGCTTGGACCTGACCGTCGGCGCGGGGCAGATCGCGGGGTTCCTCGGCCCGAACGGGTCGGGGAAGACCACCACCCTGCGCGTCCTGCTCGGGTTGCTGCGGGCGGAGGCGACGACTCTGCGCGTCCTGGGCGCCGACCCGTGGACAGCCGCGGTCGAACTGCATCGCAGAATCGCGTACGTCCCCGGCGACGTCAACCTGTGGCCGAACCTCACGGGCGGCCAGATCATCGACATCCTCAGCAGGCTGAGAGGCGGGGTACGACCGGCCCGCCGAGACGAGCTCGTGCAACGCTTCGAGCTCGACCCGTCGAAGAGGGCCCGCGCCTACTCGAAGGGCAATCGGCAGAAGGTCGCGCTGATCGCGGCGCTGGCATCGGACGCCGAGCTGCTGCTGCTCGACGAGCCGACCGCAGGCCTCGACCCGATCATGGACGCCGAGTTCCGCACCTGCATCAGGCAGGTGCAAGCCGACGGCGGGTCCGTTCTGCTGTCAAGCCACATCTTCGCGGAGGTCGAACGGCTGTGCGACACCGTGACGATCATCCGCAAAGGCCGCACCGTCGAAGCGGGGACACTCGCCGAACTCCGGCATCTGAGTCGCACGACCGTCTCGGTCGTCCTCGAGGACGCAGGCGGCGGCCTGTCCCGGACCGCCGGCGTCCACGACCTCGCCCTGGACGGGCCGCGGGCCACGTTCACGGTCGCCGACGAGGATCTCGGGACCGTGCTGGCCGCACTCGCCCCGCTGAAGCCGCGCTCGCTGATCTGCACACCGCCTTCCCTGGAGGAGATCTTCCTCCGGCACTACGGCGCCGAGCTCTCCGCCCTCGGCACCCCCGTCTCATGAACGCCTCCGCGACCGCCGCGTCGCTCGGACGACCGGCCTCCCCCACGACCGGATCGACGCCCCGGGCGGACCTGCACGGACTCCACCACATGCTGCGGTTCGTCATCGCACGCAACTGGCTGCGGCTGCTGGTCTGGGCGGTTGTGCTCGTGGGCATGATCCCGCTGGTCTACGAGTCGCAGCGCTCGGCCTTCCCGACCCAGGCGTCGCGGGAGGCGTACGCGCACATCGCCGACACACCATCGGTCGCGGCGCTGACGGGCACCCCCTACGCGGCGAACACGCTCGGCGGCATCCTCGTCCTCAAGATCTGGATGACGCTCGCGCTCAGCCTCGCGTTGGCCACGATCTTCCTCGTCACCCGCAACGGTCGGGCCGACGAGGAGGACGGGCGTGCGGAACTGCTGAGGGCGAACGCGCTCGGACTGCACGCCTACACCGTAGCGAACTACCTCGTCGTCGGAGCCTTCGACCTCGTCGTCGGAGCCGCGATCGCGGTGACCGCCGCGGCGCTGACCCTCCCCGTCGCAGGCAGCCTGCTGCTCGGGGGCTCGCTCGCAGCTGTCGGGCTGTTCTTCCTCGGCGTCTCCGCACTCTTCGGCCAGCTGGTGTCCACCGGACGCGGCGCCAACGGGTGGAGTACCGCCGTCGTCGGCGGCCTGTTCGTGATCCGCGCGGTCGGCGACCTCAACGGGACGGGAACCTCACCGTCCTGGGTCTCCTGGCTTTCCCCGATCGGCTGGGGACAGGGGATGAGGCCGTACGGCGAGAACCGGTGGTGGCCCGCGGCGCTGCTGGTCGGCGTGGCGGCCTTGCTTTGCGCGATCGCCCTCCTGCTCGAGGGCCGCCGCGACCTCGGCGCCGGCGTCCTCGCGGATCGCCCTGGGGCTCCACGCGCGGGAGGCTTCATCGCCACGCCCTTCGGGCTCGCAGTGCGTCAGCAGCGCGGGGTCCTCATCGGCTGGTTCACGGGCGTGATCGTCATGGCCGTCCTGTACGGTTCGGTGGCGACCGCCATCGCGAGCCTGCTGGGCTCCAACCCGTTGTTCGCGGCCTACATCGGCGGCCACACCTCCACCTTCGTCAACGCGATCCTGGGCTGGCTGGTGATGCTGAACGCGATCGTCGCCAGCGCGTTCGCCGTTCAGAGCGCACTGCAAGCGCGCGGCGAGGAGGCCTCCGGGTTCGCCGAGCCCCAGCTCGCCGGGAGCATCTCGCGGCTGCGCTGGTCCTCCTCTCGGCTGCTCGTCGCGGCACTCGGCTCCGCCCTCCTGCTAGCCGTCAGCGGATTCGTCCTGGGCGCGGCGTACGGCGCGTCCCAGTCGGACTTCTCCCCGGCCTGGACGCTGACCGGCGCATCCCTGGCCTATTTCCCCGCCGTCATGGTGAGCGCCGGGATCCCCGTGCTCCTCCTCGGCCTCGCTCCGCGGCTGGCCGGAGTTCTCTCCTGGAGCTATCTGAGCGCGATGGCGCTCCTCAGCTTCGCCGGGACGCTGTTCGGCCTGCCGTCCGAGATCGTCGACCACACGCCGCTGACGGCGACACCGCGGCTTCCGGCCGACGCCTTCGACGCCGTCCCGCTCGCGATCCTGGCGGTCATCGCTGTCGCGCTCTGGTCGATCGGGCTCATCACATTCTCCCGTCGCGACCTCGCCCTGGATGCGTGACACCGCACGCCGGCTCGGATGCCCGGGACCTGGGGACCCCCCTCACCAGTCGTCCGTGTCGTTCGGCCGGCTCGGCACGACGAACGAGTACTCCTTCGGCGTGACCAGCACCGGGCACGGGAGGTTCAACAGCACGTCGTGGCTGACCGACCCGAGCAGGGACGCCGCGAAGCGTCCGCGGCCGCGCGTTCCGACGACGATGGCGACGGCTCCCGCGCCGTGCTCGATGAGCGCTTCGGCCGGATTCTTCCGCACCACGATCGGGCTGATCGGCGCCGGGCGGGCGATCGGGACGTCGGCGATCGCCTCCGGGATCACGGCCTGCTCCCGCTTCAGGAATGCCGGGTCGGCGTGCTCTCCGGAGTCGAGGGCGGAGTGGAGGGCCTCCGGCACATCCCAGGCGTGCACGGCCTCGACCTGCGCACCGGTCCAGCTCGCCTCGGTCACGGCGAGTGCCAGCGCGGAGCGCGCCAACACGGAACGGTCGACGCCGACGACAACCACGTTCCGCTCGGGGCGCGAGGACGCTGGGATCACCGCGACGGCGCAGTCGGCCCTCGCCGCGAGCTTCAGCGGGAGGGTGCCGACCCGCGCTCCGCTCAGCAGCGGTCCCTTGTCGGTCCCCACCACCAGCAGCGTGGCGCCCGCCGCCGCACCGAGGAGCGCACTCGCGGGTGGGCCCTCGACCCAGCGGACCTCCACCGCCACGTCCGGCGCGAGTGCGCGAACATGGTTCCTCGCCTGCTTCAACCCGGTCTCGGCCGTCGTCACCAGATCGAACCGGGGACCGAAGACGGCCCCGCCGACGCGGATATCGATCGCGTGCACCACCTCCAGGGCTCCCCCGCGCACTGCGATCCGGTCGGTCGCCCAGTCGAGGGCCCGCCACGCCGACGGCGAGCCGTCGAACCCGACGACCGTGCGCCCGTCTGTCGCCATCGTTACCAGTCCCCCTCCGAGCGCCCGGTCAGAGCGTGCAACCTCACTCGGAACACCACGGCGGCGGCGGATGGCTGACCGACCTGCGGCCGCGCCTCAGGGAGCCGCGGGATGTCGAGGGTGCGCATCATCCCCAGCTCGGCCCCGGGGTGACCATCGGGGAACGCGGACACGAGCGGTCGGTAACGATCGACCAGCAGCTCGACTGCCGCCTTGGCCTCCGTGCCGACGAGCTGCTCGAAACGACCCCACCCGATGACGCTGCGCCACCGATCGATGTGGTCCAGTTCGTCCACTTCGAAACAGGCCTCCGGCTGCGTCCGCAACGCCTCCACCTTCCTGCCCTGCGCACTGTGACAGTACACGGCACCGTCACGATAGACATATGAGATCGGGACGACATACGGCTGTCCCTCGGCGATCATCCCGAGACGGCCGACCAGGCTGGTGCTCAACAGGTCGTCGATCTCGTCACGCGTCATCTGGGTGGGCATGTGGACTCCTCACATTGATCGGCTCGGTACCAAGCCTGCCCGCGGTTGGCCCCGCCGACCGGGACGTTCGACCCTTGCCGTTCCGCGGGCGCCCGCGGTCTGATGGCCCCATGAGAAACCACTACGAAGCGTCCCGGATGGGGATGCACGATGTGCCTCCCGCGGGCCGCGCGCTCGTCGTCGCGGTCGTCGCCTGGAGCCTCGCCTGGAAGGGCGCCTCACTGTGGCGCGCCGCCCGGAACGGCAGCAAGCCGTGGTTCGTCACGCTGCTGCTCACCAACACGCTCGGCGTCCTCGACGCCGTCTACCTGTTCGGCGTCGACCGCCGGCACGGCCCGGAGGAGCTCAAGGAGGTCGCGATCCTGAAGGCCACCGGCGAACCCGAGCAGGAGGGTCACCCGCAGGAGACCTGACCTGCCGGCACGACGCAGCCATAGCCACAGCCACAGCCACAAGACCTTCGGCCCGCCCGCTTCCCCCGCGAGGATCGCGTCATCTCACTGATCCGCTGGAATCGTGTCGGCGGCCATCGGAGATACACCACGATGATGGCTGGATACCTCGGCCGGGACGACAGTACGTGGCGGGTTTGGTTGAACAGGTGAGAGAACGACGCACTGAGCGGGCTTCCCCCTGGTCCGAGATCACGCCGAGAATAAGCCAATGAGTAGCCACTTGGGCCGATATGAGCAGGTCGGTGAAGTTCTCGGTCGTCATGGTCTCGGTTTCCTCGCCGACATCACCGGCGTCGGCCGCTGGTTCGGCCATCCGCGCGCGGCCGGCCGTGACCGGGCGACGACACCAGAACGCGTACGCCTGGCGCTCGAAGACCTCGGCCCCACCTTCATCAAGCTGGGGCAACTCCTCTCGACCCGTTCCGACCTGCTGCCGCCGCCCTACCTCACCGAACTCGCAAAGCTTCAGGACGCTGCACCTGTTGTGCCCCCCGAGGCGATCCTCGAGGCGATCCGAGCAGAACTCGGCGCCGATGTGGAGGAACTGTTCGCGGACTTCGACGTCCATCCCATTGCGTCCGCGTCGATCGGGCAGGCCCACGCTGCGCATTTGGAGGACGGAACGCCAGTGGTGGTCAAGGTGCGTCGGCCCGGCATTGTCCCCAAGGTCGAGGAGGATTTGGAGATCGTGCAGAACCTTGCCCGGCAGGCGAGCCGCCGCTGGGAACGCGCACGAGGCTACGACCTGGAGGGGATCGCGCAAGATTTCGCCATCAGCCTCCGGGCGGAGCTGGACTACGTGCAGGAAGGGCGAAATGCGGAGCGGTTCGCCGCAAACTTCAGCGCAGATCCTCAGGTGCTGATCCCGCGCATCATCTGGGAGAGGACGACTTCCCGCGTGCTGACGCTCGAGCGCATGACCGGAGTGAAGGTCAACGACCTCGCACGCCTCGACGCGGGCGGCATCGACCGCAAGGGCGTCGCCCGCCGCGGCGCCGAAATGATACTCAAGATGATCTTCCAAGACGGCTTCTTCCACGCCGATCCACACCCAGGAAACCTGTTCGTCACCCCCGACGGGAGCATCGCACTGATCGACTTCGGCATGGTGGGCGAGCTGAATGAGGAGCTGAAGCAGGAACTGACCGATTTCCTGATCGGGTTCACGCAAGCGAGTCCGTCGTTGCTCGCCTCCGCGCTGTACGCGCTCTGCGTCAGAAAAGAGCTGCAGGACCGGCCGCGGCTGGAACGGTCCTTGGCCGGATGGGTGTCCCAGTACGCCGGCCGACCGCTGAGCGAGGTCAACTTCACCCACCTCATCAGCCAACTGCTCGCCATGCTCCGCGAGCATCACCTCCAACTCCCGCGACACATGGCGCTGCTTTTCAAAGTGCTGATCATGGTCGAAGGCATGGGTGTCCAACTGGATCATGATTTTGCGCTCGGCGAAGTCCTCACCCCCTATGCGCGCCGCCTCGTGGAGGACCGGATCTCCATCACGGCAACCGCTCAGCGACTTCTGCGGGCGTCCAGCGACGCGGCCGAACTCTTCATCGATTCGCCCGGACGCCTGCGCCGAATCGTCGAGAATCTGGACACGTCAGGGTTCCAGATACATGTGCGCGCCGCCGAGGTGGAGCCCCTCGTCGGGCGTGCAGAGCGCATCGGAAACCGACTGGTCGCCGGAATGATCGCAGCCGCACTCATCAACGGAATCGG
Source organism: Leifsonia sp. EB34 (assembly GCF_041260585.1). Classification (NCBI taxonomy): domain Bacteria; kingdom Bacillati; phylum Actinomycetota; class Actinomycetes; order Micrococcales; family Microbacteriaceae; genus Leifsonia; species Leifsonia sp. EB34. Next base: position 1,098,210 of record NZ_JBGCCV010000001.1, read on the forward strand.
CGATCTCGTGGCCGCCCAGCGCAAAGGGCGGCCCTGGGTGACCGTCCTGATAACCGCAGGTCTGAGCACTATCGGGTCCCTCGTCGGGTACCTCTTGTGGACCGGCCGTCGCCGCGACTGAAAGGCCGCATACCCGCGGCCGCTGGTGTCCGGGTGACGCTACGGTGAGTGCATGAGCCGCGCCCGCACCGACGAGCTTCCACACCGGCCCATCCCCGGGCTCGGCCGCCGCCTGCTCCTCGGTTCGACGATCGTGCTGCTCTGTGCGCGGATCATCGCCGGCCTGCTCTCAGCGTCGCCGTGGCCGTCCGCTCTCGTCATCCGCAGGGCTTTCACCCAGGGCGCAGCCCACATCGTGACAGAGATGACGCCATTCGCGCCCACGTCCGGGATCAGCGCCACGACCGGTCTGCGCTACGCGCCCGGTTCCCCCGACACGACGTTCGACGTGTTCCGGCCGGACACGGCGGACGCGCCGCTGCCCGCCGTCGTTTGGATCCACGGCGGAGCCTGGATCTCCGGCGCCGCCGCCGACGTCGCCCCGTACCTGCGCATCCTCGCGTCGCACGGCTACGCCGCGGTCGGGCTGAACTACACCGTCGGCCCGGAAGCGGGCTATCCGACGGCGATCCGCCAGCTCAACGACGCGCTCGCGTACCTTGCCGGCAATGCCACGAGCCTCGGCATCGACCCGACCCGGATCGTGCTCGCGGGCGACTCCGCCGGTGCGCAGCTCGCCAGTCAGTTGGCGGTTCTGACCACCAACCCGGATTACGCTCGCCTGCTGGGAATCGTGCCGGCCCTCCGTGCGACGCAGCTCTCAGGTGTCATTCTGAACTGCGGTGTCTACGACCTCGATGCGCTCGCCGATCTGACAGGGATCAGGGCGTGGGGTTTCAAGACCGCGCTCTGGTCCTACGCCGGCGCCAAGGACTGGTCGCACACGTACGTGGGCGCACCATGTCGACCATCCGGCACATCACGGCCGACTTTCCACCCACCTACCTCTCCGGCGGCAACGGCGACGGCCTCACCCAGACCCAGTCCGTCCCGATGGCTGCGGCCCTCAGAGCGAAGGGCGTCGATGTGACGGAACGGTTCTGGCCGTCATCACACGAACCGGAGCTGCCGCACGAGTACCAGTTCCACCTGCGCCTGCCCGAGGCACGAGAGGCACTCTCGGCAACCATCGATTTCCTCGCCGCCCACACGCACTGATCGGGTGCGAGTTTCGTCTCGTGCGCGGCCCCACGTCTGCCGCTGGAAGAGTTTGTCTCTCGGGACCTTGTGCCCTGCCGGTGTGCGCGCGGCGACGCTTGACTCACCATGGTGCCGGATGTGCCGATGCGCCGTATGCGACTGAAGGAAGCGAAATGAAGGCTCTTGTGTACAACGGCCCCGGGGAGAAGAGCTGGACGGACATGCCGGATCCGGTGATCCAGCATCCGACCGACGTGATCGTGAAGATGGCCGCGACCACGATCTGCGGCACGGACCTCCACATCCTCAAGGGGGACGTTCCCGAAGTGGCCAAAGGCCGCATCCTCGGTCATGAGGGCATCGGCGTCATCACTGAAATCGGATCAGGAGTCACCCAGCTCGCCGTGGGCGATCGCGTCATCCTGGCCTGCGTCAGCTCCTGCGGCGTGTGCTCGAACTGCCGTAAAGGCCTCTACAGTCACTGCTTGAATCCGGAGGGTACCCCGGGGATCGGTTGGATCCTCGGTTACATGATCGACGGCACCCAAGCCGAATACGTTCGGGTGCCCTTCGCGGAGAACTCCGTGTACAAGGTTCCGGATGGCGTCACCGACGCCGAGGGCATCCTGCTGTCCGACATCCTCCCCACCGGGTTCGAGATCGGAGTGCGATACGGGAATGTCCAGCCCGGCGACGTGGTCGCCGTGATCGGCGCAGGACCGGTGGGGCTCGCCGCGGTGATGACGGCACAACTGTACGGCCCGTCCAAAGTCGTCGCCATCGACCTGGACGATGCCCGACTCGCTCGAGCAGCGGACTTTGGAGCCACCAAGACCGTGAATTCCGGCCAGGAGGATTGGAAAGAACAGGTGCTCGCTCTCACCGATGGGGACGGCGTCGACGTTGCAATCGAGGCGGTAGGCATCCCTCAGACGTTCACGATGGCAGTCGACATCGTTCGGCCTGGCGGGCACGTCGCCAACATCGGCGTGCACGGCAAGCCCGTCGAACTCGCGCTCAACAAACTATGGATCCGCAACCTCACCATCTCGACCGGGCTGGTAAACACCAACACACTCGGCATGCTGCTGAAACTGGTCAGCCAACACCGCTTGCCCGCCGACAAGTTCGTCACACACCGCTTCAGCTTCGACCAGCTGACCGACGCGTACGAGGTGTTCGGGCACGCCGCGGAACACGATGCACTCAAGGTCCTCATTCAGGCATAGGGCGCCCACTGCCGGCAGCGACCGCCGCCATTCGAGGAGGCGTGGTCATTCGGACGTCTCGCTGCGCCGCGTTGCATGGACGTGCCGGGAGATACGCCGACCGCTGATGATGTGGGGATCGATGGCCACATAGACATAGGTTTGCGTCGGCACCCAGTCCGGCCATGAAAGCTGCTCAACCCGCCGGATCTGGGTCGGATCATGCAGAACCCGAGCCGTCCCCCGGAGGGAGATGCTCCAGGCATCCTCCCCGTCGCGCTCGTCCACTTCGAAAGCGACGGCAGAGTTGGCGGTCAGGTGCCGAAGCTTCGTCCCATCCGCCGTGCGGAACACCACCTCTCGCTCCGTCACCGCATAATCGACGGGAAAGATCTCAGGCTGGTTATCAGCACTCAGTCCCACCCGGCCGAACGAGCGCTTCTCCAGAATCGCCCAGCAGTTGTCTTCGCTGAGCACCGTCGCCGGCCCTTGCGGGGACCAGATGTCCTCGTCCCGATTCACTGCGTTCATAGCGACCTTCCTCCACCGTCCGCCCAGTATCCGGCTGCTCTCTGCAAGGGAGAAGAGGCCTTGGTCCTACGGAAAGGGTTCGCATACCTGGGCCCGGGGACGGGTCGGAGGAGCGAGGCGGCGCCAACGCTCGGCAGCAGTTTTATCGGAGTGCCCACATGAGGGCATTCAGCTCGGGCAAAATGAGCGGCTCAGCAAGACGAGGTCTCGACTGCAGTAAAGCTGCACCCCGTGCGTCGTGGCGTGGAAGTAGGCTGACCGCGACCGTCGCACCCGCCGTTGGCTCAGGGGGTCCGCCATGATCGCACCCGAATCGCAGGCTCAGCAACGCGTGCCCCTCTGGGCGCCTTACTACCGTGCGCCATTCGGTGAGGCCTTCGTGCGCTACTGGAAGAAGTACGCGCGCTTCGACGGTCGAGCCAGCCGCAGCGAATACTGGTGGTGGGCTCTCACCGACGCGCTGATCGTCGTCGTCCTCTACGCGATGGGCTGGATGGGCGCGCTCATCGGCTCGTCCACCGACGCCGGAGGCAGCTTCAGGCCAGGGCCCGGGATTGCCGTCGGCATCATCCTCCTCGTCGCGTGGTGGCTCGCCACGGTGATCCCCGGCCTCGCTCTCGCGGCGCGCCGCCTGCACGACGTCGACTTGAGCGGCCTGTTTCTCCTGCTCTTGCTCATCCCGAGCCTGGGCGGCTTCGCGATCTTCGTGATGACGCTTCTTCCTCCCAACCCGCGCGGAGCCCGGTTCGACCGCCCCGACAACGAGGTGCCCGGCTACACCGTGATCGTCCCCGGCGCAGTGCTCCCGCCGCGCGACTACGGATGGCCTCAGTCGCCGCTGCCGTATGCGGGCCCGGCCGGCGGCCAGCCGTTATACACAGCCCCGCAGCCGCCTGCGACCCCGCCCGGCGAACCGCCGGCGCAAACCCCCACTCCGCCCCGAAATCCGCCGCCGGCAGAATAGCCGGGCCCGCGACGCGATTACGACTTCAGCCCAGCAGGGGTTTTGTCCACTCACCGGGACATCTAGTCTGCTCGTGTGATGTGAACTGCCACGACTATGCAACGCTGGACCCGTGACCCCCTCTGGGCCGCTCCCGTCGTCCCCCAGCCGCGCGAGAACAAGGTGAAAGACATGCAACCCAGACGTGTCAACGAACTCGAACACGACGGCCGGCGCCTCACCCCGACGACTACGACGAGCTCGATCCGCACAGGATCCGCCAGCCTGAGGCCGTCCCCGCTCGCAGGCCGCGTCGCCGTCGTCACCGGCTCCACGCGCGGACTCGGGCTGGCGATGGCACGCGTGCTCGGCCGAAGCGGCGCCACCGTGGTCGTGTCCTCGCGCAGCGCCGCCCATGTCCAGGCCGCCGTCGACGCCCTGCGGACCGAAGGCCTCGACGTCACCGGCCTGACCTGCGACACCACGGTCCTCTCCGACGTGGAAGCACTTCGCGACCACGCCCTCGCCCAAGGGACCCTGGCCATCTGGGTCAACAACGCGGGCGTTTCCGGAGTCTACGGACCGACCGCCAGCACGCCGGTCGACGACTTCACAACCGTGGTACGGACGAACATCCTCGGCACCTTCCACGGCTCCCGGGTTGCCCTGCCCGTCTTCCTCGAGCAAGGATTCGGCGACCTCGTCAACCTATACGGCGAAGGCGACCGCGGACCTGTCGCGATGCAGAACGCCTACGCGTCCAGCAAACGCTGGGTCCGCCAGTTCACGGAGACGCTGCAACGCGAGACAAGACGCTCCCGCGTCCGCGTCCACGGAATGAACCCCGGGCTGGTCACCACCGAGCTCCTCACCAGGATCACCGCGCAGAAAGGATACGAAGGGCGGCTCGACGTCTTCCCCGTCATCATCGCCCTGTGGGGCCGCACACCGGCCGAGGCCGCCTCTCCCCTGCTCCGGCTCGTCACGACGACCCGACCCGTCTACCGCGGGCTCCACGGGCTGAGCCTCGTGACCCGCGCGGTGCGAAGCATTGCCACGGGTCGCCTCCGCGCCACGAACCGCGCACGATTGCAGGTGTCGACCCTCGATCCTGAAGACGCGTCGAGACGCGGTGATGATCGGTGACCCCTGCGACACTCGATTCGCAGCTCCGTACCGCCCGAACGCGACGACCCCGTCGAACGCAAAAGGACTTACGGCCTGCGACCACGATCCGCAACCGGGTACGGTCGAGGCCACGACGGGTGGTCCGTGAGAGGAGCTGAGCGAGATGCAGGCGAAAGCGGGAGACTTCTTGGTCATCGAATCGAACCACCTCGAGGAGCCGCCCAGAGTCGGGTACATCGAAGAGGTTCACGGCGAGGACGGCGCACCACCGTACGTCGTCAAATGGGAGGAGGACGGCCGCACCACGATCGTCTTCCCGGGATCGGACGCGCACATCGATCACCGCGACTCCACGACGAACGCACGGGGATAGGCGGCCCCCCTGCTCGCAACGCTTCGAGGCCGGGCGACTGCTCGGCGTCCCCTATCGGCCGTCGCCCAGGTGCACGACGAGCTGATTGTGGACCTGCGTCACGTTCGGCGAAGACCACGCCGTGAGTTCCGCCTCGTGCTTCTCAATCCAGGAACGCACCGGGCCGCTGAGAGTCAACTCCGTCCCTTCGACCGTGACCACGATGTTGCGCGCGTCCAAAGCAGCATTGCGAATGATCGCTTCACGGACCCGATGCTCGACATCCTGCGCATCCGGGCGGCCCGTCAACTGAATCCGGTTGTCGACGGCGTGCACGCCGTCGATCCTGCGCACCGCCTTCGCCGCAGCCGTGCGCTGATAGTTCCAGTCGACCAGGCCGCTCAGGATCACCATGTGCCCCTGCACCTCGAGGTGGATCCGGTCCTGCGGGATCCCGGACGTCCAACGGAGGACATCGTCGACCGCCTTCGCTAGCTCCAGACCCTCCGGTTCCCCGAGGATGTGGCGAAGATGCAGTTCGTCGTTCACGGCACGCACCCCGACCACCCGCTGGGCCGCGATCACCGCCGTGAGGCGCTGACTGAGCGACCCCACCTCGCCGCTGAGAGTGACGACGCCGCCATCGACCGCGACGCCGATGTGGGCCGGGTCCTCCAGACCGGGTTGCCATCCCAATTCGGACTGGACATCGTGACGTATTTTCAGGTCCTCCGCGGAATGCGTGACAGTCCTCGTGTTCATGGTGCAAGGTTGCAGCTTCCGATGTTTGGTCAGGAGGGGCGAAAGTCCCGCCGTTCCACCTCGAGCCACAGCGCGCTGAGACCACCGAACGGGATCGGGAGCCAGAACTCCAGGGCGCGCCACCCCAGGACGCCCAGCAATGCGGTGTCCGCCGGCACCCCGAAGGCGACGAGCGCCGGAACAAGGACGCCCTCCACAAGTCCGAGTCCGCCCGGTGTGATCGGCAGCTGCGCGAGCACCGTGGCGACGCCGTAAGCGGACAGCAATGGTCCGGGTGCGACCGGGGAACCTAGCGCTGCGAGGATCAGCCACAGGGAGAGCGCGTCCAAAAGCCAGTTGCCTAGCGCTAGCCCTGCGCACAAGACAAGACGCCTCGGTCGCTGCCCGAGCACGGTCAGTTGGTCACGCGCCGAAGCGATGATCGTGGTGAGGTGAAGCCGACGCAGCGCCGGCGCCCGATCCTCGAGTCGCCCGACCGTCTCCGAAAGCCAGGCCGTGCGCTGGAGGACGACCCAGACAACGAATCCGACGACGAGGAGAAGAGCCGCAACGGAGGTCGCCGCCCATGCTTGCGGCGCGGTGAACGGGCCGACCCCACGTGCGAGCAGCAGCCCGACAAGGAACAGCAGACCCAGCGCAACGTTGGAGATCGCGACTTCGACCGAGGCCGCGGCAAGGGCGCGTGAGGGACGTATGCCGCGCCCTACGAACATCCGGAACCGGGCCGCGCCTGCAACGCTCCCGCCACCTGGCACCGTGTGGTTGACGGCCAGATCGGCCAGATCGATGCGTAGGGCCGCCCCGTAGCCGAGTCCTCGCCCGACGATGGCCTTCGTCATGGCGCTGTAGCAGAGCAGCGAGCACAGCTGAGCCACCGCGGCCAGCGAAAGCATGGTAATCGGAATCCGGCCGAGACGGGGCAAAATCCGGGCACCGTCCTGCCACTGGGGGACGACGATGAGCCAGATCCCGAGCATCATGAGCGCCGCGGACACCGCACGCAGAACCCAGCGCCACCAGGACCCTCGCCGAGACGTCCTGTTCGAAGGCCGGGTCTCAGTCAACGTCCGGCGACTCGGCGGCGTTCCCCTCACCGATCTCGACGGGAAGTCCCGAGTCGTAGACGAAGACCAGTCGTGCGGGCACCTCACCAGCGAGGACGCTCGCCACGGCCCGGTTGACGTCACGGATATCGCGGCGAGCGGCGACCACCCTGGTGCGTCCCGCTGCGTGCAATGCGAAGACCTCGGTGAGATCCTGTCGGGTGCCGACAATGGAACCGATGATCGAAATGCCCCTGAGCACGGTGTCGAAGACAGGGACGGTCAGGGTCCCCTCGGCGGGAAGAGAGACGAGAACGAGCCGGCCTCCCCGATTGAGCGAGCGGTACGCCTGGTCGAAGACGCTCGATGCGACGGCGAGGACGATCGCCACGTCCGCCCCTCCGAGATGATGGATGACCGTGGCAGGGTCCACGTCTCTCGAATTGATTGCATGGTCGGCACCGAGCTCCACGGCCAGCTCGAGCTTGTCCTCCTCGATGTCCACCGCGACCACCTGGGCTCCGACGAGACGCGCATACTGTACGGCCAGGTGGCCGAGACCACCGATGCCGAACACCGCGACCCGCTCACCTGGGATCACATGAGCGGCCTTGACCGCGGCGTAGGTGGTGACACCGGCGCACGTGAGCGGTGCTGCGTCGATGGGCGACACATCCTCCGGCACCGGAACCGCGAACCGTGCGTCCGCGAGCGCGTACTCGGCGTAAGCACCATCGACGGCGTAGCCGGTGTTGTACTGCTGCTCGCACAGGTTCTCCCGGCCGTCGACGCAGTAGCGGCACTCACCGCAGGCATGCCCGAGCCACGGCATCGCGACACGCTGGCCCAGCGTGCGAGAGGTCACCCCATCACCGAGACGCTCGACTATCCCCACCCCCTCGTGCCCGGGAATAAAGGGCAGGGTGGGCTTGACCGGCCAGTCGCCGTCGATGGCGTGGATATCCGTATGACATAGGCCGCACGCCTCCAGACGCACGAGCACCTGTCCAGGTCCCGGCGACGGGATCGGACGCTCCTCCACGATCAGCGGCTGCTGGAACTGGGTGACGACGGCTGCGCGCATGGCAACTCCTTCCGGTGCGCCCCAGTGTGTCCGCTGAGCACTCGCGAGGGATGGGCCGAAGGTCCCCCTGCAAGCCTCGGGCGTCGAAGTGGATCTCAGCTCAAATCAGGCACTCGGGCGCCACAACGATCGTGGGCACCCGGATCGCCAGGATCAGCGCGTGACTGACCGAGCCGAGCATCCAACGGTCGAACCCGCGCGACTGTTCGGTGCCGACGACCAGAAGCGCCGCATCGTCAAGACTCGACAGGATCGCGTTCCTCGGGTCGTCCCGGACCAGCTCGGCCGTCACGATCAGGTCCGGGTTCGCCGCGCGCACCGTGCGCGCGACCGACTGGAGTATGGCGTCATGCTCTTTCTCGAGGTCGATCGTGAAACGGCCGTCAGGCTGCTGCACCTCGGGGATCCCGACCAGAGGTTCGAGCCAGGCATGCACCAGCCGGAGCTCACCGCCGAGCCGCCTGGCCTCCCGGGCAGCGAATCGCGCCGCTTTCAGCGACACCTCCGAGCCATCGACGCCCACGACGACCGTCCTCAGGTCCAGGCCGGGGAGCGCGGGGATGACCGCCAGAGCCCCTCGGGCGCGCGCCGCCAGCTGCGCACCCAGCGACCAGTCGTAGCGCACCAGCGGCCAGTGCCGTCTGCCGGTGCCGACCACCACGAGGTTGTCCGCGCGCGAGAAGCTCCGCAGCTCGTCGCGACGGTCGGCCACCATCACATGCGTGGTGATCCTCAGGCCCCCGTTGGCTTCGGATACGCGCTCCGCTTTCGTATCGGCGGCAACGTGGCGGCGCGCGACGAGCTCGGCCGTGACGACCTGACCCGGTGCGAGCGCGGCGGGATCCTCGATATCGACCAGCACGATTCCGTCGGGCTCTGCTTTGGCCCGCTCAACGGCCCACGCGAGCGCCACGTCGGATTCCGCTGAGCCGTCCCATCCGACGATCGTCCTGTCGGTCATGAGCTCTCCTCCCTCAATGGGACCTTCGTCGATGGATAGATATCAACCTCCCGGCTCCGACTCTCCCGAGCGGGCCGCTACGACGCATAGGGCACTAAGTCCCTCCAACGTTCCGTCTACGGGACTTTCAGCACTACTCCGCCGCGCTGATCGGGGATTTCCTGTTGGTGAACAAGGAGGAACCATGTTCACCGATCGCCGTCAAGCCGGGCACTCGCTCGCGGATCGACTGCACGACCTCCGAGGTACCGACGCCGTCGTCCTGGGGCTGCCCCGCGGCGGGGTCCCTGTCGCGGCCGTCGTCGCCGAAGATCTCGACCTTCCACTCGATGTGATCGTGGTGCGCAAGCTCGGGATCCCCGGCCAGCCCGAGGTCGCGATGGGCGCCATCGGCGAGGGGGGCGCGGAGGTCCTCAATCCGGCGATCATCTCCCGCGGCTGGATCTCCGAGGAGGAGGTCGAGACGATCGAGCGGGCCGAGCGCCAGGTGCTCGATCGCCGGCTGGCGCTGCTGCGCGAAGGCCGCGAACCGATCGACCTGCGCGGCCGGACGGCGATCATCGTCGACGACGGAATCGCGACAGGCGCGACCGCCAAGGTGTCCTGCGTGGTCGCCCGCCGGCTCGGAGCGAGCGAGGTGGTTCTCGCCGCGCCGGTGATCTCCCCCGCGGCCCTGAACGAGCTCGAGGACGCCGATCGCGTCACCTGCGTACTGCTGCCCCCGCGCTTCCAGGCGGTCGGTCAGTACTACGACGACTTCGGGCAGACGGATGACAGCGAGGTGGTCCGGCTGCTGCACGAGGCCTCGTTGCGTCCGCGGCGACCGCGCTCGCGGCAGCCCGATCCGTCCGACGCGCAGGCGGTTGCGGATCTCCGCGCGATGGCGACGCCGCTCGCGTCGGACGCCGACCTGGAACAGTTGGCCGCGCGCGCCGCACGATCGCACTTCATCTGCATCGGCGAGGCATCGCACGGCACCCACGAGTTCTACGCCTGGCGCGCCACCCTGACCAAGCGACTGATCGAGCTCGGCGGCATCCGGTGGATCGGGGTGGAAGGCGACTGGCCCGACTGCTTCCGCATCGACCGCTGGGTGCGGGGACGCACCGAGCAGTGGGAGGACGCCCATCAGCTGCTCTCCGGCTTCGAACGGTGGCCGCGATGGATGTGGGCGAACACCGACGTCGCGGAGTTCCTGGACTGGCTGCACGACTGGAACCTGACCCGTCCGGACGAGGAGCGGGTGGGGTTCTACGGCCTGGACGTGTACTCCCTGTGGGAGTCGCTCGAGGCGGTCATCGACTGGCTCGCTGCGAACGCTCCTGACGCGGTCCCGACCGCCCTGCGCGCGTGGCGCTGCTTCGAGCCGTACGGCGAGGACCCGCAGGACTACGCCTGGGCGACCCGCCTGGTCCCGGCGTCCTGCGAACCGGACGTGATCGCCCTGCTGACCTCCGTGCGCGAACGCGCCGGACACGCGGCCCCCGGCTTCGACGACGACGAGTCACGCCTCGACGTGCTCCAGAACGCTCTGACAGCGGCCGACGCCGAGCATTACTACCGGGTCATGCTGCAGGGCGATCGAGAGTCGTGGAACATCCGCGACATCCACATGGCCGACACCGCCGACCGGCTCGCCGAACACGCCGGACCTGAGACACAGGGGATCGTGTGGGCGCACAACACCCATGTCGGCGACGCCCGCGGCACGACGATGGGCAACGACGGCATGGTCAACATCGGCGAACTGCTGCGCGAGCGGCACGGCCTCGACGAGGTCTACCTGATCGGGTTCGCGTCCCGCGGCGGCACCGTGCTGGCCAGCCGGTCGTGGGGTTCGACCGAGACCGTATATCCGCTCCCGATGGCCCAGACCGGCAGCCACGAGGACCTTCTCGGCCGGACGCTGCCGGAGGCGGCGGTGCTGCAATTCTCCTCGGCGCCGGGGACGGAATGGCTCACCCGGCAGCGCGGGCATCGCGCCGTCGGGGTCGTCTATGACCCGCGCCGGGAGTCCGGCAACTACGTGCCCACCGTCATGGGCCGACGCTACGACGCGCTGCTGTGGATCCCGCAGACGACCGCGTTGACTCCGCTGTCGCATGAGCCGCGCCCGGAGTCTCCCGAGTTGGAGACGGAGCCGTCGGGGTTCTGACCGTCTTCTCGGCGCCGGCGATGCGGTCGACGGTGCGGAGGAAGCTGTCCGGGTTGAGCGAGATCGAGTCGATGCCCTGCGCGACCAGGAACTCGGCGAACTCCGGATGATCGCTCGGCCCCTGCCCGCAGATGCCGATCTTGATGTTCGCCTCGTGCGCCCGGCGAATGGCCTCGGCGATCATCCATTCGACGGCGGGGTCCCGCTCATCGAACAACGCGGCGAGCTGCGCCGAATCCCGATCCACTCCGAGGGTGAGCTGGGTGAGGTCGTTCGACCCGATCGAGAACCCGTCGAAGCGGGACGCGAACTCGACCGCGCGGATGACATTCGACGGAATCTCGCACATCATGTAGACCTGCAACCCGTCCTCACCGCGAATCAGGCCGTTCCCTGCCATCTCAGCCATCACCCGGTCCGCCTCCCCCGGCGTTCGGCAGAACGGCACCATGACGATGATGTTCCCGAAACCGATGCGTTCTCGCGCGCGCTTCAGCGCCCGGCACTCGAGTGCGAAAGCCTCGCGATATTCGGGGGCGTAGTAGCGCGACGCCCCGCGGAACCCGAGCATCGGATTCTCCTCCGGCCGCTCGAATACCTCTCCTCCGACGAGGTGAGCATATTCGTTCGCCTTGAAGTCGCTTAACCGGACGATCACATCGTGGGGATTGTAGGGCGCCGCCAGCTTGGCGAGCCCGCGCGCCAACGTCTCGACGAAGAACTCGGAAGGATCGTCGAATCCCGCCGTCAGCTCGCGGATGCGTCGACGATCGCTCTCGTCCGTCACACGCTCGGGATGGACGAGCGCCATCGGATGCACCGTGATGAGGTCGTTGATGATGAACTCCATCCGAGCAAGCCCCACGCCAGCCGCCGGAAGCCGCCACCAGCGGAACGCCGACTCGGGGCTCGCGACGTTCACCATCACCTTCGTGCGGGTGGCGGGCACCGCGCTCAGGTCGATGTCGGTGCGCTCGAAACCCAGGATCCCGTCGTAGACGTGGCCCACGTCGCCTTCCGCGCACGACAGCGTCACAGCCTGCCCGTCGGCGATCGTCTCGGTCGCCGCGAGGGTGCCCACCACTGCCGGGATGCCGAGCTCCCGGCTCACGATCGCCGCGTGGCTGGTGGAGCCGCCGTGGTCGGTGATGATCCCGGAGGCTCGGGCCATGACCGACACCCAGTCCGGATCCGTCATCTCGGCCACCAGCACCGCGCCGTCCCGGAAGTCGGCGATCTGCGCCGGATGGCGGATGACGCATGCCGCGCCGGCGGCGATCGAGTCGCCGATAGCCGCCCCGGAGAGGAGCAAGCGCCCGGTCTCGGTCAGATGGTGCTCGGTGAACTGCGTTCCCGTCTTGACCGCTTGCACGGTCTCGGGTCGAGCCTGGACCAGATACATCGCTCCGGTGACTCCGTCGCGGGCCCACTCCATGTCCATCGGGCGTCCATAAGGTTCTCCACGAGAACTGCCCAGCGCGCCAATTCGAGGACCTCGTCGTCGCTCAGCACGAAAGCACTCCGCTGACGTGCCGGGGTGTCGGCGATGCGCGTGCGCTTGGTGCCGCCTCGGCTGTAGACCATCATCCGGGCCTTCGCACCGAGAGTCCGTTCGATGATCGGAGCTGCCCCGTGCTGATCGAGCAACGGCTTGAACACGAGGTGGCGATCGGGCTCAACGGCACCTTGGACGACCAGTTCGCCGAGGCCCCACGCCGCACTGACGACGACGACCCGCGGGAACCCGGTCTCGGTGTCGATGGAGAACATGACCCCCGAGCCGCCCAGGTCGGAGCGGACCATCTGCTGCACGCCGATGGAAAGTGCCACGTCGAGGTGGTCGAAGCCTTTGACCTCTCGATAGCTGATCGCCCGGTCGGTGAAGAGCGAAGCGTAGCAACGGCGGCAGGCGGTCAGCAGGTCCCGTTCTCCGACGACGTTGAGGAAGGTCTCCTGGGCACCGGCGAAGCTCGCGTCCGGGAGGTCCTCCGCCGTGGCGCTGCTGCGGACCGCGACCGCCGGCGCCGACACGTCCAACCGGTCGGCGAGTGCGCCGTAGCAGGCGGTGATCGCGGTCGCGATCTCGGACGGGAACTCACCGGCAAGAAACAGCTCCCGGAGCGCTTCGCCGGTCTGGCGCAACGTTGCTCCGCCCTCGCGGTAGCGCCCCAGCAGGCCGCGCATCGACCCTTCGATACCGTTCGCCGCGACGAAAGCACGGTAGGCGGTCGCCGTGGTGGCGAAACCGTCCGGCACTCTGATCCCCTCGGTGGCGAGGGAGCGCATCATCTCGCCGAGAGAGGCGTTCTTCCCGCCGACCTGCGGGACGTCGCGCATTCCAACGTCCTCGAACCACACGACGTAATCGTCCATGACCTCGCCCCTCTCGACATCGCCGGGATACTCCCCGCCGGAACGCACGGCGTTCACGTTACGATCGCGCTCGGCTCCTCCTACAGGGCCTTTCGACCCGCCTCGGGCGAAAGGCCGAGCTCGAATCGTTCGACATCCTCGCGGCGGCACAGCTCCGAGGCGGGCGTGGTCACCGCCGCGGCGCCGGCCGCGACCGCTGTGCGGAAAGCATCCTGGACGGAACGCCCTTGCGACAGGCGGAGCACGAAACCCGCGAGGAAGCTGTCACCGGCGCCCACGCTGCTGACTGCGTCGACGACCGGAGCCTTCAACGCGTACGTCTCTTCGCGGGAAGCGAGCACAGCGCCTTCCGCTCCGAGGGTGAGGGCGACGTACTCGGCTCCTCCATCGGCGATCAGCGCAGAAGCCGCCTCCAACCGGCTCTGCGCGGTGTCCAGCGACGACCCCACGTGCGTCTCCAACTCCCGGCGGCTCGGCGCCACCAGGAACGTCCCCTCCGTGAGCGCCGCGGCCAAAGCGGGACCAGTGGAGTCGACCACGCATCGAGCGCCGGCGTTCCTCGCCAGTCTGACGACGCGTGCATAGAAATCGTCGGGCACTCCCGGGGGGAGACTCCCGCTGGCGACGAGGTAACCGCCGGGCGAGACTGTCTGCGATACGTAGTCCAGGCACGATCGCCATTCCCGATCGCTCAGATGAGGGCCGGCGAGCACGAAGCGATACTGCGATCCGTTCGCCGTGTCGTCGACCGTGAAACTCTCCCGGGTGCTCCCCTCGATCGGTACGACCACGCTCGGCACCCGCTCGCCCTCCACAAGACGGCGGTAGGCGTCCCCGAGGGGACCGCCCGCCGTGAACAGCGCTACGGTGCGTCCACCGAGGCGCCGAACCACCCGCGACACATTGACGCCCCCGCCGCCGGGAGCCAGCCGGCTCGTACTGCAGCGCAGCTTGTGCTCGGCAACCACCTCCGCGGTCGACGTGCTGATGTCGAGCGCCGGGTTCACCGTCAGCGTCAGGATCTGAGCGGCGGCGCTGAATGACTCCATGCCGACCGAGCATTCCCTACCTGCGCTCGATACCGCAGGGTCGAAGGTCACGTCGGCGCACGGGCCGTAAGACCCTTCCCCGTAGTCCGGACCGGCGTTTCACTGAGCGCATGGCAGACGACGACACCACCGCTCGGACACCATGACGACCGAACCGACAAATCCGCGGCGTCGCCGCTCCTGGCTCCTGTGGCTTGTGTCCGCCGTCGCGTTGATCGGTCTGGGCCTGACTCTCTTCCTCCCCGGAGTGCTCGCCCCCTCGACCACGACGCTCAGCTACACGGAATTCGTCACCGACGTGCAAGCACACAAGGTGTCCACAGCGACCATCGACTCCGACGGGACGGTGAACGGCACATTGACCTCCGGCAGTCCGTACACCACGGCGATCCCGCTCCCGCTCGCCGGGCAGCCGGTGCTCACGTCGCTGCGGTCCGCCGACGTCGCAGTGACGTTCGTTCCCGCGAGCACGGGTTCGTTCTGGTCGAGCCTCGGAACCTGGTTGCTCATCCTCGGGCCCATCGTCCTGGTGTGGTGGTTCATGGCGAGGATGGCACGGCGGGCCGGCGCGTCGGGCGGGATCTTCGGTGTCACCAGGTCCTCTGCGAAGCTGTTCACCCCCTCGGCGCGGACGACGACCTTCGCCGACGTCGCCGGATACGAGGGTGTGAAAGGCGAGGTCTCCGAAATCGTCGACTTCCTGCGCAACCCTGACCGCTATCGCCGCCTGGGAGCCGAGGCGCCACGCGGTGTGCTGCTCGTCGGACCTCCCGGAACCGGCAAGACCCTCCTCGCTCGCGCCGTCGCCGGCGAGGCCGCGGTCAACTTCTTCTCGGTCGACGGCTCCAGCTTCGTCGAAATGTTCGTCGGCGTCGGCGCCTCCCGGGTGCGGGACCTCTTCCAGACCGTGCATTCGAACGCGCCGGCCATCCTCTTCATCGACGAAATCGACGCGATCGGCCAACGGCGCTCGGGCGCCACCTCGTATGCGTCCAACGACGAGCGCGAGCAGACCCTCAACCAGCTTCTCGCCGAAATGGACGGCTTCGAGACCTCGTCGGGTGTTGTCCTGCTCGCGGCCACCAACCGACCCGATGTCCTAGACGCCGCGCTTCTTCGGCCCGGACGTTTCGACCGGCACATCACGGTCCCGCTCCCGAACGCGGGAGAGCGGACCGCGATCCTGAAGGTCCACTGCCGGGACAAGCCGCTCGACCCGGCCCTCGACCTGGAAGCCGTCGCGCGAGGGACGCCCGGCTTCTCCGGCGCCGACCTCGCCAATCTCGCCAACGAAGCGGCGATCGAAGCCGTCCGTGCCGGGCGGGAACGCATCGTGGCATCGGACTTCGCGGCCGCGCGCGACCGGCTGATCCTGGGACGTCGCGAGAGCTCCAGCGTCCTGCTCCTGGAGGAGAAGCGACAAGTCGCCGTGCACGAGTGCGGCCACGCCATCGTCGCCGCGCTGAGCGAAAACGCCGACCCCGTCGAGAAAATCACGATCCTCCCTGCCGGAGACACCCTGGGCGCCACCGAGCAACTTCCCCTCGCCGAGCACCACCTCCAGGGAGAACGTGCCCTCCTCGACCGTCTCGCCATCGCCATGGGCGGCCGTGCCGCCGAGTTGATCGTCTACGGCGAAGGCTCCACAGGAGCCGCGTCGGACCTCGCCGCCGCCACGGCACTGGCGACACGCATCGTGCGCGACTTCGGCTTATCCCCCGCCCTCGGCCCGATCGGCTATCCGACAGGCGAGGACGCCGCCGAGAGCGGTACGACGCTGAACCGGCCGTACTCCGAGGAGACGCAGAGGGCCGTCGACACCGAGGTCGCACGACTGCTGCGTGAGGCCGAGGCCAGGGCGAGGGAACTTCTCTCCCGCAACCGCGACGCCCTCGACAAGCTGGTCGCGCGACTGTTCGACTCCGAGACCCTCGACGGAGCGGACGTGTATGAGCTACTCGGCAGGGCCGTACCCGAACGGGTCCCGGAACTGGGCGCCAAAGTCAGCCCCGCTGTGCGCCAGACCGGGAACTCCCGCGCCGCACCACCCAGCGCGACGAAGCCGACGCGATCCGCGTGACCCTCAAGCGCCAAAGCGAGGAAGATCCCGCCGATGGCCCACGGGTCCTTCGGCCCTTCCCGCACCCGGTCCCCCGGACTTGGCTGACCGTATGACAACGCTGAGCGGCGCCATACGCCGGCCCACGATCCACACGGATCCGAGCACTCTGCGCGTGACCCCGAACCTGCTGGATTACGAGGCCACCTGCCGATCATTCACCTGGGAACAGGCGCGCCAGACGCTGACCGGGTTGCCGGGTGGCGGCCTGAACATCGCGTACGAGGCCGTCGATCGGCACGCTGCGGGTCGCGACGCCACCAAGGATGCTCTTCGTTTCATCCACGCCGACGGGACGGTCGACGCGGTGACCTACTCCGAGCTCGCGGAGCGAACCGACTGCTTCGCGAGCGTGCTGCGCGCGCTCGGGGTCGGGCGCGGCGAGCGCGTGTTCTCGCTGCTCGGCCGCCGCCCCGAACTCTACGTCTCCGTGCTCGGGACGTTGAAAAACGCCAGCGTGTTCTGCCCGCTCTTCTCCGCGTTCGGTCCAGAACCGGTTCGGCAGCGCATGCAGCTCGGCACCGCTCGCGTGCTGGTCACCACGCGCGCGTTCTACGCCAAGAAGGTCGCGCCGATCCGTTCCGAACTCCCGACGCTCGAGCACGTGCTACTCGTCGACGCAGAGATCGGCGCCCGGCTACCGGAAGACACCCTCGATCTCGCCGCCCTGATGCGGGACGCGCCGCCCTGCGCACCGATCGTGCCGACCGCTGACGACGACCTGGCCCTGCTGCATTTCACGAGCGGCACGACGGGCCTACCAAAAGGGGCGGTGCACGTGCACGAGGCGGTGGTCGCCCACGCCTCCACCGGGCTGTACGCTCTCGACCTGCACCCCGACGACGTGTTCTGGTGCACCGCAGACCCCGGGTGGGTAACGGGCATGTCGTATGGAGTCATCGCGCCGCTCGTGCACGGCGTGACGACTGTCGTCGACGAAGACGAACTGGACGCCGACCGCTGGTACGGCATCCTCGAACAGCAGAAGGTGTCGGTCTGGTATACCGCCCCCACCGCGCTGCGGATGCTTATGAAAGCAGGGGCCGATCGCGTGGCCGGACACGACCTCTCGGCGCTCCGGTTCATTGCGAGCGTCGGAGAGCCGCTGAACCCCGAAGTGGTGGCCTGGGGGGTCGACGCGTTCGGAATGCCGATCCACGACAACTGGTGGCAGACCGAGACCGGCGGCATCATGATCGCGAACTTCGCCGCGATGGATGTCCGTCCCGGCTCGATGGGACGCCCGCTTCCCGGCGTGACCGCCGCGCTCGTGCGCCGAGACGACAACGGGGCCGCACTGGTGCGGGACGGAGAAGCAGTGCTGGTGACGGAGCCGGACAGCGTGGGTGAGCTCGCGCTGCGACCGGGCTGGCCATCGATGTTCCGCGGCTACCTCGGCGAGCCCGAACGGTACGCCCGCTGCTTCGTCGGCGGCTGGTACCTCACCGGCGACCTCGCGATGCGGGACGCCGACGGGTACTTCTGGTTCGTCGGCCGCGGCGACGACGTGATCAAATCCTCCGGCCATCTCATCGGCCCCTTCGAAGTCGAGAGCTCCCTCATGGAGCATCCGGCCGTCGCCGAGGCGGCCGTTATCGGCATCCCCGACCCGGTCGCAGGCGAAGTCGTGAAGGCGTTCGTCGAACTGCGCCCCGGCTGGGAGCCCACCGATGCGCTCAGGCTCGAGCTGATCGGATTCGCACGCAAGCGGCTCGGACCCGCGGTGGCCCCGCGCGAACTCGATTTCACCGAGGCGCTGCCGCGGACCCGGAGCGGCAAAATCCTAAGGCGCCTGCTCAAAGCCCGCGAACTGGGCCTGCCCGAAGGCGACACATCGACAGTCGAGGTACCACGATGACCACGTCCCGAACGAGCAGGAGCACCCGGACCCCGCGCGCCACCGGAGCCGCCCTGCCGACGACGCCCCCAAAGGATGCGGGGAACGCACTCGGCCGTCGCCTCCTGAAGGACATGCTCCGAGTCAGACGCCTCGAGGAGAAATGCGTCGAACTCTACAGCGCTGCCAAGATCCGCGGCTTCATGCACGTCTACATCGGGCAGGAGGCCGTGGCGGCCGGGGTACTGGCAACCCTCGATCCGGGGGACGGTGTCGTGGCGACCTACCGTGAGCACGGTCATGCACTCCTGAAGGGCGTGACAGCGCGCGCGATCCTCGCCGAAATGTACGGCCACGTCGAAGGCTGCTGTCTCGGCCGCGGCGGCTCCATGCACCTGTTCGACGCAGCGACCCGCTTCTACGGCGGCAACGCAATCGTCGCCGGCGGTCTCCCGCTCGCCGTCGGACTCGCACTGGCCGACAAGCTGGCCGGTCGCTCTCGCGTCACCGCATGCTTCTTCGGCGAGGGGGCCGTGGCGGAGGGCGAGTTCCACGAGGCGCTGAACCTGGCCGCCCTCTGGCAGTTGCCTGTGCTGTTCTGCTGCGAGAACAACCTCTACGCGATGGGCACCGCACTCGACCGCTCCGAATCGCAGACCGACATCGCGCTCAAAGCCGCCGCCTACGAGATCCCCGCCTGGGCCGTCGACGGGATGGACGCCCTCGCGGTCGAGGAGACCGCCCGCCGCGCCGTCGACGCCGTGCGCTCCGGAGGAGGGCCGCACTTCCTCGAACTGCGCACGTACCGCTTCCGCGCACATTCGATGTACGACCCGGAACTCTACCGCGACAAGTCCGAAGTGGAGGCGTGGATGAAGCACGACCCGATCGACGCGCTGCGCTCCCGGCTGACGGCGTCGAGTGCAATCTCCGACGCGGACTGGGCCGCCTTGGAGAAGGAGGTCGCCGCCGACATCGACGACGCGGTCGCCTTCGCGGAGGCCGGGACGCCCGAGCCGGTCGCCGAGCTCACACGGTTCGTGTACAGCGAAGTCACCTCATGAAGACGACCTACCGGGAGGCCATGCGCGCGGCCATCCGCGAATCCCTCCAGCGCGACGATCGCGTCTTCCTGATGGGAGAGGACGTCGGCAAGTACGGCGGCTGCTTCGCGGTGAGCCTCGGCCTCCTGGACGAGTTCGGGCCCGACCGAATCCGCGACACCCCGCTGTCGGAGTCCGGGTTCGTCGGCGCGGGCATCGGCGCGGCCCTCGGCGGGATGCGGCCCATCGTCGAGATCATGACCGTCAACTTCAGCCTGCTGGCCCTCGACCAGATCATGAACAACGCAGCGAGCATCCTGCACATGTCGGGCGGCCAGTTCAACGTGCCGATCGTGTTCCGGATGACCACCGGCGCCGGGCGCCAACTAGCCGCGCAGCACTCCCACAGCCTCGAAGGCTGGTACGCGCACATCCCCGGACTTCACATCCTCACCCCGGCAACCCTGGAGGACGCCCGCGGCATGCTGTGGACGGCGCTCCAGAACCCCGACCCGGTGCTGATCTTCGAGCACGGGTCGCTCTACCCGCGCAGCGGAGATCTCGCTGACGACGCCGGTCCGGTCGACATCGTCAGCGCCGCGGTCCGGCGGCCCGGCTCCGACGTCTCCCTCATCACCTACGGCGGCACGCTGCAGATGGTCCTCGACGCAGCAGACCGGCTGGCCGCCGACGGCATCGACGCGGAGGTGATCGACCTCCGGACGCTACGGCCGCTCGACGAGGCGACGATCCTCGCCAGCGTGACGAAGACACACCGCGCCGTCGTGATCGACGAAGGCTGGCGCAGCGGAAGCATCTCGGCCGAGGTCAGCGCCCGGATCACCGAGCACGCGTTCTACGAACTCGACGCACCCGTCGGGCGTGTCTGCAGCGCCGAAGTCCCCACACCATACGCGCACGAGCTCGAGCAGGCGGCACTGCCGTCGGCCGACCGGGTCCTCGCCGCGGCACGCGAGGCGGTGGGCCGTGGGTGACTTCCTGATGCCCGCGCTCGGCGCCGACATGGAGCAGGGCACGCTGGTGGAATGGCTGGTGAAGCCCGGCGACGCCGTGCACCGAGGGCAGCTGGTCGCCTCCGTCGACACCGACAAATCCGTCATCGACGTCGAGACCTTCGAGGACGGCGTCGTCTCCGAGCTCCTCGCACACGTCGGCGACGTGCTCCCCGTCGGTGCGCCCCTGGCACGGATCACGCCGACCCCGGCGTCCGCGGGAGAAGCAGCGCCGAAGACTCCCGCGGTCGCTCGCTCAGCGACCACCCCGCCTGCAGTGACTGTCACCACCCCGATCAGCCCGCCGGTCCGCAGGCTGGCGCAGCGGCTCGGCGTCGACACGGGGTCGCTCCGTGGCACAGGTCGTGGCGGCACCATCACGCACAAGGACGTGGAGCGGGCCGCCGGGCCGGCGCCGGCACGCACCGCTGCCTCCGCCACGCCTGCCGGCGCAACCCCGCCAGGCCAGGCCAACGCACCCGTTCGCGGACGCTCGTCACCGCGGGCGCGGAAGCTGGCGGCCGAACGAGGCGTCGACCTGACCGCTGTCTCAGGATCCGGCCCGGGCGGCGCGGTGATCGAGCGGGATCTCGTCGGCGCTCCGGCATCCGCTGCGGCGCCCACCCCCGCGCCCGGGCCTGTTCCGTTGTCGGAACCTGTGCGGTCGTCGGGACCTGCGACATCGACCGCGAAGCGCACCGCCGGGCTACGCCGTGCGATCGGCGCGCTGATGGCCCGCTCCAAGAAGACCATCCCGCACTACTACCTCAGCACCACGATCGACCTCCGCGCGGCGATGGCCTGGATGACCGACGCCAACGCGCGCCGTCCCGTGTCGTCACGGCTCGTGCCCGCGATCCTGCTGATGAAGGCGACAGCGCTCGCGGTACGCGACGTCCCCGAGATGAACGGCTACGTCGTCGACGGCGAGTTCCAAGCGAGCGCACCCATCCACCTCGGCGTGGTCGTCGCGCTCCGCGGAGGCGGCGTCGTCGCCCCGGCAATCCTCGACGCCGACACGCTCAACCTCGACGACCTGATGACCCGGCTCCGCGACCTGGCCGCCCGAGCCAGGGCCGGCCGGCTGCAGCGCGCGGAGATGACTGAGGCCACGATCACCGTCACCAACCTCGGCGACCTCGGGGTCGACAGCGTCTTCGGCGTGATCTACCCGCCGCAAGTCGCCCTCGTCGGCTTCGGCCGGGTAGCCGAGCAGCCCTGGGCCCACGACGGAATGGTGGGTGCGCGTCCGGCCGTCGTCGCCACGCTCTCCGCCGACCACCGCGTCAGCGACGGCATGCGCGGCGCACGGTTCCTCAGCCGTATCGACGAACTGCTGCAGAGACCGGAGAAGCTATGAACACCCAGGATGCTCGGGCCGCCGTAACGGCCGCCTTCGCAGAGGTCGCGCCGGATATCGCGCCGGATGACCTCATCGAGCGCGCCCGCCTGCGGCAGGACCTCGAAATCGACTCGCTCGACTTCCTCCGCCTGATCGAGCTGGTCGCCGAGTCAACCGGTGTCGACACCCCCGAAGACGACTACCGGCAGCTCGACACGGTAGGTGGCTTCATCGGCTACGTCGCTTCCCACGGGCGGTGAGTGCGATGTCCGGGACTAGGATCCTCGAACGCTTCCGCCCCATCGGCGCGCCCGGGGCGGGCATCGTCGGTGTCCCGGACGACACCGACCGCGCCGCCGATGAGCTCGCCCCGGTCTTCGCCGCGCTGCGCCCGGACCTAGACGCCGCACGCGATACGCTCGACCACGCCAAGCGGGCGAGCGAAGCGCTGCTAGCGGATGCCAGGGAGCAGGCCTCCCGTCTGGTCGAGGACGCCGAGGCCGGCGCCCCGAGCGTGCGCGCCGCCGCTGCCGCCGGCGTCCAGGCGGTCGCCGCCGCAGCAGACGCGGAGATCCTCGAGAGCGCCGGCAGCCGTGCCGCGCGATTGCACGCCCGAAGCTCAACAACGGACGATCCCGCGGTGCAGGAGATCACGGAGTCGATCCTCCGTTTCGTGCTCGGGAGCGCAGCATGAGCCTTTCCTGGACCGCCGGAAACGTTCGCGCGCGCGGACTGGTGCGCGGCCGGGCGGGCTCGGCCGTCCTGCGTCAGTGCGCTCAGGCAGCCGCTCTGCCCGACGCCCTCGCGCTCCTCGGCGGCTCCGCCTACGCTTCCCGCCTGGCACCAACCATGGACCTAGTGGCCGCGCAACGGGCGATCGCCGACACCCTCCTCTGGCAGATCCGAGTACTGGCCGGATGGCTGCCGCCAGGGGGCACCCGGATCGCCGTCGCCGCGGCCGCGGTCTTCGAGCGGGCGAACATCCTCGCCCGGGCGCGGCTGCTCGCCGACGGTGGTCACGAGCCCGCTTCCCCGTTCGAACTCGGGACACTGGGAACGGCATGGCCGACGATACGAGCGACGACCTCCCTCGCCGATCTCCATTCGGCGCTCCGTGCCTCGCCGTGGGGCGACGCGGCCGCGGCGCAGTCTACGACGGCTCTGGACGATCTCCTCAGCGCGAGCCTCCTGCGGCGCATCGCCGCCTGCGCCCCCCTCGCTCGGGACTGGTGCGTGGTCGCGTGCACGCTCATCGCCACCCGGGTGTCCCTCCTGGAACGGGCGGGACCCGACCAGACCTTCCGACGTCTCGTCGCGCCTCTGATCGGCGATCGTTGGTCGGCCACGAACAGTCTGGCCGCACTGCGGGACGCTGCGCCGCGGCCGGCACGAACGATTCTCGCCGGCATCGACCGCCCTGAGGAGCTCTGGCGAGGACAGGTGGCGCTCGCCGCACTCGTCGACGCTCAGGCCCGCCGGAGCCTCACCGGAGGCGACCACCAGGCGGACAGCGTGGTGGCAGCGCTGGCCATCCTCTTCGTGGACGCCTGGCGAGCGCGCGCGGCGCTCGCCGCCTGCGAGTCCGGACGTCGCGAGGTGTTCGATGTCGTGGCGTGACCGATTGGCTCCCGCCCGGATGAGCCGCGTCGCCCTGATGATGCCGGCGGACAGCATCCGCCGGACCATGTCCGCCGTCGCGCAGGCCGGGACCGTGGAACTCGACCCGATCGCCGCGGGCACGGACTCGCCGTCGGCGGCCGTCTCCGACCTCGACGACGTCGTGGCCGGCGCGATCACGCAGGACACCGTCGCCGGCTATGTCGGCTGGATGCCCGAGGCGGAAATGCCGTCCCTGGCGTCCGTGCTCGCCTCCTTCGGAGCAGCCGTCGTTCCGCTGCACAGGCCCGCCGGAGTCGAGCCTCCGACCCTGATCGCGTCGACGCGCGGTCGGCGCGGCGCCGCCCGCATGCTGGTCGACACCTATGGGACAGTTCCCTACGCCGACGTCGATCCCGCCTGGCTGGCCGCGACGGCCTACGTCGTGATGTTCGGCATGATGTTCGGCGATGCGGGGCACGGAGCGATTCTGCTCATCCTGGGGATCCTGCTCACGAGCGGCCATCCGAAGTCTCTGGCGGGGATCCGCCGCATGGGAGGCTTCGTCGTCGCGGCCGGTGCCGTCGCCATCGTCTTCGGCGCGCTCTACGGCGAGTTCTTCGGTCCGACCGGTGTCCTCCCCGTGCTCTGGATCGCACCCCTCCAGCAACCGCTCGTGCTCCTCGTCGCCGGAATGGTGTTGGGCTCGACGCTGCTCGCGGTCGCCTACATCGTCGGAATCATCGACCGGGTGCGGGAGGGCGGCTGGGGCTACGCGCTCTATGCGCGGTCAGGCGTGGCGGGGGCACTCCTCTTCGTCGCGACGGCACTCCTCGTGCTTGGGCTCGTCGTGAACGACGTCGCCATAGTGTGGAGCGCGGCCGCAGTCGCGTTCGTCGCCCTCATCCTCATCGCCATCGGGCTGGTCGCCCAGGCGGGCGGGAGCTGGACGGGTTTGCTGGAGTCTGGGGTCGAGTTGGTGAACGCCGTCGTCCAGCTCGGCTCGAACATCGTCTCGTTCGCCCGCCTGGCCGCCTTCGGCCTCACCCACGCCGCGCTCCTCGCCGTTGTCTGGTCGGCGACGACGGCGCTCTGGGCGCCGGACTGGCGTGCGATCCCGGCGATTCTCGTATTCGTCATCGGCAATACCACCACGTTCGCACTCGAAGCCCTCATCGCCGGGGTGCAAGCACTCCGACTCGAATACTACGAACTGTTCTCCCGGATCTTCCTCACGGAAGGACGGCCCTTCCGCCCCTGGCGGCCCGCCATCCCGGCGGAACCGGCGTCGCAGCCCCCGGCCGGGATTTAGAGAGGAGTCCACGATGCTTTGGCTCGCCTGCGCACCGATCCTGCTGCTCGTCAGCGCTGGAGCGATCGCGTTACTGCGAAGACACGCCCGGGCCGGCATCACACTGCTGAGCGTGCTCAACGGCCTGGTGCTGCTCGGCGCGCTCGGTCTGCTGGTCGTCTCGCTCAGCTTGGGAGACTCCGCCCCGGCATCCGCCGCCACCACGGCCTCTGCCTCCGCCGCGGGCCAGGGCGGCGCTGCGCTGATCGCCGCGTCCATCGCGGTGGCCGGCTCGACGATCGGCGCCGCGATCGCGGTCGCGTACACGGGCTCCGCCGCGCTCGCGGCCATAAGCGAGCGTCCGGAGATGTTCGGCCGCGCGATGGTCATCGTCGGACTGGCCGAGGGCATCGCGATCTACGGCCTCATCATCGCCATCATCATCATTGGCAAGGCCTGACATGGACCAGCGCGCACACCTGCCCGTGATCGCCGTCGGGGAGCGCTCGGCGCTCGAGGGCCTCCCGCTCGCCGGCGTAGCACTCCGTGCAGCGGAGACGCCGGACGAAGCGCGCGAGACGTGGCAGTCGATCTCCCAGATGGACGCGATCGTGATCCTGACTCCGGCGAGCGCCGCCGCGATCGGCGCGCATCCGGAACGGGAGACCTCCGGCCCGATGACCGTCGTTCTCCCCGGATAACAGGGATGCGTACCTCATGAGAGGACTGCCGAAGGAAGCAGTGGAGGCTCTCGGGCCGCTCCGTCGTCGGATCGCGGCCGACGCCCGCGCGCAGGCCGCGGCGCTGATCGCCTCGGCTCGATCCGCCGCCGACGCCCTGGTGAGCGAGGCGCGCGAGCGTGCGGACGCCATCACGCGCGACGCACGCACGAGCGGAGAGGATACCGCGGCGTCCGCCGCCGCCGAGAAGACCGCCCGGGTCCGCCGGGAGGCGCGAGGCCTTCTGCTGAACGCCGCCGCCGCGGTGCGACAGCACCTGCGCGACGACGTCGACGCGGCTGTCGAGGGCTTGACCGACGATCCCCGTTACCCGGCGATCCGCGCGGCGCTCATCGAGCGCGGACGCGCCACGCTCGGCTCGCAGGCCGAGGTGGTCGACGTCCCGGCGGGAGGCGTCGTCCTCGTCGACGGGGCATGTCGCCTGGATCTCAGCCTCCGCACGCTCGCCCACCAGGCCTTCGACGCTCGCGAACACGACCTCTCCGCGAGGTGGACCCTGTGACCGCCGAGGACCGCGCCACCGGGAGCCTGGCCGTCGTCCGCGTCGACGGTTCGCTTATCGAAGTCGAAGGGAGCGCTTCGCTTGCGATGCTCGAAGTCGTCGCGATCGGGCCACGGCAGATCGCGGCGGAGACTGTCGCGATCGAGGGGGACAAGGCCATCCTCCAAGCGTACGAGTACACCGGCGGTCTGCGTGCGGGGGACGAAGCCCTGCCGACGGGTGCGCCCCTGTCGGCGCTGCTGGGCCCCGGGCTGCTCGGCGGCGTCTTCGACGGCTTGCTGCGCCCGCTGTCCTCCGCCTCGGTCTGGCTGGAGACGGACCGGCCGTCGTCCACCACCGACCCTCCGACGCTTGCCCGGAAGTGGCGCTTCATCCCGACCGCCCGTCGGGGCGTGGATGTCGCATCCGGCGACGTCATCGGGACGGTGCGCTGCGATGGTCCCACCGAATACCGCGTGATGGTTCCTCCGGGCCTCGCCGGCGAACTGGAAGGCCTGGCCCCCGAAGGGGACTACCGGCCGCTCGACACGGTGGCCACGGTGGACGGAGCCTCCGTCGCCGTCGCCCAGCAGTGGCCGGTGCGCCAGGCGCGCCCGTTCGATGTCCGACTCCCAGCCGCCGCGCCGCTACACACCGGCCAACGTGTCCTCGACCTCTTCTATCCGGTCATGACAGGCGCGGCCGCCGCCGTACCCGGCGGATTCGGGACCGGGAAGACGCTGCTGCTCCAGCAGATCGCGAAGTGGTGCGACGCGGACGTCATCGTCTACATCGGCTGCGGCGAGCGCGGCAACGAGATGTCCGACGTACTCGCGGAGCTCGCCGAGCTCCGCGACGCACGGACCGGAGGCCGGCTCCTCGACCGCACCGTAGTGATCGCGAACACCTCCAACATGCCGATGATGGCGCGCGAGGCGAGCATCTACACCGGCGTGACCGTGGCCGAATACTTCAGGGACATGGGCCACCACGCCGTCGTGATCGCCGATTCGACCTCTCGCTGGGCAGAAGCCATGCGGGAGTTCGCCAACCGGAACGGCGAGCTCCCCGCCGAGGAGAGCTACCCGGCCACGCTCGCATCCCGGCTCGCAGCGTTCTACGAGCGCAGCGGCCTGGTCTCCACGCTCGGCGGGCGCACGGGCTCGGTGACCATCGTGGGCGCGGTCTCGCCTCCGGGCGGCGACGTGACCGAACCCGTCACCGTCGCCACGCAACGGTTCGTGCGATCGTTCTGGCGACTGGACCGGGACCTTGCCTACGCTCGCCACTATCCCGCCGTGAGCTGGGACGGTTCCTTCTCCTCGGACGCCGACGCGGTGTCCCGCTGGGCTCAGGAGAACGGCGACGCGGGGTGGGGACCCCGCCGCGCGCGTGCCATCTCGCTGCTGGGCGAGGCGGACCGGCTGAAGGCTCTGCTCGACATCCTCGGGCGCTCCTCATTGTCCGCACACGACCGGCTGACCCTCCTGGGCGGCCGCCTGATCCAGGACGCGGTGCTGTCCCAGAGCGCGCTCAGCCCGAACGACGCCTTCTGCTCGTCGGGGAAAGGCGCTGCTTTGCTCGACCTCGTCCTGGATGTGGTGGACGCCTGCCGTCGCTGCGCGGACTCCGGTGTGGCGGTCGACCGTATCGAGGAGCTGGACTTCGGGAGCGTCAGCCGCGCCGGCGACAGCTTCGGCCCAGACGACGCCGACGGTGTCGCTGCGAGACTCCCGCACATCCTGGCGATGCTCGAGCGGCTGCAGGCGGTGCCGGCATGAGCGGGCCGGACGAAGGCCACCAGGATCGCCGGCTCGTCTCCTTCTCCGATATCCGGGCCGTGCACGGACCGCTCGTAGAGGTCGGCGGAACGACCGGCGTGGGCTGGGACGAAGCGGTCTCGCTGGTGCGATCGGACCGCGAGTCCTCCGACGACACGCGCCACGGGCTCGTCCTGGAGGTCGACCACGACACGGTCACGGTCCAGGTCCTGGAAGGTACGGGCGGGATCGATCCCACCCGGCTCGCCGTGACGTTCGCGGGTGAGCCGTACACTGTGGCGACGGGCTCGGGCTGGCTGGGCCGGGTCTGCAACGGTCGAGGGGAACCGTTGGACGGCGGACCGCCGATCACCGGGCCGAGCCGAGCGCCGGTCGGCGGCAGGCCGCTCAATCCCGTGCTGAGGGACTCGCCGGTCGATCCGGTCCTCACCGGGATCTCGGTCATCGACGCACTGACAACCCTTGTGCGCGGGCAGAAGCTGCCGATCTTCTCCGTCCCCGGGCTCCCCCACTTGACCCTGGCGACGCAGATCGCGGCGCAGGCGAACTCGGGCTCGACGGCGTTCCGGGTCGTCTTCGCAGGGATGGGCCTCACTCACGCCGAGATCTCCTTCGTGCAGGACGTCCTCGAGTCGCGTGCCGGGGCGGGCGAGATCGCCGTCTTCGTTAACGCCGCCGACGACCCGGCGATCGAGCGCATCCTTACTCCGCGCATCGCGCTCACCGTGGCTGAGAGCCTGGCCTTCGACGAAGACTCGGATGTGCTGGTGATCATGTCCGACATGACCAGCTACGCCGAAGCGGTCCGCGAAGTCTCCGCCGCCCGCCGGGAAGTGCCCTCGCGTCGGGGCTACCCGGGCTACCTTTACAGCGACCTCGCGTCGCTGTACGAGCGCTGCGGGCGGATCCGGGGAAAGCAGGGCTCGGTCACCGTGCTGCCCATCCTCACGATGCCGGCGGGTGACATCACCCACCCGGTGGCCGATCTCACGGGGTATATCACCGAAGGCCAGATCGTCCTGAGCTCCGAGCTCGACACGCGAGGGGTGTATCCCCCCGTCGATGTCCTCTCCTCGCTCTCTCGCCTCATGAGAAACGCCGCAGGGGGCGGGCGCACCCGCGACGACCACCTTCCCCTCGCTGCACAGGTCATCGCGGCGCTCTCCTCCGCACGCTACGCCACCGATCTCGCTCAGCTCCTGGGCGACGACGCGCTCACTGACACGGAGCACCGCTATCTGCGTTTCCAGCGCGCCTTCGAGGACCGTGTACAGCGACAAGGGACGGCCGAAGCGCGCGGTCTCAACGCGACGCTGGATCGGGCCTGGTCCGCTCTCGCGGAACTCCCCGTCCGGGAACTCACGATGATTCCCGACCCGCTGATCGAACGCCATCTGTCCGATAGGGCCGGCCGGCCATGACAGCGGCGAATCGGCCTGAGCGGTCGAGGACACAGGATCGTCTCGACATCGCACGCACCGGCGTGACGCTTCTCCAGAGAAAAGAACGACTCCTCGTCCACGAGTTGGAGCAGGCGCGTCGCCGGGCCGAACAGAGCAGGATGAATTGGGAAGAGACCGCTGCTACGGCCGCGCAGTGGCTAACACGCGCCCAAGCGCTCGACGGACGCCAGGCGATCCGAGACGCCGCGACGCTCACGCCCGCCGTGGCGCAGGTCGACTGGACCAGCAGCATCGGCGTCCGCTCGCCCGGCGGCGGAACCATCGACCTGCCGGCGCCGCAGCATTGCAGCAGCGCGGCGCTTGCCGGCGCGGCCGGGGCCGCACCACCCGCCGTGCGAGCGGCGGTCGAGTATGCCGCGGCGCTGCGTGCTGTGGCCATCATCTCCCGCGAACTCGCCGCATGTCGCACCCGCAGACGTGCCGTCGAGAACCGATGGATCCCTCGCATGGAAGGTCTTCTGCGCAGCATCGACCTGGCCATCGAGGAACAAGAACTCGAGGAGACGCTTCGGCTCCACTGGGCGGCGCGGCGCGGTGGACGCACAGCGCGCCGCTGATCGCACGTGCGGAGGCATCACCGCAGATTTGCGGCGAGGGCGCCGGCGACGAACGGGACCAGCCAGATCGACCAGACGACGATGGAGAAGGTGTGGAATCGCCGCAGTTCGGCCGGGCGCTGACGGATCAGCACGACGACCGCCCAGACCAGGTGCAGCCCCATCAGGGCGAGAGCGAGCGTCCCGGTGACCGCCATCACGACCGTCAACGCGTCCGCGAGGCTGCCGACCGGGCCACCTGACGTCGCGGCTATCCCCGACATCACGAGCGTTCCGCTGAGGTCGCAGATGAAACCCGCGGCGAAGAACGCGGCGTGCCACCACAGCAGCAGACGGCGGATCCGCTCAGCCCACACCCCGACCGAATAGAACACCAGCGCAAGAGTGATGAGGACGACGGCCCCGATCAGCATGCGCCCTCACCACCTTTCACGAATATCAGCCTTACCCGGCCGGCCGACGCCGGCTGCTCAGACGCCCCCGGATAATCGCCGACGATACGGTCGCTGCGAGGCGTGCCCAGGGGCGAACGTCCCGCGGGAGAGATTGGTGGCGGGACTTCTGGCCCTCTCCGAGATCGACCCGCGCGAGAAGAGTGTGGATGGACACGGAGGGAGCTACGCGATGATCACAGCGAAACGAACTCAGGTGTGGCCCAACGACCTGCGGCCGGCCCCTCGGCACCGCCAGGAAGCCAGCCCGGAAACGGCCCCGGTCGTCCTTGTCGCGGGGCCGAACATTCCTCCGGAAGTAGTGATGCGGCATTGTGGATCCGCACTCTCCGCGGGGCGTCGGCTGGAACTGCTCCAGTTAGGCGACATGACGCTGATCCAACGGCGCCATCTCAGTGAGTTGGAGAAGCGCTATGGCGACGGCAGCGTGCGCATGGTCGAAACGCACAGCGATTGGCTGGCGTTGCCTCCCGAGCGAACGCTGATCATCATCTCTGACAACGGATTATGGTGCGGCGACGACCGAATCCTGGACCACCCCGAAATGCTGTCGATGTCACAAGCCGCGCTCAGCCGGCTCTACATGAGCCGGCCTCTCCCCGAGAGGAGTCGATCAGGTGCGTGAAACAGATACGGCGCGCCAGGACCCTGTGACCGTGGTACTCGAGGAAGGGATGCCCGTTCGGCTCGATTGGAACGGCGTCCGGTACTATCCGGACGCGCCGCCTCTCCCGCGTGGACGGGTGCAATTCACCCGCGACGACGACCCGCTTCCGACCTTGGTCACGGGCTGGGAGTTAGGCGCGAGTACCGTCGATGGCAACAAACACGTCTTCGTGATCATCTGCGGGGACGGGGGACGCTGGTGGCTGACAGCCCTGGACCCGTGACCCGACCTGACCTCCGCCCCAGAAAGGGCAAGAGGGAGCGCTAGCGAAGCCGGACCCGCTGCGGGACACTTTCACGGTGCGACCAGGGAACATAGACCATCTTTCGTGACGTTTGCTGGCCACGACTGAGGCACGTCGGCCCCGGAACTCGGCAGAGTCTCCCTTCCCGCTGTCCTCAGCTGTGCACGCACGAAGCGTGGTGAAGGACATGCATCTGACACGCGTCGACGAATTCGAGGAAGCAGGACGACGCTTCACTCCCCCGAAGGCGGCTCCTTCGTGTTGGTCGAAGAGCACGACGACTACGCCGAAGGACTCGGAACAAATCGAGCGAACCGGAGCGGGTTTCGTCCTGATGCCCTGGTGAAAACCGGTGGGCCCGATCATGGCTCGGACACTCCCGGAAGCGCTCGGCAGGCTCGTCGCGATCGGAACCTCACCACCATGGCCGACTCGCACGATTCGAGCTTCGGCCGACCCAAATGCCGCGATCACAATGAAGGCTTGCAGCATCGGGCGGCTGCTCACTCCTCAAGATGCGGGTGAGTGCGGAAACCGACGAGCTTGTGCGTTCGGTCGCAAAACGGCTTGATGGTCGAAACACCGCAGCGGTACACCGCGACCGTCCGTCGCCGTTGGGCCACGGGCTCGCCGTTCGAGTCGACGATCGCAGCCGCCCCGCGCACCAGAAACGGCCCATCGTTGCAAGTGACGATCGTGACTTCCGCGTCCTCCTCGGCGGTCACGCGAGCACCGCCGCGTCCTGCCGGAGGGAACCGCGTCCCGACTCCCATCTGTCCAAGAGGGCCGTCCCGACCAGACCGTCGACGTGGACCCAGGCCAAGCGCAGCGAAGACGACGTCGGTAAGGAGTTCGGGATGCTGCTCCGCGAGGCCACCGGCGAGGTCGCGCCCGGCAGTGCACAGGGCCCGCTGCTCATGCATTGACTCAGGTCAGCTCTCGAACGGCTGCCCCACGCGATGGTCCGACAGCGGGGCCCCCACGCTCGGCCACCCAGTTGAAGGCGACGAACGGTACACATGCCGTCTCGGCGGTGACCGCTGCGAGCCGGCCGATCGGCGTGCGCGGGTCCGCGGCGATCGCCCACCCGTCCACCGCGTACCGACTCACCGTCTCCACACACTCCTTCTTCTCCTCCGCAGTCGGCTCAGTCGAGCCGACCACTCCGATCAGTCCGCCTTGCAGTTCCGGGCCCATGTTGCTCGCGTCGATGATGAATACCCGCATGTTGATCACTCCCCTGTGTCGACCGTTTTTGTTTGCCTTCCGGCGGAGAGATCGAGAGCGAGTGAGAGGGCGCAGTGCCGGGACCGTGGAATACCGGACTGGAGCGCAGCGGAGGGAGGATATGCCGCGAAAGCCCGGCACGGAGAACCGGGAACGAGCTACGATCGGCCGACGGAAAGACAAACAAAACAGTCAAGGGCAGCGCCGCCACCGGCGGCTCCACCGAACGCCCAGCGAACGCACCATGTTTCCGGTCGATCTCCGACGCCCCCGAGTGCTTATCTCTCTGGAGATCGGCTGGCACTCCCCCACATCACGAGATCCGGGGTGGGATATGAACTCTAGTTCGACCCGCAAGCCCCTTGGTATCCGGGCTAACTTCCGCCGAATGTCAACGAAGTAGAGTTCTTGAGATCTCAGAAGATCTCGTTGGAACTCATTCGGTTGTAGTCAAAATGTAGTCAAATGATGGCATCATTGAAATGTAAAATTTACACTCTATGCTTCGGCAGGAACCTACGAGGCTCTGTGGATTCAGCGTGGTCGCGGATGCGCAACTGACCGAGGCCCATGACAGCGGGTCCCGTGTCTTCTGCGTGAGCCGTCCAGAGGGAGCCTGCCCTGCGCGCGCCGACCCGTCCCGGGCAACGCCTTCCGTGATGTTCGACTGGACAAACGCGGTCGGTAGCCATATCTTTACCGAACGTTGAGAGGTTTTCGCGGTCGGCCGTTGCCAGCCGCGGCCTCATCATTGGGATCCGGAGCGCCACAGATGGATGAGCCCGAGCTCGTAATGCAGACCGAGCTCATCGCGGCACCCTCCGCGGCTGCGGTCCCCCGGACGCCGGCGATCCGGCTGACCCTGCGGTCGCCGCTCTTTCGCGGGGCCACGGTCGCCCTCTTTCTCTCGGGCCTTGCGACCTCGGCGGCGGCGCCGTTGATCGCCTCGTTCCTGGTGACCGAGCTGGGCGCGTCCCTCTCCGTGGCGGGCCTCTTCTATCTGACGAACCTCACGGCACCCGTCGCGGGATACCTGATCGGGGCGAGGTCCGACCGTTCCGGCCGCCGGCTCGGACTGTTCCGCTGGTGTGCGTTCGCGGGCTTCGTCGGCTGGATCGGGTTCGCGTTCTCGACGCAGCTGTGGATGCCCTTCGTCATCGGCGCGCTCGTTCTCGGTTTCGCCGGAGCGGCGGCGTCCCAGCTCTTCGCCGCCATCCACGACGAGCTCGCCGCCAAGCCCGACAGGGGCAACGATGGCGTCGTCACGATCGTGCGGATGGCCCTCACCGCAGGCTGGGTGTTCGGCCCCGTCTGCGGCGCGTTCTTCGCTGCCCAGGCGGGCCTGCGCGCGCTGCTCACCGCGACCGCGCTCGTGACACTCGCCCAGATCCTCCCCCTCGGATTGCTGCGCGAAAAGCGCACCGTCCCCGTCGCTGTCACATCCCCGCATGCTGCGGCTGGGAAACGGCACGGCAGGCCGGCCCTGCGGACGATGCTGCCGCTGCTCGCCTTCACCGCCCTCTACGTCTGCGTCTACGCGGGCGAGTCGGTGAAGTACGCCTACCTCCCGATCTACATGCACCAGGACCTGAAGCTGGATCCCGCGCTCAGCGGCGCAATCATCGGCATCCAGCCCCTGGTCGAACTGCTCCTCATGCCCCTCGCGATCATCGTCGGGCGGCGCGCCGGGATGATGCGGATGATGGTGCTCGCCGCCGGTTTCGGCGTCGCGGCGAACGTGTGCTTCGCTTTCACCGGCACCGCTGTCGGGCTGTTCGCCGGGCAGATCCTCATGGGCGGCGTGTGGGGCGCCTTCGCCGCGCTCGGGATCATTGTTGCGCAGCGGCTGCTGCCGTCCGCGGTCGCGACGGCCTCGGCGATCTTCCTCAGTTCGACCGCACTCAGCTCGGCGCTCGGCGGCCTCACCGGTGGTCTCGGCGTCGCGGTGATCGGCCTGCCCGCCGTGTTCCTGGTGCCGGCCGCATTCGCCCTCATCGCTGTCGTCGGCCTTGCCGTCATGGCGCGCCGACAGGAGGGCCACCCACGAGAGGGCACGGCCGGGCGCGACATGTGACGGCGACGCGCGGCTTCTCTGCACGTCCGCGTCGAGTGGCTCCACCGCTCGCGTCGGACGGAATCGTCGATGTGTCCAGGTATTCCGTCGTCGCTCCATTTCGTCGCCCCGTCACTGCGCGGTGTCATGGGGTGTCCCCGCATCTGCGTGGATGACGACGAAGTCAGGAGCTCACATGTTGACCAAACGCGTGGTCGGGCTGGGGGTCGCAGCACTGCTCAGCCTCAGCGCGGTGACCGCGACAGCCCTCCCCGCCGATGCGGCGCCGCAGCACGCGGCCGCGACGCCGGCGCCCACCTCACCTACCCCGGGGCTGGCGGCGACCCCGTACGCGGGCTGGAACACCTACTTCGGCCTCGGCGGCGACTACAACGCCACCCAGGTGCTCGACGTCGCGGACCACCTGGTCTCCAGCGGCCTCGCCAAGGCCGGCTACGACATCGTGTGGCTTGACGGAGGCTGGCAGGCGTCAACTCCGCGCGGAGCCGACGGCCAGCTCCAAGGGGACCCGGCGCGATTCCCCGACGGGATGGCCGCTCTCGCGGCCGCAATCCACGCCAAGGGTCTGAAGGCGGGCATCTACACCGACGCCGGCCCGTACATCCCCGGCTCCTGCGGGCTGGGCAGCTACGGCCACTACCAGACCGACGCGGACACCTTCGCGAAGTGGGGCTTCGACGCTGTCAAGGTCGACTTCCTCTGCGGCATCGCGGCGAACCTCGACCCGAAGACGGTCTACACCCAGTTCGCGGACGCGCTGCGGCACAACAGCAGCGGCCGGCCGATCATGCTCAACATCTGCAACCCGGTGACCTCGCCCGACTGGGGGAACTACCCGGAGTCGCAGCAGTCGACGAACACCTGGAGCTACGCTCCGGAGATCGCACAGTCGTGGCGCACCTACACCGACGTGGGCTTCGTGAACTCCATCAAGTACACAGACGTGCTCCGGAACTTCGACGCGAACGCCCTGCACCCCGAGGCCGCAGGTCCCGGGCACTGGAACGATCCCGACTACCTGGGCCCGCAACTCGGCATGACCGACGAGGAGTTCCGCTCGCAGATGGCGCTCTGGTCGATGTCGGCCGCCCCCCTTGTCGTCGGCAGCGACCCGCGCACCTTCACGCCGGCCACCGTGGCAACCCTGACGAACCCCGACCTGCTCGCCATCGACCGCGACGCGCTCGGCAAGCAAGCCGTGCGCGTCGGACCGGCGGGCACGACCGAAACCTGGGTCAAGCAGCTCGCGGACGGCTCCACCGCCGTCGCGCTCGTCAACCGGGGCGACGCCGCCGCTGACATCGCGACGACCCCGGACGCTGTCGGCGTCGACGCCACCCGGGTGACGATCACGGATGCCTGGACCCATGCGCTCAGCGAGGCGAAGAACAGTATCCGGTCCAGTGTCCCGGCGCACGGCGTCTCCGTGCTGATCGTGAAGAAGGGCACCGGGAAGCCGGAGAGCCCGCGCGTGCTGGTCGGCGCACCCTCGTTCACCGCGGTGAACGGCACCTCGATCACCCCGACGGGCGACCTGTTGGCCTCCGCCGGCGCGAAGCTCTCCGTGACGGTGGGCGTCCGCAACGACGGCACGACCCCGGCCCTCTCCCCGACGGTCGCGTTGACCACGCCGGCGGGCTGGACCAGCTCGGCGGCCGGTGCGCAGCCAGGGGAGCTCCCCCCGGGCGGGACGGCGACGGTCGCCTTCACGGTCACGGTTCCCGCGGGGACCGCGGTCGGGGCGTCGTCGATCGGGGCGGGCGTGTCGTTCACCGGTATCCGGGGCGCGGTCACGGTCTCCTCGCCGGCCGTCACGGTGACCGTTGCACCGGCGCCGCCGTCCGGTGCGGACCAGCCGCTGTCCCACCAGCCGTGGGTCTCCGCCACCAGCGGGTGGATGACGCCGGCCGTCGACCAGAGCGTCGGCGGCGGCAACCCGATCCGGATCGCGGGCGTCACCTACCCGACCGGGCTCGGCGTGGCCAGCCCGTCGGACATCCGGTACTACGTCGGCGGCGTGTGCACGCGACTCACCGGAACGGTCGGCATCGACGACGTCGTGAACAACGTCGGCCCGGAAGGCGGCACGGCGACCTTCTCGCTGGTCGCGGACGGCAAGACCGTGTGGGACAGCGGGGTCGTCACGCGCGGCCATGCAGTGTCGTTCGACGTGAACCTCACCGGCGCTCGCGAGCTCGTCCTCCACGTCGGCGACGCGGGCGATGGCGGCTACAACGACCGAGCCGACTGGGCGGCGCCGCTGATCAGCTGCACCTGAGGCCGGACCTGAGCCCAACCGCCGAATGAGGAGGGGGCGTGCGATCGCACGGCCCCTCCTCTCATACCGTCCCGAGGTCGATGCCCCAGTCCAGCGGCCACCGCTCCGAAGGCGGCAGCCAGTGCAGGTCGGTCCCCGAGTTGAACGCGTCGGGAGGCGCTGTCATCGGCTCCAGCGCCACCGCGACGCCGCCTATCGGGAGCCCGGGCAGCGCGTCCGTCACGTAGACCTGCGCCCAGCGGAACCGTTCGTCCGCCCACACCGTGACGGCTTGGGACGTGCGCGCATCGGCCAGACGAAGCCGGATCCTGCCGCCGTCGGCGCGCAGGCTGGTGAACGCGGCGTGTGACGGTGCGTCCGCGAGAGTGGTCGGCGCGCGGAGGTCGAACCCGGTGCCGTCGACCGGCGCCTCCGCGGCCGGCAGGTTGTCTTCGCTGAGGAGCAGCGTCCGGTCGGCGTCGACTGCCAGCCGCAGGTCCGCCGCAGGCGTGTCGCCGACTCGGACGTACGGATGCACGCCGACCGCCACGGGCGCGGCGACCCCGCTCCGGTTCACGACCGTGATCGTCGAGCGCACCCCGGTCCGGACGAGCCGGTACGAGACGGTCACGTCGAGGTCGAACGGATAGCCGGGTGGCCGGCGGATCGACGCTGCAAGAGTCACCGCGGAGTCCTCCCGCGCGATCACCGCGAACGACGCCGCCGCGACCAGTCCGTGCAGCGCGTTGCCCGCGGCGGGCTCTGTCAGCTCGAGCTGCTGGGTCTCCCCCTCGAACAGCCACCGGCCGCCGCGGATTCGGTTGGGCCACGGCACGAGCGCCGCGCCCGACGACGAGACCGGTCCGTCGGGGTCCCCGCACACCAGCTCCACGCCGCCCACGCCGAGCTCTTGGAGGCTTGCGCCGACCGGCGAGACGACCGCGTCCACGCGTCGACCGGCGAAACTCCGAGAGAGGGGGACCGGCTCAGACGGCGCGGACATGCAGCAGGACGGACCGGTCCGGGTCGAGCGAGGGCAGCTCGATCCCGACCAGCCGGAGAACGCGCCCGCTGAGCACCGCGCCGTCGGCGAGCCACGGCGGCTGTTCTTCGCCCAGCCGCTCCCCGGCGGGGAACACCGGGCGCACCTGGTAGACCAGCGAATCGTCCAGACCGGGGAGGCCGGCACGACCGACCGGCCAGGTGCGCGGCCGTTCGGTGAGCGAGTACGCGTAGAGCGCTTCCGCCCGGTCGGACGCGACCACGCCTTCCAGCCGCGCGGCGGCCTCGGACAGGTCCGCGTGCACGACGGTGCCCGAGTGCAGCAGCGCTCGGTGCTCCTTGTGGAAGGCGATCCAGTCCATCAGTTCGCGCTTGGTCTCGTCGGATTCGGTCAGCAGGTCGAGCTCGACGCCGAGGTGGCCCCAGACCGCCTTCTCCGCGCGGTACGACAGCGGGTGGCTGCGGTGAGTGGTGTGCGACTCCCCCGCGCCGATGTGGGTGCCCTGCACCTCCGGCGGGACGAGGAGGCCGGTCCAGCGCTGGATCTCCAGACGCTCGTGCGGGTCGTTGCAGTCGCTCGGCCAGACGCGCTGGGTGCGCTCCAGCACCCCTAGGTCGATCCGGCCGCCGCCGCTCGCGCACGACTCGATCTCCAGCCCGGGATGCCGGCGGTGCAGCTCGTCCATGAGCCGGTAGACGGCGAGGGTCTGCGCCCTCAGGCCCGGCCGTCCGGTAGGCGTGTGGCCCGCGTCGAGCAGGTAGCGGTTGTGGTCCCACTTCACGTAGGCGATGCCGACCTCGTCGATGAGCACGCTCAGGCGGTCGAGTACGTACGCGTAGGCCTCGGGATGCCCCAGGTCGAGGACGTGCTGCTGCCGCGACGGGAGGCCGGGCCCGTGACCGGCGTCGAAGATCCACTCGGGGTGCTCGGCGGCGAGCCGCGAGTCGAGGTTGATCATCTCGGGCTCGAACCAGAGGCCGAAGTCCATGCCCAGCGCCCGGACGCGCTCGGCGATCGGCCTCAGGCCGTCAGGCCAGCGCTCGGGGTCGACGTCCCAGTCCCCGAGGGAGGTGGTGTCGTCGCGGCGGCCGGTGAACCAGCCGTCGTCGATCACGAACCGCTCCGCCCCGATGGCGGCGGCCTCCTCCGCGAACCGGGTGAGCGCGGCGGGGTCGTGGTCGAAGTAGACGGCCTCCCAGGTGTTGACGAGCACGGGCCGCGGGCCGGCCGGGTATCCCGGGGACGCGCGCAGGTGCCGGTGGAAGCGCGCGGCCAGCTCGTCCAGCCCGTCGCCCCAGGATCCGTACTGCCACGGCGTCACGTACTCGTCGCCCGGGGCGAGCTCGACCTCGGCAGCCGCGAGGCCCTCCACGGCCGAGAGCCGCCGGGTGTTCGCGGGGGTGCGCTCGGCTGCGAGGGTCTGGTTGCCGCTCCAGCCGAGGTGGGTCGCCCACACCTTCCCCGAGCGGAAGCCGAAGCCGTGCTCG
This sequence comes from Leifsonia sp. EB34, assembly GCF_041260585.1. Classification (NCBI taxonomy): domain Bacteria; kingdom Bacillati; phylum Actinomycetota; class Actinomycetes; order Micrococcales; family Microbacteriaceae; genus Leifsonia; species Leifsonia sp. EB34. Next base: position 1,137,673 of record NZ_JBGCCV010000001.1, read on the forward strand.
CCGGCAGCGAGCAGGAGGGTGTGCTCCAGCCCCGGCTTGCCGCCGCGGGAGGTGCGCACCCACTCGCCGACGTCGAAAGCGCGGCGCTGCGGCACCCGCTCCAACGCCCACCGCCCGGTGAGATCGAGCACCTCCTCCGCCTCCGCGGGGACGGGCAGCGCGAGTTCGAGGCCGTCGACACGGAACACGTCGCCGGTGTCGTTTCGCAGCCGGGCGCGCTGGCGGACGAGTCCGCTCGCCTCCAGCACCGAGAGCTCCAGAGTCAGGGAGAGCCCGTACGACTCGTCGATGGCCGACACCGTCAGCGTCACGCCGTCGGCGGACGCGACGACGTCCGCCGCCGCGACGAGGAACAACGGCGCCCACCGGCGCCCCGCCGAGTCCCCGACCAGCCCGGGCCGGCCGAGCCAGCCCTCCGGCAACTGCGCGAGCACGGGCACCGGCTGCGGGTAGGTGACGAGGCTGTCCCTGATCGCCGGCCGGCCCGTGCGCGCGATCGCGTCCAGCTCCTCCGCGCCCAGGCCGCCGAGGTCGTCGCCCCAGTGCAGGATTCGCGGCAGGCGGCCGTCGTCGAGGAGGATCACGACGCTCGTGCCTCCCGCGCGCAGGTGGACCAGGTCCGTGTCGACGTGCATGTGTTCTATTTCACCGATCCGAGGGCGAGGCCCCCGATGAAGCTGCGCTGGAAGAGCAGGAAGACGATGGTGGAGGGGACGGCGGCGACGACCGTGGCGGCCGCGATGACCGACCAGCTCGAGACATACTCGCCCTGAAGCGACAGGACGGCCGCGGTGATCGGGAGCTTCTCCGACGTCTGCAGGAGGGTGATCGACCAGAGCAGGTCGTTGAACACCCACGTGAACGACAGTGCCCCCAGGGCGGCGAGCGCCGGCCGGGTCAGCGGCAGGATGACCCGAAGGAAGATCCGGGTCGTGCCGGCGCCGTCCAGCGTCGCGGCCTCCTGCAACTCGTGCGGGATGGTGCGCATGAAGCCGTAGAGCACGAACGTGTAGAAGCCGATGCCGAAGGCGACCTGGACGGCGACCAGCGCGCCGAGGGTGTCGTAGACGTTGAGCTGCTGAGTGAGGCGCGCCACGGGGATGAGCAGCATCTGCACGGGCAGCAGGTTGCCCGCGAGCATCGTGAGCAGAATGGTTCGGCGCAGCGGCACTTTGTACCGGCTGAGCCCGAACGCGGCGGCGGCCGAGAAGAGCAGCGTGAGGATCACGGTCGGGATGGTCACGATCATGCTGTTGACCAGCGCCTGGAAGAGGCCGCCCTGGTTCCACGCCTGCACGTAGGTGGCGAGCGTGAAGGTGTGCGGGAGGCTGGCGATGCCGTTGGCCGAGATGTCGTCGAACGTGCGGAACGAGGTGATCACCACGACCAGGATCGGCGCGAACCACGCCAGCGAGATCAGGATGCCGCTGGTGTGGAAGCCGACCGTCGCGGCGGTCTTGCGGCGGCTGCGGCGGCGGACCGCTGTCACGGGTCGCGCGCCGGCGGTGCGGGTCCGGGCTGCGGTCGCGGTCATGACTCCTTCTCCTCGGAGAGCGCGCGGACGAGATACGACACGATGACGGCGATCGCAAGGATGAAGATCACGACCGCGATGGCGGAGGCGTAGCCCAGCGCATGGGAGCCGAACGCCGTGGAGAACATGTATGTGCTCAACAGCTCGGTGGAGTGGTAGGGGCCGCCTCGCGTCATCGCCCAGACGATGTCGAACGAGCGCAGCGAGTCGATGATGAGCACCGACAGCACGACGAGGTTGACGCTGCGCAGCTGCGGCATGGTCACGTGCCAGAAGCGCTGCCAACCGCTGGCGCCGTCGACGCGGGCGGCCTCCTGTACCGCGGGGTCGAGAGCCTTCAGCCCGGCGATGAAGAGCACCATGACGTACCCGATCTCGCGCCACAGGGCGGCGACGATGACCGCGTAGAGCGCGGTGCTCGAGTCGCCGAGCCAGACGTGCGTCCAGCTGTGCAGCCCGACGGCGTCGAGAACATTGTTCAGCACGCCATTAGGTTGGAAGAACGCCCCCCAGATCAGCGCGGTGACGACCAGCGAGAAAACGATCGGGAGGAACAGCGCGGTGCGGTAGATGCCCACCCCGCGACGCTCCGACTGGAAAAGCAGGGCGACGCCGAGCCCGGCGGCGAACGAAATGCCGCCGAAGAGCACGATCCAGATCGCAGTGTTCTTAACGGCGGTGAGGAAGATCGGGTCCGCGAAAAGGTCGACGTAGTTCTTCACACCTACCGGGGTGGCCGGCCCGATGCCGTTCCAGTGCAGGAACGAGAGACTGACGCCCTGGAATGCCGGCCAGAACACGCCGACGGCCTCCACGAGGAACGGGATGAGGACGAGGGCGAACACGATCGGCGGCGGGATGGAGATCCGCCGCCGACCGCGAACGGTGGTGAGAGTGGTCACGAAGTCGCCCGGATCTTCGCAGACGCCGCGTCCCAGTCCTTCAGGATCTGGTCGAGGTTCTCCGGATGGGCGATGAAACTGGTCAGCGCGGTGTCCGCCGGGGTCTGCTGGGGGTCGCCCGCATCACGGTTGTAGAACTGCGTGACCGCTTTGGCCGACTCCAGCATGGCCTTGCCCTGCGTGGACAGCGCGTCGAGGTTCAGCGTCGCCTTCGAACTGGCCGGCAGGTAGGTGCCCTGCTGGCTGGCCGCGAGGTCGGACTGGGCCTGCGGGCTGGCGACGTAGTCCAGGAACTTCTTGGTCAGGTTCGGCTTGTTCGTCTTCACGCTGGCGATGAACCCGTCGGTGGGACCCTCCTCGGCGACCGGCACCGAGGGGTCGATCGTCGGGAACTGGAAGAACCCGAGGTCGCTCTGCTTGTCGGCGGGCACCGAGGGCTGCGCCCATGCGCCGAGCAGATACATGGCGACCTTGCCCTGCGAGAAGTCGCTCATCGCCTGGTTCTGCGTGGTGCCGAGCACCGCGGGGTCGAAGTACGGCAGCACCTGCTTGAATGCCGCCATCACCTTGCGCACCTGCGGGCTGTCGTACTTCTCCTTGCCCGAGAGCAGCTTCAGGTGGAAGTCCGCTCCGTTGATTCGGAGGTCAAGGTAGTCGAACCACGCCGAGGCGAGCCACGCGTTGTCGCTGAGGCCCGCGGTGAACGGCGTCACCCCCTGGCCCTTGATCTTGGCGGCGTCGGCGAGGAACTCGTCCCAGGTCTTCGGCGGGGTGATGCCGAGCTTCTGGAAGTCGCTCTTGAAGTAGTAGACGCCCCACCAGTAGTAGCCGGTCGGCACGAAGACCTGCTTGCCGGAGGAGTCCTGGCTCAGGCTCTTCAGCGAGGCGGGGAAGTCGCTGCCGTGGTCCTTCCACACGCTGGACAGGTCGAGCAGGAGGTGCTGGTCGGCGAAGTCGCGCGTGGCCTGACCGGCGTACCAGGTGTACACGTCCGGCGGGTTCTTGGCGGTGAGGTACGAGGGGAGCTGCTGGTTGAAGGTGGTGGTCGGGATGGTGTTCACCTTGACCTGGCCTTCGCCCTTGGCGTTGAAGTCCTTGACGAGCTTGTCCAGGCCGCCCTTCTCCGCGTCTGTGAAGCGGGACTGCAGGATCAGGGGTCCGGAGGCGTCCGGCCCGCTCTTGGCCTGCTGCGCTTCACCCGACGTGGAGACACAGCCCGCGAGCAGCGCCGTCGCGGCGACGGCGCTGCCGAGCGCCGTCAGCCATCGGGAGGTCTTTCGGGTCATCTTCGACTCCATTTCGTGGGGGTGATCGCGAGGGGGTCGGTCAGAGGAGAATCCTATGTCCGACGACATCAACGCTAGGTCCGTCTCCGGTGGCGCCGTAGCAGAATCCTTCGACGTATCTGGACATTTCGATGACGGTGACGCAGAATCGTCCGGTGCTCATCCCCGATGGATTCCCCGGCCAGCGCATGCTGGTCCTCCCCCGGCCGCGCGTCCGCGAATTCCTTCAGCAGCCCGGAACAACGCGACTCGTCGTGACGGACAGTGGCTATTTCCCGAAAGCCGACTCGCACGGACGCCGCCGGACCACGCCGATCGCGCAAGCCATCGTGATCGCATGCGTCGACGGATCGGGCTGGTGCGAGACCGAAGCTGGACGATTCCCCGTGCACCAGGGACAGGTCGTGGTGATCCCGCCGCGGCAGCCGCACGCCTACGGCGCCGACGCGGACAACCCGTGGACGCTGTGGTGGTTCCATGCCGCGGGCCCCGATGTGGAGCCGTTCCTGGCCGCGGCGGGGATGACCGCGGAGAACCCGGTCCGACGGCCCAGGGACCTCTACCCGGTCGTCTCGCTGATGTCGGAGGTACTGGCGTGGACGGAGCGGGACAGCACGACGACGAGCCTCAACGCGGCGGCCGGCGCCGCCTGGCACGCTCTCACGCTGCTGGCCTCCGAGCGGTCGCGGACCGACGAGGCTGGCGACGTGATCGACCACGCGACCGAGTACCTGCGCGCTCACATCGCCGACCGGGTTACCGTCCCCGAGCTCGCCGCCATGGCGTCGCTGAGCACGTCGCACTTCAGCGCGCTGTTCAAGCGGCACGTCGGATACCCCGTGCTCCAGTACCAGACAATGCTTCGGATGTCGCGGGCGCGGGAGCTGCTGGACACCACCTCCGCCACGGTGGCCGCCATCGCGGCGGAGGTCGGGTATCCGGACTCGTTCTACTTCGCCCGCCAATTCAAGAAGGTGCACGGCATGACGGCGCGCGAGTACCGGGAGCAGCACAAGGGCTGATCCCGGCACGGGGCCACGGCTTGACCGCTCAGTTGACGTATGTGCTCTCCGCCTCGGCGAGCAGTTCGCGCACCAGCGGCGCGGCCGGATCGCGTTCCGCGCTCTCCGCGAGGAGGGCGCCGGCCCGGGCCGATTCCCCGTTCAGGAGCGCCAGCTCGGCGTCCATGACCGCGACCAGGTCGCGGTGCGACTGCTCCACGTCCTCGCGGAAGATGAGCATGGACGGTAGGGAGGTCGCGAAGTAGTCGATCGCGGGCCGCGTCCTGCGTGCGGACTCGATGTAGTCGGCGAACTCCGCCGAGAGCCTTTCGGCGCGCTCCTGATCGCCGAGCCGTCGCGCGGCGAGCACCGAATAGTACGTCATCGGGGAGTGCGGCACGGCCGACATGGTCGCGAAGTCGCCTGCGCTGCTCGCCGCCGTCCTCCAGGCCGCCTCGGCCTCAGCCGTGCGACCGGCCGCTTGGTTGGCGTCGCCGAAGGCGAGGAGGAGGTCGGATCGGTTGGCCAGCGGGTGCGGAGCCTCTCCGAGGCTCGCGGGCACCTCGATAGCCGTCGCCAGGGCCGATACCGCCCTGTCCGGGTCGCCGAGCGCCAGGGCCTCGGCCGCCTCCGCGCGCCGTGCTAGCGTCCAGACGCGGATCACCTCGCCCTCGCCGCCCTCCCACGGGCTGAACCGGCGCGACGAGAGCAGGGCGATCGCGTCCTCGTGCCGCCCGACGAGCACCAAGAGTTCGGCGTAGGCCAGCGCCAGGTCGTCGCGTTCGGCGATGAGCTCGCCGGCGTCCGCCAGCGCGTCCAAACGCTCCTGCGGGCTGGCGGCCACCCGGCGGGCGAGCTGGTCGGCCTCGTAGCGCAACTTCGCGTCGGCCGGCGCAGTCTCGACCGCGAGCCGGTAGCGGCGGACCGCCTCGTCGGGCCGGCCCTGGAAGTTGTAGGCGGCGAGGCCGAGGCCGCGCTGCGCGACCGCGTCGCGCGGCTCCTGGTCCACCGCGTGCTCCAGGTGCGCGATGGCCTCGTCGTAGCGCCGGTGGAAGTAGAGCCAGTGACCGAGGAGCGCGTGCGCGCGGGCGTCTCCGCTGCGTGCGATGCGCCGCTCGAGCAGCCGGGCGTCGTCCCTGCCGCCAGCGAAGCACCGGTCGGCCGAGACGTCGCGCGCGGCCTGGAGTGCCGCCGCGGCCTCCGCCGGGCGCCCGAGCGCGTCGAGCAGTTCGGTGCGGGCGTAGTGGATGAGGGCGAGCGGGTCTCCCGCGCTGGGAACCGGACGGCGCTCCGCCGCCCCGGCCGCCGCGTCGAGCACGCGCAACGCGTCGGAGTCGAGCCCCAGGCTGCGGTACTCGCCCGCGAGGTCGCGGAGCGTTCCGGCGTCCGTGTCGGGCACGACGCCGGTCAGGTCGTTCAACCAGGCGTCCAGCGCGTCCAGTGCGCGCGCGGCGGCGAGCACCTGCTCCGCCTCGCCGCTCCGATCCAGCCGCCGCAGGGCGATCACCCGGATCGCGGCCGCCTGGAGCTGATCGGCGTCGAGGCGAGCGGCCTGGTCGGCGTGCCCGAGCGCGTCGGGCCAGCGTCCGGCGCGGGCGGCGACGCGGGAGCGGGCGAGCGCCGACGCGGCGCGCCACGCGTAGGTCCAGGCTGCCTTGGCGAAGGCGTCGTCGGCCTCGGCGTCGCGACCGGTCTCCGCCAGCACGACGCCGAGCAGGTACGAGGCCTCGCCGTCGGCGGGGTTCGGGTTCCTGCGCGTCTGTCGCCGGAGCGCGGAGCGCAGGTGCGCCTCCGCCTCGGCGAGGCGCCCCGCCGTGAGCCGGGCCGACGCGACAGCGATGTTGGACCGGGAGTCGCCGGGATCGCGTCGCAGCGCCTCCTGCCAGTACGGCTCGGGGGACCGCGTCGCGTGCCGGTACTGGGCGAGGTGGACGCCGGTGAGGTAGAGCTCCTCGACCGAGTCGATCTCGGCTGGCGCGGGGGGCTCCGTCGCCGTCTCGAAGCCGTCGGCTGCCGCGTCCCGGTGTCGCGTGGTGGCTCGCAGCAGTTCGATGCCGTCCGCCTCCGCGATCAGGTCGAGGTCGCTGTCCGTGGAGAGCGGAACCCGCGTGCGGAACGGACGTCCCGGCGCGGCATCCACCCGATGCCGCCAGATCACGGCGCCGACGCCGTCGACCAGCAGAAGCTCGATCCCCTCGTGCACGCGCGTAGCGGCGAGGCCGACGTCCGCGATCCGGTCCGAGCCGCCCTCAAGGGCGAGGCTCAGCCCGATTTCCGTCGACGCCTGGGTCAGGGGGCCGATGCCGTGGTACGGGAACCAGAACTGGCTGAAGGTCTTGGTCTCTCCCGGCGCCAGGTACGAGAAGTCGGGTTGGTTGTCGGTGTATACGCCGGCCATCAGCTCCACGTACGCGCCGCGGTCGTCGCTGAGGTTCGCATCCCAGGCCCAGCCGAACGGTGCATTCCCCCACGTCCACTGCTTCTTGCCCGGGGCGATGTGGTGGTCGGCGACGTGCGCGAAGCCGAGCCCCGCCGCGTGGTCGTAGCCGCCGAAGAAGTCGTCGGCGCTGGCGACGCACATGTATGAGGTCGGCACCGGGATGTTGCGGTACCAGTCGATGCGGTCGGCGTCGTCCGCGATGAATTCGGGGCTGTCGGGATCGGCTCGTGCGGCGTAGTCGATGCCATAGTACGGACGGTCGGCGCGCGGGAACGCCGTCGCTGCGCGCTTAGCGTGATCGGCGACCACGTGCACGTCGGTCGGGAAGAACGACTGGTAATCGTCGTGCACCCGCACGGCGACGTTCGCCCACCAGAGGAAGGTCTGGGTCGTGTCGGTGCGGTTGAACAGGCGCACCCGTGCCTCCAGCACCGCGCTGCCCGGCCGCAGCCGGATGCCGTGCATCCCCTTCATTCGGGCGAACGGATCGTGGTCGGAGCACCAGACGGTGATCGACCCGTCGTCCTCCCGCTCGATCGTCCAGTCCATCGGGAGGAAGGTCGCCGGACGGTGGTGCTGCGGCCAGTTGAACTCGATACCCCCGGAGATCCACGGGCCCGCTAGCCCGACGAGCGCCGGCTTGATGACGTCGTTGCGATAAAAGAAGTCGTGCCCTGTCGTCTTGTCCACCGCGATGTGGACGCGTCCGCCGAGTTCCGGCAGGATCACCAGGCGAAGGTACTCGTTCTCGAGGTGGACGGCCCGCCAGGTGCGCAGCGTCGCGTCGTGACTGACCGACTCGATGAACGGCAGCGGGTACACCCGGCCCGACGACCCCTGATACACGCGCGACTCCAGGAACGCCGGGAGCCGCCCGGGCTCTCCCGGTTCGTACGTGGGCAGCTCGACCGGCTCGCTCCAGGCGGCAACGGCCTCGTCACGCTGGCTCTCCGGCACGGGCGGAAGGGGGAACGGGCGGTGCAAATCGGACATATTCAGGACCCTAGAGGGACCCCAGCGGCCTGAGAATATGCGTTCCCACGCCTTACCTGGACGATCCGACGGCTCAATGCCAAATCACATCCGCCAGCTGTGCCGGATTACCCGAAGTTGCGTCAGCTTCAGGAACCTGGGCACCGCGCGAGCCTTCAGCAGGAGAGCGCTCATTCCGTCGATCGGGTTGCTGGACTCGCGGTATGCGTGGAATCTCAGTTCAATGATTGCCGTGCTCGAAGTCTTCGGACCGACGCGCGTGCTAGTCGTCAAGGTCCCACATCTAATCAAATGGGGAAGTCTCAGATTTCGGGGACAGTCCTGGGCAGCATGATCGCGTCTTGGGATGCGCTGCCATCCTTCGGAAATATCTCGTACGACGAGCGGCAAACGGCCGGCTGCGTTCTCGATGGTGGTCATTGTCCCTCTTAGTTCGGTGGATACATCCGCACCTACCACGCCGCGAAGGATCTCCTGGACGTGCGACACCGGCTGGTAAACGAGCATTTGGCAACGGTTTGCCAAGGATTAGGGATCGTGCGTGCGCACCGTGTAGGGTGCCACGTTGGGGCACTCCGGTGCCTTCGCCGACCTGCTTCTTCGGGTGAAAAGGGTCGGCCAACGCGGCCGTCTCCGCCCCCCTGGAGCCGGCCGAAATTGCGCCCCTCTTCTTCGGGTGAAGAGGGTCGCGCGGGGAGCCACCGCTACGGGTCGGCTCCCCTCCTAAGATCACTTCGGGGGCACTTCCGCCGACGCCGAAAACGACAACGCGCCAGGATGGAGGCCCTCATGACGAGCCACGACGCTCACCGCGGGGCCGCTGGTGCCGAGAGCGCCCCACTCTGTCCACACTGCGGCTTCCGCATGTGCTCAGCGCCCAACCCCCATTACGGCGTAGGCCTGTCGGTTCACGAGTTCTTCTACGACTGCCCGAACTGCGCGCTGGTGACCTTCCCGCCAAAAGAGGCCCCGCGGCAGGAGGAGAAACCCGGCTCCGCTGTCAGCTTCTGGTCTCGGGTATCGCGGCTGCTTCGCCGCAGTGGACCGCGATACCTCGAGTAGCGCCCGGGTCCCGACGCGACGCACTCCCTCTCGGACTTCACGATGTCCTCGACAAAGAATGAGTGGCGCCCCGAATGTCATCACCACCAAGAGAAGGCCGCGAGGCGACCATCTGCCCGCAGTGCGGCAAGGCGGCGTGGATCGTGGCAAACCCCTACTACGACGTCGGCCTCGCCGTGCACGAGCACCTGAAACGTCGAGAGTCATGGCTGCGGAGGCGTGACCGAGCATGCGCTGGACCGACTTCACGTTTACTCCCGCCGAAACGGCGAGCGACGCAGCAGTGTGCCGAAAGTCGTGGGGCGTGAGGCGTGGAAGCGCGTCGTCCTTTTCCATACAGCGGGCGACCGCCGCATTGAGACCCAATTGCGGAAGTTCCCAGCCCTCAAGACGCCGCCGTCGGCACCGGTGAAAACCGGTTCCTCAGGATCGCGTCCCTCACAACGTGCCATCAGCGGACTCGTCAACAGTTCTGGAAATGGCACCGACCGGCGTTCGTGATTCTTCGGCGTCCCCCAGACGATCACTCCCCGCGGTTCGGAAACCGCCCTAGCCACATCAAGCCGCCGCCGAGCGAAGTCGACACGATTGATCCGCAAGCCAGCCATCTCACCCCACCGCAGTCAGGTGTAGGCGAGGAAGAATACAACGTCACCCTGAGCACCACACTCAGCAGCCAGCGATCGTACCTGTGCATGCGTGAGGTAACCGTGTTCGCGCGAGTTAAGTCGTGGCAACTGATTGCCATCAGAAGGATTGAGAGTGATGCACCCATCGCGGATCGCATACTTCAAGACTCCCGCGAGCACGAGATGGATCTACCGCACCATGGACGGGCCCAGGCCGGTCGATAGCTCTCCTACACAGGCTTGAACGTCGCTGTGACGCACGTCCACCAACCGGATGCTCCCCCATCGGGGAAGCACATACTTGTCCAAGTGGACCATTAGAGAGCCAGGAAAGAGGTGGCGAAATGGCCACCACAGATAATCCCCACGACGACGCCGTCAGCATCGCGGGATGGGACACAGACGGTGGACACGCTGAACGCGAGCCCGACCCGGAACGCGATGCCCGCGACCAGCGATGGGTGGACGCTGTAGCTGCGCATTGGCACGCAAGCACCTACACGCCCGAAACACAACATCGCGCAGACATCGAACACGACAACAAGTCCAACACAGCCGTCTGAATCATGCGGCGCCCTTCAACGCCCGTTTGATCCAGGATGCGCAGAACGCGTTCATCTGTGGGGAATGACTTTCCCTTCTCGATGCCGAGTTGCGCGAGGGATCACTGCTTCAGGCGGGCTTGGGCTGATCGGCTCCGCCGAGGTTGTCGTGGAGTGCTGCCCGTGCCCGCACGGCGATGTGTAGCTTCAAGCGCGATTCGGGGTCGTTGAGGTCGCGGCCGCTCACGTCGCGGATCCGGCTGAGGCGATCACGCAGTGTGCTCGCGTGGATGATGAGTACTGCCGAGGTGTGGTCGTAGTTTCCGCTGGAGTCGAGATACACGGCGAGGGTGCGGACGAGTTCGGAGCGATGCTGTCGGTCGCTCACGCAGCGTTCGAGCCTCACCCCATCGTAAGAGGTGTCGAGGATGCGGAGCAGGCCGAGGTCGTCGTGATTCGAAAGTCCCCGCGGCTGCCGGGATTCGGTCCGGATCCGCATAGCCCTGCTCGCATCCGCTGAACTCGGGATTGCGAGCGGGGTCGATCACATACTGATGTTTCTCCGTGACCAACGACGAAGCGAATGGCCGATGAATTTGATCCCGCACCTCAGCGGAAGAGTCGCCAGAATCGGTGCCGGTCCATCGGCACGGCCTACGGCATGGAGAGGGATCTCATCGCGTCGAGCCTGTTGCTGTAATGTCGGCGCCGAGGAGCGTTCCGGCCGCGGTCGAGATCGTCACCAAGGCGTCCTGGGGGCTGAGGGCGCCTCGGATGATGTGGGAGGACAACCCGTCCTCGATGGCGAGCAGCACCCTGGCGACGTGCGCGGCATCCGGCTTCGGGGTGAACAGCCCCGCGTCGGCGCCCTCGCGGATCACGCTCTCGAAGAGATTTATCTGGGCCCGGATGAATTCGTCTTCCGTGCGGTCGAACTCGTGGTTCCGGGTGCTCAACGCGGCGATCTCGATCAGCAACACCGTGGCGTCGAAGGAGGGCTCGCCCTGGATCGCGATGCCGAGCCGGAGACATTCTCGGAGCTTGGCGACCGGGTCGGCGCAGGCGTCGACGCGCGCCCGCCTGGCAGTGATGTACTCGGCCACGGCAATCTTGATCGTCTCTGCATAGAGGTCGACGAGGTTGGGGTAGTAGTACGACACTGATGCGGGAGTGAGGTCAGCCGCCTCGGCGATGTCAGTGAGGCGCGCTCCTGCGGCGCCGCGCTCGATGAGCAATCGGGTGGTCACGGCAACGAGCTGGGCCCGACGCTGGGCCTGGTTCTTCGGTCGCGCCATCCCCCTATTCTCCCATGACAGTTGACAGGCACACGGCTGCCGTTGATTATTTAATCAATTCTTCTTTAATGAATGGGATTCTATGACGCAGCAACTCGTCGTTGCCCTTGTGCAGGCGGCAGCCGAACCGGCCTTCGATGTCGACCGTTTCGGAGACCGCCTGACCGATCTAGTCGCGCAGCTGCCGACCGCGAGACTCTGGGTGCTGCCCGAGTTGCACCTGGAGCCTGCAGCCGTCCACGGCGACCTGGTCGCGAACTCGCACGCCATCGACGACCCTGAGCTCGCCAAGCTCGGGGCGATCGCCCGCCGCCTTGGGATTTGGCTCGTGCCCGGCACGATCTACGAGCATGGCGAGGACGGCCGGGTCTACAACACCGCGCTGGTGTTCTCCCCCGACGGGGAACGCATCTCGACGTACCGCAAGATCTTCCCCTGGCGCCCTGCCGAGCAGACGGCCCCAGGCGACCGCTTCGAGGTCTTCGAGCTTCCGGGCCATGGCCGCATCGGGATCTCCATCTGCTACGACATCTGGTTCCCCGAGCACACGAGACATCTCGCCTGGCTCGGAGCCGACCTCGTACTCAACCTCGTGCAGACCGCGACGTCTGATCGCGAGCAGGAGCTCCACATCGTGCGAGGAAACGCGATCATGAATCAAGTGTGGATCGCGTCGGTGAACGCAGCTGCTCCGACCGGCCGCGGCCGATCACTGATCGTCGACCCCGACGGCGCCATCCGGTCGAGTTCTCCGGACTCTTCCGAGGAGGTGCTCACCGCTGTCGTGGACCTGGGGGCAACCGCGCGCACGCGCGAACACGGCACCGCGGGAGTCTCGCGACCGTGGGCGCAATTCCGCGACAGTGACACCCCCATCCCGCTCCCCCTCTACGACGGACGAATCACCCCGTCGACCTGGCCACCCCGTTCAAAGGAGAACACACGATGACCGAAGCTGCACCCGCCTCACCCACCACGCGCACCCTGCTTCCCCGACTAGGGCTGGCCGGCGTGATCTTCTTCGGGTTGGCCTACATGGCCCCCGGCATCGTCACGTCGACGTTCGGCGTGATCTCATCGGAGAGCGGCGGCGTCGCCCCGACCGCATATCTCGTGGCGACATTCGCGATGGGACTCACTGCGATCTCGTACGCGGTTCTTGCGCGCAACTATCCGAACTCGGGATCGTCGTACACGTACGTCGGCGAAATTCTCGGGCGCCATCTGGGGTTCTTCGCCGGGTGGGTGATCCTGCTCGATTACCTGTTCCTGCCCATGGTGGCGTGGCTCATCCAGTCCATCTATCTGAACGCACAGTTCCCCGGCATCCCGCTCTGGGCGTGGGTGCTGATCAACATTGTGCCTACGACCGTTATCAACCTGCTCGGGATCAGTCTGGCCGACCGCGTGAACACCTGGCTGACGATCGTCGCGATGGGCATCCTGGTCGTCACCGCAGCGGTGATCGTCGGCTACCTCATCAGCGGATCGGCACCGGCCGGCGTTTCTGTGGCGCACACCTTCTGGAACCCTGGTACCTCCGTCCTGGCCGTTGGCACTGCAGCCGCCGTCGCCGCGTACTCCTTCCTCGGGTTCGATGCCGTCAGCACACTCAGTGAGGAAACCCGCAACGCCCGCCGGAACATCCCGCGCGGGATCATCCTCGTGGTGCTCATCGGCGGAGGCATCTTCGTGGCCATGTCGTTCCTCATGCAGCTGATGCACCCTGGTGCCCACTTCCACAATACGGACACCGCCGGATACACACTCACGGTGACCGCAGGCGGACTGACCTTCGCCAATATCACGAACCTCGTCGGCATCATCGCCGCTTTCGCATCAGGCCTGGCGATTCAGGCGACCTCGAGCCGGCTGCTCTACGTGATCGGTCGGGATGGTGTCCTGCCGCGCACCGTGTTCGGACGACTCAACGCGTTCCGTGTGCCCTGGGTGAACATCCTCATCATCGCCGTCATCGGACTCATCGGAATGCTGCTCGACATCGGCCAGGCCACAGCGCTCATCAACTTCGGCGCGTTCCTCGCGTTCACGCTGGTCAACCTGTCCTGCCTCGTCTGGGCATGGAAAACGCGCGCACGACGCGCGACCGGGCTCTCCCTGTTGATCGGCGCGGTCGCGGCATTGGGCATCCTCGTCGACCTCTTCCTCTTCTCGCAGCTCCAAGCGTCGGCGTTCCTGGTCGGCCTCGCTTGGCTTGCGCTCGGCGTGATCGTGCTGGCGATCGCCACGCGTGGGTTCCGCCGGCCGGTGCCGCGGCTCGAGAACGACACAGCCGTGGTCACGACCGAGCCCGAGGAGCCCGTCACGACGGCATCGTGAGCGGGGCCTGACAGCTCGCACGAAGGGGCGCAGCAGCACAATCGCTGCGCCCCTTCGGCGACCCAGCCTTGTGTGAGGGTCCATGACCGGCCCGACTACGGCTATCCGCTGACCGGTGTGGAGTCGCGCATGAGAAAGCGGCAGCTGATCGCGCGAACACCCTACTGCCATCCCCGTCATAGGAGGACCGCGGGCTCCCGCACGCGGTGGTGGAAGCCGGCGTCTGATCGGTCGCCGACTCTAGTCAGTCCGCCCCGTCAACAACAGGCCCACTAACACTGGCTGGCACAGGCACGGCAGCATGAGCGATCCGCTTGAGCTGGACGAAGGGGACACAGGCGGCCTCTGCCGTTATCGCCGCAAGCCGACCGATCACCGTGTGGGGATCCGCGGCGATCGCCCACCCATCGGTCGCATACCGGCTGACGATAGTCACGCACTCACGCTTCTCTTCGCGGCTCGGGCTGGGCGTGCCGACCACCCCGATCAGTCCGCCTTGCAGTTCCGAGTCCATGTTTCTGGTGTCGATGACGAATACCCGCATCACAATCACTCCCCTGCTCGATCGACCCTTATCTGGGCCGGTGTCAAATTGGTCTGCCGGGACGACTGATCAGGTGGGGGCGTTGGTGCTGTCCTGCTCCTGATCGTTTTTCTTGCCGTTCCGGCACAAAGATCGAGAGCGGGCGGAGGTAGCGCAGTGCCCGGAGGGAGCGGTTGCTAAGCGCAGGGAGCGCAGCGAGTGGAGTCTGCAAAAAGCGAGTGGAGCGAACGGAGCTGGTGGAGCTCGCTATGATCGGCTGCCGAATCGGAAAGAAAACCTAGAAGACAGCACGCCGGAGGCGTTCCATCCGACAAGGATTGCGCCGCCTCCGTGCGGCTCCATTTCCCCGGCAAGCACAGTCGCTACAGGCGGGCAGATCGATTATTCTTCCGGCCATGGAGGAGGCTCGGTTTCGCGACTGGGACGAGGGAACTCTCAGACGCCCGGATGGTGACAGCCGTATCGAGTTAATGCACACGGAGCAGCGCTTCCCGAAGAGGCTGCGACTACCGATCGACGACGACTGGGTAGAGGAGTTCGACCTGCTGGAGTGGGAGGACGATCGTCCCGTCTACCATTTCCGTGGATACACTCCGCGGGTCTGACAACCAGCCGTCCCGGGCGGCTCCCGGCTCGGGGCGACCAAGCCCCAGGCTACGGGCCGCACAAAACCTGCGTTATGCCCGCTCCGCCCTGCCGTCGCTGTTCCCGCCGTAGTCGGGCGGCCGACCCGACTAGATCATGACCGCGGTGAGTTGACGGAACAGTTGGCGAGCGATGTAGCGTTTGAGGGCGCGCCGGATCTCGCGCTTGCTCTTCCCCTCCGCCAGCCGCCTGGCCAAGTATTCGCGGGTCGAGGGATCGCAACTCAGACGGACCCGCGCGATGACATCCAACGCCCGATTTAGCTGCCGATCTCCGTGGCGGTTCAGCCGATGCCTGGTCGTGTTCCCGCTCGAGGCCTCCAGCGGCGCCGCGCCGGCCAGCGCAGCGAACGCCGCCTCGCTGCGCACACGGCCCTGATGTGAATAGGCGGTGACCAGAATGGCTCCGGTAAAGGCCCCGACTCCGAGCAGCTGCTGCAGCCCCGGCGCGAGTTCTTGAACGTGACTAGCCAGCCCGGCCAGGTTCTCCGCGAGTTGAAGCGTGAGCGCTTGGACGGAGACCGCGAGCCGGCGCGCTTCCTGCCGGATCGTCGCCATCGCAGCATCGTCAGCTGAGCCCAGCCTCGGGCGTTCATGCCGAGGTCGAAGCTGCGCAGCAAAGCCGTCAGCGCATTCCTCTCCGCGGTTCGCCTGCTATCCATCGCCTGCCGGGCAACCAGCAACACCCGCAGCGCCGCGCGCAGCCCATCCGATCTCGGTGTCGTCAGCCGTTCAACCTCCGATGCCAGCGCGGTCCGGGCCGCTGCAATGGCATCGATCCCGTCCGACTTACCACGATCGGCTCGATCCGCCCGCTTCGGCGGGCGGACATCACAGACATCGACGTCGGCAGCGATCAGCAAGCGCCGCAAGTTAGAGCCATAGGAACTCGCACCCTCGATCGCGACCAAGACGCGGCCCTTGGCCCGTCGCCGAATCCAGGCCAGCGCTCGGCTCAGGCCGTTCGCTGTCGTTGGGAATGTCGCCGAGTCGAGACGGCGACCAGTCCCTGCCTCCACCACGGCATAGGTGTGTGTTCGTGCATGCGTGTCAACGCCGACGACGTGGTCAAAGTGATCAGCCACGGAGCTCACTCCAGCGGTCCCCTTCCGTTCAAACCAACAACCCAGCTCGTCGGTCTGGAGGGTTTCGAGGCGGAACTCTAATGAGTCACGCAAGCCGGTTGCCCGGCCACGGACGACCTTCTATCAAGCCATCGGAACAGACAAACCGACGCCCAGCTCGACGCACGGACAGATCGATCGAAAGGCACCCTTGGGGCCATTTTTGTTTTGAGTCACGCGACGCCGAACCGGACGCCAAGTCTGCCAGCCAGTCCCAGACCAACCACGTCTCATTAGAGTTTTTGTTTGCCTTTCGGCGGAGAGATCGAGAGCGAGTGGGAGGGGCGCAGTGCCGGGACCGTGGAATACCGGACCGGAGCGCAGCGGAGGGAGGATATGCCGCGAAAGCCCGGCACGGAGAACCGGGAACGAGCTACGATCGGCCCGGGGAAAGACAAACAAAACCGCAGGTGCAGCCGCTGCCGGAGGCGGCCCCACACCCAAGGCCCGCGCCGATACGAGCCGCTGGACCAACGAACACTACCGACCAGAACAGGTCGGCGATGCCGGCGGAGCTGCTGCGCACCGCGGCCTGACGGCTGGTGACTTGTCCGGACCGCCATCGTAGGTCGCTGACGCACCTTGTCGTTCACGGCGCACGCGGTCCCCTTCGCCCCCCTGCGGAAGGCTCAAATCGATGAGGAGAAGAGATCATGGCCGAAGCTACCGACGTGTTCGAGTCGCGCCGCGGCGACCGTCGGGTCGGCAGGCGTGCGTCCACGCGATATAGCTACAGCCCCGAATCATGATCCGATCCGGGGCTCGAGCAGGTTAGTGAGGAGGCAACGCCGCCCCGCGGAGGGTCGCGCTACGGGTGCACGGGAGTCCAGGCGCCGGTCAATACTTCTACGTCCGCCCCGCCGCCGGTGAATCGGTCTAGCCGGAAGGCCTCGAGCACGGGCGACGGGGCGCCCGAGAGGATTTCCTCGGCGGCGAGCTCGCCGAGCACCAGGCCGAGTGTGGCGCCCGAGTGGGTGAATAGCGCATACAGCCCGTCGATCGACGGGACGGCTCCGGCGACCGGGTCGCCATCGCCGGGGATCGGCTTCGGACCCGAGCCGACCCGCTGCGCCGTCAGGCGCGGGTTGCCGGCGAGGACTTTCGAGGCCTCGTCGAGCAAGCCCCGCACCGACGCGTCCGGGATGGTGAGGGTACCGTCGTCGGCCACCTCGATCGACTGCTCGGCCCAGTCCGCGTCGAGCACGAGCCGCCCGTCGGGCGTCGGGCGCACGGCGACGCGCGGCGTGTTAAGCACGGTCCGCACCTCGGTTCCGACAGGGTCGGTGAAGAGGACGAACGCCGCTGGGGTCGCATCCGGCACAACCACGCCGAGGGCGGCGAGCTGAGCGGGCACGGCCGGCCCGGTCGCGAGCACGACACGGTCGGCCTGCAGCCGGCTGCCGTCCGCGAGGATGACACCGGTCGCGGCGCCGTCGACGACGTCGACGCGCGCCTCACCCGCGTTCTCTCGGATCGTCGCGCCGTCCGCGATGGCCTCGGCGGCGAGTGCGGCGACCAGGTCCGGGAGGCTGACCCAGCCTTCGCCAGCGTTGTAGATCGCACCCTCGGCCGCGACCGCGTCCGCGTTGACATCGGGGGCGATTTTCGCCACGTCGGCACGGTCGACCCAGACGGCGTCGTAGCCGTTGGCTCGCTCGAACTCGAAGGTCTGGCGGAAGCTCGAGCCTTCGCCTGCCCACTTGAGCGCGCCGTCGAAGCGCAGATAGTCGGCGCTCTCGGGGTGGCGCTCGCGCCAGGTTCGATACCGGTCGAGGGCGATCAGGCGCAGGTAGTGGTACTCGGCGCTGCGGTCGCCGGAGGAGTTGAGCCACGCGATCGAGCGACCCGAGGCGCCGTCTGCCAGGGTGCCTGCGGTGACGAGTGTCACGTCCGCTCCGCCACGGGCCAGCTGGGCCGTGGTCGAGGCGCCGAGGATGCCGCCGCCGATGACGACGACGCGGAGACGGGTAGAGGGGGCAGTCATAGTGCTCACTTTCGGTTCTGAAGGTGGATGGTGTCGATCAGCTCGAGGACCGCGAGGCTCTCTCGCGGGTCGACGGGCAGCGGGGCGTCGCCGCGGAGGGCGGCGACGAGTCCGCGGTAGAACCCGGGGTAGTCGCCAGGCAGCAGCGGGAGCACGTCCCCGTGTGCATCGGTCCCGATGCGCGCGGGAGCGGTCGCCTCGCCGTAGCCGGGGTCGTCAGGACGCATCCCGGCCTCCAGCTGAGCCTCTTGCGGGTCGAGCCCCCAGGAGACGAAGCCGGTCGAGGCGCCCAGCACGCGGAAGCGCGGGCCGGTGAGCGGCGCGACGGCGCTCATCCACAGGTGGCTGAGCGTGCCGGAGTCGTGGTCGAGCACGACGAACGCGTCGTCGTCGTTGCCCGCCCCGCGACGCGCATGGACCTCGGCGTGGGCCACGCGGGCGGGCCCGAACAGTTGCAACGCCTGGTCGATCACGTGCGAGCCGAGGTCGAGGAGGATTCCGCCGCCGTCGGGGGCGGCCGTGGTCGACTTCCACGAGTCGTCAGGCGATGGCTTCCACCACTCGAACCGGGACTCGAACCGCCGTACCTCCCCCAGAGTTCCGTCGACGACCACGCGGCGGAGGGTCCGGAAGTCGCCGTCCCAGCGGCGGTTCTGGAACACGGTGAATGGCACCCCCGCGGCCCGCGCTCGCTCGATAAGGGCGAAGCCGGACGCGGTGTCGGCGGCGAACGGTTTGTCGACCACGGTCGCCAGGCCGGCGTCGATCGCCGCCGTCGCGTGCTCCGCGTGCAGCGGGGTCGGGGAGGCGACGATCACCACGTCGAGCCCCGGATGCGCGAGAAGCGCTTCCAGGTGCGGCACGGTCACGGCGTCCGGGTGGTCCTCGGCGAGTCGGCTGGTCTGCGAGGTGACGACCGCGGTGAGTTCCAGGTCGGGGTCGGCGGCGATCAGCGGGGCGTGGAAGACTCGGCCAGCCACACCGTACCCGACCAGGCCCACCCGCAGCGGTGCGCTCACAGCACTTCCGAGAGGAAGCGCTGCAACCGCGGGCTCTGCGGCCGGTCGAACAGGTCGTCCGGGCGCCCAGCCTCCACGACGCGGCCCTCGTCCATGAAGACGACCTGGTCGGCGACCTTGCGGGCGAAGTTCATCTCGTGGGTGACCACGACCATCGTCATGCCGCGGCGGCCGAGGTCGGCCATGAGGTTGAGGACTCCCTTGACGAGCTCGGGGTCGAGCGCGCTCGTCACTTCGTCGAACAGCATGACCTCCGGCTCCATGGCCAGGGCACGGGCGATCGCGACGCGCTGCTGCTGGCCGCCGGACAGGTCGCGCGGACGGTGGTCCATCCGTTCGCCCAGGCCGACCTCGGTCAGGCGCTCTTCGGCGACCCGCTGGGCCTGCTCTTTCGGCATCCTCTTAACCGAGCGAAGCGCCAGCATGACGTTCTGCAGCGCGGTGTGGTCGGGGAACAGGTTGAAGTGCTGGAACACCAGCCCGATGCGGCGCCGGAGGGCGTCCGGCTTCGCGGTCAGGATGCTGGCGCCGTCGAGGCGGACGTCGCCCGATTTGGGCTCGTGCAGACGGTTGATGCCGCGCAGCATCGTGGACTTACCGGATCCGGAGGGTCCGATGATGCACGTCGTCGAACCGGGCGCGACGGCGATCGAGACGCCGCGCAGCACGTCGATGTTGCCGTACGCCATCGTCAGGTCGATCAGCTCGAGCGCGGAGCCGCGGAAGTACGACGTCGTCTGCGCGGGAAGAGGAGAGGCGTAGGTCATGTGTTGCTCCCGAGGGTGATCGGCGCAGGGGTCTGCACCTCGTCCAGCTCGTCCAAGCCGCTCTTGGGGGCGGTCGGCTTGCGGCGTCCGGTCCGGAACCGGTTGTCGAAGTGGTTGACCACGTGGGTCAGCGGCACGGTGATGACCAGGTAGAACAGGCCGGCCAGCACCAGGGGCGAGAGGTTGCCGGTCAGCACCGCCGCATCCTGCCCGACGCGGAACAGCTCCCGTTCGCCGACCAGCAGGCCGAGGAAGTACACCAGGCTGGAGTCCTTCACGATGGCGATGAACTGGTTGACCAGAGCGGGAAGCACGCGCCGGATCCCCTGCGGCACGACGACCAGGCGCATCGCCTTGCCGTAGCTGAGCCCGAGGGCTCGGCACGCCTCCAGCTGACCGCGGTCGACGCTCTGGATACCTGCGCGGAAGATCTCGCCGATGTACGCGGCGGCGATCAGCGAGAGCGCGAGGATGCCCAGCGGATACGGCGACGGCCCGAAGACCGCCTGGGAGAACCTGGCGAAGCCCTGCCCGATCAGGAGGATGGTGAGGATCGCCGGAAGGCCGCGGAAGACGTCCGTGTAGACGCGCGCCGGGATGCGCAGCCAGCGCGACGTGGAGATCCCCATGACGGCGAGGACCATGCCGAGCACCACGCCCAGGACGGTCGCCGAGGCGGAAATGATCAGCGTGTTCACCAGCCCGATCCCGAGCAGCTGCGGGAAGACCTGCAGCATCGACGGGATGTCGAAGAAGGTGTGGGCGATGGTGTTGAGCCAGTCCATGGGGATCTCCCTGTCGGGCTATTTGCTCGGGGTCGGGGTCGAGGTCTGCTCCGCCTTCGGCAGGTACTGCTCAGGCATCGGCGAGCCGGGGAACCACTTCTGGTAGAGCTTCTTCCAGGTGCCGTCCTCCATCGCTGCGTGAAGGGCGGTGTTCAGTGCGGCCTTGAGCTTGGGATTGCCCTTGGCGATCGCGAAACCGGCCGGCGCATCGAACGACGGGATGTCATCGGCGTCCTTCAGGTTCGGGTACTGGGCGATGTAGCTCTTCACCGCCTCGTAGTCCAGGAAGTGGGCGTCGATCGAGCCGCTGTTGAGCGCCGACACCGCCGAGTTGTTGTCCGGGAAGCGCACCAGGTTCGCCTTCGGGAAGTGTTGAGCGGCGTAGGTCTCCTGCAGCGTGCCCTGAACGACGCCGAGCCGCTTGCCGTCGAGGCCCTTCGCCGAGTCGATGCCGGAACTCTTGGTGGTGAGCACGCTGAGGTATCCGGCGAGGTAACCGTCCGAAAAGTCGACGGTCTTCTTGCGGTCGGCGGTGATGCCGATCGCGGCGACGCCGACATCGAACTGGTGGTTGGCCACGGCGGCGAGAAGGCCGGAGAAGTCCTGCCCGGTGAAGACCGCCTTGCCGAGGCCGGCGCGCTTGGCGACATCGGTGAAGAGCTCGACGTCGAAGCCGGTGAAGTCGCCCTTGGCGTCGGTGAAGGTGTAGGGCTTCGCGTCGCCGAGGCTGGCGACCCGGACCGTGCCGGCCTGGATCAACCCGTACGGGTTGTCCTTCGTGGTGGCGCCGGCGGCGGATCCCGTGCTGCCGCCGGCGGAGCAAGCGGAGAGGAGCAGGGCGGCGGCTGCGACGGCCGCGAGGAGGCCGGCGGGCCGGATGAGAGTGCGTCGTTTCACTGCGGGTCCAATCGTGCGTTGGGGGGTTCGGCGGGACGCGGGGCGATCCTCGTCGATCTGAGTTGCAGAGACCGGTCTCAGTTGAATATGCTGAGACCGGTCTCAGTCGGTTTTCTGGGACACTACACGACGCTTCACCGGTTCGTCAACAGGGGGACCTACGGTGAGATGAACGAACGAAAGGCGGCAGAGATGAGCCCCCAGCACCCGGCCAGACGTGCGGCGACCGTCGCGGACATCGCCCGGGTCGCCAACGTCTCGAAGGCGACGGCCGCGCGAGTGCTGGGCGAATACGGCCAGGTCAGCGAAGCCGTCCGCGACCGCGTCCTGGCCGCGGCCGAACAGCTCGCCTATCGCCCAAACGCCCTCGCGAAGTCGATGAACACCGGCCGTTCGAACACCATCGGAGTCGTGGTGGGCGACATCGAGAACCCGTTCTTCGCCGTGGCGATGCGAGGGATCTCCGATGTCGCCAGCGCCGCGGGGTATTCCGTCATCCTCATCAACTCGGACGAGATGGTCGATGCGGAGGAAGCCGCGGTGGAGGTCCTCCTGGACAACCAAGTCGACGCGCTGATCGTCGCCCCAGCCTCGTCTGCACGCGTCGAGCATCTTGCCAGCGTCACCCGCGCCGGCCGACCGCTCGTGCTGCTCGACCGCCGCGCCAACGGCGAGAGCTATGACTCGGTCACCGTCGACAACCGCTCCGCCGCGGTGGCCGCGACCGAGGAGCTCCTCCGCAACGGCCATCGCCGGATCGCCTTCATCACAACCCATGAGCACCCGGACCCCGCCTACACCAGAGGCGACACGATCACCATGTCCACGATCGCAGACCGCATCGACGGCGTCCTGCAAGCGCTCGACGCCGCCGGAGTGGAGGCTCCGGAGCGATACATCCGCCTGGACGCACGCCGGCGCGGCGTGGACACCGTGACGCGCGAACTGGTCCATGACGACCCCCCCGCGACGGCGATAATCGCCTCGGACAGCCTGATCGCGATGACCGTCTTCACCACCCTCCGTTCGGAAGGCCTCCGCCTGCCGGACGACGTCTCCCTGATCGCCTTCGACAATCCGGATTGGACGGCTGTGACCGCGCCGCCGCTGACCGTCGTGGAGCAGCCGATCTACGATCTGGGCGCGGCAGCGGCGCGCCGGGCGCTCCAGCGACTGTCCCGGCAGCCGGTAGCCGAGGCCGCCCAGGTCTTCGGCGTTCGCCTGGTGAACCGCGGCTCCGTGGGCGAGGCGCCGGCATACGTCGGCGAGACCGGGCGCTGAGAGCGGAGGCGTCACGCGCCGACCTGCGCCAGGGTCGCATTTTAGGCTTCGGTCGGCTCAGCCCGGCTCCGGCGGACGCAGCCCCGGCGTGAGCGGAAGCAGCGACGCCACGACCGAGAACGCCACTGCCGCGACGAACGGCCCAGCCGTTCCTGTAGCGTCGCCCAGCCAGCCGGCGGCCGCGGACCCCGCTGCGCCTCCGACCAGTCCTGCGGTGTTGAGCCAGCCGAACGCCTCCGGGGTGGAGGACTCCGGGAGCGCAGCCGACACCAGGGCGTACAGCGCGGCGAGCGATGGCGCGAACCCCAGTCCGGAGACGAAGAGCGCCGCGTAGAGCAGCGGGAGGCCCGGCACGACCGCAGAGGCCGCGGTCGCCAGCGCGACCATCCCGAGCACGGCGGCCAGACGCTTCCGACCGATCCTGCGGTGGCCGAACGCGACACCGCCGACGAGCGAGCCGAGACTCGACACCGCGATGGCGGCACCCGCGAGCATGCCCTCACCCGCGAACCGCGCCACGAGGCCGAGCTCGAGCGCCGCGAACGATGCGATCAGGGCGAAGCTCGCCGCACCGGCCAGACGGACTGCGCGCGTCAGCAGCACCGAGCCAGGACGCATCGTGCTGCGCGGCAGTCGCACGCCGCTGATGTGCGGCGCGAGCAGGAATCCCGCGACCCCGGACACGGTGACCGCCGAGGCCAGCACGAACGGCGCGCGGGTCGAGACCGTCGCCGAGAGCAGCGTGGCCGCCACCGGGCCGGCGATCCAGATCAACTCCTGCGCCGACGTGTCCAAAGCGAACAGGGCGGGGACGACCCGGCGCGGCACCAGCCGCGGGTACAGGGCGCGCACCACGGGCATGAGCGGCGGCACAGAGGCCCCGATGACGAAGCCGAGCGCGGCGAGCAGGATCGGCTCGCGCGGCCCGAAGGCGAGCGTCAGCATCCCCGCGGCGTTGAGCAGTGCCGCGACGAGGATCGGCCCACGAAGGCCGAGCAGCCCCACCGACCGGCTGACCAGCGGCATCACCACCGCCTCGCCCGCACTGACGCAGGCGACCACGAGCCCCGCCAGCGCGTATGAGCCTGTCACAGCCCGCACGTGCAGTAGCACGGCCAGCGACAGCATGCCCAGCGGAAAGCGGGCGACGAGCTGCGAGACGGTGATCCGCAGAACGCCGGGGAGGCGGACAAGCTCGAGGTAGGCCCGCACCGCCTACTTGCCCACGCCGCCGGCGAGGCCGCGCACGAAGTAGCGTTGGCACACGAAGAACAGGATGACCATCGGCAGCGCTGCCAGCACCATCCCGGCGAAGACGACCGGGTACTGCGTGCCGTTCTTCGACATCATGTCGGCGAGGCCGACGGGGAGCGTCTCCACGCCGGTGCCGCTCGTGAAGACCATGGCGAAGAGGTACTCGTTCCAGTTCTGCAGCACGTTGAGGACGATCGTGGTCGCGATGATCGGCATACTCATCGGCAGGATGATCCGCCAGAACGTCGCCGCTCGCGACGCGCCGTCGATCGAGGCCGCCTCATCCACCTCGCGCGGCAGATCGAGCATGTACGCGCGGATCAGGAACACAGTGAACGGGATTCGGAAGGCCGTGTACAGGATCAACAGCCCGAAGAACGAGTCGTACAGTCCCCACGCCTGGAACAGCTTCACCAGCGGGATGAGCGCGACCGTCGGCGCCAGCATGAGTCCCGCGAGCACGACGATCGTGAACGTGCGATTGAGCGGGATGTTCACCCGCGTCAGTCCGTAGGCCGCCCACGCGCTGATCAGCTCGGTGATAAGCGTCGCCAGCGCCGTCAACGTCACACTGGTGAGGACGAAGTCGCCGACACCCTGGTTCCACGCCTTCAGGAAGTTCTCCCACAGCCACCGGCTCGGCAGGGCGAACGGGTCGCCGAACAGCTCGGAGTTCGTCTTGAGCGCATTGGTCACCATCCACAGCAGCGGGTAGAGGACGACGACGGCGAGGGCGACGAGCAGCGCCCACATCGCGACGACGCGGACGCCGCGGCCGAACCGTGCGAGGGCTACCATTCCACTCTCCTCGTGCGTGAGTAGGCGAGCTGCGCGGCGGCGAGCAGCAGCGTGATGACGAAGATGGCGACTCCGATCGCGGCCGCCGATCCGAAGTCGTTGGTGACGAAGCCGGCGTGGTAGAGCCACGTCCCGAGCACTTGACTGGAGTTGTTCGGTCCGCCGCTCGTCATCACCATGACCTCATTGAAGACCTGGAACGCACCCGAGATCGTAACGATCATCATCAGGCCGGTCATCTCACGAACCAGCGGAAGCGAGACCTGGAAGAAGCGCCGGAGCGGCCCGACGCCGTCGAGGTTGGCAGCCTCGTAAAGCTCGTTGGGGATGCGCTGCAGCGCCACGGAGAACAGCAGCACGCTGTAGCCGAAGCCCTGCCACTGGCTCATCGCGATGACGGCGAAGATCGCCGTCCCCTCGTGCCCCAGCCACGCCTGGGAGAGCTGGCCCAGCCCGAGGTTGTCGAGGAAGACGTTCAGCATGCCGGTCTGCGGCTGGTAGATGAAATAGAACAGGAGGCCTGCGACGGTTAGCGAGATCGCCGACGGGATGAAGTAGATCGCCCGGAAGGCTTTGCGCCAGCGGTCGCTGCGCACGCTCTCCACGATTGCGGCGAGCACGAGCGCGCCGAAGACCTGGAAGACGATCGAGAGCACGGAGTACCACACGTTGTTGCCGAGCGCCCGCCAGAAGACCGGGTCCTGTGCGAGATTCACGTAATTGTCCACACCGACGAATGTCTGCTCCCCGCTGTAGATGTTCCACTTCAGGAAGCTGAAGACGATGTTCTGGATCAGCGGCCAGTACACGAACACCGCGAGGACGGCGAGCGCGGGCACCAGCCAGATCAGTCCTCGCCAGCGTGCGGGCCCGCGCCGAGCGGAGCGCGGGGCGACGTCTCCGGGGACCGGCGCCGGGCGGCCGCGCTCGATGCGCGGCCGCACGGCGGCCTGAGGGGCCTGCGTCGTCGTCATTTCGCCTTCTCGGACGCCTGACGCACGCTCTTGAGCGCATCCTCGGGGCTGAGGCTGCCGGAGACCAGTCCTTCGGAGGCCGCGACCCACGCGTCTCCGACGCTCGGCACGTTGGCCATGTCGAGCCAGACGACCGTCGACTTCGCGTCGCCGACGAGCGCTGTGCCCTCGGTGACCGGAGCCGACGCGATCTGGCCGGTCACGACGCCCTTGACTGCGCTCGGCTGGCCGTAGGGTGCCGCTGATAGCGTGGTCGCGTTCTTCTTGTCGGTGGCGAACTTTAGGAAGTCGAGCGCGAGGGCCGCGTTCTTGCTCTTCTTGTTGATCATGTACCCCTCGGGCGCCGCCTCCAGCGTGGACGTGTCGCCCGCGGAGCCCTTGGCGGCCGGGAGGGGGAAGATGCCGAAGCCGTCCTTAGCGAGCTGGCTGTCCTTCGTGACCACCGAGTCAAACTCGATGAGCTCCTGGTAGTACATCGCAGCTTTGCCCGTGGCCTGCTGCTGCTGGGCCGTGGTGTAGGTGACACCGTTCGAGTTGGTGCCGTCGCCGGTGCATGCGGTCACGAGCTGCTGGAATTGCTTCATGCCCTCCACGTAGCCGGGGTCGGTGTACTTTGCGGTCTTGGGCAGCAGATCGGCCTCCAGGGCCTTCTGCGGCACGTCGTAGGCGAAAAGCTGCCCGAGATAGTGGAGGCCCGGCCAGCCGTCCTTGTTGCCGAACGCGATGGGCGTGTATCCCGCCGCCTTGATCGTCGAGCAATCGGAGACGAGTTCCGACAGGGTCTTCGGAACCGAGATCCCGAGGTCGGAGAAGATCTTCTTGTTGTAGCCCATGAACTTGGCGTCGACGTAGAGCGGGACACCGTAGAATTTGCCGTCGTACTTGAAGGCGTTCAGCGAGCCCTCGCCGAAGGTGTCCCCCCACGTGGTCCCCGGAGCGATCACCGAGCTGAGGTCGGCGGCCAAGCCGTTCTGCGCGAAGTTCTCGCCCCAGTTGCCGGCGTAGCTGAAGTAGACGTCCGGCAGCGACTGCGAGCCGATCAGGACCTTCTCCTTGTCCTTGATCGCGTTGTCGTCGGTCTCCTGCGCGAGCGTGATCTTCACGTTCGGGTGGAGCTTCTTGTAGTCCGTCACGAGGTTCTCGAAGTACGAGCTCATCGGGTCGCCCGCTCCTGCGGTGAGGATGCTGAGGCTCCCGGAGTAGTCCGGCTTGGCCGAGATGTCGGCGGAACCGGTGCCGCCGGCGGAGCACGCGGTCAACGCGAGTGCGAGCGCGCCGGCCGCCGCTGCCGTGATGGTCTTGATCTTCTTCACGCTGGTCTCCCGTCTTCGGGGTGCGGGATTCCGCCAAACCCGTCATTGGATCGGTTGGTTGCGATGACTATACGGGATTTTGGTACCGGTATCAATACTGCTCAAGATTGATGGAGCAGAGCAGAGCGCCGAGCGATCCAACGAGGCGGTCGTCAGACGTGCGCGACGCTCTCGCGCTCGACGAACGACGCCTGCAGCACATGGGTCGCGAACGGAGCGTCGTTTCCGGCGATACGGCCGAGGAGGCATTCGGCCGTCAGCTCGCCGAGCTGGTGCATCGGCTGCGCGACGACCGACATCGGGGGCGTCATGACGCTCGCCCAGGAACTGTCGTCGAACCCGATCAGGGACACGTCCTCCGGGCAGCGCAGCCCGCGCTGACGGATTGCGCGCAGCGAGCCGGTGAGCGCGTCCGTCTCGGTCGCGAAGATCGCCGTCGGCGGGTCGGAGAGCGACAGCATCCCGAGCACGGCCCGCGTCGCCTGCGGCTCGTTCTTGATCACGTGCGTGACCAGCCCGGTGTCGAACGGGATGCCCGCGAGTTCGAGCGCGTCGAGGTAACCGAGAAGACGCTCGCCATCCGACCACAGCGCGTGGTCGATGATCCGGCGCAGATCGTCCGCGTCGGCGGCCGGCTCGTTCGTCACAGGACCCCAGACGAACGCGATCCGGCGGTGCCCGTTTTCGATGAGCGAGGTGACCGCCGCGCGCGACGCCTCCCGGTTGTTGATTACGACGGCATCCGCCTCCACGGTCTCGACCAGCCGGTCGAGCAGCACGAGGGGGATCTCGCGCTTCGTGACGATGTCCAGGTGCGGGAGGGGATCGCGCCGCCCGGCCGCCGGGGCCAGTATTATCCCGTCGACCTGCTTGTCGACCAGCACGTCGATCGCGGCCGCCTCCCGCTGCAGCCTCTCATCCGTGCTCAGCACGATCACGTCGTAGTCGGCAGTGCGCGCAGCGTCCGAGATACCGCGCAGCACACCGGCGAAGAACGGGTTGCCGACATCGGCGAGCACGACGCCCAAGATGCGGGTCTCCCCCGTCGTCATGCTGCGTGCGATCGAGTTCGGCCGGTACCCGAGCTCTCTCGCCGCGGCCAGGATCCGGTCGCGCGTCTTCGGGCTCACCGAGCCGTAGCCCCCCAGCGTGCGAGCGACGGTCGCGCGGCCGACGCCGGCGGCCGCCGCCACCTCCGAGATCGTCGGGGACGGCGTCCGCTCGTGCTCCGTGGACATCGCCACCCCTTTCTGTTCCGGGGCAGCTCGCGCCCTTACCCGGCGTCTCCAGCCGACCGGATCATCGCGCCGGCCACGTCCGCCGCTCCGTCGATCGGCCGACCGTGCCCGAAGGCCCCGTCGACGGTGCATTGCCACGCAGCGAACTGCGCGGCCCGCCGCATGGAACGGTGCAGCGCCGCCCCGCCGGGTCGCGCATTCCTGCGCCACCCGGACCGGAGCAATTCAACCATGAACGCACTCACATAGGCGTCACCGCACCCCATAGTGTCCACGAACGGGCCGGGTACCGGCTCGGCGTCCGAGTAGTAGTACGCCGCGCCGTCGAACAGCACGGCGCCTCCCGCTCCCTGCGTTCCGAGCACCAGCGAAGGCCCGTGTGACGCGACACGGCGCAACTCCGCCCACGTCTCCGCGCGCGCCAGCGAGCCGAGGGAGACGAGGGCGAGGTCGATCCACGGCCCGACCCGGTCGAGATACTCGGCGGTCCGGTACTCCGACTCGGACGAGAAGTCGTACGAGCGCAACGACCGGGTTCGCGCAAGCTTCGGCAGCTCCGCGATCACGCCGGAATACGCGCTCGAATGGATGAGGTCGAAGCCAGCCGCGTAGCGCACGTCATCCTCCCCGAGGACGAGCGGGTCGCTGATCGTCACCCCACCCTGATTCCAGCCGAGGAATCGACGCTCGCCGTCGACCGTCTCGATCTCGGTCAGGCCGTTGGGTCCGGGGCGCACCGAGGACCGCGAGGTCTCGACCCCGCAGTCCTCGATGGCGTCACGGACGAAGCGGCCGTGCTCATCGTCTCCGAACACCCCCAGGTACGCCGCCTCGGCGCCGAGCTTCCGGGCGAATACCGCCACGTTGACGGCGTTCCCTCCCGGGTACTCGATGCCGCGGTCGACGAACCGGTCGACGATGTTGTCCCCGAGACCGAGGACACGCACGGTGCTCACCCGAGCCTCAGTACGCCACGACGCGGTAGTAGCGACGCAGGTCGAGCGAGTGGTCACGCACCTGTGCGAGATGCTTGCTGAACCGGTCGACGACCGCGTCGGCGACCATCGGCGCGAGCAGGCCGCGGAACTCGTCGCTCACACCCGGAAGCTCATAGTCCTTGGTGTCGATGACGGTGACGTCGTCGCTGTACTCCCGCGCGAAGGAGATCACGCGGTCGGTGAGTGGTCGGGTCTCGTCCTCGCCCGCGAACACGATGACGCTGGTGTCCTTCTCGATGAGCTCGAGCGAGCCATGGAAGAACTCGGCCGCGTGCACGCGCGTGGTGGTGAGCCACTGCATCTCCTCGAGGATGCACATCGAGTACAGGTAGGTGAAGCCCCAGAGCTGGCCGGATCCGGTCAGGAAGTGGTAGTCAGTCTCGGCGTGCTTCTCGGCGAACGCCTTCCCCACCTCGTCGGCCTGCTTCGTCACCGCGACCAGCGCATCCGGGATGGCTTCGAGATCCGTCACGAGGCGGTCGTAGCCGTCGAACTCGCCGCGCAGCGAGAGGAGCTTGGCGCCGAAGGTGAGGAACTGCACGTCGAACGGCCAGGCCTTGGGCGCCGAGAGCAGCACCTCGTCGACAGCGGAGGCGATCGGGCTGTCCGCCTGACCGGTGAACCCCACCGTGAGCGCCCCCTTCTCCCGGGCGAACTCGACGCAGTCGAGGATGTCCTCGGTGGTGCCGGAGACGGAGGCGAAGATCGCGACCGAGTCGGGACCGAACTGCGGGTCCGGAGCGAGAGCGAACTCCTTGCCGATGACAGCGCGCACCGGGAAGCTGGATCTCGTCTGGAAGAACCGCTCGTACGGGAGCGCGGCGGCGTACGTGCCGCCCGCACCGATGAAGTAGATGTTCTTCCAGCGCCCAGCCGCTACACGCTCGGCGAGCGCCTCGATCTGCGGTCGGAGCGCGACGGTGCTGCGCACCTGCTCCAGGAATTCCTCTTCGTTGAAGCCCAGCATCTGTCTCCCTCCACCGATCCAAATTGGTACCGGTATCAATTTGTCTCAATGCTGACACATCAGCGCCGCAGAGGCAAGTGGTGACAATCGACGGTAAGTAACGGCGGATCTACGACACCCAACCCCTCGGTTGCTGGCGCACCCCGCAAACCCACGTCCGGCAGCGACCGCGCCTGTTGCGATCACTCTTGGAGCTCCTACGATCAGCTGCCGAAGCGGAAGGAAGACCCACGGGAGCAACCTGCCGAAGGCGTTCCGTTCACCAAGGACTGCGCCGGCTGGAGGATCGACAGATGTCGAGAGTGAAGAGGTCATTGTGTTGTCGGGTAGGGCAACTATCGAGTTCACCGACCGCGGCGAGCGCCTCGAGATCGCTGTTGGCGATATCGTGCATCTGCACGCCGGCGACCGTACTGTGTGGCGCGTAACCGAAGCACTACGGAAGGTGTACTTCCAGCACTGCGACCAGCCAGGACAATCGAAATGACATGGGCTGACTGTGCTCAGACCCACTGACGCCAGCGGCACAATTCGCGCTACTGACGGGGCCTATTGCAACGGGTCCGTGCAGGAGTCGCTCGTAGGGGTCTGGCCTGCGAGGGCTCCAGCGACGCTCAGACAAGTCCGACTTCGAGGCACGCTGCTCCACCGGCACGAAGCGATCCTGAAATGATTGGGCGACGACCCGCGCCGAGCTCACCCACGCAGATCGCGACCGGAGCGAACGCCGGAACCGCACGTCCGGCCACCTCGCTCGCCCGCGAGTCGGAGTTCGAACGCCCTGGGCGTACTGCGTTGCTACGCCTCCTTTCCGATCCGGCAGCCGATCATAGCGAGCTCCACCAGCTCCGTTCCCTCCAGTCGCTTTTTGCAGACTCCACTCGCTGCGCTCCCTGCGCTTAGCAA
This sequence comes from Leifsonia sp. EB34, assembly GCF_041260585.1. NCBI lineage: Bacteria > Bacillati > Actinomycetota > Actinomycetes > Micrococcales > Microbacteriaceae > Leifsonia > Leifsonia sp. EB34. Next base: position 1,169,190 of record NZ_JBGCCV010000001.1, read on the forward strand.
CCGCTTCCTCCGGGCACTGCGCTACCTCCGCCCGCTCTCGATCTCTGTGCCGGAACGGCAAGAAGAACGATGAGAGGGGTCGAGATCATGCGCGGACAGTCAATCACTCGGAGTGCGGAGCAACGACAGCACGAGGCGATGGCACTGCATGCGTCGATCGTGGAGCAGGTCCAGCAGCTCGCCGACAGCGGACAGTGGCGGGCGTTCCTGGAGTTCGCCCGCTCCTTCCACAACTACAGCCTGAACAACCTGTTCCTGATCCTGTCGCAGAACCCGGACGCGACGATGGTCGCCGGGTTCCGGCAATGGCAGGCCAAAGGACGGCAGGTACGCAAAGGTGAGAAGTCGATCAAGATCTTCGGGTACCGCGAGATGAAAACCGAACGAGCCAACGACTCGGATGAAGCGACCGAAGACGGCAAGCGCTTAATTCGATACTTCCCGATACTGTCGGTCTTCGACATTGCGCAAACGGACCCGATCGAAGGGGCCGAGCCGCTGCCCGAGGATCCGACTCGGCGACTGGTCGGCGACGACGACCACGGTGTCATCGCACCCCTCGCCGAGCATCTGGAGAGGCACGGATGGAGTATCCGCCGCGGAGAGATTGGCAGCGCCCTTGGGTACACCGAGCCTGAGTCCCACCGGGTGACCTTGGCGGAAAACATCACCCCTGAGCAGGCCGCGAAGACGCTCCTTCACGAGACCGCGCACATCGAGTTGCACCACATTGACGACATCCACGAGTACCGCGCTCACCGCGGCCGGATGGAAGTCGAAGCCGAATCGGTCGCTTTCATCGTCGCGGGCCTGAGCGGATTCGACACCAGCGCCTACAGCATCGGTTACATCACCGGGTGGGCCCGCGAAGACATCACGGTAATTCGAGACACCGCGGCACGCGTACTCAAGACAGCTCACGCCATCGCGGAGATCATCGAGCTCCGCGAATAGCCCCACGAACAGAAGAGACCCCGACCCGAATCGGTCCGGGTCTCTTCAGAGTCTGGCATCGGCGAATATTTGATCTTCCCCCGGGTCCTCGGACAGTTTGATGTGTCGTTTCAGGCAGCCAGGGTGACTGTCGTCGGGACGATTTTCTCGTAGTCCGCCGGGGAGTGGTAGCCCAGCGAGGAGTGTCGGCGGCGGGGGTTGTACCAGGCTTCGATCCAGGAGAACATCGCCGTCCCCAACTGCCGTCTGGTGGCCCAGGGTTGGCTGTCGAGGAGTTCGATCTGCATGCCGGACCAGAAAGATTCCATCATCGCGTTGTCGTAGCAGTCGCCGACCGATCCCATGGAGGCGATCAGGCCGGCTTCGTGGACGCGGGAGGTGAAGGCCCAGGAGGTGTATTGGGAACCGTGGTCGGAGTGCATGATCGCCCCGCGGACCCCGAACCGCCGCCAGCGGGCCATCTGAAGAGCGTCGACGACGAGGTCTGCGGTCATCCGGGATCCGATCGACCAACCGATCGCCAACCGTGAATAGGCGTCCAGGACGACGGCGCAGTAGACCTTGCCCTCGGCAGTGTGGTGCTCGGTGATATCGCCCAGCCAGAGCCGGTTCGGGCCGGGAACGTGGAAGTTCCGGTTCACCTTGTCCTCGCTGGTGGCCGGGTTGGCGCGGAACCGGAACTTGCGTTTGACGGCGCCGGCCCAGCCGCGCTCGCGCATGATCCGCTCCACTCGTTTCCGGCCGATGGCAAAGCCGTGTCCCATCCGCAGTTCGGCGTGCATCCGCGGCGACCCGTAGGTGTGGAAGAACGCCCCCTTCTCCGATCGGAGCCGGGCGATCACCGCGGCGATCTCCTCGTCCCGGGCTTTGCGGACGCTGATGTGGTGCTTCGCCCAGGTGTAGTAGCCGGAGCGGGAGACTCCCAACAGCCGGCTGACCGTCGCGACCTTGAACCGTTTCGGGTTCTCAGCCGTCAGTTGCTCGATCAGTCGGAAAGATGTTTTGGGAGCACGTTCTCCTTCGCGAAATACGCTGCCGCGCGTTTCAGGATTTCGTTCTCCGTCTCCAGGCGGCGCACCTCCCGACGCAACCGGACCAACTCGGCCTGCTCATCCGCGTCCAGGACCGGGACCACTCCGGCGGCTTTCTCCGCCTCGGCTTTGGCGAAGTCGTCCTCCGCCACCCACCGATACAACGCAGAGTTCGAGATACCGAGCTCGCGGGCGACCTGCGACAACGGGCGATCGCTGATCCGGACTAACTCGATCGCGCGAACACGGAACTCCCGAGGGAAACGTCTAGCCATAAAGACCAACCTCCCGAACCAAACAAGGCCGATGATAAGTGACCGAAGAAGGAGGGGAACACCAGATCGAAGGAGGAAAGAACCAAGAGAGAAGGAGCTAATCCAAGAGAGAAGGAGCTAATGCACGTAGGCACTCTTCGAGATGTGCGCGCGCAATGCGCGCCGAAATGAGCGCGCAACCGGAAGTTCTAAGTGTGAGAGGTGGAGTGGCGCGCTGGAAGCGCGGGCAAGCAGCCCAAGGGGTCAAGCAGGCCGTGCACTACGCTTTCGGCGGCGTCTGCGATGCGACCTTGACGGCCAAGACCGCGGCCGGGGTGCTAGCCGCGGCCGGGTACGCGGACGCGGTGATGACCCGGTACATCGTCGAGAACGGCGCCATCCGCGACGACCTTCTCACCCGTTCCCAGCTGAAGGATTGGGTCGACGGTGTCGACCCGCTGACCGGCGAGCGGCGTGGCCGCGATCTGGAGGCGCCGGTCGCGGATCTGATCCTGGATGCGACGATCAACGCCCCGAAGTCGTTCTCGATCGCTGCAATGCTCGACCCGGAATTGGCGGCCGCGTACGACGACCTGCAGGACCGGTTGCGGGATCGAATCATCAAGCTCTGGCAGACCGAGCTCAACGCGCGCCGTGGGAAGCAGGGTGCCGTCCGGGAGGACCTGGCTCGGATCGAAGTTGTCGAGCTGCGCCACGAGCGGTCGCGCTCGCTGGACCCGCACAAGCACCGCCACCTGTGGCTGAACGTCAAGGTTCAAGGACTCGATGGAAAGTGGTCCAACGTCGACACTCGCGTCGCGCTCCGGTTCCAGAACGTCGTGAACGCCGAAGGCGATCTCGCCTCTAGGACCGACCCAGCTTGGATCGCCGCGCTGACTGCCAAGGGTTTCACGCTGAACTCGGACGGCGAGATCGCGCAACTGCAGCATCTGGTGCGGCCACTCTCGAAGCGCTCCGCGCAGATCGAGTCGAATAGGGCGGCGCACCTTCGTGAGTGGAAGGAGCAGCACCCGAATGAACAGCCCTCCTCAACAGTTCTTACTCAGATCGATCAGTGGGCGTGGGCGGCCGGCCGGCCCAACAAGCCTGGGCATCTAAACGGGGACGAGTGGGCATCCGTTGTCATAGCCGAGCTCCTGCGCGCTGATCCGAACCTCGGGCTGCCGCGAAGCGAGATCGCGTTGCCCTCGGTGGCTCTAGAAGGTCTGGACATCGAGCTGCTGGCGGCAAAGGCGATCGTGGATGCCGACGCACGGTCGACGAGCACAGGTGGACGCTTCAGCGATATGGACGTACGGGCCGGAGCGATCCGTGCACTCGCAGGAACCGGAGTTCGAGCCGGACGGGCGGAACTCGATTCAGCCGTCGAGGCGATCTCCATCCTCGCGGCGCAATCACATACCGTCACACTGCTTGAAGAGGCCGATCTTCCCCACCACATCAAACACCGAATGGCAACGTCCACCGCAGCACTGAAGACAACCGTCGCCCACAGAATCGAGGCGCTCGCTTTCGACGGGGAGGATAGAGCGCGGAACGAGGTCGTCGCGATTGCCTCACTGGTTGAACCGGAGAGAGAACTGAACAGCGAGCAGCTCGCTGGCGCGTCATCACTCGCCGGAGGCGCGGGAATCGTTTGCGTGAGCGGCGCGGCCGGAGCAGGGAAAACCACCATGCTGAAGGTCGCGAGCGCTGCGCTCCGGCAGAGCGGTCGAAATCTCATAATCGTGGCGCCCACAAAGAAGGCGTCCACCGTTGCAGGCAGAGAGGCTAACAGCGCCTCGTCCTCCCTTCATCAACTCTTGTATGACTACGGGTGGCGATGGAGGCAAAATGACGCGGGCAGCGTTGACTGGATCAAGCTAAATCCAGGAGACATGGATGGGGAATCAGGGCTTATTTATCGGGGACCCAAACGACTAATTCGTGCGGGCGATCGAGTCGTTGTCGACGAAGCAGGGATGCTCGAACTCGAAGCTGCCAACGCGCTCCTGGAAGTTATCGGGCGCATTGGAGCAGGGATTGCGATGGTCGGGGACCAACGGCAGGCCCTCCCGGTGGGACATTCCGGCGCAATGGCGTTGTTTTGGAGACGCGCAACGCGCCGTGTTGAACTCACCACCATTCATCGCTTCCGCGATCCCCAGTGGGCTCATTTAAGCTTGCGGCTCCGGGATCCAGACAGCTCAGAAGACTTGAAGGCCATTGCGGATGAATTGATCGACACAGGGCATGTAGTTCTAGCTGACAGTGATGCAGCAGCGAGCGCCGCGATGGTGGATGCGTGGTTCGAAGCCTCTCGGCAGGGCGAGACGATCGCGCTCGTTACCGCAACCCACGCTGAATCGCAGGCCATTAGTGAGGCTATCCAAGGCCGCCGACTCAAAACGGGCCAAGTTTCGATGAGACGACAGTTCGTAGGACAAGCCGGACAAATGATTGGAATCGGTGACATCGTGCAGACACGACGCAACGATTCGAGCGCCGACGTCAATAATCGCCAGTCCTGGACGGTGCGCAAAATCACGGACACTCACGTCATTCTTGCGGCCGCGGGCGATACGTCGGACCTCAGGAGGGTCAGCACTTCATACGCCAAGGACCACATCCACTTGGGTTATGCATCGACGGTTTATGGCGTGCAGGGGGAGACTACCGACAGATCACTCGTTGGCCCTGGCGTCGACGCGGCCGGCCTCTATGTGGGCCTAACCCGAGGGCGCAAGCGCAACGACGTCGTCTTGGTATCCCCCACGAGGCACTCTGCGCGCGCAGAGCTTGTGCAAATGATGCAACGGCGACCCATCGAGGAGACGCTCGAAAAGTCGAGGGCTGCTGCCGCTCAAGAGCTGCGACGTGCGGCCTCACCCGATCCCACTACCACCGGCCCTGCAGCAACTTCAATTCGGGCGGTTGGCCCAGAAATGTCGGTTCGACATTAGCGCGGTGACAGCTGGTCAAGCGAGGCCTCTCGCGCGGAGCGTGAAGCCTACTGAGTTCGCGCCCTCAAGGGAACCATCCATTGCGATGAAACAAAAGAGTGCAACACCGTAGGCATCCGCCCGCCGCTGGGCTTCGGGCAGGACGCCGCCACGAACGAAAACCAACGCCTGACGACCGTCGGAAGCGGACACTTGAGCAGCGCGATCAACGAGATCCGGCTCGAGGTTCCCGCGGTGGTTGTCCACCCATGCGACAAAACGCTGGCTGTAAATGTCGCATGTGCGACGAACTTCACCGCTAGCGGAAACGGCATCGACGGCGCCGAGATGAATCATCCAGCGTCGGCAAAGTTCAATCGCTTGCTCCCCCGAAACGCCCATCGGGATTGGCAGCGGCGCGCCTTCACTCACCTACTCAGTTTCCACCAGACCTCCGGCGCCGCATAGTTACGTTCGCACGAGCGCTCCTGGCAGCATGCTCAACAACGTCCCTGGAGGAGGAGAAGTGGGATCGGCCCAAAACCGTAACAATCACGAACACTCAAATTGGGTACAGACGATTGATAGGTGTGTGAAGTAGGGTGTGAAGCATGAGCAGCACCGTTGAGCTTGGACCGTTTCAGCCCGGCGAGTGGGACGAGGTACATCTTGAGTCTGCACCCCTGATCCGGGTACTTGCCCAGGTTCGCTGGGATGAACTAACACAGTTCAGCAACGCGCGATTCGATGAAGTTGTGCAGCAGCTGGAACAGCGCGTCGCTCATGCGTACCCGATTAAGGGAGTCAGCAAAGAGACGCAGTTCAACATCACACCGCAGGGTGTCTCGCAATCCGAGGTTGGCACCGTCTATCGCTTTTCGTCCGTCGAGGAGACGTGGCGGTTCTATTTTGCGTCTACGTTCGCGACCCTCGAGACCACTGAGTACACCTCCCGGGACGACTTCTGCGCGCGCTTCCTCGAGGTCCTGACCGCGATCGCTGAGGTAACCTCGATACCTCGAGTGATTCGGACGGGCTACCGATATGTCAACCGGGTGCATGAGCCGGGAGATATGGACGAACTGTCCAACGAGATTAACCCTCTGTTGCTAGGAGGAAAGAACCTTCCGGGACTAGACGACGTCCGAGTGCAGCACACGCTTTCGGAGACCCTTTATTCGACGTCGAAAGGGAACCTCCTCGCGAAGTGGGCCATCCTTCCTCCTGGCGCGAGCATTGATCCAACTATCGAAGGCGTGAACACGAATAGCTGGATGCTTGACCTTGATGCATTCTCCGAACGGAAACAGCCGTTCAGCCCTTCTGAATTGATTGCCAACACGCGTGAGCTGTCCTCGCTGGGATACGGTTTCTTTAGGTGGGCGGTTGACAACCCGTTCCTTGAGCGTTTTGGGGGTGGCACGAAGTGAGCCTTTCGTCTGCGACCACCAACGGCGTCGTTCTCACTGATCCCATGAATGCAAGAGGGACGATTGCTGCCAGCCTTATCGTTTTCGGGCTCGTTAGCGCGACAACAACGGGCGCTGCCGCTCTCCCTGAATCCGCACCCATCGTGGGTCATGCACCGCGAACATCAGTGTTCATCAGCACAGAGCCGAGGCGAGAGGAAGTTTCTGCGCACGCCGGTTCGGCCGAGATGCTGCGAAGCCTCAGAGATGTCTCCGGACTCACATGGGATCAGATCGCTCGTCTGTTTGGCGTATCGCGGCGTGCAGTGCATCACTGGGCGGCGGGTGACACGATGAATGCGCACAATCACGAATGGCTTTCAAAGGTGTCAGCGGTTGTTGCGTCCATGCCCGGCATTTCTCCGTCGGAGCGGCGTGACGCATTGATGCGTCCCGATTCTGACGGCCTAAGTCCCTACGACGCGCTTCGACGAGCCGTCTCGTCCGGGTCTGCAGACATCAACCGACTCCCGGTCTCGCTCGCCGCTCTGATGGGCGTTGAGACCGCGTAAGGGGAGACCGCTCCCGTCCGCGGTCCATCGATTTTGCCTGACGTTACGTCAGGGGATGGTGGCGAACGTACGATCGGTCCCCGAAGTACGATTTCAAGGTTGGTTGAGGCGCCGGACGCCACACGGTGCAGTGATCATCTCGCAAACATGCGATGTCGTGCAAAAGAAGACCACGGCAGTGCTCGTTGCGACGGTGAGACGACTGGACGAGGCGACGTCGCGTGGCGCACGCGAAGGGGCCCGCCCGCGGTTCGTCCACCTGCCGGGCATTGGACCGGACTTCTTCGCCGACCTCGATCACGTTGCAACAATTCAAAAGACGGCCTTAGTGCAGTACGAGTTCAGCGACGGACTCTCAGACGAGCTCGGACAACGAAAGTTTGCACAGCTGGTCGGGCGCCGATTCTCTCGGCATGCCTTCCCCGACGAGATTTCACCCTGGCTGACTCCGCTGCAGAGCGTCGTCGCGAAGAGCGTACTTCGCGGCGAAGAGTCGCTTGCGGCAGCAATGGAGGAGATTGAGGAGCTTCGCGTCGAAGCGAGCTCATGGGTCTCGTTTCCAATGGATCTCACCCTGCACGTTGTCGTACACGCAGGCGAACTCCCCGCCCCTTCAGATGAGCTTCCGGAACCATCTGACGGGATCCGGAGTTGGCTAGCAACGACCAGAAGCTACAAGGAGATCGCACGAAAGCTATTCCCCGAGTACGGTTCTCGCCCCACGGGTGACGACCGACAAGTGCTCTGGGACGCTTTCGGTGATGCTCTCGCGCGCACATGCAAGCCCTCGAACGCTGACAAGCGGAACATCCCAGGGTGCGAGAACGCAGTAGCGAGCATCGAAGCCATGATCAGCAGTGACGACGAGTTCACTCTCGCCATGCTTCGTCGGAGCGAACGGCTGGATCTGGCTCATCTCTCAGTCCCAGATCCAGCGGACTGACGGACAAGAGCAAAGAGGCCGGCTCACGCCGGCCCCTTTGCTCTCCGTGTCAGGACAACGCGGCTGGACTAAACGTCTTCGGAGCTGCGAGCGGCCTGGTCGCCGGTGCGTCCGGGCCGTCAGCTTTTGGGGCGCGGCGGGTGACCTCCGCGGTGGTGTAGCGGAGGGAGGGGCCGACACTGTCTGCGACGACTTCGGTAGCGGCTCGGGGCTCGCCGGTGGCCTGGTCGGTCCAGTGGCGGAACTCGAGGTTGCCGTTGACGATGACGGTGTCGCCCTTGGCGAGGCTGGCGCGGACGTTCTCGGCGGTGCGGCCGAAGACGGTGGTGCGGTGGTACTGGGTGTCGCCGTCGACCCACTTGCCGTCTTCGAGCTTGCGGTCGGTGACGGCGACGGTGAACTTGGCGAACTTGGTGCCGTTCTGAGATTCGCCGTAGTCGGGGTCGGCGACGAGGTTGCCTTCGATGCTGATCGGGACTCGTGTGCTCATCGTTCTGTTCCTTTCCTTTCGCGCCCGATGGTCGGGTCGCTCTCACTTAGAACTTCCGATTCGCGGGCAGAAAATGCGCGCAGGCGGCGCGCAATCAGTGGCGTTCCGCCTACGGATTGGCGTGGCTTCGGCGAATCCAGTCCGCCCATTCCGCGTGGACGGCGTCGTCGCCTTGTGGGAGTTCGGTGTGGCCGTTGTGGCATTCGCCGTTGTACCAGGTGGCCAGACGCGGCATGGCGACGGCGAGGCGTTCGTGCCAACCGATGGGTCCGTAGCCGGCGTCGAGGCTGTCGTAGGAGACCAGCCACGCGGTGTGAAGCGCCGAGAGTTCTTCGACAAGCGCGCCGTGCCTGAACCAGCACGGCGGGATCTTGCGGGAGGCCAGATTGTAGCGGTGGGCGAACCAGGCCACCCAGCTCCGGAGGTCGGTCCAGACTTGCGGGGCGTCCTCGTCTTCGAGGGTGCGCCAGTTGATGACGCGGATGCCGAGCATCCCTGGACTCTGCCGGGGCGCTTGGCTCTCCCATCCGTCGGCGAGTGAGGCGACGAGGTCGTCGAGCGGGATGTCGTCGGTCACTGCTGCTCCAGAGATGCTTCGATGTAGTGGGCGATCTTGGCCTGGAGCCGGGCGATCGCCTGGATGGAAGCGGTGCGGCGGGAGACGAAACCCGAGAGCGCACGGTCGCGCTCGATCAGCAGATGCACGTACTCGTGGCAGCGCGGGTGCAGTGCGGTCAGGTCCTCATGCTTCTCGCGGGCGGTCCAGCCGTAGGGGGTCTGGGTGACGCCCCGGTAGTCCAGGTGGTGCAACTCGAGCGAGCGTGGGCTCCCGGCGCCAAGGCACAGGGCGCAGCGGACAGTGCCCTTGCGGTGTTCTTCGTCAACGAACCAGCGGTCACGCCGGCCGAACCAGGCCAGCGAGTGCAGGTAGCGACTGCGGTAGCTGTTATCCCGTGAGGGCCGACGACGGTTGGACATCAGTTTCCCTCCCCCGCTGAACCCCGGCGATCCAATGCGGCTTGATACTGTTCGGCAAACACCAGCTGCTGGTCGAGCTCGGTGAGCTTCCTACCCGCGCTGACCTGACGGGCGTCGTCGCGATCAGTCCATCCCCGCAGGTCGAGCAGAATGCCCCGGCGGTTCCGGTACGCGAGGAGCCCGACTGTTTCTGGCATGCGGCGGATCTCGTCGAGCGTCATCACGGGCACCTTCTCGTTCTGCACGTTCGTGGACGACCCGTTGTCGTTATAGGAGTGCCCGGTGTTCCGGATCCGCCGCGTGCCGAGGAGGGATTCGATGTCGCGGAGGTGGTCGACATCGGACGCGCTACCGAGGAGGAGCTTCGCCGTGGCGGCGGACCAGATCGTGTCGGCCTCCGACCGAGACCAGGCGGTCTCGGCTTGGGAGAGGGCTTGGAGGACAACGATGGTGGAGATGCCGATGCCGCCGCCGTCGGCCATAATCCGCGGCAATGCCGGCCACGAGAACATGTTCGCGATCTCATCGAGAATCACCGCCAGTGGGAGGTCGAGGCGGGAGCCGGGAGAGGCGAGGGCTTTGCGGCGCGCGGTCTCGACGACGTCGTCGAGGACTGCGCCGAGGAACCCGCCGACGGACCCTGCGCCAGCGCCGGTGCCCACGAGATAGAGGCTGTTCGAGTCGGCGAGGAACGCATCGAGGTCGAACTGCTCCCCCGGCCCGGGCGTCATCGCGTTCCGGATCGCGGGGATGGAAAGCGGGCGGAGTGCGCCGAAGACGCCGAACCAGGTGTTGGCCAGGAGCTTCTCGTCGCCGTTGATGATCGCGTCCAGGTCCTCGGACCAGCCTGGCGTTCCTTGGTTGGCGAGCACGCTGACGGCTTCCCGCGCGATCCGGGGATTGGATCCCCACCGCGCCAACGCGTCCGTCCCGCGGCCCGAGACTGCGGCGGCGTGCAGGAGTCGGGACAGTACGTTGGAGGACACCTGCGCCCATTCCTGGTTGGTCTTGGACGCACCGAGGGCGGTTCCGGCGATGATCGCCTGACCGCGCTGGTCCGCGACGAGCGGATCCTCGCAACCGGCTACCGGCGAGATTCGCAGGCCGGAGCGAACACCGGTGAGCTCTTGAGGGTCAAAGACGGTGACCTCGCCGACCCGAGCGCGTTCGCGCATCGTGGCGGAGAGGTTGTCGTTCCGCGTGGAGGTGGTGATCAGCGGACCGTCCCAGTCGAGGATGGCGTTGATGATGAACCGGTACCCCTTCCCGGAACGGGGCGCGCCCTCGACGACGATCGAGTCCTCGATCGAGACATAGACGTCCTGCCCATGGGCGCTGCCGACTTTCCACCCCGCCGCAGCTGGCGACGGATCGACCAGCGACGGGCGAAGCGTTTTGGCCCGGTGGAGGGCTGTACGCGCGGACGTGTGCTTGCGGACTTCGCCGGGCTTGGCGAGCCCGTCCCGCCCCCGGAGATCGCGGATGAAGTACCGGTCTGACTGCCGGTAACGAAGCCACCAGACCACCCCGCCTGCAGTCGCGCTGAGAAGAAGGAAGACAGTAAGCAGATCGAGGACGCGGATCATTATCACGGGTGCCGTGCATCCGGGCACTAGGGCGAACCCGCTCGGGTCGCCGCTTATTGCCAGTTGCAGGCCAGCGAAGACGCTGCCCGGCTGGCCGCCACCGTCACAAGTCGTGGTGATGGTCGCGCTCGCGACGCCGGTAGCTAATGCGCCCGCGACGACGATCGCGAACAGGCTGTAGAGGGCAACGTGCGTCCAGGAGGAGCCGTGGGTTCTCATGCGCGTTCGCCGCCCATGGCGTCGGTGCGGAAGATGCCGAGTTCGTAGTCGGTGCAGATGTTGCGCACCTTGGCGACGCGGTCCTGGCCGATCTGCCAGAGCCCTTCGCCCTTGTGGAGTTTGCGGACGAGGTCGGCCTGAGTGTCGTTCCAGCCCAAGATCTCCCGCGACCGCGCAATCTCCCCCGAGTGCTGCGCGTATGAGATCCGGGTCTCGCAGTCCGCAAGGAGACCAAGTGCTCGAGAGTGGAGAGCACTGTTGTGGTCGCCAAGCGCGTCGAGGTCGGCAACCCGGTGCAAGAGGTACCAGTTAGAGATGCCGAGATGGCGGGCTACCTTCTCATCCTCGACGCGGTCTGCGAGGCCGTCGCCTCCGGAGACGTCGTTGAGCAGCTCGACGGCAGCCTCCTCGTGAATGATCACCCGCGCCTGCCGGTTCGCACCCAAGGAGGATCGGCGAATCCAGTTCGCCGTCGCGAGCCGGGCCAGCGCCTGCGCTTCGGGTGAGGCTCCTTTCAGGGCGGAGGTGTCGACGACCATCATCGGGGCGTCGGCGTCGAAACGGACAGTGGAAGGTCCGTCGAAAAACCCGGTGAGGTCGCCGGAGACCATCCGGCGCAGCGAATGCGCGAGCCGGTGGCCAGCCTCGACCACCTCGAGCGGCTGGATTTGGTGGGGATCGACGAGGCGGTCATACACGTGGGTGATGGTGACCGTGGACTGGCCTCGAAGCGCGTCGAGGGCGACGTCGAGAGCGGTGTGCTCGACCGGTTCCAGGTTCCCGCCTTCGCGGAGGCGGCGGATGATCGTCTTCACGGTGGCGCGCCGGTATTGGAGGACGTTCTGGTTCCAGTCCTCATGCGAGAACGACGGGTCCCGCGGTCCCTCGTCGAGCAGGTTGATTCGGGCGGCCTTGCCTGGGCCGACGGAGATGGAGGTGCCACCGACATAGGAGGCGACGCGCACCCACTCCCCGTTCGGGTCGTGCGGGACCGCGACCTTGCGTCCCAGCCGGGCGAGGCGGGAGGACCAGGATTTTGCGAGCATCGACTTGCCGGTGCCCTTCACTCCGAGGATGGCAACAGAGTGAGAGCGGACGGCTTCGGCGGAGTAGGCGTCCCATGGGTCGAAGCAAAACGGGGCACGCGAGAGGAGGTTCTCCCCGATGTACGCCCCAGTGAGAATGTCCCCAGTCTCAGCGAGGAATGGATACGCGCCGCCGAGGACTTTGGAGGAGCACCGGTGTGCGGGTGGGGTGGCGCGTAGTGGGCCACGCAGGTTGTGGGGCCGCTTCCACCCCCAGGTCGGCATTTTCGACGCCGGCAGCTCCGCGGACTGGAGCTTCCAGCTTGGGTTCTTGTCCGAAAGGGTGGACTGGCGGTTGCGGCTGTTGGCGCCGGGCTTCTCGTTCGCTGGGATGCGGCCGATGACGGCTGACTGCTTCATCTCATTCCCCTTCCAGCGGGACCGGCAGCGCCGTGGTGACGAACCCGGCCGCTTGTTGGCCGGACATTGATGCGAGGACGAGGCGGGCGGGGTGCGAGGCCTGCTCGATGTCCGTCCGGGCTTTGGCGAGGGCGTCTTTTGATTCGGCGGAGATGGTGACGAAGCCGCGGTACTGGACGTCGCCGAATCCGTCGACGAGGTCGTGCTCGCGCACAGCGAGGTCTTCTTCTTCGCGGAGGTGGGTGAGCGGGATCCGGGAGGACAGCTTCATCCGGATCGTCGCGGCGGTCTCCATATCCGACTGGGCGCGGTTCAGCTGGGCCAGCGCCTTGTGCGTGGCCACCGGGCGAACCTGCAGCGTGATCACCCGCGTCGCATCCCCGGCGTAGAGCAGGGGCTCAAGGAAGCCGGTGCGGACGTCGGTGCGCGGCCATTCAGCGACCCAGAACGTTTGATGCCAGGACTGGTCGACCCGCATCGAATCCCAGCCCTCGTCTATCCCCATCACCGGCGACGGCACCGAGACGACGTCGGAGTCCTGCTCGCGCCGCGTCGCTGCAGCGACCGGATCGGAGGACAGCGCGTTCAACTCGTCGAGCTCGTCAGCGGTGAGCCAGCCGGCCGGAGTGAGCCGGGCGTGCTCCATCGAGGTTTCGATACCCGCGACGCGTTCCTTGAGAACCGCAGCCAGACCAGTGAGCCCCTTGCCGGCGTCGCGGATGGCGCCGTTGAGGGCGGCGGTGTCGAAGGTGAGGGTGATGTAGCTGGTGAACCCCATGGATCGCTTGGAGGCCGCCCGCGTCAGCGCCCAATACTGCTCGCGCAACTCCGCGCTCACCTGCGGGCCAAACTCATCCTCGCGAGCGACGAGGTAGTCCTTCAGCTGGGTCGACGACGCACGGTCAACTCGGATGCGGATCGTGGTCTCCCGCACACCTGGGAGGTTCTCCAAGGAACTGAGCCACTCGACGAATCCGTCGTAGGCAGCCTCTTGGGTGCCCTTGTCTCGCAGCGCCCACGCTCTGGAGCCAACTCGGACCGTCACGGATGCGAGTCGGCCGCGAGCGTTATAGATGAATCCGCCCGCGCCCGGGATCTGGATCACCTGCACGTCGCCGAGGGCGCCGGGGAGAAGGAACTTGGAGGTGACGACGGGTGCGACCGCGGCGACCTGGGCGTGGCCGACGCTCAGTGATGCCATGGTCACCCGGAGCCAGACGTCGCGACGGAAGGAGGTCTGGCCGCTGAGACTGCGGTAGGCGTAGCGGGCGGCCTGCGCGGCGATGACGAGCACGGGCTCACGCCGGTAGGTAGCGAGCGCGAAAAACATCACCATCGCGATGAGCGGGAGCATCACCCAGAACGCGTTGGCGTTGATGAACAGCGTCGCCAGCAAGATGGCGACAGCGGCGCCGATGACGACAAGCTGCAGGAAGGTGAGGCCAAGGAAAATACCTCGTCGTTCCCGGGCGGCAAAGCGGACGCGGGGTGCGCCTTCGTCGGTGAGGATCTGGTCGGCGGTGAAGGTGGTCATGGGCTATCTCCCAACCTTGATGACCCGGGCGGCGGAGCGGACCGGAGCGGCGGCGGTGTTCACGCGCGAGAACTGGTCGCGGACCGAGAACCGATGGTGAAGAGCTGTGCCGACTTCCGCGCCGGCGAAGGACACGAGCTTCGTCGCCCACAACGGACTGAACGAGGCAGCGATCACGGCCCCGGCAGCGACGAGGATGACCCCGATGCTGAGGCTGCCTTTCGTCAGTTCGACGGCGAGAAGGACGACGCCGGCGGCAAGGGGTTTGGCGATCAGCAAGCCGATGGTCAGGTTCATCCATCGTTGCGCCCACGCGGTGAGCTTGGGCTGGCCGATCATCATCAGCCCGACCGGGGCCATCGCCGCGAGGGCGAGGAGCCCGAATTCGCGGATCGACATGGCGATGAAGAGGAAGAGCGAAGCGATCATCATCAGCCCGACCACGAGCAAGGCCGTCACGTATTCGCCGACCGCGCCCGGACCTTGGGCGCCTTGGGCGGCGATGGTGAAGATGACGCCGCTTTGGGTGAATTGGGCGTTGTGCATGACCGCGTTGGGCGCTTGCTTGGTGATGTCCAAGAGCCCCACCACCCGCAGCAGCCCTCTGCTCAGGTCGCCGCCTTGGACGGTGGAGGTGAGGCTGCTGGTCACGGCGTCGGTCACTCCCGATGCCTTCTGCATCCCCCATACGCAGATGGCGGAGAACGGGATGGCGAGGGCGGCGCCGGCGGCGGTGCGCCCGATGCGTGCCCAATCCTGCAGGATCATCGCTATCCCGATCTGCACAAGGGCGACGATGAGGATGACGGGGGCGGTGACCGCGATCCAGAACAGGAACTGCGAGTGGGCGATCTCCCAGCTGCTCGGGTCGATGTTGGTGTTGAACGAGCCGGCGACCATGGTGGCGATGAAGTCGCCAAGGTTGCGGATGGTGGAGCCCATGAACTGGGCGACGGTTTGTGAGGCTTGGCAGCCGAAGTCGGTCATGAAGCAGCCGTAGTTCGGCGAGAACGGGTCCGGAGGAGCAGCAGCAGCAATGGCGAGCATGATGTCACGCCACGTGAAGTGACTGGCCCCAGTTGATCAGCCCCGCGATCCCGGCGGCGACGGCAACACCCGCGACGCAGCTCACCACGCCGACGATGCCCATCTTCTGAACACGTCCGTTGCTGGAGACGTGGCCGACGACGATGAACCCGGCCGCGATCAGGCCACCGATCACGCCGAGGGTGAGCACGATGGCGAACACGACGTTCGCGATCGACTGGAGGGCGCCAACGCCAGGACCGGAGAAGTCGGGTGACGGGTTGTTCACCGTCAACACGTTGACCGCGCGAGAATGCGCGGTGACGAGCGCTTCGTTGAGTGCGTTCATGATTGGGTCTTCCTTTCGGCGGTATCTGTTCTCGACACGGGTTCTTCGGTCTCAGCCATTCGGCTCGCCGCCAGCAGCCCGGAACCGACGATTCCGAGCAGGGTGATGCCGACGACGAGCAGGAGGCCGAGCACGTTCAGCAGGAGGTTCATGGGGTTACTCCCCGCTCGCATTCGCTGCGTCCGTCGCGGACGCTGGCAGCGGGACGGTGAGACGAAGGGGCTGCCCCTCGGAGGGGACGTCCATCGTGAGGAGAAGCCGGTCGACGCCGGCAGGCAGATACCAGGCGGCGGCGAAGGAGCGTTCCTTGTCGTTCGGGACCCTCCAGGTCGACTTGCCGTGGAAGAGCCCGCTCGGCAGCCACGCGAGCCCCGCGGCCTTGGCGACGGCAGGTCCGTCGGCGGCGTCCAGGACAGCGGGCTCAGGCCGACCATCGAACTGGGTCCCCTTCAGGGTTGTGCCGGTGACGTCCTGGTAGGTCAGGTTTCCTTGCGAGGGCTTCCATTCACCGGTCATCGTGAACTTCACAAGGAGCACTGGCGTCCCCATCGGGAAAAGTTCTTGGTTCGATCCCGGGAGGGTGCATCGGCAGCCGTGCTTCGCCTTGAAGGTCTTCCCGGGGAACACCTGCACGTAGACGGTGTCGACGATGCCGTCAGCTGCGGGAGTCGCGTCGCTGGACGGAGTCGCGGTCGGTGTGGCCAGTGCGACGGTCGTGAACGAAGGCTTGGGCACTGAAGTACTTGCTGCTGCACAGCCCGTCAGGGCAAGGAATGGGAAGAGAGCCGCGATTGCGATCAGCTTCTTGTTCATCTCGATTCACCTCGGTTTCGTAAGCGCCTTCACTTGGAACTTCCGGTTCGACGCAGCTTTTGGCGCGCACCTTCCGGACTTCGTTGGTCAGGGCACCTGGATGTGTTGGTGGTTGCAGGTGTCGGGGAAGTCGCTGGTGATGTTCGCCAAGACGCCCAACGACACGTGGGCGCGTGCGCGGCAGTCGCTTTGCCCGGCCGATGACCCGTGTGGGGCGTACGGGTACAGCACGTGGATCAGCTGGACCGATAGCGTGTCCGCGCCAGTGAGGGACTGCCGGTTGATCGCGTAGAAGTCGACCGCCTTGCCCTTCCAGTGCGCCGACGCGGTGCCTGCGCCGGGGGTCATGCCGGTGCAGCGCCGGTTCAGGTCGCTGACGCCGACCTGTTGGAACGACTGGACGGCGACGACGATCAGCTGGAGAACGTGCGCGTCGATCGTGCAGGCCGGTGTCGCCGTCCCGTCGGCCATGTTGATGACCTGCTGCTGGTAGCGGGACTCGAGGAAGTTCAGCTTCTTCGCCTGGATCGCATCGACCAGGACGGCGGCGGCTGCGCGCGCGTCCGCTGGCACCTGACAGGTACCCGCACTCGCGCCGGTCAGAGCCGCCAAGACGTGCTCGGCCGATGTCCAGAACGGGGCATAGTGGTTCGGGTCGGCGTTGATCTGGACCGCGTGGGCGACCAGGGTGGGCGCGAGCGTCTGCCAGTCCGGGACGTGCAGCATGCGGGTGTAGAAGGCGGCGGCCGCGGTCGCCGGGTTCCTTCGCTGCGCCGGAGTGCCGTAGCTGGCGCCTTGTTGAAAGACGCCGATGGTGGTGTTGTCAACGGCGTCACCGTGATCGAGGTTCCGTAGCCCGGACTCGCCGATGGCGACCATCAACGCGAGAGTCTGACCATGCGGGGGCACGCTCATCTGCTGGCCGACGGTGATGATTGTCGCCGCGATCTTCAACTGGTCTGGCCCGTACCCGTCCACGTTCTCGCCGGCCTCGACCGACGGGGCGGATCCGCCGCACACTCCCCCACCACCACCGAAGCCGCTCGCGCCCATCGCGAGGACGAGCGACACCGGGACGGCGACGAGCGCGACAGGAACGTCCAGGACGATGACCGCCGCGACGATCAGCAGGTTCCGGGTCGTCTTCGGATGCGACACCGCGTGAGCGGCAGCCGCGCCGACGCTGATCACGCCGTCACCTCTCGCTCCAGGACGGTCCGGGCGATCATCAGCAACCGTTTCGCGGTCGCGATCCGCGCCCTCGCAGAGCCGGGATGGATGCGCAGGGTCTCGGCGATGGTGCCCGCATCTTCGCCGACCATCCCTGCGACCTCACGCAACCCACCGATCTCGGGAACGCACGACACGATCACGGACCCCGTAAGCGGCAGCCCGGCGTCTGCGGCCGCAAGCGCGGCGAGCACAGTGCGTGCGGTCTGGCACACGCGGTCATGGATCGTACGGACCCCACGCTTGGACAGCTGATGGGCGCTTGCCACCCGATCTGCGTCGCCGTCTGCCAGGCTCAGGTCGCTCATCACGTGCCAGTCGGATGGGCCGACGAAATCGGCCACCAGCAGCATCCACCGATGCGCGTCGAACCGGCGGATCATCACCTCCAGTGGGTCAATGTCCGAGCCGGACTCGACGTCGTCCGGCACCTCGTCCATCGGGACATGCTTCCGCTCGATCTCCCGAAGCACGACGCGGCGAGTGATGCCGAACACGAAAGCGTGCGGCGAACCGCGCTGGGGGTCAAACGTCGAGGACCGGCGCCACACCGTCTCCCGGGCGACCTGTAGAACGGCGTCGACCTCATTGGGCCAGCCCCGCAGTTGAAAGCGGACGTACGGTCGCAACGTGTCGACTTCACGGAGCAACTCCGTGAGAACAGCATCCGGCCGCGTGCGGACTTGGGTTCCTCCAGCCACGAGATCACAACCTTCCTGGGACGGAGGTGGCTATGCGAAGGACCGGGTTCGAGCCGGGAGGGCTCGTCAGAGTGCGCTGGGTCAGCGCGAATGGGCGCGCGGGAGCGCCGTGAGGATGGATGATTGGGTAAGAATCAGCCGCTCCATTTGGTGCCGCACGCTACCCCCGAACAGGGGCCGCGCTTGGGTGGCACGCCGGGTGAACCGCCGGTTCTACTGACAGCTCTCGCACTGGAGCGAGTCCGCCGGGTCGACGGGGACCAGATAGCCGTCTACGAAATCCTGGACGACGCCAGGGCTAGCAGGAGCTGGAGCTCCTAAGCGTACACTCCGGTCTTCGTCTGGGCGCTCGCTTCCAGCCATGCCAACACCTCCGACCGCTTGTAGAGCACGGTGCGCGGGGTGGGCTTGTAGAACCGCGGCCCCTTGCCGTGGTAGCGCAACTGGGCGAGTGCTGCGATGGACAGTCCGGTGAGTTCAACGACTTCCGCGGGCTGAATGAATTCTCCTGTCATCATGTCTCCTCCGCTTCGACAACCTAGGAGCGTTTGAGTTGTTGCAGTAACGGTAGCACTTGATCGCTAGCTTGACAACAATGCAACGGCTAGGCTGTCGAAATGGCAGACTTTCGATCCGGCGACAGCATCGGCACCCGCATCCGTTTGGCGCGGCGGGAGCGTGGGTACCGAACAACGGCGGAGCTGGCGAGCGCCATTCCCGGCGGCAACGTAACCGAGGCGATCCTCGAGAACATCGAGTCAGGCAGGAAAGCCGATATCAGCATCAGCCAACTGCTCAATATCGCGCGCGGGCTGAACGTTCCCATCAGCATGCTTCTGGCCCCCATCGGCAAGCCCGATGCCCAACTAGATCTTGCGAACCTCAGCGAGGACTTCACCGGGATGACGGTGGCCGAGTTCGACAGCTGGCTATCTGCGACCTCCGCAAGCTCCTATCGACCGCGCCTCGCATCCGAACGCGCCGACATCGCAATCTTGAGCTCCCTACGTGAGCTGGGCACTCTCCGACGTGAACTCGAGCGACTGCACATCGTGCTCGACGCGGATAAGGCCTCAGGCGACCCCGACCTGATCGCGTCTGACGCAGACGTAGAAAAGCGCCTCGACCGAATCACGAAGGAAGTAGCCGACATCGCCCAGCTACTCACGAGCGCGGGTCTGACAGGGATCGCCGAAGCCGCTGAGTCGTAACCGGGGCTACAGCACCCTGCGGTCAGGGCGGAAGGAGCAGAGATGGGAAGCATCGAAGCGTATGAGAGCGCCGCCGGACGACGGTACCGAGTTCGCTATCGCAAGCCGGACCACAGTCAGGCCAACAAGCGCGGCTTCCGCACGAAACGCGAAGCCGAACTGTACCTCGCCTCGGTGGAGATCAAGAAGGCTCGAGGCGATTACATCGACGCCGCAGAGGCGCGCGCCACTGTCGGCGACCTCGGCGAACAGTGGATGAGCTCGCAGACGCACCTCAAACCCTCCTCTGTTGCGGTCATCGAATCGGCCTGGCGGCTGCATGTCCGCCCCGCCTGGGGCACCAGATCGATCGGCGAGATTCGGCACAGCGATGTGCAGCAGTGGGTGTCGCATCTCAGCGCAGGCGGGGAAAGAATCGGAAAACCGAAATCTCCTGCACTCGTGCACCGCTGCTACGGCATCCTGGCGGGGATCCTCGACGTCGCGGTGCGCGACCACCGCCTCGCGTCCAACCCGGCCCGTGGTGTCTCCCTACCAAGGAAGGTCTCCAAGGAGCACCGCTACCTCACGCACGAGCAACTCCATAAACTCGCTGAGGCCAGCGGGGAGAACGCGACTCTGATCCTCCTGCTCGGCTACACCGGGCTGCGCTGGGGCGAAGCCTCAGCGCTCCGGGTCAAAGACATCGACCTTGAGAAGCGGCGCCTCCACATCGTGGAGAACGCCGTATTCGTACGGGGCGAAGTAATCGTCGGATCCCCGAAAACCCACAAGCGCCGCAGCGTTCCGTTCCCGGCCTTCCTAGCAGAGCGGCTTAGGGCGGCGACCACTGGCAAGACCGAGACGGAGCTAGTCTTTCCGGGTCGGTTCGGCGAGCACCAGAGGACGCCTACGATCCGTGAGAACTCGTGGTTCGACAAGGCGCTGGTCAGGGCGGAGCTGTCACCGATGACCATCCACGACCTGCGGCACACGACCGCGAGTCTCGCCGTGTCTGCCGGCGCCAACGTCAAAGCGGTCCAACGCATGCTCGGTCACGCGTCCGCGGCGATGACGTTGGACGTCTACGCGGACCTGTTCAACGATGACCTCGACGACGTCGCACAGCGGCTCGATGAGGCCGCCTCGATGGCACTCGATCACACCAGCGCATTGTCACGTAAGACGGCGCCAGAGCATCACGAGAAGCAATCCAGGTGAGTCTCGGTGATTCGGAGTGTGTCCAAATTGTGTCCAAATCGCCCCGACAACGACGAAACGGCGGCTGATCATCAGCCGCCGTTCCCAGTGTTTTCAAGCTATGTAGCGAGGGCGGGACTCGAACCCGCGACACCACGATTATGAGCCGTGTGCTCTAACCACCTGAGCTACCCCGCCGTAGCCTCCCGGTGTCGCGACCGGGAGACGGAGCCCCCTGTGGGAATCGGACCCACTACCTCTTCCTTACCAAGGAAGTGCTCTACCAATGAGCTAAGGGGGCGAAGCCGGGCATCCGGAAGGGTCCGGGCCGTTTTCGGCAACCGTACGAGGATACCATCCCCGCGCGGGTGCTTCGTACCACCCGGCCCCCCGGATCGGCTCCGGGATCACCCCGGATCAGCGCCGGCTCACGCCGCCTTCGCGGCCTCCGAGGCGCCGTCGAGCGCGTCCAGCTCGTCGGCCGTCAGCACGAGGTCGATCGACGCCAGGAGGTCGGGGAGCTGCTCCAGGGTGCGCGCGCTCGCGATCGGCGCGGTGATGGTCGGCTGGGCGGCGAGCCAGGCGAGCGCGGTGGTCGCGACCGAGACGCCGTGCGCGGCCGAGACCTCGTCCAGGGCGGCGAGCACGCTGCGGCCCGTCTCGTCCAGGTACTTGGCGGCGCCGCCGGCGCGCGGGCTGTCGACGGTCACGCCGTCGCGGTACTTGCCGGTCAGGAAGCCGGCGGCGAGCGCGAAGTACGGCATCACGCCGAGGCCCTCGCGCTCGGCGATCGGGCGGTACTGCTGCTCGTAGGCGCGCTCGACCAGGTTGTAGTGCGGCTGGAGGGCGACAGCGCGGTGGAGGCCGTCGCGCTCGGTGATCGCGAACCACTCCTCGATGCGCTCTGGCGAGTAGTTCGAGATTCCGATGTGGCGGACCTTGCCCGCGTCCACGAGCTCCGAGAGCGCGGCGACGGTCTCCTCCAGCGGCACCGACGGGTCGTCGAAGTGCGCGTAGTAGAGGTCGATGTAGTCGCTCTGCAGGCGCTCGAGCGAGGCGTCGGCGGCGCGGCGGATGTTGTCGGCGGCGAGACCCTTGAAGTCGGGGTGCTGGCTGACCTTGGTCGCGAGCACGACGTCGTCGCGGCGGCCGCGCGCCGTGAACCACTCGCCGAGGATGCGCTCCGAGTCGCCGCCGGTGTTGCCCGGCACCCAGGCGGAGTAGCCGTCCGCGGTGTCGACGAAGTTGCCCCCCGCCGCCGTGTAGGCGTCGAGCACAGCGAACGAGGTGTCGCGATCGGCCGTCCAGCCGAAGACGTTTCCACCCAACGAGAGAGGCGCGACCTGGAGGTCGGAGGTTCCGATGGTGCGGCGCGGTGAAGTCATTCCGTGATCCTTTCGTGGCTGTCCTTCCACGCTAACGCGGCGTCGCAACGGCTATTCCGAATGTGTCGAAGATGTGGAGAGCTCACACGTGCGGCCCTACTGTGGAGGAATGTCCGCCACCGCCGCACCCGAGCGCGCCCTCGCCGCCGACTGCGCCTCCTGCTCGGGGCTCTGCTGCGTCGCGCTCGCCTTCGCGCGCTCGGCGGACTTCGCGTTCGACAAGGCCGCGGGCGAGGAGTGCGTGAACCTGGACGACGGCTTCGGCTGCCGCATCCACCCGCAGCTCCGCGAGCGCGGCTTCAAGGGCTGCACCGTGTTCGACTGCTTCGGCGCGGGGCAGCACGTCACCCGGCACACCTTCGGCGGGGGGTCCTGGCGCGACGACGCGGGAGCGCGCGCCGGGATGTTCGCCGTCTTCCCGATCGTCCGCCAGCTCCACGAACTGCTCTGGTACCTCCGGGAGGCCCTCGCGATGCCCGCCGCAGCGACCCTCCACGATGCGCTGCGCGCCTCCTGGGACGAGGTCACGGAGGCGGCCGACGCCGACCCCGCGCTCATCCTCGAACTGGACATCGACGAGCTGCGCGCCCCCGCGGCCGCCCTGCTCCGGGAGGCCGCCCGGCTGACCCGCGAGGCCCTGACCCGCCAGGCCCTCACCCGCGAGGCACTGACCAACGAGCCCGCCACCCGCGCTGCCGCAACCCCGCTCCGCGTCAAGCGCTCCCGCCTCTCCCCCGGAGCCGACCTCCTGGGCGCCGACCTGCGCGGCGCGGACCTCCGCGGCGCCGAGCTGCGCGGCGCCCTCCTGATCGGCGCCGACCTCCGCGACGCCGACCTCACCGGCGCCGAGCTCATCGGTGCCGACCTCCGCGACGCCCGGCTCGACGGGGCCGTCCTCGACCGCGCCCTCTACCTCACTCAGCCGCAGGTCGATGCGGCCCGGGGCGATGCCAGCACGGTCCTGCCCGCCGTCCTCAGCCGCCCGTCGCACTGGGCCTCCGCGTCGCACTGAGACCCCCTGCACCGCCGCAGATTGCCGTCACACAGCCCGCCGCTCGGTCGAGAGGGCTAGCATTGCTGCCAGCGCCGACGACGGCGCGCCGATCCCGGTGCCGCGAGCGGCGGCGTGCGAGGAACGACGACGCCCCCGATCGTTCCCGCCACGTGCGCCCGCAGCGGCGCCCCGTCCTCCGCCAAGACAGGTGATCCCCATTTCGACTTCCGAATCCTCCCGCACGCCCGCGCCCAGCACTCCCGGCCGCGAGTGGTGGCGCTCCGCCGTCATCTACCAGGTGTACCCGCGGTCGTTCGCGGACGCCGACGGCGACGGGATGGGCGACCTCCCCGGCATCACCCGCCGCCTCCCCGCCCTCCGCGACCTGGGCGTCGACGCTGTCTGGCTGTCGCCGTTCTTCACGTCCCCTCAGAACGACGCGGGCTACGACGTGGCCGACTACCGCGACGTCGACCCCAGCTTCGGCACCCTCGCCGACTTCGACGCGATGCTGAAGACGGCGCACGACCTGGGGCTGCGCGTCATCATCGACATCGTCCCGAACCACTCCTCCAGCCACCACGTCTGGTTCCAGGAGGCCCTCGCCGCCGCCCCCGGCAGCCCCGAGCGTGCGCGGTACCTGTTCCGCGACGGCAAGGGCGCGAACGGCGACGAGGCCCCCAACAACTGGGAGTCCATCTTCGGCGGTTCCGCGTGGACCCGCATCACCGAGCCCGACGGCACCCCCGGCCAGTGGTACCTGCACCTGTTCGACAAGTCGCAGCCCGACTTCGACTGGGAGAACCCGTGGGTGCGGGAGCAGTTCCGCGACATCCTGCGGTTCTGGCTCGACCGCGGCGTCGACGGTTTCCGGGTGGATGTCGCCCACGGCATGATCAAGGAGGCCGGCCTCCCCGACTACATCCCGCCCGCGAACGCCGGCAGCATGGGCGGCGGCGCCATCGCGGCCACCACCGGCGGCATCGTGCTGGAGCCGGAGATCAGCGCGCACGCCGAGGGCGAGCCCGTCCTCCCTCCCTACTTCGGGCAGGACGGCGTCCACGACATCTACCGCGACTGGCACAAAGTCCTCGAGGAGTACGAGGGTGACCGCGTGCTCTGCGGCGAGGCCTGGGTGGAGCCGCTGGAGAAGCTCGCCAACTGGGTCCGCCCCGACGAGATGCAGCAGACCTTCAACTTCGGCTACCTGGAGACGCCGTGGGACGCGGTCGCCCTCCGCTCGGTGATCGACCGCTCGATCGCCGTGTTCGGGAGCGTCGGCGCCCCGAGCACCTGGGTGCTCTCCAACCACGACGTGGTCCGCCACGCGACCCGACTGGCCCTCACCGGTGACAACCCGCAGGGCCACGGCATCGGCCCGAAGTCGACCGGCATCCCCGACACCGCCTTCGCCCTGCGCCGCGCCCGTGCCGCGACCGCCCTCATGCTCGCGCTCCCCGGTTCGGCCTACCTCTACCAGGGCGAGGAGCTCGGCCTCCCGGAGGCCATCGACCTCCCCGACGAGGCGCGTCAGGACCCCACCTGGATCCGCACGAACGGCGAGCGCTACGGCCGCGACGGCTGCCGCGTGCCCATCCCGTGGGAGGGCGCCGACCCGTCGTACGGCTTCGGCCCCGGCCCGAAGAGCTGGCTCCCGCAGCCGGCGACGTGGGCGGACTACACCCGTTCGTCGCAGGAGGGCGTGCCCGACTCGACGCTGACGATGTACCAGGAGGCGCTGGCTGCCCGCCGCGAGCACGACCTCGCGTTCGGCGAGCTGCAGTGGTCGAACGCCGGCGAGGACGCGCTGCGGTTCCGCTCCGGGGACGTCACGGTCGCCGTGAACTTCGGCAAGGCCCCGCTGCCGCTGCCCGAGGGCACCGTCATCCTGGCGAGCGGCCCGCTCGAGAACGGCATGCTCCCGCAGGACACCACCGCCTGGCTGGTCTGACCCCACCGGCCAACCCCCAGCACCACGCAACGGAGGAGATCCGCCGCCCTGTCGGGCCGGGTCTCCTCCGTTCGCTGCTTCCGCCCCGCGTGTCGGCCAGGATGTCCTCCGCTAGCGGCGGCGTGTCAACTCGCGTTGGCCCGCAGCCACGCCACCGGGTCGACCGCTTCGGTGCCGTCCAGCCGGATCTCGAAGTGGAGGTGCGGCCCGGTCGAGACGCCCGTGTTGCCGACCCTGCCCACGATGTCCGCGACGCGCACCTGCTGACCCTCGGCGACCCGCACCGACCCGGACTCCAGGTGGCAGTACCTGCTGCTGATCAGCCGGCCGCCGATGAGGTGGTCGATGGTGACGTTCACGCCGCACCCGCCGCGGTCGCCGGTGACGACCTCCCGCACCACGCCGTCGGCGATGATCTGGATCGGGACGCCGGCGCCCGGTGCGAAGTCCACGCCGAGATGGTCTGTGGAGGCGCCCTCGGTCGGCGCCTCGCGCGGCCCGAACCCGGACGTGATCGGCACACCCACCGGGAACGGCCACTGGATGGCGCCGGCCGGGTTGTTGCGGAACGTGTCCGCGATCCGCATCGAGCGCAGCGCGGCGAGCTGGTCGCCGGACGTCGCCGCGCCCCCGTCGCGGACGATCGCCTCCCGCTCCGCCGACGTGATGCGGTCGAGGGCCTGGACGTCCGCCTCCGACGCCGGAGCGCCCGCGAAGTGCGCCGAGGCGACGCGCGCGCGAACCTCGTCCTCCGTCAGGAGGGCCATCGCCGGGACGGTGGTGGCGACCGCGATCCCGAGCACCGAGAGCATCGCGAACAGACTCACCCCGCGGCCGAAGCGCGGCTCCCGCGCCCGCTGGGCCGCCTGCTCGCGCTGCCGGAGCTCGCGGCGGGTGAGGTTCTGGTCCCGGGGCGCGCCGATACCCGTCCGAGGTCTGGGTCCGTTGCGCACCCGACCCAATATATAACGAAACGGTAACTGCCTTGCCCGCGGAGGCCGCCGGTCACTCCCAGCGCTGGTAGTACGCCTGCACCAGCGGGTCGAGCTGCGCGTACAGCTCGGGCGCCGCCGCGACCAGCAGCCGCTTGCCCGCCGGAGCGTCCCCCAGCCCGCCGAGCGTCGCCCCCGCCTCCTGCGCGATGAGCGCGCCTGCCGCGTGATCCCACGGGTTCAGCCCGCGCTCGTAGTACGCGTCGAGCCGCCCGCACGCGACAGAGCACAGGTCGAGGGAGGCCGCGCCGATCCGCCGGATGTCCCGCACCTGCGGGATCAGCTCGGTCACGAACGCCGCCTGCTTCCGCCGGATCTCCGGGTCGTACCCGAATCCGGTGCCGACCAGCGCGACCGGCAACTCCACCCCGTGATTGACCCGGATCGGCTCGCCGTTCAGCCGCGCACCGCCTCCCACCGCCGCCGTGAACACCTCACCGGTCGACGGATTCACGACCGCCCCGGCCAGCGTCCGCCACGTCGCCGGGTCGGGGTCGCCCTCCACCACGGCGACGCTGACCGCCCACGCGGGGATGTCGTAGAAGTAGTTGACCGTCCCGTCGATCGGATCGACCACCCAGGTCAGACCACTGCTCCCCCGCTCGCCGCCCGACTCCTCCCCGAGGAACCCGTCCCGCGGCCGCGACGCCCGGAGCGCTCCGCGGATCAGATCCTCGGCCTCCCGGTCGGCGCGGGTGACGATGTCGGTGATGGTCGACTTGGAGGCCGCGATCTCCACCCCGTCCCGCCGCCGCTGCAACGCGAGCGCGGCCGCACGACGGGCGACGGTGGTGGCGATCTCGAGAAGCTCGGTGGGGGCGGGCATGGGGCAAGCCTGGCATCGATCGGGCACGAACACTATTTCTCGCGTGCGTCATTCGCTGTAACATCTTCCATATGAAATCCAGCACCACACGAAGGCGCGCCTTCCTCGGCGCAGCCGCCGCCGGCGTCGCCGGGGCCGCAGCCTCCGTCGCCACCGCAACACCCGCCGCCGCTGTCGAGGACAGCATCCCGGCCAGCCAGAAGGGGGCGGCGAACGGCGTCGCCCCGCTCGACGCGAAGAAGAAGGTTCCTGTCGAGCACATCCCCACCGCCGACGGAAAGGCGCCTGCGTCGGTGGAGTCCCTCGTCATCCGGGCGCGGGATCGGTCGATCGGCTCGAGCTGGGAGGGCGACCAGTCGAAACAGATTCAGGCAGCGGTCAACGAAGCGGCCGCGGCAGGAGCTCGACTCGTCTTTCAGAACGGCGTCTACAACTGCACCAATATCCATATCCCGGCCAACAGCTGGATCGGAAGCATCGGCGCCCCCCATTCGTTGGCAGACGATCCGCGCAGTCCAGTGCAGATCAACAACGCGGACAGGGCCGACACTCCGACGTTCTGGTGGGGCGGCGAGGGAGTCGCCGCCCACGGAATCCGCATCGAGGGCCTGACCTTCTGGGGCGGCATGGCCGCCGTCACCGGTCCCCTCCTGCACCAGCGCTCCGGGTTCGAAGTCCAGCTCGACAACATCCAACTGCTGAAGAACTGGCACGGGCCCGGCTTTATCATCGACGCCGCATCCAACTGCCGGTACGTCGACCTCCAAGTCCAGCTCTGCGGCACCGCCGAATGGCCCGCCGTCATGATGAACCACGGCGACCACCCCTGGCGCACCGGCGGCTTCAGCATGAGCAACACCAACGACTTCGACCGACTTCGAGTGGAGCGCGCCCCTAACGTCGGGATGTCGATCGGAATGGGCTCGTGGAACCAGGTATCGGCGGAGTTCACACGGCTGACCTCGCCGCACTTCGAGACGGACGCTCAAGCCGGTGTCAAGGACGCCCTGATTCAGGTCGGAAACGTCTACAACCTCGATATCGTCTCGCCTACGCTCGTCGCAGGGCCGGGCGGTGCCGTCGCACATCTGGAGGCCCCTCGGACGGGTGCGTCGCGCCTCGATACGGGTGGCATCACTGTCATCGGCGGATCAGTAGCCGGCCGGTATCGCGCGCCTGCCAAGAACACCACCGCGGAGAATCGGACGAACCCGTTCATGATCGACCTGCAATCGGGTAACGGTTTCGCGATGCACGGCACCCGCGTGACCGGGTACAACAACGACGGTGTAGCCGTTCGGATCGGGGAGAAGTACGGACCGGACGTACAGCTGCAGCCGCTGTTCCGGCAGTGGGGCGCCTACGCGAAGGATGGGTCTGCCGGTCGGCTCACGCTGGCCAGTGACGCCCGGACCGGGGTCGCGCCGACGCCGAAGGTGGAGAGCCCATCGGGAACTGGCGCGAAAGCAACCGTTGAAGGCACGGATCGCCGGGGAAGAATCGAGTTCGTTCCGGGAGAAAAGGCGACGACCGGGACGCAATTCACCTTCCAATTCAATCGGACATTCAGGAAACGGCCAGTCGTCACTCTGACCCAGGAGAACGTCGGAGTCCTATACCCCTCAGTCGACCCGATGCTCAAGAACGTCTACTCGACATCGTTCCAGGTCGCCTTCGCGACCGCGCCAATCCCTGGCAGGACGTATGCATTCCACTACACCGTGGAGGAGTTGCAGGAGTAGCGACAAGGTGCAGCGAAGGGGACCCGGCTCTGAGCCGAGTCCCCTTCGTTTTACTGGTGTGGCGAGTGAGGGATTCGAACCCCCGAAGGCTACGCCGGCTGATTTACAGTCAGATCCCTTTGGCCGCTTGGGTAACTCGCCATTCGCGCCCGGAGGCGCCATGTAAGGATACTCGGCGCGCGCCGCCGAGCGAAATCGGGGCGGTCAGGCCGCGAGGAGCACCGTGGGCGCGTCGGCCGGGCGCGCTTCGACACCGTCGCGCACCAGGGTCAGGACCTCGGCCTCGGCGAACTCCGAGACCACCTGCGCCAGCAGTTCCCGCTCGGTCACGTCGAGCACCCGGCAGAGCGCCGCCAGGATCTCGGACGACGCCTCCTTGCGGCCGCGTTCGATCTCCGACAGGTACGGGATGCTGATTCGCGAGCTCTCCGACAGTTCGCGCAGCGTCGCGCCGCGCTCCGTCCGCAGCCGGCGGAGCACGGAGCCGATCGCGTGCCGCATCAACATGCCTGAAGCCTAAGCCGGGGGCCCGGCTCCGCGCCGATCCGATCATCTGATTCCGCCCACAGCAGAATTCGCCGGGACCCTCGCGACTTCGCGACACTCCCCGACGCCTGCCGCCGATGTCGGTGGCTGCGCGCACAATCGGGGGCATGAGAACGTTGGAGATTTGCGAACGGTGCGACGGGACGGGCGCCGACCCCCGCCAGCACACCGAGGAGATCGTCCTCTGCGTCGAGTGCAACGGTGACGGCTGCCACGTCACCTACTACGCCGAGCTGCAGCAGACGGCCTGATCTGCCGCTGCCTGGCAGCGCCCGGTCAAGGCCCGTTTCGAGCCCGACGCGTCGCCCATAGACTGGAGGACGTCCGGCCTGCTCCCGCTCGCCGGACCCGTGCGCGGGAAGGGACAGCACCATGGCAGACTCCTCGTTCGACGTCGTCAGCAAGGTCGACAAGATGGAGGCGGACAACGCCGTCAACCAGGCCCGCAAGGAGGTCGAGCAGCGTTACGACTTCAAGAACGTCGGCGCCTCGGTCGAGTGGAGCGGCGAGCAGGTGCTGCTCAAGGCCAACACCGAGGAGCGGGTGAAGGCGGTGCTCGAGGTGCTCGAGTCCAAGTTCATCAAGCGCGGCATCACCCTCAAGTCGCTCGACACCGGCAAGCCGTACCCGTCGGGTAAGGAGTTCCGCATCGAGGTCGGGCTCAAGAACGGCATCGAGCAGGACGCCGCCAAGAAGATCAATAAGCTGATCCGTGACGAGGCTCCCAAGTCGGTCAAGTCGCAGATCCAGGGTGACGAGCTCCGCGTCAGCTCAAAGAGCCGGGACGACCTTCAGGCGACAATGGCCCTCTTGAAGGGCGCCGACCTGGACGTGGCGGTGCAGTTCGTGAACTTCCGCTGAGCGCACCGCGCAGCCAGCGGGCGACCTGCCCGTAGGCCGCCGACCGCGCCGGTTCCCGCGAGAGGAACACGTCGTGGAGCGCGCCGTCGATGCGCGCGACGGTGACGGTCGGTGCGAGCCGGAGCGAGCGCACGGCGATGTCCTGCACGAGCAGTACCACGTCCGAGCCCAGCATGTCGGGCGTCCAGTACGGCAGCAGCGTCGAGCGCGCCGACAGCAGAGTCAGCACCGGGACGTCGATGGCGAGGCCGGCCGCGACGCGGGTGTGTCCGGCGAGGACGGCGGTGAGCCAGGCGGGATACACGGTGAAGCCGCGCACCGGACGCCACGCGAGGTCGTAGTCCCACTCCCCGTCCAGCGTCCGCGACACCGAGCGCGTGTAGAAGCCGAGGTCGACGTTCGGCATGGCGGCCTTCGGCTCGATCCGGGACTGGAGGTCCACCAGCGGGGCGAGCATCGCCCGGCCGGCCGAGTGCGCCTGGAACTCCAGCCACGGGCTGTTGAGGATGAGCGCCGACGCGCGGCCGGGGTGCCGGTCCGCCCACAGGCTCAGCGTGAGGCCTCCCGTCGAGTGGCCCAGCAGGATCAGCCGGCGGTGCGAGCGCTCGGCGTGGCCCATCGCGCTCAGCGCCGCCTCGATGTCGTCGTCGTACGTGTTCAGCGAGTCGACGAACCCGGGGGTCTGGCCGGGGCGGAGGCTGCGGCCGTACTTGCGCAGGTCCAGCGCGAAGAACCGCGCCCCCTGCTCGTGCCAGAAGCGGGCGAGCCCGGTCTGGAAGAAGTAGTCCGACCAGCCGTGCACGTACAGCACGTCGGTCTCCTCGGCGGGGCGCCCCGGCCGGAGGTCGGCCAGGTGCGGCCACGGCTCGTAGCGCACCAGCGTCGCGACGACCTCGCCCTCGGCGTCGTGGCCGAGCGGGAGCGTCGCCTGCTGGAACCCGCCGCCGAGGACGTCGGGGCGCCACTCCACTGGGCCGACCATGACACCAGGGTGCCAGACCGGTGGCGCGCGACGCGAGGGGCGTCCGGCGCGAGGCCGGACCGCGGCGCTACTCCGCCGCCGTGGCCTCCACAGCAGCGCCCTTCGACGCGCGGATCATCTCGTCGCGCGGGACGACCTTGATCCGGGCGCGGCCGCGCTCGGCGCCGAGCGCCTGCTCGTGGGTGTCGAGGTTGTGCCAGCCGTCCAGGTTCGTGTACTCCACACCTCGCTCGCGCAGCAGGTTCTCCACAGATTCCTCGGAGGGGTCTGCGGGAGACCACCAGTTGCCCTGATCGTTGATCACATGCTTGATCGTCTCCATCGCATCCGACTTGGTGTGACCGATGAGGCCCACCGGGCCCCGCTTGATCCACCCCGTCGCATACACGCCGTACATGCGCTCGTTGTCGCGGTTGCGCAGCACCTGGCCCTCGTGGTTCGGGATCACGCCGTGCTTCTTGTCGAACGGGATCCCCGGCAGCGGCGAGCCGAAGTAGCCGACCGCGCGGTAGAGCGCCTGGATCTCCAGCTCCCGGATCTCGCCGGTGCCGCGCACGCCGCCGGCGCCGTCCGACTCGGTGCGCTCGTACCGGAACGCGCGCACGTTGCCGTCCTCGTCGCCGAGCACCTCCAGCGGCTTGGCGTAGAAGTGCAGGTGCAGGCGGCGGGAGGCGGTGCCCACCTCGCGCTGCCGCCACTGCTGCAGCACGCGGTCGATGACCATCACCTGCTTGTTGCTGGCGATGGCGTCCTTGGAGTGCTCGTCGTACTCGAAGTCCTCGTCGTACAGGATCATGTCGACGTCGCGCAGCTCGCCGAGCTCCCGCAGCTCCAGCGGGGTGAACTTGACCTGCGCGGGGCCGCGGCGCCCGAAGACGTGCACGTCGGTCACCGGCGAGTTCTTCAGGATCTCGTAGACGTTGTCCGGGATCTCGGTCGGCAGCAGGTCGTCGGCGTGCTTCGCCAGAATGCGGGAGACGTCGAGCGCCACGTTGCCGTTGCCGATCACGGCGACCGACTTCGCCTCCAGCGGCCAGGTGCGCGGCACGTCGGGGTGGCCGTCGAACCAGCTCACGAACTCGGCGGCGCCGTACGAGCCGCGGAGGTCGATGCCAGGGATGTCGAGGTCCGAGTCGCGCACCGCTCCGGTGGCGAAGATCACCGCGTTGTAGTGGTTCTTGAGGTCGTCGAGCGTGATGTCGACGCCGTAGGTGACATTGCCGAAGATGCGGATGTCGCCGCGGTCGAGCACCTCCCGCAGCGCGGTGATGATGCCCTTGATGCGCGGGTGGTCGGGGGCGACGCCGTACCGCACGAGCCCGTACGGGGCGGGGAGCGCCTCGAACAGGTCGATCGAGACGTCGAAGCCGCGCTCCGCCTTGAGCAGGATGTCAGCGGCGTAGATCCCGGCCGGGCCGGCGCCGACGATCGCCAGTCGCAGTTTGGTCATGCGTTGATTCCTTCGTGCTCAGCTCGAACGTTCGACGATCGTGTCGGCGAACCGCACGAGCGCCTTCTTCACGGGGCCGTCGGGCAGCGGCGCGAGCGCCTCCACGGCCTCACGGGCCCAGCGGTGGGCCTCCTGCAGGGTCTCCGCGGTGACGGGGTGCTCCCGGAGGGCGGCGATGGCCGCGGTGGCCTCCGGGGTGATCTCGCCCTCCTCGGCCGTGCCGATGACGTCGCGCTCGAGCCGCTCCAGCAGCGCACGCGCCTCGGGGTCGGCCCCGGCGCTCTCCCGCAGCTTCAGCACGGGGAGCGTGGCGACGCCGGCGCGGAGGTCGTTGCCCGGGGTCTTGCCCGTCTCGGCGACGCCGACCGAGGAGAGGTCGATGACGTCGTCGATGAGCTGGAACGCCACGCCGATCTTCTCGCCGAACGTCACGACGGGCTGCTCGTAGGCGGTGTCGGCGTTCGAGAACGCGACGCCCATCTGGGCGGCCACGGCGATGAGGGAGCCGGTCTTGTCCTCGAGCACGCGGATGTAGTGGGCGATCGGGTCCTCGCCGTCCTGCGGCCCGATCGTCTCGTGGAGCTGGCCCAGGCAGAGTCGCTCGAAGGTGTCGGCCTGGAGTTGGATGGCGCGCTCGCCCAGGGCCGAGACCAGCTTGCTGGCCCGCGCGAACAGGAGGTCGCCGGTGAGGACCGCGACGGAGTTGCCCCACACGAACTGGGCGGTGGGGACACCGCGGCGCATCTGCGAGTCGTCCATCACGTCGTCGTGGTAGAGCGACGCGAGGTGGGTGATCTCGACCGCCTGCGCGGCCTGCAGCACCCGCGCGGTGTTGCCGTCGCCGAGCTGCGCGGTGAGGAGGGTGAGCATGGGACGGACGCGCTTGCCGCCGGCCTCCAGGAGGTAGCGGGTGGTGACGTCGGCGAGGTTGTCGGCGAACCGCATCTCGCGGTGCAGCGCCTCCTCGACCTGCGCGAGACCGTCGTCGACGGCGTTCGCGACCTGGCGATCCTCGCCGCGGACGAAGATCCGCTCGGTGAGGCCGAGCTGGCTGCTGAGCGACGCGGGTCGCCGCACGGCCGGAACGCTGCGTGGCACTTACTCCCCCTCGGATGGGACGGCGGTCGTGGAATCTTCGGAGCCGACGCGGCGGTCGGATCGAGCCTGCGCGGCGGCGCGCTCGGCCGGGGCGGACTTCGCGGCCTTCGTCGGGGCAGGCCTCTCAGCCTTGGTCGCAGCAGGCTTCGCTGGCTTGGTCGCGGCAGGCTTCGCTGGCTTGGTCGCGGGAGGTGTGGCGGCAGCGGGCTTCTTCGCGGCAGGCTTCTGCGCCTTGCTGGCGGCAGGCTTCTCGGCAGCGGGCTTCTCGGCAGCGGGCTTCTCGGCAGCGGGCTTCTCGGCGGGCTTCTCCGAGGCGTTCTCCGCCGTGGTCGCGGCAGGCGTCGCGGCAGTGGGCTTCTTCGCGGCGGGCTTCGCCGCCACCTCGGGCTTCGCCACCTCCACCGGCTTCGCCACCTCCGCCGGCTTCCACCCGCGGTGGAGCGCCACGATGCCCGCGGTCAGGTTGCGCCAGGCCACCCGCTCGAAGCCGGCCTCCCGCAGCCACGCTGCCAGCGCCGGCTGGTTCGGCCACGCCTCGATGGACTCCATGAGGTACTCGTACGCCGCCGGGTTGGAGCTCGCCACCCGCGCCAGCACGGGCATCCCGTAGCGCAGGTACGCGCCGTAGCCCGCACGGATCGCGGCCAGCGGCGGCTGGGAGAACTCGCACACCACGACCCGGCCGCCGGGCTTGGTCACCCGGTAGAACTCGGCGAGCGCCGCGCGGGGGTCGACGATGTTGCGCAGGCCGAACGAGATCGTGACCGCGTCGAACGTGTCGTCGTCGAACGGGAGCTTCGTGGCGTCCGCCTGCACGAACGTGACGAACGGGTTGCCGGCCTGCCTGCGCCGCCCGACCTCGATCATGCCTTCCGAGAAGTCGGCCGCGACCACGCTGGCCCCGTTGCGCGCCAGGGACGCGCTGGACGTCCCGGTGCCGGCCGCGACGTCGAGGATCGTCTCGCCGGCGCGCGGCCCGACGGCTCGGGTCGTCGCCAGCCGCCAGAGCGTCGCGTTGCCCATCGAGAGGACGGTGTTGGTCCGGTCGTAATGGGTCGACACCTCATCGAACATGGCGGCGACCTGGGAGGGCTGCTTGCTGAGGTCGGCCTTACTCACCCCCCCAGCTTAGGCTGCGCCGACATGCCGTGCATTTCGCGGCCCCGTCCTGCGCATCCGGCACCGGGCCAACGCCCAGCCGCCGCGCATCCGGCGCCCAGCGGCCCGGGCGTAGGCTGGTCCGGTGACCGCACCCTCGACCACCCGCCGGGCTACGGGCGTGACCGCCCTGTCGGTCGAGACCACCCCCCTCGACGACGTCCGGCATCTCGTTCCCTTCCTCGACTCCCGACGGCCCCTCCTGTGGATCCGCAAAGGCGAGGGGATCGCCGGTATCGGCGAGGTGCTGCGACTGGAGTTCCGCGGGCCGGACCGGATCCGTCAGGCGTCGGCGGCATGGCGGGAGACCGTGCGGGCAGCGACGGTGACGGACTCCGTGCGCACGCCGGGCACCGGACTGGTCGCGTTCGGGACCTTCGCGTTCGACGACGAGAGCGCGGCGACAAGCGTCCTGATCGTGCCGCAGATCGTTCTGGGGCGCCGCGGCGGCCGGAGCTGGATCACCCGGATCACGCCCGTGGAGGACTCCCCCGCGGCCGCGAACGCCGCCGACCAGCGAGCGCAGGCCGGAACGGCGCGCAGCGGGCTCCCGCGGCCGACCGCGTTCGGGGACGAGTACCGGCTCAGCCTCCTCCCGCACGGCCTGGACGAGGGCGGCTACGAGTCCGCCGTCGCGACGGCGGTGGAGCGGATCCGCGAGCACGACCTCTCCAAGGTGGTCCTGGCCCGGGAGCTGTCCGCGCACCTGCCGCTGGAGTCCGACGTGCGGCGTGCGCTGCTGGAGCTGGCCCTCGGCTACCCCGATTGCTGGACCTTCGCCGTCGACGGGCTGGTGGGGTCCTCCCCCGAGACGCTCGTACGGGTCCACCACGGCACGGTGACGGCCCGCGTGCTGGCCGGGACGATGTCCCGCGGCCGCGACGCCGACAGCGACCGCGCGTCGGCGCTGGCCCTCGCCGGCTCGGCGAAGGACCAGGGCGAGCACCGCTTCGCGGTGTCCAGCGTGCTCGACGCGCTCCGCCCGCACAGCGCGGACCTCGCCGCGAGCGACGAGCCGTTCACCCTCAAGCTGCCGAACCTCTGGCACCTCGCCACCGACATCGCGGGCACGCTCAGCGACGGGTCGAGCTCGCTCGACCTCGCGGACGCCCTGCACCCGACGGCCGCCGTGGCCGGGACGCCGACGCCGGAGGCGCTCGCGCTGATCCGCGAGCTGGAGCCGTTCGACCGCGGTCGCTACGCCGGCCCGGTGGGCTGGGTCGGCGGCGACGGCGACGGCGAGTGGGCGATCGCCCTGCGCTGCGCACAGCTCGACGAGACCGGCGATCTCACCGCCTACGCGGGCGCGGGCATCGTGGCCGACTCCGACCCCGCCCGGGAGTATGCGGAGACGACCATGAAGTTCCGGCCGATCGTCGAAGCCTTCGGCTGACCGGCCCCTAGCTCGCTGCCAGCCGCGCCTTCTCGACCTGCACGTCGTAGTCCGGCGCCGGCCACTCCAGCTCCAGCTCCTCCAGGGCGTGGATGAGCAGGTGCTGCACCGCGAGCCGCGCGTACCACTTGCGGTCGGCGGGCACGACGTTCCAGGGCGCGTACGCCGTCGACGTCCGGTCGAACACCACCTGGTACGCGTCCTGGTAGCTGTCCCAGAGCAGCCGCTCGTCCACGTCGCCTGTGGTGTACTTCCACTGCTTGTCGACGCGCTTCAGCCGGTCGGCCAGGCGCTTCTTCTGCTCGCTCTTGCCCAGGTGCAGCATCACCTTGACGATCGTCGTCCCCGACTCCGCCAACTCCAGCTCGAACTTGTTGATCGCGTCGTAGCGACGCTCGATCTCCTCCTCGGACGCCAGCTTCCGGACCCGGCCGATGAGGACGTCCTCGTAGTGCGAGCGGTCGAAGACACCGACCTCGCCCGCCGCCGGCACGTGGTTCCAGATCCGCCAGAGGAAGTCGTGGGCGAGTTCGAGCGGCGTCGGCTTCTTGAAGCCCGCGTAGCGCACGCCGCCGAGGTTCATCTGCCCGACGACGTGGGTCACGATGCCGCCCTTGCCTGCCGTGTCCATCGCCTGCAGGACGAGCAGCACACTGCGCGGGTCACCGAGCGTGCCCGCCGCGAACAATCGCTCCTGGAGGTCGGCGAGGATCGCGGCGCCCTCGGCGAGCGCAGCCTGGCCGTCCTTCTTGCGCCCATCGAACCCCGGCGTCCCCGCGGTGTCCTGGTCGCCGAGCAGGAAGCCCTCGCCGACCCGCAGCAGCGGGTCGGGATCCTCGGCCCAAAACGTCTCGCGTCCCATGTCGCCTCCTCGCCCGCCGGTCGCGCCCTCTGGTCGCGACTCCACGGTGGACCGTACCGCCGATGGTACGACCCGATCACACCCTCCGATCACACCCCGGCCGCGTCGAGCACGGGCTCGAAGGCGTCCGGCCGGTGCACGACCACCCGCGTCCTCACACCGTCCGGGAACAGCCGGGACACGTCCCGCGGCCGGGCGCGATCGTCCACGATGACGTCGATGGTCTCCCGCCAGCGCCCGTCCGGCAGGCGCTGCAGGGTGGCCTCCCAGGTCAGTCCCGGCGTCTCGCGGGCCTGCAGCCGCAGGTGGATGCCGACCGCGCGCCGCCGGCCGAGCAGCGAGAGCAGGCCGCGGTAGATCGCCGCGCGCCTGGTCGGGGCGAGCCACGGCTCGAGCGCGCGCACCAGCACGTCGGCGCTCCACAGGATCGTCGTGGCGAGGCCGCCGCGCGACTGGTACACGTCCACGGCGTAGACGCCCGCGAGCCGGCGCAGCGACTGGCGCAGGGCGCCGCGCGTGATGCCCTCATCCACGGTGCTGTGCAGGTACAGCGGGACGGCGGGCTGCGCCGTCAGGCTGCCCGCCCGGAGCGCCGCACGGTCGTGGACGCGCTGCCCCGGGCCGAAGAACGGCCGCAACTCGGCCAGGAGCGCCGCCACCGCGTCGTCCGGCGGGTCCGTCTCGATCGCGCCGGCGGTGTCGGCGTACGCGATGGCCTGGTGCAGGGCGCCGAGGCGGAAGCCCGGGGCGAGCGCGGGCCCGGCTTTGACGGTGACCAGCACCCGCGAGCCGTCGAGGTCCAGGCGCACCGGGTTCTCCCGGCCGTCGATGCGCGGCACGAGGTCGAGCACATGCTCGATCGCCAGGGTGCGGATGCCGGCCGGGACGGGCAGCCGCCCGAGCGGGGTGCCGGCGGCGACCAGGTGCGTGACCGCGAACCCGGCGGCGTGCGCGCGCACCGCGACCTGCGCCGCGACCATCCCGCCGAGGCTGAACCCCGCCAGCACGACGGGCTCGTCCGGTCGGATGCCGGCCTCCCGCATCGCCTCCAGCGCCGCCCGCGTGATGGTCGCCTCGTGCTCGCCGCCGATGACGAGATCGGCGGTCAGGTCGTTGGGGGCGAGGCCGGGCCGCGGGCCCCAGGACTTCGTGCTCGGGAACTGCACGATCCAGTGCCGGACGCCCTCGTGCTCGCGTTCCACCAGCCGGATGACGGCCGTGTCGATGCGCTCGTCCAGGTCGGGGTCGCAGAGGTCGTCGATCTCTCGCTGGCTGAGCAGAAGGTCGCGGAGGGTGTGCACGGAGCGGCGGCGCATCGCCCCGGCGGCGAGCCCGGGCTGACCGAGCGGGTCCGGGGACGGCCCGAGCTCCAGGCCGAGCAGCCCGGCCGGCACATCGGGGAGCCCGGGCGTCGGGGTGTAGTCGTCTCCGCGTCCCGGGTCCCCCCACCAGGCGAGGAAGTCGTGCAGGAGCGGGAACCGGCGCTCCAGGAGGTCGTCGTAGCCGAGCAGCACGGCGTCGTGCCCGTCGCGCAGCAGCCCGCGCCTGCGTCCCAGGGCGACCGTCTTGCGCAGCAGCGCCGGCAGGGTGAAGACGGCGACGTAGGGGCGGGCGCGCCAGCGCGGCAGCACGATCCCGACCAGCCCGATCAGGAGGGCGACCGGCCCGAGCACCCAGCCGGCGACCCGGGCGAGGCCCCCGGTCAGCCGCGGCGCTCCCGTGAGGTAGAGCGCGCTCAGGGCCGTGCGCCGGGCACGGCGGCGGCGCGGCGCCGGCACGGGGAACGGGTACCGCGTGCGCGACACGCGCTGGACGGCGAACCAGCTCCACTCGGCGGCGAGCGCCAGCAGGCCGGCGACGGCTCCGACGACGACCGCGAGGGCGCCGAGCGCGAGCAGCACCAGTCCGGCTGCGAGCGCGACGGGGACGCCGACGATCAGGCCGGCGACGAGGGCGGCCCAGCCGCCGGGCGTCCTGCCCCGCCAGACGCGAGGTGGGAGCTGGCTGAGCATGCGGTCAGCCTAACCGCGACCGCCGTCGCCACGGCCGAGCACTGCCGTCTAGCCACACGCGCCGCGGCACCGCTACCGTGTGCACACCGAGCGGGAGGAGCCCATCGTGAGCGGTTTCTGGAACGTCATCTGGCTGGTCTTCTGGGCGTTCGCCTTCGTCGCGTATCTGATGGCCCTGTTCACGATCCTGGTCGACCTGTTCCGCGACGAGTCGCTGAACGGCTGGTGGAAGGCCGTGTGGGTGATCTTCCTCATCTTCGTGCCCTTCCTCACCGCGCTCGTCTACCTGATCGCGCGCGGCCGTGGAATGGCGGAGCGCAACGCGCGGGACCGCCGGACTGTCCCGGAGGACACCGACTACTACACGCACCCCACACCGTCCGCGACCCCTGCCGCCGACATCGAGCAGGCCAAGGCGCTCCTGGACAAGGGTGTGATCAGTCAGAACGAGTTCGACGCGCTCAAGGCGAAGGCGCTCGGAAACCGTTTCTGAGCGCCATTCGGAGGGTTTTGAGCGGGCGGCAGGCTATCCTGCGATACGACACGCGTAACTTCATAACGCAATGGCCTTGCATCCGACGCGGGTGGATGTAATATTCATGTATGCCTGTACCCATCGCAGAGGCCGTCAGTCCCCGACGGCTCATCCGGGACGAAGTATTCGTTCGTCTACTCGACGCAATCGTCGACGGGGACCTCACGCCAGGAGAACAGCTCTACGACGCTGAGATCGAGAAGTGGGTCGGGGTCTCCCGAACCCCCGTCCGCGAAGCCCTCAACCAGCTCGCGGCCATGGGGCTCGTGGAGATCATGCCCCAGAAGCGCACCCGCGTGACCCCGATCGACCCGGAGCGCCTCCGTGCGCTCATCGACACCGTCGGCAGCCTCCTCGTCGGCATCGTGCGCGACACGACGCCGCTCCTCACCGAGGACGACAAGGACGCGCTCCGTGCCTTCACGGAGCGCTTCGGCGACGGCGACGGCATGGCGGAGCTCGTCAAGGAGCGCGTGCTCACCGACGGCTTCGTCAACGTCTTCCTCCGCCGCCTAGACAATCGCACGCTCGCGAAGCTCTTCACGCGCCACCTCCCCGAGGTGCGCCGGGCGCTGATCGCGGCGCCGTCCTCGAAGGCGTTCACGAAGGGCGCTCCGCACCTGAAGTCCGCCGTCGACGCGGCCATCGCCGGCAACGGCGCCAAGGCCGCCAAGGGCGTGGCCGACTTCTGGAACAAGGGGCTCGTCACCGTCGTCGACGAGTTCGGAACGAAGGCCGCACTCACTGGGAAGGAGGGGCGCTGATGCCGCTCCCCGTCAAAGACTCCGCACCCGTCGAGCGCCAGCTCCTGCGCGACGTCGTCTACAACCGCCTGTACGAGGGCATCCTCGACGGCACGCTCGAGCCGGGCGAGACCCTGCTCGACGAGAAGCTCACCGCCTGGCTCGGCGTCTCCCGCACGCCGATCCGCGAGGCGCTGATGAAGCTCGCCGACATCGGCCTGGTCGAGATGGCGCCGAACCGCTACACGCGCGTCGCCCCCATCGACCTCCGCGCCATCGACGAGGCGATCTACACGACCGGTCTCCTGCACGAGTACGCGGCCCGGACGTCGGTCCCGAACCTCGACAGCGCGGCGCTCGGGCGTCAGGACAAGGCGCTCAAGGAGATCCGCAAGGCCGCCAAGTCGAGCAACCTCCCGGCCCTCGGCCGCGCGGTGAACGACTTCTTCCTGGAGTTCGAGCGCAACAGCGGAAACGACGTGCTGCTCGCGATCAGCGAGGGGCTCAGCCCGCAGGTGCTGCGCTACATCGCGGTGTGGAAGCGCCCGTTCGACACCGACGAGCTGCCCGCGCTCGTCGGCGCGATCTACGACGCCGCCAAGGCCCACGACGGCGAGAAGGCCGGCGACCTCGTCCGCGCGCTGTACGCGCCGACGCTCGCGCAGTTCCTCTCGGAGTACCGCCGCAGCGACGAGGACATCGAAGAGAGCCCCGTGGTCTAGTCACGACCCGTACGTTCGTGCCCGGCGCCTGCCTCAGGCGCCGGGCACGCGTGCGTTACGGCTCAGTACTCCGCGTCGACCGCCGCGCGGCCGGAGACCACGGACCGGATGTAGGACGCGACCTTCTCGTGCTCGGGGTGCACGACGTAGCGCTGCAGGGCGGCCTCGTCCGCGAAGTCGCTCACGAGCACGACGTCGAACTCGTTCACAGGCAGGGAGTTGATCCCCACCTCGAAGCGCAGGATCTCCGGGAC
The DNA here is from genome assembly GCF_041260585.1 of Leifsonia sp. EB34. Lineage (NCBI taxonomy): Bacteria > Bacillati > Actinomycetota > Actinomycetes > Micrococcales > Microbacteriaceae > Leifsonia > Leifsonia sp. EB34. The sequence goes on from NZ_JBGCCV010000001.1 coordinate 1,210,562, forward strand.
GACCGCGGGGAGCGACTCCAGCCCCGCCTTGATGCGGGCGGCCTGATCGGCGCGCTCCGCCTCATCGGTCGACGCGAGCTTCCACATGACGACGTGACGCAGGGTCAACGGGCCTCCTCCAGCAGGGCGGTGCGCAGGCGCGCCTGGTCGACGCGCCAATAGGTGTGCTGCCGGCCGTCCACGAGCACGACCGGGATGTCCTCCACGTAGCGCTCGTGCAGCCCGGCGTCCTCCAGGATGCTGAGCTCCTCCACGCGCACCTCGGGGGCGCCAGAAGGGAGGCCGTCGATCACGGAGCGGATCGCCTCCCGCGCGTCGTCGCACAGGTGACAGCCCGGCTTGCCGATGAGCGTGACGGTGACGGTGGACACGGGATCCAGCCTAACCCGCGGCCCGGCCGCGCGCGGACAGCAGAAAGCGCCGGACCTCACGGACCGGCGCTCGAGCAGCAGACGCTGAGGTCTACTTCTTGTTGCGACGCTGGTGGCGCGTCTTGCGAAGAAGCTTGCGGTGCTTCTTCTTCGCCATACGCTTGCGACGCTTCTTGATAACGGAACCCACGTAGACCTCACAAAGTTAACGGTTTGCCGCGGTGAACGCGGCGACACAAGCAGCCAGTCTACCCGACTTCATGCCGAGTCTGCGACGCCGCCCTCCAGGTGGGGCCTCACGACCTCCAACGCCTGCGCCACAGCGGACTCCGGAACACGGAACGACCGGCCGAAACGGATCGCCGGGAGCTCACCCGAGTGGACGAGCCGGTAGACGGTCATCCGGGAGACGCGCATCATGTCGGCCACCTCGGCGACCGTCAGGAAACGCACCTCGCGCAGAGCGTTCGAGCTCCCATCGTGAACCATGCGGTGTCCCTTTCTGCCCGTCATCGTACTCGGGTCGTGCCGACGGGGAACTAGCGAACTCTCGTCGCCGCGAGGCCGGGCTTCAATGCCGGGTCAGTCCCTGCGCCACTTCTTCGGCGTGACCCGCTCGACCCGGCGACGGGTGTCTGCGAGCACCTTGCCGACCGTGCTGGCGAACTCGCGCGTCTCGTCGGCGAGCTGCGCCGAATAGTCGGACAGGTCGACATCGGACGCGGTGAACGGGATGACCCAGTCCTCCACGGCCTCCAGCGGGGTCGGGTCGAGCCGGTAGTAGCGATGCTGGCCCTCCTCGCGGACCGACACCAGCGACGCCTCGCGCAGCACCTTGAGATGCTTGGAGACGGTGGGCTGGCTGAGCTCCAGGGTGGCCACGATCTCCGACACCGAGATCTCCCCGACGGGACGCGCGTCATCCGAGTTGCGGTCGAGCAGCACTTTGAGGATGTCGCGCCGCGTCGGGTCGGCGATCACGTCGAAGATGTCGGCCATTCCCCCAGGCTAGTCGTACGACTCCCCCAGTACCACGTCCACCCCCGTCGCCATCCATTCCGGACTTATGCACGGGCTCGCGCGGCGTGTTGCGTGCAAAACTCCGGAACGGATTGAGGGGCTGTGGAGAACTCGGGGAGGCAGGGTGAGGGAGGGCAGAGTCGTGGGATGGAAACGGTGCATTGGCTGGTCGATGAGACGGGCTTCACGATAGAGCAGGGGCGGGCGATCGGGATGACGCGGCGGCAGCTCGACGGCGCCGGGATGCAGCGGCCGTTCCGGGGTATCCGGACGATCGGCGTCGGGTACGACGACCACCGGGACCGCTGTCGCGCCTATTCGGCTCTCGAGCGTGGCCGGCACGCGTTCAGTCACGCGTCGGCGGCGATGATCCACGGCTTTCCTCTGCCGCACCGGGCGGTGCCGAACGAGGTCCACGTCTCCGTCTTCGCCCCCATGAAACCTCCGCAAATGGAGGGGGTCATCGGCCATGAGCTGAAGGCGACGGGGCACAAGGTGGTCGTCGTGGACGGGCTTCGCGTGATCGCTGCGGAGGACGCGTGGGCCCAGATGTCATCCGTACTGTCCGTCGACGACCTCATCGTGATCGGCGACTGGCTCATCACCGGCGACGAGCCCTATTCGCGCGTTCCGTCCGCCTGGACGCGCTCAGACCTGGATCGAGCGGTGCGCCATCACGCGAGACGACCTGGGATACGACGCCTGCGGCTGGCGTTCGAAGCGGTCCGCTACGGCCCGCTCTCACCGCAGGAGACGCGCTTGAGACTTCTTCTCGTGGACGCTGGGCTACCCGAACCCGAACTCAACTATCGAGTGCACCGCGACGGACGCCTGATCGCAATGGTCGACCTGGCCTATCCCGCCAGGCGGATCGCCATCGAGTACCTCGGCGACCTTCACCGCACCGATCAGAAGGCGTTCCGCGACGACGTCGCGCGCCGCGAAAGACTTACCGAGTGCGGTTGGGACGTCATCTTCCTCACCGCCGACGACCTCAGGCCCCCTGTCCCCCGAGCGCTGCTCGCCGTCCGCCGGGCCCTCCATCGATCCGTTCCGGAGTAATGCACGCGCCGCATCGGCGTGTTGCGTACAGAACTCCGGGATGGATGGCGGCGGCGGGTCAGTGGGCGGCGAGTTCGCGGGCTCGGGCGAGGGCGGCGTCGGTGGCGCGGGTGAAGAGGGCCGGGAGGTCGGCGTCGGCGAGCACCGCGATGGCGCGCTCGGTGGTGCCGTTGGGGCTGGTGACGCGGCGGCGGAGCTCGGCGGGGTCCTCGCCGGAGGAGACCAGGAGCTCGGACGCGCCGAGGAACGTTCCGTTGACGAGTGTGCGCGCCTGCTCAGGGGTGAAGCCCTTCTCGATGGCCGCCGCGGTCAGCGCCTCGACCAGCAGGAACACGTAGGCCGGGCCAGAGCCGGAGATGGTACTGAGCGCGTCGAGCTGCGACTCGGGCACCTCCACGACCTCCCCGACGGTCTCGAACAGCGCGCGGACGAGCGCCAGGTCGTCGGGCTCGGTGCGGGTGCCGGGGCTGATCCCGGTGACGGCCTTGCGGACGACCGCGGGGGTGTTCGGCATCGAGCGGACCACGACCACCGACGAGGGCAGCAGCGACTCGAAGGTCGCGATGGTGACGCCGGCCGCCACGCTCACGACGACGGCGCCGGGCGTCAGGGAGTCGGCGATCTCGCGCAGGAGGTCGGGCACCATCCCGGGCTTCACGGCGACGATGACGAGCTCGGCGCCGTCCACAGCGAGCCGGTTCGCGTCCCCGTCGTGCTCGGTCGCGTACGCGGTCACGCCGGGGATGCCGGCGAGCTCGAACGCCCGCGCCTTGGATCGGTTGGTCACCCGGATGCCGCCGGACACGGTCACTCCCGGCGCGGTCAGCCCAGAGAGGATGGCGCGCCCCATCGAGCCCGCCCCGAGCATCGCGATGGTGGGCAGCGTGACGTTCTGCGTGTCGCTCATGGGCCCATCCTAGGATGAGGTCATGAGCGCAGAAGGCGGCACAAGGGCGATCGTCGCGGCCTTCGCCGCCAACCTGGGGATCGCCCTGACGAAGTTCATCGCGTGGGCGTTCTCGGGCTCCTCCTCGATGCTCGCTGAGGGCGTGCACTCGGTCGCGGACTCGGGCAATCAGCTTCTGCTGCTGCTCGGCGGACGCCAGGCCAGGAAGAAGGCCGACAAGGAGCACCCGTTCGGCTACGGACGCGAGCGGTACGTGTACGCGTTCGTCGTCTCGATCATCCTGTTCTCGGTCGGCGGCGTGTTCTCACTGTACGAGGGCGTGGAGAAGCTGACCCATCCGCACCCGCTGGAGAACTGGTGGCTGCCGCTGCTGGTGCTCTTCATCGCGATCGGGTTGGAGTCGTTCTCGCTGCGGACCGCGGTGCACGAGTCGAACCCGCTCCGCAAGGGGATGTCGTGGCCGCAGTTCATCCGGCGCGCGAAGGCGCCGGAGCTGCCGGTCGTGCTGCTGGAGGACGTCGCCGCGCTCACCGGCCTGGTCTTCGCCCTCATCGGCGTAGGGCTCACGATCATCACCGGCAACGGCGTCTGGGACGGCGTCGGCACCGTGCTGATCGGCTTGCTGCTGGTCGCGGTCGCGATTGTGCTCGGCATCGAGACCAAGAGCCTCCTGGTCGGCGAGGGCGCTTCGGACGCGGATGTCGCCGCGATCGAGCGGGCCATCCTGGCCGGCGACGAGGTCGAGCGCATCATCCACATGCGCACGCTCTACCTGGGGCCGGACGAGCTGCTCGTCGGCGCCAAGCTCGCCGTCGCCGGTCAGCAGACCATGCTGGAGGTCTCGGCCACGATCGACGCGATCGAACGCCGTATCCGCGCCGCCGTCCCCGTCGCCCGGGTCATCTACATCGAGCCCGACGTCTGGGTCGACCCGAACGAGCAGCACCCCGCCACCGACACCATCATCGTCAAAGGACTCGAGTGACCCGCACCGCGCTGATCCTGCAGCACGACCCGTCCATCCACCTCGGCAACATCGGCCCGGTCCTCGTGGAGCACGGCTACGACCTGCGCATCGTCGACGTGACCACGGAGGACGTCTCTGCCCTCGACCCGCACGAGGCCGACCTCGTCGTCGTGCTCGGCGGCGAGATGGGCGCCTACCAGACCGAGGAGTTCCCGTTCCTGGCCGCCGAGCGGGACCTCCTGCGCAGCCGCCTCGAGGCCGAGCGTCCGACGCTCGGCGTGTGCCTGGGCGCGCAGCTCATGGCCGGCGCCCTCGGCGAGCGCGTCTACCGGGGCGACACCATGCAGATCGGTTTCCGGCGCGTCGAGCCGACCGAGGAGGGCGCGAACTCGCCGATCCGGCACTTCGACGGCGTGCCCGTGGTGGAGTGGCACGGCGACACGTTCGAGCTGCCGGAGCGGGCGACCCGGCTGGCGTCCTCCAGCGACTACTCCAACGAGGCGTTCGCGATCGGCGACTTCGCGCTGGCGGTGCAGTTCCACCCCGAGGTGACGGACGAGATGCACGAACACTGGGTCGCCGACGGCTACAACGAGCTGGACGAGCACGCCATCGACCCGGAGGCCATGCGCGAGGACCGCACGCTGTACTCCGCGCAGATGCAGCGGGCCTCCCACGCCGCCTTCTCCGAGTGGCTGCAGGCGCTCCCCCGCTGAGCGGTCAGCGCTTCGCGCGGAAGAAGTCGAGCAACAGGTCTGCGCACTCCTCGGCGAGGACGCCGGGATAGACGGCGACTTGGTGATTGAGCCGCCGGTCGCGGAGGACGTCGTACACCGACCCCGCCGCGCCGGCCTTCTCGTCCCACGCCCCGAACACGACGGTCGGCACCCGCGCCGCCAGCACCGCGCCGGCGCACATCACGCACGGCTCCAGCGTCACGACCAGGGTGCAGCCCTCCAGGTGCCAGTCGCTGCGCGTCGCAGCGGCCGCCCGCAGCGCCAGGACCTCGGCGTGCGCGGTCGGGTCCCGGTGCAGCTCGCGCTCGTTGCGTCCCGTGCCGATGACCGTGCCGTTCGCGTCCAGCACGAGCGCCGCGACCGGCACGTCTCCGGTGTCGAACGCGAGCCGGGCGTCCGCGACGGCGCGGCGCATCCACCGCTCGTAGTCGGCGGGCACGGGAAGGGTCACAGCGGCTCCTGGGTCGACCCCCGGCGGGGGCGCGTTCGGCTAGCCTTGAGCCTATGCGAGTGCACGTAGCGAACCACCCCCTGATCACCCACAAGCTCTCCGTGCTCCGCAACAAGGAGACCCCGTCGCCCGTGTTCCGGGCGCTCACGGAGGAGCTCGTCACCCTGCTGGCCTACGAGGCCACCCGCGCCGTGCGTGTGGAGCCGGTGGAGATCCAGACGCCGGTGACCACCACGATGGGCGTCACCCTCAGCCAGCCGCGGCCGCTGGTCGTGCCGATCCTGCGTGCCGGACTCGGGATGCTGGAGGGCATGGTCAAGCTGATGCCGACCGCCGAGGTCGGCTTCCTGGGCATGGTGCGCAACGAGGAGACCCTCGAGCCGACCACGTACGCCGAGCGCCTGCCGATGGACCTCTCCGACCGCCAGTGCTTCGTGCTCGACCCGATGCTCGCCACCGGAGGCTCGCTGGGCGCCGCGATCGAGTTCCTGTTCACCCGCAACGCGGTGGATGTCACCGCGATCTGCCTGCTCGCCGCGCCCGAGGGTCTGGCGGCCCTGGAGAAGGCGACGGAGGGCCGCGACGTCACCATCGTGCTCGGCGCGCTGGACGAGCGGCTGAACGAGAACGGATACATTGTGCCCGGTCTCGGCGACGCTGGGGACCGTTTGTACGGCACTGTGTAGGGTGTCGAGCACCCCTGCAACATTCCGTAACGATTTGACACGACGTGTCACGGGGCGGTTTACTTCTCAACATGACTGACAACTCGCGCACCCTGACCTCCTTCGAGGCCCCTGGGGATGCCGGCATGATGATGCCCGGCCGCGACTCGGTCATGTGTTGCCGAATGTGTCGCTAATCTGACGACCCTTTCGCCGAGCGGTCGCCCTCCGACGCAGACGAGCGTCGGCTCCGGGCACAGCTCCCCGGGCGCGCCACACGAACGCACCCGTGCATCAGTCCCTTTCTGAACAGGGACACCTCGTCACACCGGAAAACCCGCCATCCGGCGCACCTCCGCAGCCGCTCCGACCGGAGCTCACCGCAGGAGAACAGCCGCACCCGGGTCCGGACGCATCATCATCACCGAAGGGCTCTCCCTCCCATGTCTCTTGCAACCGTCGACACCCTCCGCCCCGCCGCCCCCATCGTCGCCGCCACGCCGGCGCCCCGCCTCCGCGCCGTCCCCGAGGGGACCGAGGCCCGCGGCTTCGTCCTCTACGTCGGCATCGACGAGCTGAAGGCCGCCGCCGCCGGCACCGACCTCGGCCGCATCGTCGAGGCGCTCAAGCAACTCACCGCCGAGCTGGCCCCGGCCTCCGAGACCTACGCCGCCGTCGCCCTGGCCCCGGCCGGCGCCGGCGGACGCGACGTGGACGTCGTGCGCCTCGCCCTCCAGGACCCGGCCGCCATCGCGAAGCACCGCCACGCACCGGCGGTCGATGAGGACGAGGACCGCGCCGCCTCCGGTGTCGTGGTCGACATCTCGCGCAAGCGCCTCATCCTCGACAACCAGACGGTCTCCCTCACCTACAAGGAGTTCGAGCTGCTGCAGTACCTGGTGCTGCGCGAAGGCCGCACCATCGAGCGCGCCGAGCTCATCTCGTCGCTCTGGTCGAACGCCGACGAGGACGAGATCCCGAACGAGCGCACCATCGATGTCCACGTCCGCCGCCTGCGCGCCAAGCTGGGCCGTTACGAGGACATCGTGCGCACCGTGCGCGGCGTCGGCTACCGCTTCGACCGCCACGCGGACGTCTCCATCCGCCACGCCAGCGCCCCCTCCCCCGACCTCTTCTGAGCCGCTGGGCAGCTGTCTGTTCCTCAGTTTCTCCCGCGACACGCCGAGCGGAGGCGGGAGAAACTGAGGAAGCGATGGCTGGGCGTCAGGCGGAGCGCTGGTAGCTGCGGAAGGCGCTGGTGGCGAGGGCGGCCATGAGGACGGCCAGCGCGGCCAAGAGGCCGGCGTGGCCCCAGAGGGACGCCCAGTCGGGGGTCGCGCTCAGGGCCTCGCGGCCGACGATCACGGCCCACTCGAACGGGTTGTAGGCGGCGACGTTCCGCACCCACTCCGGCGACAGCGTCGTGTTCATGATCGCCGAGCTGAGGAACATCAGCGGCAGCGTGATGAGCTGCGAGATGCCGATCAGCGCGGTCTGATCCCGGGCGAGCAGCGCCACAGCATTCGAGAACGAGCAGAACACCGCAGTGAGCAGCACCACCCCGAGCAGCAGGAGCAGCATCCCGCCCGGTCCGCCGTCGAAGCGCGCGCCCGCCCAGAAGGCGATCCCGACCACGATCAGCGACTGCACGACGGCGAGGATCGACTGGTAGACCAGCGTGGCCACGATCATCGCGCCGCGGTTGGTCGGCGAGGTGAGGAACCGGTCCATCACGCCGCGGTCCATGTCCTGGATGTACACGGTGCCCGACCACGCGCTCCCGAACAGCGCGAGCATCATCACGACGCCCGGCGTCAGGTACTCCAGGTAGCTCTGGCCGACGCCGAAGCCGGGGATCTCGATGACGGACTTGAAGAGCTGCCCGAAGAGCAGAAGCCAGATCACCGGCTGCACCAGGTTCATCACCAGGAAGGCAGGCATCCGCATCGCCCAGCGAAGCTGCCGCCCTGTGAGCAGCAGCGTGTGGGTGAGGAAGGTCGGGCCCGGGCGGCGCGTAGCACGCGGCGGGACGGTCGCGATGGCGGTCATGATGCGGTCTCCAGAACATGCTCGGCGGACTCCTGCGCCCGCGTGAAAGTGCGGCCGGTGTGCCGCAGGTAGACGTCGTCCAGGCTCGGCCGGGCGACCGTGGCGGAGGCGACGGCGACGGCCGCGGCCTCCAGGGCGGCGAGCGCGGCGGGGAGAGTCGCCGCGCCGTTGTCCGCGCGGGCCCGGAGCGTCCGGCCGTCCCCGCCGACCTCGCGCAGGGCCTCCACGCGCTCGAGCGCCGTGAGGGCGGCGAACGGGTCGGCGTCGGGAGCCAGCTCCACGATCACGGCGTCGCCGCGGAGGCCGTTCTTCAGCTCCTCCGGCGTCCCGCCCGTGACGATGCGGCCGTGGTCGACGATCGCGAGCCGGTCGGCGAGGCGGTCGGCTTCGTCCAGGTAGTGCGTCGTCAGCAGCACGGTGAGTTTCTCTGCGCCGGTCATCCGCTCCAGCTCCGCCCACAGCTCGGCGCGGGCCTCCGGATCGAGGCCCGTGGTCGGCTCGTCCAGGAAGAGCACCTCGGGGCGGTGCATGAGCCCGATGGCGACATCCAGCTTGCGCGCCATGCCGCCGGAGTAGGCCTTCACCTGACGTTTGGCGTGGTCGGTGAGCCCGAACCGGTCGAGGAGCTCCCGGGCGCGGGCCTTGGCGTCCCGGCCGGTCATCCCCTGGAGGCGCCCGGCGAGGACGAGGTTCTCGGCTCCGGTGTCGTTGGGGTCGGAGACCGGCTTCTGGGCCACGAAGCCGATCGCCCGCCGCACCCGGCCGGGGTTGCGGCTCACGTCGATGCCAGCGACGAAGGCGGCGCCGGCGTCGGCGCGCGTCAGCGTGGACAGGATCTTCATGGTGGTGGACTTACCGGCGCCGTTGGGGCCGAGGAGTCCGAAGACGGTGCCGGCGGCGACCTCGAAGCCGAGGTCGTCGACGGCGCGGACGGCGGGCTTGCCCCGGCCTCCGCTGTAGGACTTGACGAGGTGCTCGGCGGCGATCGCCGAGCCGGTGTGTGGTGCCACGGGTGGCTTCCTTTCATCTCGGGCAGCCACCGGCGCGGGCATATCATGGAGAAAGCCCTCGGTGACTGTTGACGCAGGTTCCGCAAGGAACGAATCGAAGGTGTGGATGGCCGGAGAGTTGCCGCTCTCCGGCCATCGTTCTTGCTGTGCGGCGCTCAGGTTCCCGCCGGGCTCGGCGCTTCCGCCGGGCCGAACAGGTCGGCCACCTCCTGTCCGAAGTCTCCTGCGGCGATCCGGTCGCGGATCTCCGCCATGTCGTGGCCCTGGCCGAACAGCTCCCAGAGCCGCTCCCACCAGTCGACGCCGCCGAGGGACCGGTCGCGGATGCGCGCGGCGAGGTCGGCGACGAAGGCGCGCTCCGCCTCCATGATCGCGACGCGGTAGCGCGACTCGATCATGAACAGCTCGGGCAGCGGGAGGGCGAGCGCGCGTTCGTACAAGCCGGCCCGCTCGACCAGTTCGGCGTCCAGCAGGTCGCGCCGGCGCTCCAGCAGCTCGGCGGCGACCTCGGGGGCGAGCATGGGCAGCAGCGACAGCCCGGTCTCGATGGCGGGGTACTCCTTGACCGGGACGGCGATGAGCTCCCGCATCCAGTCGTCGGCCTCCGCGCGGCCGGTCTCCGTGATCTCGTAGACGACGCGCTCCGGCCGGTTGCCCTCGCGCTCGGTCTGCGCCACCCGGATGAAACCGTGCTTCTCGAGGGACTTGATGACGGCGTAGAGGGAGCCGAAGTTGAGGCGGATGCTGTCCTCTTTGCCGCGCTCCCGCATCGTGGTCGTCATCTCGTACGGGTACATCGGCTTCTCCCAGAGGCAGGCCAGGACGGCCAGCGCCAGGGGGTTGGACACCGCTCGCTTGACCATCGCTCACCTCCGAATACTCTGATTAGAGTATTCGGCTTCGGATACGCAAAAGTCAAGCCTCCCGGCCGAAGACCGGGAGGCTTGATGTTGTTGCGACTAGGCGCTCAGGCGCGGGTAGTCCGTGTAGCCCTCTGCGCCGGGCCCGTAGAAGGTCGCCGCGTTGGGCTCGTTCTCCGGGTGCTCGCCCTTCCAGCGCTCGACCAGGTCGGGGTTCGCGATGACGAGACGCCCCACGGCCACCGCGTCTGCGTGCGCGTCCTCGACCAGCGTGATCGCCTCGTCGCGCGTCGTGACCGAAGCGAATCCGCTGTTCACGATGAACGGGCCGCCGAAGCGCTGACGCAGGTCCTGGACGAGCGGGCCCGTGGGGTCGCTGTGCAGCACGCTCACATAGGCGAGGCCGAGCGGCGCGAGGCCGTCGACCACGGCCTGGTAGGTCGCGGTCGCGTCGGCCAGGTCGGTCTCGAAGACGTCCTGGATGTTGTGCATCGGCGACAGCCGGATGCCCACCCGCCCGGAGCCCACGGCCTCGGCGATCGCCGTGGTCACCTCGACGACGAAACGCGCCCGCGCCTCCGGGGAGCCGCCGTACTGGTCGTCACGGACGTTGGAGACAGGCGAGAGGAACTGGTGCAACAGGTACCCGTTGGCACCGTGCACCTCCACCCCGTCGAGGCCGGCCGCGATGGCGTTCTTCGCCGCCGTGACGAACTCGTCGCGCACCGTCGCGAGCTCGTCGGCGGTGAGCGCGTGCGGCACCGGGTAGGCGACCTTGCCGGTGGTGGTGCGCGTCTCGCCGTCGATCGCGACGGCGCTCGGGGCGACGATCCGGTCCGTCCCGGTGATCAGCGGGTGCGAGACGCGACCGCTGTGCATGAGCTGCATCACGATGCGGCCGCCCTCGGCGTGCACGGCGTCGGCGACGGCGCGCCAGCCGGCGATCTGCTCCTCCGTGACGATGCCCGGCTGGCCGGGGTACGCACGCGACTCGTGGCTCGGGTAGGTGCCCTCGGAGATGATCAGGCCGACGCTCGCCCGCTGCGCGTAGTGTTCCACCACCAGCGGCCCCGGGATGCCGGCCTCGCCCGAACGCGTGCGGGTGAGCGGCGCCATCACGACGCGGTTGGGAAGGTGCAGGTCGCCGAGTGAGACGGGGGAGAACAGATCCATCGAGGGGATGCCTTTCGGTAGCTGGGAGGGATGCGTCCGGTCGGGGACGCAGACCACTGTGCCGCCAGGGGCGGCCCTTGAGGCGAACAGCGTTCGCGTCCGCCCTATTCCGAGTCGACCCTCGCCCCACCGTTTTCAGACCGATTTGTCCACCCTCAGCGGGGGGATAACCGGTCCATAGCCAATTCGCAGCAAAAATAACGACTTGATAACTAGCACCCGTTACCTCTTCGTTATATAGTTCAAGAGCAATGGTTGTTTGCTGTGGCAGCCATCGCGGAATGTGATTGCAGGACACTCTTGGTGCAAGGGAGAGGGCCGGCCGCTAGCCTCTGCGGCCGGCCCTCAATCTTTTTAACGCGCCCCTGAAATCGCTGCCCTCCCCCGGATGCCGTGCTGGCACGGATGAGCGCTGTCGGCGCATGATGAGAAGATGCGAACGCATCGACTACTCGAGCGCGAAGGGGTGGCGTCATGAGCACGGGCACGACTGCGGCCGGTCCGGTCAAGCGATCCAGGGCGACCGCGGTCTCGGCGTGGGAATCGCTGTTCCGCGCGCAGGTCGCCGTGATGCGGACGCTTGCCGCAGAGTTCCCGACCAGGGACATCTCCTTCAACGAGTACGACGTCCTCTTCAACCTCTCCCGCCAGCCCGATCGCTCGCTGCGGCTCCGCGACCTCAACAAGCACGTCCTCCTCACCCAGCCGAGCGTGAGCCGGCTCGTCGACCGGCTGGTCGACCGCGGGCTCGTCGTCAAAGGCCCGGAGCCGTCCGACGCGCGCGGGACGATCATCACGATGACCGACACCGGGTTCGAGATGTTCCGTCGCGTCGCTCTCGACCACATGCGCTCGATCGCCGAGCGTGTCGGCACCCGGCTCGACACGGAGGAGCTGGAGCTGCTCGCCACTCTCTGCGACAAGCTGCGCGGCGAGGACTGACGGCAACTCCTCCACATTCCCGTTCCTGAATAAGTTCTCCACAACGCGGGCGTACCCTCGGGGACCCGACATCGGGCACGCGTATCATTGCGCGCATGACGGCTGACGGACGCAGAAGATGGAAGTGGGCGCCCGCGCTGCTCGGATTCGTGGCACTGAGCGCTGTCGCCGGACTCCTCGCCGCCGCCGCCGTCACACCCGCCGTCGCCCTCACCGGGACGGCCGCTGACTCGACCATCAGCGTCTTCGACGGCCTCCCGGAGTACATGAAGGTGGAGCCGCTGGCACAGGCGTCCACCATGTACGCGACCGCCGGCGGCAAGCCGGTGCCGATCGCCTCGTTCTACTCGCAGAACCGCGTCGAGGTCGGCTGGGACGCCATCTCCCAGAACCTCAAAGACGCGGCCATCGCGACCGAGGACCCGCGCTTCTACGAACACGGCGGCGTCGACGTCACCGGCACCCTCCGCGGTGCGGTGCTGACCGCGCTGCACAAGTCGGTGCAGGGCGGCTCGTCCATCACGCAGCAGTACGTCAAGAACATCCTGGTGCAGCGCTGCGAGAACAAGCAGCCCGACCCGACCGCGACGGACGCCGTCCAGAAGAAGCAGTACAAGGCCTACCAGGCGTGCTACAACGACGCGACCGCGGTCGACCCGGTGCGCAAGCTCAAGGAGATGCGCTACGCGATCGGGCTCGAGAAGGAGTACTCGAAGAACAACATCCTGCAGAGCTACCTCAACATCGCTCTGTTCGGAGGCCGGGTCTACGGTGTCCAGTCGGCGGCCGAGTACTACTTCGGGGTCTCGGCTGCGGCCATCTCGCTCCCCCAGGCCGCGACCCTCATCGCCATCCTGAACAACCCGGACAACCTGCGCATCGATCAGCCGGCCAACAAGGACAACGGCGCGGCGAACGGCTACGCGCAGACCCTCGCCCGGCGCAACTACGTGCTCGACCGCATGCTGGTGAACGGCAAGATCACCAAAGCGGAGCACGACGCCGCGAAGGCGACCAAGGTGGAGCCTAAGATCAGCCAGATGTCGAACGGCTGCATGACGGCGCAGCAGTTCAACGCGGCGTTCTTCTGCGACTACGTCGAGCGCACCATCGAGCAGGACCCGATCTTCGGCAAGACCGCCGACGAGCGGTCCAGCTTCCTGACGCGCGGCGGCCTCAAGATCTACACGACGCTCAACCTCGACCTCCAATCGCAGGCGCAGCAGGCGGTGTCGTCGTACATCCCGCCGACCAGCCCCGCACTCGACCTCGGGTCGTCCAACGTCGCCGTTGAGGTCGGCACCGGGCGGATCGTCACGATGGTGCAGAACAGGCCGTACGACAACACGGCCGCGCCCGCCGCCGGCACCACGGCGGTCAACTACAACACCGACTACGACTACGGGGGCTCGGAGGGCTTCCAGACCGGTTCGTCGTACAAGGCGTTCGACCTGCTCGAATGGCTGAAGGAGGGCCACACCCTCAACGAGGTGGTGAACGGGACGCAGCACGTCTTCCCGCAGACCGCGTTCCACGAGAGCGACCCCTGCAACGACATCGGCGGTTCACCGTGGAACGTCGCGAACGACGAGGGCGAGACGGTGACGTCGACGTCGGTGATGAACGCGACGGCAGCGTCCATCAACTCGATCTTCGCCATGATGGCCACCAAGATCGACCTCTGCGGCATCAAGGAAGGCGCCCAGGCCCTCGGGGTGCACGGCGCCGACGAGGCGACCAACCCGTTCCGCGCGAACCCGTCGTCCGTGCTCGGCACGAACTATATCGCCCCGCTCACGATGGCGACGGCGTACGCCGGGATCGCCAACCACGGCCAGGCCTGCACCCCGATCGCCATCGACAAGATCGTCACCAACGACGGCGTCCCGCACGCCGTGCCCAAGACCCAGTGCTCGACGACACCCATCGACCCGGGCGTCGCGGCCGCCGCGATCTACGCCCTGCAGGGCGTGCTGCGCGGGGGCGGCACTGCGGCCTCCGCGAACCCGAACGACGGGGTCCCGATCTTCGGCAAGACCGGAACGACGGACAACTCGGTGGAGAACTGGCTGGTGACCTCCACGACGAAGGTCGCGCAGGCCACCTGGGTGGGCAACATCTCGGGCGGCGTCGCCCTCCGCAGCCAGACCTTCCAGGGCGTCGGCGGCGGCAACGTCAAGTTCTCGATCGTCAAGCGCATCCAGACCGCGCTCGACGCCGCGTACGGCGGCACGGCCTTCCCCGCTCCGCTCCCGAAGTTCCTCGGCGTCTCCGCACCGCCGAAAGCGGCCACGCCGGCGAAGCCCGGAGCCCCGGCCGCGCCTCCGGCCCCGGCCCCGGCCCCGGGACCGCCCGCGGGCAAGGGCAAGGGCCACGGCTGATCAGCCGATGGCCTGATCGACCGGACCCGTTCCGGCTCCGCCAGCCTCGGTCAGGCCGGGCGTCGAGCCGCTGAGCGCTCGGCGACCGCCTTGACGCCCTCCAGCATGGCGATCCAGTTGTCCCGGGAGTGCCGGGCCGCCTCGACCGTGGGGTTGTTGTCCTGATCGAGCGTGACGTGAGTGCCCTCGGATGTCGCGTCGAGCTCGAAGTGCAGCGCGTGGTAGTTCTCCGGGACGTCGGGCAGGCCGCTCAGCGGACTGAAGTGCGTGAGCACGATCCGCCACGGCTCGTCACGGTCGTCCAGCTCGATCACCCGGCCGTGATCCTCGAAGGTCTTCCCCTGCCACTCGCCGCGCCACACGATGCGCGAGCCGAGCCGCCAGTCGGAGACGATCTCCGCGCCGAACAGGATCTCGGGATGGGAACCGCTCGACGTCAGCAGGTTCCAGACCTCCCGTCGAGGCGCACGGATGTCGGCCTCGGCCCTCGCGACGTAGTTGCCCATGACGCGCCACTCCCGCTCCCGTCGCCGCCTCGGGCGACGTTCGACGCCCATCACACACCCCGGGGAGCGGGGAGCACAACCCCGGCGCTCAGGCCTGCTCGAAGACCAGCGCCTCCCAGGGCTCCACGGAGCCGGACACGCCACGGTCCACCGAGTCGTCGAGGTTGCCGAGCACGAGGGCCGCGTCCTCCCAGCCCGCGAGCTCCGACGCGTCGTAGCGGGCAGGCTCGCCGGAGAGGTTGGCGAGGACCAGCAACCGGCGGCCGTTGTGCGCGCGCACGTACGCGAAGAGCTGGGGATGGTCAGCGAGCACCAGGGTGAAGTCGCCGTCGGCGACCACCTCCGACCGGTGCCGGACGTCGATGAGCCGGCGGTAGTGGGCGAACACCGAGTCGGGGGCATGGATCTCGGCCTCCGCGTTCACCAGCACATAGTCCGGGTTGGCCTCGATCCACGGCGTGCCCGTGGTGAACCCGGCGGCGGGCGCGGCCGACCACTGCATCGGCGTGCGGGCGTTGTCCCGGCTCGTGCGGCGCAGCGCCGCCATGACCGCCGCGGCGTCCTGGCCCTGGATGTCGACGGCCTCCGCGTAGTGGTTGAGGGTCTCGATGTCGCGGAAGTCGTCGATGGACTCGAAGGGCACGTTGGCCATGCCGAGCTCCTCGCCCTGGTAGACGTACGGCGTGCCGCGCATCAGGTGGAGCACCGTGCCGAGCGCCTTCGCCGACGCGGCGCGGTGCTCCGGCCGGTCGTCGCCGAACCGGCTGACGACGCGCGGCTGGTCGTGGTTGTTCCAGTACAGGCTGTTCCAGCCGGTCCGGGCCAGGCCCTCCTGCCACTTGGCGAGGTTGCGCTTGAGGTCGAGCACGCTCACCGGCCGGTCGTCCCACTTGCCGCCGGGACCGTGGTCGAGGTCGACGTGCTCGAACTGGAAGACCATGTCGACCTCCGCGCGTGCGGGGTCGGTGAACAGCTGCGCCTCCTCGATCGTCACCCCCGGCATCTCGCCGACGGTGAGGAAGTCGCCGGAGCGCCCGGCGAACACCCGTTCGTGCATCTCCTGCAGGAACTCGTGGAGGCGCGGACCCTGAGCGTAGAACGGGTAGCCGTCGCCGTACAGCCGCCCGGGAGGGACCTCGCCGTCGGGGAGCTCCACCACCTTCGAGATGAAGTTGATGACGTCCATGCGGAAGCCGTCGACGCCGCGGTCGAGCCACCAGTTCATCATGTCGTAGACGGCCTCGCGCACCTCCGGGTTCTCCCAGTTGAGGTCGGGCTGCTTGCGCGAGAACAGGTGGAGGTAGTACTCGCCGGTGGCCGGATCGAGCTGCCAGGCGGGGCCGGAGAAGGCCGACCCCCAGTTGTTGGGCTCGGCGCCGTGCTCGCCGGGCTGACGGCCGTCGCGCGGCTTCCGCCACCAGTACCAGTCGCGCTTCGGGTTGTCGAGCGAGGAGGCGGACTCCACGAACCACGGGTGCTCGTCGGAGGTGTGGTTGACCACGAGGTCCATGACCAGCTTGATGCCGCGGGAGTGGAGGCCGGCGAGCAGTTCGTCGAAGTCGTCGAAGGTGCCGAACAGCGGGTCGATCGCCCGGTAGTCGCTGATGTCGTAGCCGTTGTCGTCGTGCGGGGAGGCGTAGATGGGCGAGAGCCAGACGACGTCGACGCCGAGCTCCTGCAGATAGTCGAGATGCTGGATGATCCCCCGGAGGTCGCCGATGCCGTCGCCGTCGCTGTCCGCGAAGCTGCGCGGGTAGACCTGATACACGACCGCCGACTTCCACCATGTCTCGTTCACGGGCCCACCTTACCGGCGGGGGCCGCGCACACAGCCCCGCCGCGCACCCGCGTTGGGTAGCCTGGTGGGATGCTCACGCCGCCGATCACCGCGAAGAAGCCGACCGAGCGCACGCACCACGGGGACGTCGTCGTCGACGACTACGAGTGGCTGCGCGACAAGGACGATCCGGCGGTCATCGCGCACCTCCACGAGGAGAACGCCTACACGAACGCGCGCACCGAGAAGCTCGCCGTGCTGCGCGAGCAGATCTTCGACGAGATCAAGTCCCGCACCCGGGAGACCGACCTGAGCGTCCCCACCCGCGAGGGCGACTGGTGGTACTACACCCGCACCGTCGAGGGGAAGCAGTACGGCATCCACTGCCGCGCCCCCATCGACGGCCCCGACGACTGGGAGCCGCCGGCGCTGGACGAGCACGCGCAGCAGCACGGCCTCCCGGGCGAGCAGATCCTGCTGGACGACAACGCGGAGGCCGAGGGGCACGACTTCTACGCGCTCGGCAGCTTCGACGTCAGCGCCGACGGCAGCCGGCTGCTCTACGCCGTCGACACCGAGGGCGACGAACGGTACACGATCCGGGTGCGGTCGCTGACCGGCGACGGCGCCGCCTTCCCCGACGAGATCGCGGGGACCGGCGCCGGCGCGCTCTTCGACCCGAGCGGAGAGTACCTCTTCTACACGACGGTGGACGACGCCTGGCGACCGGACACCGTGTGGCGGCACCGGGTCGGTCAGGGGCCGGACGGCGAGCCCGACGCGCAGGTCTTCCACGAGCCCGACGAGAAGTACTGGATCGGCGTCGGCCTCACCCGCAGCCGCCGGTACCTGGTCATCGAGGCGGGCTCCAACATCACCAGCGAGAGCTGGCTGCTGGACGCGGGTGACCCCACGGGCGAGTTCCGTGTCGTCTGGCCGCGCAAGGAGGGCGTCGAGTACGACATCGAGCACGTCGTCGCGGGAGGCCGCGACCGGCTGCTCATCGTGCACAACGACGGCGCGGTCAACTTCGAGCTGGTCAGCGTCGCGGCCGACGACCCGCAGGGGCCGCGACGGACCCTGCTCCCCCACGACCCGGCTGTGCGGATCGAGGGGGTGGACGCGTTCCGCGACTTCGTCGCGCTGGAGTACCGCCGCGAGGGGATGACCCGGCTCGCGGTCGCGTGCCTCCCGTCGCCGACCGAGGGCAGCGTCGTCGGCGAGGTGGACGACATCCTCCACGAGCTGCAGTTCGACGAGGAGCTGTTCACCGTCGGCGCGGGCGGCAACCCCGAGTGGACGCAGCCCTTCCTGCGGCTCGGCTACGGCAGCTTCGTCACCCCGTCGAGCGTGTACGACTACGACGTACGCACTCGCGAACTCACCCTGCGCAAGCAGCAGCCGGTCCTCGGGGAGTTCGAGCCGGAGCTGTTCGAGCAGCGCAGGGAGTGGGCGACCGCCGCGGACGGCACGCGCGTCCCGATCTCGCTCGTCTACCGGCGCGACCTCGTGACGCCCGGTGAGCCGGCGCCGCTCGTGCTGTACGGGTACGGCTCATACGAGGCGAGCATGGACCCGTCGTTCGGCATCGCACGCCTCAGCCTCCTCGACCGCGGCGTGGTGTTCGCGATCGCGCACGTGCGCGGCGGCGGCGAGCTCGGGAGGCTCTGGTACGAGCACGGCAAGAAGCTGCACAAGAAGAACACCTTCAGCGACTTCGTGGCCGCGGCGGAGCACCTCGTCGACCAGGGCTGGACCACGCCCGCGCAGCTCGCCGCCCAGGGTGGCAGTGCGGGAGGCCTCCTGATGGGCGCCGTCGCCAACCTCGCGCCGCGCCTGTTCGCCGGTGTGCTGGCGGAGGTGCCGTTCGTGGACCCGCTGACGACGATCCTGGACCCGTCGCTCCCGCTGACGGTGATCGAGTGGGACGAGTGGGGCGACCCGCTGCACGACGAGGACGTGTACTTCTACATGAAGTCGTACGCGCCGGTGGAGAACGTCCACCACAGCGTGTACCCGCGCATCCTCGCCGTCACGAGCCTCAACGACACCCGCGTGCTGTACGTCGAGCCGGCGAAGTGGGTGGCGAAGCTGCGGGAGGTGGGCGCCGACGCGCTGCTGAAGACGGAGATGGCGGCGGGCCACGGCGGGGTGTCCGGGCGGTACGCGGCCTGGCGCGAACGGGCGTTCTCCCTGGCGTGGCTGCTCGACGTGGTGGGGGCGCACCCGACCGGGGAGTGACGCGGCGGTAGCGGAGGAGATCCGCGCCGACGCGGGCGCGGTCAGCCCAGGTCGTCGGGGTCTTTGCCGGTGCGCTCGCCGGACTCGAGGGCCGCGATGGCGGCGAGGTCGGTGGCGTCGAGGGTGAAGTCGAAGACGTCGAGGTTGGCGCGGATGCGCTCCGGTGTGGACGACTTGGGGATGACCACGTTGCCGAGCTGGAGCTGCCAGCGGATGACCACCTGCGCCGGCGTCACCCCGTGCTTCGCGGCGAGCCCGGCGAGCACCGGGTCGTCCAGCACGCGGCCGCGGGCGAGGGGCGACCAGGCCTCGGTCACGATGCCATGCGCCTCGTCGTACGCACGGACCTCGCGCTGCGGCAGCCACGGGTGCAGCTCGATCTGGTTCACGGCGGGCACCGTCCCGGTCTCGGCGGCGAGGCGATCGAGATGGTGGATGTGGAAGTTGGCGACGCCGATCGAGTGGGCGCGGCCCTCGGCCTTCAGGCGCTCCAGTGCGCGCCACGTCTCCACGTACTTGTCGTGCTTGGGCGCCGGCCAATGGATGAGGTACAGGTCGACCGCCTCGAAACCCAGCCGCTCGAGGCTGGCGTCGAACGAGCGCAGCGTCGAGTCGTAGCCATTGTCCGTCCACCACACCTTCGTCGTCACGAACACCTCGTCGCGCGGCAGCCCGCTGCGCCGCACGGCCTCGCCGACGGCGCGCTCGTTCTCGTAGAAGGTCGCGGTGTCGATGTGGCGGTATCCGGCCTCGAGAGCGGTCAGCACAGCGTCCACCGTCTCGGCCTCCGGGATCTTGTAGACGCCGAAACCGAGCTGCGGGATGCGGTTGCCGTCGTTGAGGGAGACCTCGGGGATGTTCGCCATGGGTTCATTCTCCCCCGGGCCAGGCGTAGAGATGAGGAAGACGAAAGGAGCCGAAATGGCCTATGACGACAAGCGGGTGGCATTCCTGGTGGGTCCCGAGGGGATCGAGCAAGCGGAGCTGGCGGACCCGTGGAAGGCGGTCACCGATGCGGGTGCGACCGCGAAACTGATCTCGAAGGACTCCGGGACCGTGCAGGCGTTCAATCACCTGACCCCGGCGGACGAGTTCCCGGTGGACCTCACATTCGACGCCGCCTCGGCGGACGACTTCGACGTGCTGGTGCTGCCCGGCGGCGTCGCGAACGGCGACCAGGTGCGCACGTTCCCGGAGGCGGTCGCGCTCACGAAGGCGTTCGCGGACGCCGGAAAGCCGATCGCGGTGATCTGCCACGGCGGGTGGGTGCTCATCGAAGCGGGCGTCGTCGACGGGCGCACGCTGACGAGCTGGCCGAGCCTGCAGACCGACTACCGGAACGCCGGCGCGACCTGGGTCGACGAGGAGGTCGTGGTGGATTCGGGCCCGTTCGCGCTGGTGTCCTCCCGCAAGCCGGACGACCTCCCCGCATTCAACCGCGAGCTCCTGAAGCTCATCGCCTGAGCGCGGCTGCGCCCCGCCTCCGCGCTGCGTGGACGTTTCCTGGCAATGGCGGAGAGCGGGGTTGCACTCCGGCGCGGACCGCGGGAACGTAGGCGACTCCTGGAGGAACAACGAAAGGAGAGCACGTGCTCACCCTGACCGAGAACGCCAGCACGATCGTCAAGACCCTCACGGACCAGGCGCCGGAGGACGACGCCGGCCTGCGCATCAGCAGCAGCAACCCGCAGAACACCGCGTTCGCCGCTGCCGTCACGCCCGCTCCGGAGCCCGCGGACCAGGTGGTCGAGTCCGCCGGGGCACGGCTCTTCCTCGAGCAGGGAGCCGCTGTCGCGCTCGACGACAAGGTGCTCGACGCCCAGGTCGACGACCAGGGCGCAGTGAGCTTCGCGATCGGTGCGCTCGCCTAGCGAGAGCCGACGAGCGACTACCCGAAGCCGGCGTCCCATCGACGCCCGTTTCCCCGGCCCCGGTGCGTTACGCGCCGGGGCCGAGTCGTGCGCGCAACCGGCACACCGGAGCGCGGTTGTCAATCGCGTCGACCGATTTCGTGCCCCGTGTTTTCGTGGATGAGGTGCGGGCGGCGGTTTCAACCCCGAATGCCGCCCGCACACCCACCCTCCGGGGGGAGTCAGCTCTGAGGGGAGTCAGGGCGCCGCGACGGCGTCAGGCCTCGGGCGGCTCGTGCGGCTCGCCCGCGTCGATGAGGAACTCGACGGCTGTCGTCCACAGCGGGACGATCTTGGTGGGCGGGATGTCCTCCTCGCCCGCGAAGTGCACAGCGAAGTGGACCTCCGGCTCGCCCTTCACCGGATCGGCCGTGGTGATGGTCCCCAAGTAGCCCTCATCCTCCATCACCCGCCAGCGTGTGGTGGAGTCCGGCTCGGGGACGATCCACACGCTGTGGCCGCCGTAATCGTAGGTCGGACCGGGCGGGAGCGCGGCGCGGGAGTCGATCGTCATACTGCTGTTGTACGTCCTGCTCCCCCGCCGCCTCAACTCGTTCACTTTTCGAACGATCCGGAGTATGCGTCGGCGGACTACGCGGTCGGGACCTCCGCGGACTCCGAGCCGGCCTCGGTCTCCTGCTCGGCGGCCGCGCCCCGGAACTGGGTCATGTACAGCTCGTAGTACGCGCCCTTCCGCGCGAGGAGGGTCGCGTGGTCGCCCTGCTCCACGATGCGGCCGTGCTCCATCACCAGGATGGTGTGCGCATCCCGGATCGTGGAGAGCCGGTGCGCGATGACGAACGACGTGCGGTCGCTCCGCAGCGCGGCCATCGCGTGCTGCACCAACAGCTCGGTGCGGGTGTCCACCGACGAGGTCGCCTCGTCGAGGATGAGCAGCGAGGGGTTCGCGATGAACGCGCGGGCGATCGTCAGGAGCTGGCGCTCTCCGGCGGAGACATTGCTGCCGTCGGCCTCGATCTTCGTGTCGTAGCCGTCCGGAAGCTGGCGGACGAACCGGTCGACCATCGTCGCCTTGGCGGCCGCCACGACCTCCTCGTCCGTCGCGTCGAGCCGGCCGTAGCGGATGTTCTCGCGGATCGTGCCCGAGAACAGCCAGGCGTCCTGGAGCACCATGCCGACCTGGCCGCGCAGCTCTGCGCGCGACAGGTCCGTCGTGTCGATGCCGTCGAGGCGGATGCTGCCGCCGTTCAGCTCGTAGAACCGCATGATCAGGTTGACCAGCGTCGTCTTGCCCGCGCCGGTCGGCCCGACGATCGCGACCGTGTGGCCCGGCGCGACCGACAGCGACAGGTCGCGGATCAGCTCGGTCTGCGGGTCGTAGGAGAACTCCACGCCCTCCAGCTCGACGCGGCCGTCGGCCCGCTCGGGCAGGTGCTGAGACGCGGTGTCGGCCGACTGCTCCTCCGCGTCGAGGAACTCGAAGGTGCGCTCCGCCGAGGCGACACCGGATTGCAGCATGTTCGCCATGCCCGCGATCTGGCCGATCGGCTGCGAGAACTCGCGCGAGTACTGGATGAACGCCGTCGCGTCGCCGATCGTCATCTGACCGGAGGCGACCCGGAGGCCGCCGACGACCGCGATCAGGACGTACGACAGGTAGGAGACGAAGTTCATGGCCGGCATGATCATCCCGGACACGAACTGGGCGCCGACCGTCGACTTCCAGAGCTTCTCGTTGCGCTGGTCGAACTCCTCGAGCATCACGGCGTCACGGCCGAAGGCGCGCACCAGGTCGAGGCCCGAGTAGGACTCCTCGATGTGCCCGTTGAGCGCGCCGGTCGAGTTCCACTGCTGCTTGAACAGCTTCTGCGACCGGGTGCCGATCACCCCTGCGATCACTCCGGAGAGCGGGATCGAGATGAGCGCGATGAGCGCGAGCTGCCACGAGACGATGAACATCATGATGCCGATGCCGATCACCGTCAGCACCGACTGGATGAGCTGCGAGAACGCCTGCTGCAGCGCCGTCTGGATGTTGTCGACGTCGTTGGTCACGCGCGACATGAGGTCGCCGCGCTGGCGGGTGTCGAAGTAGCTGAGCGGCAGCCGGTTGAGCTTGCTCTCCACGTCGGCGCGCAGGCGGTAGATGACGCGCATCACGAGCGCGTTCAGGAGGTAGCCCTGCCACCATTGCAGCAGCGATGCGGCGACGTACATCGCGAGCACGATCATGAGCAGACGGCCGAGCGCGACGAAGTCGATCCCGTGGCCGGGAACAAGGCCGTGGGAGGTGATCGTGCCGACGGCCCCCTTGAAGATGACATCGGTCGCGTTGCCGAGGATCTTCGGCGCGATCACGATGAGCGCCACCGAGATCACGACCAGCAGGGTCACGAACGACATGGCGAGCCACTCGGGCTTGAGCAGCCCCATCAGTCGCTTGAACGACGGCCAGAAGTGCTCGGCCTTCTTGGCGGGCGTGCCGCCGAACATGTCGCCGTCGCCCTCGGTGGGCTCGTACTCGTACTCGTATTCGAGCTCGAGCTCGTCGATCGCCGTCTGGACGCCGGCCTCGGTGAGAACGCCGTCCTGCTCCGCGGCGGCTGCGCGGCCGGCGGCGGTGCGGTTCTTCTTCTGGCGCGCCATCTCAGGCCACCTCCAGGCTGAGCTGGGACTCGACGATCTCGCGATACGTCTCGCTCGTCTCCAGCAACTCGTCATGGGTGCCGTGCCCGACGACTCTGCCGTCGTCGAGCACGATGATCTGGTCGGCCTCCCGGATCGTGGAGACGCGCTGCGCCACGACGATCACGGTGGCGTCGCCCGTGGACTGCGCCAGGGCGCTGCGCAGCCGGGCGTCGGTCGCGACGTCGAGTGCCGAGAAGGAGTCGTCGAACAGCAGCACCCGCGGCTCTGCCACGAGTGCCCGGGCGATGCAGAGCCGCTGGCGCTGTCCGCCGGAGACGTTGGTGCCGCCCTGGGCGATGCGCTCGTCGAGGCCGTGCTCCTTGGCCCGGACGAAGTCCTCGGCCTGGGCGACCCGCAGGGCCTCCCAGAGCTCGTCGTCCGTGGCGTCGGGCCGACCGAACCGCAGGTTGCTGGCGACCGTGCCCGAGAAGAGGTAGGGCTTCTGCGGCACGAGGCCCAGCACGCCGGAGAGCTGCTCCCGGCTCAGCGAGTCGACCGGGACGCCGCCGATGCGCACCCGCCCGCTCTGCGGGGTGAACAGGTCGGCGATGACGGAGACGAGGGTCGACTTGCCCGATCCGGTCGAGCCCACGATCGCGGTCACCCGTCCGGGCTCGGCCGTGAAGCTCACGTCGCTGAGCACCGGCTTCTCGGCGCCAGGGTAGCCGAAGGTGACCCCGTCGACCTCCACCCGGCCGTCGCGCGGCACACCGCCGGTGCCAGCGTCCGCGCCCGTGGACGGCACCGCGCTCAGCACCTCGTCGATGCGCTCGGCGCAGACGATTGCTCGCGGGATCATCATGGCCATGAACACGCCCATCATCACCGCGACCAGGATCTGCAACAGGTACTGGAGGAACGCCGTCAACGCGCCGACCTGGATGTCGCCCGCACCGACCCGGTGTCCGCCGAACCAGAGCACGGCGACGGTCGCGGCGTTCAGGATCAGCATGATGAGCGGGAACATCAGCACGAAGACGTTGCCGACTTTGACGGAGATGCGGGTGAGCGCCGCGTTCGCGTCGTCGTAGCGCGCCGTCTCGAACTTCTCGCGGACGAACGCGCGGATGACGCGGATGCCGACGATCTGCTCGCGGATGACGCCGTTGACGCCGTCGATGCGGTCCTGCATCACCCGGAACATCGGCAGCAGCAGCCAGACCAGGATGCCGACCACCACGAACAGCACGGCGACGGACACCCAGACGAGCCAGGAGAGCCCCGCGTCCACCCGCACGGCGAGGATGATGCCCGCGACGCACATGATCGGCGTGGACACCATGAAGTTGAGCGTCATCAGCACGAGCATCTGCACCTGCTGGACATCGTTGGTGTTGCGCGTGATGAGGGTGGGCATGCCCCACCGGGCGAGGTCGAGCGCCGGGAGCGAGTCGACCGTGCGGTAGAAGGCGCGCCGCACGTCGCGCCCCAGCGACATCGAGGCGCGCGCCCCGAAGTAGGTGGCGGTGATCGCCGCGGCGACCTGGATGAAGCAGACGACGAGCATCCTGCCGCCCGTCGACCAGATGAAGTTCGTGTCGCCTGTGACGACGCCCTTGTCGATGATGTCGGCGTTGAGCGTGGGGAGGTACAGGGCGGCGATGGTCGCGATGAGCTGCAGCACGACCACGGCTGCGACCGCGCCCCAGTAGGGGCGGATGAACCGCAGCGCCAATCGAAGAAGAGTCACGGTGATTCCTGGTTCTTTTTCTGGTGGAGTCGTATCGGGACGATGTTCCCCGTCTGATCCGACGCTATCCGGCACTGCGGTCAGCCCGTGACCGCATTCGAAATCTGTGGAGATCAGGCCGGGGAGTAGAGGAGGTGGAGGACACCGTTGGCGTAGGCGTCATACTGCCGCAGCCGCAGCTTCGCCTCCGGCGTGCCCTCCGGGAAGAGCCGCGCGCCAGAGCCGCGGACGACCGGGTACACGAAGAGGTGGAGGGCGTCGACCAGCCCGTCCGCGATCAGGGCCCGCACGAGCGAGCCGCTGCCGCTGATGTAGAGGCCGCCGCTCACGCTCTCCTTGGCCTCCCGCACGCGGTCGGCGTCGTAGCCGCCGAGCGACCGCGAGTTCGCCCAGAGGGCCTCGGCGCTGGCGTCGTCCAGCGTCGAGCTGACCACGAGCTTCTCGGTGTCGTTGAAGAAGGGCGCTCCCGGGTCGTCGGCGGACGTGCGCCCCGACCACGCCGGGGCGAACATCTCGAACGTGCGCCGCCCGAGCAGGATCCGCTCCGACGCGCCCGTGATGCGTGCCAGGTCGTCGCCCATCTCGGGATCGAAACCGTAGTCGGCCGTCCAGCTCGGGTCTTCGAAGACCCCGTCGAGGGAGACGAACTCGTGCACTGCGATGCTGCCCATGCGGCCAGCCTAGGGCTCCGCCTCAGGCCGTCGCCACCAGCAGCTCGATCAGGCGTCCTTCCGCAACTGCAGCAGCAGTTCGGGCGCCCGGGCGTCGAGAATGTTCCCGCCGACCCGCACGCCCACGCCCACCAGCACGCCGCCCAGCGCCACGCCGACGACGAGCGCCGCCCAGAGCCAGAGCGCGTCGCCGGTCACCAGCCCGACCACGAACAGGATGATCTCGGGCAGGCACAGCGCCGCGATCACGCCCCACGCGGCGAAGGTCGGGCCGAGCAGCGAGATGTTGGCGCCCGGCCGCGACCGGAACGGGTTGTCGCCCGGTTCCGGCACGGGGAACACGAACCGGGCCGAGGTCACCGCGCACACCGCCGACCCGGTGAGCAGGATCCCGAGCGAGAGGCCGATCAGGCCGGGGAGGATGTGCCAGGAACCGCTGACGGCGGCGCCGAAGACCGCGATGAGCACGATCGCCGGCACGGCGAACGAGAGCAGCGCCGCCGCCCGGCCCCAGCGGTCCGCGCGGCCCGGCACGGCCTTCGCGACGTGCAGCGCGAACGCGGTCGAGTCGTACGAGACGTCGGCGATCATCCCGATGCCGAGCGAGAACGCCACGACAGGAGCGCCGATCACCGGCAGCACCGACGAGTGGTTGAGGTTCGAGTAGAACCAGAACAGGACCGGCATGAGCGGGATCACCAGGAGCTGACGCAGGTAGCGCGGGTCGCGGAACCAGTAGGTGAGGCAGCGCGCGGCGATCGCGCCGGACTGCGTGCCGGGCAGGATGCCGAACCAGCCCAGTTTCCCCTGCGCCCTCACCCGCGACGACGCGCGCGCCGGGGTCGTCAGCGACCGGGCGAGTCCCCAGCGCCAGACCAGCCACAGCACGGCGAAGGTGGCGACCGCGATCAGGAACCGCGCCAGCGCGCCGAGCGGGTCGCCCAGCGCGAGCTGCGACGGCACCGCCCAGACGGCCCCGAGCGGCGACCAGGACAGCCCGTCGGCGACGGCCGGCAGCGCGTCGGCCGACGAGCGCAGGCCCCGTGTGATCCCGATGACGATCGGCCCGGCAAGGATGAGCGGGATGAGCACGAGCAGCCCGCTGGCCTCCCGGAAGCGCCGGCCGCCGGACAGCCCACTCGACACCGAGGTGACCGCGCGCGACAGCACGATGCAGGTCGCGGCGCCGAGGGCGCCGGTCACCAGCGCGACCACGGCGATGCCCGGGAGCCGGAGCCAGCTCAGCGATGTCGCCAGCGCCGCGAGCGTGGTCGCCGCTCCCGCGACCCCGACGGTCGCGCTCAGCAGCATCCCGAGCATGAGCGGGCGCAGCGGGATCGGGTAGACGGCGAGCTTCGCGGGGTCGAGTGTCTGCTCGATGCCGGAGAGCAGCAGCGGGAAGATCGCCCAGCCGAGCACGGCGGCCGAGCCGCCGATGACGGCGACCGTGCGCACCACCTCGGTCGGCGCGAAGCCCAGCAGGACGAGGCCGCCGATGACGACGACGAGCGCGCCGAGGGCGTATACGCCGCCGAGGATGACCGCGACGAGCTGCGAGGTGCTGCGGCGGAACGAGTTGCGGAGGACGAGGAGGCGCAGCCTTACGAGTGTCGCAACCACTCCGGCCCCTCCCCGACCCGGCGACCGCCGACCAGCTCGACGAAGCGGTCCTCCAGGGTGGAGCCCGCGCGCACCTCGTCCACGGTGCCGGCGACGAGGACACGGCCGTCGTTGATCACGGCGACGTGGTCGCACATCCGCTCGACCAGGTCCATGACGTGCGACGACACGATGACCGTGCCGCCGCCCCGGACGTAGCCGTGCAGGATGTCGCGGATGTTCGCAGCCGAGACGGGGTCGACCGACTCGAACGGCTCGTCCAGCACGAGCACACGCGGTGCGTGCACCATCGCGGCGGCCAGCGCGATCTTCTTGGTCATGCCGGCGGAGTAGTCGACGACGAGGGTGCCGCCTGCGGACGCCAGGTCGAGCAGGTTCAGGAGGTCGTGGGTGCGCTCGATCGCGGTCGGGCGGTCCATGCCGCTCAGGAGGCCCGCGTACTCGACGAGTTGCTCGCCGGTCAGCCGGTCGAACAGCCGGACGCCGTCGGAGAGCACGCCGACCAGCGCCTTGCCCGCCAGCGGGTCGCGCCACATGTCGACGCCGTGGATGAGCACCTGACCGGCGTCGGGACGCAGCAGGCCGGTGACCATGTTGAGCGTCGTGGTCTTGCCCGCGCCGTTCGGCCCGACCAGCCCGTAGAAGCTGCCGGAGGGCACGTCGAGGTCGATGCCGTCGACCGCCGCCTTCGCCCCGAACCGCTTGTGCAGACCACGGATCGCCACCGCGACCGCATCGTCCTGCGTCATCGCACCTCCCCCGGGCTGTCGTGCTCCTCCGACGCAGCCCACCTCACCCTACGCGTCGCGGCACCCGCTCGCACCGCCCCCGTGGAGGGGCGGCACGACGCGGGGTCAGACGCGCTCGAAGACGGCGGCGAGGCCCTGACCCCCGCCGATGCACATGGTCTCGACCGCGAGCGTGCCGTCGAGGGCGGGCAGCTCGTGGGCGAGCGTCGCCAGCATCCGGAGGCCGGTGGCGCCGATGGGGTGCCCGATCGAGATGCCGCTGCCGCGCGGGTTGAGGCGCGGGTCCTCCGCGTCGATGCCCCAGTCGGCGAGGCACGCGAGCACCTGCACGGCGAAGGCTTCGTTGAGCTCGATCACGTCGATGTCGCCCCAGGCGACGCCGGCGCGCTCCAGCGCCTTGTTCGCGGCCGGGACGGGCGCGACGCCGAACACGGCCGGGTCATTGCCCGCGACCGCCCACGACCGCAGCCGCAGTGCAGGGATGAGGCCCAGCGCGCTCGCCCGTTCCGGAGTGGTGACGATCGCGGCCGCCGCGGCGTCGTTCTGGCCGCTGGAGTTGCCGGCGGTGACGGTCGCCTCCGGGTCGCTGCGGCCGAGGATCGGGCGGAGGCCGGCCAGCGCCTCCAGCGTCGTGTCGGCACGCGGATGCTCGTCGCGGTCGACCACGACATCGCCCTTGCGGCCCGGCACGGTCACGGGAACCAGCTCGGCGTCGAACGCACCCGACGCCTGTGCGGCGACCGCGCGCTGGTGCGAGCGCAGCGAGAGCGCGTCCTGCGCCGCGCGGGAGATGCCGTACTCGCGGCGCAGGGTCTCCGCCGAGCCGACGTTGCCCTCCGGCGTGGGGAAGTTGCGGCCGCCGACGGTCTCGCGGCCGCGCGCGAGCGCGTCGTGCAGCATCAGACCGCCGGGCGGCAGGCCGCGCCGACCCTGCTCGGTATAGAGAGGAGCGTTCGACATCGACTCGGCGCCGAGCGCGACCAGCACGTCGCTCGCGCCGGTCTGCACCTCCATCGCGGCGTTGATGACCGCCTGGAGGCCGGAGCCGCAGCGCCGGTCGAGCTGGTAGCCGGTCGTGGTGACCGGGAAGCCGGCGTTGAGCGCGGCGACGCGGCCGAACGCGGGAGCCTCCATCGTGGGATAGCCCTGCGAGCCGATCACGCCCTCCACCGTGGCCGGGTCGAGGCCGGTGCGGTCGAGGAGGGCGCGCAGCACGGTCTCGGCGAGCGACAACGCGGAGACCGGGGCGAGCGCGCCGCCCATCCGGCCGACCGGCGTGCGCAGCGGCGAGCAGATGACGACCTCGCGCAGCTCAGGCATGCGCGGCCTCCGTCCCCGCGGCCAACACGGCCGGAATCGTCAACGGGGCTCCCGTCGCGGCCACCACCTCGTCCACGGTCACGCCCGGCGCCACCTCGCGCAGCACCAGACCGTCGTCGGTCACGTCGATGACGGCGAGGTCCGTGATGATCCGATCGACGCAGCCGCGCCCGGTCAGCGGGAGGGTGCACTGCTCGACCAGCTTCGCCGAGCCGTCTTTGGCGACGTGCTCCATGACCACGATGACGCGCTCGGCGCCGTTGACGAGGTCCATCGCGCCGCCCATGCCCTTGACCATCTTGCCGGGCACGGCCCAGTTGGCGATGTCGCCGGAGGCCGAGACCTGCATGGCCCCGAGGACGGCGGTGGCGATGCGGCCGCCGCGGATCATCCCGAAGCTCGCGGCCGAGTCGAAGTAACTCGCGCCGGGCAGGACCGTGACCGTCTCCTTGCCCGCGTTGATGAGCTTCGGGTCCTGCTCGCCCTCCCAGGGATACGGCCCGACGCCCAATATGCCGTTCTCGGAATGCAGCACGACGTGCACGCCCTCCGGCAGGTGGTTCGGGATGAGCGTGGGGAGGCCGATGCCGAGGTTCACGTACGAGCCGTCCTCGAGTTCGAGGGCGGCACGCGCGGCCATCTCGTCGCGGCTGCGGGGCATGTCAGGCTCCTTCCGGGGCGGTGGTCGGTCGGGCGCGCACGGTGACCTTCTCGATCGGCAGATCGGCGGACTGCTCGGGCGTCAGCGCGATCACCCGGTCCACGTAGATGCCGGGCAGGTGGATGTCGTCGGGGCCGAGCACGCCCGGCTCCACCAGCTCGTCCACCTCAGCGATCGTGATGCGGCCGGCCATCCCGGCCAGCGGGTTGAAGTTGCGGGTCGACTTCTCGAAGCGCAGGTTGCCGTGCCGGTCGCCGACCGCGGCGCGCACCAGGCCGAAGTCGGTGCGGATCGCGGTCTCCAGCACGTACTCGCGGCTGCGGCCGAACACGTCGAACGGGCGCAACTCCTTCGGCGTGCTCTCCTCGGCCACCGAGCCGTCGGCCGCGTACCGGATCGGCATGCCGCCGTCCGACACAGCCGTGCCGGCGCCGGTCGCCGTGTAGAAGGCCGGGATGCCGACGCCGCCCGCGCGCAGGCGCTCGGCCAGCGTGCCCTGCGGGGTGAGCTCGACCTCCACCTCGCCGCCGAGGTACTGACGGGCGAACTCCTTGTTCTCGCCGATGTAGCTGGCGATCACGCGGCGGATGCGGCCGGCGGCGAGCAGCTCGCCCAGCCCCCAGCCGTCGACGCCGCAGTTGTTCGACACGACCTCGAGGCCGCCGACGCCGCGCGCCAGCAGCGCGCGGATCGTCACGATCGGCACGCCGGACAGGCCGAAGCCGCCGACCGCGAGCGAGGCGCCGTCCGGGATGTCGGCCACGGCCTCTGCGGCCGACCCGTACGTCTTATCCATCTGTTCCCTCCGTCTGGTCGGATTCGAGGAAGACCTCGCGCATGATCGCCAGCGCGCCGTTGGCGGCGGGCAGCCCGGCGTACAGGGCGGTGTGGTGGATGACCTCCGCGATCCGCGTGCGGGTCAGGCCGTTGCGCAGGGCGGCGCGCACGTGCATGCGCAGCTCGTTCTCGTGGCCGCCGGTGACCAGGCTGGCCAGGGTCGCGATCGAGCGCTCCGGCCGCGTGAGCTGCGGCCGGCCCCAGACCTCGCCCCACGCGTAGCGGGTGATGAAGTCCTGGAAGTCCGCGGTCTCCGGCGTGATCGCCGCCGTGGCGCGGTCGACGTGGGCGTCGCCCAGCACCGCCCTCCGGACGGCCATGCCTCGGTCGAAGGCCGCGACGGCGTCGGCGTCGCGCTCCGCGAGCAGCGCCCTCAGCAACGCTGCCGCCTCGGCCGGGTCTTCGAGCGGGACGAGGTGGGCGGCGTGCGCCAGCTCGACGAAGCGCGCATCGGGGAGCGCCGCGGCGTCCTCCGCCATCAGGCCCGACGTCGTCACCTGGTCGTGCGCGCCGGCGACGAGGAGCGCCCGCGCTCGCACGCTCGGGAGGTCGTCCCGGCGATCGAACCCGCCGAGTGCCTCGCAGCACAGGGCGTACGACTCGTCGTCGACGTCGAGCAGGGTTTTCAGCGCGTGGCCGCCGGGGCCGTCGGGGTGCGCGGCCAGGTAGCCGGGCGCGAACCAGCGCTGCGCGCTGCCGGCCACGACCGAGGCCGTGCCGGAGGCACGCACCTGCGCGGCGCGGTCGGCCCAGCGCTCTGGCGTGCCGATGTGCGCTCCGGAGCAGAACATCGCCAGGCTCCGCACGCGCTCCGGGGCGGCGAGCGCCACCTCCAGGGCCACCGCACCGCCGAGCGAGTCGCCGCCGATGTCGAACGCGCCGCCGCCGACGTCGTCCACGAGGGCCAGCACCGCCGCTGCGAGTTCGGACACCGTGAACGGCTCGCGCGCGGCGGGCGAGGCGCCGTGACCCGGGAGGTCGACGCGCAGGATGCGCGGGGAGTCCGGAGCGCCTGCCAGGCGAGCCACGACGCCGTCCCAGAGTTCGGTCGTCGTGCCAATGGAGGGCAGCAGCACCAGGAGGCGCGGCGCCGCGGCGGACGGGGAGGCCGCGGTCATCGAGCCGCGCAGTCGCGGGATGGTCATCAGTGGGCCTCTCGGTCGGGTTCGGCGTGGGCGCGGTAGCGGGCGACGGCGGCGTCCACGACAGCCCCCGCGGAGGCCAGGTCGGCGGCGTCGGCGTTCACGGTGCTCCCCGCGCGTTCGACCACCACCAGATCGGGGATCGCGTGCGCGAGCACCTCGGCGCTCTCGATCGCGATGCGCAGCAGCTCGCGCCAGGCCTGCCATTCCGCGTGCCACTCCCCCGCCGGCCGCGCGTCCGAGCTGAGCGCGGCGGTGTGCACGGTGGCGAGGAGGCCCGGGGCGCGGAGGCTGTTCGCGGTGAGCAGGACGGCGTCGACCGGGTTCTGCTTGTGCGGCATCGCGGACGAGCCGCCGCCGGTCGCGGGGAGGAGCACGCCGTCGCGCGCGGCCAGCCCGAGGTCGCGGCCGACGCGGCCGGCCACCGCGGCGACGCGCGCCGCGGCGTCCGCGATCGCCAGCACCGGGCCGCGGTCGGTGTGCCAGGCGCGGCCCGGATCGCTTAGACCGAGGCGGGCGGCGACGCCCGCGCGGAGGGTCTGCGGGGCGTCGGCGCGGGCAGCCAGGCGGGCGAACGCCGCGCCGGTGCCCACGGCGCCGCCGAGCTGGACGGGATACTCGAGACGGTCGAGGACCTCCAGCGCCGACACCACGGCGTCCAGCCAGGAGGCCAGGGCGGCACCGAGCGTCGTCGGCTCCGCCTGCTGCGTGAGTGTGCGCGCCAGCAGCGGGGTCGCCCGCGAGCGGATCGCGCGGGTCGCGAGTTCCGCGGCCGCAGCCGCGAGGGCGCTCCGCGCGCGCGACAGGGACTCCCGGGAAACCAGCACGAGCGCCGAGTCCACGATGTCCTGACTGGTCGCGCCGCGATGCACGCGCCCCGCGTGCGCTCCGGCCTGCTCGCGAAGCTGTTCGACGAGCGCGATGACCGGCACCCCGGCCTCCCGCGCACCCGCGACGAGCCGGGCGCGGTCGATCGCCGCGGCGTCGAACCCGAGCGGCGCGTACCCGGGCTGGGCTGCCGAGCCGTCGAGCTCGTCCCAGGCTCCGACCAGGGCCTCCTCGACCGCGACCATGGCGGCCAGCACTCGATCGTCTCCCGCCGGAACACCCACTGCACCGGCCGGTTCGAGGAGACCCCAGTCGAAGGGTTCAGCCACGCCCGTCCCCCACGAAGTCGAGGAAGACGGTCTCGCCCTCGCCCTGGAGGCGGATGTCGAAGCGGTAGCTGTCGTCGCCGTCCGGGGTGGCGAGCAGCGTGCTCCGCCGTTCCGCCGGCACCGTGGCCAGGAACGGGTCGCCGTCTTCGAGGTAGGCGCGCGTGAAGAGGTGGTGCAGGAGGCCGCGCGCGAACACGGTCACCAGCAGATACGGTGCCCGGCCAGGCGCGGGCGAGCCCGGGCGGACCGTGGTGAACGTGTAGTGCCCGGCGCGGTCGACGGCGACGCGCCCGAATCCCGTAACGGTGTACCCGTCGCGCTGGAGGCTGCCCTGCCGGGAGATCGGCGCGCCGTCGGCGTCGGCGCCCCAGACCTCGAGGATCGCGTCGGGGACCGGCTCGCCGTCGCCGTCGAAGACGGTGCCGTGCAGGCGGATCACGCCGTCCCGCCACGGCGGCACGACCTCCGCTCCGCCCGCGTACGGCAGCGCGTAGCCGAAGAACGGCCCGACCGTCTGCGACGGGGTCTGCAGGTGCTGCTTCTGCGTCTCAGGCATGGTCGCCCTCCTCCGGCTCCATCCAGGTCGCCTTTCCGCCGGTCAGGACGATGTCCCACCGGTAGCCCAGCGCCCACTCCGGCTCGCTCACCTCGTGATCGTACGTGGCGATCAGCCGCTCGCGCGCGGCCGGGTCGACGATCGACTGGAAGATGGGATCGAGCGAGAACAGGGGGTCGCTCGGGAAGTACATCTGCGTCACCAGCCGCTGCGTGAACGCGGACCCGAACAGCGAGAAGTGGATGTGCGCCGGCCGCCAGGCGTTGCGGTGGTTGCGCCACGGGTAGGGGCCGGGCTTGATGGTGACGAACCGGTAGGAGCCGTCTTCGCCGGTGATCGCGCGGCCCACCCCCGTGAAGTTGGGGTCGAGCGGAGCGGGATGCTGGTCGCGCTTGTGCACGTAACGACCGGAGGAGTTCGCCTGCCAGACCTCCACGAGCTGGTTGCGCACCGGCCGGCCCTCGCCGTCGAGCACGCGGCCGGTCACGATGATGCGCTCGCCGAGCGGCTCTCCGCTGTGCTGGATCGTGAGGTCGCTCTCCTCGGCGGCGACATCGGTGTGGCCGAACGCGGGCGAGACGAGCTCGATCTCCTCCGGGTCGGCCCGGACCAGCTCGTGGGTGGGATGCCGCAGCCGCGAACTGCGGTACGGCCCGAAGTCGCGCAGCGGGTGCGACGGGAGGGGGCCCGCAGCGGCCGCCGCCGCGTGCGCGGCCGCGATCTCCGCGGTGATCTGGTCCTGCGTCGGCTCTGTCGTGTTCTCAGCGCTCATCTCGTACCTCAGAAGGGGAGGCCCGCGTACTGCTCGGCGAGGGCCGCCTGCGCGTGACGCGAACCGGTGGTGTACTCCAGCTGTCCGAGCTGGCTGCGGTAGCGGAAGGCGCGGGCCGCCTCGTCGGGGACCTCCCGGTGGACGTGCAGCATCTCGGTCATCCACTGGGAGAACTGCTGCACCTTCCACTGCCGGGCGAGGGCGGCGCCGCTGTAGCGCTTCAGGAGGGAGTCGTCGCCACCGAAGTGCGCGGTGAGCGCGCGGCCGAGGAGGGCGACGTCGGCGATGGCCGAGTTGAGGCCCTTCGCGCCGGTCGGCGGGACGATGTGCCCGGCGTCGCCGGCAAGGAACAGCCGGCCGTGCTCCAGCGTGGAGGCCACGAAGCTGCGCATCGGCGTGATCGACTTCTCGGTGATCGTGCCCTCGTTCAGCGTCCAGCCGGGGACTCCGAGCCGGGTCTGCAGCGCCTCCCAGATCCGCTCGTCGGACCAGTCGCCGACGGACTCGCCGGGATCGACCTGGAGGTAGAGGCGGGAGACCTCCCGCGACCGCATCGAGTGCATCGCGAAGCCGTCCGGGTGCAGCGCGTAGATGAGGTCGTCAGTCGACGGCGCGACGTCGGCGAGGATGCCGAGCCAGGCGTAGGGGTAGCTGCGCTCGAGCGCCTGGATGCCGGGGATCGCCGGGCGGCAGACGCCGTGGTAGCCGTCGGCGCCGACGACGATGTCGCAGTCGATCCGCTCGGCCTCGCTGCCGAGCCCACCCGTTCCGCCGCCGATGGCGATGTACGGCGCGTCCGAGTCGACGGAGTGCGGGGTGACGCCCTCCACCTCGAACCGGACGTCGGAGCCGATGCGGTCGTGCTCGGCGAGCAGGTGGCGCACGAGCGCCTGCTGGCCGTACACCGTGACCGTGCGGCCGACGAGGTCGACGAAGTCGAGGTGGTGGCGCTCCCCCTCGTACTGCAGGTAGATGCCGTGGTGGGTCAGACCGCGCGCGGCGAGGTCGGCGTCGAGGCCGAGTTCGCGCAGCACGTCGACGGAGCCCTGTTCCAGCACACCCGCGCGCACCCGGCCGAGCACGTACTCCCGGCTCTTCTGCTCGAGGATGACAAAATCGACCCCCGCTCGTCGGAGGATGTGCCCGAGCAGGA
Organism: Leifsonia sp. EB34; assembly: GCF_041260585.1. Taxonomy (NCBI): domain Bacteria; kingdom Bacillati; phylum Actinomycetota; class Actinomycetes; order Micrococcales; family Microbacteriaceae; genus Leifsonia; species Leifsonia sp. EB34. Next base: position 1,246,568 of record NZ_JBGCCV010000001.1, read on the forward strand.
GTCCCGCGGGCCCGGCCCCGATGATGGCGACCTGGGTGCGCATTGTTCCGCCTCTCGCGTCGGTGGGAAGGTCGTCCCATCCTGGGCGAATCCGTCGCCCCCTCGACGGTTGATTCCACTGGTCGGAAAGGTTTCCTCCCGAGGATCACCCCGGCGGCTACTCCTGGTCGAGCCCGAGGACCCCGGAGATGCCCCGTGCGGCCATGCGGACGCCGAGCGTGAACTGCGGCTCGGCCTCCCGCTCGGCGTGGGCGATGATCGACACCGCGGCCACCACCTCCCCCGTCGCGTCCCGCACCGGCGCGGCGACGGAGAAGGCGCCCTGGGTGAGCTCCTCCACCGAGCGGGAGACCCCGGTGGCGCGGATTCCGGCCAGACGCGCCCGCAACTCCTTCTCGCCGGTGAGCGTGTTGGGCTGGAACTTGCGCGGGTGGTCGGCGATGACCTCCGCGAGGGTGCCCTCCGGCGCGTACGCCAGCAGCACCAGCCCGACACCGGTGGCGTGCAACGGCAGCCGCGAGCCGACGTCGCTGATGACGCGCACCGCGCCGGGGCCCGACAACCGCTCCAGGTAGACCGCGCCCAGGCCGTCGCGCACGGCGAGGTGCACGTGCTCGCCGGTGGCCTCCAGGAGGTCGTCGAGGTAGGGCCGCGCCGCCTGCCGGAGCCGCCGCGCGGTCGGCTGCCGGACTCCCAGCCGCCACAGCTTGAGGCCGACCCGGTAGCGGCCGTCCGCCCCGCGGACCAGGCCGCCCCACGCCACCCACTCGGCCAGAAGCCGGTGCGTCGTCGACACCGGGAGGCCGGCACGGCGGGCGATCTCGCTCAGGGTCAGCTCGTCGCCGCGCTCGAAGGCGTCCGCGATCGCGAAAACGCGCTCCGCGACGCTGCGGTCGTCCTGCGCTCCACCGGCCATGCGGTCAGCTTAGGACCGCCGTCGCGGACGGGTCGGAGACAGTGGGTTGATATGTAGGTTTTTTCCTACCTATACTCGACGCATGACCGCTTCCATCCCCGCCGTCCGCATCCAGACCGTCACCATCCCCGTCGCCGATCAGGAGCGCTCTCTGGCCTTCTATCGCGACGTGCTCGGCTTCGAGGTGCGCGCCGACGCCACGTACGGCGGCGCCCGCTGGCTGTCCGTCGCACCCGCGGGCAGCAGCGTCGACTTCACCCTGCACCTGCCGTTCCCGGGTCAGGCCGGGCCGGGTTGGCAGCAGGGCATCGTGCTGCACACGGACGACGTCGCGGGCGTGGTCGCCGCCCTCCGCGCGGCATCCGTGGAGGTCACCGAGCCGGAACAGGTCGGCTGGGGGGTGCAGGCCCAGTTCGCGGACCCGGACGGCAACGGCTTCGTGCTCCTCCAGCAGGGCTGACGTGCCGACCCGCGCGAAGGACTCAGCGGCCGACCGCCTCTTCGGCGCGCTCGCCAACCCGACCCGGCGCGACATCCTCGACCTCCTGCTCGACGGCGAGCTCAGCGCGGGCGACATCGCCGCCCGGTTCGCGATGAGCCGGCCGTCGGTGTCCGAGCACCTGCGTGCGCTGCGCGACGCCGGCCTGGTTGCCGAACGGATCGCCGGGCGGCAGGTGTTCTATGCGCTGGCACCCGAGCCGTGGGCGGAGCTGCGCGACTGGCTGGCGCCGCACGAGCGGTTCTGGCGCGGGCGGATGCCCCGGCTGCACGCGACGCTCGACGCACTGGCGGACGACACCGACGACACCGACGACACCACCGGCACCGACCCCGACGAGAAAGACCAGCCATGACCGACCTGACCACCTTCGAGTTCGACGAATTCCTCCCGCACCCGCCCGCGAAGGTCTGGCGCGTGCTGAGCGAGCCCGACCTCCTCACCGACTGGCTGATGCCCCACAACGGTTTCGCGCCCGTCGTCGGCACGCGGTTCGCCTTCACGACCGAGCCGGTGCCGCAGACCGGATTCTCCGGCCTGGTGGACTGCGAGGTGCTGGAGGTCGACCCGGGCCGGCGGCTGCGGATGACGTGGTCCAGCCCGGGCACGGCGCTCGAGACGATCGTCACGTGGGAGCTGGTCCCGGAGGGCGACGGCACGCGACTCCTGCTGACACAGTCCGGCTTCGACCTGGACGACCCGGCTCAGGCGCGCGCGTTCCAGATTATGAACGGCGGCTGGCGGTCGCACGTGTTCCGCCGGATGACGACAGCGCTCGACGCGCTGTGACAGGTGTCGCTCAGGCCTTGTTCTTGGGTCGCCGCCGCTGAATCTCGGGGACGATCAGCTCCGGGACTGCGCGGAGCATGAACTTGTCGAAGTCGGGAACAGTGAACGCCGCGTAGCCATGGTCCGGCGTGTAGAGCAATCCCATGTCAATGAGCTCTGCTCGCGTGGGAGCGACTTGCGTCGACTCCCGGCCCATGATGCGCGCCACGTCCGCAGCCTTCTGGGGCTCGGGGCCGAGTTCCGCCATGGCTCGCATGTAAGCCGTTTGCAGCGTCGTCGCACGATCGAGCCGGACCCTGAAGAAGGAGCTGTCCAGTTTGTCCTCGTACGCCTCTTGGGCGGCCTCGACATCGGCCCGCGAGATGCGGTCGTCAGAGGCGACCTCCCAGACTTGATAGCCGAGTTCTTGGATGAAGTAGGGATAGCCCTGGGTGATCTCGACAGCGAGCTGAACGGCGTCCGTGTCGAATTCCGCGCCCTCGGTCGAAGCAGGCTCGGTCAGGGCCTTTCTCGCGTCGTCATCCGAGAGGGAGTCGATCTTCGGGAATGTGAAAAGCCGCTCGGCGTATGACTTAGCGTCGCCCGCCAGTTCCGCGATCTGAGGGAGACCCGCTCCCACGAAGGTGATAGGAAGCTTGCGCTGGACGGTCTTGTGGACTGCTTGGATGAGCGCCTCGAGCTGTGTCGTCTTCAAGAATTGAACCTCGTCGACGAGCAAGACCACTCCGCGGTTCTGCTCCTCGGCCGCCTCACCCAGCGCTACGAAGACGTCCGTGAGATCCATGCCGAGATCTCCATGATCGGCCAGCCCCTCTGCAGGGGGAATGTCCCACGACACCGTGAGGCCGTCCTGCTTCGCCGTGAGCGCGAACGCACTCAGCACCTCGGCAGCCCTTCTCCCCCTGTCCGTCCAACGTGCACGCGGTGAGAGGCGAAGAAGCGCCGCACGCAGTTGCGAGAACATCGTCCTGCGGAACCGATCATCGTCGTGCTTACTTGCCTCAACCTCGACGACTTCCCAGCGCTGGCGCCGGGCGATATCGACGAACTCGTTCAGGAGCACGGTCTTGCCCACCCCGCGGAGTCCCGTGATGATCATCGACTGCCCCGTCCTCCCGCGCGAAAGCCGCGTGAGAAGAATCGTGAAAGCGTTGGTCTGCTCGTCCCGACCGACGATGATCTCGGGCGAGGCGCCCGCGTTCGGGGTATAAGGATTGCGAAGACTGTCCATGAATGGACGTTACTACCTTTAGAAGACTTTATTAGAATCCAATAAAGTATCCTAAAGTCACTAAATACGGAATCGGTCAGTGATACCTCGCGCGACGGTAGACGTTGACGACGATGCCGGAGGCCGTCGACCGGGACTCCACCAGCGCCAAGCGCGTGAACGGGAAGCCGTCGCCGAACAGCTTCTTGCCGACGCCGAGCACGAGCGGATGCACCAGCAGCCGGTACTCGTCGATCTGGTCGTGCTCGGCGAGTGTGCGGATCAGCTCGGTGCTCCCCCACACCCGGATCTCGCCGCCCGGCTCGCCGCGCAACCGCTCCACGGCGCCCGGCACGTCGGGGCCGAGCAAGTACGAGTTCGTCCAGCCGACCTCCGTCAGCGAGCGCGAGGCGACGTACTTGGGGACCCGGTTGTAGCGGCGGGTGAGCTCGCCTTGGAACCCCTCGGCATCCTCCGGCCAGACGCCCCACGAGCCGGCGAACAGCTCGTACGTCCTCCGGCCGAGCAGCAGCGCCTCGGTGTTCTTCTCCCACTCCGCGACGGTGCCGTCGTCGTCGTAGTCGAACTGCCAGCCGCCGTGCTCGAAACCCCCCGTCGTGTCCTCCTCGGGGCCGCCCGGCCCCTGGATCACACCGTCGAGGGTGACGAACGACTGAACCACGATCGATGACATGCCGGCTCCTCCTTGTCGGTGAGGGTGCCGCAACCCGTCTACACCCCCGTCTACACCCCCCGTCTACACCCCGGGGAGGGCGGAGGCAACAGGCGGTCAGTGCGCGTAGACGCTGCGGCGATGCCCGACGCGGAACACGGTCACCAGCACCGTGTCGTCGACGACCTCGTAGAGGACGCGATAGTCGCCCACGCGCAGCCGCCAGGCCTCGGTGAACCCGACGAGCCGGCGCGCTCCGCCGGGTCGCGGGTCGCTCTCGAGTCTGGCGACGGCCGCGAGTACGCGGTTTCGCGCCACGGGGTCGAGCTTTCGGAGCTCCCGGGCCGAGGCCGCGGTGAACTCGACGGTGTACGTCACCCGTCGAACTCGGCCCGGAGGTCGCTGAGCGAGATGCGCTCGCCGGTGTCGGCGCGCTTGGCGTTGATGAACTCGTGCCGGTCGCGCTCCAGTTCGAACTGCTCGAGCAGTTCGAGGTCTTCGACGCTGATCATCACGGCGGCGAGCTTGCCGTGCCGGGTGATCCCGACCCGCTCGTGACCGTACTCGGCGCGGCCGACGACGGCCGCGAGATCCTGCCGGAGGTCGCGCGCACTGATCGAAGCGTCGAGAAGGGCCATGCGGACATCCTAGCGGAGGATTGCGTACGTAGTTGCCATTATATGCATTGTGTACCTTTTGTACCTTGCGAGGTCCGGGATCGGCGGCCTCCCGGCTCTTGGCCCGGAGGGGTTCTGCGGCCGCGCCGAAACGGGTAGGACAGGAGGCATGGAGACCGTGCTGGCCGTCCTCGAGCGCGGCGAGGTCGCGTACGAGATCGAGTTCGAGCGCACGAGCGAGCCGCCGTTCGAACTGCGCGTGCCCTCCCACATCGGGGGCGCGGCGGTGGTCGACGTCTTCGACCTCGTGGACGCGAGCGAATGGCCGGTGCTGCTGCGCTACGCGTTCTCGGAGTGCGTGCCCGCCGTGATGGGCTCGCCCGACGACCTCACCGCGGAAGACCTCGGCGACACCGACCTCTGAAGCCGGCGCCCCGCCCTCCCGTCCTACCCGCCCTCCCGTCCTACCCGCTCAGCGCCGTGACCGGCGGAGTGCGTGCCGCGCGGATCGCGGGGTACAGCCCGGCGCCGGCTCCGACCGCGAGGGCGGCCGCGGCGGCGATCCCGATCAGGGCGGGAGGGATGGCGACCGGCCAGCCGTTCGCCACGGCGAGGATCGCCGTCGCGGCAGCGCCGAGGGCGACGCCTCCCGCCGCGCCCAACGCCGACAGCAGCAAGGCCTCGACGAGGAACTGCCAACGGATGTGGCTGCGCGTTGCGCCGAGAGCACGCCGGAGGCCGATCTCACGGCGCCGTTCGAGCACGGAGATGATCATCGTGTTCGCGACCCCGATCCCCCCGACGAGCAGCGCGACCGACCCGAGCCCCACCAGCAGGCCGCCGAACGCGTCCTCCGCCGCGGTCTTGGCCGCCAGTGCGTCGGAGGGACGCGAGACCGCGACCTCCGACGGAGCCTCCGGGTTCACCGTCCGCGGCAGCAGGCTCCGCACCTCGTCGATGCGCGACTCCACGCGCTGATAGACGACGGTCGGAGAGCCGTCGTGGTCGAACGCCGTCTCCGCGATCCGCTCGCCGATCAGCGCGGACGTGTCGAGGTCGGGCACGAGCACCGACGGAGCGAGGATGCCGACGACGGCGAAGTGCCTGCCGCCGAGCCACACCTGACTGCCGACGCTGACGATGCCGAGACGCTCCGCGGCGTCCGCGCCCAGCACGACCGCGGGGAACTGGCCCGTCGCCCGGTCGAGCCATCGGCCGGCCGCGAGCGGGGTCGCGGTCACCTCCAGCAGGTCGAGGTCCGCGGCGTGGACCTCGATCCCTCCCGTCGCCCGTTCGTCCGACAGCGGGCTGCGCAGCACATCGACGGGGAGGGCGCTGGTCGAACTCACCGATTCGACGGCGTCCAGCATGCCGACCTTCGCGACGGTGTTCGCGGGAAGCCGCGCCTCCTCCCCCATCAGACCGGTGTTCGCCTTCGCTTCGAGCAGGTTGGTGCCCAGCGCCGCGAGCTGGTCGTCCAGTCGGGCCTGGCTGGACGAGGAGACGCCGACAACGGCGACCATCGCCCCGATGCCGATGGCGATGCCCAGCGCGGACAGCACGACCCGCAGCGGACGCGTGCGCAATCCGCTCGCACCCAGGGCGAGGCTGTCGGCAAGACGCAGTCGCGGGCGGGGCGTCCCGGGTGCGGATCCGGTCGTGTTCATGAGAGGACCCCCTCGCTCCTGATGTCTTCGAGCACCCGCCCGTCTGCGATCACGATCCGCCGCCGGAACCGCTCCGCCATGGCCTGATCGTGTGTGATCACGATCACGGTCGCGCCGGCGGCGTTGAGCGAACGCAGCAGTTCGAAGATCTCCTGCCCCGTTTCGGAGTCGAGATTCCCGGTCGGCTCGTCCGCGAGCAGCACCAGAGGGTCGGAGACGAGCGCACGGGCGATCGCGACCCGCTGGCGCTCCCCTCCCGAGAGCTGGTGCGGTCGGTGGCCTCCGCGATCCGCCAACCCCACCCGTGCCAGCGCCGATCGTGCCCGCTCGCGCCGATGTGCGCGAGGAACACCCGCGTACAGAAGTCCGTCGGCGACGTTGTCGAGCGCGGTGGCGCCCTCGCGCAGGTGGAACTGCTGGAAGACGAAGCCGATGAGGTGTGCGCGGAGGCCGGCCAGCTCGTCGTCGGTCAGGGAGCCGACGTCCCTCCCTGCGACGCTCACGGTGCCCGCGGTGGGCAGGTCGAGTGTGCCCATGAGGTTCAGCAGCGTGGACTTGCCCGACCCGCTCGCTCCGACGACGGCGACGAACTCCCCCTTCTCGATGGCCAGGGACACCCCCGCACAGGCGAGGGTGGCGGGAGCCCCGTATGCGCGCTCGACGGCGCGCAACTCGATCGCTGCGCTCATCGTTCCGGCACCACGACGCGGAGGCCGTCACGCACCCCGTCGCCGGAGATCTCGACGCGGCCGCCGGCGAACAGACCCGTCGTGACCGGGAGCCGGCGCGTCGTGCCGTCGGCCTCCACGACCTCGACGCCGAACTCGTCGCCGGGGAGCGCGAGGAGCGCCTCCACCGGCACCGAGAGCACACCCTCACGCCGTTCGGTCGGAATCCGGAGCGTCACGTTCGCCCGATCCACGCCGTGGGCGTCCTCAGCCCGGTCGAGCCCGATCTCGATCGGCACGACGGTGGAGGTGCGACCGTTGTTCTGGCGTTCGGTCGGCTGGCCGACGCGGGAGATGACGCCGGTGGTCCGCCTGCCCGCGGGCAGTTCGATCGTCACCGCCGTGCCGGGCACGGCCAACCGCTGATCGCTGAGCTTCAGGTCGGCCGTGACCAGCCTGTCCAGGGAGGTGACGACGAGCGCCGGGCTGGCGGCGCCGACGCGCTCTCCGACCGGCGCCTCGACCGAGGCGATCCGCACGTCGGCCGGGAGGAACACAAGACGGCCCAGCTCGATGCGTCCGGTCTTCTGCTGACCGGTCGCCGACTGCCACGCGCGAACCGCCGCAACCGTCCGCGCGCCGTACTCCCCGTTCGGAACGCCGTCGAAGTGCCCGAGGACGGTGAGCGACTCCTGCAACTGCCGGATGTCCGGCCCCTCCGTCATGCCGGGGGTGAAGTCGCGCCACGCCGGGAGGTCGCCGTGCAGGAGCGAGACGCGGGTGTCGTCGATCCTGAGCAGCTCCTCGCCGCCCGCGACCCTGGCCCCCGCCTCGCGGACCGAGGTGACGATGCCGTTCAGGCCGGCGGCGACCGTTCGGGTCCCGGCGTAATCCAGGACGCCGGGGACGGTGTGCGAGCCTTCGAGCGTGCCCCGCTCGATCGCGGCGCTGGCTGCCTTCGGCTGCGCTACAGGGTCGGTAGGGCGATCGGCGAAACCGCTCGCGCCCACGACCGCGGCGGCGGCGACACCCAGCACGGCAGTCCCGGCGAGCCACCACAGCGTCCGTGTCCGCCGGCGTGCGGCCTTCTGCGCTCCCTCGTTCTTCGTCATCGACTGCTTCTCACTGTCCGGGCGTCGCACGGCCGCCGGCCCCGCAGGTCTCCATCGCCTCGTCCGACGCGTCGGCGGGGAGCTGGGGCGCCTCGCCTGCGCGGGGGTCGGGCATGTCGTAGCCGCGCTCGCGGTAGCACTGGGCCATCTCGCGCCCGGCTTGGCGAGCGGACCGCTCCGCCTCGGACGCCTCCTCCGCCGTCGCCGGCGGCGGATCTCCGACCTTCGTGCGGCACGCCGTCGCCGCGGCCATGAGCGTGTCCTGGTCCACGTCGGTGTCGAGGAGCGCTCCGCCCGCGGAGCCGGGATCGCGCGTGTCGATGCCGTTCTCCCGCATGCAGTCGGCATACGTGAGCTGCCACTCCGAGCGCGTCATCGTGCTCGGCGCGTCCGTCGGCTGCGACACCGGCTCGGCGCCGGTGCAGCCCGTCAGCGCAGCGAGGGCGAGGGTGAAACCGAGGGCGAGGGCCGGAGCGGTACGCATCCGTCGTCTGGTGATGGTCACGGTCGTGTGTCCTTTCGTCTCTTCGGCGTTGCCGAACGAGAGGACAGTCCACCAGCCGGGACGTTAAGCGGGCGTTCGGCGGATTCCTTACGCCGGCTTGATGCAGGCCGTGCTTGACTGCCCGGAACGGATCGGGGGCGGGATGCGCACACTCATCGTGGAGGACGAGGCCTACCTCGCGGACGCGATCCGCACCGGGTTGCGCCGCGCGTCCCTCTCGGCCGACATCGCGCCGGACGGGCGGGCCGCCCTCGAACTGCTCTCGGTCAACGACTACGACATCGTGCTGCTCGACCGGGACATCCCGCTCGTCCACGGCGACGAGGTGTGCGCCTGGATCGCCGGCAACCGCCCCGACTGCCGCGTGCTCATGCTGACCGCCGCGGGCGGCCTCGACGAGAAGGTCGAAGGGTTCGAGGCGGGCGCGGACGACTATCTCGCCAAGCCGTTCGAGTTCCCCGAGCTGGTCGCCCGGGTGCGCGCTCTCGGCCGCCGCGCCGGGCCCGCGCATCCGCCGACCCTCGAAGCCTTCGGCGTGCGGCTCGACCCGTTCCGGCGCGAGGTCTACCGCGACGGCAGGCTCGTGCGGCTGACCAACAAGGAGTTCTCGGTGCTGCATCTGCTCATGCGGGCGGAGGGCGGCGTGGTCAGCGCGGAGACCCTGCTCGAGAAGGCCTGGGACATCAACGCCGACCCGTTCACCAACACCGTGCGGGTGACCATCTCCACGCTGCGGAAGCGGCTCGGGCGTCCCTGGCTCGTCCACACGGTCCTGGGCGCCGGGTACCGGATCGGCCCGCCGGAATGAGCCCTCCGGCCGACGACACCGCCGGGCCTGCGGCGGATGGGCGTTCCCGGCGCCCCTCGCTGACGATCCGGGCACGGCTGATGCTGACCTTCACCGGTGTGGTCGCGGCGGCCGGCGTGATCATGGCCGTGGCGGTCTCCGTGTTCATGCGGACGGTGCCGTCGTACGTCGCAACCGGGCGAACGAGCCTGGGTGGCGACGATCCCGGGTCGTCGGCGCTGCTGTCGCTGAACTCGCCGGAAGATATCCTCAACGCGACGCTCGTCGTGTCCCTGGTGGTCCTCGTCCTGCTCGTCGCCGTGGGAGCCGTCCTCTCCTGGGCCATCTCGTCCCGCCTCCTGCAACCGCTGAAGCGCATCAACGAGGCCGCGCAGCGCGCCGGATCCGCGGACTTCTCCCAGCGGATCGACTTACGCGGCCCGCACGACGAGCTCCGCGACCTGGCGGACACGTTCGACGACATGCTGGACCGGCTCCACCGGACCGTCGAAGCCCACCGGCGGTTCGCGGCGAACGCCTCGCACGAGCTCCGCACACCGCTGGCGACGACCCAGACGATGCTCGACGTGGCGCTCGACGACCCGGACGCCGACGCGGACACGCTGCGAGGTGTGGCGGAACGCGTCCGCGAGACGAACCGGCGCAGCATCGAGACGGTCGCGTCGCTGCTCGACCTCGCCGCAATCGGTTCGCGCCCGCTGGCGGTCGACGGGGTCCGGCTGGACGCGATCGTCCGGGAGGCCGTCGAGGCCGCCCGGCCGGAACTCGCGTCGCGACGCATCCGGATCGCGGTCGACTCCCATCCAGTCACCATCGCCGGCGAGACCACCCTCATCCGGCAGGCGGTCACCAACCTGGTGCTGAACGCGGTCCGTCACAACGTCGACGGAGGAGAGATCGCCATCCGCGTCGGCATGAGCGACGGCACCGGCGGACTCCGCATCCAGAACACGGGCGGGATGATCGCCGCCGACCGGGTCGACGATCTGATCACACCTTTCGCCCGCGGCGCGGGACGGACAGGTTCCCTGGCGGAGTCGGTGCGCGGCCACGGGCTCGGGCTCGCCATCGTCTCCAGCGTCGTGGAAGCGCACCGCGGAACCCTCCGGCTCACGCCACGGGTCGGCGGCGGCCTCACGGCGGAGCTCGCCCTCCCCGCCGGGACCCCCCGACTCAGAACAGGAACAACTGCCCCATCACGAGCACCAGGATGAGGAACACGACGACCACGCCGCCGATGACGACGAGCGTGCGCCCCGACATCCTCGCGATCCCGAACCCGACGATGAACGGCAACGCCAGGCAGCCGAGCGCGATGATCCACCAGAACGCCTGGAACCCGGCCTGCGACGTGGACGCCAGCCGCTCCCCGAACAGTTTCTGCGTCGCCGGATGGGTGGCGAAGGCGACACTCGCCGACAACGGGTAGGCGATCAGGACGGCCGTGATCAGCCCCGCGAACGCACCCCACATCCCGCGGTGAGCACCGAGGTGCAGAGTTTCCTCCCGCTGCGGCGCCTGCCTGCTCTTCGTGCTCATGGCGCACATGATAGCCAGCGGGCCCGGCGTGGGGCAGTCCGGTCGTGACCGGCTTCCGAGCCCCGGGTGCGCCGCGCCGAACAGGGTCAACTGTACGGTCTACTCTGCGGTTAGGCTGGAAGGGTCACCGGTGCCGCGCACGCAGTTCAAGGGGGCGTCTCGTCGGCGCCGGGGTCTTACCCGAATGCCGTGTGGGAGTGGGGGATCCGCTCCCATACGGCCGGGTGAGGCAATCGGCCTGCGGCAACGAAAAAGCCCCGGCTCTGCGCCGGGGCTTCCTCTACTGTCTCAACCAGTGTGCGCCACGAGGGATTCGAACCCCCAACCTTCTGATCCGTAGTCAGATGCTCTATCCGTTGAGCTAGTGGCGCATGACCCAGCCGCGTTCTCCGCGCGGGCCTGTTAGAGCTTACATGACGGTCTCGCAGACCGCCAATCAGCTCAGGCGAACACCTCGTCCAGGAAGCATGCCATCGCCCGCCAGCTCCGCGCGTCCGCCAGCGGGCGGTAGCTGTCGCGTCCCGGGATTGTGAACGCGTGCGGCGCCCCCGAGTATGTCGTGAGCTGCCAGTCGACGTGGGGTGCGGCGCGCAGCTCGTCCTGGAACGCGGCGACCGCCGTGTCCGGGACGACCGGGTCCGCGCCTCCGTTCAGGACCAGCAGGGAGGCCGCGATCGCCGCCGCGTCGGACGGGTCGTGGGCGATCAGGCCGCCGTGGAACGACACCACCCCGCGCGCCGGCGCTCCCGTGCGGGCGAACTCCAGCGCGGCGGTCCCGCCGAAGCAGTAGCCGATGACGGCGAGCCGGGCGGGGTCGACGGCGGGGTGCTGCTGCAGCCAGCTGAACCCGGCCGCGACGCGCGAGCGCAGCAGTGGGAGGTCGCGGTAGTACTGTCCCGCCACCGCCGACGCCTCCTCGCCGCTGGGCCGCACGTCGGCACCGTACAGGTCGGCGGCGAACGCGACGTAGCCGCGGCGGGCCAGCATCTGCGCGCGCATCCGCACGTTGTCGCCGACGCCGTGCCAGTCGTGGAGGATCAGCACCGCCGGGCGGCGCTCGTCGGCCTGCACGTCCCGGGCGAGGTAGCCCTCCAACGGGAGGCCCTCGTGCTCGTACGGCACCACCTCCGCGTCGATCACGGAGTGCTCGCCGATCGGGACCTGCTCGAGCAGGGCCTGGTGGGCTGGGGACAGGGCGGGCGACGGACTGTCGATCGTCACGGGTGCGGCTCCAGGTTCGGGTGCGCGACGCGGGCGACGGTCGTCGCACGCGGCCTGGCCTGCTGTGGCTGGCTCGCGGAGTGCGCGCGGGCCCGAGGGTGCGGGTCGGGTCCCACCTCGTTCACGATACCTCCCCTGACGGGGAGACGCGACGGACGTACGATGGGCGCATGTCCACGGAGTTCAGCAACGAGACCGACGCGAACCGCTACGCGATGCGGGTCGACGGCGAGCTGGTCGGCGTCCTCGACTACAGCGTGCTCGGCGCGTCCATCTCGCTGACCAGGGCTTTCACTGTCCCCGCGCAGCGCGGCAAAGGCTACGCGGCCGAACTGGTCGCCTATGCGGTCGACGACATCGAGCGCACCTCCGACCGGAGGATCGTGCCGATGTGCTGGTACGTGGCCGAGTGGTTCGACGCCCATCCCGAGCGTGCCGGACTCCTGCAGCGCCAGGCCGGCTGACGAGGATGGGAGGCCGGGCGGAGCCCCCGCTGCAGCGCACGGCCGCTCGCGTGGTCCGCTTCGGCGACCCGTCCGCGATCGCGCTCTCCCCGGAGTCGCTGCGACCGCCGCACGGCAACGAGGTGCTGGTGCGCGTCACGCACGCGGCGCTCGGGTCGACGGACGTGCTGGCCCGGCGCGGCGGCTACGTGCTGCAGCCGGTTCCCGGGTTCATCCCCGGCTACGACTTCGTCGGCGTGCTGGAGACGGAGTCGGCGGTGTCGGTGGCGCTCGGGCTGCGCACCGGGGCGCGCGTCGCGGGAGTGCTCCCGAGGATGGGCGCGCACACCACCAGGCTCGTCATCGCGCCGACGTACCTGGTCGCGGTCCCGGACGCGCTGACGTCCGAGGCCGCCGCGGCCCTCCCGCTCAACGGAGTGACCGCCGCCCTCGCCCTCCGTTACGCCGGGCCGGCGCGCAGCGTGCTCATCCAGGGCATCACCGGCGCCGTCGGGTCGCTCGCCGCCCAGCTCGCGCTGCGCGAAGGACGCACGGTGCTCGGGACCGGCACCACGCCGCCGCCCGGCCTGTCCGCGTCGGACGTGGCCCTCATCGACTACCGCGACCCGCGCTGGCCCGCGGCGGTGCGGGAGCAGACTGGGGGCGGGGCCGAGGCCGCGATCGACCACACCGGCTCGGCGCTGGTCCGGGAGGCGGTCGCCCCGTCCGGGGTCGTCGTCCGCACGGCGTTCGCCGGCCGCGCGGGACACGAGCGGGACGACGCAGTGCGCGGGACGACGACGGCCGTGCTGCGGCGGTTCGGGCATCCGCGGGAGGTGGTGTGCTCGGTGCCGTTCTGGGTGCTGCGGAAACGGCCCGAGTACCGGCGGATGCTGAGCGGGCTCCTCGCGGACGCGGCAGCGGGACGGCTCACGGTGTTCGAACCGCAGGTGTTCGCGTTCGAGAAGGTGTGGGCGGCGCACCGGGCAGCGGATGCTCGGGAGGCCGGGCGCACGGTCGTCCTGCGGATGTGATGCCCCGGGTGAACATCTGACGCGACGTTTTCGTGAGGGCGGGCCGCCGGCCGTTGTCGCCAGGCGCGGCCCGCCTCACTACGAGAGAGCTTGCCACGTCGCGGCGATGACGGGCGAATCGCAACGCATTCTGCTCGAACGAGCACGAAAAGCGTGCGGCCGTCCCCTACAGTCGGTGCGAACGAAGGAGCGACCGATCAGCGACGCAGCAGCACCCCAGCCCCATCCTCAGCCGACGCCGCAGACGATGCCGTTTCCTCCCGCGCCGCCCGCGCGGTCCCGCATGAGCACGGCGCGGGTGCTCGGGATCGTCGGCTTCGTCCTCTCGTTCATCGGCGTCCTCGACGTGGTCGGCCTGGTTCTGTGCATCGTGGCACTCGTGAAGTCGCGGCGCGCCGGCGAGCGCAACGGGTTCGCGATCGCCGGCATCGCCGTCGCCTCGCTCACGATCCTGATGACCGCGCTCTTCCTCGCGGCCCTGATCCCGCCGATCGCACACCTCGCCGAGGAGTGCAACCGGCTCGGCTACGGGACACACGTGGTCGGGAACACCACCTACACCTGCACGCCGATCAGCTTCAGCTCCACCACCGACGGCTGAGCGGGCCACTCACTCCACGTCGTAGGTCAGGTGCGTCGCCGTCGAGGTGACCACGACCTCCCGTTGCACCAGTTCGCACGGCCGGGAGCCCCGGAACAGCGGGGTGCCCGCGCCGAGGATGATCGGCGACAGGTGCAGGACCAGCGTGTCGACCAGGCCTGCGGCGAGCGCCGAGCCGATGAGGGCGCCGCCGCCCATGAGGACCGCGTCGAGGTCGGCGCCGCGCTCGGCGGAGGCAGCTTCAGCGCTCGAACGGGCGGCCGCGACCGCGTCCTCCAGGCCCGTCGTGACGAACGTCCAGTCGAGGCCCGTGAGGCGCACCGACGACGGGGGCGAGCTCGTCACGACCACGAACGGCGGCGTGCCCACCTCCGTGGCGCCGTAGCCGAGCTCGTCGCTCCAGCCTCCCGGGCCGTCGATGACGTCGAACAGGTTGCGGCCCATGACGACGGCACCCGAGCGTTCGGTCGCGGCGGCGAGGATGCGCTTGTCGTCCGGGTCGTCGGAGAACACCCAGTGGTGCAGCGGCGTGCCGCCGGTGCCGAGCCCGTTGCCGGGGCCGGCGTCCGGGCCGGTGACGTACCCGTCGAGCGAGACGGTGATGTCGGCGACGACCCTGGTCATCGCGATCAGCCCCGCGCCAGCAGTTCGTCGAGCTTCTCGTATCCCTCGCGCATCCCGTACTCCATACCGGAGGCGACCATGGCCTCCAGCGCCTCCTTCGACGGGAACACCGAGTGGCCGGCGAGGCGGGTGCGGCCGCCCGGGAGCGGCTCGAAGCGCAGGACGTCGAGGCTGACCTCGTTCGGCGCGCCTAGGTACTCGAAGGTCTGGATGACGAGCTCGTTCTCGACCACGGTGTGGATGACACCGCGGAAGGCGTACACGGTGCCGTCGGCGTCCTTCTGCTCGAAGGAGTAGCCTCCGCCGGTGCGGAAGTCCCAGTGGGTGATCGCGTTGTCGAGGCCGCGAGGGCCGATCCACTGCACATACAGCTCGGGGTCGGCGTGTGCGCGGAAGACCGCCTCGACGGGAGCCTCGAACTCCCGCGTGATGTCGGCGTACGAGGTGCCGGGTACGGCTTCGATGACGACAGGGTTGGTCATGATTCCTTCTCCTTGATTCGCGTGCTCTGTTCCGGTGAGGGCGCCGGAGGCGCGGCGAGCAGGGCGTCGAGCCTGCGGTACTGCCGCTCCGCCTCCAGGCGGTACCGATCGATCCACGAGGTCAGGCGCTCCAGGGCGGCGGCGTCGAGGTGCACCGGGCGGCGCTGCGCATCACGCGTGCGCCACACGAGCCCGGCGGACTCGAGCACGCTGATGTGCTTGGAGACCGCCTGCAGGCTGATGTCGAACGGCTCGGCCAGCTCGTTGACCGTCGCCGGACCGCGGCTCAGCCGCGCGACCATCGCGCGCCGCACCGGGTCGGAGAGGGCCGCGAAGGCCCGGTCGAGCTGGTCGTCCGCCATTATCAACCCATCTGTTTATCAATCAACCGGTTGATTAAAGGATAGAGCCAGTCGCCCGGGAGGTCAAGAGTTGCTGCGCCTTGCTCAGGACGGCAGCGATACGCTCTCGACGCCAGGCGCACCTGCCGTGTAGTCGCGGAGCCGTTCGAGACCCTCCGTCGTCGCCGACGCGTGTCCGCCCACCACGACGACCCGTCCGCCCGACGCGACCGCGGCGACCAGCCCGGCCTCGGCATCCTCGAACACGACACAGCCCTCGATCGGCACGCCCAGCCGCTCGGCCGCCAGCAGGTACCCCTGCGGGTCCGGCTTGCCGCGGGAGACATCCTCCGCGGCGACCAGCACGGCCGGGACGGGGACGCCGGCGGCCTCCAGTCGCGCCACGGCGAGCGCGCGCGGCGCACTCGTGACGACCGCCATCGGCACGCCGGACGCGGTGAGGCCCGCCACCAGCGCCGCCGCTCCCGGCACCTCCACGATGCCGTCGGTGCGGGTGACCTCCTCGGCCACGAGGGCGGCGACCAGCTCGGCCCTCTGCTCGGCGGAGAGGTGCGGAAGGAAGTGCGCGACCGTGTCGACCGCCTGCCTGCCATGCGCGTACGCCAGGAGCTCCGCGGGATCCAGGCCGTGCCTCCGGCCGAACTCGCCCCAGACCGACTCGACCACGGCGTGCGAGTCGACGAGGGTGCCGTCCATATCGAAGAGGAATCCGGCTGCGCTGATCTCCATCGGGCCAGCCTAGGCGGCCCCCGCGGCGCGAGGCCGCGGGCCGCCGTCGATCAGTGTCAGCGTCCGGTCGTGCGCGCGTCCTGTGCGGCCCGCAGGTCGGTCAGGCCGCGCTCGGTCTCGCGAGTGACGCGGCCGCCGCGTGCGGCGACCGCCGCGGGGAGCCAGTCGCTCAGCACGAAGCGGCGACGGCGCGGCGGGATCGGCTCGCCGCCATTGGTGCGCGCCGGGCGGGCCACCCAGCTATGTTCGATTCCCTGTGCCCAGGTTCCGTTTGCCATGTCTTCAACGTTACGAGCGAAAATATTCGGCCACCATATGGCTGCAGGTCTATCTTCGCAAAGATACGGCCAGTACACTCGGAACCATGTTGAAGCGCGTGGCCGTGCCCGTCGTCGACGAGTTCGCGATGTTCGAGTTCGGCGTCATCTGCGAGGTGTTCGGGCTCGACCGCAGCTATGCGGGGATCGAACCCTTCGACTTCCGGGTCTGCTCGGCCACCCCGGGCGAGCCCATCCGAAACGAGACGGGCGTGCAACTCATCGCACCGTACGGAATGGAGGCGATGGAGGACGCCGACCTCATCGCCGTGCCCGCCGCGACCACCCGCGACGAGTACCCGGAAGAGCTTCTCGACGGCCTCCGCCGGGCGCACGCCCGCGGCGCCATCCTGCTCAGCGTCTGCTCGGGCGCCTTCGTGCTCGGCGCCGCCGGCCTCCTCGACGGACGCGAGTGCACGACGCACTGGCGTCACGCCGACGCCCTGCAGCGCCGCTTCCCGCTCGCGCGGGTGAACCCCGATGTGCTGTTCATCGACGACGGCACGATCATCACCAGCGCCGGCACCTCCGCCGGGATCGACGCCTGCCTCCACCTGGTGCGCCGCGAGCTCGGCAGCGCGGTCGCCAACACGATCGCACGCAACATGGTCGTCCCGCCGCAGCGCGACGGCGGCCAGCGGCAGTACATCGAGCGGCCGGTCTCGGACTGCGAGGACGACACCTTCAGCGAACTGCTGGACCACCTCAGCACCACGCTGGACGAGAACCACACCGTGTCCGGCCTCGCAGCCCGCACCCACATGTCGACCCGGAGCTTCTCACGCCGCTTCGTCGCCGAGACCGGGGTGCCGCCGATGCAGTGGCTCACGACGCAGCGCGTCCTCCACGCCCGATTGCTGCTCGAGACCACCGAGCTGCCCGTCGAGGAGGTCGCCCGCCGCAGCGGGTTCGCCAGCGCGACTCTGCTGCGCCACCACTTCGACGCGGAGGTCGGCGTGCCGCCCACCCGTTACAGGGCGGCCTTCGCGCGCCGCTGACCCGGAACAATCCGCCGGCGCGGTGGTTGACTCGAAGGACGACCACCCGCGACGGAAGGACTCCGCATGGCCACCCAGATCCAGTACGACCGACTCGGCGACCCCGACGTGCTCGAGGTGGCGACGGTCCCGGATCCGGTGGCGCCCGCCGACGAGGTCGTGGTGGAGGTGCGCGCCATCGGGGTGAACCCGATCGACGGCAAGCTGCGCAGCGGCGGCCGGCCGAGCGCGCCGATCACCTCTCCGCGCGTGCCGGGCGCCGACGCGGCAGGGGTCGTGCTCTCCGTCGGAGCCGAGGTGGACGGCTGGACGCCCGGCGACGAGGTGGTCGTCCGCAACGCCCGCGGCGCGTACACGACGCACCTGGTCGCCTCGGCCTCCGACCTCGTCCGGAAGCCCGCGGCGGTGAGCTGGGAGCAGGCGGCGGCGATCGGCGTCCCCGTCGGAACGGCCCACCAGGCGCTGGTCTCGCTGGGCGTCGGGCCCGGCACGACGCTCCTCATCCACGGCGGCTCAGGCAGCGTCGGGAGGGCGGCGATCCAGCTCGCCCGCCGGATGGGCGCCACCGTGGTCGCGACCGCGTCGCCGGCGAACCACGAACGGCTGCGCGCACTCGGGGCGACCCCCGTGGCGTACGGCGACGGGCTGCTGGACCGGCTGCGCGCCGCCGCGCCGGACGGCTACGACCTCATCCTCGACGCGATCGGCTCCGACGAGGCGCTGGAGGCCTCCTTCGCGCTCGTCGACGACCGCTCGCGGATCGGCACGATCGTGGTGGGGCCGCGCGCGGCCGAGTTGGGCATCCGCGCGTGGGGAGGCGGGAACCCGGTGCCGATGACGGCCGACGAGCTGACGCTGCGCGACGACGCCTACGCGCTCGCGCTCGACCTCCTCGCGGCGGGCGAGTTCCAGGTGGACATCGCCCGGACGTTCCCGTTGGCGGAGGCCGCGGACGCGGCGCGGCTGGTGGAGTCGGGGCACCCGGGCGGCAAGGTGATCCTGACGCCGTGACGCCCGCGGCGCCGCGCTCAGTGGTGCAGCAGGCGCCGGTGCACGGCGTGCGCGACAGGGAGGTCGTCCCCCCGATAGTGCTGGAGCAGTCGCCAGTTGCGCAGCGCGAGCCGGGCGAAGACCACCACCGCCACGACCCCGCAGACGACGATCCCCCAGGCCCGCGGGTTCTCCCCCTCGGTCGGGATGAGGACGACCAGCGCGACCGTGAACACCAGCGCGAGGGCGGCGAAGAACCCTCCCAGCCCGACGCGACGCAGCGCCCGGGCGCGCTCTGAACGGTCGCCCATGCAGCGCAAGCTACTCCGCGCGACGCGCCAGCGCCAGGTCGTACACGCGGCTCCAGCCGAACTCGAAGCCGACCTCGTCGATCCGGCCCTCGTCCCGGGCGCGCTCCAGCGCGAGCAGCGACGCGAGGGAGGCCGTGACCAGCCGCTCGTCGCCGTACGTCTCGTACTCCTCGCCGACCGCGACCGTGGAGCAGCGGATCACCCGGCACTCCCGCCACACCCGTCGCGTCGCGACCAGCGCCACGACGAAGCCCGCGGCGTAGACGGCCAGCATCGCGCCGATCGCCACCACTGCGGGCGCGGGGGCGAGCACGAGCGCGGGGAGGAGGGCGAGCAGGCCGCCGATCGCCGGCCAGCGCCGCCGGAAGACGATGGCACGACGCTCGGCGGAGGTGGTCCCCGGCGGGTAGAGGAACAGTCGCCGCGCCGCCACACCGGTGCGCGCGGTGTACAGGGCGGAGGTCTCCTCGAACCAGCCCCAGCGGTGGGCGCCTTCCCAGAAACGCCTCGCCCTGCCCCGCGCAGGAGGTCGCTCGATCGTGGTCACGGATATCGGTCTACGCCGCTCCGAGCTGGGTGGCGCGCATCCTCACGGAATCCATGCGCGCACCGCGCGGAACCGAACGGTCCGCTAACGGGGAGCCCGGTTCGGGGGTCATTCGGTCGTCGCGGCGTCACCGAAGCGCGCCTGCCATTCGGCGTACGTGTGGTCACGCCCCAGCGGGCATTCGCAGCGGATGAGGATCGGCTGACCGGTCGCCACGCTGGTCGCACGCTCGATGTGCGGCACGATCGGACCGGCATCGGACGGAACGCCACGAGACTGCGATTTCATGGATGCGAGTATCGGTCTCTGCACCGCCCTTCGTCGGGCTCCTCCGCGGGCGCGCGTGCGGAGACATGCAGGATTTCACCTCCCCGTTCGCGCTTCCGTCGCCGCCGGCGGCGGCAGCGGCCCCTGTCCGGAGGGCGGCGGCCGCTGGCAGGATGTGCCCATGGCCGTCACCTTCCTCCAGCCGGACGGGCTCGTCCGCAGTCCCGCGTTCAGTCACGTCGCGGTCGTCCCATCCGGATCGGCGACGGTCTACCTCGGCGGCCAGAACGGCGTCGACGAAGCCGGCGCGCTCGTGTCGGCGGACGTCGGCCCGCAGGCCGCGCGGGCCCTCGACAACGCGGAGACCGCCCTGGCGGCGGCCGGGGCGACCCTCGACGACGTGGTGCAGTGGTTCGTCCTCATCGACGTCTCCGCCGACCTCGGCGCGGCGTACGGCGCTATCGCGCCCCGGCTCGCACGGGACGGAGCGCCTCCGCTCGTGACCGCGTCGCGGGTCGCGGGGCTCGGTGTCCCGGGGGCGCTGATCGAGATCAGCGCGATCGCGGCGCTGCCAGGCTGAGCCCGGACCACCACCCGGCTGCGCCCGTAAACACGAGAGCCCCCGCCCACGTGGACGGGGGCGGGGGCAGCTCGTGAAGACGCGTCAGTGCTTGAAGGCGTCCTTCACCTTCTCGCCGGCGTTCTTGAGGTCCGCCTTGGCCTGGTCGCCCTTGCCTTCGGCTTCGAGGCGCTCGTCTCCGGTCGCCTTGCCGGTGGCCTCCTTGGCCTTGCCGCCCGCGTTCTCCGCGGCGTTACCGATCTTGTCGTCGAGTCCCATCGTTGTCCCCTTTCGCTAGGTTCGCCGCACACACTGCCACCCGGCCGGAGGCGGGTCCAGGCTGCACGGCCGCACGAGTTTTTCAACCCCTCCCTCCTGCACAGCACGCGCGAAAGCGAGGGTTATCCACGGGAATGTCCAGCCCCTTCCAGCGGGGTGCGCCGCGCGAAAGAATCCTTGGTGTGAGCCACGACGTCCCGATAAGCACCTACCGCCTCCAGATCACGCCCGACTTCACGCTCCGGGACGCCACGCAGGTCCTCGACTACGTGGACCGCCTCGGCGTCGGCGCCGTCTATCTATCGCCGATCCTGCAGTCCGCGGCCGGGTCCGCGCACGGCTACGACGTGGTGGACCCCACCCGCGTGGACGAGTCGCGTGGCGGTCCGGAGGCGTTGCGCGAGTTCGCGGACGCCGCCCAC
Organism: Leifsonia sp. EB34; assembly: GCF_041260585.1. Taxonomy (NCBI): domain Bacteria; kingdom Bacillati; phylum Actinomycetota; class Actinomycetes; order Micrococcales; family Microbacteriaceae; genus Leifsonia; species Leifsonia sp. EB34. The sequence goes on from NZ_JBGCCV010000001.1 coordinate 1,267,757, forward strand.
CGCCGCGGCCTGCAGGTGGTCGTGGACATCGTGCCCAACCACCTGGGCGTCGCCGTGCCGAGCGAGAACCCGTGGTGGTGGGATGTGCTCCGCTTCGGTCAGGAGTCTGCGTTCGCCGGCCACTTCGACATCGATTGGGCGTTCGGCGGAGGCCGGCTGCGCATCCCGGTGCTCGGCGACGGGCCGGACGAGGAGGACGCCCTGCGCGTCGTCGACGGCGAGCTGCGCTACTACGACCACCGCTTCCCGATTGCTCCCGGCACCGAGTTCGCGTCCCCGCGCGAGGTGCACGCGCGCCAGCACTACGAGCTCGTCTCGTGGCGACGGGCCGACGCGGAGCTGAACTACCGCCGGTTCTTCGCGGTGAACTCGCTGGCCGGCGTCCGGGTGGAGGATCCGCGGGTCTTCCAGGACACCCACGCCGAGATCGCGCGCTGGGTGCGCGAAGGCCTCGTGGACGGCCTCCGCGTCGATCACCCCGACGGCTTGCGCGACCCCGGCGACTACCTGCGCCGGCTGGCCGAGCTGGCCGACGGGCGCCCGATCTGGGTGGAGAAGATCCTGGAGGGCGACGAGCGCATGCCGAGCTGGCCGGTCGCCGGCACGACGGGGTACGACGCGCTCGGGGTCGTCGATCGCGTGTTCGTCGACCCGGCGGGCGAGGAGCCGTTGACGGCACTGGCGGAGGAACACGACGCCCGCGAGGAGAGCAGGGACTGGCCGGGGCTCGTGCACCGCCGCAAGCGAGCGGCGGCGGATGGGCTCCTGCGGTCGGAGGTGCTGCGCGTCGTGCGCGACCTGGGCGAGGAGCCGGGGGACCTGGACGATGAGCAGCGGGATGCCGACTCGCTCGCCGATGCGGTGGCAGAGTTGGCCGCGTGCTTCCCGGTCTACCGGAGCTACCTGCCGTTCGGCGCCGACCGGCTTCAGGCCGCGCTCGACGCCGCCTCCGCCGCACGGCCGGACCTCGCCGATGCGCTGGAGGCGCTCGGTACGGCGTTCGCACCGGACTCCGACGGCGCTGTGTCGCCGGCCTCGGCGCGCTTCCAGCAGACCAGCGGCGCGATCATGGCCAAAGGCGTGGAGGACAACGCCTTCTACCGGTACACCCGGCTGGTGTCCCTGACGGAGGTCGGCGGCGATCCTTCGGAGTTCGCGGTGACCGTGGACCACTTCCACCGCCTGCAGCAGCAGCGGCTGGCCGACCTCCCGCACTCCCTCACCACCCTCAGCACCCACGACACCAAGCGGAGCGAGGACACCCGGGCGCGCATCGCGGTGCTCGCGGAGCTGCCCGAACGCTGGGGCCGGTTCCTGGCGGCCGTCCGGGAGCGGGTGTCGATCGGCGACGGTTCGCTGGAGAACCTGCTCTGGCAGTCCATCGTCGGAGCGTGGCCCGCCTCCCGGGAGCGACTCCAGGCCTACGCGCTGAAGGCCGCGCGGGAGGCCGGGGCGAGCACGAACTGGACCGACCCCGATGCGGGGTTCGAGGACGCCCTCGGCGAACTGGTGGATGCGGCGTTCGACGACCCGCGCGTGGCCGCGGAGGTGGCGGCGATCGCCGCACTCCTCGACGCGCCCGGCGCGAGCAACGGCCTCGGCGCGAAGCTCGTCCAGCTCACGACGCCGGGCGTCCCCGACAACTACCAGGGCTCGGAGCGCTGGGAACGGTCGCTGGTCGACCCGGACAACCGCCGGCCGGTGGAGTTCGACGCCGCCGCCGGGCTGCTCGCCCACCTCGACGACGGCTGGCTGCCGCCCGTCGACTCGTCGGGGGCGGCGAAACTGCTGGTCACCTCCCGGGCGCTGCGGCTGCGCCGGGAGCGACCAGAGCTCTTCGCGGAGTACCGGCCCGTGACGGCGACCGGTGAGCGCGCCGAGCACCTCGTGGCGTTCGACCGCGGGGGCGCCGTGACGCTCGCCACCCGACTCCCGGCCCGGCTGGCGCAGGCGGGAGGGTGGGGCGACACGAGCGTGGACCTCGGGCCCGACGCCTACCGGGACGAGTTGACCGGCCGGGAGGTGAGCGGCCGGACGCCGCTCGCGGAGCTGTTCGACCGGTATCCCGTCGCGCTGCTGGCGGTGGCCCGATGAGCGCGCGAGGCGACGGGGCGGATGGCTTCGCTGAGCGCACGTTCCCGGTGTGGGCACCGGATGCGGACGCGATCGAGGTCGAGATCGCGCGGTTCGGGCGGTATCCCCTGCAGAAGGACGAGCATGGGTGGTGGGCGTTGTCCGCTCCGTTCGGGGAAGACGCCGACGGTGCCGCAGCCGACTCCACCCTCGGCCCCCTCGACTACGGCTTCGTGGTCGACGGCGCCGGGCCGTTCCCGGACCCGCGGTCGCGGCGCCAACCCGAGGGCGTGCACGCGCTGAGCCGCACCTGGGACCCGGGAGCCTTCGCGTGGACCGACAACGACTGGCGTCCTGGCCCGCTCACGGGTCGCGTGATCTACGAGCTCCACCTCGGCACCTTCACCCCGGAGGGCACCCTCGACGCGGCGGCCGCACGGCTCGACCACCTCGTCGAGCTCGGGGTGGACGCCGTCGAGCTGCTGCCGGTCAACGCCTTCAACGGTCCGCACGGGTGGGGGTACGACGGCGTCCTCTGGTTCGCGGTGCACGAGCCGTACGGCGGCCCCGAGGCCTACCAGCGGTTCGTGGACGCGTGCCACGGCCGCGGCATCGCCGTCATCCAGGACGTGGTCTACAACCACCTCGGACCGAGCGGGAACTACCTCCCGACGTTCGGCCCCTACCTCAGCGAGGGGCGCAACACCTGGGGTCAGTCGGTCAACCTCGACGGGCCGCACTCCGGCGAGGTGCGGCGGCTCATCCTCGACAACGCCCGGTACTGGCTGCGCGACATGCACGTCGACGGCCTCCGGCTGGATGCCGTGCACGCCCTGCACGACAGCAGCGCCGAACACATCCTGGAGGCGCTCGCCCGGGAGGCGGCCGGCCTCCGCGAGACGACCGGACGGCCCGCGACGCTGATCGCCGAGAGCGACCTCAACGACCCGAAGCTGATTCGCGAGCGGCGCAGCCACGGCTACGGCCTCGACGCGCAGTGGGACGACGACGTGCACCACGCCGTCCACGTCAACCTGACCGGCGAGACAAGCGGGTACTACGCCGACTTCGCCGGGCCGAACGCCCTCATCAAGGTGTTCGAGCGCGGCTTCTTCCACGACGGCACCTGGTCGAGCTTCCGCGAACGGAACCACGGCCGCCCGCTCGACGCCGACATCCCGTTCACCCGGCTGGTCGCCTTCAGCCAGGACCACGACCAGATCGGCAACCGCGCGGTCGGCGACCGCCTCACGGCCACCCTCGACGAGGGCCGCCTCGCGGTCGCCGCCGCGCTGATCCTGCTCGGCCCGTTCACGCCGATGCTCTTCATGGGCGAGGAGTGGGGTGCGACGACGCCGTGGCCGTTCTTCAGTTCCCACCCCGAGCCCGAACTGGCAGAGGCCACCCGCACCGGCCGCATCGCCGAGTTCGCCCGGATGGGCTGGGACCCGAACGTGGTCCCCGACCCGCAGGACCCGGCCACCTTCGAAAGCGCCCGTCTCGACTGGACCGAACCCGACCGGCCGACGCACGCGCGCCTGCTCGCCTGGTACCGCCGCCTCATCGAGCTGCGCCGGGAGCTGCCGGCCCATGCGCGCGCGATTGACGTCGGTTACGAGGACGGCGTGTTCGGGTTCACCCGCGCGGGGCTGCGGGTGGAGGCGGCACTGAGCGGGGACGGCCTCCCGGCCGCCGCGGAGAAGACGGTGACGGAGGCCGTGTTCGACCACGCGGTGCGCGTGACGCGGGCGGTGGGATGACTCGGATCAGGACGCCAGACGCGTGCTGACCAAACGGTTCAAGCTCACGTGCTCCTCGGCCGCGCGGATCGCCAGGCTCCGGTGGAGCTCCGGCGGGATGCGCACTTTGAACTCTCCGCTGTAGTGCCGTTCTCCGAAGGGCACGGGAATGCGTTCACCGGACTCGGCGAGGTCCGCGACGACCTCGTCGACAAGGTGGACGATCCCGCTCAGTGCTTCCGTCTGAGACTCGGAGAGCCAGGACAGCGAGGGGAACTCCGCCACCTGGCCGACGAACTCGCCATCCTCGGCCGACCAGATCACCCGGTACGTGTAGTGCGTGATGTCGTTCATCGCCCTTCTCCCTCCAGCTTGTCGATCGCCTTCAGAACCTGAAGCACCTAGTAAAGCGATGGTGCCATTAATGACACCACACGACAAGGGCTTCCAGTCACGATTGACCGACTTAGCTGCCCCCGACCCCCCTGTCAACCGCTTCCCGCGCCCACCGGCGCCCGGGTATCGTGGCGTCCTACCTACCATCGGAGGCACCGTGCCCGAGTTCTGCCCCCGTCCCTGCGCGCTGCGCGTCCGCTCCCCCCGGACGCCCCGATGAGCGCCGACGGCTCCGCGCCGTATCCGCTTGGCCTCACTCTCGTGGAGGGCGGCGCCAACGTCGCCGTCTACAGCGAGAACGCCGACGCCGTGATCGTGTCGATGTTCGACGCGCGCGGCCGTGAGAAGCGGACCGAGCTGCCCAATCGCACCGGTCACGTCTTCCACGGCTTCGTCGCCGGGCTCGTCCCCGGCACGCGCTACGGCCTCCGGGTCGCCGGTCCGTGGGATCCCGCCAACGGGCTCCGCTTCGCGCCCGCGAAGGTGCTGCTGCCCACGCGCGCCCGCGCCGTCACCGGCTCCTGGGACAACTCGCAGGCCGTCTTCGGTCACCAGCTCGGCCGCCCCAAGCGGCGCAGCGACACCAACGGCAAGGGTCACGTCGCGCTCGGCGTCGTCATCGACCGCCAGGAGTTCGATTGGGGCGACCACGAGCGTCCCTTCACGCCGCTCAGCGAGACCATCATCTACGAGACCCACGTCAAGGGCTTCACCAAGCTCATGGAGTGGGTGCCGGAGGAGTTCCGCGGCACCTACGCCGGCCTCGCCCACCCCGCCGCCGTCGAGTACCTCAAGAACCTCGGTGTCACCGCGGTCGAGCTGATGCCGGTGCACCAGTTCGTCCAGGACCCGCACCTGCAGGAGAAGGGCCTCCGCAACTATTGGGGCTACAACTCCATCGGCTTCTTCGCCCCGCACAACGAGTACGCCGCCACCGGCGATACCGGGCACCAGGTGGACGAGTTCAAGGGGATGGTCAAGGCGCTGCACGCGGCCGGGCTGGAGGTCATCCTCGACGTCGTCTACAACCACACCGCCGAGGGCAACGACCTGGGGCCGACGTACAGCCTCAAGGGCATCGACAACCCCTCGTACTACCGGCTCGTCGACGGCGACCGCGCGCACTACTTCGACACCACGGGCACCGGGAACAGCGTCAACGTCAGCCACCCCGCCGCGCTGCAGCTCATCATGGACTCGCTGCGGTACTGGGTGGAGGACTACCACATCGACGGGTTCCGCTTCGATCTGGCCACCACCCTCACGCGGCAGGGCGGTGACGCCAGCCTGCACAGCGCGTTCCTCACGCTCATCCAGCAGGACCCAGTGCTCGCGCGGGTCAAGATGATCGCCGAGCCGTGGGACACCGCCGGCTACCAGCTCGGCGGGTTCCCGGCCGACTGGTCGGAGTGGAACGGGAAGTTCCGCGACGACGTCCGCGACTTCTGGCGCGGCACCCCCGGCGTCCTCGGGACGCTCTCGCAGCGCGTGCTGGGCAGCCCCGACATCTACGAGGACTCCCGGCGCGCGCCGCTCTCGAGCGTGAACTTCGTGACGGCCCACGACGGCTTCACCCTCGCCGACCTCACCAGCTACGACGAGAAGCACAACGAGGCGAACGGCGAGGACAACCGCGACGGCGAATCCGACAACCGCTCCCGCAACTACGGGGTGGAGGGCCCGACCGACGACCCGGCCATCAACGCGATCCGTGTCCGGCAGCGCAAGAACTTCCTCGCCACCGTGCTACTCTCGGCCGGCGTTCCGATGATCCTCGGCGGCGACGAGATCGGCCGCACGCAGCGCGGCAACAACAACGCGTACTGCCAGGACAACGAGAGCTCCTGGTACGACTGGGAGAACGCCGACTGGGAGCTGCACGAGTTCACGGCGGCGCTCATCCGCCTGCGCCGCGCCGAGCCCGCCCTGCGTCCGGAGTGGTACCGGCACGCGCCCGACGCCGGGAGCACGGACACAGTGAGCATCGTCCGCGCCGACGGGGAGCCGTTCGGCGACGACGACTGGGGCGACCCGGAGGCCCGCTCGATCGCGTTCGTGCTCATGCACGACGGTGCCGACTCGTTCCTCCTGCTGCTCAACGCCGCCGAGAACGGCGTCGAGTTCGTCCTGCCCGAGCCGCCCGGCGCGCAGTGGGCGCTGGAGCTGTCGAGCGACCCCGAACTCGCCCTCAACGACGGCGACAGCGTGATCGTCGGGGAGACCTCCTTCGCCCTGTTCCGCTCGGCAGCCGGGGAGTGAGTGCCAGGCAGTGAGTGCTGCGGAGTGAGCGCCCAGGGGTGAGCGCCGCGCAGCTTCCGAGCTAGCGGCCGGCCGCCAGCACGTCCGCGATGCGGCCGGGCACCGTCTCGTCCTGCAGCGAGGTGGTGTCGCCCAGCGGCCTCCCGTCGAAGAGGTCGACCAGCAGACGCCGCATGATCTTGCCCGAGCGCGTCTTGGGGAGGTCGTCGACCACCACGACGTGGCGCGGTTTCGCGATCGCGCCGATCGCGCGCGCCACCTGGTCGCGCAGAACCGAGGCGTCCACGGCCCCGGTCGGGATGACGAACGCCGCCACCGCCTGACCGGTGGTCGGGTCGCCGACGCCCACGACGGCCGCTTCCGCGACCGACGGATGCGCGACCAGGGCCGACTCGATCTCGATGGTGGAGAGGCGGTGGCCGGAGACGTTGATCACGTCGTCCAGCCTCCCCAGCAGCCAGAGGTAGCCGTCGTCGTCCACCGCTGCACCGTCGCCGGCGAGGAAGTAGCCGCGGTCGGCGAACGCGCGCCAGTACGAGTCGCGGTAGCGCTCCGGGTCGCCCCACACGGTGCGCGCCATCGCCGGCCAGGTGCCGTCGATCACGATGGAGCCACCGGAGCCGCGCGGCACGTCCTCGCCTCGCTCGTCCACCACCCGCACGGTCACGCCGGGCACCGCGACGGTGGCGGAGCCGGGCTTCAGCGCGGTCACGCCGGGCAGCGGGGCGACGATGGCCGCGCCGGACTCGGACTGCCACCAGGTGTCGACCACGGGTGCGCAGCCGGCTCCGAACTGCTGCCGGAACCACACCCAGACCTCCGGGTTGATGGCTTCGCCGACCGTGCCGAGCAGCCGGATGCTGGAGAGGTCCCCGTCGCCGGATGCCGCCAGCCCGTCCGGGAACCAGCTCATGAAGGTGCGGATGAGCGTGGGGGCGGTGTAGTAGGTCATCACGCCGTAGCGCTCGATGATCTCGAAGTGCCGGCTCGTCGTGGGGGTGTTCGGCGTGCCCTCGTAGATGACGGAGGTCGCGCCGTTCGACAGCGGCCCGTAGAGCACGTAGGTGTGCGCGGTCACCCAGGCGAGGTCGGCCGTGCACCAGTAGACGTCGGACTCCTTCGCGTCGAAGAGCGCCCAGTGGCTCCACGACGCCTGCGTGAGGTAGCCGCCGGTGGTGTGGACGACGCCCTTCGGCCGCCCGGTGGTGCCGGAGGTGTAGATGATGAAGAGCGGCGTCTCGGCGTCGAAGGACTCCGGCTCGTGGACGTCCGGGGCGGTGTCGACGACGTCGTGCCACCACACGTCGCGGCCGGGGGTCCACGGGATGTCCGGGGTGAGCTCGCCGGTGCGGCGCACGACCAGGACGTGCTCGATCGCGTCGACGCCCGCGACGGCGGCGTCCGCCTGCGCCTTCACCGGCACGGCCGCGCCCCGGCGGAACTGGCCGTCGGAGGTCACCAGCAGTTTCGCCCCGGTGTCCTCCACCCGGAACCGCAGCGCCTCCGCCGAGAAGCCGCCGAAGACCAGGGAGTGGATGGCGCCGACGCGCGCGATGGCGAGGGTGACGACGACGGTCTCCACGAGCACCGGCAGGTAGACGACGACGCGGTCGCCCGTTGCGACGCCGAGCGCGGTGAGCGCGTTGGCCGCCTGCGCGACGCGGCGCCGGAGGTCGGCGTAGGTGACGGTCTCCCGGTCGCCGGGCTCCCCCTCGAAGTGCAGCGCGACCCGGTCGCCGTGGCCGGCGGCGACGTGCCGGTCGACGCAGTTGACGGCCGCGTTCAGCCTGCCGCCGGCGAACCACTCGGCGCGCGGGATGCTGAGCTCGCCGTCCACGCCAGGGGTCGCGGGCTCCCAGGTGTGAGCCGTGTGCCAGGGCTCGGCCCAGTCGAGGCGGGCGGCCTGCCGCTCCCAGAACGCCACCGGGTCGGCGGCGGCCTCGGCGAACACGTCCGGTCCGACGTTCGCCTGCGCGGCGAACTCGGGGCTCGGCTCGTACAGGCGCGACTCGCGGCCCAGGTTCTCGATCGCGCTGCTCACCCTCCGAAGCTATCGCCGCCCTCCCCCGCCCCTCGCCTCCCCCGTAACCCCCTGTAACCAGCCATCGCTTCCTCACTTTCTCCCGCTCCCCCTCGGCGTGTTGCGGGAGAAAGTGAGGAAGCGATGGCTGCTGGGGCGGGCGCGGGGTGGGAGCATGTGGGCATGGAACCGGTTTCGGCGCTGAATGAGATCGCTTTTTGGTTGGAGCGCGAGTTGGCGCCGTCCTTCAAAGTCCAGGCGTTCCGGAAGGCGGCCGCGATCATCGCTCCGCTCGACGCGGACGAGCTCGCGGCGCGCGTCGCCGACGGACGACTCAAGCGCACCAAGGGGATCGGCGACCGCACCTTCCAGGTCATCTCGCAGGCGGTCGACGGCGAGGTCCCCGCCTACCTGGCCGACCTGCGCGAGCGCAACGCGGAGCCCCTCGACGCCGGCGGGGCGGAGCTGCGCGCCCTGCTCCGCGGCGACCTGCACAGCCACACCGAGTGGTCCGACGGCACCGTGCCCATCGAGGTGATGGCCGCAGCCGCGGCGACGCTGGGCCGCGAGTACCAGGCGATCACCGACCACTCCCCCACACTGACGGTCGCGAGCGGGCTGACCGCCGAGCGCCTGGAGGAGCAGCTCGGCGTCATCGCCGGCCTCGACACCGGCAGCGTCACCCTCCTGACCGGCATCGAGGTCGACATCCTGGAGGACGGCACCCTCGACCAGACGCCGGCCCTCCTCGACCGCCTGGATGTCGTGGTCGCGAGCGTGCACTCGAAGCTGCGTGCGGACAGCCGCACGATGACCGCCCGGATGCTCGGCGGCATCCGCGCCCCGCACACGAACGTGCTGGGCCACTGCACGGGGAGGCTGGTCCAGGGCTCGCGCGGCACCCGGCCGCCGAGCGAGTTCGATGCGGACGCGGTGTTCGCGGCCTGCGTGGAGAACGGCGTCGCGGTCGAGATCAACTCGCGGCCGGAGCGGCAGGACCCGCCGGACGAGCTGATCCAGCGGGCGCTCGACGCGGGCTGCCTGTTCTCGATCGACACGGACGCCCACGCGCCGGGGCAGCTCGACTTCCTCGCCTACGGCGCGGCGCGGGCGGCCGCGAACGGCGTCCCGGCGGACCGCATCGTGACCACCTGGCCGTTGCCGCGGCTGCGGGAGTGGCTGGCGAAGTAGCTCAGGGGCGGATTCGGCCGATTTCTCCGACTACCGGAATCGACACCCAAAACGCCGAATCACCCCGTATTCCGTCGCGAAGTAGCCCGTTTAGGTATGTGATCCGTCGCCGTCGATTCGGATTTCGTTGCGGAGTGCGCTTACTATGGCACGTCCCCGACTGCAGCGAAGGAGCTCGCGTGTCCCCCAACCCCGCCCCCACCGCACTGCGACGGTCCCTCGGCCTCTGGGCGATCGTCGGCCTCGGCCTCGGCTACATGACCCCGATGACCGTGTTCGACACGTTCGGGATCGTGACCGGCGAGACAAACGGCGTCGTCCCGGCCGCATACCTCTTCGCGCTGGTCGCAATGGTGTTCACCGCGGTGAGCTACGGCCGGATGACCCGGGTCTTCCCCTCGGCGGGGTCGGCGTACACGTACGCGTCGGAGACCATCCACCCGAACGTCGGCTTCCTGGTCGGCTGGTCGTCGCTGCTCGACTACCTCCTGCTGCCGCTCGTGAACGCCCTGATCGTCCGGCTCTACCTGGAGTCGTTCTTCCCGCAGGTGCCCGGCTGGATCTGGGTGGTCGGCTACGTCGCGGCGATCACGGCGATGAACCTGTTCAGCATGTCGTCCACCTCCAAGGTCAACGGCGTCCTGGTCGCGTTCCAGATCGTGCTGATCGGCGTGTTCGTGGCGCTGACCTGGGCGTCGCTGAACGCCGGGGCCGGCACCGGGACGGCGTTCAGCCTGGCGCCGCTGTTCCACGAGGGCGTGCACCTCGGTGCGGTGATCGGCGGTGCCACCGTGGTCTGCTTCTCGTTCATCGGCTTCGACGCGATCACGATGTACACCGAGGAGGCCAAGGACACCCGCACGGTGCCGAAGGCGATCGTGCTCGCGCTGATGATCGGCGGCGCGATCTTCTTCGTCGCCGCCTGGTTCGCGCAGTCGCGGTTCCCGACCCTGGCCGGCTTCCACTTCACCGACGACACGCTGCCGGAGATCGCGCTGAAGACCGGCGGCCTGCTCTTCCAGATCCTCTTCATCTCGGCCGCGGTCGCGGCGGCGGTGGCCTCCAGCCTGGCCTCGCACGCGAGCGTCTCGCGGATGATCTACGTGATGGCCCGCAACGGCAACGGCCGGATCTCGCGCACGCTCTCGTTCGTGCACCCGAAGTTCCGGACGCCCGCTGTGGCCGTGCTGCTGGTCGGCGCGGTGTCGCTGCTCGCGGCGGCCTTCACTCTCGAGTTCGTGTCGTCGATGATCAACTTCGGCGCGCTCATCGCCTTCACGATGGTGAACGCGACGGTCATCATCCACTTCGCCATCCGCAAGCGGCAGGTGCACGGGGCGAAGCAGATCATCCGCAACGTCGCGCTGCCGGCGATCGGGATGGTGCTGACCGGGGTGCTGTGGGCGAACCTCCACTTCGACGCGCTCACCTACGGCCTGATCTGGCTGGCCATCGGGATCGTCACCCTGGTCGTGCTGACCCGGGCGTTCCGCACGCGTCTCGGCGTGAAGCTGGACGAGGACGGCGATGCTGCGATCATCACCCGCGAGGGTGCGCCGTCGGAGGTCGCGCGCTGAGCAGGGGCTAGTTGCCCCAGGCGGAGGCGGGCGCCGTCACGATCGGCACGGGGCTCGTGCTCCAGCGCGAGCCGTAGCCGTAGTGGCTGCTCGCCCACGGGGAGGCCCAGATCGCGGCGGCCGTAACGTCGGCGTTCGTGCCGTCGACGAGGCCGGCGACGACGGCCGGGTAGCCGCGCTGCAGGTTCTCGGCGCAGTACTTCGCGGCCGTCACGAGGTCGGGGTAGCTGCCGAGGCCGGCGCCGCCTCCGGAGCCGTAGCCGTTGTTGAGAGGATTGTTACGGTTCCACCAGTCCGGCGGCCCGTTCTCCTGGCGCATCCAGCGCAGCATGTAGTCCACGTTGGCCTTGGTCGTCTTCCAGCCGCCGAACATCAGCACCAGCTCCGCCCACGACTCGTTCGTGCCGATGCGGGAGAGGCTCTGGATGCTGTCCGTCGCGCCGAGGGTGTCGCGGTCGACGACGGGGGCGCCGATCGTGGCGTCCACCAGGAGGTGCTGCACTGGGCTGGAAGCGGGAGCGCCTGGCGCCTGCGTCGTGGCCTCCGGGCCGATCACGGTCGCGGCGAGCGCGGCGTCCGTCGGCACGATCGAGAAGCCGCAGACCAGCGCGATCACGGCGAGCGAGACGCCGAGCCGGTGGTGCAGCGGGAGCTGCAGCGCGTGACGCGCCGGACGACGGGGTGCCGGGCGACGGGGTGCGGTCGCCTTCCGGGGCGCTGCCGCTGCAGGGCGGGAGGCCCTCCGGGCGCTCGACCGCCTCGCCGGGGGTACGGCGGCACGACGGCCTGCCGAGCGGCGGCCGCGCATGCGTGGGGGTTCCGCGGGCGTCATACTCGACCGAGGGTACCAGCGGCTCGCCGGAAGGCAACCCGGAAGGTCTCCAGGGAACGCGCCCCGGAGACCTCCCGTCGGCGTTCCGCTAGTGCCGGTCGCCTCGTTCGGGCGCCGCCGCGAGCGCCAGCGTCTGCTGGAGCGCGGTGTACTCCGGCTTGGGCTGGAGGTTCGCGTCGTAGATGTCCGCCGCGCCCTCGCCCGCGAACACGCCAGGCACCCACGAGTACGCGTCGCCGAATCCCCACACCGTGTAGGAGAGGCAGCTGCGCACCGCGAGGCACGCCTGCAGCGTGCTCGTGTAGCCGGCGACCTGGGCGTTCTGCTCCACCGGGGTCACGGGCAGCGTGGTCCGCACGTCCACCTCGGTCTCCGCGACCTTCAGGCCGAGGTCGGAGAACCGCTGCAGGTTGTTCTGCAGGTCGGGCAGGCCGTACTGGGTGTCGAGGTGGGTCTGGAAGCCGACGCCCTCGATGGGCACGCCCTGGCGCTGGAGCTGCTGGACGAAGCTGTAGACCGCGTTGCTCTTCGGGCCGGTGTACTCGATGTTGTAGTCGTTGTAGAACAGCAGCGCCTTCGGGTCGGCGGCGTGCGCCCAGCGGAAGGCGTCGGCGATGTAGTCCGGCCCCAGCTTCTGCAGCCAGACCGAGTTCCGCAGCGTGCCGTCGTCGTTGAACGCCTCGTTGACGACATCCCACTGCCAGATCTTGCCCTTGAAGTGGGTGACCTCGTCGGTGATGTGCTTCTTCAGGACGGCCGCGACCTGGGCGGACGACATCGACGGCAGCGCCTGGGAGAGCCAGGCCGGGAGCTGGTTGTGCCAGACCAGGGTGTGGCCCCGCACGAGCTGGCCGTTCTGCTGGGCGAACGCGACGAGCTGGTCGGCGGGCGCCCAGTTGTACGTGCCCTGCGTGGGCTCGACGGCATCCCACTTCATGACGTTCTCCGGCGTCACCGTCGAGAACTGGCTTGCCGCGATCGCCTTGTAGCTCGCGTCGCTCGCCAGGGCGTCCGTGTTGACGGCGGTTCCGATCCGCAGCCCGCTCTCCGCGGCGAGCGCGCGCAGCGAGCTGGGTTGGGTGTGCGATGGGGGTGCTTCATCCCCGCGCTGGGACGCCACGGCGGCGCCCTGGCTGACGAACAGCGCGCTCGCCCCGAGCAGGGCGGCGCCGGCGAAGATCAATCGACCTCGAATTGTCACGCGATACTCCTTCGTATGCTGGGCGCCCAGGCAGTGGACGTCCGCCGTGAAGTTTCGCCGGATCGATTTGTTGTGTCAATGGACAAATAGAGTTTGGAAAACCTATTTCACCCACAGACGGGGGACACGCCGCTCGCGGCCGCTATTCGGCGGGGATCGGCGCGCTGACGCGTCCCTCGGCAGCCGCGGCGCCGGGGTCGGCCGGACGGCGGACGGTCAGCACCACGACGCACACGACGATCGCCGCGAACAGCACCAGACTGACCGGGCCGGTGCCCAGGTCCAGGCCGCCGCGGGCGTGCGAGACGGCGAGCCAGTCCGAGAGCGAGGCGCCGAACGGCCGGGTCAGGACATACGCGGTCCAGAAGGCCGCCGTCGCACCCAGACCCCACCAGCGGTACGCGACGCCCGGGATGGCGAACAGCACGCCGAACAGGATCCCGGACACCAGGTAGCCGAGTCCGAAGGTGGTGGCGGTGAGGTCGCCGACCGCCGTGCCGAGCGCGAACGTCGCCAGCACGGCGCACCAGTAGAAGAACTCCCGGGCCCGCGTGTCGATGTGGTGCACCGACAGGGTCCGCTGCGTGCGGTACCAGACGACGAACACCACGCCCAGGACGATCGCGAAGAAGACCGTCGACACCAGATACGGGATGCCGATGACGATGTGCAGGACGTCGGCGACCATCGTGCCGAACACGGCCACCATCAGCACGGTCAGCCAGTACACCCACGGGATGTAGCGGCGCACGGCGAACTGCAGCACCAGCGCGGCAGCGAACACCACGAAGGCGACCACGACGGAAATGACCGGGTCGTAGTTCTTGACCAGGAAGTCGGAGGTCGTCTCCCCCATGGCGGTGGTCAGCAGCTTGGTGACCCAGAACAGCGCGGTGACGGCGGGGACCTTGTTGCGGAGCATCCCGACAGCATCCCGCAGCGCCTCTCAGAATTTTCTGAGAGGGCGGCCCTGGATTTTCTGAGCGGGCGCCCCTGGGAGCGGGCTGTGGATCCTTAGCGCCATCTGGGGAGGCGTCTCGCAGGCTGGATGGTCGAAGGAGGGATCGATGACCGCGACCACGCCCCGCCGTCCGACCGGAGACGGCACGCCGCCCGAGCAGCCTGGTGGTCGGCACGCCGCGCACGCCGCCATCGCCCGCGGCATCGTCCTCCCGCTCGTGGCCATCCTGCTGGTCGTGCTCGCCGGGCTCGCCATCGCGGCCTCCCCCGCCGTCACCGCGTGGGACCTCGGCGTCATCCGCGCCATCGAGGGAGCACGTACGCCGTTCCTCGACGCGGTGACGCTGACCGACTCGGTCCTGTTCTCGCCGGTGGCGGCACTCGCCATCGTCGGGCTGATCTCTGCGGCGACCTGGGTCGTCCGGCGCAGGCTCGGCCCCGCACTCGCGTTCGCGGCGCTCGCCCTGCTCCCCTGGCTCGGCAGCACCGTGGTCAAGGACGTCGTGCGGCGCCCGCGGCCACTCTCGGCAGAGCTCCCGTACCACGTCCTCACCGACACCGGGTTCAGCTTCCCGAGCGGCCACACCAGCTTCACGGTGGCGCTCGCCCTGGCCCTGCTGATCGTGTTCGGCCACGGCCGGTTGCGGCGGCCGCTGCAGGTGTTCGCGATCGTCGCGCCCCTCCTCACCGCGTTCTCGCGGGTGTACCTGGGGGTGCACAACCCGACCGACGTGCTGGCCTCCCTCGTCTACGCGGCCGCCGCGGTGCTGCTCGTGCTCGGCGTGCTGCGGCTGATCGCGCCGCGGCTGGAGCGGTTCCCCCTCATTGGTCCGGGGCTGGACCCCGCCCGACCGCCACGAACGGCGGAGGCCGCGATAAGTTGAGCGCTATGGAGGCCACCCGACTGCGCGTGCTGCTCGTCGAGGACGACCCGCGCCTCGGCCCGCTGATCGAGCAGGTGCTCTCGGAGGTCTACGACGTGACGCGCGTGGTCGACGGGGAGGCCGGGCTGGCCGCCGGGCTGCAGGAACGCTTCGATGCGATGGTGGTCGACCGCCGCCTCCCCGGCATCGACGGCGTGACCCTCGTAGGCAAACTCCGCGACGGCCGCGTCGTCGCACCGATCATCATGCTCACCGCGCTCGGCGCCCTCCGGGACCGCGTCGAAGGCCTGGACGCCGGGGCGAACGACTACCTCGTCAAGCCGTTCGAGTTCGACGAGCTGCTCGCGCGGCTGCGGGCGCTGACCCGCACCTTCACCGGCGAGGGCCGTGAGCTGCCGGTCGGCGGGTGGCGGTTCTACCCGGAGAGCCGCAGCATCTACTCGCCGTACGAGGGCCGCATCCAGCTCACCGAGCGGGAGTCCGACCTGCTGCGGCTGCTGGCGGAGAGCCCGCTACGGACGTTCTCGCGCGCGCACATCCTGGAGGCCGTGTTCGAGGCGGACGAGCAGCCCGGCACCGTCGACACCTACGTCCACTACCTGCGGCGGAAGACCGATCCGGAGATCATCGCCACCGTGCGCGGCGAAGGCTACCGGCTGGGGCAGTTGTGAGAGGACGCGCATGACCCGCCGGGACGACGTCGACTTCCTGGAGGTCCGCCGCGCCTCCCGCACGGTCGGCCTCCAGCTCACGATCGCCTCCGGCGCGCTGGTCGTCGCCGCGATCGGGGTGGCGTTCTTCTTCGTGCTCGACCAGCTCCAGCCGAAGGAGCTGCAGGAGGCCCCGCGCCCCGGCGAGCACAAGATCTACATCGACACCGTGGACGCGATGATCGCGTTCGTCGTCGTCGGGGTGCTGGCGGTGATCGTCGCCGGCGTGCTCGCCGTGGTCGTCACCCGGCGGGCGGTGCGGCCGCTCGGGGAGGCGCTGCGCCGGCAGCGCGACTTCGTCGCGGACGCCAGCCACGAGCTGCGCACGCCGCTCGCGGTGCTCGACGCGCGGCTCCAGGTGCTGCAGCGCGGCCTCCCGGCCGACGACCCCTCGGCGGGGACGGTGGCCGAACTGCGCGACGACACCCGCACTCTGATCGCCGTCGTGAACGACCTCCTGCTCGCCGCCGACCCCGAGCGCGAGCGCGCCGCGGCGTCGGACGGCCCCGTCCTGCTGGCGGAGCCCGTCCGTCGCGCGGTCGACTCGCTCGGCGTGCTCGCGGACCAGGCCGGGGTGACGGTGCGTCTGCAGGTGCGGGACGAGGTCGCGAGCGACGTCCCGGCGACCACGCTGCAACGCTGCGCGACGGCCCTGCTCGACAACGCGGTCGCGCACTCCCCCACGGGCGGTGTGGTAACGGCGACGATCCGGCGGGAGGGTCGCTCGGCGTACCTGACCGTCGCGGACCAAGGCCCCGGCATCCAGGGCATCGACCCGGCCCGGATCTTCGACCGGTTCGCCCGCGCCGCACCCAGCTCGCCGACGGCCGCGGGTCGCTCCCGGTCGGGCTTCGGGATCGGGCTCGCGCTCGTGCGGGAGGTCGCGGTGCGCCACGGCGGCGAGGTCCGCGTGGCGTCCACCGGGCCCGAAGGCACGGCACTCGAGCTGCGCCTCCCGGCTCGGTGAGGGGCCGGTGTCCGCAACTCCGGACATCCGCCCGGCAAGCCACCGAATGTCCGGATTCACGGACCTTCGGCCGGCGAGTCGTGCCGACCCTCCGGAGTTAGCGACGGTGAGAGCAACTCCGGAGGATTCGCTCCAACGGGGCCGAAAACGACCGTTACTCCGGTAATCCGGACCGGATCGAGACGGGTCTCCGGAGTTGCGGACACGGGCTGCGCCCCCGGTGACATCATCCACAAGGTGTACGGTTGTTCTGACATTTAGCTCGACCTGTGGAGGACACGGATGCAAGCCGAGTACCCGCTGCCCGTGGACCTGTTCGACAGCCTCGACAAGACGAGCCCGGTGCCGCTGTACTACCAGCTCGCGACGGCACTGGAGGCGGCCATCCGCGCCGAGACGGTGCCACCGGGGTCGCGGCTCGAGAACGAGATCTCCCTCGGCAACCGGCTCGGGCTGTCGCGTCCGACGATCCGCCGCGCGCTGCAGGAGCTGGTCGACAAAGGCCTCCTCGTGCGCCGCCGCGGTATCGGGACCCAGGTCGTCCACGGCCGGGTGACCCGCAACGTCGAGCTGACCAGCCTCTACGAGGACCTCGGACACGCCGGGCAGACACCGACGACGCGCGTCATCTCCTACGAGATCGGGATCGCGGACGAGACCGCGGCGACCGAGCTCGGCGTCCCGGTCGGCAACCCGGTGCTGGAGCTGACCCGGCTGCGGTCGGCGGACGGCGTGCCGCTGGCGATCCTCGAGAACACGCTGCCCGAGGACTTCATCGGGATCACGCGCGAGGAGCTGGAGGTGCGCGGCCTTTACCAGCTCCTGAAGGCGCGCGGCGTGGCCATCCGGGTCGCCAACCAGCGGATCGGCGCCCGCGCCGCGAACGCGAACGAAGCCGACCTCCTGGAGATCCGCCGCGGGTCGCCGCTGCTCACCATGTCGCGCACGGCCTTCGACAACTCGGGGCGGGCGGTGGAGTTCGGCCGGCACGTGTACCGGCCCGACCTCTACTCGTTCGAACTCACCCTCGTCGACCGCTGACCCCGACCGGCAGCCGGGTCAGGCGTAGAGGGCGGGACGCGCGGGCGACTCGACGGGGACCGGGCCGGACTCCTCCAGCGCCCGGACGCCGGCCTCGCACGCGAGGGCCACGAGGTAGCCGTCCCACGAGTTCGGTCCGGCGACGAGCGAGCCGTCGCGCACCGCGTCCACCCACGCCTGCACCTGGGCGTCGTACGCACGGGCGAACCGGGTCTTGAAGGTGGTGTGCTCGGCGATCGAGAATGCGGCGTCCGACCAGCGCTGCAGTCCGGACGGCTGGCCGATCCGTGCGATGCCGGTCTGGAGGACGGCCTCGGTGGCGACCTGGTAGCCGAACTGCACGCTGACGTTCATCTCAACGTCGACCAGCACCCCGTTCTCCAGTTCGATGAGCACCAGGATGGGCTCGCGGAGCCGCTCGGGCGCGCGGTCGTTGCGTCGCGGGTACTTGACCTCGACGCTGCGGACCGGGGAGCCGGCGAGCCACGGCATGACGTCGAACTCGTGCACCACCGAGTCGGTGATGAGCATCGACTGGGTGTAGCTGTCGGGCACGGACGGGTTGCGGTGCACACCGCGCAGCATCAGCAGCTCCCCCGCGTCGCCCCCGGCGATGAGTTCGCGCAGCGCGCGGTACTCGTCGTCGAACCGGCGCATGAAGCCGAGCTGGATTTGCGGGCGGTCGAGCTTCTGCTCCAGCTCCAGAATGCGCAGCGACGACGCGCTGTCCGGCGTCAGCGGCTTCTCGCACAGGATGGGAAGCCTGGCCTCCAGCGCGGGCACCAGCACCGGCTCGTGGAACTGGCCGGGCGTCGCGATGATGACCGCGTCGAGGGCGGAGGCGTCCAGCGCGGCCTCGACGCTCGGGAACGCCCGCGCTCCGGGCGCGGCCGCTGCCGCGGCCTCTGCCCGACCGGCATCCGGCTCCACGATGGCGGAGACGGTGGCGCCGCTGATCGTGCGCGTGATGCGCTGGATGTGGTCGGCGCCCATCTGCCCGGCGCCGACGACGCCGACGCGGAGGTCCTGGTTGCTGGTGGTCATGCGGTGCGGCTCGATTCTGTGCGTGGCGGGGGTGTCAGCGGATGAGTTTCAGCGGACGCGGGTCAGCGGCGAGCATCCGAAGATGTGCTGCCGGGTGCGGGTGGCGATGCCGAGGGGGACGTCGATATCGATGCCGGGCATGTCCTGCTCGACGATCGCGAAGGTCTCCGGGTCGATGGCGGCGACCGCCTCGATGATCGGCGCGAAGTCCGGGACGCCCGCCGGCGGCTCGACCATCACGTCGATGGCGGCGTCCGCGAACGCGATGTCGTTCTTGAGCACCTCGGAGCGCAGCTCCGGGTCGATCTGCTTGAGGTGTAGATAGCCGATGCGCTCGGGGTGGTCCTGGATCAGCGCGACGCTGTCACCGCCGTAGTAGGCGAAGTGGCCGGTGTCGAGGCACAGGTTCACGTAGCGCGGATCGGTCTGCGCCAGCAGGCGCTCGACCTCGCGGTGCGTGCCGACGTGGGAGTCGGCATGGGAGTGGAACTGCTGACGGAGGCCATATTCCTCGAGGAGCATACGACCGAGCCGGTCGTGCCCGGCGGCCAGCGACGCCCACTGCTCGTCGGTCAGCGTGCGCGGCTCCAGGGTCTCGCCGGTGGCGTCGGACCGCCACAGGTCCGGGATGACGACGATGTGCTCACCGCCGACCGCCCGGGTCAGCGCGGCGACCTTCTCGACCTGCTCGACGGCGCGGTCCCACTGGTCGGCGCCCTTGTGGAACCCGGTGAACACCGTGCCGCCGCTGATCCGGAGGTCGCGCTGCTCGAGCTCGTCCAGGAGCTGCGCCGGGTCGGTCGGGAGGTAGCCGTACGGCCCCAGCTCGATCCAGTGGTACCCGGCGGCCTGAACCTCGTCCAGGAAGCGGGCCCACGGCGTCTGCCGCGGGTCGTCGGGGAACCAGACGCCCCACGAGTCGGGCGCGGTGCCGATGCGGAGGCCGGAGGTGTGGGCTTCGGGCGTGCGGTGGTCGGTGGCGGTGTCGGTCATCGTCGTCCTTCGAAGGTCGGGGTGGTTCGGTGCGGACCGCTCAGCCGAGCAGGGGCCGCTGTTTCTTCCGCTGTTCGACGTACTCGCTGCGGGCGGTCCGCGTGGTCTCCAGCTCGGAGACCTCCGCGACCGGCACGTCCCACCAGCCGTCGCCGCCCGGCGCGTACGCGAACGGGTCGGAGTCGACGTGGATGAGCGTGGACGTCGTGCTCGCCTTCGCCGCCGTCACGGCCTCCTCCAGCCGGGCCGCCGTGTCCGGCCCGGGGGCGAGCTCGATCACGTCGATGCCGAAGCTGCGGGCGTTGGCGGCGAGGTCGACGGGCAGGAAGTCCCCGCGCTCGAAGTTCAGCGCGGCGTCGTCGCGGTACCGATAGCGCGTGCCGTAGCGCTGCGAGCCGACCGTCTCGGAGAGGTGGCCGATGGACGCGTAGCCGTGGTTCTGGATGAGCACGACGACGATCTTGATGCCCTCCGCTACCGCGGTCGCGAGCTCGGTGTGCAGCATCAGGTAGGAGCCGTCGCCGACCAGCACGATGACGTCGCGATCGTCGCCGTCCGCCTCCAGCCCCCGCTTGACGCCGAGGCCGCCGGCGATCTCGTAGCCCATGCACGAGAACGCGTACTCGACGTGGTAGCCGAGCGGGTCGCGGACGCGCCACAGCTTGTGGAGGTCGCCGGGGAGGGAGCCCGCCGCCTGGACGACCACGTCGCGGGGGTCGGAGGCGCGCTGGACCGCACCGATGATCTGGGACTGCCCGATGAGCGGGGGCAGCCCGACAGTCGCGGGAGCGAGGGCGGCGTCCGCCACCGCGTCCCATTCCGCCTTCTCCTCGGCGATCCACATCGCGTAGCCGGGATGCACGGAGTGCCCGGCGAGGGCCGCCGTCAGGGCAGTGAGGGCTTCTCGCGCGTCGGCGATCACCGGGAGCTGCGAGCCGTGCTTGTAGGCGTCGAACGGCGCGATGTTGACGTTCACGAAGCGCACGTCCGGGTTCTGGAAGACCGTGCGGCTGGCGGTGGTGAAGTCGCTGTAGCGGGTGCCAACGCCGATCACGAGGTCGGCCTCCCCGGTGACCCGGTTGGCGGCGGTGGTGCCGGTCGCTCCGACGCCGCCGAGGTACTGCGGGTGGTCCCAGTTGAGCGAGCCGCCGCCGGCCTGGGTGGTGCCGACCGGGATGCCGGTCGCCTCCACGAACGCGCGCAGCACGTCCTCCGCACCCGAGTACAGCACCCCGCCGCCGGCCACGATCACCGGACGCTGGGCGCTGCGGATCGCGTCGACCGCCGCGGACAGCGCCCAGCCCTCCGCGGCGGGACGACGGATGCGCCACTCGCGCGGCGCGAGGAACTCCTCCGGCACGTCGAGCGCCTCGGCCTGCACGTCCTCCGGCAGCGCGATGGTGACCGCGCCGGTCTCGGCCGGATCGGTGAGCACCCGCATCGCCGCGAGCGCGATCGAGAAGAGCTGCTCGGGCCGCTGCACCCGGTCGAAGAACCGCGACACCGGACGGAACGCGTCCGTCACCTGGATGCCGAGGTCGTGGGGATGCTCCAACTGCTGCAGCACGGGATCGGCCACCCGGGTCGCGAAGGTGTCGGACGGCAGCAGCAGCGCCGGGAGCCGGTTCGCCGTCGCGAGCGCGGCGCCGGTGATCATGTTGGCGGCGCCCGGCCCGACCGAGGCCGCGGAGGCGAGCGTGGCCCGGCGGCGGTGGCTGCGCGCGAAGCCGACCGCCTGGTGCACCATCGCCTGCTCGTTGCGCGCCTGGTAGTAGGGCATCAGCGCCGGATCCTGGACGTTCGCCTGCTTGAGCGCCTGGCCGATGCCGGCGACGTTGCCGTGGCCGAAGATGCCGAGCATCCCGGGGATGGTGCGCTCGCGAACGTCGCCGTCGACGGTCCACTGGTTGGCGAGGAACTCGACCAGCGCCTGGGCCACGGTCATCCGCCGGGTGGTCATCGCGCGGGTCGTCATCGGGCGGCTCCTTCGGTGGCGGCGGCGGGAGTGGGTGTCGCGGCGTTGGTAGCGGCGGGAGTGGGTGTCGCGGCGTTGATAGCGGCGGAAGCGGCGGTCGCGGCGGCGTTGCTGGCGGCCGTGTTCGTCGCGTACGGGAGGCGGGGGTCCTGCTCCGCACCCTCCCACGTGCTCCGCAGCCAGGCCTGACGCGGGTCGTCGCTGATGAGCCAGGCGCGCTCGTCGCCCGGGCCGGCCATGACGTTGAGGTAGTAGAGGTCGTACTCCGGCGCCGCGACCGCAGGACCGTGGTAGCCGAACGGCACCAGGGCGATGTCGCCCGTGCGCACGAGGGCGTTGGTCTCGATGTCGCCGGCCGCCGAGCGGTAGGTGGCGAAGCTGCCGAAGGCGTCCGCGGTGGGCGGTGCATCCGCGCCGGGGACCGGCGCGGCCTCGAAGTAGTAGATCTCCTCGAGCCGGGACTCGTGGCCGGGCACGTCCTCGTCGTGCTTGTGTGCGGGATGCGACGACCAGTTGCCGGCGGGCGTGATGACCTCGCAGACGATCAGCGCGGCGGCGTCCAGAGCATCGGGCGTGCCGAAATTGTGCACCTGGCGAGTATCCCGGCCGGCGCCGCGCAGCTCTACCGGAACCTCGCCCTGAGCGATGTAGGCCGACGGCTTGCGCTCCCGCGTCGGCGCCTCAGCCACGGCGACCCGGCCGAAGCCGTCGACCGTCAGCGCGTTGCCGGCGCCGACGTAGACCACATCCGTCGGCCCGTCGAAGACGCTGGACCGGCCGGCGAGGTGCGTCGTCCGCCCCTCGTGCCCGACCGCGAACGAGCCGGCAAGGGGGATCACGATGCGCTCGACGTCGGCCGCCGGCAGCTCGACCGTGTTGCCCGCGAGCTCAGCGACGCGCAGGCCGGTGTGCTGCCAGCCGTCGAGGGAGCCGTCGACCACGGACTCCCACGAGCCGTCGCTCAGCGCGCCTCGCGGAAAGAACCATTCGTTGTGCTTCGCCATGTCCGCCGATCCTCAGGTGTTCTGCGGGAAGCCGAGGTTGATACCGCTGTGTTCGGACTGGTGGCGCGTGGCCGGGTCGAGCCAGCGGCTGGTGATCGCCTTCTCGCGGGTGAAGAAGTCGAAGCCGTGCACGCCGTACGCCTTCGCGTCGCCGAACAGCGACGCCTTCCAGCCGCCGAACGAGTGATACGCGACCGGGACCGGGATGGGGACGTTGATGCCGATCATCCCGACCTGCACCTCGTTCTGGAACCGCCGGGCCGCGCCGCCGTCGTTCGTGAAGATCGCGGTGCCGTTGCCGAACTGCCCCGAGTTGATGAGGTCCAGGCCCTCCTGGAAGGTCTGCACGCGCACCACGGACAGCACCGGGCCGAAGATCTCCTCGCGGTAGGCGGCGGAGGTGATCGGGATGTTGTCGATGAGGGTCGGGCCGAAGAAGAAGCCGTCCTCGCGGCCCTCGACCGTGAAGCCGCGACCGTCGACGACGATGTCCGCGCCGTCGGCCTCAGCGATGTCGACGTACCCGGACACCTTGTCGCGGTGCACGCCGGTGATCAGCGGCCCCATGTCGGGCTCGCCCTGGCCGTCGCCCGCGCCGTCCCCGATTCGGAGCCGACCGATGCGCTCGGTGATCTTAACGATCAGGTCGTCCGCGACGGGCTCGACGGCCAGCACCACGGAGACCGCCATGCAGCGCTCCCCCGCCGCGCCGTAGCCCGCGTTGACCGCCTGGTCGGCGACCAGGTCGAGGTCGGCGTCCGGCAGCACCAGCATGTGGTTCTTCGCGCCGCCGAGCGCTTGGACGCGCTTGCCGTTCTTCGACGCGGTCTCGTAGATGTACTGCGCGATCGGGGTCGAGCCGACGAACGAGATGGACTGGACGACCGGGCTGTTGAGGAGGCCGTCGACCGCGAGCTTGTCGCCCTGCAGCACGGTGAAGACACCGTCCGGCAGCCCGGCCTCCTTCCACAGCGCGGCCAGCCACAGTGCAGCCGAGGGGTCCTTCTCGCTGGGCTTGAGGACCACGGCGTTGCCGGCTGCGATCGCGACGGGGAAGAACCACATCGGCACCATCGCGGGGAAGTTGAACGGCGAGATGATGCCCACGACGCCGAGCGGCTGCTTGAGCGAGTACACGTCGACGCCGGTCGAGGCGTTCTCCGAGTAGGCGCCCTTGATGAGGTGCGGGAACCCGGTCGCCAGCTCCACGACCTCCTGGCCGCGCAGGATCTCCCCCATCGCATCGGAGAGCACCTTGCCGTGCTCGGCCGTGATGATGGCCGCCAGCTCGCCCTTGCGCGCGTTCAGCAGCTCGCGGAAGGCGAACAGCACCGACTGCCGCTTGGCGATCGAGTACCGGCCCCACTCCTCGAAACCGCGTTGCGCCGAGGCGATCGCCTCGTCGACCTCGGCCTGGTCGGCGAGGGCGACGTTCGCGGTCGCGACGCCGAGCGCCGGGTTGAAGACCGGAGCGGTGCGGCCGCTCGTGGAGGGCCGCTCGGCCCCGTCGATCCAGTGCGGGATCGTCGGCAGCTCGCCCGCGGCGGCGGGGGCGGCAGTGGTGTCGGTGCTGGTCATGATCGTCTTCCTTCGCGGTACTGCGTGCGGTGAGCGGGCCGGATCAGCGGCCGTGGACGAGGGAGGCGGCGATGTCGACGGCGCGGCCGACGTCCCCGTCCTTCGGGTAGAGGAGCGTACGCCCGACGACGAGGCCGTGCACGCCCGGGAGCGTCAGTGCGGCCTCCCAGGACGCGAAGGTCTCCTCCGGCGCTGCGTCGGTGTCGCCACCGAGCAGGAGCGTGGGCAGCGTGGTCGCCGCCAGGACGCGCTCCATCTCGGCCACGACCGGCAGCTTGAGCCAGGTGTACGCCGACGAGGCGCCGAGGCCCGAGGCGATGGCCACCGACTGGATGACGGCGTCCGTCGTGAGGTCGTTGACGACCCGGCCGTCGTCCCACCGGCTCATGAACGGCTCGAGGAGGATCGGGAGCCGCGCACGGGCGGCCGCGGTCACCGCGTGCGCGGTGGCCTCCAGCGTGCGCGCCGTGGCGGCGTCCTCCAGGTTGATCCGGACGAGCAGCTTGGCCGCGTCCACCCCGTCGTCCACCATCGCGTCGACGTCGTAGCCGGTGTACCGGTCGTCCATCTCGAAGACGGCGCCGCGCAGGCCGCCGCGGTTCATCGAGCCGACGGCGATCTTGTCGTCGAGGGCGCCGAGCAGCGCCAGGTCTTCGATGATGTCGGGGGTGCCGAGCACGCCGTCCACGCCCGGGCGCGACAGCGCGAGCGCGAGCCGCTGCAGGAGCTCGTAGCGGTCGGCCATCGCGACGGGATCGTCGCCGACGCCGAGGGCGCCGCGGGCCGGGTGGTCGGCGGCGACGATGAAGAGGCGGCCGTCGTCGCGGACCAGGGGGCGCCGGGCGCGGGTGGCGAGCACCGTCGCGACGTCGTCCGGGCTGGCATGGCGCCGGGCGCGGAGGCGATCGAAGGCGGCGGCGTCGATGAGGGGAGCGGAACCGGCGATCAGGCTAGCTGGGGACATTCTGGAGCTCCTTCAGCGCGGACTCGACCTCGGCGGTCGACGGCATGGCGGTGGAGCACTCGCGGCGCGTGGCCACGATGGCTCCGGCGACGTTGGCGAACCGGATGACCCGCTCCAGCGACCAGTCCTGCAACAGGCCGTGGCAGAGCGCGCCGCCGAAGCCGTCGCCGGCGCCGAGGCCATTGACCACCTCCACGGGGTAGGGCGGCACCTCCACGGTCTCCTCGCGCGTCTTGGCGAGGACGCCGCGCGGGCCCTGCTTGACCACGGCCAGCTCGACGCCGCGCTCCAGGAGGGCGTCGGCCGCGCGCACGGGATCGCTTTCACCGACGGCGATCTCGCACTCCTCGCGGTTGCCGACGGCGACCGTGACGTGGCCGAGCGCGCGCTCCACCTCGGCCGTGGCCGCCTCCGCGCTCGGCCAGAACATGGGCCGGTAGTCGAGGTCGAGGACGGTCAGCGGCTGCCGCCCCCTGGCCTCCCAGGCCACGTGGTGCGCGGTGCGGCTCGGGTCGCGGGAGAGGCCGGTGACGGTGGACCAGTAGATGCGGGCGCTGCGGATCGCGTCGAGGTCGAGATCCTTCGCCGTGATGGCCAGATCGGGCGCGAGCGGGTCGCGGTAGAAGTACAGCGGGAAGTGGTCCGGCGGGAAGATCTCGCAGAACGTCACCGGGGTCTTGAGGGCGTCGACCGTGCCGACGAACCGGTCGTCGACGCCGAGCCGGCGCAGCTCTCGGCGCGCGTAACGGCCGAACGGGTCGTCGCCCGTTGCGGTGACCACCGCCGAGCGGAGGCCGTGGCGCGCAGCGGCGATCGACACGTTGGTCGCACTGCCGCCGAGGAACTTGCCGAAGGTCTCGACATCCTCGAGGCCGACACCGTCTTGCAGGGGGTAGAGGTCGACACCGATGCGCCCGATCGTGATCAGATCGAAGGTCTCGCTCGTCATGTCGTGGAACTCCTTCGTCGGGGTCGTGCCGTTCTCGCTCGCCAAAGCCTACACCTTATGTTCTATCAAACTGACAAGGTTTCCGACAAGAGGAAAGCGCGAACGGCCGAGGCCGAAGAGAGCCTGTTCTGCGAGGTCGCGCGGCGGCTCGGGAGGCCGCGGGCGCGCGTGACGTGAGACGAATGGTGGAGGACTCTGGAAATCGAACCAGACAAGTCGCCCCGATAGGCGAGTCCCCCCGGACCTCCCCACCTTACGCTGTCGAGCGCTCCGTCGTCGTCTCCGGCGCCGTGTCCGTCGTGTCGGCCAGCGCGCCGAGCAGGCGCAGCTTCTCCGCGTCCGCCTCGGTGGCGGCGTGATAGAGCACGAGGACGATGCCGTCGGTGCCGGTGACCTGCAGCTTCTCGCGGTGCACGGTGACCGGGCCGACCTGGGGATGCTGGAAGGCGAACGTCGCGCCCTGGCGTTCGCGGACATCGTGCCTGCTCCACAGCCGGCGGAAGGTCGGGCTCGCGATCGACAGCTCCCCGACCAGCTCGACCACGCGCGCGTCGTCCGCGTCGGCGCCGACCGAGCGACGGAAGCCCGCGAGGAGCACGGCGGACGCGGCCTCCCAGTCGGGGAACAGCGCCTGCTCGGCGGGGTCGAGGAAGACGTCGCGCATCCGGTTGCGTCCGGGGACCAGGCGCGGCGACAGCGCGGTCGCGAGCGCGTTCGCGGCGAGGACGTCGAGGTAGCGGCCCTCCACAAAAGCCGGGAACGGGAGCTGAGGCACCAGGGCGGCCAGACTCTCGGGCAGCGTCTCCGCGCGCGACCGGCGCGGTCGTCGCGGCGTCCTCCCGCTGTCCGGGAGGCCCAGCAGATAGGCGGTCGCCTCGTCGTCGAGCTGCAGCACGCGCGCGATCGACCGGAGCACCTGCCCGGACGGGTTGCGGTCGCGGCCCTGCTCCAGCCGCAGGTAGTACTCGGCGCTGATGCCGGAGAGCATCGCGACCTCCTCGCGGCGCAGGCCGGGGACCCGGCGCGTGCCGAGCGCGGGGATGCCGACGCTCTCCGGCGCGACCAGCTCGCGGCGGGCGCGGAGGAACTCGCCCAGGAGGTTGCCTGGGCCGTCGGGCTCGTCGCTCATGCGGTCAACGCTACGCCGCGGGCGCGTCATCCCGGCTGTCCCTCGCACTACCAGTGTGGACAGGGAGCTGGATGGAGTCACGCCTGAGGGGAAGCATCGAACGGTCAGCACACGACCTACTGAAAGGACCGAGCATGGCCGACCAGCGCATCCTCGTCACCGGCGGCTCCGGCTTCATCGCCGGGCACATCATCCTCCAGCTCCTCGGCAGCGGCCACGAGGTCCGCGCCACCATCCGCTCGCTCGACCGCGAGGCGGCCGCACGCGCCGCGCTGGCCGAGGCCGGGATGACGGACGGCGACGCACTGCGCTTCGTGGCGGCCGACCTCCTGGAGGACGCCGGCTGGGCGGAAGCGGTGGACGGCGTCGACGCGGTCCTGCACGTCGCCTCCCCCGTCCACCTGGGACCGGTCGACGACGAGGACGACGTGATCGTTCCGGCACGCGAGGGCACGCTGCGGGTGCTCCGCGCCGCCCGGGACGCGGGAGTGCCGCGCGTCGTGCTGACCTCCGCCTTCCACGCCGTCGGGTTCGGGCATCCGCCGCTCGACCGCGCGTTCACGGAGGCCGACTGGTCGCCGCTCGACGGGCCGGGGATGGACGCCTACGGGCGCAGCAAGGTGCTCGCCGAGCGCGCGGCGTGGGAACTGCTCGACGGCGGCCCCACCGAGCTCGTCACGATGCTCCCGGTCGCGGTCGTCGGGCCGCTGATCGGAACCGGCATGTCGGGCGCCAACCACCTGGTGCGGCGCGTGCTGACCGGCGAGCTGGCCGCGTATCCGGACTTCGCCGTCCCGTTCGTGGACGTGCGCGACGTCGCCGCAGCCCACGTCGGCGCGATCACCGCGGAGGGCGCGGCCGGCGAGCGCTTCCTGCTCGCGTCGCAGGAGGACGCGGTGCCGCTCGCGGACGTCGGCGCGGCGCTGCGAGCCGAATTCGGCGAGCGCGCGGTCCGGGTGCCCCCGGCGACGGCCCTGCTCCCGGATGAGGCCGTGCGTGCGGCGGCGGAGGCGAATCCCGGGATGCGGCCGATGGCGGCCGAGCTCGGCTACCGGAAGAAGGTGTCGACCGAGAAGGCGCGGCGCGTGCTCGGGTTCGCCCCGCGGCCGTGGCAGGAGGCCGTGACCGCCGCCGCCGAGAGCATGCTCGCCAGCGGCCGGGCCTGACGTCGAGGGCGTTCACGGGTCCGCGAGGAGTGCGGCGTAGAGCTGCTGCGTGGCGGGGCTCGGCGAGACACCGAGGTCGTCGCGCAGCAGCGCGCGCAGGTCCCCGTACACCGCGACCGCCGCCCCGACGTCGCCCTGCCGCCGCAGCGCCCGCATCAGCACCTGGTAGCCGGTCTCCCGCAACGGCGCGAGAGCCACCAAGCGGCGGCCCGCGCGCACGGCCGCGGGAAGCTCCGTGCCGCCCATCTCCAGGCTCGCAACCCCGTAGGCCTCCAGCGCGCGCACCAGGATGTCGGCGAGCGCGCGCCGCTCGTCCTCGATCCAGCCGGCGTCCTCGCCGGGCAGGAACTCCCGCTGGGCCACCAGCATCGCGCCGATCGCCGGGCCCCAGGCCGCCGCCCAGTGCCCGAGGGCGACCTGCGACTCAGCCCGGTGCACGGCCTGCTCCGCCCACTCCACGTCGACGTGCGCGTCCTCCCCCAGCTCCAGCCGCACCGCGGACCGCCCCTCCAGCGCGTCGGCGCCGAGCAGCCGCCGCAGCTTGGACACCAGCGGGTTCAACCCGGCGCCGTGGACGTCGACCGCGCCCGGCCAGACCGCCTCGGCCAGCTCCTCGCGGGTGCACGGGCGGTGCCGGTTGAGGACGAGGTACGCGAACAGCAGCCGCCCCTGGCGGCCGGGGAGGCCGTCCTCCAGCCGCTCACCAGCACGCTCGAGGTGCAGGGTCCCGCAGAGCTGCACCCGGACTCCACCGGACGCCAAGGTCATGCCAACATTCTGCCAACGGGCCCTGCGTAGAACTATGAGGGAGGACGAGATGACCAGGATCATCCGGTGCGAATGCGGCTACATCGCCCGCGGCGAGACCGACGCCGAGGTCGTCGACGACATCAGCGCCCACATGCGGTCCGACCATCCTGCCCTCTTCCAGGCAGTCGGGCGGGAGGACCTGCTCGGCTGGATCCAGTTGGAGTGAGCCGCAAGGAGGCCACCATGAGCTCCACCACCACGAGAGCGGCTGCGCGCGATGTGCGCGACGCTGCTCCCCTCGACCACGTCCCCGTCGTTGGCCCGGACTGGCTCGAATCCCACCTCGCGGACCCCGATGTCCGCGTGATCGAGGTGGACGTCAACGCCACCGCCTACACGTCGGGCCACCTCCCCGGCGCGGTGCTCTGGAACCCGTACGCCGACCTCAAGGGGCCCGACTACCGGCCGGTCGGCGACGACGCGATCCGCACGCTCTTCGAACGCTCCGGCATCGCCCCGGACACGACGGTCGTCCTCTACGGCTACGCCCCGTCGCTCGGCTTCTGGCTGATGAAGCTCTACCGGCACGCGGACGTGCGGATCCTCGACACGTCGCGTACGGTCTGGCAGGAGGCCGGCCGTCCCTTCACGACCGAGACACCCGAGGTGGCGCAGACCGTGTACCCGCTGCCCGCTCCGGACGACTCGATCCGGGCGACCGCCGCCGACGTGCGCGCGGCGATGGGGCGTCCCGGCACCACCATCGTGGACGCCCGCAGCGCCGCCGAGTACACCGGCGAGCGCTTCTGGCCGTCGGGGACTCCCGAGCCGGGAGGTCGCGCGGGCCATGTCCCGTCCGCGGTGAACGTGGACGCCGCGGGCGTCTTCGACGAGCGCGGCCGGTTCCGCGACCGCGACACGCTGGCGGCCATGTTCGCCGCGGTCGACCCCGCCGCGGACGTCATCACCTACTGCACGATCGGCAACCGCGGCTCGGCGGAGTGGTTCGCGCTGCGCTACCTGCTCGGGCACGCGAACGCGCGCGTCTACGACGGGTCCTGGGCGGAGTGGGGGCACGACCCGGACACGCCCATCGAGTGAGCCAGCGGGCTAGCTGTCCTTCCGGATCCACCGGAAGGACAGCCGGCACGCGACCAGCCCCGCCACCAGCCAGATCAGCAGCACCACCGCGATCCAGCCGAGCTGCCAGCTCCCGCTCGGCTCCTTCGCCTCGAAGGCGGCGGGCAGGAACACGCTGCGCATCCCCTGCGCGATCCACTTGAGCGGGAACAGGCTGGCGACGTTCTGCAGCCAGGTCGGCAGCAGGGTGAACGCCAGGTAGACGCCCGAGATGAACTGCAGCACCAGCACGATCGGGATGATGACCGCCGTCGCGCTCTTGCCCGTGCGCGGCACCGCGGAGAGCGCGATGCCCAGCACGGCCGACGTGACGATGCCGAGCGCATAGATCCAGGCGAAGCGCAGCCAGGACTGCGGGTCGGTCGGCAGCGCCACCCCGAACAGAACGCGCGCGACGAACAGGAGGAGTGCGATCTGGAGGATGCTGGTCGCGATGACCTGACCCATCTTGCCGAGGAAGTACGAGACCACCGGCAGCGGCGTCCCGCCCAGGCGCTTCAGCGTCCCGTCGCTCTTCTCCATCGCGATGTCGACGGCGAGGTTCTGCACACCGCTCAGGAGGATGCCGGCGGCGATCATGCCGGGCAGGTAGTAGGCGGCCTGGCTGATGCCCCCGCTGCCGTCCGGGGCGGCGCCGACCTTGCCGAGGCCCTGGAACGCGACGGAGAAGATCCCGAGCATGACCACCGGGAAGAGGAACGTGAAGAAGATCGTGTCCGCCTGGCGGAAGTACACGAGCACCTCGTAACGGATGCGGGCCCAGCCCAGGGCGACCGACGTCACGCCGCCACCTCCTCGCCGGAGGCCACGCCGCCGGGCGCCGCTCCGCTCGTCGCTGCCCGCTCGTCGGCCTCCCGCACCAGGGCGAGGTAGATGTCCTCCAGGCTCGGGCGGATGACCTCCAGGTCGCGCGGCTCGCCACCGGCCTCGGCGGCGAGCCGGGCGACCAGCGCGCCCGGCGCGTCGGTGCGCTCCTCGTGCAGGGCGCCGGTCGCATCGCGCCAGCGGACGATGGGGACGCGCGCCGCCGACCCGCCGATCGCGTCCACCGCGCCGATGTCGAGCAGCGCGCCGTGCGCGATCACCGCGGCCCGGTCGCTGAGCTGGGCGGCCTCGTCCAGGTAGTGGGTGGTGAGCAGGATGGTCGTCCCTTCCCGTTTGAGCGTGCGGACCAGCTCCCAGAACTGCCGCCGGGCCTCCGGGTCGAACCCGGTCGTCGGCTCGTCGAGGAACAGCAGCTCCGGCCGGCCGATCACGCCGAGGGCGACATCCAGCCGCCGGCGCTGACCGCCGGACAGGTTGCGGATGCGGACCTTCGCCTTCTCCTCGAGCCCGACCGCGGCGATCACCTCCTCGACGTCGCGGCTGCGCGGGTAGTAGCGCGCGAACTGGGTGAGCTGCTCGCGGACTGTCACGTTGGCGGCCTCCGCGCCGGACTGCAGCACGATCCCGAGCCGCGCCTTCCACGCGGTGCCCGCCTTGCCGGGGTCGGCCCCGAGCACGCTTGCCTCGCCGCCGGAGCGGTCGCGGTAGCCCTCCAGGATCTCGATGGTCGTGCTCTTGCCGGCGCCGTTCGGCCCGAGCAGGGCGAACGTCTCGCCGTCGGCGATCTCGAAGTCGACACCGCGCAACGCCTCGAACGACCCGTACGACTTGCGGAGGCCGCGCACGACCACGGCGGGAGGACGTGAACTCATGGGGCAATCATCCCGCGCCCGGAGCGCGGTGCGCAGCATCCTGCTGCCCGGTGCGCGAATGCGGACGATGACGGCCGAGACGCGGTCAGGAGCGCTGCCTCACCCGGTCGGAGGCCAGCGCGCGTTCGACCGCCGCGGCCGGGACGCGCTCCGCGGCGCGGCCCGGGCGGTCGACGCGCACCGGGACGCCACGGCGAGCGCCGAGCTGCAGCGCGAGCACCTCGGCGAGGTGAAGCGGCCGCTGACCCTCGCCGAGCGTGTCGTCGAGCTGCTCCACCTGCGTGCGGCAACTGAACCCGTCCGCGATGACGCGCGCATCGGCGGCCGCCTCGCGGAGAGCCGGCAGCAGCGCGTGCTCGGCGGCGGCCGCGGAGACGTCCAGGTGACCGGCCTCGAAACCGAAGTTGCCGGCGAGACCGCAGCAGCCCTCCACGGTCGTGGTGACGATGCCGGCCGCGTCGAGGATGGCCTGGTCCGCCGTGAAGCCGCCGACCGCGTGCTGATGGCAGTGCGGCTGCACGACCGCGCTGCCGCCGACGTGCGGGGGCGACCACTCGGGCGTTCGCCGCAGCAGTTCGGCGAAGGAGGTCGCCCGCTCGGCGACGACGGCCACGTTCGGGTCGTCCGGCAGCAGCTCCGGAGCGTCGGAGCGGAACACCGCGAGGCAACTCGGCTCCAGCCCCACCAGAGGTACCGCGTCGCCGAGCGCCTCGGCCAGCGCAGCGGCGGTGTGCGCGAGCATCCGTCCCGCCGTCGCGAGCTGGCCGGTCGAGATCCAGGTCAGGCCGCAGCACAGGTGCCCGGGCGGCAGGACGACGCGGTAGCCGGCGTCCTCCAGTACGGCGACCGCCGCGCGCCCGATGGAGGGATGGAAGTTGTCGGTGAAGGTGTCCGGCCAGATCATCACGTCGCCGAGCGGTGCGGGAGGCGCGGGCGGGCGCTCGGCGAACCAGTCGGTGAAGCGCTGCGGCGCGAACCGCGGCACTGGACGGTCGGGCTCCACGCCCCCGAGCCGCTTCGCCACGCGCGCCACCCCGGGGACACGGGCGAGCCGGTTCACGAGCGACGGGGCAACGCTCGCCAGCCGCGCCCAGAGCGGCAGCCAGCCCATCGTGTAGTGGGCGGCCGGGCGCAGCCTCCCGGCATAGTGGTGCGACAGGAACTCCGCCTTGTAGGTCGCCATGTCGACGTTCACCGGGCAGTCGGTCTTGCAGCCCTTGCACGACAGGCAGAGGTCGAGCGCGTCCTTCACCTCGGTGGACCGCCAGCCGTCGACGATCGGGCTCTCGCGGTACTGGCCCTCCAGCATCTCGAACAGGAGGCGAGAGCGACCGCGCGTGGAATGCTCCTCCTCGTTGGTGGCGCGGAAGGAGGGGCACATCACGTTGCCGCTGTGGCTGCGGCAGTTGCCGACGCCCACGCAGCGCAGCGCCGCGCGGTCGAACTGCCCGCGATCCTTCGGGTAGGAGAAGTGCAGCTCCACGTCGACCTTCGGGCCGTAGCCGACGCCGAGGCGGAGGTTCTCCGTGGGGAGGTACGGGTGCACGACCTTGCCCGGGTTCATCCGGTCGTGCGGGTCGAACAGCGCCTTGACCCGCTCGAACAGCCGGACCACCTCCTCGCCGAACATGATCGGCAGCAACGCGCCGCGCGCCTGGCCGTCGCCGTGCTCGCCGGACAGCGACCCGCCGTACTGCGCGACCAGCTCGGCGCCGCGCTCGATGAACGCCCGGTAGTGCGCGATCCCCTCCTCGGTGACGAGGTCGAAGGGGATGCGGCAGTGCACGCAGCCCTGGCCGAAGTGGCCGTAGCGGGAGACGTTCTCGTAGCCGAACTCGTCGAGGAGGTCGCGGAAGTCGCGTAGGTAGTCGCCGAGGCGCTCGGGTGGCACGGCGGCGTCCTCCCAGCCCTCCCAGGTGTCGGGCCTGCCGGGGATCCACGCGGTCGCGCCGAGCCCGGCCTCGCGCACCTCCAGGATCTCCTTCTGGTGCGCGGGGTCGTCGAAGATGCGGTGCTCCGGCACGACCTCCCGCTCGCTCAGAGCCGCGACCGCGCGGTCCGCCTTCGCATCGGACGCGGCCCGGGTGTCGCCGCCGAACTCGCAGACGAGCCAGGCGTCGCCCTCGGGCAGCAGGTCGAGGGCCTCGACGTGCTGCCGCTTCGTCCTCTGGTCGGTCACCAGCACGCCGTCCATGCCCTCGATGGTCAGCGGGTCGTGCCCGGCGATCGTCGGGGCGGCGTCGGCGGCGTCCTCGATGCTCGGGAAGCCGACGACCAGGAAGGTGCGCGCCGGTGGAAGCGGCACCAGGTCCAGCTCCGCGCGCAGCACCGTGACCAGGGTCGACTCGGAGCCGACCAGCGCCCCGCCCACATCGAAGCCGGCCTCCGGCAGCAGCGAGTCGAGGTTGTAGCCGGAGACCCGGCGCGGGATGCGCGGGTAGCGCTCGCGGATCAGGTCGCCGTCCTCCTCAGCGAGGTCGCGCAGGGCGGTGTACAGCTCGGCGACCCGGCCGCCGGCGCTCCGGATGCGCTCGAACCCCGCCGGGGAGGTCGGCCCCGCCCAGAACCGGTCGCCCTCGTAGGTCAACACCTCCAGCCGGCGCACGTTGTCGACCGTCTTGCCGTACGCCTGCGCGCTGGAGCCGCACGAATTGTTGCCGATCATCCCGCCGATGGTGCAGTGCGAGTGGGTCGCCGGCTTCGGGCCGAACTGGAGCCCGTGCGGAGCGAGCACCGCGTTCAGGTCGTCGAGCACGATGCCGGGCTCCACGACCGCCACGCGCGCGTCCGGGTCGACCGAGAGCACCCGGTTGCAGTACTTGCTCCAGTCGATGACGATGCCGTGGTTGGTGCACTCGCCGGCGAGGCTCGTGCCGCCGCCGCGGCTGAAGACGGGGGCTGAGAACTCTCGACAGACGGCGACGGCCTCCACGGCCGCCTCCACCGTGCGCGGGATGACGACGCCGATCGGCACCTGCCGGTAGTTGGAGGCGTCGGTCGAGTACGCCGCACGGCTGCCGTCGTCGAAGCGCACCTCCCCGTCGACCCGGTCGGCGAGCGCGCCGGCGAGCGTGCGGATGTCGATGCCGCTGGAGGTGATGGTCATGGTCGTGCCCCCCTGATGGTTCCGGCGCGAGGGCCACGGTACCCACCGACGGCGCGCTGCGCGAGAGGTAGCCGGCCCGCTCGCGCAGAGACCGGCCAGGAGGTGTTCAGGGGGCGCAAAGGACGCGCTCCTAGGGTGGGTGGTCCGAGTGCGTGGACCGGGTGCGTGGTCCGGGAGGGGAGGTGCGCGATGCGCAAGGCGGTGATCGCCCTCCTCGTCGCCACCCTCGTGGTCGCCGGCGGCCTCTTCGCCGCCACCCGGCTCACGATCGAGCCGGCGACCTCCGCACCTCCCCCGTGCGCCGACGCCACGGCCTCCACGGTGGCCGGGCGGGCAGTGCCGAAGGGCCCGGTCGCCGGATTCTGCGAGCCAGAGCTCGCCATGGCGGCCACCATCCTCGCGGCCGCGCGCGACCAGGGCGTCGGCCCGTACGGCGAGACGATCGGAGTGATGACGGCGATCGGCGAGTCCGGCCTCCGCAACCTCGACTACGGCGACGCGGCAGGCCCGGACAGCCGCGGGCTCTTCCAGCAACGCGACAACGGAGCCTGGGGCACCCTCGCCGACCGGATGGACCCGTACACCGCGGCGACCAACTTCTTCCGCAAGCTGGTGCGCCTCCTCGGCTGGCAGTCGATGACGCCCACCGAGGCCGCGCACGCGGTTCAGGTCAACGCCGATCCGGGCTACTACGCGCAGTACTGGGGCAGCGCGCAGGCGGTCGTCGCGGCGCTCGGCGGTTAGCGGAGGGAGGAGGAGCGACTACCGGATGTAGGAGGAGTCCGGGCCGGTCTCTCCCGAGCTCTCCAGCGGCGGGTCGCGCAGCTCGCTGAGCTCGGCGACGGCGCTCTCGATCGCGTCGAGTGCGAGCCGGAGGGGCTCGACCCAGGCAGCGCCCGCGGTCCCGGCCGACGCGGCCGACGCGAGGCTCGAGCGCGCCCTGCGGATGGCGTCTTCGGCGGTCTCCAGATTGTCCATGCCGCCATCGTCCCACCGACCGGGCCGGGCGGACATCCTGAGAGTCCGGACAGACGACGCGCCCACCGCCCCGCCCGCGTTCACCTGCACATCCCGCGGCCGGCCAGGGATGCCGGCCGCTGACACGCCCGGCGGCGGCCGCCCGCGTAACCGCGCATTCATAAACCGTTTGGTTGACCCCCCGACGAGGGGCACAGCAGTGTCTTTCCTGTGACCTCTCTTTGAGGTCCTGCGTCTTCTCGCTCCTCCACATTCGGGAAAGGTCTCGCCCCCATGCCTCGCAACATCCCCCGGCGCCTGAAATCCGGCAGGCGCCGTTTCGCGGCCCTCACGCCGCGGCAGCGCGTCCTCGCGGTCACCGCGGCGACCTGCGCGCTCGCCGTCCTCGGCGGCGGCATCGCCACCGCCTCCACCCTCGCCTTCGGCAACCAGCAGGTCGGCACCCAGTACGCCGGCGGCGAGCAGATCTCGTCCGACCAGCTTCTCCAGCCGGCAGGGAACCGCCTGATGACGCCGTTCGGCAAGCTGATGGGCTCGACCGTCAGCCCGGACGGCCACTACCTCGTCGGTACCAGCACCGACCGCTCGGTCGACCTGCAGGTCTTCGACCTCAACAGCTACAAGCCGGTCGCGGCGGCGGGCACGCTCACGGCGTCGACGTTCGCGACCGCGGCCTCCAACGCGGGCTACGGCTCGATGAAGTACCTCCCGATCGCGGACGGCACGGTCGGCCAGGAGGGCCCGGTCTTCTCCCCCGACGGCAAGTTCCTGTTCGAGCCGGTCGCGACCGGTGTCGTGCGCTACCCGTTCAACGCGGACGGCTCGCTCGGCGCCGGCACCACGATCGCCATCCCGAACTCCGCCGCCGGCCAGAAGGCGCTGACGGCGGGGATGACGTTCTCGCCCGACGGCTCGACCCTCTACGCGGCGGTCAACGGCCAGAACACGGTCGTCGCCATCGACCCGGTAGCCGGCACGATCAAGCAGACCCTCCCGGTCGGCATCGCCCCGCGTCAGCTGACGTTCGTCGGCAGCAAGCTCTATGTGGCCAACGAAGGTGGCCGCTACGCCCTCCCCGGTGAGACCACGATGGGGTCGTACGGCACGCAGGTCCCCGCCGACACCACCCTCGGCACGTCGACCACCGGCACCGTCAGCGTCATCGACACGGCGAACCCGTCGGCCGCGGTCGGCTCCATCGACGTCCAGCTCCACCCGACGTCCATGCACCTCAGCGGCACCACCCTGTACGTCGTCAACACGAACAGCGACTCCGTCTCGGTGATCGACACGCGCTCCGGCGCCGTCGTCCAGACGATCGCGACCCAGCCGTGGGCGTCGTCGAAGACCGGGTACCAGCCGACCGCCGTCACGCTGCAGGGCGACCACCTCCTGGTCTCCCTGGGCAACGCGAACGCGATCGCCGTCTACAAGGTCAACACCGCCGACCCGCGCGACCCGGCCGCCCTCATCGGGCTCCTGCCGACCGACTACTACCCCGAGAACGTCGCGGCGGTGAACGGTTCGATCGTGGTCACGAACACGCGCGGAATCGACGCCCGCGGGCCCGGGATCACCAACAACAAGGGCGCGGGAGTGCCGGTGGTGACCGGGCACGGGACGCACTCGACCACCGCGTCGCTCACGAAGTTCGTGCTCCCGAGCGACAAGCAGATCCAGAAGGCCACGGAGCAGGTGTTCGCGCAGAACGGCTGGACCGAGAACTCGCTCAAGCAGGCCGAGGGCGACCGGAGCGAGAACGCTGCATCGGTCATCCCGAAGCGCCTGGGCGACCCGTCGCCGATCAAGCACGTGTTCCTCGTCGTCAAGGAGAACCGCGGCTACGACCAGCTCTACGGCGACATGAAGCAGGGCAACGGCGACCCCTCGCTGACCCAGTTCGGGCAGACGGTGACGCCGAACCAGCACTCCCTCGCCTCCCAGTTCGGCCTGTACGACAACACCTACGACATCGGCACGAACTCGGCCGAGGGCCACAACTGGCTGATGCAGGGCGACAACACCGCCTATACCCAGACCAGCGCCGGCGAGTACGTCCGCTCCTACGACACGGAGGAGGACGTGCTGGGCCACCAGCGCAGCGGCTTCCTGTGGAACTCGGTGCAGTCCGCCGGGAAGAGCGCGAAGAACTACGGCGAGTTCGAGTACGGCGAGGGCAAGCCGGCCGGCGCGACCTGGCAGCAGTACTACTGCGCGGCCACGAGCACCATGGCCGGCGGCTCGCCCGCTCAGCTGTTCGACCCGTCCATCAAGTGGAACGCGGGTTCGGTCATCCCCTCGCTGAACGCGATCTCCGACCCGAACGCGGCGCCGTTCGACCTCGCCGTTCCGGACATCTACCGGTACGAGACCTGGAAGCAGGACTTCGAGAAGAACGGTCCGTCCAACTTCAACATGGTGTGGCTCTCCAGTGACCACACCGGAGGCACCGCGGACCCGAAGGCGATGGTCGCCGACAACGACCTCGCCCTCGGCAAGATCGTCGACGAGATCTCGCACTCCCAGTACTGGAAGGACTCCGCGATCTTCGTCGCGGAGGACGACAGCCAGGACTCCGCCGACCACGTCGACGGCCACCGTGCGCCCATCCAGGTGATCAGCCCGTACGCCGTGCACGGCAAGACCGTGAGCACGTACTACTCGCAGATCAGCATGGTCCGCACGATCGAGCAGATCCTCGGCGCGCAGCCGCTCAACCAGAAGATCGCCGCGGCGACGCCGATGCTGGACGCGTTCACGAACAAGCCGGACCTGGCGCCGTACACCGCGGTCCCCAACCAGGTCCCGCTGACGGAGGGCGTCGCGACCAAGCCCGCCTGCGGCTACGACACCCTCGGCAAGACCGGAGCGGCAGCCGACAGTGTGAACGCCCAGGCCGCGAAGGACGCCGCTGTGCCGGCCTCCGAGCAGTCGGTCGCCGCCGAGTGGCAGAAGTGGGCAGGAAAGCAGCACTTCACCGGAACGCCGGGCCACCCGGCCATCCCGGACTACGACAACCCGCTGCTGATGAACCGCTACACCTGGTACCAGACCAAGCACTGGACGTCGCCCTACCCGGGAGACGCGAAGATCTACGGTCCGAACGACGTGCCGGGCATCGCCCCGGGGTCGACGAACCACGACGACCAGTAGCCGTCGACGCGGACGCCCCTGCCCTTGCGGGCGGGGGCGTTCGTGCGTCCTAGGGGTTCTCGTAGGTCCCGTCGAGCCGCGCCCGGCCGATGACGTGACCGCTCATCGCGCGCACGACGTCCTCCAGCCCGAACGAGGCCGGGAGGTCGAGCCGTCGGTCCACGGCGAAGAGCTGGAAGACGTAGGAGTGCGGCCCGTGCGACGGCACCGGCATCGGCCCGTGCCAGCCGCGGGAGCCGAGCGACCCGCGTCCGTAGGCGATGCCGGGCGCTGCGCCCTTCCGCGCCAGGCCGCCCTCCGGCAGGCCGCCGAGCGACGGGTCGATGCCGCGCACGATGGTGTGGATCGCCGGCGTCGCCCGCGGGGCGTCCGGATCCTCCACGACCAGCACCAGCTCCTCGGTCGCCACGGGCGGCGGCGTCCACTCGAGCGCGGGAGACAGATCCTGCCCGAACAGGCGGCCGCGATACTGCGCGGGGATGGGCGCGCCGTCGGCGAAGGCCGGGCTCGTCAGCACGAACGACTCGGGAGCCTGCAGCCCGTCCCGCAGCCAGACGACCTTGTCGTGCCCGGCACGCCGATCGCGGAGTGCCCGTCCGATGGGGTTCGGCATGTGAGGGCCTTTCGACAGGGGTGGGAGGGGGTGGGATGGTCAGCCTAGAGGACGCGGATCAGATCGACGCCCAGGTCCCTGGTGTGCTGTCCAGGAGGAGGTCGCCGAGGCCAGCCGCGGCGAAGGCAGCGACGTAGTCGTCCGTGCCCTCGGTGAAGTGCGCCCAGCCCTCGGCGTGCGCGGGGAGCACGCGGGGCCGGCCCAGGATCCGCGCGGCCTCCGCCGCCTCCGCGCTGGTGAGCGTGAGGAAGCCGTCGACCAGGGGCGTGCTCGCGGCGCCGGCGAACAGGACCGCCAGCTCGATCGCGGGGAAATGTTCGGCGATCTCGGCCACGAGGCGGAGCGAGGCGTTGTCCCCGGAGATGTAGAGGGTGGGCGAGCCCTCCGCCTCCAGGACGAAACCGGTCACCGGACCGGTGGCGGCCTCCGTGCCGTCCGGCCCGTGCTGGGCGGGGACGGCGGTGACGGTCACCCCGCCGACCACGACGGAATCCCACGGCTCGAACCCCCGGCAGGCGGCGTCGAGCCGACCGGCCGCGAGCGGCGTGGTGACGACGAGCGGCACGGTGCGCAGGTACGCGCGGCCGCCGCGGTCGAGGTTGTCCGGGTGCTGGTCGTGCGAGAGCAGCACCGCGTCGACGGACCCCAGCTCGTCGGGCTGGAGGCGGGCGTCGGTGGTCTTGGTGAGGACGCGGGAGCCGACCGGGTACTCCCCCGCGCGATCGAACGTCGGGTCGACGACGAAGCGCGCGCCTCCGAACTCGATGAGGAGGCTGGGGCCGCCGAGCGAGAGGACGCGGGGGCGGCAGGGGGTGGGGGTGGTTGCGGGAGTGGTCACGACTCCATCGTAGAAACGTGGCGGGGTCGGTCAGGCCGGGAGCTCCCACAGCGAAGCAACGGGAAGGCCCCACAGCCTCTCGGAATACCGGTATCCCGTCTGGCCGGTGTTGAGAACGATCCCGGCGATGAACCGGTCACCAAGCCGGTCTCGCAGGTAACGGAGCCCGCTGAAGTGGTCGGTCTTGAACGTACTGCCGGATTTCACTTCGATGGCCAGAACCCTCCCGTCGGGGAGTTCCACCACGATGTCGACTTCGACACCACTCTTGGTTCGATAGTGGAAGAGCTCGAACTCCTCATCGGACCACGCTTGCTGCTTCAGCAATTCGCCGACGACGAAACCCTCCATCAAGCCGCCGAAGTGCTGCGCCGTCCCGTCGACGGGAGTGAGCTGAGCTTCGGTCACGCGCGCCAAGCGCGCGGCCAAGCCGGAGTCGGAAATGGTCGCCTTCGAGCGTCCCGTCTCGCGCGATGTGAGATTGGGTGTCCACGGCGGCAGCAGGTCCACGAGGAACAGCATTTCCAGCGTGTCCAGGTACGAAGCGATCGACGTGGGCGGGATGGCGGCGTCCTGAGCGAAGCGTGCCTTGACCAGTTCGCCGGACTGATTGGCCGCTATAAGACGCAGAAGACTCTTCAACCGCATCGGGTCCGTGATGTTGATCAGCTCGCGGGCGTCGCGACGGACGAGACGATCCACGTAGCCGTCGAGCCAGATGCTGCGCAACCGTGCTGTCTGATCGTAGGCATTCGGATATCCGCCCGAGACGACCATGTGCGCATAGTCATCGCGGGTCGCCTCCGATGTCAGGTCCACTTGGAGACCGCCGTCGAGCACCCCCCGCACGAAGTCCTCGCGTTTTCCGCGGAGCTCACCCTGCGAGAACGACCTCAGCGAGACCGACACCGCGCGACCGGCGAGACTGTCCGTCGCACGCCGAGAGCGGAGAAGGTCGCTGGAACCGGTCAGGATGAAGCGACCAGGGCGCCTGTTGCGGTCGATCGACGCCTTGACGGCGAGCGTGAGTTCGGGGTGACGCTGGATCTCGTCGATCACCAGCAATCCGTCAGAGTTCTGCTCGACGAAACCCGTTGGATCCTCGACTGCCGCAGCCCGCGTCTGTTCGTCGTCGAGGGTGAGAACCTGTGCGTTCTTGCCGCGCGCGAGCTGGCCCGCCAACGTGCTCTTGCCCACCTGACGGGCCCCCTGGATGACGAGGGCAGGGAAGGCCCTGGCAACGGAGTCCGCGAAG
Organism: Leifsonia sp. EB34; assembly: GCF_041260585.1. Classification (NCBI taxonomy): domain Bacteria; kingdom Bacillati; phylum Actinomycetota; class Actinomycetes; order Micrococcales; family Microbacteriaceae; genus Leifsonia; species Leifsonia sp. EB34. The sequence goes on from NZ_JBGCCV010000001.1 coordinate 1,309,939, forward strand.
GAGAAGACGTTCCGATCGATCAGGGCCACGCCACCACACTAACAGTCGATCGTAGAAATGGCCGGAGTCCGATCGTAGAAATGGCCACCGTCTGATCGTAGAAATGGCCACCACCTCATCGTAGAAATGGCGAGTCGCGGATCGTAGAAACGGCCACCGCCGCCCTACCGTCCGACGCGCACCCTCCCCCGCTCCCGCTTCAGCCACACCACATCCCGCCCGAACGACTCCACCAGCAGCACCAGCGCCCCCGCCACCAGCACCACGCTCACCCCCGGGAGCACCCCCGTGCACGCCACGGCGAGCGCCACCCCGGCGTACGCCGTGACCACCTTCCGCCAGTACCGGTACGGCAACGGAGCACGCAGCCACGGCAGCAGCCACCCCGCCACGACGAACGCGTACCGCAGGCCGCCGATCGCGAGCACCCAGCTCCCGAGCGCCGGCGCCACGAAGACGCTGAGCACCAGCAGCAGGAAGGCGTCCACCTCCATGTCGAACCGGGCGCCGAGTTCGCTCGTGCTTCCCGTGCGCCGCGCCACCCAGCCGTCGACCGCGTCGAGCGCGAGGGCCGGGGCCACCAGGCCGACCAGCAGCGGGACGGGCACGGCCGCGCTGAACGACGCCACCACCAGTCCCGTGATCAGCCCGACCAGCGTGGAGCGCATCGAGGTGACGATGTTGGCGGGACCGAAGCGTTCCGTTCGGCGGCGCTGGAGGCCGCGGACCAGGAGGACGTTGGACACCAGGAGGTAGGCCGCGGCCGCCGCCCAGCCCGACGCGGGGAGCGGCGTCATCCGCCACTCGACGGAGAGCAGCCCGAGGAGGAGGACGAGCGCGAGGCCCGCGCCGGCCCAGCCGACCGCTGCGAGTTGAACCCTTTTCACGTGAGCCTCGTGTCTCTGGGGAACGGCACCGTGCGCTGCCGCATCTTGCCTTAACACGCAGGGTGTGCGCGGATGGTTCACAGAGGTCCGAATCCACGAGGGGCCGCCGCGAGAGGAGCTGGACGTGCTCGAAGCCACCGCCTTCTGGGTCATGGAACCCGGCGTGGGCGCCCTGCGGTCCGGGCCGCTGCGCGAGCCCCGCGACGGGGAGGTGCTCGTCCGCACGCTGCGCACGGGGGTGAGCCGCGGGACCGAGGCGACCGTGTTCGGAGGCCGGGTGCCGCCGAGCCAGTACGCGCTGATGCGGGCGCCGTGGCAGGAGGGCGACTTCCCCGCGCCGGTCAAGTACGGCTACCTGAACGTCGGCGTGGTCGAGCGGGGGCCCGACGAGCTGGTCGGGCGCACCGTGTTCACGCTGTTCCCGCACCAGTCGGCGTTCGTCGTCCCGGCGGCGGCCGTGTTCCCGGTCCCGGAGGGCGTGCCCGCCGAGCGCGCCGTGCTCGCGGGGGCGGTGGAGACCGCGGTCAACGTGCTGTGGGATGCCGCTCCGCTCCTCGGCGACCGGATCGCGGTGATCGGCGCCGGGATGATCGGCTGCTGCGTCGCGCGGCTCGCGCACGGCATCCCGGGCGTGGAGGTGACGCTGGTCGACGTCGACCCGTCGCGGCGGGAGGTCGCCGAGCGGCTGGGCGTGGCCTTCGGCGAGCCCGCCGACGCGCCGCGCGACCAGGACCTCGTCATCCACACCAGTGGATCGGAGGCGGGGCTGCGGCTCGCACTCGAGACCGTCGTCGCCGGGGGCGAGGTGATCGAGGCGAGCTGGTTCGGCGATCGTCCGGTCACGCTGATGCTCGGGGAGGACTTCCACTCCCGCCGGCTCACCCTCCGGTCGAGCCAGGTCGGCGAGGTGGCGGCGCGCCGCCACGACCGGCGCAGCACGACCGACCGGCTGGCCCTCGCGCTCGACCTGCTGCGCGACCCGGCGTTCGACGCCCTGCTGACCGGCACGTCGTCGTGGCGGGAGTTGCCGGAGGTCCTCGCAAGGCTCGCCTCCGATCCCGGCGCCGAGCTCTGCCACAGCATCGATTGGAGGGACGCCTGATGCCGTTCACGGTCACGGTTCGCGACCACCTCATGGTCGCCCACAGCTTCACCGGCGAGGCGTTCGGGCCCGCCCAGCGACTGCACGGCGCGACCTTCGTCGTGGACGCGACCTTCGGCGCCGACGAGCTGGACGCGGACGGCGTGGTGGTCGATATCGGCCGCGCGACCGCCGCGCTCGCGGAGATCACCCGCTCGCTCACCTATCGCAACCTGGACGAGGAGCCCGCGTTCGCCGGGATGAACACCACCACGGAGGTGCTCTGCCGGGCGATCGCCGACCGGCTCGCCGCCGCCGCGGCCGACGGCTCGCTCGGCCGTGACACCGGGCTGACCTCCGTCGCCGTCACCCTCCACGAGTCCCACATCGCGTGGGCGAGCTATTCGAGGCCACTGTGAGCGACGTGTTCTTCGTGGTGCCGGACAGCATCGACGACCCCATGCAGGTGAGCGGGGGCAACCGCTACGACCAGCGCGTCCGCGACGGCCTCCGGGCCGAGGGATGGGCCGTGCACATGATGCTGGTCACGGGCCGCGGCACGGGCTGGACGGCCCGCGCGCTGGCCGCGCTGCCGGAGGGCGCGCTCGCGCTGGTCGACGGACTGCTGGTGTCGCGGGAGCCGCAGGCGCTGGTCGCGCACCGGTCGCGGCTGCGGATCGTGGTGCTGGCGCACATGGTCGCGGCGCCGGCTGACGGCATGGTCGGCGACGGCGCGCTCGGCGACCGCGTCCTGGCCGCCTTGCGCTCCGCCCGCCGGATCGTCGCGACGAGCGCGTGGACCCGCTCCCAGCTCCTCGAGCAGGACGCCGCCGACCCGCACCGGATCGTGGTCGCCCACCCGGGCGTCGACCCGGCCCCCGCGACGGTGGCCTCCTCGGGCGGCGGCCGCCTGCTGTGCGTCGCCGCCATCGCCCCGCACAAGGGCCAGGACCTTCTGCTGCGCGCCCTCGCCGGCCTCGCCGACCGCGACGGCTGGACCTGCACGCTCGTCGGTTCGCTGGAGGTGGACCCCGATTTCGTCGCCGCCCTGACGGCCGTGATCGACGCGGCGGGCCTCGCCGGCCGGATCCGGTTCGCGGGCGTCCTCGAACCGCACGCGCTCTCGAAGGCGTACGCCCAGGCAGACCTCGTGGTCCTTCCGTCGCGCAGCGAGAGCTACGGGATGGCCCTCGCGGAGGCGCTCGCGCACGGGGTCCCGGTGCTCGCGACCGGCGTGGGCGGCATCCCCGAGGCGATCGCGCGGGCGGACGCGGCGATGATCGTGCCGCCGGACGACGCGTGGGCGCTGCGGGTGGTGCTGCAGCAGTGGTGGGCGAACCCGGCGCGACGGGACGCGCTGAAAGCGGCCGCGCTGGAGGCGCGGGAGGCAGGGCGGCGCTGGGAGGACACGATCGCGGTGGTCGCGTCCGCCCTGCGGGAGGCCGCGGTCGAGGGGCTGCGCACCGAGGCGGTGCCATCGTGAGCGGAGTGCTGGAGGTCAGCGCCGACTGGCTCGCGCTGCGCGAGGCGGAGGACGCCCGCGCGCGCTCGCGGCGGCTCGCGCACCTGGCGGCGGGACTCGCGGCAGGCGCGGCCGGCGACCTCCCGGCGCGCACCCGCGCTCTCACCGTCCACGACCTCGGTAGCGGAACCGGCTCGATGATGCGCTGGCTCGCTCCGCAGCTCCCCGGACCGCAGAACTGGGTCCTCCACGACTGGAACGCCGGCCTCACCGCGCGGGCGGTCGGCGCCGCACCTCCCCACGACCGAGCCGGGCGTCCGATCGCGGTCGACGCCCGCGTCACCCCGCTCGACGGGCTCACGGCCGCCGACCTCGCCGGCGCCGACCTGGTGACCGCCTCCGCCCTCCTCGACGTCGTGACCGCGCCGGAGGCGCACGCGGTCGTGGATGCGTGCGTCGGCGTCGGCGCTCCCGTGTTCCTGCCCCTCAGCGTGACCGGGGATGTGGAGGTGCGCCCCTGGGACCCGCGCGACATCCGCTTCGCCCGCGCCTTCAACGAGCACCAGCGCCGGGAGGTCGACGGTCGCCGTCTGCTCGGGCGGTTCGGCGCGCCGATCGTGCGCGGGCTCTTCGCGCGCGCCGGCTGGCACGTCCGCACGGCGCTGACGACGTGGCGGCTGGACCGTCGCGACCCGCGGCTGCTGGGCGAGTGGTTCGACGGCTGGGTCGATGCGGCAGCGGAGCAGGCACAAGTCGACCGCGACCGCTCGCTGCTGGATCAGGCCGTCGCCTATCGGGAGCTGCGCGGTGGCCAGCAGCGAAACGGCGGGCTGTCCGCGGTCGTGTACCACCTCGATGTCCTGGCGTGGCCGAGATGACCGTCCGGCTGAGCGCAGCGGAGGCGGCGCCGACGCCGACGGCGGTGTCGCACGGACTGCGCCGTGCGCTCGGTCGCCCGTGGGTGCGGATCACCCTCCGCACGCTCATTCCCGTCGCCATCCTGATCGCGATCGTCGCCCGCGTCGGCACGGGCCCCTTCCTCCGCGGGCTCCTCAGCCTCGACGGACCCACGGTGGCCGCCGCGTTCGCCCTCACCGCGCTCGCCACGGTCGCGGCCGCGTGGCGCTGGCGGCTGATCGCCGGCCGGCTCGGCGTCGGCCTCCGCTGGTCCACGGCGATCGGGGCGTACTACCGCTCCCAGTTCGTGAACACGGTGCTGCCGGGCGGCGTGGTCGGCGACGTCCAGCGCGCGGTCGACCACGGCCGACGCGCCGACCGGCTCGGCGCCGCAGCCCGGGCCGTCGCGCTGGAGCGGCTGCTCGGCCAGGCGGTGCAGGTCACGCTCGCTGTCGTCGTCCTCGCCGTCGTCGGGATGGAGTTCGAGGGCGTCCTGCTGCCGGCGCTGGGCGTCGTCCTCACGGCCGTGGTCGTCGGCGGCGCGGCCACCGCATTCGCGAGCCGGCGGGTCCGGCGGGCGCTGGCGCACGAGTGGCGGGAGGTCCGAGAGGGCCTCGGCTCGGTGTCGGTCAGCGTCCGGGCGGTCATCGCGTCCGTGATCGTCTGCGCCTGCCACCTCGGCACGTTCGCGATCGCGGCCGTCGCCGTCGGCGCGGACGTGCCGCCGCTTCGCCTGCTCGCCCTCGGGATGGTGGTGCTGATCGCGGCCTCCCTCCCCTTCACCCTCGGCGGCTGGGGTCCGCGCGAGGGCGCGGCCGGGTGGGCGTTCGCGATGGCGGGTTTCGGCGCGGCGGCCGGCCTCTCGGCGGCGACGCTGTACGGCGTGCTGGCGTTCGTGTGCTTCGCCCCGGCGGCGCTCGTCGTGCAGTCCGCGGCCGTGCTGACGAGGAGGAGGATGCGGGCATGACCGACCGACCGTATGTGACCGTGAGCTGCGCCGTCTCCCTCGACGGCTACCTCGACACCGCGCGGCCGCCCAAGCTCGCGCTCTCGAATGCCGCCGACTTCGACCGGGTCGACGACGTCCGCGCGCGGCACGACGTCATCCTCGTCGGTGCCCGCACCGTGCGCCGCGACAACCCGCGGCTGCTGGTCCGCAGCGCCGAGCGCCAGGACCGCCGGGAGGCCGCCGGGAAGTGCCGCACGCCCTGGAAGGCGACGGTGACCTCGACGGGCGACCTCGACCCCGGCGCGAACTTCTTCACCCTCGGCGACACCCTCAAGCTCGTCTACTGCCCGCGCCACCGGCACGCCCGGCTCGCCGACCTCCTCGGCGAGGCCGCCACCGTCGTGCCGCTCGGCGACGACGTGCGGATGACCGACCTGCTCGCCGACCTCGGCGAGCGCGGCGTGCGGCGCGTGATGGTGGAGGGCGGGGGCCGCACGCTGACGCAGTTCCTCGCGAACGGGTTGGCCGACGAGCTGCATCTCGCCGTGGCGCCGTTCTTCGTCGGGGACGAGAACGCGCCGCGGTTCGTCGGCGAGGGCGCCTACCCGTGGACGAGCGACAGCCGTGCGGCTCTCGTCGAGGCGCGCCCGATCGGGGATGTCGTGCTGCTTCGCTACGCACTGTCGGACCGGTTCGGGGGCTTCCCGTGACCCGCCCGCACCGGGACCGCAGCGTCTGGCGGGTCGTCGCGACCGTCCTCGCGGCCCTCATCGTCTTCCTCGCCTCCCTCGCACCCGGCCTGATCGCCTCCGACTCGGCGCTCGCCCTGCTGCGCGTCCCCCTCGAGTGCATCCTTGCCCTGGCGGCCATGATCCTGCTCCCGTGGCGGTGGGCACGCCGCACCCTGGCGGTGCTCGTGGCCCTGCTGCTCGTGCTCGCGGCGATCATCGCCGCGCTCGACCGCGTGTTCGTGGCTACGGTCGGCCGGCCGTTCGACGTGGTGTCGGGCTGGTCTGAGCTAGTGGACGGCTACGGCGTGGTCCGCGACTCCACCGGGACCCCGGGAGCGATCGGCATCCTGGCGCTCGTCGGCGTGCTCGCGGTCGCGGCCGTCGTCGCGATCGCCGCGGCGCTGCTGCGCCTGGCGCGCGTCCTCACCCGGCGGCGCCGGCCGAGCCTGATCGCGGCGTCCGCCGTCACAGCCGGCTGGCTGGTCCTCGCGCTCGTCGGCGTGCAACTCGTGGCCGGTGAGCCGGTCGCCGCGGCGGACGGCCTCTCGGCCGCGGCCTCCTCCGTCGACCAGGTGCAGGTCGCCGCCCACGACCAAGCGGTCCTCGACCGCGCGGCGGCCAGCGACCCGTACGCGGCGCTCCCGGCCTCGGACCTGCTCACCGGGCTGAAGGGCAAGGACGTCGTCATCGCCTTCGTGGAGAGCTACGGGCAGGTGGCCGTGCAGGGCACCTCCTTCTCGCCGGGGGTGGACGCCGTCCTCCGCAGCGGGAACGCCGCCCTCGCGGCGCACGGCTACACCGAGCGCAGCGCGTTCCTGACCTCGTCCACCTTCGGCGGCATCAGCTGGCTCGCCCACTCGACGCTGCAGAGCGGGCTGTGGATCGACTCCCAGCGGCGCTACGACCAGGTCACCGCCGGCACCCGGTTCACGCTCGCCGCCGCCTTCCGCAAAGCGGGCTGGCGGACCGTCAGCGACGTGCCGTCGGACTCGGCGCCGTGGCCGGTCGGGACCTCGTTCTACCACTACGAGCAGGAGCTCAACGCCACGAATGTCGGCTACAAGGGCCCGATCTTCAGCTACGCGCAGGTGCCCGATCAGTACACCTGGGCGTACTTCCAGCAGCACGAGCTCACCGTGCCGCACCAGCCCCTGATGGCGGAGATCGACCTCGTCTCGTCGCACACCCCGTGGACACCACTGCCGAAGCTGCTGCCCTGGGACCAGCTCGGCGACGGCTCGGTCTACGACCCGCAGCCGGCGGAGGGCCTCCCGCCGAGCGTGGTGTGGCAGGACCCGCGGCACGTCCAGCAGCTCTACGGTGAGTCGATCCAGTACACGATGGGCGCGCTGACCTCGTTCCTGACCACCTTCGACGACCCGAACCTCGTGCTCGTCGTGCTCGGCGACCACCAGCCGGCGACGATCGTCAGCGGGCCGGGCGCGAACCACGACGTCCCGATCAGCATCATCGCCAAGGACCCGGCCGTCACCCAGCGGATCGCGTCGTGGGGCTGGCAGCCCGGGCTGCTGCCGTCCGCCACCGCACCCGTGTGGCGCATGGACGCCTTCCGCGACCGCTTCCTGACCGCCTACGGCCCCTGAGCGCCGCGTCATTCGTCACGGATCGCGTCACGCCTCGGGGACGCGGGGAAGGAGCGGCGCGCCACCAGGATGACGACGAGCCCCCCGACCACCAGCGCCGCCCCCGCGAACGGCAGCCACCCGAGCCCCGGCCCGGCGAGCACGGCTGCGCCGACCGCCGCGCCCCCGCCGATCCCGATGTTGGCGGTCGAGTTGACGAGCGCGCCGATGACCTCCGGGGTCGCACCGCGGGTGCGGATCGCCGCCGTCTGGAACACCGACGCCACACCGCCGAAACCCGCGCCCCACAGCACTGCCGCCGCCAGCACCCCGGCGAGCGCCGGGAACGCGATCCCGACCCCGACCAGTCCGACCGTCACCGCCCCGAGCAGCGTCAGCACGGTCGCCCGCGGCCGCCGGTCGAGGGTGGCCGCGGCGAACCAGGTCCCGAGGAGCCCGACCGCGCCGATCCCGAGCAGCACCGGGCCGACACCCGCGGCCGGGAGCCCGGTCGCGAGCAGGATCACCGAAACGAACGTGTAGACGGTGAACTGCCCCAGGTAGACGACGGCGTTCGTGGTCGACACGATCCCGAGCCGCACGCGGCGAGCGCCGGCGCCCTCCCCCGTATGCCCGGTGCCGCCTCCTCGGACCGCCGGCAGCAGCGCCGCGACGACGACGACCGTGATCGCGCACACCCCGGCGAGCACCCCGAACGCCGCACGCCAGCCGAGCGCCGTGCCGAGGGAGGTCGACAACGGCACCCCCAGCACGAACCCGGCCGCGGCTCCGGCGGTGACCAGCGCGAGCGCCCGTCCGGTGAAGGCGGGAGCCACCAGCCGGGACGCGTACCCGATGCTGACCGAGAAGAACAGCGCGTGCGCGATCCCGCCGAACGCGCGTCCCGCCGCCAGCACGCCGAAGTCCGGCGCGACCGCGGCGACGAGGTTGCTCACGGTGTACGCCACGAGGGTCGCCTGGAGCAGTCCCTTTCGCGAGAACCGGGAGGTCGACAGCGTCAGCGGCACCGCCAGCACGGCGACCATGAACGCGTAGACGGTGACCAGCAGGCCGGTGACCGAGTCGGACACCCCCATGTCGCTCCCGATCGCCGGCAGCAACCCGACCGGCAGCATCTCGGTCGTCACCGCGAGGAAGGTGGCCAACGTCAGCGCGACGAGGCCGCCCGCCGCCTCGCGCACCGTGCCGGGGCTCCAGTCCGACGCGTGAGGCATGGTTGCGATGCTAGCCCTGCGCCGCCCGAATTGAACCGATACCGAGCCCCGTTCGTGTTCCCCGTGAGGCCTTCAGCGGTGGAGGCCAGGAGACGGAAGCGGGGAGTGCCATGAGCAACCACAGCATTCAGAGCAGCCAAGGCATTCACAGCAGTCAGGGGTCCTTGTGGCTGATGCGCATCCTGAGCGCGATCGTGCTCGTGCTGATCGGCGGGATCCACCTGTTCCTGATCTTCGACGGTGTCGGCGGCCTGCTGGGCGTGCTGTTCGTCCTCAACTCCATCGCGGCCATCGTGCTGGCGATCGGGATGCTGGTGCTGCGCGGCGCGTGGCTGCGGCTCGCCACCACGCTCAGCCTGCTGTTCGTGATCGCCAGCCTGGCCTCCCTGCTGCTCGCGCTGACCGTCGGCCTCTTCGGCATCCGGGAGGTGTGGACGTTCACCCTCGTCCCGGAGACCGTCATCATCGAGGCGATCGGCATCGTGGTGCTGGCCATCACGTCGGGGGTCGCGTTCCGGAGGCCGCGGGTGGCGTGAGGGCGCCTCCGCCGCTCCCCGGACTACCATCGCCCCGGGACTACCATCGCCACCGACGCGCGCCCTCCCCGTCGACGCGCACCGGAATGGAGCGACATGGCCGACCTGACCCTCACCCGAGCCGACGCCACCCTGAGCTACGACGTGACAGGCGACGGCCCCACCGTGCTGCAGGCGCACGGCCTCACCGCCAGCCGTGAGGCCGACCTGGAGCTGCTCGACCTGCGTCCGCTCGCGGCGCGCGGCCGCCGCCTCGTCCGCTACGACGCCGCGGGCCACGGCCGCTCGGCCGGACCGGACGATCCCGAACGCTACCGCTGGACGGCGCTCGCCGACGACCTGCTGGCCGTGCTCGACGCTGTGGGCCAGACCGAGCCGGTGGACGCCGTGGGCATCTCGATGGGGACCGGCACGATCCTCACCGCGGCCGTGCGGCATCCCGAGCGCTTCCGCCGCCTCGTGCTCGGCCTGCCGCCGACCGCGTGGGAGACGCGCGCCGCCCAGGCCGGGATCTACCGGCAGATGGCCGACCTGCTGGAGGCGCAGGGCTGGGACGCGCTCATGGACCTGATGGCGGCCTCCACACTGACCGTGCCGCCCGTGCTGGCCGAGCGCGGCGTCGCCCCGGCGCCGCAGTTGCAGGCCGCCACCGCGCCCGCCGTGCTGCGCGGTGCGGCGCTGTCCGACCTGCCGAGCCCGGAGCTGATCGCGACGCTGCGGATGCCGGTGCTGCTGCTTCCGTGGGCCGGGGATCCCGGCCACCCGCTGTCGACCGCCGAGCGGCTGCACGGGCTGATCCCGGGTTCGGAGCTGTTCGTCGCCGAGACCGCCGCCGACGCGGACACCTGGCCCGAGCGGGTGGAGGCGTTCCTCGGGTGAACAGAGAGCGACCAGCAGGTGACGAGCCGGGCGAATAGCGGCCGAATCGGTTGACTCGCCGCGCCTGTCCGGATACCGTCTCACGACGTGAGCCGCCCACCGTTGACCCGCACCGCCGTATGGATGCGCGAGCGCGCCTGCGTGCCGCTGGTCAGGGTCGAAGCGTGGGCGGTGTCCGCCACGGCGCCGGTCGCCCAGCTCGCCACCGCCCGGCGGGGTACGCGCCGGCGCACGCGTCGCGCGGCCTGACACGATCGCACCAGCGGTCGGAGCCGCGCGGTTCGGCCTCGCCCCCTCCGGGGTTCGGGGCTAGGTTCGTCGCATGCGGAAGATCGTGGTCTACGAACTCGTCTCCCTCGACGGCGTGGCGGAGGGTCCGGACGCCTTCATCCCGGACTGGGACGAGGACATGGACGCGAACCTCGGCGCCGTGATCGCGACCCAGGACGACGTCATCCTCGGTCGCCGCAGCTTCGACGAGTGGTCGCGGTACTGGCCGAACAGCGACATCCAGCCGTTCTCGGACTTCATCAACTCGGTGACCAAGCACGTCGCGACGTCGGCGCCGCTCGAGCCCGCGTGGCCGGGGGCGTCGGCGATCGAGGGCGACGTCGTGGAGTTCGCGCGGCGGCTCAAGGAGGGCGACGGTGGGGACATCGGCGTGCACGCCAGCATCTCGGTCGCCCGGGCGCTGCTCGCCGGCGGCGTCGTGGACGAGCTGCGGCTCGTGATCGCGCCCGCGGTCGCGGACGGCGGCCGGCGTCTGCTGGAGGGCGTCCCTGCGCAGCGGTTCGAGACGATCTCCTCCGCGGTGTCGTCCACCGGCTATCTGCTCGCCGGCTACCGCGTCCTCCGCTGACCCGCCCCGACCCGCCGAGGGGTCACGCGGCGAGGTGGAAGGTGGCGGCGAAGCGGGTGAGCAGCGTGCGGGGGCCTTCGAGCACCTCCACCACGCCGGCGTCGATGGCGTCATCCGGCGTGAGCTCGCCGGAGATGAGCCGCCGGATGTCCGGCCCGCTCGCGAACGCCAGGTCGGCCGGCCCGTCGCCGCGGGTCACGGCCAGTTGCGGCCCCGCCACACGGATAAGGAGGCCGTCGTCCCCGAACCGCGCGCCGTAGGCCGTCGCCGGGAGCTCGGCGGCGACCTGCGGCCGGAACGCGGTGCGCAGCGAGATGGTCATGGCGTCCGGGGTGATGATCTGCTCAGCCCGCGGTTCCCCCAGCGCCTTGAAACCCCAGGCGCCGAGCGCGAGCACGACCGGTTCGAGCTCCCGCCCGTACGGGGTGAGCTCGTAGAGGACGATGCGGGAGCGCGGCGCCCGGCGGATGATGCCGGCCGCCTGCAGCTCCTTGAGCCGCGCCGCCAGGATGTTGCTCGGGATGCGCGGGAGCCCCGCCGCGAGCTCGCCGTAGCGGCGCGGCCCGACGAGCAGGTCGCGGACGATCAGCAGGGCCCAGCGCTCCCCCACCAGCTCCAGGGCCTGGGTGATCCCGTCGTACTGCCCGTAGTCGCGTGCGACCATCGGCCCTCAGGCCTGCTGGCTCAGGTACGCCTCGGGACCCTGCTGCGCCGCGACGGGGTCCATCCAGCCGAACTCGAGGATGTTGCCGTCCGGGTCGGCGAGCTGCCGCTGGTACATGAAGCCGTAGTCGGCGGCGGGACGCTCCTCCACGCCGCCCGCGGCGATCCCGTCGGCCACAGTCGCGTCGACGAGCTCGCGGCTGTCGAGCATGATCGCGGTCGACGCGGACACGGTCTTCGACGGCTCGCCGACCGGGCGGTCGGAGAAGGTCTGGAAGAACTCGCGCGTGACGATCATGAAGTAGTTGTGGTCCTCGTCGACGACGACGCACGCGGCGTTGTGGTCGGTGAAGAGCGGGTTGATGGTGAACCCGACGGCCTCGTAGAACGCCTTGGCGCGCTCCAGGTCGGTCACCGGCAGGTTGACGAACATCATGGACATCGTGGTCTCCCTTTTCGTGGTCCGGTCTTGTCGAGGTCGATACTTGCAAAAAACAAGTGGGTTAGTCAAGGGGTGAGTTCGAGAAACGCGACGGGAGTCCCTCAGCAGCCTCGTGGTAGGTTTGACCCTGTTGCGCCCCGGGACTATTCGATCTGATCGGACTCCCGGGGCTTCTTGCGTCTCATAGGGTCAAGCGATGGATCCGCACACGATTCCGGCCTTCGCCGCATCCCTGAGCGAGCCGCGATTCCGCCGGTATCTCAACCGCTACGACGGCCGTCGCCAGATGGCGATCCGGCTCTACGCCTGGAACATCGAAATCTCATCCGCCTTCTGGGGGCCGATCGGCGTGCTCGAGGTCATGCTGCGGAACCGCATCCACGATGCCTTGCGCTCGGGGCGTTCCGACGCCTGGTGGTACGACGGCGTCAATCTGGCACACCGGGAGGCGGCGGGCCTGCAAGCGACGATCAATCGCCTCTTCTCTCGAACGGGACACGAGCCCACCCCTGACGAGGTGGTCGGTGCGTCCACCTTCGGATTCTGGGTCGGCCTCACCGGACCAGGCGTCCCTCGTGATCGGCTCTTCAGCTACGAGACCGCCCTCTGGCAGCCGCGGCTGAGGCACGCGTTCGCGAATCTGGGCGGAGCGAGCCGCAAGGAGCTCCATGCTCAGCTCGACGGCATCAGGAAGTTCCGCAACCGGATCGCGCACCACGAGCCGATCTACAACATGAATCTGACGAGCATGCGCGACAAGATCGTCCAGTGCGCGAGCTTTATCGACGGCGACGTCTCGCGTTACATCGCGCGAAGCCACCGGATCGACGACGCTTTCGCCCGGCAGCGGGCGGTCGTCGCCTCCGGAAGCTGCGTCATCTAGACGCCCCCTACTCCGTCAACCGCCGCACCGTCAGCGCCTGCTCCGCGAACCCCACCGCCCCGTCGCGGTCGTGCAGCACCGATCGCGTGATCCCGAGCCCCGTCGTGCCGAACACCACCTCCGTGTCGAGCCCGAGCCACTCGCCGGACGGCGCCCGGTGGAGGTGGATGGTGAGGTCGACGTTGGGGAACATCCACCGGGTGGGGTGCTCGCGCACGGCCACCCCGTTGGCCGTGTCGACCAGCGTGATCCACGCCGTGACCGGGTCGACCACGACGCCTTCGATGAGCTCGCAGCCCGTCGACAGCCAGACCGTCGCGCGGCCGGCCTCCGGGGAGTGGACGGCGCGGGTGTCGAGGGAGGCCACGTAGCCGCCCTGCCACGCGTCCATCATCGACCACGGCGTCGCCGTCTCGGGCGACGGCAGCGGCCCGGCGGCGCCACCGGCGACCTCGGCGGTGTCGAACGACGACAGCAGCCACGCGCGCGCCTTGACCGCGGTGCGGCCGTGGATGACGGCGGTCGCCTCCACCAGCTCGATCGTGCGGCCCGGGCGGATCGTCTCCACCGACAGCTCGACCTCGTCCAGCGCCAGGAAGCCGAGGATGTCGAAGCTGATCCGGGCGAGCTGGAGTGCCGGGCCGCCGGGGTTCGCGGCGTGGCGGAGGATCGCGTGCGTGATCAGACCGCCCAGCGGGCTGAAGTGCATCTCGTCGTCCGCCCACGCGCCGCCGGCGTGCGGGGTGGGGGTGAAGACGTTCTCGCTCTTCTGGACGAAGTAGGCGGCGGGGACGGAGGTGTCGGCATTCATCCTCCCCAACGTAGGCGCAGGAGGGCCTCCCGAGCGACACTAGGGCGTATGAGCAGACACGAACGCGAGCGGGAGGCCGCCGCCGAAGCCCAGCAGCGGGCGCAGGCGGAGGCCGCGATCGACGCGACGGAGACCGACGACACCGAGGTGGACGCCGACGAGACGCTGGAGTCGGAGGAGGAGCCGGGCTAGGCCGCCGTCAGCCGGCGTGCCCCTGCAGCGCGTACACGGTCCAGGCCGACGCGGCGACCACCGACATCGCGACGACAGGAAGTGAGGGGTCCTGCGTACCCGAAACGCAGGACCCCTCGACGGGCGCCCTGCACCCGAAAATGCAGGAGCCCGTCGGGCGGAGGGCCCACGGGGGGGGCGGGCCCTCCCTGGGGGGAAACCGTCGGAATCGTCCTCCTGCCGGGAGTATACGTCGAGATTGGAACTTTAGTCCAGGCTCTAGTTCCGCACAGCCCTCGCGGGTCGGTACGATCAGACCGGAGGGCCGCGCGTCATGCGCGGGAGAAGGTGGTGGGGCACATGCCCGTTCCGGGGGCGCCGGAGGTCCGGCAGGCGCGCGTACTGGCGCGCGATCGCGCGTACGCGTCGCTGAAGTCGGCGATCCTCGACGGGACGATCCGTCCCGGCGAACGGCTGGACGACGCCGAACTGCAGGCCTGGCTCGGGATGTCGAGGACGCCGATCCGCCAGGCCCTCCACGCTCTGACGGTCGAGGGCTTCGTGGAGATCGCCGCCCAGTCCTACACCCGCGTGGTCGAGCCGCGGGCGGAGGACGCCGTGCTGCACCTGCAGACCATCGGCGTGTTCGTCCTCGGGGTGCTCGACCTCACTCTCGACAGCCTGACCGACGCCGACCGGGAGGCCCTGGTCGCGGACGTCGACCGCTTGATCGTCGCGCTGGAGGCCGCCGACCTCGAGGCGTCGATCGCGGGCTCCCAGCGCTATTACGGACGACTGATGGCACTGTGCCCGAACCGCGTGCTGCTCCGGCTTTCCGAGCGGACGCTCGCCGCCCGCGCGTTCTACGTCGGCGTCGCGTACCGCGCTCTCGGGATCGACTGGCCGGAGGCGGCGCAGTCGTATGCGAACCTGCGCTCGGCGCTCGCGGCGGCGGACAGGCACGGCGTAGACGCGGCCGAGCGGGAGATCTTCCGGATCGATGCCCTGCGAATCACCGGGGCCGAGCGACCCACCGAAAAGGGAGACGCCTGATGCCGATCCCGCACTCCCCCGAGAAGACCACCGGCCCTCGCGAGCTCCTGCGCGAGCGGGTCTACACGCAGCTCAAGGAGGCCATCCTCTCCGGCGTGCTCCTTCCCGGCGAGCGCCTGGACGAGGCCGCGCTGCGCGGCTGGCTCGGCGTCTCGGGCACACCGATCCGGCAGGCGCTGCACACGCTCAGCCTGGAAGGGCTGGTCGAGACGGCGCCGCAATCGCACTCCGCCGTCATCGCCCCCCGTCCCGAGGAGGCGCTCGACACCCTCCAGACGATCGGCGTGCTCGTGACCGGGGCGACCATCCTGACCCTGCCGCACCTGACCGGCGAGGACCGGACGCGTCTCGCGGCGCTCGCCGGCGACGTCGCGGCACAACATCGGCGCGGCGACATCCCCTCCATCGCGAAGGCCGCCCAGGCGTACTTCGGATCGCTTGTGCAGGCCTGCCCGAACGCGGTGTTCGTCGAGCTCGTCACGCAGACCGGGCCGTCGCTCAGCTACCACGTCACCGTCACCTATCGGGCGCTCGAGGCGGACCTGGAGGAGTGGGCACAGGGCTACACGGACCTGTCCGCGGCGCTGCGAGCCGGGGACGACGAGCGGGCCATCGAGGCGACCAAGAGGATCTTTCGGATGCGGGGCGCGCGCGGAGACCGCGATGCCGCCGCCGGGCCCCCCCCGGCCTAGGCTCGGGGCATGGCTCAGAACTCCCGTCCCGTCGCCCTCGTCGCCGGAGCATCGCGCGGCATCGGCCGGGCGATCGCCGTCGAGCTGGGCAGCACCCACCACATCGTGGTCGGCGGCCGGGATGCCGCCGCCGTCGCGTCGGTCGTGGCGGAGCTGCCGTCGGCCGAGCCGTTCGTCGCCGACCTGACCGGCGACGCGCTGCCGGCCATCCCGGAGCGGCTCGACGTGCTCGTGCTGTCCGCGGGCGTGGAGGACGGCGGCACGATCGCCTCGACGGACGACGCGACCTGGCGGCGCGTGTTCGAAGTCAACGTGTTCGCCGTCGCGGCGCTGCTGCGGGCGACCCTCCCGGCGCTGCGGGCGGCGGGCGGCCTGGTCGTGGCCATCAACAGCGGGTCGGGACTGAGCAGCGGAGCGGGCGGCGGGGTCTACTCCGGCTCGAAGTTCGCCCTGCGCGCCCTCACCGACGCGCTGAGGGAGGAGGAGCGCCCCAACGGCGTCCGCGTCACGAGCATCCACCCCGGGCGGGTCGACACCGACATGCAGCGCGCGCTCGTCGCCCGCGAAGGGCACGAGTACGACGCCGCGTACACGATCACCCCGGAGATGGTCGCCGCGACCGTGCGCGTGGCGGTGGACCTGCCGAGCACCGGGATGGTGGAGGCGCTGACCGTGCGCCCGGTGCGGCGGCGCTGATCGCGTACTGATCCCGAACCCGCCCTTTACGATCCCCGAACATTCCCCGACGAGGCTGGAGTCAGCCGGAACAACCCCCGGCTGCTCACCTCTGACGGGAGAACCATGTCCAGACGATCCATCGGCATCTTCACGGCGGCGACCGCGGGAATGGCGTGCGCGGCCCTCATCGGCGGCCCGGCCTTCGCCGACACCGCCACGCCGACCCCGACTCCGACCGCTTCGCACGCCCCCAAGACGCTCGCGCAGCTCCAGGCCGCGGGCGCGAAGGCGACCAGCGACCGCGAGACCAAGCTCACCGCCGCGATCACGAAGGTGAACGCCGACACATCCCTGACCTCCAGCGACAAGTCCACGATCCTCGCGACGCTCAACACCGACCTCGCCGGAATGAAGTCCTCGGCCTCGGCCATCGCCGCCGACACCACGACCACCCAAGCCGCCGCCGACCTCAAGAAGGTCTTCACCTCCTACCGCGTCGACGCCGTCGCCCTCCCCCAGGCGCGCCTCGCATCCGACGCCGACCGCCTGACCGGCACCACGCTCCCCAAGCTCACGAAGGAGCAGTCCACGCTCGCCACCCTGCTGTCGGGCAAGGACAAGGCGAAGTCCACCTCCGCCCTGCAGTCCGACCTCAGCGACATGAGCGCCCAGCTCTCCACCGCATCCCACGACGCCAGCGGCGTCGCCGCCGCGGCACTGGCCGTGACCCCGACCTCCTACGACGCCAACCACTCAGCGCTGTCGTCGGCGAAGTCGTCGCTGGCGTCCGCGCGCGCGGCCGTGAAGAAGGCCCAGGCCGACGCGAAGGCGGTGCGGGAGGCGGTGAAGAAGTAGGGGGAAGGCCGGTGAGAGCGGAGTGCTGCTGACCGGGCCGTCACACCTCGACGGCGGCGGCGACCTCCCACTCGGACGCGAGCAGCGACCACAGTTGCTTGTCGTGGAACACGTCGCCCACCGGCCACGCCTCGCGGAGCACGCCCTCCAGCGTCATCCCGAGGCGGCGGGCGACGGCCGAACTGCGGTCGTTGTCGCTTCGGCAGCGCCATTCGGCGCGGTGCATGCCGCGCTCGTCGAACGCGTAGGCGAGCAGTTCGCGCACGGCGCTCGTGATGTGCCCGTGGCCTTCGGCGGCCGGCTCCAGCCAGCAGCCCACCTCGAAGCCGCCCGTCGCCGGCACGAACTCCACGAACATGACGCCGCCCACGAGCGTGCCGTCGGCCCAGATGCCGTAGATGCCCGCGCCCTCCCGGGCCGCGCGCTCGGCGTACCGGCCGAGTGTCGCGCGTGCGCCCGCGACGTCCTCGGTCACGAACGACGGGCCGACCCACGGACGGATGTGCTCCCGGGCGCGGTCCAGGTGCGCGGCGAACTCCTCCGCCATCCAGGGCTCGAGGGGGCGGAGTTCGGCGCCGGAGGCGAGGGTCTTCGAGAACATGAGGGACACGCTACAGGGGGCGGCGAACGCGTCAGCGCAGCGCGCGCAGGTCGAACGCCCACGCGTTGACCGTGATCGGCACGCCCTTCGGGTACTCGGAATCCTCGACTCCGGTGTTCACGAAACCCGCGGAGCGGGCGAGGGCGTTCGAGGCGGCGTTGTCGACGCGTGGGAAGGCGAGCATCGTGTCGCGGTCGCCCCGCGAGGCCGCATGTTCGAGCAGGAGCCGCACGGCCGCCTGCGCGTACCCGCGCCGCTGGAACGGCACGAAGATGAACCAGCCACACTCGTACACGGCTTCGCCATGATGCTCGATCTGCCAGTAGGCCGCCGCGCCGACCGGCTCGTCCACCGCGTCCGACCGGACGGTGAACGGCGAGATGGTCCCGTCCGCCTGCCCGCGGAGGAACCGCTCGTGACGTCCGCGGACGACCTCCTCCGCCTGCGGGCCGCCCAGGAACGTCGTCATGTCCTCGGCGTTGTTCCTCAGCTCGACCGCCAGGTCGGCCTCGGTCCACGGTTGCAGCCGCACTCGGTCAACGTTCACGCCGCGACACTACTCGCGGGGCGCCGACGACGCGTGGGGAAGGCGCGAACGCGCGCCTAGAAGCGTCCGGTCCGCCGCAGGCGGCGCGGCCGCGAGTCGGGGTCCACGACGATCCTGTAGAGCGGTTCCGCCCAGACGCGCTGCAGCCACGTCACCGGTTCGATGCGGTGGCGCCGCGCCTGACCGCGCGGCCGGGACGACCTTTGACCAGAGCGGTGCCAGGCGTCGAGCGCGTCGCTGCTCTCCGTCCACAGCGCCAGCCCGTCGGCGGCGTCCTGGAGCCGCGGGTCATCGCGGTCCAGACCGAGGTGCTCGGCCCAGAGCTGCGTGCGGAGGTCGCGCGCGATCCCCTCTCCGACGATGGCGCAGGTGAGTTCGCTGTCGGAGGTCCAGGAACGCAGGTTGAAGTTGTCGGAGCCGCACGTCATCCACGTGTCGTCGACGATGCAGACCTTCGCGTGCACGTAGATCGGAGTGCCCGCTTCGTTCTCGAGGTCGAAGACGCCGACCCGGTCGGGCGCCGCGCGCCGGAGCAGCGAGACGGCCCGATGCTGACCGAGTCGCCCGGGCGGACCCGCGATCCCGTTGTCGTCGTCCGGATACCGCGGCACCACGACGATCACCCGCAGCTCGGAGTTCGACCTCAGCGCCTTCGCGATTCCCGCGACGACCTCCCTCGACCACAGGTACTGGTCCTCGATGTAGATGAAGGAGCGGGCACGGGCGAAGGCCTTGAGGTAGGCGCGCGCGATGCTGCGCTCCCCGTGCGGAGCGAACGGGAACGGCTGCCGTTTCGGGGCGTACGTCCTCAGCACCTGGACGGCGTGCGCGCCCGCGACCGGGGGCGGAGGGGCCGCCTCCGGCAGCGGCTTCGGGTGCCGGGGCATATCCGCCAGACGCTGGACGAGCATCCGGTACGGGTTGCGGTGGTCCAGCGGGTGCGGGTCGTTCCAGCGTTCGGAGAACGTGTCCAGCAGGTCGGCGACCACGGGCCCGCGCAGTTCGAGTGCGGCATCGTGCCAGGGCGGCCGCTCGCCGTACCGCGGGTCGATCTCCAGCGCTTGCGGGTCCCCCGCGTGCCGGAGGTCGTCCCGCCTGCTGTGGCAGAGGTCGATTCCGCCGACGAACGCGACGTCCCGCGCCGGGTCGTTCGTGTGCCGGATGACGAAAAGCTTCTGATGGTGCGACCCGAAGGCGCGCACCCGCTGGTCGAGCAGGACCTCACCGCCGGCGTCGTTGATCTCGCGGCCGAGCAGCGCGTTCGACAAGCCGCTCATCCGCCCCTGGATGCGCTCCCCGTGGGAACGCCACACCAGGCCGCGCACCTCGACACCCGTGCGCGCGATGTCGGCCAGCAGTTCGCCGATCGCCGGGCCGCCCGGCAGCAGCAGCTCGTCCTTATCGCCGCGCCAGTCGGTGAAGAACACCCGGTCGCCCGGCTCCAGCGCCGACAGCTCCTCGTGCAGCCGCGCGAAGTAGGTCGCACCGTGGACGAGAGGCCGGACCAGGTTCCCCTCCGACCAGGACGCCGACCCGGAGGGGCCGGCCTGCACGGCGGATGCGGGGTTCCCCCGCTCGGCCCGACTCAGGAACCATTCGGGGGCATCGCTCGACACGCTACGTACTCTACGCGGGCCGCGATCCTGTCGGCCCTGTACCGGGCGCGGCTCGCGGGAGCACAATGGTCCCGTCCGAGCCGCCGCACCTCGAGGCAGGGGAGCCCATGTCCGAATCCGCCGCACCGTCCGCCGCACCGAGCTCGTCCCCGAGCCCGACCGACGCCCTGCGCCGCCGCTCGCGGGAGGCGCTGTCCGCCCTGGCCCTCCAGTTCCTGCTCGGGATGGCCGCCAACCTTATCGGCGAGCCGAAGGGCACCTTCGCGATCGTCGTCGACACGATCATCGTCATCCTGCACATCCTGGTCGCGATCGGCCTGGTCGCCGTCAGCGTCCGGGTGCTCCTCGCCGCCCGGAAGGCCGGCGTCGGCCAGCGTGCGGCGGTGTGGGGGCTCGTGGTCATCATCATCACGTTCCTCGCCGGCGTCGGCACGATCGCCACCGGCAACGAGTGGGCGTCGTACGTGATGGCGGTCGGGTTCCTCGTCGCAGCCGCCCTGTACGGCGCCACGTTCTTCGCGTCCTACGGGATCAGGACCGCCCCGCGGGTGTAGCGGGCCGCGCTCACCCGGGCGGCCATCCCCCGCGATGGACTCACGTCCGCGTCATCCCGGGCGTGTCGTAGACTACCCGGGTGGATCGGCTCATCGTGTCTCAGCCCGTCGGGCGTCTGGAGGTCGTCGGCGTTCTCCTCGCCGGCGTGAGATAGCCCTGCCCCTTCCCGTGATCCCGCGCGCCCGCTTCGCGGCGTATCCGGCGTGAGCTCTCGCTCGCGGCTGTGCCCGCTCGCGCCTGTGCCCGCTTGCGGCTGCGCCCGCTCGCGCCTGTGCCCGCTTGCGTCTGCGCCCGCTCGCGCCCATGCATACCCGGGCGCACCCGTGCGGCGACCTCCGCAGTTCCGCGCAGGCCCAGCCGGCACCCCCATCACAACGGACCGGTCGTCGTCCCCAGCGTCCCGCAGTCCGCACAACAGACAGGACATCCCTCCATGCTTCCCCTGAACGAACAGCAGCTCCGCTCCTCCTTCGTGAACGCCTCCCAGCGCGAGCGCAAGGAGCTCACCCTCCCCGACCTGGCGAACACGCGCTGGGACGACCTCGACTACCTCGGCTGGCGCGACCGCAAGAACCCGAACCAGGGCTACGTGATCGCGGAGGTCGACGGTGAGCTCGTCGGCGTCCTCGTGCGGAAGGCCGATGGCGGCGTCCGCGCCCGTCCGCAGTGCTCGTGGTGCGAGGACGTGCACCTGCCCAACGAGGTCGTCCTCTTCATCGCGAAGCGCGCGGGCGCGGCGGGCCGCAACGGCAACACCCTGGGCACACTCGTCTGCGCGGGCTTCGAATGCTCGGCGAACGTCCGCAGGCGGCCGCCGCTCGCGTACGTCGGCTTCGACGTGGAGGCGGCGCGACAGCAGCGCATCGAGGCGCTCCGGGAGCACGTCACGACGTTCGTGCGTCGCGTCGCGGAGGGCTGACACCGGGAGGCCGCGGCCTCGCGAACGCCGTCAGTGCTACGGAAGCGTGATGGCGCCGGTGTTCGTGAGGGTGTCGGCGTCGGCGGCGACGCCGAGGTCGGTCTCGGGGAGGGTGCGCTCGATGTGGTCGCGGAGCGAGCTCATGGGTGGTCCTATCGTGCTGTGGGGGTAACCGGGAAATCTTCCGCCATTCAACCTGAGAAGACGCATAACGCCCGGGATTGAATGGCGGTATCGTCTCGGCATGTGCCGGAACATCCGCTGCCTCCACAACTTCGAACCCCCTACGACGGACGACGAGGTCCGGGAGGCCGCCCTCCAGTTCGTCCGTAAAGTGAGCGGATCCACGCGCCCCTCCCGCGCGAACGCGGCCGCCTTCGACCAGGCGATCGACGAGATCGCGGAGGCCACGCGCCGCATGCTCGACCAGCTCGTCACCACCGCACCACCCAAGAGCCGCGAGGCCGAGGCCCTGAAGGGGCGCGCGCGGCACGAGAAGCGGATGGAGCGGGAGGTGCGGATCCGGACGGCGGTGTGACGCCGCCCGGATCGGGTCGGCCTCAGACCGTGCGCGGCGCCCTGGCCACGTTGGCCTCCAGCTCCTCACGGTTCTGCCGCACCACGTAGGCGGGGCGGTCGCGCTCCACGCGCCAGCTCTCGGAGAGCGGGCCGACGTGCACGGTGTCGAAGCCGAACTGGTCGTAGATCGAGGTCACGAGCGCCGCGGCGTCCTCGTGGTCGCTCGCCGTGGCGAGCGCGCGGCGGTTCTCGGTCCCGGCCGGCGCGCCGGTGGTCGGGATGTCGCGTGCGGCGATGTGGTTGAAGCCCTTGGCCACGCGGGAGCGGTGCAGGTGGGACTGCACTAGGCCCGAGGTGGTCGCGGTCCCGTCGTCGAGCTCGGCGATGTGACCGTCCCGCTCGAAGTAGTAGTTGTTGGTGTCGATCACGATCTTGGCCGCCAGCGGCTCCACGGGGAGGTCCCGGTAGTTCCGCAGCGGGACGGTGACCACGGCGAAGTCGCCCGCCGCGCCGGCCTCCGCCGCCGTCGCCGCGGTGGCCGACGGGCCGAGCTCCGCGACCAGTTCCGCGAGCGTCTCCGGCCCGCGCGAGTTCGCGATCGTGACCGTGTAGCCGTGCTGGATGAAGGTGCGGGCGAGTGCCTGGCCGATGTGGCCTGCTCCGATGATTCCTACGTTCGTCATGCTGGGTGCAACCGGCGAGGCCCCGGAGAATTCCGGGAGGCATACGCTGGCGCCATGCACCGCGCGACGCGGGGGTCGACAATCCGCACGCGCGCCCGCCTCGGCGCGGTCGCGCTGGGTGGTCTGCTGCTGCTCGCCGGATGCACGGCCTCCGCGCCGCCGTCGCCCACGACCTCCCGCGCGTCGAGCACACCGTCGCCGTCCCGTCCCACGCCGACCGGCCCCTCGACCCCGGTCGCCGTCCCGGTGCCCGGCGTCACGGCGTGGTCCTCCTACCATGCCGGCCCGGAGCGCACCGGGGCGGTGGCCGCCGGGGCGCCGCTCGCCTCGCTCGTACGCGCCTGGTCGGCCGACCTCGGCGGTGCGGTGTTCGGCCAGCCGGTCGTCGCGGACGGCCGGGTGATCGCGGCGACGGAGACGAATCGGGTGGTCGCGCTCGATCCCGCCGGCGCCGTCGTCTGGTCGGCCTCCCTGGGCGCGCCGCTGACGGACGTCGGCTCGGTCGCGGGCTGCGGCGACATCGACCCGCTCGGGATTACCAGCACGCCGGCGGTGGACCCGGCGACCGGGACCGTCTACGTCGTCGGCGAGGTGAGCACCGGTGGAGGAGCGGTCCAGCACCGGCTGGAGGGCTTCAGCGTCGCCACGGGACAGGTCGTGCTCTCGGAGGCGGTCGACCCGCCGCTCCCCGCCGGCGAGGACCCCGTCCACCTGCTCCAGCGGGCGTCGCTGGTGGTGGCGAACGGCCGCGTCTACGTCTCCTTTGGCGGCAACTACGGCGACTGCGGCGCCTACCACGGGTGGGTCGTGGGGGTGAACGAGACCGGCGCGCCCGCGCTCGTCTCGTTCGAGGCCGCGGCGGACGGCCAGGGCGGCGCCATCTGGCAGGGCGGCGGCGCGCCCGCGGTCGACGCGGCCGGGAACATCTACGTGTCGACGGGCAACTCCAACCCGGACCCGGCGGCCGGCGGCCCCGACCCCGTCCAGTACGCGGAGAGCGTGGTCAAGCTGTCGCCGGACCTGAAGCCGCTCGCCGCCTTCAAGGATCACGGGGCGGGCGGCGACGACGACCTCGGCACGGGCAACCCGGTGCTGCTGCCCGGTGGCCTGCTGTTCGTCGCGGGGAAGACGGACGTCGGCTTCGTCCTCCGCCAGTCCGATCTGTCAGAAGTCGCGAGCATCGGCGGCCTCTGCGGCAGCGACCCCGACGGCGGCGCCGCCTACTTCGTGGCGACGAACCGCCTGTTCGTCCCGTGCAGCGGCGGAGGAATCCAGACGGTCGACCTCGCCTCCGCCCGGCGGGGCCAGCGCCTCTCCGGCGCGAACGGCGCGCCCGTCGTCATCGGCGGGACGCTGTGGGCGGTCGAATACCCGGACGGAACGGTGAGCCAGTTCGACGCGACGACCGGCGCGCTGCTCCAACGGCAGGCGGTGGGCGACTCGGTGCCGCACTTCGTGAGCCCGAGCACCGGGCTCGGGCTGCTGCTGGTGGGCACCGACTCGGGGGTGGCGGCGTTCCGCGGCGGCGGGTGAACGACCCGGCATCAGCACGCCGATCAGAGATCGCCGAGGTCGAACGACGAACCGTCCTCGTCCGGGTGCGGTTCGCCGGGTGATTCCTCCTCGACGAGTTCGATCCGGATCGCTGTGGCCACCGTGATGAAGATGTCGCTGACCCCCGTGGGAGACAGGAAGGACACGAACCCGCCCCCGGCGCGCGCGGCTGCCACGATGGCGGCCTTCGTGGTCGGCACGTCGCCGATCGGCCGGTAGAAGATGTTGTCGACCCTGAAGAGAACGAGCACCCCGCGCCGCCTCCCTCTGGTTGAACGAGACGGTACGCGCGCGGCGCTCGATTACCAGCCTTGCGTGGGCCGCTCGCACGTGCCGATCGAACCTCCCTGCTCCGTTCACGGGTTCGCCGTGTATGGTGGTCTGAGTCCGACCCGGGGGATTCGTCCCTTCCGTCGGACGTGATCACGCGTTTTTGATCGTGTGACCGAGACGGTCCCGCATCAGAAACCGGTCCTTCCCATCCGGGTGTCGCGTGCGGGGCCGCCTTTCACCAACTGACCCAGGCGCGCAGAATCAACCCATGACCGATACCGATCTTCTCCACCGCAGCAGCGTCGCCGCGGCATCACCCCCGCCTCGTTAGAGGCGAAAGGACTCACCATCATCAGTACTGCGCGGCCCCCGGCCGCACTCACCTGGCGCCAGGCAGACGACACCGTCTGGGTCGCCACCGCGCACGACGAGTACGCGGGTATCGCCGAGCTCCACGACGGACTCTTCCGCGTGCTCGACGACTGTTCCCGCACCGTCGGCACCGCGCCGACGCTCGCCGAGGCGGAGACCCTCCTCCGGCGCACCCCACCGCACCGCGTTCCACGCGGCGCCCACCACCGTCCGCGCCGATTCGGGCGCGGCGACAGGAGCCGTCCTTACGGCTCACAAAGAATAATGAAGGAAGAAAAGATGCCCACTGGCACCGTCAAATGGTTCAACTCGGAAAAGGGCTACGGTTTCATCGCCCCGGATGACGGCAGCGCCGACGTCTTCGCCCACTACAGCGAGATCGCCTCCAACGGCGGCTACCGCAACCTCGACGAGAACCAGAAGGTCGAATACGACCTCGCACAGGGCCCCAAGGGTCCGCAGGCTGCGAACATCCGCCAGGCCTGAACGATGCGGTGCCCGGTCGCGAGACCGGGCACCGTTTCACAGCGGTGCCCGGTCGCAAGACCGGGCACCGTTTCCACAGCGGGGCACCGACGAACACTCAGCCAGCGCGCCTACGCTTGCGGCATCTCGGGCGTCCGCCCACACCCTCGGCTGGGAAGTCGTCCTGACACAGCGGAGGAAAGCATGACCGCATCCACTCTCGGGCCGGTCCTCAAGACCAGGCCACGCGCGGAGACCCGCGCCCCCGTCACCAGCACCTACAACGAGCTGCTCGGGCGGGTCCGCAGCGAAGGCCTCCTGGAACGCCGGCGCGGCTTCTACATCGGGATGTTCGCCGTGCTCACGGTCGGGTTGATCGCCGCGGCCGCCGGGTTCGTGCTTCTCGGGGACTCCTGGTTCCAGCTCCTCATCGCCGCGGCGCTGGGGCTGATCTTCACCCAGTTCGCGTTCCTCGGTCACGAGGCCTCCCACCGTCAGGTGTTCGCCTCCGGCCCGACCAACGACCGGGCCGGGCGACTCATCGCGACCTGGCTGGTCGGCATGAGCTACCAGTGGTGGATGACGAAGCACACGCGCCACCACGCCAACCCGAACACCGAGGGCAAAGACCCCGACATCGCCTTCGACACGATCTCGTTCACGGTCGAAGACGCCGCTCGCCAGCGCGGCCTCCTCGCGGCGATCACCCGCCGTCAGGGCTACCTGTTCTTCCCGCTGCTCCTGCTGGAGGGCGTCAACCTCCACGTCACGTCCATCCGGTCGCTGCTCGCGCGCGGGCCGGTCGAACGCCGTCGCAGCGAGCTGGTCGCCATCGGCCTGCGCCTCTCGATCTACATCACGATCGTGTTCCTGATGCTGCCGGTCGGCATGGCGTTCGCCTTCCTCGGCGTGCAACTCGCCGTGTTCGGCGTCTACATGGGCGCCTCCTTCGCCCCCAACCACAAGGGCATGCCGCTGCTTCCCGCCGGCGCCCGGGTCGACTTCCTGAACAAGCAGGTGCTGACCTCCCGCAACATCCGCGGCGGTTGGACGATGAGCGTCTTCATGGGCGGCCTCAACCACCAGATCGAGCACCACCTCTTCCCCAGCATGCCGCGGCCGCACCTGCGCCGGGCCCGCGAACTCGTCCGGGAGCACTGCGCCGCCCACGACATCCCCTACACGGAGACCGGTCTCGTGAACTCGTACCGGATCGTCGTCCGCTACCTCAACCGGGTCGGGCTCGCCGCCCGCGACCCGTTCGACTGCCCGGCGGCGCAACGCTACCGCCGAGCATGAGCGACCCCCTGCCCACTCGGGGCCGGCTGTCAAGCGCCTGCGCTATGGCTCTGTGAGAGGACGCTGAAGGAGTGGAAGTTCCGGTTTACGCGGTCGTCGTGCCGCATGAGATCACCCCTGAGGTGCTCGGCGTGTACTTCGAACTCGCCGAGGCCGAAGCCGCCGCCGAAGAGGCGGAACAGTTCGCGATCGTCGACAGCGCGCTCCTGCACGCCTGACAATCGCCTGCGTCCGTTCGCTTAAGCCGGTCGCATGGGTCAGACTGGGCAGACACCCTCCGGTTGACGTGAAGCCTCGTTTGGCACCGATTCTTTGCCCCCTTCCGGACATACCAAGGAGGGCAACACCATGGGCTACCTCAGCTACGAGAACCACGAGTACCAGTTCGAAGATCGAACTCTCGCGCACCTGCACATCGTCATCGTCAACAAGCTCCGCCACGGCCAGAGCTTCGCGATGTCGTGGAAAGACCTGGACGCCGTAGGCGGTGGACGCACCAGCATCTGGCTGCACCCGTCCAGCAACCTGCGCTTCCACTTCGACGGCTCCCGCAGCCCGGCCCTCAACAGGGACTGGCTCGCACTGCTCGCGGAATCCGCCGAGAGCTCCCGTGGACTCGTCATCGAAGCGGAGGAACGGGCGCCGCTGCGGGCACTCGTGCCCGCGTGAGCGGGTGCGCGGTACGCGCGGAGAGGCGCTAAGACCGCCGGGCGGCTCGCGTCTCGCGCTCAGCCGCCGTACTTCGAGTGGATGACCATCGACGTTCCGTTGGCCGTGCAGATCTGGCCCGCGAGGGCCTCGGCCGCCGTGAAGTCTCCCAGGGGCGCGTGCACGACACCGCCCGGGTGGTCTCCCGCCCCGGTCAGCCAGTCGGCGATGGGCGGGACGACGGTGCCCAGCAGACCCGCCGATGACGGTCTCGCCTTCGCCTGCGCGGCCAGCGAGGCGATCTCGGTCTTCGCCGTCGCCGTCAGCTGAGTCCACTGCTCGTCGGACACATCGCCATGGTCGTGGCCCTGATCGGCGTTCCAGTACGCCTCCTGGATCGCGCTGAGGGCGGCGCACTGCTTCGCCGTCACGCGGTCGGGCACGAAGGGCGCCGTGCTGAAGTTCAGCGTCGCGGCGAGCCGGGTGTCATCGGGCACGACGAGGTCGACGGCCAGCCGCGTGCCCGGCGCGACGGCGTGGACGTCGAAGTCGAAGCTCTGCACGCCCCCGCAGGTTCCCTGGCGCCGGTCCATGGCAGCGCTCGGCCCCACGGAGTACAGACCGTAGGTGCAGGTGAAGTCGAGGTGGAGCGAGCGAGCGCCGGTCGGGACGATCAACGTCGGCGAGGTGCGCCCCGTGTGGGAGAGCTGCGCGGTCGGCCAGCCGGCGGTCGAGATCGTCGGGCTGGCGGAGTGCGCCGGCGGCGCCGACGTGCAACCGGCCGTGGCCGCGGCCATCAGCAGCGTCGCGATCCCCACGGCGATGAGTCGCGCGCGCGTCCGGCCAGTCATCGGCAACCGACGAATCCGGACGTTGCGATCCCCTCAGACACGCCCGCCCGCTGAATGGCCGACTGGATGTGGTCCTTGAGCAGGCCGGCGAGGATGACGGCCTCGGTCTCCCCGCGCGCCTTCATCCTGCTGAGGTCCGCCGCCGGCAGCTCGCTCAGCGAGACGGGCTCGGTCTTCCAGCGCGGGTCGGCGAGGATCGCCCGCGCCGCCGCGAGATGGCCGGCCGTCTCTGGCGTGCCCGAGGGGTCGGTCTTCACCGTCAGGGTCAGGCAGCCCGGTGCCGTCGAACCGTCGCTGAGTACGAAATCGCGGCGGATCGAGAGGTTCGGAGAGCCGGGATCGAGCGTGGGAGTCGTTGCGGTGCTGGGCTTCGCCGCGGGTGCGTCCGTCACACCGGCGCAACCCGCCATGCCCAGCACCGACATCAGCGCCAGAGCGGCGAGGGCGGCGCCCCCGCGCCGCCCTCGCCATCGCACGTCCGTCACTTGTGAGTCGCCCCCTCGCTCAGAGCCCGGCAATGCATTCGCCAACATACCAAAAGCCCTGTTAGCGGTGCTCGAACGATATCGGACGTTCGGTCCGCAAGCAACCCACGATCGGGACGTTCTGGCGAGGGCCGCTCTCCGCGGAGTGCGTCCCGCTCGCGATATCCTTCAGCGGAGCGGTCCACGCTCCTGTCGAGGAAGGCTCGTCGAATGGCAGAACGCACTCGGCAGGCGACCGAGACCCGGGAGGCCATCCTCGACGCCGCCGCCACCGAATTCGCCCGCTACGGATTCAGCGGGGCCCGGCTGGATCGGATCATCGCCGCGACCGGCTTCACCAAGGGAGCCGTCTACTTCCACTTCGAGTCGAAGAAGGCGATGGCGGACGCCGTTCTGTCCGGGCGATTCGACGCGTGGCCGGCACTCGTGCAGGATGTGCGGGACCAGGGCGGCCGCGGCCTCTCCGGGATGCGGCTGCTCGCCTGGCGGGTGACGCGCACGATGGCGACCAACATCCGCACGCGCGCCGCGATGAGACTCAGCCAGGAGCTCCGCCTCGTTCCGCAGGGCGTGAACCCGTACGACGTGTGGGCGCAGCGCTTCGTCCCCTTCCTGGACGAAGCGGTGACCGACGGCGACGCACCGGACACCCTCGATCGCGCGCGGGCCGCCAAGACGATCGTCAACTGCCTCTTCGGCGTGCTCTCTGTGGCCATCGACTCCGCGACGGAAGAGCAGGTCGACGCCGAGCTCGAGGCGCTCTGGAGGCTCGTCACGCCCGGACTGCGCACGGGAGGGGCGGGCTAGCGAACCGAGCAGACCTTTTTCCCTGCTACCTCCCGCTACCCCTGCTCCCCCTCGCTACCCCCCTGCGACCGTGAACCAGACGCCGTAGGCGCCGGCGACGCACATGATTACCGTGGCGATCCAGCCCATCGTGTTGGCCAGCCGACCGTTGACATGCTCCCCCATGATGGTGCGGTTGCGGGAGATCAGCATCAGCACGATCAGGAAGGGCCCGGCGGCGATCCCGTTCACGATCGCCGAGAGCACCAGCAGGTTGATGGGGTTCTTGTCGACGACGGCGAGGATCGTCCCGACGATGATTCCGAGCGCCAGGAGGACGTAGAACAGCGGCGCCCGGCGGGGGCTGCGGTCGAGTCCCCAGTCCTTGTTCAGCAGGCCGGCCAAACCTGCCGCGCCGGATGCGGCGAGCACCGGGATGGCGAGCACTCCGGAGCCGACGAAGCCCAGCGCGAACAGCATCCCCGCGTAGTCCCCGGCGATCGGCTGAAGCGCTTTGGCAGCGTCGGCCGCGCTGGTGATCGCCGTGTGGTGCGCGCCGAGGGTGGCCGCCGAGGAGGCGATGATCGCGAACATGATGAGCACGCTGAACGCCATCCCGGTGAACACGTCCAGCCGCCCGTTGCGGAGCCGTCGCTTCGCCTCGGAACGGGGACGCTCATCGAGCGCGGGCGCGTGGTCCCCGCCGCGATCCTCCGCGCGCAACTCCTCGATGCGTTGCGCCGACTGCCAGAAGAACATGTACGGACTGATCGTGGTGCCCAAGACGCCCACGACCAGCCCGAGCGCGGCCGGTGTCGGTTTCATCCCGACGCCCACGAGCCCCCGGGCGACGTCCGCCCAGTTCACGTGCGACACGAACAGGACGCCGACGTAGACCAGCAGCACCATGCACAGCCACTTGAAGACGCGGCCGATCATCGCGAAAGACCCTCCGGTGACCGCCGCGGCGATCACCACGCCCGCGACGACGCTCCACACCGCCGGCGCCCCCAGGTGGAGCAGGTTCATGCCTTCGCCGATCGCGTTCAGATCCGCCGCGATGTTGAGGACGTTCGCCACGATCAGGAACACGAGCAGTACACCGATCGCGATCCGGAAGCCGCGACCGAAGTGGCGCCGGATCAGCCGGCCGAGGCTGTCGCCCGAGGCGAGCGCCATCCGGTCGCAGATCTCCTGCACCGCCATCATCAGCGGGAGCGTGAGCGGCACTGTCCACAGCATGCTGTTGCCGTACGACGCTCCGGCCTGCGAGTACGTCGCAATCCCGGAAGGGTCGTCGTCGGCAGCCCCCGTCACCAGGCCCGGCCCGAGGACACCGAAGAACCGGGCCAGGGGACCTTTTCGTGTCCCTTCCTGGCCCGGCTGATCGGAGGTCCCTGCGTCGAGCTCCGGTGGCACCTCCTGCGGTGGCTGTTCCTGCGTGAACGAACCGTTCTCCATCGCTGTCCTTCCGTGATCTGCCGCACAACGTACGCGCGCGAACCTTCAGTGCCCTCATCACTGTGAAGTTTCTAAGAGAAGTCGGGCGGCGGAGGGTGACCGTTTTCCGGGGCGGGGGGCTGGTTGCGCCGCCATCGCCGGGGGCATCCTTGCAGTACTCGATCAAGCGTTCGACCGGGTGCTGGCTCCCGGATCGTGCAGAGGACGGCAGCGATGGCGAGCAGGATTCTGGAGGCCGACTACCTGGTCGTCGGCGCCGGTGCGTCGGGAATGGCGTTCGCGGACGCGCTGATCGCGGCCTCCGACGCCGACGTGGTCCTGGTCGATCGACGCTTCGCGGCCGGCGGCCACTGGAACGACAGCTACCCCTTCATCCGACTGCACCAGCCCTCCGCGTACTACGGCGTCAACTCGCTGCCCCTCGGCACCGACGCGATCGACACGACCGGCCTCAACGCCGGGATGTACGAGCGCGCGTCGGGGCGGGAGATCTGCGCGTACTACGAGCGGGCCATGAACGAGCGACTCCTCGCCTTTGGCCGGGTCCGCTTCTTCCCGCAGTGCGACTACCTCGGCCGCGGGGAGTTCGTCTCCCGTCTGACCGGCGATCGGTTCGACGTCGCCGTCCGCCGGGCCGTCGTCGACGCGGCCTACCTCGAGCCACGTGTTCCCGCCACGAGCCCTCCCGCTTTCGGGGTGGACGACGAGGTCCGATGTGCACCGGTGAACGAGCTGGCCCACCAGGAGGAACCCCCGGACGGGTACACGATCGTCGGCGCAGGCAAGACGGCGGCGGATGCGATCCTCTACCTGCTGCAGAACGACGTCCCGCCGACGCTCATCCGCTGGATCAAGCCGCGCGAAGCCTGGTATCTGAATCGCCGGTTCACCCAGGGCGGCGAACTGCTCCCCACGCTGTTCGACGGTCTCGCGCTGCAGGCGGAGGCCTGCGCGGAGGCCGGTTCGCAGACCGAGCTCATCGACCGTTTGGAGAGCACGGAGCAGCTACTGCGCGTCGACCCGAGCGTGGCACCGACGATGTTCCGGAGCCCGACTGCCAGCACCGCCGAGATCGAGCAGCTTCGACGGGTCGATGAGGTCGTCCGCCTGGGCCGGGTGCGTCGAATCGAAGCCGATGCCATCCGGCTGGAACAGGGCTCGATCCCCACGACGCCGGGAACCCTGCACGTCTACGCCGCGGCGGGCGGCCTCAACCCTGCGCCGGAGGTCCCGATCTTCAGCCAGGGGCGGATCCGGCTGCAGTCGATGCGGATCGGCCTCACGCCGTTCAACTCGGCACTGATCGGCTACGTGGAGGCGACCCGATCCGACATCGCGGTCAAGAACCGGCTGTGCCCGCCCAACCGTCAGCCGAACATCCCCGCCGATTGGATCCGCGGCACCCTCATCGCGTGGCAGGCCGACGTCCTGTGGGCGCGAGAGCACGACATCGCGCAGTGGATGGACGCGGCCAGGACGAACATCTCGCGCGGACTCAGGGAGCAGCGGTCCCGCCCCGAGCTCGCCGGCAACGTGGCACGCTATCGCGCCGCCCTCGAGCCCGCGATCGCGAACCTGCACCGGCTGGTGGAACTGCGTTCGTCGTAGAGCTCTGTCCGTCTGAAAGAAGGTGTCACTATGCCAGCCTCTCCCGTCACCCTGGTCACCGGCGCCACTCACGGCATCGGCGCCGAGGTGTGCCGTCAGCTCGCCGCGGCGGGCCACACCGTGCTGGTGACCGGCCGGGACCACCACGCCGTGGACGAGGTCGTCGCCGGCCTGGAGGGGTCCGGACATCGCGGCCTGTCACTGCACGTCGACGACCCCGAGGCCATCCAGCGCCTGGCCGCCCAGCTCGACCGTCTGGACGTCCTGATCAACAACGCAGCGGCGTACGTCGACTGGACCGAGACCGCCACGGGCGCCGACCTCGGCGCCGCCCGCGGCGTCATGGAGACGAACCTCTTCGCCGTGTGGGCGCTCGTCCAA
This sequence comes from Leifsonia sp. EB34, assembly GCF_041260585.1. Lineage (NCBI taxonomy): Bacteria > Bacillati > Actinomycetota > Actinomycetes > Micrococcales > Microbacteriaceae > Leifsonia > Leifsonia sp. EB34. The sequence goes on from NZ_JBGCCV010000001.1 coordinate 1,342,909, forward strand.
GCGCTCCTGCCCGTGCTGCGCCGCAGCGAGCATCCGCGGATCGTCAACGTGGCCAGCGGCGCCGGTTCGCACGACGATCCCCTCTTCGGGCTGGCCACACGCGGGGGCAGGGCGGCGAGCTATGGCATCAGCAAGGCGGCGCAGTTGGCCCTCACCAGCACGCTCGCCGCCGAGCTGGAAGGCACACCGATACTCGTCAACGCCGTGTGCCCGGGACTCACGGCGACCTATCCCGGCGCCGAGGCGATGGGGGCTCATCCCGTTTCCGTGGGGGCGGCGAGCGTCGTGTGGGCCGCGCAGCTACCGGACGACGGGCCGCGCGGCGGCTTCTTCCGGCATGGGGAGCGGGTGCCGTGGTGACGCGTCTCGCGAGAACCCCGACGGCATCACGAGTCAGAGCGAGACGCCGTCGGTGAACCGTGTCAGCGTCGGTGGGCCGGCCAAGTAGTCGCCGAGGCCCGAAGCGCCGGGGCCAGCGCGCCAGGCACGGTAGGCCTCGTCATGCTCGAGCGACTCCCAGTGCTCGACCGCGACCACGTGGGCGGGGTCGGTGACGTCCGTGACGACCTGCACGGCGAGGCAGCCCTCGAACGCCCGCGTGTCGGCGAGGATGTCGAGCAGTGCGCGCGGCCCGTCCGCGAGGTGGTCGGCCGCAAAGCGCATGTCCAGGAGCGAGGTCACAGTCATGCGGGCGACGCTAGCACTCGGACGAGGCTCGTCAGCGCTCAGGAGGCTAGCGGTGGCCAGTCGTAGCATTCTGCTGCCGTAGAGAGACACCCGACGACGGAAGGGCACCATGACCACCTGGTTCATCACAGGAACGTCCACCGGCTTCGGCCGGCTCCTCACCGAACAACTGCTCGCCCGAGGGGACCGCGTCGCAGCCACCCTCCGCCGTCCCGAGCAACTCGACGACCTGCGGGCCCGGTACGGCGATCAGCTCTGGGTCGCCCGCCTCGACGTCACCGACGGCGCAGAGGTCCGCGCGGTCGTCGACCGCGCGTTCGCCGAGCTCGGCACGATCGACGTGGTCGTCAACAACGCGGGGTACGGCGTCTTCGCCTCCGTGGAGGAGGCGTCCGACGAGCAGATCGAACGCGTCGTCGACACCAACCTGCTGGGCTCGATCCGCGTCGTGCGGGCAGCGCTTCCGCACCTCCGCGCCCAAGGCGCCGGCCGCATCGTGCAGGTCTCGACCGCCGGCGGGCAGACCACGTACCCGAATTTCAGCTACTATCACGCCTCCAAGTGGGGGATCGAGGGCTTCGCCCAGACCCTCGCCGCCGAGGTCGCGCCGTTCGGCATCACCGTGACGATCGTGGAGCCCGGCGCGACGCCGACGGGTTTCGGGGCAGGGCTCGACCGCGCACCCGTCATGGACGCCTACGACTCGACTCCCGCGGGCGACGTCCGTCGTGCGGTTGCAGACGGCGCCCTCCCACTGCCGAACGACCCGGCCAAGTTGACCGCCGCGATCATCGCGCACGTCGACTCCGGCTCCACCGCGCTCCGCCTGCCGCTGGGGTCGGACACCTGGCAGGACGTCAGAGCATCGCTCGTCGCCCGGCTCGACGAGCACGACGCTGCGAAGGACGTCGCCTACTCGGTAGTCGCAACAGACTGACCCGGCCTCCTGGTCTTCCGCCACCAGCGCGCGCCACCTCTTGTGGGGGTACCCGTCCTGCTGCTACATTCCGTTTGTTAGTTAACCTTACTAACTAATGTGAGATTCGCTCATGGGTGCGCGAAGGGGGTCGTTGCACTCATCGTCAACGAGGAGCCGTACATGAAACGCGCCATCTCCACACTCGCCGCCGGACTGCTCGGGGCTGCGCTCTGCCTCGCGACCACCGCGCTACCCGCGGCCGCGACCACACCGCCCGCCGCCGGGCCGGGCACCGGCGCCGGCGGCTCCAGCGAGGTCGGCGGTACCCATTCGCCCTTCATCCTTCCTGCCCTCCCCTTGCCTCGGCACTTCTCGGCTCCGTACGTCGACGTCACCGCGGTGAGCGACCTCGCGGACATCTCGAAGCAGTCGGGATCCAAGGTGCTGTCTCTGGCGTTCCTGCAGACCGAGGCCGCCGGGTCGTGCACGCTCTACTGGGCAGGCAACACGGCCACCCCGGTCGCTGCGAGCACATTCGGTGACGCGATCGATCGCATCCGACTGCATGGCGGCGATGTCATCCCGTCCTTCGGCGGATACTCGGCCGACACGACGAGCACCGAGATCGCCGACAGCTGCACCGACGTCCACAAGATCGCGCTGGCCTACGAGAACGTCATCACGACCTACAAAGTGCAGCGGCTCGACTTCGACATCGAAGCCGATTCGCTCAGCAACCCGGCCGGCATCGACCGCCGCAACCAGGCGATCGTCGAGCTGAAGGCATGGGCGGCCGCGCAGCACCATCCCCTCTCGATCGCCTACACACTGCCGTCCACGCCGCACGGGCTGGGAGCCACCGGCGTCGCCCTCCTCCAGTCGGCTGCGAAGTACAACGCTCCGATCGACGGGGTCAACATCATGACCTTCGACTACTGGGACGGCCTCACCCACGACATGCTGACCGACGCGGAGACGGCAGCGGCCGGCCTGGTCGACCAGCTGCGAGCGACCATCGCCCCCGACGCGACGGACGCGGCCCTCTGGCACAAGGTCGGCATCATCCAGATGAACGGGATCGACGACTTCGGACCGCAGGAGACCTTCACTGTCGCCCAGGCCTCGCCGCTGGTGCAGTGGGCGGCCGCCAAGCACATCAACGAATTGAGCTTCTGGGCCCTGCAGCGCGACAACGGCTCGTGCCCGGGGGTCAAAGGCGCCAACAACTGCTCGGGCGTGGTCCAGTCGCCGTGGGCATTCTCGAAGGCCTTCGCGCGGTTCACGAGCTGGTGGTAGGGAGCGGAGCCGGCTGGCGTACCGGCGTAAGCCGGGCTGACGGCCGACGGTGCCCGCTCGCCGCGGGCGCCGTCGGCCGATCTCGCCTGGCGATTTCGGTCGAAGAAAACTGCCTGACCAGCACACTTATTGGCGGAGACGGAAGGGATTTGAACTCTGACGGCGCTCCTTCGGCTGCCGCTCAGACGACCGCGTTGCGTTGAGCCGCATGCCGGAACCAGTCCGCGCTCAGTTTCGGGGTTCGTTCGAGGGTGCGAAAGTCGACGTAGACCAGCCCGAAGCGGGTCCCGAAGCCGTCGCCCCACTCGAGGTTGTCCTGGGCGCTCCAATGGAAATAGCCGTCGACAGGCGCTCCGCCGGCGACCGAGCGTTGCAACTCGGTGAGGCACGCACGCAGGAACATCACCCGATCGGTGTCGTAGACACGGCCGTCTGCTGCGGGTACGTCGGCGGCGGCGCAGCCGTTCTCGGTGATGAAGATCGATTCCGGGTCCCACAGCGACGTGGTGAGGCGGGGCGCCCAGTACATGACGGCGGGGTCGAGCAGATGCCACGATGAGCCCATCGTGGGGTGGGATGCGCTGACAGGGAGCGTGCGATACCCACGCGAATCCTCTGACGGTTCCACGTATGCGGACGGACGGTAGACATTGATACCGACGAAATCCAATGGGGTAGAGATGGTCTCGAGCTCTTCGTCGGTGAAGCGAGGAGCAGCCGAACCGGCCTCCGCGAGATACGAATCCGGATACGCACCTTCGAGCATCACCGTCATGTAGGCCGCGTTCAGGTCTCTCGTCGCCGCCTCCGCGGCAGAGACATGCTCGGGTGTGTCGATGATCGGCACCGCCGTGCCGATGTTCTCCGCGAATCCCACCTTTGTCCCCGCCCGTGCGCGTTCCCGGATCGCGCGGGTCGCCAAACCGTGTGCCAGGACGCTGTGATGGCGCACCTGGTTGAGGTCCGCGTCACTCAGTTCGAGCCCCGGGGCGAGAGCAAGGCGGACCGTCTTCCCTCCGCCGACCTCGGCACGCACGCCACGGTGGCCCATATCGACGAAGGAGTGGAACTCGTTGAGGGTGAAGAAGTGGCGGACGCGGTCCGAGAATCGTGATGCGACGAACCCGGCATAGTCGGCGAACGCGTGGACGGTGTTCATGGACTGCCAGCCTCCGTGGGCGACCTGAAGCGCCTCGGGCAGGTCCCAGTGGTACAGCGTGGCGAATGGTTCGATACCCGCGGCCAGGAGTTCGACAAGGAGGCGGTCGTAGAAGCCGAGACCTTTCTCATTCGGGCGCCCCGTACCTTCGGGGAAGATCCGCGGCCACGAGATCGAAAACCGGTAGGCTCCCGCACCGAGGGACGACATCAACGCGACGTCCTCGCGATACCGGTGGTAATGGTCGTTGCCGACGTCTCCCGTGTCGCCGTTGCGGATGTTGCCTGGCACATGCGCGTAGGTGTCCCAGATTGACGGACCCTTGCCGTCCTCGTCCCAGGCACCCTCGATCTGATATGCGGACGTCGCCACACCCCACCAGAACCCCTCCGGGAAGGACCGCTCGCCCGTAGCGGTCATGCGAGTTTGCCATCCTGGTCGAAGAGCGTGACGCTCTGGTTGCCCTGCATGATCCCGAAGCGGATCCCATCGCGGTTCAACCGTTCGATGAGGTAGTCGAACTTCGCCGGCACGTCCCCGCCCAGTGTCGGCAGATCGGCCGAGACCGGCTGCAGGAAGTCGTCCCAGTGGACCGGTACGACGAGCGAAGGTCGGACATTTCCGACGATCTGGTCGTAGAAGGTGTCCGTGTGCCGCGCACTCACCGCACCGATCGGCACCGTCGAGAGAAAGAGGACATCCGCGCGGACCTGGTCCAGCACGCCGATAATGTACCCCGGGACCTGCACGAGGATCGAATGCGACCCATGCTCGATCAGGAACGCGAACGATCCCCCCTCGACGTAGTCGGAGAACCGCGCCGGCTGCCGCAGCGGGGCGTCGATCGTCAGATCCCGGTCATCGGTCAACGGCGGCGGGTTCAAGGGGTGGCGCCCCGGAAGCACCGTCACCGTGAAGTCGCCGACCGGCACACGGGCGCCGAGGACGTACTTGGACAACTGTTCCTCCGGTACGTCGCCGCCCCTGGCGATGTTCAGCGTCGATTCCGACCCATGCACCGTCGCACCGGTGCGCCGCGCGATGTACGCCACGTCGATCGCATGGTCGTGGTGCGAGTGCGCGGGGAACACTGCCGCGATCGAACCGACCTCGGGGCGCGCGAGCCACGAGTCCACGGCAGCTTCATCCGTCTGAATGAGCGGCTCACCCGACTCCAGCGACGCCATCACGGTCGCCAGGTCTGGACGCGTGATGAACGCGTCGATCAGGAACTGGGTCGTCCCGTCGTCGAACAAGAGAGTCGAGGTCCCGTAGAACGTGACGCGTATCGCCCCATCGGACGGCTTCTCGTCACTGTGCGGCAAGTAGTAAGCACTGTAGGCCGCCACGGATCCCGGCGACATCACGTGATCGGGGTCCGCGGCTCGCGTGTCGCTCATCGTCGGCTCCTCAACGGGTCGGCATTCCAAAGCAACGGCCCCGACCCGGATCTGCGGAACAGGACCCTCTCGACGTAATCGGGGAGAGTCTCGCATCGCCAGCGCAGGAAGGGAAGACTCGTCCCAGCCTTCCCGCAGACCCGTTTTCGTGGGGCTCGTGCCGCGATCCATCTGGACGGGCGCCCGCCGACGCCCGCATGCTGACCGCATGACGGCGGCGTTCACTCTCACGGACGACTACATCGACGCTTTTGGAGCCGCGGCCTACCTGTGGGCGTGGCCGCTCATCAATATCAGGAACCGGCGCACGGTGATGGACCAGCTTCCGGCACCGGGGCTCCTCCAGGGCATCGCCCCCGCCGCACCCCCGGGACGGATCGCGATGCTGCACGACTACGTGGAACCTGCCGAGCGCCTCGTCGCGTGTCCGAATCAGGATGTGGCCTACGGGTTCGGAATGGCGGCCGCCGATATCGGGCCCGTGGTGATCCAGGTGCCGGACTTCGGTGAACGATTCTGGGTCTACCAGGCTGTCGACCAGCGCACCGACTCCTTCATTCAGCTCGGTGCGATGTACGACAGCGCACCGGGCCACTACCTACTCGCACCGGCCAGCTGGGATGGTGCGGTCCCGGACGGAATAGCCTCAGTCTTCCGCTACGACACCGCGGTCGCGATCGTGATCCCACGGGTGTTCCTCAACGACACCGCCGAGGACAGGGCGGCCATCCTGCCATTGCTCTCTCAGATCTCGATGTACCCGCTCGAGGAGTACGACGGCACGATGAAGTCCACCGACTGGACCGCCCTGCCCCAGTACGGCAAAGCGGCGGGCGCCAACGCGGACGAGGCCGAAACCCGCTGGGTGGACCCCACTCGCTTCGCCGACGATCTCGCCCGCGTTCTTGACGAGGTGCCTCCACGTCCCGGAGAAGAGGCCGTCTACGCGACATATCGGCAGCTCGCGGACACTGCGGCGACCGACGGTCACGTCCGGGAACGGCTGAACGCTGCCGCTGGCGCCGCCGACGGCGGCCTCGTCGCAGGACTGTTCCAGTTCCGCAATAACGGCGTTCCCGTGGGAAACCACTGGAGCACCGTCCGCAATGGGGCACGGTTCGGCGACGATTACCTGGCCCGCACAGCCATGGCCAAGGCCAACATCTTCGTCAATGCACCGAACGAGACCGGCTATTTCTACCAAGACCTCGACGCCGACGGGAACCGGCTCGACGGCCGACGCCGCTACGCGATCACCTTCCCCGTCGGCGGTCTGCCGCCCGTCCGCGGTTTCTGGTCGCTCACCCTCTACAACGAGCACCACTTCTTCCACGCCAACGACCTGAGCCGTTACTCCCTCGGCACCAAGAACACGACGCTCACCGTTGCTCCGGACGGCTCTCTCACTCTCCTCGCCGGCGGAATCCGCCCCGAGAACGCCGCTGAACTCGCCAATTGGCTCCCGGCGCCGGACGGCCCCTTCTCGCTTTACCTCCGGGCGTACTGGCCGGAGGATGCCATCCGCGATGGAAGCTGGGCCCCGCCCTCAGTCTCGTTGCAATAGAGGACCCGAGCCGAAACAGCGAAGCGGCGAAGTGGTGCAGCAAATTTAGTGGCGGAGACGGAGGGATTTGAACCCTCGGTCCCCTTACGGGGACTCCACCTTAGCAGGGTGGTGCACTAGGCCTGACTATGCGACGTCTCCTGAGCGTCCGCGGGCGGACGCACGACAGCCATCATAACGGACGTTCCGCGCCCGGCCGGACACCGGGCGCTCAGGCGCCGGCGCCCGGGACCGGGTGGACGGTCTGGAGGACCGCCGAGGCCACGATGAGCGATGCGGCGACGCCGGCGGCGATCGAGAGGACCAGCACGGCAATCGATGCCCAGAGCACCCCCGTTCCCCTCCCGCCCGCGACGCGGCGCACGATCACCGCGCGGCCGATCGTGTAGACCGGCCACGCCAGGAACGACCAGGCCCAGTGGAACGGGCGGTCGACGCCGCGGCGCTCCAGGGTCCGGTAGTCGAGCCAGGAGAAGACGACCACCACGCCGAAGATCACCAAGCCGATGAGGCTGCTGAGGAGGTAACCCGGCGAGGTCAGCAGCGCGAGGTTCGCTGCGCCCGGATGCGAGAACGCGGCGAGCGACTGGGTGACGGTGCCGAGTGTGGCCAGTGAGAGGACGGTGCTCGCCAGCGGCAGCAGCACCACCAGCCAGACCCACGGCGTGTTCACCGGTGTCTCGGGAGGCAGCGGGCGGCGGTCCGCGGCGTAATGCACGGGCGGAGCGGCCGGCGCGCCGCCGCTGACCTGCTCCCACCACTTCGTGCCGTCCCACCAGCGCAGCTGCGCTTCGCCGAACGGGTCCGGATACCATCCCGGCCCGAGTCGGCGGCTCACCTCGGGCGTCTCACCGTCCACCATTCAGAAGTACCCCACGATCTCGTCGACAGCCTTGCGTGCGTCCCCGAACAGCATCCGCGCGTTCTCGCGAGAGAACAACGGGTTGGGCACACCCGCATAGCCTGCGGCCATCGAGCGCTTGAACACGACGACCTGGCGGGCCTCCCACACCCGCAGCACCGGCATGCCGGCGATGGGGCTACCGGGGTCCTCGGCGGCGGCCGGGTTCACGGTGTCGTTGGCGCCGATCACGAGCACCACGTCGGTGTCGGACAGCTCGTCGTTGATCTCGTCCATCTCGAGCACGATGTCGTACGGGACGCGGGCCTCCGCCAGCAGCACGTTCATGTGGCCCGGCAGCCTCCCCGCGACCGGGTGGATGCCGAACCGAACGGTGACGCCGCGGTCGCGGAGCTTCTGGACGAGTTCGGCGACGGGGTACTGCGCCTGGGCGACGGCCATCCCGTAGCCGGGTGTGATCACGACGGTGGTCGCGTTCTGCAGCAGCTCCGCCGTCTGCTCGGCGGTGACCTCCTGGTACTCGCCCTGCTCCTGGACAGCTGCGGAGGGGGCCTCGATTCCGAAGCCCCCGGCGATGACCGAGAGGAAGGAGCGGTTCATCGCCTTGCACATGATGTACGACAGGTAGGCACCGGAGGAGCCGACGAGGGCGCCGGTCACGATCAGCAGGTCGTTGTCGAGCAGGAACCCGGAGGCGGCGGCCGCCCAGCCGGAGTAGCTGTTCAGCATCGAGACCACGACGGGCATGTCGCCGCCGCCGATGGACGCGACGAGGTGCACGCCGAGGGCGAGGGCGATCAGGGTGACGACGGCCAGCAGCCACAGCTCGGGGGTGATGACGTACCAGACAGTCAGCGCCACGAACACGGCGAGCGCGCCGATGTTGAGCGCGTTCTTGCCCGGCAGCACGAGCGGGCGGGACGAGATGCGCGCGGAGAGCTTCAGGTAGGCGACGATCGAGCCGGTGAGTGTGACGGCGCCGATGAAGATGCCGATCACGACCTCCGCGTTGTGCACGCCGCCGAGAGCACCGGGCTCGTCCGGATGGGATAGGTGGCCCGTCCAGCCGACGAGCACCGCTGCGAGGCCGACGAAGCTGTGCAGGAGGGCGATGAGCTGCGGCATCCCGGTCATCTGCACGACCCGCGCGCGCCACAGACCGATGGCGGCGCCGACGGCCATCGCGACGATCAGCAGGATGATCGAGGAGGTCGGCAGCAGCAGGAAGCCGATGGTCGCGACGAGTGCGATCCCCATCCCGACCATGCCGTAGACGACACCGCCGCGGGCGGTCTCGTGCCGGGACAGGCCGGCGAGGGACATGATGAAGAGGACCGCCGCGACCAGGTAGGCGGCATCCGCGACGCTGAGGCTCACCGGTTCGCCCCGCTCTTCGGGCCGGAACCGCTCTTCGGGCCGGAACCGCTCGTCGGGCCGGAGGGGTCGCGCCCGACCGCGTCGCTCCGCGTGAACATCGCCAGCATCCGCCGCGTCACCGCGAACCCGCCGAACACGTTGATGGAGGCCACCAGCACCGCGATCGCGGCGAGCGCCTGCACGAGCGGATCGCGCGACGTCAGCTGCACGATCGCGCCGACGACGATGATGCCCGAGATGGCGTTGGTCACGCTCATCAGCGGCGTGTGCAGCGCGTGATGGACGTTTCCGATCACGTAGAACCCGATCACGGTCGCCAGCACGAGCACGGTGAAGTGCTGCGGCAGCGGATACGGTGCCAGCGTGGTCAGCGCGAAGAGTACCGCGAGGCCGACAGCCGTCAGCACCGCCTTGCGCACCGGCGTCAGCCACGGCTCCTTCGGCGCGGGCATGGCGGCCGGCGCGGCGGCGACAGCGGCTGCAGGCGGCGCAGCGGACACCGTCACGGGCGGCGGCGGCCAGGTGGTCACCCCGTCGCGCACGACGGTCACCGACCGCTGCACGACGTCGTCGAAGTCGAGGACGAGTCTGCCGTCCTTGCCGGGAGTGAGGAGGGTGAGCAGGCTGACCAGGTTGTTGCCGTAGAGCTGCGACGACTGGGTCGGCAGCCGGGACGGGAGGTCGGTGTAGCCGAGGATGATCACCCCGCCGGGTGTGACGACCCGCTCTCCCGCGACCGAGCCGGCGACATTTCCGCCCTGCGCGGCGGCCATGTCCACGATGACCGAGCCGGGGCGCATGCTCGCGACGTCTGCCTCGGTGAGCAGCTTCGGCGCGGGGCGGCCGGGGATGAGCGCGGTCGTGATGACGATGTCGACGTCCCGCGCCTGCTCCGAGTAGATCTCCGCGGCGCGCCGGTCGTAGGCCTCGCTGGTCGCCTTGGCGTAGCCGTCGGCGGACTGCATCCGGTCGTCGTCCGCCACCTCCACCGCCAGGTACTCCCCGCCGATGGAGCGCACCTGGTCGGCGACCTCCGGACGCGGGTCGGTGGCGCGGACGATCGCGCCCATGCTCGACGCGGCGCCGATAGCGGCGAGGCCGGCGACGCCCGCCCCGGCGACCAGCACCTTCGCCGGCGGAACCTTGCCTGCCGCGGTGACCTGCCCGGTGAAGAAGCGCCCGAACTCGTGGGCGGCCTCCACCACGGCCCGGTACCCGGAGATGTTCGCCATGGAGCTGAGCACGTCCATCGACTGCGCGCGGGAGATGCGCGGCACGGCGTCGAGGGCGAGCGCGGTGATGCCGCGCTGCGAGAGGGCGGCGAGGAGGTCGGGCCGCAGGGCCGGGCTGAGGGTCGCGATGAGGGTGGCGCCGTCGGCGAGGAGGCCGATCTCGTCCTCGGTCGGCGGGGCGACCTTGAGCACGATGTCGGCGGCCCACGCGTCGGCCCGGGAGGCGATGGTCGCTCCCGCGGCGGCGAACGCCTCGTCGGTGAACGCGGCCCGGGCTCCGGCGCCGGACTCCACGCGGACGTCGTAGCCCAGGGAGACGAGCTTCTTCACAGAACTCGGGCTGGACGCGACCCGGGCCTCGCCCGGCCGTTCAGCGACGATGCCGATGTACGACACCTGGCCTCCCTCGGCTTTTGAGTGGACACTAGCAGGCCGCACCCCGCGGAAGGAGTCGCGGCCGCGACGCGCGCTCGATCTCCTTCCGAACGGCCTTCGGCAGGAGTCCTGGACGTGTCCTCCTGCGGAAGGGCGCGTCAGGCGTGCGCCGTCACCGCCCGGATGACGCCCGCGAACAGCGGCCGCCACGACGTCGCGGCGAAGCCGGCCGCCCGGATCGCCGCATCCGCCCGCTCCCGGCTCCCGGCCGCCCCGCCCGGCCCGAACACCCGCACCGGCAGCCCGCGCGTCGTGAACACGTCCGCGACCAGCAGGCCGCCGCCCGGCGCCAGCGCCCGCCGGCACTCCGCGAGCGCGGCCGCCTTGTCCTCCCAGTGGCTGTACGACGACGAGCTGACCACCAGGTCGAACGCCCCGTCCGCGAACGGCAGCGCCTCCGCCGCGGCCTGCCGCACCGCCGCGCGGGTGGAGGCCGCGGCCTCCCGCACCATCCCGGCCGCCGGGTCGACCCCGGTCAGGCGCGCGTCCGGCAGCAGGCCGCCGAGCAGGCGCAGCAGAGCACCGCTGCCGCACCCGACGTCCAGGATGCGCGGCTCGCGCCCCCCGCCGGCCACGGAGACCGCCAGCACCGCGGTGCGCCGCACGATCTCGCCGTGCAGGAACCCACGCGGCCCCCGCTCGTACCCGCCCGCGCGCCGGCCGTAGGCGGCGATGTCCCGCTCGGCGTCGAAGGTCATGCGCGGCAGCCTACCGCCGCGCGCGCCGCCGCCGCTGCCGCCGTGGAAACGAGGTCTCCCGCTGGGCCGCGCAGATCCCTAGACTCCGGAGGATGACCCCACGGATCGCCAACGTCACCTTCCACGCCGACGACCCGGCGGCCCTCGCCCGGTTCTGGGCGGCCGTCATGGGTTACCCCGAGCCGGAGTGGCTGACACCGGAGGAGGAGGCCGAACTCCGCGCGGCGGGCCTCACCGACGACGACCTCGCCGCCCGCGCGGTCGCCTGGGACGAGGACCCGACCCACCAGCGCTTCTACTTCACCCGCTACCGCCACGAGAAACGCGAGCGCAACCGGATGCACCTCGACATCACGCCGTCCGCCGACCGCCACGCCACCCGCGAGGAGGTGGAGGCGGAGGCCGACCGGCTCGTCGGACTCGGCGCGACGGTGGAGAAGGTGCTCGACGGCTCGTGGGGGCCGTACCCGGAGTTCGCGATCATGATGCGCGACCCGGAGGGGAATGAGTTCTGCTTGCAGTGAGGTGAGGATGAGCCCCTGGCCCCACCCGCCCCTCCCGGCTACCGTGGCGGCATGACCCCGTCGTCGAAGTCGGAGACGTTCCTGGAGGCCGCCGGCCACGACGTCCGCATCTCGAACCCCGACAAGGTGGTATTCCCCGAGCCCGGACTGACCAAGCTCGACCTCGCCCGCTACTACCTCACCGTCGCCGACGGCGCGCTGCGGGGCGCGGGCGGGCGGCCGATGGTGCTGAAGCGGTTCGTGAAGGGGCTCACGCAGGAGCCGTTCTTCCAGAAGCGGGTGCCAGAGGGGCATCCCGACTTCATCGACACCGCGACCCTGCACTACGCGAGCGGCACCTCCGCCGAGGAGGCCGTGCTGCGGGATGCCGCTGGGCTCGTGTGGGTGTCCAATCTCGGCTGCCTCGACCTCAACCCGCACGCGGTGCGCGCGGAGGACCTCGACCATCCGGACGAGCTGCGTGTCGACCTCGATCCGATGCCGGGTGTGGACTGGTCGCAGATCGTGGATGTGGCCTTCCTCGCTCGGGAGGTGCTGGCGGACCACGGACTCGTCGGCTGGCCGAAGACGTCGGGCTCGCGCGGCCTTCACATCCTCGTCCGCATCGCGCCGCAGTGGGGGTTCGCCGACGTGCGGCTGGCGGCGGAGACGCTCGCGCGGGAGGTGGAGAGCCGCGCGCCCGGGCTCGCGACGGCGCGCTGGTGGAAGGAGGAGCGCGGCGAGAGCGTGTTCGTGGACTTCAACCAGAACGCCAAGGATCGCACCGTGGCGTCCGCCTACTCCATCCGGCCGCTGCCGGACGCGCGCGTCTCCACCCCGCTCGACTGGGACGAGGTGCGCGAACGCCGGCCCGAGGAGTTCACCGTGCTGACGGTGCCGGAGAGGTTCGCCGAGGTCGGCGACCGGCACGCGGGGATCGACGACGCAGCCGGCTCGCTGGATTCCCTGCTCGCGCTGGCGAAGCGGCTCGGGCCCGCCGAGAAGCCGCCACGGGCCGGCGACGGCGCGGGGCGCCGGGTCTCGCGGCTGCCGCTGATCGAGGTGGCGCGCACGAAGACGAAACCGGAGGCGCTGGCGGCGCTGGGGCAGTGGAAGGCCGCTCATCCGGACGCCGCCGAGCTGCTGCATCCGGCCGACGAGCTGGTCGACGGGATGCGCGGCTCGAGCTCGCAGTGGTACCGGGTGCGGATCAACCTCCAGCATGTCCCGGAGGGCGACCGGCCGGAGCAGGGCGCGCTGGTGGCCGACTACGACCCGTGGGCGGGGCGGGAGTGGCCGGGGCGGCCGTGACGCCGGACAGCCCTGAGCCGATCGGTCATTCAAGTCCGGGCGATCACCCCGTAATCTGATCCCCATGAAGCGCAGTTGGCCGTTTCTCGTCCCCGGCATCCTCCTCGCCGCGATCGGTCTGGTGTGGACGCTGCAGGGCACCGACGTGCTCGGCGGATCCGTGATGAGCGGGTCGTCGTTCTGGGGGATCGTCGGCGTCGTCCTTCTCGTGGTCGGAGTGGTGCTGATCGTGATCGGGATCGCGCGGAGGCGTCCCCGGCGCACCGGGTGAACAACAGGTGACGGCCGGGTGACCGCGCGGTCAACATCCGGTTTCACCTCCCCCGAACGGGGTGCGTTTCGCGCCCTCCCGTGGTTCCGTGTCCAGACGTGGACGTCGATCGCAGACACTTCTTGACCCTGGCAGGCGGCCTGACGGCCGGCGCCCTCGCGGCGGGCACCGCCTTCGCCGCGAACGCCGCGACAGCGGGCACAACAGCCGCCCCCGTGGCGCCGCTGCCGGCTCCTGCGGCCTCCGGCATCGACCACATCGTGGTCGTCATGATGGAGAACCGGTCCTTCGACCACCTCGTCGGCTGGATGCCCGGCGCGACCGGGCTGCCGAGCGGGCTCCGCTACATCGGCCGGTACGGCTTCCCGCACACCCCCCACCACCTGGCCGACTTCCAGGGCTGCGGGCACCCCGACCCCGACCACTCCTACGAGGGCGGCCGCATCCAGCTCAACGGCGGCAAGTGCGACGGCTGGCTGAAGGCCGGCGAGAACGACGACTTCTCGATCGGCTACTACGCACAGGCCGACCTCGGCTTCTGGGGCCAGGCCGGCCCGCAGTGGACGGTGTGCGACCAGTACTTCGCCGCCACGCTCGCCGAGACTTACCCGAACCGCTTCTACATGCACGCCGCGCAGACCGACCGCCTCCACAACTCGACGGCGACGGCGACGATGCCGACCATCTGGGACTCGCTCGCGGCGGCCGGGGTCAGCGGGAAGTACTACTTCAGCGACGTCCCGTTCCTGGCGCTCTGGGGCTCGAAGTACCTCGGCGTCTCGCACCCGTACGCCGACTTCCTCTCGGACTGCGCGAGCGGCTCGCTTCCGGCCGTGTCGTTCGTGGACCCGCGCTTCGAGGACGAGGCGTCCGGCACGTCCGGCGACGATCACCCGCACGCCGACCTGCGGAGCGGCGAGCTGTTCCTCAACGAGATCTACCACGCGGTCACGACGTCGCCGAACTGGGCCAGGACCCTGCTCGTGGTCAACTACGACGAGTGGGGCGGCTTCTTCGACCACGTGGTTCCGGGCACGGCCCCCGACGCGACACCCGCGGCCGGCACCGGCCAGCGCGGTTTCCGCGTGCCGTCCCTGGTCGTGTCGCCGCGGGCCCGGCGCGGCTACGTTGCGCACGGCACCTACGACCACACGTCGGTGCTGAAGGCGATCGAGTGGAGGTTCGGCCTCCCCGCCCTCACACCGCGCGACGCCGGGGCACGGAACATCGCGGAGGTCCTCGACTTCGCGTCGGCGCCCAACCCGGCCGCGCCCGCGTACACCGTGCCGCCGTTCGTCGCCGGCCCGGCGTGCGCGCCAGTGGGTCCGCCCGCCGCCGAGGAGTGGGCGCCGCTCAAACAGAAGGCCGTCGCAGAAGGGTGGACTCTCCCGTGACCATCGGAAACACACGCACGCGCCTCGTCGCGGGCCTCGCCGTCGCGGCCGCCGCCGTGCTCGGCGTCGCATCCGTCGCGCTGCCGGCGGCCACGGCGACGGTGAACGCCGCCACCACGGGTTCGTATCTTCCCGGCGCGAAGCACGTCTTCGTGATCAACCTCGAGAACAAGGGCTACGACGAGACCTGGGGCCCCGGCTCCGCGGCGCCGTACCTGTCGACCACTCTGCGCAGTCAGGGTGTGCTGCTGGACTCCTATTACGGGACGGCGCACAACTCCCAGCCGAACTACGCCGCCGAGATCTCCGGCCAGGGCCCCAACCCGCAGATGCAGGCCGACTGCCAGAACTACTCCCCATTCGTCGGCACCGGGACCGCGTCACCGGGTCAGGCGGTCGGCGACGGCTGCGTCTTCCCGTCGACCGTGAAGACGGTGGCCGACCAGCTCACCGCCTCCGGCCGCACCTGGAAGGGGTATATGGAGGACATGGGGACGCCCTGCCGGCATCCCGCCCTCGGCGCCGTCGACGACACGCAGAAGGCGAAGGTCGGCGACGAGTACGCCGCCCGCCACAACCCCTTCGTGTACTTCCAGAGCATCACGGGATCGGCGGACTGCGCGAAGAACGACGTCGACCTCTCGCGGCTGCCCACCGACCTCGCGTCGGTCGCGACCACGCCGAACTTCGCCCTGATCACCCCGAACCTGTGCGACGACGGCCACGACGCGCCGTGCGTCGACGGGAGGCCCGGCGGCCTCGCCAGTGCTGACCCGTGGCTGAAGCAGTGGGTGCCGAAGATCACCTCATCGCCCGCGTTCAAGCAGGACGGCGTGCTCGTCATCACCTTCGACGAGTCCGACGGACCGCAGTCGGACGCGTCGAGCTGCTGCAACGAGGGTCCGGGGCCGAACTCCCCGCTCCCCGGCATCTCGGGCCTCGGCGGCGGCCGGGTCGGCGCGCTCGTGCTGTCGCCGTTCGTCAAGGGCGGCACCTGGTCGACGACCCCGTACAACCACTACAGCCTGCTCGCGAGCATCGAGGACACCTTCGGGCTGCCCTACCTCGGCTACGCCGCGACGCCGGGGCTCAACCGCTTCGGGCTGGACGTGTACAACTACCGCAACTGAGCGAGGCCGGTCACGTCCTGCAGCTCCCCCCAGGCTGCAGGACGCGACCGGCGTCTCCCTCAGACGCCCGCGGCGGTCAGCCGGCGCAGCACGTCCGTCGTCAGCTTGTCGAGGGACTGGTGCATGCCCGCGTACGCGAACACCGACATCAGGCTGCGCGACCAGCCGCTCTCGGTGATCGTGAGCTCGGTGAGCCCATTGACGTCGGCGAACTCGACGACGGTGCGGATGCCCTGCGTGAAGCCCTCCGGGAGCTGGTCGTCGGGCAGCGGCACGCCCTCCTCGTCCGTGATGCTCTGCGTGAACTCGAGTCGCTCCAGCGGAACGATCGCTGTGTAGACGCCGCCGGTGAAGCTCACGGCGCCGCCCTGGTAGTCCGGCGCCTGCATGGCGAACAGGTAGGAGCCGCCCTCGTGCAGGTCGACCTGCGCGGACGGCGACGTGTAATCCTCGGGCCCCCACCATTCGGTGACCAGCTCGGGGTCGGTCCACAGCCGCCACACCGTGGCCACCGGGGCATTCAGGATGCGCCGCACCACGATGTCCGTCGTCTCGTTCATGAGAGTTCTCCCCTGTCTTTCGTCGTATCGGCTTCTGTCGTATCGGCTCGTGTCTTCTCGATGTGCGCGGCCAGCTTGTCCATCCGCGCGTTCCACTGCCGGGCGCGGTCGGCCAGCCAGCCCTCCACCCCGGCGAGCGCCGCGGCGTCGAGCCGGTAGACCCGCTGCTGCGCCCGCTTCTCCACGGTCACCAGGCCCGCCTCGCGCAACACCTTCAGGTGCTGGGAGATGGCGGACGCGCTGCTCGGGAACTCCGCGCCGATCTCCCCCGCCGCCAGCTCGCCGCGTCGGGCGAGGAGGTCGACGATGGCCGCCCGAGTGGGGTCGGCCAGCGCGGCGAAGGCGGTGGTGGGGGTCGTGGTCACGGGATCCACATTACAGTGTTTGCTTAATTAAGGCAATCACGAATTACAAGTTCGTTCCCGTTCGCTCCACGCCTGGAGAACACCTGGGGGGAAGCTTCCGGAGCCCTGCGAGCCGCTTGACCCTGCCACCACGGCGTCTACCGTGTCGCGTCATCACTCGCGTCCGTGATGGGACCACCCCGAGTCCTCATCCCCGGGCGCACAGGAAGAGGTACCGATGTCGTTACTGAAGAAGCTGCTCGTCACCGCCGCCGCGGCGGCCCTCGGGTCGTTGGCGATCGCCCTGCCCGCCCAGGCGGACCCCGTCTCTCCCCCCGGCGCCAACGACTGGTCGTGCGTGCCCTCGGCCGCCCACCCCTACCCGGTGATCCTGGTGCCGGGGACCTTCGAGAGCATGGCGAAGAACTGGTCCACCATGTCCCCCGTGCTCAAGCAGGCGGGCTACTGCGTGTTCGCCCTGGACTACGGCCAGTACAACGGCGTGGACGCGTCCGGCCCGATCGCCCAGTCCGCGCAGCAGCTCTCGCCGTTCGTGGATGCCGTGCTCGCCGCGACCAAGGCGAAGCAGGTCGACCTCGTCGGGCACAGCCAGGGCGGCATGATGCCGCGCTACTACCTGGGCTTCCTCGGCGGAGCCGCGAAGGTGCACCAGCTCATCGGCATCGCACCGTCCAACCACGGCACCCACGGCGTGATCGTCCCTGGCCCCGACGGTCTGCCCGCTCTGACCAGCGCCTCCCCGACGGCGTGCCCGGCGTGCGCCGACCAGACCGCCGGCTCGGCGTTCCTGCAGAAGCTGAACTCGATCGGCGACACCGTGAAGGGACCGAGCTACACCGTCATCTCGACCACCCACGACGAGGTGGTGACGCCGTACCAGAGCCAGGCGCTGAGCGGGTCGCCGTCGCAGGTCACCAACATCGTCATCCAGAACAAGTGTCCCGCCGACCCGATCGAGCACGACCAGACCCCCAACGACCCGGTCGTGCAGCAGCTCGTGCTGGAGGCGCTGAGCGTGCCGAAGGGCCCCGCCGACCCGGCCTACCAGCCGAACTGCCTGGGGTGATCGGAGTCCTCCGTCACAGCGGCACGCCTGCGCCGGTCTCCACGAACCGGCGCAGGCTGCCGACGACGAAGTGGTCCCAGCCCGCGGAGCACGCGTCGTAGCACTCCTTCGCCGGCGTGAGGCCCTCGTGCGTGAAGGTCAGGCGGGTCCCGGCGCCGCGCGGCCGCAGGTCGAACACGATCCGCGTGCCGGTCCACGGGTCGGGCTCGTCCACGAAAGCGAGCTCGCTGTCGATCACGTCCCAGACGATGCGGCGCCCGGGCTCGAACTCGGTGACACGCTGCGTGCTGTCGTGGAGGTCGCGGTAGCGGTAGGTGAACTCGGCGCCCACCCGATCGGCGTCGCCGGTGACGTCGCCGAGCCACCAGCGGCCGACGTCGGCGATGGCGACGGTGACGTCGCCCGGGCTGCGGTCGAGGTCGAGGGTGGTCGTGTAGTCGGTAGCGGTCTGTGCGGTCATGGTGTCCTCCGTTCGCAGCGCGGGCCTCTGGCCCGCGCACTCATCGATTCACCCGGGTAGACGCCGGCCGGGTCGGAAAGTGGTCACGCCTTCCGCGACCGGTTCGCGGCCTCCGCGGTGTCGACACAGGAGAGGCGGACGACCAGAATCGGATCGCCGGGAGGGCACGGTGACCATGGACCAGGATCTGCTGCAGGCGGCGCTCGACGGCGACCACGCCGCCTTCGACGCGCTCACCGAGCCGCACCGCCACGAGCTGCACGTGCACTGCTACCGGATGCTCGGCTCGGTGCAGGACGCCGAGGACGCCGTGCAGGACACCCTCCTCAGCGCCTGGCTCGGGCTACCGGGATTCGAGGGCCGCTCGTCGCTGCGCACCTGGCTGTACCGCATCGCGACGAACCGGTGCCTCAACATACTCCGCGCCGGACGCCGCCGCCCGCTCGAGGCGGAGCCTCCCGTCGCGCGCCCGACCGCCCTCGGCGAGGTGTCCTGGCTGGAGCCGTACCCGGACTCGCTCCTCGACGGCCTGCCCGACTCCGCGCCCGGCCCGGAGGCCCGCTACGAGTCTCGCGAGGCCATCACCCTGGCCTTCACCCGCGCGCTGCAGCTGCTGCCCCCCTCCCAGCGCGCGGCCCTCATCCTCCGCGACGTGCTCGGCTACCCGGCGGCGGAGGCCGCTGACCTCCTGGACGTCACGGTCGACTCCCTGAACGGCTCACTGAAGCGCGCGAGGGCCGCGCTGGCGGAGGCGCCGCTCGCGCTCGACCCGATCGACCCGGACCCGGAGCTGCTGGAGCGCTTCGTCACCGCCTTCACCTCCGGCGCGGTCGAAGACATGGTCGCCCTGATGACGGACGACGTCTGGGTCCGGATGCCTCCGCTGCCCTTCGAATACCACGGTCCCGACGCGGCGGCCGCGTTCTTCGGGCCGATGACCGGCCACCGGCGGACGATCCAACGGATGGTGCCGACGGGCGCGAACGGGCAGCCGGCGTGGGGCGAGTACGTGAGCGCCCCGGTGTCGGGAGGGCTGCACCTGGTGGGAGTCCTGGTGGTGGGGGTCACCGGCGGGCGGGTGAGCGAGGTGACGCACTTCGACCCGGGGGCCGGCGCCTGGCTGGGGTTGCCGCGGCGGCTGGAGGAGTGAGCCTTACGCGTTCTTCCTCCGGATCCCGTCCTCCCAGATCGTCCGCGCGAGACTCGGGCGACCGTCGACCGAGTACACGTAGAGGATCTTTCCGACGTACTCGGTCTCGGTGACCTCCCGCAGCATGACCGCGCCGAGGTCGCGCCGGGAGACGAATCGGTGCGCCAGCGGTTCGAGCGAGACCGCTGTCCGACCGGCCGCGTCCGCGTCGAACAGGGCCGGCGGCCGCAGGATGGTCCAGCCGAGGTCGCTGTCGCGGACGATGCGCTCCATGCGGAGCATGTCCGCATACATCGTGCGCCCGAGCCGATGGATCACCGGTCCGATCAGGTACTGGCCGATCAGACGATCCCCGAGGTTCTTCGCCGGGAAGCCGTCCGGGTCGACGGCGGCGGAGGACACGGCGATGAGACGGCTCACCCCGAGTCGTCTCATCGCCTCCGCTATGCACTCGGCGCTTCGCGAGTACAGCGTGATCGGTTCACGGCTGTACGGCACGCCGAGTGCTGAGAGGACCGCGTCCGCGCCGTCGATCGCCGCACCGACGTCGGCGGGGACCGTCGCATCGCCCGCGAACACGACCAATCGCTCGTGTCGCTGAGGGAACTGCTCGGGATGCCGGGTGACGGCGGTCACCCGATGCCCCGCGGCCAGAGCGTGCTCGACCAGCGCCCGGCCGGTTCCGCCGTTGGCCCCGAAGACCGTCAGCCGGAGGTTCCCCGCGCCTGGGTCGTCCGATGCTCGTTCCGAGGTCACGCCGTCACTCCTTCGTCTGCGTCGATGCTAAGACCAGGGGGGCGAGGTCGCCTCCCTGGTCGATCGCGGCCGGGCGCGCGGAGGACGCTTCAGCCGATCCCCGGCACCTCCACCCACAGCCCGGTCTCGGCCGACTGCACGATCGCGTCGTCGATGAGCGCCGTCGTGTAGCCGTCGGCGAAGTTCGGGCTGACGGCCGTGCCGGTGGCGATCGCGGTGAAGAAGTCGTGGGCCTCGATGATCTTCGTCTCGCCGTAGCCGATTCCCAGGGCCGGGATCGGCCACAGCGCTTCGCCGTTGGGGTGGGCCGGACCGGTGTAGATGGTGCGGAAACCGCGACGGTCTCCCCCATCGGAGGCGAAGCAGACCTGCAGTTCGTCGCGGCGCTCGTAGTTGAAGACGATGCTGCCCTCGGTCCCGTGGATCTCGAACGTGATGTAGTTGTTCCGCCCGTACCCGTTGCGAGTCGCCTCGATAGAGCCGATCGCGCCGTTCTGGAAGCGGATCATGGTCATCACCTGGTCGTCCACGTCGACGGCGCCGCGGGGCCCCGCACCGCCGCGGGAGGTCCCTAAGCTGTCGGCGCCTCCGGTCTGGAGGGGGCGCTCGGGGATCCAGGTCTCCATCATCGCGCTGACCGAACCGAACTCGCCCACGAGGTACCGGGCGATGTCGATGACATGCGTGGCGATGTCGCCGAGCGCGCCGGAGCCGGCGATCGACTTCTGGAATCGCCACGACAGCGGCGAGTCGGGGTCGGCGCTCCAGTCCTGGAGGTAGGTGCCGCGGAAGCTGAGGATGCGGCCGATCGCACCCTCCTCGATGAACTTCCTCGCCAGCGCGATAGCCGGCGTGCGGCGGTAGTTGAAGGCGACCATGTTGACCACCCCGGCGGCGGTGACCGCGTCGTACATCGCCTTGGCCTCACCGGAGGTGCGGGCGAGCGGCTTCTCACTGATGATGTGCTTGCCGGCCTGCGCCGCGGCGATCGCGATCTCGGCGTGAAGGTGGTTGGGCGTGGCGATGTCGACCACGTGGATGTCCGGGTCGTCGACGACGCTCCTCCAGTCGGAGGTCGAGCGCTCGAAGCCGAATCGGCGTGCGGCTTCGGCGGCCAGTTCGTCGGTCGCTTCGGCGATGGTGTGCCGGATGGGGAGGGCGGGCGCCGGCCAGAAGAACATCGGCATCGCCGCGTACGCGAGCGAGTGGGCCTTGCCCATGAAGCCGCCGCCGATCAATCCCACGTTGAGCTGCTGCATTGTGTTGTGTTTCCTTTCCAAGGTGGTCGGATGCTGCGGGGGTCAGGCGGCGAGAATGCCGCGCAGGGCCTGTCTGCTCAGTCGGGCGGCGTCCTTCGGGTCGCCGTCGAAGTCGTCCAGCTCGACCATCAGCCAGCCGTCGTAGCCGGTCTCCCGCAGCGCGGCGACGATGCCGGCCAGGTCGAGTTCCCCGCGGCCCAGCGGCTGGAAGGCCACCGACGCGCGGGTCAGGTCCTTGAGATGGACGTGATTGATGCGGTCGCCGTAGGCGCGGATGATCGCGGCCGGGTCGCCTCCGCCGGCCGCGAGGTGCGCGACATCGGGGCAGAAGCCGATGCGCGTGTTCGGCAGCAGCCGGTCGAGCTCGGCCGGGCTCTCCACGATGGTCGACAGGTGGGGGTGGTAACTGGCGGCGAGCCCGCGGCTCTCCGCGATGTCCGCGACCTGGTCGAGCGCGTCGGCCAGCCGCGCGTAGTCGTCGTCGGTCGTCCCGGCCGCCCGGCGCGCGCCGCCGCCGATGACAAGCCGTTCGGCGCCGAAGCGCGCGGCGAGCTCCGCCGAGCGCCGGATCCGGTCGAGCTCGTCCGGCAGGATGTCCGGGTAGATGAAGTTGGCCCCGCTGTAGACGCTGACGAGCTCCAGGCCGGCCTCGCGGAGGTGCCCGGTGAGCTCCCCCGGCCGGTCGGCGAACTCGACGAGGTTGCCGTCGAACATCTCGACGCCCTCGTATCCCGCCGCTCCGATGTCCTCGATCGCCCGGCGCATGTCGCCGTGGGTGAGGTAGAAGAGGTCTTTGACGCTGGTCACGCCGGTCGGATGGCCGACGACGCCGCCCCAGGTGATGGAGCAGTAACCGAGTCGCATTGTGTGCCCTTTCTGGTGGGTGTTCGTTACTTCTTGCGGGCCAGGGCGACGGCGAGGATGATGATCCCGCCGCGGACGACCTGCTGCTGACTGCTGTCGAGGCCGGCGAGGATGAGCCCGTTGTTGATCAGGCCGATCAGCAGCGAGCCGAACAGCGTGCCGATCACGGTGCCGCTGCCGCCGAACAGGCTGGTGCCGCCGAGGATCACCGCGGCGATGGCCGAGAGCTCGTCGCCGGTCCCCCACTGGAACCGCCCCGACTGCAGGCGGCCGGCGTAGAGCATTCCGGCGACGCTGGCCACCAGGCCAGAGAGGAGCAGCACCTGGAAGGTGATCCGCTTCGTGTTGATGCCGGTGAAGTCGGCGGCGATGCGGTTGCCGCCGGTCGCCAGCACCTGCCGGCCGAACTTGGTCCGCGCGAGCACGACCGCTCCGACCGCGACGAAGACGCCCGACCACAGGATCAGCCCCGGTATCGGTCCGATGTTCCCAGAGCCGAAGATCGTGTTGTAGGTGTCGTCGAGGATCGGGATGGGCGCGGAGGCGGTAATCCACTGCGCCGTGCCGACGGCGATCCCCAGCATCCCGAGCGTGACCAGGAACGACGGGATGCCCAGCATGCTCACGAGCGCGCCGTTGATGGAGCCGACGACCGCGCCCACGGCGAGACCGCACAGGATGCCGGGCACCGGGCCCCAGGCCGAGATGCCCAGCGCCGTGACGACGCTGGCGAGGCCGGCGGTCGACCCGACGCTGAGGTCGATCTGGGCGGCGGCGATGACGTAGGTCATGCCGACGGCGATGATCGTGATGGTCGAGGTCTGCCGGAAGATGTTGAGCAGGTTGTTCGGCGAGAGGAACCCCTGGTCGTGGAGCAGGACCGCGAAGAAGAGGAAGACGACCACGAAGCCGATGTAGATGACGTAGCGCCGCCAGTCCCAGCTCTTGACGGCCGCTGCCAAAGCGGTGCGCCGGGTGGGGGCGTCGAGCGTTGCCGGTTGGTTCATTTCTGGACTCCTTGTACTGCGAGTTCGAGGGTCTCCTCGTCGGGGATGTCCCGGCGCGGGAGCTCGCGGACGATCGCCCCCTCCCGGATGATCAGGATGCGGTCGCTGACCGCGAGGAGTTCGGGGTATTCGGACGAGATGACGATCACGGCCTTGCCGGCCGCGGCCAGGTCGCGCACGCGGTCGAGGATCTCGCTCTTCGTGCCGATGTCGACACCGGCGGTGGGCTCGTCGAGGATGAGCACGTCGGGGTCGGTTCCGAGCCACTTGGCGATCACCACCTTCTGCTGGTTGCCTCCCGAGAGCAGCCGGACCGGCCGGTTCGGGTGGGCGACCTTGATCCGCAGCCGCTCGATGAGGGAGGTGGACAGGCTCCGGCTCTCCGCCGTGCTGAGGAGCGGACCCCGGCGCACCTCGTCGAGCAGCGGCAGCAGGAGGTTCTCCCGCACCGAGTGGTCGAGGACGAGACCTTGCTCGCGGCGATCCTCCGGGACGAGGGCCAGGCCCGCGGCGATGGCCCGCTTCGGCGAGGAGAGGGCGACCCGCTTGCCCTTCACCAGCACCTCGCCGCCGGTGGCGCGGTCGATGCCGAACAGCGCGCGGGCGAGCTCGGTCCTCCCGCTGCCCATCAGGCCGGCGAGTCCGAGGATCTCTCCGCGCCGGAGGGTGAAGGAGGCCTCGCGCACCCGGTCGCCCGCGGTGAGTCCGCGCACCTCCAGCAGCGGCGGACCGTCCTGCGCGACGGCCTCCCGCTCCCGGTAGGCGAGCTGGCCCTCCATCCGGCGGCCGACGATGCCTTCGACGATGTCCTCCGGGCTGACGTCGCTCAGCCGCTGGGTGAACAGGCGCCGCCCATCCCGGAGCACGGTGATGCGATCCGCGATGCGGTAGACCTCGTCCATCCGGTGCGAGATGTAGATGATCGAGATGCCACGGGCCTTCAGCCGCCCGATCAGCTCGAACAGCGCCTCCGTCTCGTGGCGGGCGAGGCTCGCGGTGGGCTCGTCCATGATGAGGACGCGCGCGTTCTGCGACAGCGCCTTGGCGATCTCGGTGAGCTGCCAGTACGCGGTTCCCAGCCGCCCCACCTCGGCCCGCGGGTCGATGTCGACGCCCATCCCGGCGAAGACCTCCTCCGCCTTCCGGACGAGGGCGCGTTCGTCGATGAACCCCAGCCGGGTCAGCGGCTCGGCGCCCAGCAGCATGTTGCGTGCGACGGTCAGGCTGGGAACCAGGCTGAACTCCTGGAAGACCATGCCGATACCGGCGGCCTTCGCGGCGTGGATGGAGTCGATCGAGGCCGGGACGCCGTCGATGAGGATGTCGCCGGCATCGGCCTGGTACACGCCCTGCAGGATCTTCATCAGCGTCGACTTGCCGGCCCCGTTGCCGCCGGCGAGCGCGTGCACCTCGCCGGGCCGCACGTCGAAGTCGACATCGTCGAGGACGACGACCCCGCTGAAGGCTTTCGAGATGCCCTGCAGCTGAACCGCGTTGTTCGGTGTGGTCATGGATGCGCCTTTCGATCGGCCGGGAGCGCGGTGGGCGCTCCCGGCCGGCTCGCCTACTTCTTGTACGAGTCCTTCAGGTCCTGCGGCGGGTCCTGGTGGTAGACCTTCTTCCACGCGTCGAGCACGTTGGAGTGGTCGACCGGCAGGGCGCTCAGGGCGATGTAGGCCGGGGCGCTCTTGCCGATCAGGGCTCCGGCGCCGAGCCGCGCTTCCGTCACTCCCTGGTCGAACGGCACCTGCGCACCGAGCCCGACGATGAGCTGGTTCTTCGCGAGGGCGATGGCGACGTTCTTGCCGAGGTCCTCCGTCGCGATCTTGAGGTCGGTGCGGCCGGACGCGCGGGCCGCTGCCATCACGCCCTCGGCGGGGACGTCCCAGACGCCCCAGATGCCGGAGAGGTCCGGGTGCTTGCTGAGCATGGCGTTGGCCGCGGCCTGGGCGTCTCCGGCGAAGTCGGGACCGGCGATGCCCTTCTCCTCGACGATCTTGATGCCCGGGTAGTCCTTGGTGATCGTGTCCTTGAAGCCCTGGTAGCGCTGCTTGGTCACGAAGAAGTCGGCCTGGTGGAAGATCGTGCCGATGGTGCCTTTGCCTCCGAGCGCCTTCGCCAGTTCGTGCGCCGACACGACGCCGTTGCCGTAGTTGTCGGCGGAGACGACCGAGACGTAGTCCTTGCCGGCCGTGAGGCCCTGCGGGACGTTGTCCATGAACACGAGCTTCGCGCCCGACGCCGCCGCGGCCTTGTACGCGGAGGCGGTCGCCACCGGGTCGGTCGGGATGGAGACGATGATGCTCGGCTTCTGCGCGAGGACGGTCTCGAGGTCGGAGACCTGCTTGTCCGGCTTGAAGTCGGCGTCCGTGGTCGCGATGACCTTGATGCCGAGCTTGCCGAACTCGCTCTTGAGGCCGGCGATCTGCGCGGTCGCCCAGTCGTTGCCGCCGTAGTGCATGACGATCGCCGCCGTCGCGCCGAGCCCCTTCACCTTGGCGATCTCGTCGGCGGACAGGTCGGCAGAGGAGGCCGGCGACGGGTCCTCGCCGTTCGGGCCCTTGCTGAAGACCTGGCCGGCCACTTTCTCAAGCGCCTTCTCGGCCTTCTGGGAGGCGGCGGAGTCCTGGCTGCCGCTGGAACTCGTCGTGGAGCTGCAACCGGCGACCGCGAATACGAGTGCGGCTGCCGCTGCGATCAATGCTGTTTTTCGGAGCATGCTTCTCCAGTCCTTTCTGGATTGCGATGGATGTGGTGCATCGATGGCCAGCGTCCGCGCGCGCAGTGGGGGCCGCGATCGAGCGCACGCCGGTGGCGAGCTTCGTCCGGAGGTCGTGGTGCGCCCCCTGGACAGTCGTCACTGACGTCGGGGCTGGTCGATCTCCTGGACTTCGCCGGCGTCGGTCCGTCGAACTCCGTCGGCGCCTCTATCGTGAACGTTCACGGAACTATTTGTCAAGCTAGGAATCGAGGAGCGTAACGCCCGTCAGGACGCGCGGATCGCGCTGTCGCGCACCACCAGGGTCGGGACACTCGGCGTGCGGTCCACGTCGCGGCCCTCGACGGCGCCGAGGAGGACCTCCATCGTGCCGCGCGCGAGCGCAGGGAAGTCCTGCCGGACCGTGGTCAACGGCGGCAGGAAGTAGTCCGACCCCTCCAGGTCGTCGAAGCCGACGATGCTCACGTCCTCCGGCACGCGAACCCCGTTCTCGGAGAACGCGCGGATCAGCCCGAGCGCCGTGTGGTCGCTCACGGCGAAGACGGCGGACGGGACCCGTCCCTCCTCGATGAGACGCAGGCCCACCTCGTACGCCCACTTGGGGCTCCAGTCGCCCTCCAGGCAGAGCCCGGGGCGCAGGCCCGCGCCGGCCAGCGCGGCCTCCCAGCCGCGCTTGCGCACGCGCCCGTCGAACCAGTCCATCGAGCCGGCGATGTGCGCGATGTCGGTGTGGCCGAGGTCGATCAAGTGCTGGGTCGCCATGCGGGCCCCCAGCTCCTGGTCTTCGGAATAGGTGAAGACCTTCGGCGTGCCGGACGCGCCCGCGGCGATCATCTCGACGGGGACCCGGACGGCAGCCGTCCGCGTCGCTTCGGCCATCGACAGCCGCGGAGCGATGACGATGATCCCGTCGACGCCGATCTCATCGAGGGTGTCGAACGCCGCCTGGATCGAGAGCTCGTACGGTTCGTCGGCGGCGACGACCGTGACGACGTAGCCGCGCGCTCGGGCCTCGCGCTCCAGCGAGAGCAGCGTCCCGACCGGACCGAACCGCGGCGAGCCGTCGGTCACGATCCCGATGGAGGTCGACCGGTTGGTGACGAGGGCGGCCGCCGAGCGGTTGCGCCGGTAGCCGATCTCGACGATGATCTCCCGGATCCGCGCCCGCGTCTCCGCATTCACATCGGGGGCGTCGTTGATCACCCGCGAGACGGTCTGGTACGAGACCCCGGCGAGCCGCGCGACATCCGTGATGGAGGGCTTTCGCGTCGGCACAGGGCTCCAATCGTCGGGCGGGGTTCACAGGGACTCTATCCCCGCCGCGGCCGTGGACGCCGGATCGATCGCGACGGTCGGCTTCGTGGCTAGCCGAGGTCGTCCGGGTCGAGGCGGCGGCGGAGCTCGGCGTTCTCGGCCTGCAGTTCGAGCACCCGCCCGACACCGGCGAGGTTGATCCCGTCGCCCTGCAGCACGGCCACCTGACGGATCGCGGCGATGTCGTCGTCGCTGTAGCGGCGGGTCCCGCCCTCGGTACGGGCGGGGGTGACCAGACCCTTCTCCTCGTACAGACGGAGCGTCGCCGCCGGGAGCTCCGCGAGCTGCGCCGCCACAGCGATGCTGTAGAGGGGAAGGCTCCCGGACCGGTCCGTCATCCTCAAAGTTTCCTGTTAATCGGAAGATTTGTCAAGCGATGGGTGTATTAAATCTACATCAGGCGCTGTAGGTAATCTCATTGGCTAGCAGGATGGGAGGCTCCGAGATGCAGACGGCGATCGAGACGGCGACGGCAGGGTTCGCAGACCTGATCTGCTCCGACACGGAATGGCTCGAGGCCGAATTCGCCGCGCTCGTCGCCCGTACCGGCTTGGAGCCTCCCGTCCGCGTCGGCGCCTCGGGACCCCGCGCCTCGACATCCGCGTGGCCCCGCGGGACGCGTCGACTCCCGCGCCCGCTACGGAGCGAGCCCGCCGCGCACCTCCGGGCGGTCGCCCGGGACCCGCCGGCGCGCGACCGGCGGGAACGCACACGGATACGCACACCACGATGAAAGGAGTTCACACCCATGGCCATGTCGTTCGATCCTTTCAGCCAGCTCGACAGGATCGCGCAGAGCGTCTTCGACACGAGCCGCCAGCCCCGCATGATGCCGGTGGACCTGTCGCGTGAGGGCGACAAGTACCTGCTCAACGCGGACCTCCCGGGCATCGACCCCGGATCCATCGACATCGACCTCGACGGCCACCTGCTCAGCATCCGCGCCCAGCGGTCCGCGGGCGAGCGCCAGAACAGCCGGTGGCTCCTCCAGGAGCGGCCGTTCGGCAGCTACCTGCGCCAGTTCACGATCGGCGACGACGTCGACACCGACGGCATCAGCGCGAGCTACGACAACGGCGTGCTCAGCGTCCTGATCCCGATCGCCGAGCGGGCGAAGCCGCGCAAGGTCAGCGTGGGATCCGCTTCGGAGCACCACAAGGCCGTCACCGCCTGAACGGGCGGCCCGGCGAGCGGGCTCCACGCCGGTGCAGGCCGGACCGCATGATGCGGGCGGCGCGCCTCGCTCGCCCACAAACACACTGGGCGGTCGCCCATTCGGCGACCGCCCTTTCGCGTGTGTGCGAGCCTGGGCTCAGCCCCAGACTTCGGCGGCGATGTCCACGACCTCGCGCACCTTCGCCCACTGCTCGTCCCGGGTCAGCAGGTTCCCCTCCTCGGTGGAGGCGAAGCCGCACTGCGGGCTGAGCGCGAGCTGGTCGAGGGGCGCGAACTCGGCCGCCTGGTCGATCCGTCGCTTGATCACGTCCGGGTCCTCCAGCGCGCCGGTCTTCGACGTGATGAGGCCGAGCACGACCCGCTTGTCCCCCTCGGGCAGGAAGCGGAGCGGCTCGAATCCACCCGCGCGCTCGCTGTCGTATTCGAGGAAGTACCCGTCGAAGTGCGTGTTGCCGAGGAGTTGCTCCGCGACCGGCTCGTAGCCGCCGGACGAGATCCACGTCGACCGGAAGTTTCCGCGGCAGACGTGCGTGGTGACCGTCAGGTCGTCCGGTTTGCCGTCGAGGATCCGGTTCAGCATCGCCGAGTACCGTTCGGCGATGCCGTCCGTCTCGATGCCCCGCTCGCGCGCCTTGGCGAGTTCCGCGTCCGAGCAGAGGTACGCCCAGGCGGTGTCGTCGAACTGCAGGTACCGTGCGCCGGCGTCGTAGAACGCCCGGAGGGCGTCGCGGTAGGCGCCGACGAGGTCGTCCACGAGCTCGTCGCGCCCGCCGTACGCCGACGGCGAGATGTGGCCGGGCTCCAGCCGGAAGTCGAGGACGGTGGGAGCCGGGATGGTGAACTTGGGGACGGCCCCTGTGGTGCCTTCGACGAGCGCTTTCAGCGACCGGAAGTGCTCCAGGAACGGATGGTCGTCGCCGAACCCGATCCTCCCCGTCACTTCGAGGCCGCGGGGCTTGGTCTGCACGCCCTGGAACTGGATGCCGTGATCGAGCTCGACGACCTCGACGCCGTCGAGCAGCCCGAAGAAGTCGAAGTGCCACCAGGCGCGACGGAACTCGCCGTCCGTCGCGACCGGGAGGCCCGCCTCCGCCTCACTGAGCACGAGCTCCCGGATCGCCGCGTCCTCGACCGCACGCAGCCCGTCCCGATCGATCGCGCCGGAGGCGAACTCATTTCGAGCCCTGGCGAGCTCGGGCGGACGGAGGAAGCTGCCGACGATGTCGGCGCGGAACGGCAGAGTTGGCATGGCACGAGGCTAGCCGATCGGTTCCCGCTCGGGCGTCGGTCCCGAACGCGGCAGCGGGGTCGTCTTACGGCGTGAATGCCCGCTTCTCGTCGCAGAACGCGCACACCAGGTGCCCGTTCGTGTACTCCCAGACGTGAGCGTGCGGGGCCTCGAAGAACCCGCAACAGTCTGTGACGAGGTTCGGGGACGGGTCGGCGACGATGGTCTCTGTGGTCGGCATTTCGGGGTCGGCTTTCTGCGACGGGGGTCGGCGCGTTTGGCGTCTTCGTTTCAATGCGTTTGGAACAGAATCAGTATCCGGTCCGGCGAAGGGCGCCCGAAATACCTAGAACTGGTGGCGCCCGATGTGGGGTCGCCGCCGGCTCAGCCGCGTCGGTTGGCGACGCGCCCCGATGCGTTGGTCGTCGTCGCCACGAATGCTGCACTCACTCCCCCGAGTCGGCGATCTCTCCGATGAGCCGATCGATCTTGTCCCGGACGTCGAGCTGCTCCTCGTCCGCGTGCGTGAAGAGGATCCGGTAGATCACCGGGGCCACGACCACATCGACGACCCGCTCGGTCGCCGGAGGCGCCTCGCCTCGCTCGATCGCCCGCGACCGGATCTCCTCGATGTGCCGCCGCAGGATCTCGAAGTAGTCGGTGGTCACGTCCTTGTCGGCGACCATGTCGCGCAGGACCTGCCGCCCGAGTTCGGTGGAGAACTCCTCGACGTACGGCACGAACCAGGCGAGGAGGTCTCCCTCGAGCGTTCCGGTGTCCTCCACCTGCTCGAGGGCGAGGGAGTTCGACGCGACCGCGGCCAGCAGTCCCTGCAGGTC
The DNA here is from genome assembly GCF_041260585.1 of Leifsonia sp. EB34. Classification (NCBI taxonomy): domain Bacteria; kingdom Bacillati; phylum Actinomycetota; class Actinomycetes; order Micrococcales; family Microbacteriaceae; genus Leifsonia; species Leifsonia sp. EB34. The sequence goes on from NZ_JBGCCV010000001.1 coordinate 1,373,910, forward strand.
GCGCCACCGGCGATAGATGGTGCTCGTGTTGACGCCGGCCCGCTTGGCGATCTCCGGAATGGAGAGGGCGGTCCGGTCCCCGCCGTTCTCCTCGAGGAGCTCGGTCACGGCCGAGTGCACCGCCAGTTGGATGCGCGCGCTGCGGCCTCCCGGGCGGGCTGTCGGTGCGGTGGCCATGCGTCGATTCTAGAGTTCGCGCCCTAACGCGCAAAGTATGCGTTAAGGGAGTAGTGTTAAAGCATACTTTTCGCTTTAAGGAATCGAGGTCCCGATGAGACGCCGTCACGCGGCATTCTGGTTGCACGCTGCGGTGCTGGTCGTCTTCATCGGGGGCTCCGCAGCCCCCTCCCCGCTGTACGCGCGGTACGCCCACGAGTGGGGGCTCGGGCCGATCGCCGTCACCGCGGTCTTCGCCGTCTATGCGGCCGCCATCCTCGTCACCCTGCTGATCACGGGTTCCCTCGCCGATCACCTCGGCACGCGGCCGGTGCTCATCGCGGCGATCGTCCTCGAGATCGCTGCGATGCTCTTCTTCGCAGGCGCAGCCTCCCCCGCGGCCCTCATCGCCGCCCGGGTGATCCAGGGGGTGGCGACCGGGGCGACCATGAGCGCTGCCGGGGCCGCACTCATGGCGTTCGAGAACCCGGATCGTCCGGCCGGATCGCTGCTCAACAGCCTCGCCTCACCGATCGGACTCTCGAGCGGGGCGATCGGATCGTCCCTGCTGGTCGGGTTCGCCCCCGCACCCGCGCAGGTCGTCTATCTGACGATCGCAGCGCTGCTGGTGGTGCTGGGGATCCCGCTCGCCCTCCATCCGCAGACCGGGGGAACGCTGCCGTGGACGCCCCGATCGCTCGTCCCGCGACTCCGGATCCCTGCCGCTGCGGTGAAGACGGTCGCCACGGCGATGCCGGTCGGCGCCGCGACGTGGGCGCTCGGCGGGTTCTACCTGTCCCTCGGACCGTCGATCGTTCGTTCCCTCACCCACGATCCGGCGGTCATCATCGGCGGTCTCGCGCTGTTCGCCCTGTTCTTCCCGGCCGCGATCGCCGTCTTCGCAGCGCGACGGTGGTCCGACCGGACGACCATGCTCGTCGGGGTCACCTGCCTCGTCACCGGCGTCTCGGTCACCGCACTCGCGGTGGTCTCCGGCTCGGTGCTCCTCTACTTCGCCGGGACGATGGTGGCCGGCTGCGGTTTCGGCAGCGGCTACTCCGGAGCGCTGCGGGTCACCCTCCCGCTCGCCGAACCCCACGAGCGCGCCGGCATGTTCTCGGCGGTCTACGTCATCTGCTACCTCGGGTTCAGCGTCCCGGCCGTCGCCGCAGGCGCGCTCACGACCGTCGTCGGACTGAAGACGACGACCCTCGTCTACGGCGCGGCGCTCGTGGCGGCAGCGATCCCCGCGCTCATCGCCAACCTCCGACCGGCCCGAACGCGCCGCGTTGCTGTCGCCACCTCGACCGGCTCGCTGCGGGCCGTGCTCGGGTCGACCTCCTCCTGACGGCAGGTGGCTGCGGTCTAGGCTGGTGCGGGTCGACGCCAACGCGAGGAGCACAGAAGTGGTGGAGCAACGCCCGTTCGGGAGCACCGGGTTCGAGGTGTCGATCGTGGGGCTCGGCGCCGGTCAGATCGGCGAGAGCGACGTCACAGAACACGACGCGGCCGAGGTGCTCAACGGAGCCCTCGATCTCGGTGTGACACTCATCGACACCGCCGCGAGCTACGGCCTGAGCGAGGAACGCATCGGACGGCACCTCGGGCACCGCCGGGACGAATTCGTCCTCTCCACCAAGGGCGGGGCGAAGATCGACGGGCATCGGGACTGGTCGCCGGGCAGCATCCTCCGGAGCATCGAACGGTCACTGGAGCTGACCCGTTCCGAGCGACTCGACATCTTCTTCCTGCACTCGTGCCCCCTCGACGTCCTCCAGCGCGGAGACCTGCAGGACACCCTCGACCAGGCCGTCGCGGCCGGCAAGGTCGGCGTCGCGGGGTACAGCGGCGACAACGAGGCCCTCGCGTTCGCGGTGGGGTCCGGACGCTTCGGCGCCATCGAGGCCAGCGTCAACATCGTCGATCAGTGGAACCTCCGGAACGTCCTCGGCCGGCACCTCGAACAGGGCGTCATCGCCAAGCGCCCGATCGCGAACGCGCCGTGGAGGTTCCCCGACCGGCCGACCGGCCACTACGCGGAGCTCTACTGGGAGCGCCTCCAGGCCCTCGACCTCGACCCCGGCACCACGCCGTGGGCCGACCTCGCCCTCCGGTTCACCGCGTACGCGCCCGGCGTGCACACCGCCATCGCCGGCACCGCCAAGCTGGCCCACCTGCGGGAGAACATCGCGGCTGCCGCACAGGGCCCCCTCGACCCGCCGACGCTCGCGGCGATCGACGCAGCATGGCGCGCCGCGGGCTCGGCCTGGCCGGCCTCGACCTGACCCCTCGCATCCTCTTGCCCCTGCCGTAGGCCCGGGTGTAGGCCTGATGCCATAACGCCCAGCCGTCGGATACGTGGGGGCGTGACGGGGGGGCGGATCCGGTCTTGCGAAAGAATCGGCGGTACACCCATGAACGGAACACCGCTCGACGGACTGCGTGAACAGCTCCGCGGGCAACTCATCACACCCAGTGATCCCGACTACGACTCCGCCAGGGCCGTGTACAACGGGATGATCGACAGACACCCGGCCGGTGTCGTCCGTGTGGCGCAGGTCGCGGACGTCATCGCCAGCGTGAACTTCGCGCGCGACAACTCCCTCCCCCTGGCGATCCGCGGCGGCGGCCACAGCGCCCCCGGCTTCGGCACCTGGGACCGCGCCCTGGTCATCGACTTCGTCGACCGCACCGGTGTCCGCGTCGACCCGGAAGCCGGCACGGCCCGCGCCGAGGCAGGGACCACCTGGGCGGACTTCAACCACGCGACCCACGCGTTCGGTCTGGCCACCACGGGCGGCATCGTCGGGTCCACCGGGATCTCCGGTCTGACTCTCGGTGGCGGCATCGGCTACCTCTCCCGCAAATACGGGCTGTCCTGCGACAACCTGCTGTCCGCAGACGTCGTCCTCGCCGACGGCTCGTTCGTGAAGGCGAGCGAGGCCCAGAACGAGGACCTCTTCTGGGCGTTGAGGGGAGGCGGCGGCAACTTCGGGGTGGTGACATCGCTCGAGTACCGGCTTCATCCCGTGGACATGGTCCATGCCGCGATCATCATCTACGGCATCGAGCATGCCGAGACCGTGGCCAAGTTCTACCGCGACTACATCGCCTCGGCCCCCGAGGAGTTCGGAGCCTTCCTCGGTTTCCACCAGGGACCGCCCGTGCCCTTCCTTCCCGAGGAATGGCACGGCAAACCGGTCTGCGTGGTCATAGGCATGTGGACCGGTGACCCTGCCGAAGGCGAGGCCCGCTGGCAGCCGTTCCTCGACGTCGCCCCCGTGGCGGGCTCGCTGGTCGGCCCCATGCCGTACCCGGCCCTCAACGGCGCGTTCGACCCGCTCCTGCCCAAAGGGATGCAGGCCTACTGGAAAGCGAACTTCCTCGCCGAGCTCACCGACGACGTCATCGCCGTCCACCTCGAGTACGGCAGCAAGGTGCCCAGCGTGCAGACCTCCGTCCACCTGTACCCGATCGACGGCGCTGTGCACCGCGTCGGGAAGACGGACACCGCGTTCGTCTACCGCGACGTCAATTTCGCTCCGGTGATCGCCTGCATGTGGAACGACCCGGCAGACAACGCGGCGAACGTCGGCTGGGTCCGGGACTACGCGGCGGCGTTGCGCCCGTACTCCGCGCCGGGCGGCTACATCAACTTCATGGACGGTGACGACCAGGACAGGATCCGGGAAAACTACGGGGTCAACTACGACCGGTTGGTCGCCGTCAAGAAGAAGTACGACCCCGGAAACCTCTTCCACGTGAACCAGAACATCAAACCGGGCTGACCCTCCGCACGTGCGTTACGCTGCGGCTTCCTCGTACTTGTGGAGCAGTTGCGTACGGACATACTGCAAGCCGGCGGTCCATGCCTCGAGTTCGTCGAACAGTGTCTGGACGGCCTTCGCGTGCTGCGGACCGGGCTTGAAGGTTCGGAAGTTCTCGAAGTCGGAGAACAGGCTGAAGCTCAACTGCTGGCGCACATGCGCGAGCTGAAGGGCACTCGCCACCCCGCGCAGGTGCTCGATGGCGCGGGCGCCCCCGAGGCTGCCATAGCTGACGAACGCGGCGGCCTTGTTGTTCCACTCCGCGTAGAGGTAGTCGAGGGCGTTCTTGAGCACGCCGGAAGTGGAGTGGTTGTACTCCGGGCTGACGAAGATGTAGCCGTCGTAGTCGGCGATCTTCCGCGCCCACTCCTTGGTGTGGTCGTTCGCGTAAGCCCCCGAACTCGGCAATGCCGGTTCATCCAGGTGCGGAAGCGGGTAGTCGGCAAGATCGACGAGCTCGTAGATCGCCTCGCGATCCGCCGACTGCTCCATCACCCACCGGGCTACGCCGGCTCCGTTGCGACCGGGGCGAGTGCTGCCGAGAATTACGGCGATCTTGATGTCAGGCATGGTCTTTCTCCTCTTCGGTTTCGGCCGACACGCTGCGGTCAGACGCCTCGACGCCGACCTGACCGGGATGGTTTCCCCGGGCCGCCCTCGAGATCACCCGGTCCGGCCGGACGACCGCCCAGTCGCACCGGCTCTTCGACAGCCATGCCGCGAGCTCGCGCTCACCGGCGACAGAGCTGGACTGGTCGACACGCAGGTTCACCGCGCCCGCCTCGACCCCGGAGACGAGATCGACGCGCGAGATGACGGCGAAGTCCGAGGGGAGCACCTCGTCGATCGACCGGACTTCGCCCGTCCGCGGGTCCCTCACCCGCACGGGCGGGAGGATGGTGCCGCGCAGCCGCTTCGGCGTGGTCGCGTCGATCGCGTCCCCGGCTGCCAGTGCCGGCGAGGTACTGCTGAGGAGGCGCTGCTCGAGGGACGGGATACGTGAGGCGATCGGCATGGCGACGCGACGGCCGAGCACGGACGACGGCTCACGTCCGGTCATAACCCGGCCGATCATCATGGCCTTCCGGATGAGGGCCACGGCGTGCGGTTTGCGCTCGGTCTCATAGGTGCTGAGCAGGGAGTCCTCGCTTCGACCCGTGACGACCCGCGCCAGCTTCCACGCGAGGTTCATCGAGTCGCGCAGCCCGGACCCGAGCCCTTGACCGATGAAGGGCGGTGTCAGGTGGGCGGCGTCGCCGGCGAGCAGCACGCGGCCCTCCCTCCACTGCCGTGCCACTTGTGCCTTGAACATGTACTCGGCGATGCGAACGACGTGCACCTCGCTGTCGGGGAGGTCGCGGAGCCAGCGGTCGACGAGCTCGCGGAGCGCAGGGATCGACGAGAACCGGGCGGCGGATTCACCGTCGAGAAGCCGGAACTCCCAGCGGTAGCGGTCGGCGCCGACCCGCATGAAGGTGCCCGGCCGGTCGACGTCGCAGATCTGGTGCACACCGCCCCACGCGTCCAGCTCGCGGTCGACGCGCACATCGACGACCAGCCAGCGCTGCGCGAAGCCCAGGTTGTCGACGGGGATCTCGAGCAGGTCCCGCACGGTGCTGTTGGCTCCGTCGGCTCCGACGACGTAGAGGGCACGCAGGGTCGCCTCCTCGCCGGTGCGCCGGTCGGTGGTCATGACGGTCACACCGGCGGGCCCGGAGGCGAGGTCGCAGACGGCGACGCCGAGCATCAGGTCGATCAGTTCCACGGCCTCCGCGCGCGCACGCAGCAGTGCCTCGAGGTCCGGCTGGTCGAACAGGTTGGCCTCCGGAAGCGCGCCGGCCACGTCGAGCCGATCGAACTGCGCGAGCCGCCGGTGACGCCCGTCCACCAGCCGCAGGCCGGCGGCGGGGCGGCTGATGGCGGCGAAGCCCGTCCCGACCCCCAGGGAGTGCAGAATGCGGTAGACCTCGGCGTCGAGATGGACCGCCCGCGGGAGCGGGTAGATCGACTGATGCGCTTCGACGACGGCGGTGCTGACGCCCTGGCCGGCGAGCAGGATGGCGAGGGCCAGCCCCGTGGGGCCGCCGCCGACCACCACCACGTCGTAGTCGCGCCCGGCGACCATCAGCCGGCCTCGGTCAGAGCGAGGGCGTAGCCGCCCAGGATCGTCCGCGCGGCGGCGATGGAGGCGGGTGATCCGCCCAACTCCACGACCAGCCCGGCGTCGGTCTGCCTGACTGCGACGCGCACATCCGTGCGGCCGGCGCGTTCGAGCTCCTCGTGCGCGACCTCGGCGACGACGACCGCGCGGAGTTCGACCTTCGACGGCTTCCCGACCGCGGTGAGCGGGAGTCGCGGAAGGACGGTGACGTTCCGGGGTCGCGCGGCGGGCTCGTCGATGCGGGCCGTCGCCCATTCGCGGAGCGCGTCCCCGTCGACGTCGGCGCCCTCGGCAAGCGAGACGAAGGCGACGGGCACTTCGCCGCTGCGGCGGTCCGGTCGTCCGATCGCGGCCGCCGCGGTCACGGCCGGATGCGCCAGAAGCGCATCCTCGATGACGCGGGGGTCGATGTTGTGGCCGCCCCGGATGATGAGGTCCTTGCTGCGACCCTGGATGCTGATCGTGCCGTCCTCCGCGACCGAACCGAGATCGCCGGTGCGCAGCCAGCCGTCGACGATCGACGTGGTGTCGAGCGAGCGGACGCCGGCGGACTTCCTCAGGTAGCCCGCGAAGACCGTCGGGCCGGCGATGACCAGTTCCCCCGGCGATCCCGGCGGAAGCAGCTCCAGCGCGCCGTCCGCGCAGGATTCGTCCGCACCTCCGCCGGGCGCCTCCCGCACGACTCGTGCGGCGGCAACCCGCTGGTAAGGGAGCCGCTGACCGACCGAGCCCGGTCGCGCGCGTTCCGGCAGGGTCAGCGATGAGGCGCAGCCCGCCTCCGTCAACCCGTATCCTTCGCGCAGCTCGAGCCCCGTGCGCGCGGCGAACCCCGCGGCGACCAGGGGAGGCAGCGGTGCCGCACCGACGATCGGGGTGCGCAGCGACGAGATGTCGGCATTCACAGGCATGTCCGCGAGGGTCGCGTACACGGTGGGCACCGCACTCATCGCGGTGACCCCGTAGCGCTCGACCAGCCGCCAGAAAACCGCGTACAGTGCGGGGTCGCGCCAGCCCAGCGGGCTCGGCCAGACGCTTCGTGCGCCGGCGACGATCGGGGCCAGGCCCGTGACGAGAAGCGCGTTCACGTGGAACAACGGCAAACCGGCGAGGATGCTCGAATCGGTGCCGAGAGCGCCCGCTGTCGCGATGCTCCACGCCATCACGGCCTCGTTCGCGTGAGTGTGCGCGGCGATCTTCGGCGCGCCCGTGGTGCCGCCCGTGTGGAAGTAGGCGCTGAGATCCGTCGGCGCAGGAGGGGGGCAGGCGAGGTCGTCGTCGTGGACCCAGGTCATGGCCTCTTCGAGGTACGAGACCGAGACGCCGCGCCGCGACCCCAGAACGGGACGGGATGCGGAGACACCGTCGGGCCGCAGCGCGAGGATCGTGCGCACGCCCAACCGCTGCGCCGACTGCAGCGTCGTCTCCCACCGGTCGGCGTCGAGTTCCGGCCCCGCGGCGACGAGCACACGCGACTCGGTCAGCCCCGTGAGTCGGGCGATCCGGTGAACGTCGAAAGCCGCGTTCACCGGGGCGGCGATCCCGGCCGCCTGGGCGCCGAGCATCGCAGACAGCAGCGTGCTGACGTTCGGAGAGAGGAAGGTGACCGCATCCGTGCGGCCGACCCCCAGGCCGACGAACACGTTCGCAGACCGGATCGCCTGACTCCGCAGTTCCTCGAAGCTGACGGTGACGGCCTCCGTGAACCGGGACGGATCGGGCACCCAGGTGGACGCCGCCGCTGCGGGGAACCGTGCGGCGGCCTCCGTCACGATCTCCCACGTCGTCGCCGGGATGTTCCGCTCGGCCAGGGGGATGGCCTCGATGGCCGCCAGGTCGGCGGCGTCGGCCAGGCGAGGGAGGGACTCGGTCGTGGTCATGACGTGAAGCTGTTCTCGAGGCGCCCGAGACCGTCGATCTCGCTGTGGACGACGTCGCCCTCACGGAGGAAGAGGCCCCGCGTTGCACCGACCCCGGCCGGCGTCCCCGTGAAGATCAGGTCCCCCGGCGCGAGTTCGACCACCTGCGAGAGGTCGGCGATGATGCGCGGGACGTCGAAGATGAGGTCCCGTGTGTTGCCGTCCTGCAGGGGGATCGGGTCGGCACCGCTGCGGGACAGCGTCGCACGGACACCGAGCGAGTCGCGGTCGGACACCTCGTCGAGAGTCACGACCGCCGGCCCGAACGGTCCGAATCCCGGGAAGGACTTGCCCAGGCTGAACTGCGGCGCAGGCCCCCGCAGTTGAACGCCGCGATCGCTGAAGTCCTGTCCGACGCAGAGGCCGGCCACCGCATCCCACCCCTCGGTAGCTGCGATCCGGTGGGCGCGCCGTCCGATGACGACCACCAGTTCCGTCTCGTAGTCGACGTGCTCCGACGGCAGCGCGACGGCAGCGTTCGGGCCGGCCAGACTGGACGCGAACTTGGTGAAGACGATCAGGTCGGAGGGGAGGTCGAGGTTCGCCTCCGCCGCGTGATCGCGATAGTTCAGTCCGATGGCGAAGACCTGCGACGGGGCCGGAACGGGCGGCCCCAGCTCCTCCGGCAGGAACGGCTCACCGTCGGTCAGCGCGAACGACGGGGCGGCCGCGACGAAGGCCTCCCAATCGCGATACGGCGTCATGGGGTCCGGTCCGAACGCCCCGTCACTGACGGTGGCGAGGTCGAAGGCGAGGCCGTCGCGCAGCAGCACCGCGCGGCCGAGGCGGTTTGCGATACGCATGGTTCAGCCCTGCGGTTCGAGGACGTGCTCCGGTGCGGCGTCGGGCGCCGGCACCCCGTCGAGGAGGGTCGGGTCGGCGGCGATCCGATCCGGCCACGGGTCGGGGAACGTCAGGACAGGGACGTAGCCTTCCGGGACGTACTGGCGAGCATAGGTGCGCTCGTGGATCTCGTCGGGGCTGAGCCCGGCCCTGCGCGCCTCCACCAGCTTGGCGGGGTCGAACGGGGCGCCGATGTAGTCGGCGGCGAACTCCTGGGAGGCCCACATCCACTCCTTCGACATCCCCCAGTCACGGAAGTTGTCGACCTGGATCTCGACGCCGTTGCCGTCAGGATCCGCGTAGTACATCGACATCGTCATCCCGTGATCGAAGCAGATGTGCGGCTCGAGTCCGATCGCGGCCAGTCGCTCATAGTTGTCCAGCCACTGATCGAAGGTCGCGTACTCGAAGGCCGTGTGATGAAGGCCTGCGCTGTGCGGCTTGTTGATCGGCGGGACCGTGCCGGGCAGCTTGAGAAGAGCGATCCGGTGGTTCGCGAGGTCGTTGGTGAGCCACGCGGCATCGTGGCCGTAGTAGACGGGGTGCATCCCGCACACGAGCTCGTAGAACTCGACCATCGCGTTCACGTCCAGCGTCATGAACGTCGCGTGGTGCAGGAGCGGCGGGGTGATCGGACCGGTCTTCCAGCTGGAGGGATCAGTCGCGCGGATCTCAGTCATGGTGTTTCTCCTCTTCGACGGTGAAGTGATGGATGCATCCTTCATCGCTATTTTCGAAATGTCAAGAATTGTCGTAAATTTGGTTTTGATCGCATATGCCTGAAGTGTGCGAGGATACTTGCCGGGAGGATCCATGCCACGGCAGACGAATACGGAGACGCTCGGCGTCCAGCTGATCGAGGTCTTGCGCAGGGATCTGCTGGCCGGCCGTTTCCCGCCGGGTTCGCCGTTGCGCCTGGTCGCTCTCTCTCAGCAGTTCGGCACCAGCGTCTCAGTGGTGCGGGAGGCGCTGCTCCGACTCTCGGAGCAGGGTCTGGTCACGCTGACTCCCAACGCCGGGTTCCGTGTTCAGGCCGTTTCGAAGTCCGACCTCGACGACCTCACCGATCTCCGGGTCATGATCGAATGCGAAGCCCTCCGTCGCGCCATCGCCGAGGGCGACGCCGAGTGGGAGGCCGGGGTGCTCGCCGCCCACCACCTGCTCGAGCGAGCGCCCGTCCTCGATGAGGGCGAACGGGGCACGTCCGAAGAATGGAGCGCGGCGCATGCCCGCTTCCACGCCGCGCTGATCGCGGCGTGCGGCAGTCCACGGCTGATCGGCATCGCCGGCTCGCTCCGGGACAGCGCCGAGCTCTACCGGCAGCTCTCGACCGAAGCATCGATCGGCGGCGCACGGGATGTGCCCGGCGAGCACCGTCGCATGCTCGAACTCGCGCTGGCGAGGGACGCGGATGCTGCGGTCGCGCTACTCGAGACGCACCTGCGCACGACGGCCGAACTGATCCAGCCGATCGTCGAGCGCCTCGAGATCGACGGGGCGCCGGCGCCGGGCCCGCGGTGATCGGGCCACCGCGCGCGCCGGAAGGCGGCTCGGTGGCCCGATCTGCCTGCGGGTCAGCCGACGTGCAGCTTCTCCTTGACGTGCGCCTTGCGCTCCTCGGCCTTCTCGTGACGGGCGGCCTTGCGCTCCTCGCGCACCACCCGGTCGGCGGCCTTCTGCGCCTCGCGGTACGCGTCCCGAGCAGCGTCGAGCTCGGCCTGCACGACCTCGGTGGAGCGGCGGTAAACGGTGCCGCCCAGCCGCTTCATCAGCTCGTCGACGACCTCGACGGCGTACTCCTTGACCTGCGCGACGATGGCCGTGCCGCCCACCGGGATGAAGCGGCTGATCTCGCCGAGGACGCTCTCCGAATCGTCCGTCCGGCGGACGTCGTACGCCCCGCCGACCAGCAGACCGGTGGTCCAGCCGAACAGCATCCCGATCGGACCGCCGATGACGCCGATGGTCAGCCCCACGAGGCTGCCGCCCACGGTGGCCGCGCCGCCCGCGATGTCTTCTCCGTCCACGGTGGCCAGTCGGCCCTGCCCGTCGCGCGTGACGATGCTCGCGGCGAGCACGTCGACGCGTCCCTCGAGGGCCGCTGCCTTCAGCTCGCTGAGTGCCTGATACGCGTTGCGCGGGTCCTCGAACGAGACGGCGATGACATTGTTCTCCTGCATGAAAAGTGACCTCCAGATCACATCGATATTCGTATGGATTCGCGGGCGTTCGCCCGACACATCAAGACTCCGCCGGCGGCGCTCCCGGGTCATCGTGCGGTCTGTCGCAGCGTTCGGGACGCCGCTGTGCACTGTGCCCTCCCGGGCTTAAGCTGACCGCGTGTCCGCTGCAGACTCCGTGGCGCGCGTCATCGCGTCGCTGGACTGGGAGGGCGATCCCGGGCCTGCGCCGCTCGCCGGACCCGAGGCGGATCGCCTGCGGACGCGCCTGGGTGACGGGGCGGCCCGGTGGGTGGCCGGCGCGACGGAGAAGTCCCTATCCGCGCTCCACGCGCAGATCCAGGACGCCCTCGCACCCTGGCCGGTCATCCGGTCGTTCGCGCAGCACGTCCTGATCGCCACGCTGCTCGGGCTCGCCGGCCACGAGGAGCTTCCCGCCGCGAGGGAGGCGATCCATCACGACCTCGCCGAAGACGTCGTCAGCCGGGACGTCCCGTTGTCCGACATCACGGAGGCGCTGCGCACCGTGCAGCACGAGTGGCTGTCGCTGCTCATCGACGCCGCCGTCCGCCTCGGCCAGGAGGGCGTCGGCGTCGTCCCGGAACTCGCGACGTCGGTGGGCGCCACGATGGACGCCTGGATCGGCGCCGCGACCGAGGCAATCGTCGAGGAGCGCCGCCGCGTCTACCAGGCCGAGCAGGTGCGCATCCGGAGCACGGTCGAATCGCTGGTGGCGGCCGCGCCGGTGGACGTGGAGTCGGCGACGCGGCTGCTGCGCATCCGGCTGCTCGGCTGGCACCTCGGGTGCGCGATCGGTTCACCTCCCGGGGGCACCGTCGAACGGCGCGTACTGGAAGGCGTGATCCAGGGGTTCGCCCGCTTCGCCGGCACCGACCGGATGCTCCGCTACGAGACGACCGCCGGCACCGTCCACATCTGGGTCACCGCCGAGCGTCCGCCGCGGAGGCCGGCGGTGGAGGATCTGCACGTTCCGGCACCACTGCTGGTGGGCGTCGGCGAACCGCATCCGGGAACCGCCGGCTTCCGCCGGACCTTCCTGGAGGCGTCCGACGCGCTGGACCTCGCCGCCCGCGTGGGCGCGCCCGGCGGCCTCTGCTACGGCGATGCGGCGCTCGCGATCCTCCTCAGCCGGAACGAGGAGCGCGCCCGCTGGTTCGTCGAGCACGCGCTCGGCGAACTCGCCGGCGACACCCCGGAGATGGCGGACATGCGCGCTACGCTCCGCGCCTTCTTCGACACGAAGATGCGGATCGCTCCGGCTGCCGAGCGCCTGTACCTGCACCGCAACACACTGATCCACCGACTGGAACGCATCCAGACGCTTCTCGGGCACCCCATCACCGAGCGGTCCGCCGAAACCCAGGCGGCGCTGATGCTCGCCGACCTGGGATCGTCGCTCGGGTCTGCGGCGACGTAGTCGCCCGGGCGGACCGGTAATTCACCAGGGTCCAGCGACCTTGATCACGGCGGAGGGCGTGGGATTCGAACCCACGAGACATTTCTGCCCACCAGTTTTCAAGACTGGCTCCATCGGCCGCTCGGACAGCCCTCCCGGCGCCGGCGTACCGGCGTCGACCGATTCTAGCGAACGCGGGCGGGCGCCGGTCGGCGGCCGGTGATGAACACGCGCCGCCACAACCATCCTTTAGACCACCCAGCCGCCCCTATCCGCGAGCCTGGTTGAACGCGTTGACAAGGTACGCTCCCGTGATCGCGAGCGCGTAGCGCTTCTCGACGGGAACTGTCCGTGGATCGCGGAGAACACTCTCGATGTCCTCGACAGGAACTCCCGTCAACTGCGTGAGGTTCTGCGGGGAGAGGCGGCACTCGACTGTCAAAGACTCGAATATCGCCTTGAGACGTTCATTGCTTCCGATTCGCATGCCCTCTGTCAACTGTGCTGCGAGCAGAGCCAGACGGGCACCCTGATCAACCGTGAGCGATTGCGGGTCCGTCGTGAGTCCAGTTCCCCCGTTCTCGCCGAGGAACGACTGCAAATCATCTGGTCGGATCCCCGTGACAGCGTGCAATGCGTCGACGGAGATCGAGCCCTGGGCGATAAGAGACCGCAGCTCGTCCGCGACATCGAATGGCTGAGATGTCATTCCAGTGGCTTTCTTGTTTTTCCACGCATGAAGGCCGGCGGCGCTGAAGCCGTCCAGCCGTCATGCGGAAGCGACCTCAGGGATACGTGTAAAGCGTGTTGTTCGGAACTGTCTTGGCAACGGCGGCTCCCATGAAGAAGGCCGTTCCCGAGAGAGTACCGGAGTACCGGTGGCCGCGAAGCTTGCTCGTTGGAACGCTTCCTGAGAACACCAGCTCGAGGGTCGATCCGCCACTGAACCCGCTGGTGAGGTCGGTGATGCTGAAGTTCCCGACGAAGTTGGTGGCGGGGACGGACATCGCAACACTGAAGTAGTAGACCCCGGCGGAGGCCGTGACAGTGAGAGTCCCCGCATTCCCCGGATAGACCGTCCGGGGAGAGCGCTGGCTGAGCGTCGGCGAGTTGACGGCCTCCATACCGTAGACCACAGTCTCACCCTCGGCGATCGTCGTCACGTGGCCGTCGACAGTGAGCTCGTACGCGTCCGCTTCTGAGGTGGCCGCGGTGGCTGCGGGCGCTGCAGCCCCCAACGAGAGGCAGGAAGCCAGGAGCGCGAACGCAACCCCTGCCGCCAGCCTTGAACGCAGCTTCTTTGGCTTGGCCCGGTCGATCGGGCGATTCCACTCTCCGACAAACTCAATGATCTTTTTGAAGCGCATGTGCAGCCACCTTTCTGACCTCGTTGTCATCTGAAGCGTTATATCAAACGCCTCACGTCTGCACTTCGCTTTGCGCGCAACTGGAGTTCGAGAACGCACGAATAGAGCAATCGACAACCGCGCGAAGATCACCCCGGCGGTCATGCGTCGTCTTCGCGGCGAGCCCCATTGCCGAGGGAGGCCCGATTGCAAACGCGGCCCGAAGGAAGCTCGGACTTGTTAGCGCAGCTCCCGATCGATTGCCGTCAGTTCCTCAACGTGAGGCCTAGCGAACGCGGGCGGGCGACGGTCGGCGGCCGGTGATGAACACGTTCGCCACCCCCGCCGCCAACACCACCAGGGCCGACGCGACCGGCGCGAGCATCGCCGCGTGCGTCCCCGCGCTCTGCGCCAGCGCGCCGACCAGCGCCGAGGACGCCGACTGGCCGACGATCACGGCGGAGCCGAGGATCGTCATCACCGTCGCCGAGCGGCCGACCGGGCTGCGTTCGGCGCCGAAGCTGTATTGCGTCACGAGGGTGGGGCCGACGCCGAAGCCCGCGACCAGCAGTACCAGGATCATCCCGGGCACCGTGGTCGCGAACGGCAGCGCGGCCGTCGACAGCACCAGGATGCCGGCGAACGTCAGCCAGCGCCAGCGCAGCGCGAACCGGAGCGGGAACCAGGCCACGCCGAGCGCGAGAGCGGCTGAGCCGACGCCCATCACGCCGTAGACCAGGCCGGCCTGCTCTGGGTGGCCGAAGTCCGACAGGAACGAGGTCAGCGCGGTCAGCATCGAGCCGAAGAACAGGCCCATCCCGAGCACGCCGACAGTGACGGCGGCCAGGCCGGGACGGAACAGCTCGCGCGCGGGAGCCTGCCGCACCGGGAGGCCGTCCGCCGCGGTCGGGCGGAAGGAGCCGCTGCGGTGCAGGGCGAACGCGGTCACGAAGAGCACGGTGAGCACGGCGGCGCCGATGATCGGGGCGGCCGGGTTCAGCGTGGTCGCGAGGAGGCCGACGATGAACGGGCCGAAGACGAACACGACCTCGTCGGCGGCCGACTCGTACGCCATCGTCCCGTTGAGCACCGCGGCGTGACGGTCGCCGGGGAGGCGGCTGGCGATGATCCCGACCAGGCGGCTGCGCGACATCGGCGACACCTGCGGGGCGGTCGCGCCGATCAGGAACGCGACGAGCAGCACGAGCGCGTCCGGCGCCGGGCTGAAGACCACCCACGCGATCGCGAGCAGCGCGATGCTGTTCGCGATGCCGGCGACCAGCACGACGCCGCGCTGGCCGATCCGATCCGCCGCGGCGCCGATCAGCGGGCCGAAGATGGCGGTGCCGAGGCCCACCATCGCGGAGGTCAGGCCGCCGAGCGACAGTTCGCCGCGGGCGGAGACGACGAGGGTCAGCACGCCGACGACCATCATGGCGTACGGGAGGCGCGCCAGCAGCGCGACGGGGAAGTAGGAGAAGCCGGCGGCGCGCAGCAAGGTGGTCGCGCGTTCGGGCTCGCGGGCGACGTCCGACGACGTCGTGTCTGGTCGTGTCATGCCTGGCCTTCTGTCATCACCGCGGCGGACCGCGGGCTTCAAGTGCCGCCTTGGTCCGCCGGGCGAGCCGGCGCGAGGTAGTTACACGATGGAACTGTGAGCGGAGGGGCGAGCCTCCGCCGGATTCAAGTGTGCACCACGGCGGATCATTCCCGCCAGGCGCACGCGAGCGCTGCCGTGTCCCTGGTCAGTCCTGGAACGGCTTCGAGCAGGTGACCTGCGCGGCCGTCTGGCCGTGCACGTCGGACGGGAGCTGCACGGACGAGCCGTCGCCCGGGGCCGCGCTCGAGGTGCCGGTCGGAGCCGGAGCTGCCGGAGCCGCGGGAGCCTGCGTCGCCGGCGCGGAGGGCGCCGCCGGGGCCTGCGTCGCCGTGCCGGGCGCCGCCTCCGAGCCGACGCCGGTGTCACCGGTCAGGGTGACGGGCTTGTCGTTCTGGAGGGCCGTCATCAGGGTGCTTGCGGCATCCTTGGTCGGAGCCACACCGTCGCCCTCGTAGTGGTTCGGGTACTGCACGAAGACGACCTTCGGGACGTCGACGTTCTTCAGCGCCATGGCCATCGAGGCGATGGTGGTCGGGTTGTTGAGGCTCTCCGACAGCGAGATGTTGCTCGTCGCGGCCTTGGCCAGCGCGTACACCTTCACCGGGTTCGCGAGCGTGTCGGCGCTCTTGATGGTGCGGACGAGCGAGGAGAGGAAGACCTGCTGGTTGCTGATCCGGCCGAGGTCCGATCCGTCGCCCACGCCGTGCCGGGTGCGGAGGAACGCCAGCGCCGGCGCGCCCTGGAGGGTGTTCTCGCCGGCCTTCACGTCGAGGCCGGTGTACGGGTCCTTGATGTCGCCCGCGACGCAGACGTTCACGCCTCCGACGGCGTTGGACATCTCGATCACGCCGTCGAACTGGATGACACCCGCGTACGGGATGTCCAGTCCGGTCAGCTTCTCGACCGTGAGCACGGTGCAGGCCAGCCCGCCGTAGCTGAGCGTGTTGTTGATCTTCTGGCGGCTCATCGCGTCGTAGCTGCCGCCCTTGCCGTCCGGGCAGGACGGGATGGGGACGTACATGTCGCGCGGGAAGCTGACGACGGTGGCGTTCTTGTGGTCGGCCGACACGTGCAGCAGCATCGTCACGTCGTTGAGGTTCTCGCCGCGGTCGCCGTAGGTCTTGTTGCCGCCGCCGGAGTCGGAGCCGGCGAGGAGGACGTTGAACGCACCGTCCATCGCGCCGATGCCGGGCGTGACGACCTTGCCCTTCGCGTCCACGAGCTTGACCGCGGGCTTGAGGCTGGAGGCCACGTCGTACGTCGCGTACGCCGCGACGCCGGCCGTGCTGACGCCCACGACGGCGAGCAGGCCGACGAGGAGGGCCGCAATGGTCGTGAACGGGTTATGCCGCTTGAGGCGTCCGTGCCGTGCCACCGAAGGGCCGGCCGACTTCTCCTGTGCTCGCGTCTGGGCGCGGGTGGGCAACTCGTCCATTCACTCCCTCTCGTCGGACGTCGTCAGGGCGGCGCCTGAGAGGGCACACACCATTCCCAAGTCTGACACAGCCGGCTGGAAATGCTCTGGGCGGAGAAAGGCCCGGTCAGAGCGAGTCGAGCAGCGCCGCGAGGCCGTCGTCTGACACCGTTCCGGTGACCTCGGTCGCGACGGCCTTGACCTCGTCCGGGGCCTGCCCCATCGCGGCGCTCCGCCCCTCGGCCCCGGCCCACTCCAGCAGTTCGAGGTCGTTGCGGCCGTCGCCCACGGCGACCAGCCGGGCCGCCGGGATGTCGAGCGCGTGCCGCACCCGCTCCATCGCCGTCGCCTTGTTCACGCCGTCCGGTGAGATGTCCAGCCACGCGGTCCAGCCGATCGAGTAGCTCACCCGCTGGAGGCCCATCCGCTCCACGATGGCGAGGAACTCCTCCTCGTCGTGCTGCGGCGACACGACGACGACGCGGGTCGCGGGATGCTCGGTGAGCTCGTCGAAGTCGACCTGCTCGGCGTTCACCAGCTCCCAATCGGTCATGCCCTCGGTGTAGCGGCGGAAGCCGGTCGGATCCTCGACCATGAAGCTGCCGGACGGCAGGTGCGGCCGGATGGTGCGCAGCACCTCGGTCGGGTCGAAGGTCTCGATGAACTCGCGCCGGTAACCGCCCTCGACGGTTTCGTCCCGCATCATCGTCAGCGCGCCGTTGGCGCACACCACGAACTTGCTGGTCAACCCGAACTTCTCGTGGATCGGCCGCGCGGTCTCCCAGCTCCGGCCGGTGGCCAGCATCACCTCGTGCCCGGCCTCCCGGACGCGCGTGACGGCGGCCAGCACGGCGTCGCCGACGGACTCGTCCTCATGGATGAGGGTGCCGTCCACGTCGAGCGCGATCAGCAGGCGGTCGCTCCCGGCCACGGTGCTCACTGGGCGATCGGCTCCAGGACCTCGAGGCCGCCCAGGTAGGGCCGCAGCGCCTCCGGGACCAGCACCGACCCGTCGGCACGCTGGTGGGTCTCCAGGATGGCGACCAGCCAGCGGGTCGTCGCGAGCGTGCCGTTCAGGGTCGCGACCGGCGCGGTCTTGCCCGACTCGGTGCGGTAGCGGATCTCCAGGCGGCGGGCCTGGAAGGTCGTGCAGTTGGAGGTCGACGTCAGCTCGCGGTAGCGGCCCTGCGTCGGGATCCACGCCTCCACGTCGTACTTGCGCGCGGCGCTCGACCCGAGGTCGCCCGCGGCGGTGTCGATGACGCGGTAGCTGAGCCCGAGGGCCTGCATCATCTCCTCCTGCCAGGCGAGCAGCCGGGCGTGCTCGGCCTCGGCGTTCTCCGGGAGGGTGTAGACGAACATCTCCAGCTTGTTGAACTGGTGCACCCGGATGATGCCGCGGGTGTCCTTGCCCGCCGAGCCGGCCTCGCGCCGGTAGCAGGTGGACCAGCCGGCGTAGCGCAGCGGCTCGGACACGTCGAGGATCTCGTCGGAGTGGTAGCCGGCGAGCGCGACCTCGCTGGTGCCGGTGAGGTAGAGGTCGTCGTCGGCCAGGTGGTACACCTCGTCGGCGTGCGAGCCCAGGAAGCCGGTGCCCTGCATCACCTCCGGCTTCACCAAGGTGGGCGTGATCATCGGCACGAAGCCGTTGGCCAACGCCTTGTCGAGCGCCATGTTCATCAGCGCGATCTCGAGCCGCGCGCCGATGCCGCGCAGGAACGAGAACCGGGCCCCGGCGACCTTGGCGCCGCGGGCCATGTCGATCGCGCCGAGCAGTTCGCCGAGCTCCAGGTGGTCGCGCGGCTCGAAGTCGAACTCCGGGACGCCGCCGACCTCCTTCAGCACGATGAAGTCGTCCTCGCCGCCGCTCGGGACGCCGTCCACGATCGGGTTGCCGATGCGCCGCAGCACCGCATTGAAGTGCGCCTCGGCGGTGTTGGCGGCCTGCTGCGCCTCCTTCACCCGGCCGGCGAGCGCCTGCGCCTGGGCGACGAGCGCCTGCTTCTCGTCCTTCGGCGCCTGCGCGACCTGCTTGCCGAACGCGTTCTGCTCCGCGCGCAGTTCCTCGAACGCCGTGATCGCAGCCCGGCGCTCGATGTCGGCCTGCAGGGCCTCATCGACGAGCTGGACGGAGTCGCCGCGGGCCTCCTGGGAACGTCGGACGACATCGGGGTTCTCGCGCAGAAGGACGGGATCGATCACTGCCCCAGCTTATCGCCGTCCAGTAGCGTGAACCCGTGGACGATCGGGAGGGGACGAGCGGCACGACGGTCGCCGTCGTCTACAACCCCGTGCGGGTGGACGTGCCGCGGGTGCGGGCGGCGGTGGAGGCGCGCGCGGCCCAGGAGGGCGACATCGAGTTGCTCTGGCTGGAGACGACTCCGGAGGACGGCGGCCAGGGCCAGACCCGGCAGGCGCTGGAACGCGGCGCGACCCTCGTGCTCGCCGCGGGAGGCGACGGCACGGTCCGCGCGGTCGCGGAGGCGCTGCGCGACCAGGACGCGACGCTCGGTCTGCTCCCCGGCGGCACCGGCAACCTCCTCGCCCGCAACATCGGCGTCCCGTTCACCGGCGTGGAGGAGGCGGTCGCCGTCGCGTTCGACGGTGTCACCCGCCGCATCGACATCGGGCTGGTCACCGCAGAGCGGCACGACGGGAGCCGCAGTGAGCACGCCTTCCTCGTCATGGCAGGCGTGGGCTTCGACGCTCGGATGATCGAGACCACCCGCCCGGAGCTCAAGCGCCGGTTCGGCTGGCTCGCCTACGTGGAGTCGGCCTTCCGGTCGTGGCCGCGCTCGCGCAAGGTCCGGCTCCGGTTCGGGATCGACGACGATCCGGAGCGCACCGCGCACGTCAGCACCATCCTGTTCGCGAACTGCGGCAGCCTCCCGGGGAACATGCAGCTCATCCCCGACAGCGAGGTGGACGACGGCCTGATCGACATCGCGATCCTGCAGCCCGTGACGGTGTTCGGCTGGCTGACGATCTGGCGCAAGGTCACCTGGGAGAACCGCGTGCTGCACCGAAGCGCGCTCGGGAGGCGGATCATCCGCTTCACCGACAAGGCGATCCGCACCCGGCTCAGCTACCTGCGCGGCGCGACGGTGACGGTCGTGCTGGACGAGCCGGAGCCGTTCGAGCTGGACGGCGACGGCTTCGGCGAGGTCATCGCGCTCGAGATCGGGCTCGACCCGCAGGGCCTGCGCGTCCGCGTCCCGCGGTAACGGCCCGCGCGACATTCGTGACGAAAGACGAGGCTCAGCGGGTGCGTTCGTCGGGGAGGTCGCTGGTGGGCTCCGAGTATGCCCGCTTCGAGCCGCGTCCGGCGAGCGCCGTGAGGAACAGCAGCGCCACCAGCGTGAGCAGCCCGACCGTGATCAGCGGGCCGGCGAGCATCCAGCCGAGCTGCGAGATCACGAGCGAGCCGACGTCGGTCGACGGCGTCGAGCCGGTGTACGACAGGCTCACCGAGACCGAGTAGAGCACGACGCCCAGCACCACGAAGCCGCCGGACACCAGCCAGAGGGCGAGTATCACCGGGTTGCGCCTGGGTGAGAGGTCGAGCCGGTCGAGGATGCTCGCGGCAGAAGCGGACGCGGGGACCGCGTACGCGCGGTCGACGCCGGGCTCGGCCTGCACGGGAGGCTCCGCCGCCGGGGTCACCCGCGGCACGTCGACCGGCGCGATGCTCAGCGAGGCCGCCTCGACCGGCCTCCGCCGCTCGTCGTCGCGCTCGTCGTCGCCCTCGTCGGTCGCGACCGACGGCGCCGGCGCGGCGCGCAGGCGCGTCTTGGCCCGCTCGCCGGGCTGCGGACGGTAGCCGCGCTGGAACTGCGGGTCGTAGCGGGGGTCGATGCCGCGCGCGGCGTCCTTCTGGTCGTCGTCCACGATCATCCCGACCTCCCGCGCATCGGATGGGAGCGGCATCGGATGGGAGCGCTCCCTGCTGCGCAGCTTACCCGCGGTCGCTCAGAGCGGCACCGTGGTCGTCCACCAGGGTGTCGAGCCATTCGCGCGCCTCGGTGAACACCTCGTCGCGGTAGCGCTGGTCGAAGTCGACGCGCACCCCGTCCGCCCGCGGGTACGAGCCGAGGAAGATCACCGACGGGCTGAAACGGCGGAGGCCGAGCAGGGCGTCCGCGACCCGCTCGTCGTGGATGTGGCCGTCCGCGTCGATGACGAACCGGTAGCGGCCGAGGGCGTCGCCGATGGGCCGCGACTCGATGAGGCTCAGGTTGATCCCGCGGGTGGAGAACTGCTCCAGCAGGTCGAGCAGCGATCCGGGTCGGTCGTCTGGCAGCTCGGCGATCAGGCTGGTCTTGTCCGCCCCGGTCGGCTCCGGCACGCTGCGGGAGGTGCTGACCAGGACGAACCGGGTGACGGCGTTCGGGTTGTCGCCGATGTTCTCGGCGAGCACGGCCACGTCGTGGTGGTCGACGATCCCGGGAGGCGCGATGGCGGCGTCCGCCGTGCTCCCGTCGAACAGGGAGGCAGCGGCGGCGACGTTGCTGGACGCGGGCAGGTGGCCGTGCGCCGGGAGGTTCGCGTCCAGCCACTGGTGGCACTGCGCGTAGGCGACGGGGTGCGCGTTGATCGTGCGCACGTCCGCCAGGGTCGTCCCGGGCCGGGCGACGAGCACGAAGTTCACGGGCACGAGGTACTCGCCCACGATCCGGAGGCCCGGGACGGTCGCGAGCGCGTCCTGGGCGACGGAGACTCCGCCCTCGATGGAGTTCTCGATCGCGATCATCGCGGCGACGCTGCGGCCGGCGACCACGTCGGCGAGCGCCTCCCCCACGTTGTTGACGGCCCGCCAGCTCTTGCCGCGGGCCTCGGGGACCTGCGCGAGCGCGGCCTCCGTGAACGTGCCGGACGGCCCGAGGAAGCTGTAGACCTCGTCCACGGACGCGGGCAGCTCGGCGGTGGGGTCGGCAGGGGCGGAGGACATGGCCCTTAGCTTATAGAGGCGCACGAGCCCACCGGCGAGCCGGAGGCCCGGCCCTCGCCCGTTCCCCGCCGTCGTGGAAGAGTAGTCGCATGGACGAACGAGCAGGCACCCCCGCGCAGCCCTCCGACCTCATCGACGTCGACGCCCTGCGGCGCGCGTACTACGAGCTGAAGCCCGACGTGAGCATCCCGGAGCAGCGCGTGGTGTTCGGCACCTCCGGGCACCGCGGGTCGGCGCTCGACACCGCCTTCAACGAGGACCACATCGCGGCGACCACGCAGGCGATCGTGGAGTACCGCAACGCGCAGGGCATCACCGGCCCGCTGTTCATCGGCGCCGACACCCACCTGCTCAGCGAGTTCGCCACCACCACCGCGCTGGCCGTGCTGGTCGGCAACGAGGTGCGCGTGCTCGTGGACGAGTTCGACGACTGGGTGCCGACACCCGCCGTCTCGCACGCGATCATCGCCTACAACAAGGCCGGTCACCCCGACCAGGCCGACGGCATCGTCGTCACTCCGAGCCACAACCCGCCGCGCGACGGCGGCTTCAAGTACAACCCGCCGCACGGCGGCCCCGCGGACACCGACGCGACGAGCTGGATCGCCAAGCGCGCCAACGAGATCATCGCGGACGGCCTGCGCGACGTGCGGATGTCCGAGCCGAGCGGCGTCGAAACCTACGACTTCCGCGGAAACTACGTCGCGGACCTCGAGAACATCATCGACGTGAAGGCGATCAAGGAGAGCGGCATCCGCATCGGCGCCGACCCGCTCGGCGGCGCGAGCGTGCACTACTGGCAGGCGATCGCCGACCGGTACGACCTCGACCTGACGGTGGTGAACCCGGAGGTCGACCCGGCCTGGGGCTTCATGACGCTCGACTGGGACGGCAAGATCCGGATGGACCCGTCGAGCCCGTCCGCGATGGCCTCGGTCGTGGCGCGCAGCGGCGACTTCGACATCCTCACCGGCAACGACGCCGACGCCGACCGCCACGGCATCGTGACGCCCGACGGCGGTCTGATGAACCCGAACCACTACCTCGCGGTGGCCATCGACTACCTGTTCACCACGCGCACCGGCTGGCGGAAGGACGCCGCGGTCGGCAAGACGCTCGTGTCGTCCTCCATCATCGACCGGGTGGCGGAGTCGCTCGGCCGGCGGCTGTGGGAGGTCCCGGTCGGCTTCAAGTGGTTCGTCCCCGGCCTGATCGACGGCTCGGTCGGCTTCGGCGGCGAGGAGAGCGCCGGCGCGAGCTTCCTACGTTTCGACGGCTCGGCCTGGACGACCGACAAGGACGGCATCCTGCTGGCCCTGCTCGCCAGCGAGATCCGCGCCGTGACCGGCAAGTCGCCCTCCCAGCTCTACCGCGAGCTGACCGAGCGGTTCGGCGACCCGGTCTACCAGCGGGTGGACGCCCCGGCCAGCCCCGAGCAGAAGGCCGCCCTCGGCAAGCTCGACGGCGACGCGATCGCGGCGACCGAGCTCGCCGGCGAGCCGATCATCGCCAAGCTGAGCCGCGCGCCCGGCAACGACGCAGCCCTCGGCGGCGTGAAGGTGCAGACGGCCACCGCCTGGTTCGCGGCCCGCCCGAGCGGCACCGAGAACGTCTACAAGATCTACGCGGAGAGCTTCGCCGGCGAGGAGAACCTCCGCGAGGTGCAGGAGGAGGCCAAGCGCATCGTGGGCGACGCCCTCGGCGGCTGACCCGCGCCGCCCACGGGCACGCGGCTCACCGCTGGCTGCGGCGGACGATCACCGCGGTCAGGTCGTCGATCGGCACTCCGCGGCGCGCGGCGCTGAGGATGCGGGAGACCGCGCCGCCCGGAGTGGCGTTGCCCCGCACGATCGCCTCCAGCACCGGGAAGGCCCTGTCGCCGCCGAGCGCGTCCACGACGCCGTCGCTCACGCAGACCAGGGCGTCGCCGGGGCCGAGCATCACACGCTCGGGGAGCCGCGGCTCCGGCGTCGGAAGGCCGAGCGGGACGGCGCCGCCCTGCAGCCGTTCGAGTGACCCCCGGTCCCGGACGATCACCGCGAGGCCGTGACCGGCGTCGACGTAGTCGACCGCGCCGTCCGCGTGCACCTTGGCGTGGAAGAGGGTGACGACGGTGGCGAGCTGGTCGAGGTCCTCCTCGACCAGACGCGACGCGGCGTCGACCGAGTCCTGGAGGTCGGCGAAGTCCATCGCGCTGCGCAGGGCCGTGCGCACGGACGCGCCGACGATCGCCGCGGCCAGCCCCTTGCCCATCACGTCGCCGACCGTGACGCAGAAGTCGTCGCCGACGTCGTACCAGTCGTAGAAGTCGCCGGACACCCCGTGCGACGGCTCGCAGGCCGCCGCGACGTCGAACCCGGGCGCCCGGGGCTTGCGGCGCGGGAGGAGGCCCTTCTGCGCGATCGCCGCCCGGTCGAGCTCGTCGTCGCGGTTGAGCTCGTCCTGCACCCAGTCGGCGAGGTCGCGCAGCACGCGCTCCTGCTCGGGACTGAGGGTGCGCGGCTCGGTGTCGAGCACGCACAGGGTGCCCACGGCCTCCCCGCCCGGGGCGTGCAGCGGTTCGCCCGCGTAGAACCGGAGGTGGGGGTCGCCGACGACGAACGGATTGTCGGCGAAGCGCTCGTCCCGGGCCGCGTCGGCGACGATCAGCGCGGCGTCCTGGCCGGCGGTCACGTCGCAGAACGCCTTCTCGCGCGGTGCCTCGGTGCTCAGCCCGATGTGGGATTTGCGCCATTGCCGGTCGCCGTCGAGCAGCGTGATGCTCACCATCGGCACGCCGAAGAGCTGCTTCGCCAGCCGCGTGATCCGGTCGAACCGGGCTTCCGGCCCGCTGTCGAGGATGCGGAGGCCGGCCAATGCGCGTTGCCGCGCGCTCTCTGTCCGCTGCACCGCCTGCGCGTCGACGACCATGCCTCCCACTGTACAGATCCGTCTACCGGAATTCGATGACGGGGTGAAATCCATACACCACTGCTCAGGTGTTACATTCAGGATCGACGGCTAGCCTGATTCGATGCAGTCCGACCCGAAACACGACAGCCCGACCCGCGCGGAGCTGCGAGCCGGCGAGAGGTCGCCGGGCGCGGCCGTCGCGCGGCACGGGCGCCTGGCGCCCCGCACCTTCCGTTCCTCCGTCGGCGCCCTGGCCCTCCGCTCGCTCGCCGTCGTCGCGGTCAGCGCGGCGGCGCTGGTCGGCTTCGCCGCCTTCGACGTGTTCGCGACCGTGAACGCCAAGGAGGGCGTGCAGCTCGTCGACGACACCGGCAAGGCGCTGCCGCCGAAGGTCGGAGCGGTCGACGGCGCCTTCAACGTGCTCTTGGCCGGCAGCGACAGCGGGGGCGGCAACCCCGCGTACGACACCCGCGACGCCGCCCTCAACGATGTGACGATGCTGCTGCACGTCTCGGCCGACCACAAGGACGCGACGATCGTGAGCCTGCCGCGCGACATGTACGTGCCGATCCCGTCGTGCCCGAAGCCCGACGGTGGCAGCTTCAGCACGATGAGCCGCCAGAAGCTCAACACCACCCTCAGCTACGGCGGCCTCGCCTGCACGGTGCTGACCGTGAAGAAGCTCACCGGGCTCGAGATCGACTACGCCGGGGTGATCGAGTTCGACGGGGTCATCGAGATGTCCAACGCGGTCGGCGGCGTGCCCGTCTGCGTGTCGGATGACATCGTCGACCCGTACAGCGGACTGGACGTGAAAGCCGGCGACAACACTCTCCAGGGCCCGCAGGCGCTCGCCTTCCTCCGCACCCGGCACGGCGTGGGCGACGGCTCCGACCTCGCGCGGATCAGCAACCAGCAGGTGTTCCTGTCGTCGCTGGTCCGCACGATCAAGAGCGCGGACACGTTGGCCAATCCGCTGAAGGTCTACGGGCTGGCGAAGGCGGCGGCCGACAACATCCTGCCCTCCGAAAGCCTGAAGAACATCACCACGATCGCGTCGCTCGGCGTGGCCCTGAAGGACGTCGACCCCGCGAAGGTCGTCTTCGTGCAGTACCCGAACCACCTGGAGGGCGACGGGGTCGCCCCGGACCGCGAGGAGGCCGAGCTGCTGATGTCCGCCCTCCGCGAAGACCGCCCGGTCGCCCTGACCGGCGACACGGGCCTCGGCTCGGAGACGTCGGACGAGGCTGCCGCCCCGGTCGAGGCTCAGCCCGAGGCGGCGGACGCAGGCTCCGTCGAGCTGCCGGCGAACGTGCACGGGCAGACGGCCGCGCAGGTCACCTGTTCGAAGCCGTACGGGTTCTAGCCGCGTTTCCTAGTGGTACTCGGTCCCGCCCGGCACGCCGAAGAACTCCTCCAGGGTCGTGACGTTCGCCTGCTTGAGCTGGGTGGCCAGCGGGACGCCGATGTAGCGGAAGTGCCACGGCTCGAAGGTGAAGCCGGTGACCGCGACCTTGTCGGCCGGGTAGCGCAGCAGGAAGCCGAAGCGCCAGGCGTTCGCGGCCAGCCACTCCCCCTGCGGCGTGTGGGCGAAGCACGCGTCGAGGGAGCACTTGGCCGGGACCGCGCTGATGTCGACCGCGAGCCCGGTCTGGTGCTCACTGTGGCCAGGGCGGGCCGTGTCGGTGTCGGCGCCGGCGACGCCGTGGCGCGCGGCGTCGTCGTCGTAGACACGGGTCTGCGACTCGAACGACCGGTAGGCGCTCTGCACCGAGAAGTCGAGCCCGGCCTCCGCCTTGCCCGCGTGGAACATCGCGACCAGCGCCTCGGCCACCTCCGGCCGCATCGGCTGGCGGTTGACGTAGGTGACGTCCGGATAGACCAGCGAAGGCGGCGCGTAGTTCAGCGGGTTCAGCGGGCGCGGCTTGTTCACGGCCACCCAGATGCTCGCAGGATCGTCGATCGACATGGCGTGCTTGTCGAAGCCGGCGGCCGTCGCGGTCGGCGTCGGCGTCGGCGTCGGCGTGGGGACGGGCACGGAGGCGTGCGCGGCGGCCTTCGAGGGGGACGGCTTGCGGGGCGGCTGGTCGGCGGCGGAGCACGCCGTGGCGGCGAGCAGCACGAGTGCGGCGGCAGCCACGAGCGCGACGCGGCGACGGGGACCGGTCGGTTTCACGCACCGAGCATACGTGCCCGAAGAGCGTCAGCTGTCAGCGGACTCCCGGTCTCGCCCGAATGGGGCTCTTACTTCGAGAGACTCCAGAAGTGACCGGTCGCCCCGGGGTGGTCGACTGTGATCGTGTGGTCGAGGTCGCGGTAGTCGGTGTCGGTGTTGTGGCCGGCCATCTCGATGGTGATCTTGCCGTTCACAGTGTTCACCGCCGAGACGATCTGGACATGGTCGAGCGAGCCATTGTTGTTCCAGTCGAACATCACGATGTCGCCGACCTTGATCTTGTCGCGCTGGTCGAACGAGTATTCCGTGAGCCCGAGCTGCGCCGCATTCTCGCGGAAGTAGTCGTCCATCGCGGGCACGTAACCCCAGGCCGGGCTCCAGTCGGCCGCGGCGTCGTGGTTGTACCAGTCGGAGTTCATCTGCCAGCCGCGCGCGATCAGGGTCTGGCTGACGAAGTTGGCGCAGTCGCCGCCGACCGGGTTGAGGTCGCCGTACTGGGTCGTGTTGTAGTCGTTCCAGTGCGCGAGCGCGTACGCGAGCTGCTGATCCACCGGGGTCTGCGCCTGGTAGGTGTACGTCTTGCCGGTGGTCGGGATCACCTTTCCGTCAGCCGCGGTGACGACGATCGGCACGGGGCCGGCGGCCCAGTTCGCCGCCTGCGGGACGGCCACGACGATCTTGTCGCTGCCGGGCTGGGTGACCGGAGCGGGCTGGCCGCCGATCTGCACCGAGGCGACCTTGTCGAGGTCCGTGCCGGTGATGGTCGCCGTGCCACCCGAGAGGCTGCCAACGGCCGGCTGGAGAGCGGAGACGGTCGGGTTCTTGGGCTGCACCGCCGGCACCGCCTTCGCGATCGCCTTCATCACCGGGGACGGCTCACCCGCGCATCCCGTGAAAAGGAGGGTGGCGGCGGCAACCGCCGCGGCAACGGCGAACAAGCGACGGGAACGACTGTGAGAACTCATACGACCTTAGGGGAGTATTCAGAGGGTGACGGCAAGCACCTCTTCGACGCTAGACCGCAGAGCTATGCGGCACCTGGATGGGGTACGGCGGGTCTGTGAATGCTGCGGAAAACCGCAGCAGGCCGGGTCGACCCACGGGTCACCCGGACGTTCGCCCATGGCGAACGAGGGCCCCTGAGGCGTAGTCTCGCGTTGCTGAAAGACTCGCACTGGGTGTAACTTTGCAGTCTCCGCAAAATTCTTTTGCCCACACCGGTGTGACGCTCCGAGTCCTGGGCGTCCCCTCATTCGACTCTCGACCCGGAGACAGATGTCCAGTCAGACCAGCGCGGCAGTGTCCGCACCCAAACCGATCATGTCGCATCGCCAGATCCTCTTCGTGATCTTCGGCCTCATGGCCGGCATGTTCCTCTCGGCCCTCGATCAGACGGTCGTCGGAACGGCGATCCGCACGATCGGCGACGACCTGCACGGCCTCAGCCAGCAGGCGTGGGTCACGACGGGCTACCTCATCCTCTCGACGATCTCGACGCCGATCTACGGCAAGCTCTCCGACATCTTCGGACGCCGGCCGCTCTTCATCATCGCCATCGGCATCTTCATCGCCGGCTCGATCGCCGCGTCGTTCTCGACCTCCATGCTCGAGCTGGCGGCGTTCCGCGCCATCCAGGGCCTCGGCGCCGGCGGTCTGATGTCGATGCCGCTCGCGATCATGGGCGACATGCTCGCCCCGCGCGAGCGCGCCAAGTACCAGGGCTACTTCCTGGCCGTCTTCGGCATCTCCAGCCTCATCGGCCCGCTGATCGGCGGCCTGTTCGCCGGCGCGAACCAGATCCTGTGGATCGCCGGCTGGCGCTGGGTGTTCCTCATCAACGTGCCGATCGGCATCGCCGCGCTGATCATGGTCCTGCGCTTCCTGCACCTGCCGAAGCACGACCGCGGCTCCGCGCGCATCGACTGGTTCGGCGCCGCGGGCGTCATCGTCGCCCTCGTCCCGCTCCTGCTCGTGGCCGAGCAGGGCCGCGACTGGGGCTGGGGCAGCGCCGCCTCGATCTCCTGCTACGTGATCGGCGCCATCGGCATCATCGCCTTCATCCTCATCGAGCGCGCGATGAAGGACGACGCGCTCATCCCGCTCAAGCTGTTCCGCTCCAGCACCTTCTCGATGGCGACCGTCATCGGCGTGCTCGTCGGCTTCGGCATGTTCGGCGCGATGCTGACGCTCCCGCTCTACCTGCAGATCGTGCTCGGCTCCACCCCGACCGAGTCGGGCCTGCAGCTCCTCCCGATGATCCTCGGCCTGATGATCTCCTCGATCGCCTCCGGCCAGATCATCGCGCGCACCGGCCGCTACCGGCAGTTCCCGATCATCGGCACCGCGATGCTCGCGGGCGGATTCTTCTACCTGACGTTCCTCAAGTTCGGCGACTCGTACTGGTTCATCGCCGGCGCGATGCTGCTGATCGGCCTCGGCCTCGGCCAGCTCATGCAGACGCTGACCATCGCCAGCCAGAACTCGGTCGGCCTCCGCGACATGGGTGTGGCGACCAGCGCCTCCACGTTCTTCCGGCAGATCGGTGGAACGCTCGGCACGGCCGTGCTGCTGTCGCTGCTGTTCACGGTGTTCCCGACGAACATCCAGACGGCGCTCACGGACAAGCCCACGCTGACCAGCGCCCTCGACGCCGCGCTGACCCCGTCGGTCGCGTCCGCGCCGGAGAACAAGCAGATCATGGAGAAGATCTACACGCCGATCACCAGCAAGGCGACCGCGGCCACGCAGCAGGCGTTGCAGAAGGCCGTGGACGGCGCCAAGGCCGCGGCAACGCAGGCCGTCGCCGGGCAGGTCGCCGCCGGCCACATCCCGCCGCAGGCTCAGGCCCAGGCGGAGGCGGCCGCTCAGCAGCAGGCGATCCAGGCCGCAGCGGCCAAGATCGAGGCGCAGGCGCCCTACGCCTCCGTCGCGAGCGACGGCACCGTGACGCTGAACTTCACGGACGCCTCGGCGCGCTCGACGTACGTCGACACGCTCGTGCCGGTGATGCAGACCCAGCTCAAGAAGTCGAACAACGCGAACAACAGCTCCGACATCAACGACACGTCGTTCCTGAACACGGCCGACCCGCGCCTCTCGAAGCCGTTCCTGGTCGCGTTCAACACCTCGGCCGTCCAGGTCTACTGGGTGGCGATGATCGTGGTTCTGGTCGCGTTCGTGCTGTCGCTGTTCTTCAAGACCCCGCCGCTGCGTGCCAAGTCGGCGCTGCAGGAGGCCGCGGACGCCCGGTCCGAGGCCGAGGCCGAGGCCGAGGCGGCGGAAGCGGCCGGCGAGCGCGAGCCCGTTCCGGCCGGCGCGATGGCGTCCGACTCCCGCTCGCGCGAGGAGCTCGAGGAGACCGACCTCGGTCTGATCGCGAGCCGCGTGGCCGGCGAGACGGGCGCGCTCATCGAGCCGGTGATCGACACCGCCTCCGTCGCCGCGCAGCGGCCGCGGCCGGCGACCGACTGACGCCCGTACCGGCTAGTCCACCTCACCGACGGGACGGCCGTCGCCCATCCGGGCGGCGGCCGTTCCGCTGTCCGCGCCCGCGGGCTGCGGCGGAACGCGCCGGAGCACGAGCGGCGTCACCACGCCGTGCAGCACGATGCTGCCCACCACGGTCAGCACGGTTACGCTCAGCACGTCCCCACTGTCGCTGTCCGGGAGATGGTTGTAGGCGAGCAGGCCGAACACGATGGAGGCCGTGCCGCGCGGCCCGATCAACCCGATGTAGGTGCGTTCCCGCCAGGTCACCGGCGAGCCGAGCATCGAGGCGTAGACCGGCACGGCGCGGAACAGCGTCAGCGCGAGCACCGCGATCACCAGCACCCGCCAGTCGATGCCCTCCACGATCACCGCCGTCGTCATCCCGCCGAGGATGAACCAGACGAAGTCGGAGGCGACCTTGCTGGCCTCCTCCACCAGCAGGAGCTCGTCCTCCGGGACAGCGTCGAGCTCGCCGCGGCGCGTGCGCGTGACGCGGAACATCACGCCGGCGACGAACGCGGCGACGAAGCCGTTGGCCGCCAGGTCGTGGAGCGTCGCGATCCCGTAGGTCAGCAACGGCGCGATCAGCATCACGAAGCGGATCCCGGACGCGTTCGCCCAGCCGCGGCCGGACGCCCAGCGCGTGAGCAGGCCGAGCACGCCGCCGATGAGGACGCCGACGACGATCGCGACGACCGTGGCGGGGATCGCGCCGAAGAAGGCGTAGACGGCCTCCGACAGGTTCTTCTCGACCTCCTTCTCGCCGGCGCCCGAGAGCTGCGCGCCGGTGTTCGCGACCTTCAGGATGCTCGGGAGGGCGACGGCGATCGCGACCGACATGGCGAACAGCGGCGAGATGAGGCCGTCGTTGTAGCCGCTCTCCACGTTGAGGATCTGGCGCACCCGGGCGGGGACCCGCGAGGACCGCAGCAACGCGGTCGCCGGCGCGAAGTCGGTGGGCATCACGATGCAGGCGATGACGATCAGCACGAAGACGTTGAGCGCGGGCAGCAGCCAGAGTCCGGTCAGCACGACGAGCGCGAGCGACAGCGGGAGGGCGATCAGCACGAGCCGCGCGAGGCTGCGGCCCTGCCCGCCGAAGATGCCGCCGCGCACCTCGCACGCGTCCACGAAGAGCAGCACGGCGAGGATCAGCTCCACGACATGCTGGGCGACATCGCTGTCGATCGCCTCGGTGAAGCCCTTCACGTCCACGAGCACGACGAGCGAGCCGAGCACTGCGAGAGCGGCCGGGCCGGCAATCCCGAACCGCTCGAATCGGTGCGAGACGAGCGACCAGAGCGCCACGGCGGCGAAGCCGACGAGGATGATGACCGGCATCCGCACGCCCTCCCTCTGCTCGCCGCCAGTCTGGACCCACAACCCGCCGAGCGCCAGGCCGCGACATTCGGGGCGAATGTCGTGGCTAGAGGGCCGCGAGGAGGTTGAGCGCGAGGGCTCTGGCGTCGCGGAGGCGGCGGCGGTCGGCCTCCAGACCCGCGCGGACGAGCGCGCCGTTCAGCACGTACGAGAGGTGCTGGGCCGTGCGCTCCGCTCTGGCGCGGTCGGTCAGCTCGCGGAGGCCGGCGGCCAGGATGCCCTCGACCTCGGCGATGTGGCGGCGCACGATCTCCCGGCCGGGATCGCCGACGGGCAGCTCGGCGGCTGCGTTGAGCAGTCCGCTGCCGCGGTACCCCGGCTCGGGGGCGAGCGCGGCCTCGTCGAGGTACGCGTCGAAGACCGCGAGCACACGCGTGAACGCGTCCGGCGCCCGGCGTGCGCGGCGGGCGTAGAGGGCGAGCCATTCGGCGTGGCGCGCTTCGAGGGAGGCCGCGACCAGCGCCGACTTCGACGCGAAGTTGTTGTAGAGGCTCATCTTGGCGACGCCCGCGTCCGCGGTGATCGTGTCGACGCCGGTGGCCGCGATGCCCTCGGAGTAGAACCTCCGCGCGGCCGCTTCGAGGAGGCGCCGACGGGCCCCGCCGGTGCGCGCACCGGTGTTGCGCGCAGACTCCGCCATCGCAGGCCCTCCGTTATCTAGGTAGGTCAGTCTATCTAAAAGAGGCCCGACGAAGGTCACGGTTGGATCACGTCGGCGCTCACCCGCCGCGTAATTCCGCGCCTTTCGTCGCACCAGCAACAAATCCCATCGTTTCAACGATGAGAGCGCGATCACACCCCCACTTGACAACACATTTGCGACCGATCTACATTCTCATCCAACCCGTGAGAGCGCTCTCACGGCCTAAAAAGAGAGCGCTCTCACCGGTCTCACCAGACCAAACGCACACACACGCACAAGGGAGTGATCCGTGAAGCTTTCACGACGCACCAAGGTCGCTGCGGCAGTCGCCGCCACGGCCTCGTTCGCCCTCCTCGCGACTGGCTGCTCAGCGAGCGGCAGCGACGCAGGAACCAGCTCGAACCCCATCACGCTGACCGTCACGACGTTCGGCACGATGGGCTTCGACAAGCTCTACTCGCAGTACGAGAAGGAGCACCCGGGGATCAAGATCAAGGCGACCAACATCGACACCGGTGACAACGCCCTGACCGACTGGCAGACCAAGGAGGCCGCCGGCAGCGGGCTCCCCGACGTCCAGGCCGTCGAGGAGGGCTGGCTCTCCAAGGTCATGCAGGTCTCCAGCCAGTTCAACGACCTCAAGGACTACGGCGCCAACGACATCAAGAGCCGCTGGGTCGACTGGAAGCTGAAGCAGGCCACCGACAAGAACGGCCGCATCATCGGCTACGGCACCGACATCGGACCGGAGGGCCTCTGCTACAACGGCAAGCTGTTCGCCGCGGCCGGCCTGCCCAGCGACCGCGACTCCGTCGCCAAGCTGTTCGGGGGCGCCAACGCCACCTGGGCGGACTTCTTCAAGGTCGGCGAGCAGTACAAGGCGGCGACCGGCAAGGCGTTCTACGACCAGTCCGGCTTCCTCTGGAACGCCATGGTGAACCAGCAGCCGGAGGGCTACTACACCAAGGACGGCAAGCTCAACATCCAGAACAACAGCGACCTCAAGGCGCTGTGGGCTCAGCTCGCGGGTGGCGCGGCGGCCGGTCTCTCCTCCAACCAGACCCAGTGGGACTGGGGCAAGGGCAAGGCCTTCACCGACGGCTCGTTCGCCACGTTCGTCTGCCCGGGCTGGATGCTCGGCGTCGTGCAGGGCCAGGTCAAGGCCGGGGGCGGCGACGCCTCCACCGGCTGGGACTTCGCGAACGTCTTCCCGGGCGGCGCGGCCAACTGGGGCGGCTCGTTCCTGACCGTGCCGACGCAGTCCAAGCACCCGAAGGAGGCGGCCGCTCTCGCGGCCTGGCTGACCACCGCGAAGTCGCAGGTCGCGACGTTCCAGGCGGCCGGCACGTTCCCGTCGGTGACCGCGGCGCAGTCCGACCCCGGCGTCACCGGCGCGAGCGACCTGACGAAGTTCTTCAACAACGCCCCCGTCGGCCAGATCCTGGCGGAGCGCGCGAAGGGCGTCGTCGCCCAGTACAAGGGACCGGACGACTCGGTCATCCAGTCCCAGGTGTTCGGCCCGTCCGTCCAGCAGCTCGACTCGGGCAAGGCGAACGGCGATCAGGCCTGGGCCAACGCGATGACGCTGCTGAACCAGCTCGTCGTCAACAAGTAACGCACCTCACCAGTCGGGCCCCGCTGCTGTCGGCGGCGGGGCCCGAACCCTCGCCGAACCATCCGCTCCCCTCCGCTCCCCCATGGAGAACCGCATGACCACCGTCACCCGCACACCGGAGGCCGCGCCCGCCGCGGCCCCGCGCGACCGCGACGACCGCCGGGCACTCACCTTCAAGCAGAAGCTCAACCGCTTCGACGTCAAGGCGTCGCCGTACTTCTACATCGCGCCGTTCTTCGTGCTCTTCGCCCTCGTCGGCCTGTTCCCGCTGATCTACACGTTCGTCGTCTCGCTCAACAACTGGAACCTGCTCACCGGTCCGGGAGAGTGGGTCGGCTTCACGAACTACCTCACCGAGCTGAAGGACCCGTTCTTCTGGAACTCGCTCTTCAACACGGTCAGCATCTTCCTGCTCTCCGCGATCCCGCAGCTCATCGCCGCGGTGTTCATCGCCGCGATGCTCGACCAGAACATCCGGGCGAAGACCTTCTGGCGGATGAGCGTGCTCCTCCCCTACGTGGTCACCCCCGTCGCCGTGACGCTCATCTTCTCAAGCGCGTTCGACGAGAAGTACGGCCTGATCAACAACATCCTGCAGGCGGTCGGGCTCCACCCCGTCATGTGGAAGACCGAGACCTTCCCCTCGCACATCGCCATCGCGACGATGGTCAACTGGCGCTGGACCGGCTACAACGCACTGATCCTGCTCGCCGCGATGCAGGCGGTGCCGCGTGACATCCACGAGTCCGCCGCCCTCGACGGGGCCGGCTCGTTCCGCCGCTTCTTCTCGATCACTCTGCCGAGCATCCGGCCGACCATGATCTTCGTGATCATCACCGCCACCATCGGCGGACTGCAGATCTTCACTGAGCCCAAGCTGTTCAACCCGTCGAGCGCGGTGCCGGGAGGCCCGCAACGGCAGTACCAGACGACCGTGCTCTACCTGTGGGACATGGCGTTCAACCGCCAGAACTTCGGGAGGGCGTCCGCGATCGCGTGGATGCTGTTCCTCATCATCGTGCTGTTCGGCGTGCTGAACTTCCTGATCTCGCGCCGGATCGCCTCCACCGAGGCGCGCGTGCACCGGTCGCGGACGGCCCGCAGGCTGGCGCGCAGCCGCGCCGCAACCGCCGACGGCGCCCTGGCCCTGGTCTCGGCGAGCGAGGAGAAGAACGTATGAGCACCGCGACCCGCACCGCGACCCGCACCGCGTCCGCGAAGCCGCGCGCCCCGCGCCGCCGCGCCCTCGGCATCGACCGCCGCCCCGGCTTCCTCACCTACGGTATCCTGCTCGCGATCTTCATCGGCGGCGCCTACCCGCTGTGGTGGTCGTTCGTCGCCGGCTCGAGCAACAGCACCGTGCTCACCTCGACATGGCCTCCGCTGCTGCCCGGCGGCCAGTTCTGGAAGAACGTCGGCGCCGTGCTCGACACCGTGCCGTTCTGGCAGGCGCTCGGCAACTCGATCATCGTCTCCACGGTCATCACGGTGTCGGTCGTCACCTTTTCGACGCTCGCCGGGTACGCGTTCGCCAAACTGCGGTTCCGCGGCCGCGAAGGGCTGCTGGTGTTCGTCGTCGGCACACTCGCTGTGCCGACCCAGCTCGGCATCATCCCGCTGTTCATGGTGATGAAGCAGTTCGGCTGGACCGGGACGCTCGGCGCGGTCATCGTGCCGACCCTGGTCACGGCGTTCGGCGTGTTCTTCATGCGGCAATACCTGGTGGACGTCATCCCCGAGGAGCTCATCGAGGCCGCGCGGGTGGACGGCGCCACCATGATCCGCACCTTCTGGCACGTCGGCGTCCCTGCGGCGCGGCCGGCGATGGCGATCCTCGGCCTGTTCACCTTCATGACCGCGTGGACCGACTACCTCTGGCCGCTGCTCGTCGCCCCGCAGAACCCGACCCTGCAGGTCGCCCTCAGCCAGCTCCAGTCGGCCAAGTACGTGGACTACTCGATCGTGCTCGCCGGCGCGGTGCTCGCCACCATCCCCCTGCTCATCCTCTTCGTGCTCGCCGGCCGGCAGCTTGTCTCCGGCATCATGGCCGGCGCGGTGAAAGGCTAACGAATGACCGACGACCGCATGGCCGCCCTCCCCCCGCTGGAGCCCGCACCGTGGCCCACCGGCTTCTTGTGGGGCTCCGCGACCGCGGCCGCCCAGATCGAGGGCGCCGCCCACGAGGACGGCAAGGAGGACTCGATCTGGGACGCCTTCGCCCGCGTGCCCGGAGCGATCGCCGGCGGGGACACCCCCGAGCGCGCGATCGACCACTATCACCGGATGCCGCAGGACGTCGCCCTGATGCGGGAGCTCGGCCTCCAGTCGTACCGGTTCTCCACCTCCTGGGCGCGGGTGAAGCCCGGCGACCGCGAGGTCAACCGGGCCGGGCTGGACTTCTACAGCCGGCTGGTCGACGAGCTGCTCGGCGCGGGGATCCTGCCCTGGCTGACGCTGTACCACTGGGATCTGCCCCAGGCTCTGGAGGAGCGCGGCGGCTGGGCCACCCGCGAGACGGCGTACCGCTTCCGCGACTACGCCGTCGCCGTGTACGACGCGCTCGGCGACCGGGTGTCGCACTGGACGACGTTCAACGAGCCGCTCTGCTCCTCCCTCATCGCGTACGCGGCGGGCGAGCACGCGCCGGGCCGCCGGGAGCCGCGCGCCGCGCTGGCCGCCCTGCACCACCAGCACCTGGCGCACGGTCTCGCGAGCGCGGCGATCCGCGACCTGGCGAGCGAGCACGAGGGCCGTGCCGAGGAGCTGCGCGTCGGCATCACGCTCAACCTGACCAACGCGATCCCCGCCGACCCGGAGGATGCCCGCGACCGGGACGCCGCACGCCGCATCGACGGCCTGTGGAACCGCATGTACCTCGACCCGCTGCTCGACGGCACCTATCCCGCCGACGTGCTGGAGGACCTCCACGACTACCGCTTCGAAGAGCTGGTGCACGACGGCGACCTGGGTGTCATCCGGCAGCCGATCGACTTCCTGGGCGTGAACCACTACCACGACGACAACGTGAGCGGCCGGCCGCTGCGCGCAGACGCGGTGTCCGCTCCGGTGCCGACCGACCGCCCCAAAGCGTCGCCGTTCGTCGGCAGCGAGTTCGTGACCTTCCCGTCGCGCGACCTGCCGACCACCGCGATGGGCTGGGAGGTCAACCCGAATGGCCTCCGGGACCTGCTGGTGCGGCTGACAGCCGAGTACCCCGCACTGCCTCCGCTCTACATCACGGAGAACGGCGCGGCGTACGACGACGTCGTGGACGACGACGGCCGCATCCGCGACCTGGAGCGGGAGGCGTACATCCTCGACCACCTGGACGCGGTCCGGGAGGCGATCGCGGAGGGCGCCGACGTGCGCGGCTACTTCGTCTGGTCGCTGCTCGACAACTTCGAGTGGGCCTGGGGGTACGCCAAGCGGTTCGGCATCGTGCACGTCGACTACGAGACGCTGGAGCGCACGGTGAAGGACTCCGGACGGGCGTACGCACGCGTCATCACGGAGGCCGGCATTGCGGAGGCGGCGCGCGCCGCCGAGGTCGTGGACGTGCCCACTGGATCGGCCGCGCGCGCCTAACATAGGTCGGGCGGCGCCCGACACCCGACGCCCGAGCGGCCCAGGAGGACCCCCATGACGACGGAGCAGGTGGACGGCCGCAGCGTGCCGACTCTGGAGGCCGTGGCCGCGCGCGCGGGCGTCTCCCGGGCGACCGTGTCCCGCGTCGTGAACGGGTCCACCCGGGTGACGCCGGAGGTCGTCGAGGCCGTGACGCGTGCGATCTCCGACCTCAACTACGTGCCGAACCGCGCCGCCCGCTCGCTGGCCTCCCGCCGCACGCAGGTGATCGCGCTGGTGGTGCCCGAGTCGACCGCCAAGGTGTTCGCCGACCCGTTCTTCGCGTCCATCGTGCAGGGCGTGGCGCTCAGCCTGGCCGACACGGAGTACACGCTCAACATGGTCATCTCGTCGGAGACCAACCCCGACAAGACCCGCCGCTACCTGATGGGCGGCAACGTGGACGGGGCGCTCGTGGTCTCCCACCACTCCGGCGACCACTCCTACGCCCAGCTCGGCTCGACGCTGCCGATCGTGTTCGGCGGCCGCCCGGTGAGCGAGGCGCAGCACGAGTCGTACTTCGTGGACGTGGACAATGTCGCGGGCTCGGCGGCGGCAGCGGAGCACCTGATCGCACGCGGCCGCAGGAACATCGCGCTCATCACCGGACCGCAGGACATGCCCGCCGGCCTCGACCGCTACACCGGCTGGCGCCGGACGCTGGAGGCGCACGGGCTGGACCACACGCTGGTCGAATACGGCGACTTCTCGCCGTCCTCCGGCACGGAGGCGATGCGGCGGCTGCTGGCGACCGGGCGCCCGATCGACGGCCTGTTCGCCGCGAACGACCAGATGGCGGCGGGCGCGTACTCGGCCATCCACGAGGCGGGCCTCAGCATCCCGGGCGACATCGCGGTGGTCGGCTTCGACGACGACAACTTCGGACTGACCGCGACGCCGCCGCTGACCACCGTGCACCAGCCGTCCATCGGCCTCGGCCAGGCGATGGCCCGCGTCCTCGTGCGCCGCCTCGCGGGCGAGCCCGTCGACCGCGTCACCCTCCTCCCCACCGAACTCGTCATCCGCCAGAGCTCCTGAAGCACCTGCCGAGTACGCGAACAATCTGCGTACTCGACCGTTTTCGGCAGACTATTCGCGTACTCGCCGGTGGCGGAGGCTCAGGCGAGGGCGCGGTAGAGGCGGTTGCCGATGACGGCAAGGAAGAGGCCGGCGGTGGCTATCGCGGCGACGCCGCCGGCGTACGCGACCAAGAGGTGCTCGGTGCCGTTCTGAGTGGAGTTGTAGGTGACCACGAGCGCGACGGTCGCGACGACTCCGGTGGCTGCGGCGATCCAGACGAGCGCCCACAGTTTCGAGCGCACCGGCGGGTCGGCCGGGCGCAGCCGCAGCGCGGCGAGCACGATCCCGGCGACGCAGGCCCAGAACGCCACGACGAGCATCCCGGCGATGACGTCGCTCGGCCGGTGCCACTGCTCCACCAGCGTGGAGGCGCCGGCCGCGATGGTGAACACCGAGCCGACCACCGCGGCGAGCGGCCGCGTCCGCGGCGAGGAGACCAGGAAGACGAGGAGCGCCGCGGAGGCCGCGACGGCGGTGTGGCCGGACGGCAGCGAGTTCGCGAGGCCGGTGTCCACGCCCTTCGCGGGGCGAGACAGCACCGAGTACTTCAGCACCTGCGTGCTCACATTGGCCGCGATGGCGGCCCCGACCGCGACCGCGAACACCAGCCAGTTGCGGCGCACCAGCACGATGATCACGGCGATGATCGCGCCGATCACGACCGCCGCGACCGGCAGCGCGTTGAGCAGCGCGTGGGCGAAGTCGATCAGGTCGCCCTTCCACTTCTCGGCGCCCGCGAAGGACCGCTCGTCGATCACCTGGCCGATGTAGCTCTGCACGAAGAACAGGTAGATCGCGACGAACGCCACCGCCGCCCCGAGCGCACCCCAGACGAACGGGAGCAGACGGAGGGGTGCGGTTCGCATAGTAGACAACCCTTCCACACCCTCCCCGGGAACTTCCATGAAGGAACCGGGGCGTCCGCGGAACGTCCCCGGTGCGCAACCCGCCCCGCACGGTGTAGGACAGGCGCCATGAAGAGCTTCACCGACACCATCGAGATCGACGCGCCCGTGCACGACGTCTACGCGACGTTGCGGGCGGTCGACGCCTACCCTGCGTGGCTCGGCCACTCGCTGGTCTACCGCGGGACGCGCGTGCCGCCGGCCACCGCGGCCGCGCCGGAGCCGGGCTCCCAGACCTACGTCGACTCGACCGCGCTCGGGCGGATGCGCGGCGAGCTGATCGACGACGTCCCCGACCACGAGCTGCGCTTCCACCAGGCCAAGCCCTCCGGACGCGTCGACGCCCTCATCGTGTACGGAGTCGAGGACTCGGGAGGCCGCACCCGCGTCACCCGCCTCGGCCGGCTCACAACGCACGGCATGTACCGCGCCGTGGAGCCGGTGGTCGCGCGGATGGCGGCGAGGGAGAGCCGGCGCACGATGCAGGCCCTGAAGGCGCACGCCGAGGCCGCACCCGGCCCGGGCGACTGAGCGCCGTCAGCCGACGAACCGCACCTCCGGCCGCTCGCTGAACCGCGCCCGCATCACCGCGACCGCGTCCGGGCTGCGGTCGACGAGCACGAACCGGCGGCCGAGCGCCGCCGCGACCGCGCCCGTTGTCCCGCTCCCGGCGAAGAAGTCGAGCACCCAGTCGCCCTCCCGGCTGGAGGCCTGGACGATGCGCCGGAGGACACCCTCCGGCTTCTGCGTCGGGTACCCGGTCTTCTCCCGGCCGGTCGGGGACACGATGGTGTGCCACCAGACGTCGGTGGGCAGCTTGCCGAGCTCGGCCTTCTCCGGCGTGACCAGGCCGGGCGCCATGTAGGGCTCCCGGTCGACGGCGGAGGAGTCGAAGAAGTAGTCGCCGGGGTTCTTCACGTACACGAGGATGGTGTCGTGCTTCGCCGGCCAGCGGTTCTTGGCCTTGGCGCCGTAGTCGTACGCCCAGACGATCTCGTTGAGGAACGACTCCCGCCCGAACAGCGCGTCCAGCAGCACCTTGGCGTAGTGCGACTCCCGGTAGTCGAGGTGCAGGTAGAGGGTGCCGCTGTCGGCGAGCAGCCGCCAAGCCTCGATCAGCCGCGGCTCGAGGAAGCCCCAGTAGTCCTCGAAGCGGTCGTCGTAGCTGAGGATGTCGCCCTTGATGCGCTCGTAGCTGCGGCCCTTGAACCCGACGACGCTGCCCGCTCCGGCCACCGCACGCTTGGCGGTGGTGCTCTGCCGCGCCTGCGACCGGCCGGTGTTGAACGGCGGGTCGAGGTAGATGAGCTGGAACGCTCCGGACGGCAGCCCGGCGACCACCTCCAGGTTGTCGCCGTGGACGACCGTGCTCGGCCCGTCGGGAAGCCACAGCGGTGGCGTGGCGGCGACGGGCTCGGACATGTCCACCATTCTCCCGTATGCACGGGCGCGGGGCGGCCGGACGGGTACCCTGGCGGCATGACGCTGACCGTCGAGAACCAGCACGACCAGTCCCGCTACGCCCTGCTGAAGGACGGCGAGGTCATCGGGGTCGCCGAATACGAGCTCCGCGACGACGCGATCGTGTTCGTGCACACCGAGGTCGACCCCGAGAAACGCGAACGCGGGATGGCCTCCCAACTGGTCCAAACCGCGCTCGACGACGTGCGGGACCGGACCGACCTGCGGGTGATCGCGACCTGCCCGTACGTGCGGCGGTGGCTGGCGGACCACCCGGAGTATCAGGAGTTGCAGCGGCGGTGAGAGCGGGTCACCTTCCGCACGTTAGAGGATGAATATTTCAATCTAACCTTGCACAGGGTCATTCCTCTGGATACGCTCGTGAGCGATGCGCCACGAGAACACGGACCCCGTCATAACACTCTGCGGATTCCGGAAGTCGTACGGCGACGTCACGGCGGTCGCCGGGCTCGACTTCTCGGTCGCGCGCGGCGAGGTGTTCGGCCTCCTCGGCCCGAACGGCGCGGGTAAGACGACCACGCTCGAATGCCTGGTCGGACTCCGCCGGCCGACCGCCGGCACGATCCGGGTGCTCGGCCTGGACCCGTTCGGCGATCGCGCTGCGATCACCAGGAGGGTCGCCGTCCAGCCGCAGTCCGCGAGCCTCTTCGACACGCTGACCGTCCGGGAGACACTGGAGCTCTTCGCGTCCTTCCACGATGAGCCGCTTTCGGCGGCCGACGTCGTCGATCGCGTCGGACTCGGTGACCAGGCGGATCGGCGGAGCAGCCAACTGTCTGGCGGCCAGACGCGGCGACTGCTGCTCGGGATGGCCCTCGTCGCCGATCCGGAGGTCCTCGTGCTGGATGAGCCGTCCGCCGGGCTCGATCCGGCGGCACGGCAGGCGCTGTGGCGGGTCATCGAACGACTGCGTGCGGGCGGGACGACGGTCGTGCTGTCCACACATCACATGGACGAGGCGACCACCGTCTGCGATCGGGTGGCGATCGTCGTGCGCGGCCGGCTGGCCGCGCTCGACAGCCCCGACGAGTTGATCCGCCAGCACACGAGGACGAGCGATGTGGCGTTCACGGTCGCCTCCGGGGTTTCAGAGGCCGCTATCGCGGCGGAGCTCGGCGATGCCGCGTTCACTGCGGAGCAGGCGGTCGGCGGAATTCGCGTCCGCCTGCGCACCGACGATCCCGACCGCGTGATCCGGAGGCTCACTTTCGCGCGTTCGTTCCGGGCCGGCGAGTTCGCCGTGCGTGCCGACACGCTGGAGGACGTCTTCCTCGAACTGTCCGCGGAGGGCGAGGGATGACATCCACCACCGTGAAGGACAGGCGACGGCCGTCGCAACGGACGCGGGAGTTCCGACAGCTGACGCTGCTGAGCTCGCGAGAGCTGCTCCGGAATTCGAAGACCATGTTCTCGATGGCGTTCATGTTCTTCTTCTTCCTGATCCTCATCTTCGTCATCGACCTCGCGATCAACGGCGCGCGGCCCGCCCCGGTCGCAGCCGTGACCGCCGGACCCCAGGCCGCCGCGGTCGAGAAGGAACTGGACCGACGCGGTGTCCGCCTGGCGGACGACTCGACCGCAACGGCCCACATCACCGTGGAGGGCGACCGGGCGCGGATCGTGCTCGCCACGGATGACACCCCCACATGGAAGCAGCTGTTGAGCGCTGTGCATGCGGTGGGGGTCCCGTCCTCGCAGATCCTCGTCACGCAGGCTTCCG
Organism: Leifsonia sp. EB34; assembly: GCF_041260585.1. Lineage (NCBI taxonomy): Bacteria > Bacillati > Actinomycetota > Actinomycetes > Micrococcales > Microbacteriaceae > Leifsonia > Leifsonia sp. EB34. The sequence goes on from NZ_JBGCCV010000001.1 coordinate 1,416,724, forward strand.
GCGAGTCCGAGACCGACCTCCTCCGCATCAACCTGTCGACGACGCTCGCGCTGGGCTTCATGGCGATCGCGTTCACCGGCACCACGGTCCCGCTCGTCGCCCTCCGGAAACGGGGAACGCTACGTTTGCTCGGCACCACGCCGGTCCGGAGACTGTCGTTCATCGTGGCGCAGACTCCCGTACGGGCGGTGATCGGGATCGCCGAGGCGGCCATCATCGTCGGCGTGGCGTGGTGGCAGGGTTACGCGGAGGCGTTCGGCGTCGTCCGGCTGTCCGTGACGCTGCTGCTCGGGCTCGCGATGTTCTTGGCCTTCGCCTATCTGTTCGCCAGCCGGTCCTCGAATCCCGAGCTGACGATGAACCTCACGGGTCTCATCCCCGTGATCGGCATGCTGACGGCCGGGACCATCTTCCCCGCCGAACTCACGCCGGAGGCGGTCCGCGCCGTGCTCAACGCCTCCCCGACCGCGTGGTTCATGCAGGCGGCGAGCGCGGACATCGCCGGCACGGAACCGTGCCTGCCGGTGTACTGGCTGTGGGTCCTGATGGCCGCGACTACCGTGGCGACGGGGCTCGTCGCCGCGCGTCTCTTCCGCTGGGATCAGGGCGACCTGTAGGCCGCATGGATAGGGGGCGAGACCTACGCTCGGCGGCCCCGAGTCTGCTTCGATGGCGAGCCAGTGGCGGATTCGGGTCAACCACTGCCTCACCGCACCCGTGTGTGAAGCCCGCGATTACATTGGCCCTCGAACGCTTGCTGTCAGTGCTCGTCCATATGTTTTAGATATGACTGATAACACTCCAGGCTGGCTGGGCCGTCTTGTCGAGAACCGGTTCGTGAGGGGAGTTCTCGCGGACATTGAGACAGCTCGGCAGCGCGAAGCAGCGTTCGTTGCCAGCCCGCCTCAACGCGAGGCGACCGGGATGGGTGGCATGTATCTGGCTGCGGTCGGCGGCGCCCTTCTTCTTGTTTGCGCGGTCGCGGGTACCCTGGCGCTGCATGTTGTGGCGCCGATCCCAGCAGCTGGTCCCTGGCTTGGCGCAAACGTGTTGGCTTGGCTGACTCAGAGCTTTGCGGTGCTCTTCCTGAGTGCGGCAACGTGCACAGTCCTCCACGTAGCCTTCAAACTCAACATGTACGAGAGCAATCCCCACGAGAGGGGTTCTGTTCGAAGGCTGGGACGTGCGGCCCTTGCTTCGATCCGCCGGATTGCCAACAAGTTCGGATTTGTCGCCATTTGCTTACTTGTCGGCTACATTTCAGTCGTCGCAGTGTTCCCCAACGCCGCCTGGGGCCCAAGTGGCGGTGGATACTCCGTCCCCGAAGAAATCGCGAAGGTACAGCTCGGATTAGGGCTCTTCGCTCTCGTTTTCATCGTCGCTTACGAATGCGTGCGAGTCCTTGAAGACCTGTTGGGCTCGCTTCCGGCAACGTTCCGGACGCTCGGCACCCTCGGGTTTCTCTGCTTCACCGCACACTATGTGACAGAAGGAATCCCCCTCCTGTCTTTTGAGGCCCTATATCTCAACGTCTTGAACTACTGGGCTCCTGCCACGGGCTACGCGCCCTACACCCGTGAGCAAGCTCTCGCAGAACTCAGCATGCACGGACTTGGTTCAGTGGGCTGGCTGGCGGTGATGCTGATGCTCGCCCTCTTCGGGTTTCGGCGCTTTTGGGTTCATCTGACTCGGCCGCGAGGTTAGGCCCGCGCCGAAACGCCTTAAGCGTCAGGCGAGCGCGGACATCGCCGGCACGGAACCGTTCCTGCCGGTGTACTGGCTGTGGGTCCTGATGGCCGCGGCTACCGTGGCGACGGGGCTCGTCGCCGCGCGTCTCTTCCGCTGGGATCAGGGCGACCTGTAGGCCGCATCAGCCGCGGTGCGACGCCGTGGTCCTGGTGGTCGCGCGCCCCTCCTCGGACGGCGCCCGCCCTTCGGCGCGCTGGCCACGGCCGGCTGCGCCGACGTCGATCGTGACCTTGCCCCCGTCCAGCACATCCGCGGCGCCGCCGTCGCCCGGGAGCGGGGCCGGAGCGGGGAGGAACGACTGGCGATCCAGCTCCTGCTGGGCCTCGTGCCGGGTCGGCGCGAAGATCTCGTCGAACGAGCCGCCGACCGCGCCGCTCATGCTGCCGGAGCCGCGGGCGGCCTTGTTGGAGAGGTCGATCCAGCCGAGCTTCACGCCCGTCACGATCGTCACGAGGATGACGCCCACCACGATCACGGCCCACCAGTTCACGCCGTCCAGGGTACCCGAGACGTCCTGGACGCTCTGCGGACGCACAGGAACAACCAAGGTCGCCGGGCCGGCGGGCTGAGCGCGAGGCGGGCGGTCAGGGCACCCGGTAGAGCCACTCCTCCGTCGCGAACTTCGACGCCACGAGCCGCTCGGCCTCGGCGTACTCGGCGTCGGTGAGGTCGCCGTCGATCGCGCCGTACAGGCTGCGGAACGTCATCTTCATCTGCTCGATGATCTCCGCGCGGCTGAGGCCGGTCTGGCTGCGCAGCGGGTCGACGCGCTTGGCGGCGCTGGTGATGCCCTTGTCGCTGATCTTCTCGCGGCCGATGCGGAGGACCTCCGTCATCTTCTGGCCGTCCATGTCGTAGCTCATGGTCACGTGGTGCAGCACCGCGCCGGAGCCGAGACGCTTCTGGGCGGCTCCGCCGATCTTGCCCGTCGGGCTGGTGATGTCGTTGAGCGGCACGTAGCTGGCGTCGATGCCGAGCGACTTGAGCGCGATGATGGCCCACTCGTCCAGGAACGCGTAGCTGTCGGCGAAGCTCATCCCCTGCACCAGGTCGGCGGGCGCGTAGATCGAGTAGGTGACGACGGAGCCCGCCTCCATGAACATCGCGCCGCCGCCGGTGATGCGGCGGACGACCTGCACGCCGTACTTCTCGGCGTTGACCGGGTCGACCTCGTTCTTGACCGACTGGAAGCTGCCGATGACGACCGCGGGCTCGTCCCACTCCCAGATCCGGAGGGTGGGGCCGCGGCGCCCCTCGCCGACCTCGGTCGTCAGCACCTCGTCCAGAGCGAGGTGCATGAGCGGGGTGACGGCCTTGGAGTGCACGATCTCCCAGTCGTAGTCGCGCCAGCTCGTGGCGCGGGCGAGCGCGCGGCGCACCGCGACGGCGACGGCCTCCGGCGAGAAGCCGAGCAGCGAGGCGCCCTCGGGGAGGGCCTCCTTCACGGCGGCGGCGATGGTCTTGGAGTCGGCCTCGGCGGGGAGGCCGTTGACTGCGGCGTCGATGGCCTCCAGCGCGGTGTCGGGCTCGAGGAAGAAGTCGCCCGCCAGCCGGAACCCGGAGATCAGACCGTCCACGACCTCCAGGTCGACGACGACGAGCTTGCCACCCGGCACCTTGTACTCACCATGCATGGGACCAGCCTAAGACCCGCGCCGCGTCGTCACGCCCGGTCGGGGATGCGGGGGTCCAGCCACGCGGTGAGGTCGGCGTAGACCTCCTCTTTGTTGGTCTCGTTGAAGACCTCGTGGCGCGCGCCGGGGTAGACGATCGTCGTCACGTCGGAGAGGCCGGAGCGGGTGCGGTAGGAGCGCTCCAGCTTGCGGGCTGAGGCCGGGCCGCCCAACGGGTCGTCGTCGCCGACCGCGATCAGCAGCGGGAGGTCGCGGGCCAGGTGGCGCGCGGGCCGGCCGAGGAGGCGGGCGGCGTCCGCCATCCCGAACAGCTTCTGCAGCGGCACCAGCGTGCACAGCGGGTCGTCGATGAACGCCTGCGCCACCGCCGGGTCGCGGCTGAGCCATTCGGCGCCCGTGGTGCCGAGGTGGGCGTGGCGCTTGTTCAGGTCACCGCTGTTCATGGAGCCGATCATCCGGTACGCGGTGCCGGTGAGCACGGCGGCGTCGTAGTCGTCGGCGTGGTGGTTGAGGGTCATCTGCCCCATCAGCGAGCCCCAGCTGTGGGCGACCAGCACCAGCGGGAGGTCGGGGTTCTCGTCGCGGATGAGCCGGCTGAACGCGCGCAGGTCGCGGAGGGCGCCGCGCAGGCCGCCCGGACCGAGCCTCCCGAGCTTGGACGCGTCGCCGTGCCACTGCTCCATCCCGGTGCGGCCGTGGCCGCGGTGGTCGTCGGCGTAGACGGTGTACCCCTCGGCGACGAGGTGCTCGGCGAGCGCGCGGTAGCGGCCGGCGTGCTCCCCCACCCCGTGTGCGACCTGCACAGCGGCCCGCGGGCGCTCGGCCGGGTAGACGTCGAAGAAGATGCGGAGGCCGTCGTCGGCGTTGAACTCTCGCTGCACGGGCTCATTCTGGCACACGGTTTTATTTAGCCAGCCTAATTTGATAGGCTAACTATCTATGGGACGCCTCTCGACGCACGACCTCAGCAGCGCACTGCGCGTCGCCGTCGCGCGCCTGTCCCGCCGGCTGCGGGCCGAAAAGGAGGACGACGAGCTGAGCGACACCCAGACCTCCACGCTCGCGTTCCTCGTCCGTGAGGGCTCCGGGACGATCGGGAGGCTCAGCGAGCACGAGCGCGTCACCCCGCCCTCCATGAACCGCACGGTCAATCACCTCGAGCAGGCGGGCTACGTGCAGCGCACCGCCGACGCCGTCGACGGGCGCAAGGTGATCGTCGTCCCCACCGAGTCCGGCCTCCAGCTCGTCGCCGAGACCCGCCGCCGCCGCGACGCGTGGCTCAACCAGCGCCTCCGCACGCTCACCCCAGAGCAGCGCGAGACCCTCGCCGAGGCCGCCGCGATCATGCGGGAGATCGCCGACTCGTGAGCGCAATGTTCCGTTCCCTCTCCGGGGTCAACTACCGCATCTGGGCGGGCGGCGCGCTCGTCTCCAACGTCGGCACGTGGATGCAGCGGACGGCGCAGGACTGGATCGTCCTCACCCAGCTCACCCACAACAACGCGGCCGCGGTCGGCTTCGTGATGGCGCTGCAGTTCGGGCCGCAGCTCATCCTGTTGCCGGTGACAGGCTGGGCGGCGGACCACCTCGACCGTCGCCGTCTGCTGATGCTGACGCAGGGCCTGATGGGACTGCTGGGGCTGGGGCTCGGCCTCCTCACCGTCACCGGGGTCGTGCAGTTGTGGCACGTCTACCTCTTCGCGCTCGGCGTCGGAGTGGTGGCCGCGTTCGACGCCCCGGCCCGGCAGACCTTCGTGTCGGAGCTCGTGGCCGGCCCCAACCTCTCCAACGCCGTCGCCCTCAACTCGGCGTCGTTCAACTCGGCCCGCCTCCTCGGCCCCGCCGTCGCCGGCCTGCTGACCGCCGCGGTCGGCGCGGGCTGGGTGTTCCTCATCAACGCGGCGACGTTCGGCGCGGTCCTGCTGTCGCTGATGCTGCTGCGCAAGGAGAAGCTGTATCGCTCTCCGCGCGCCAAGCGCTCCCGCGGCGGGCTGGTCGACGGCTTCCGGTACGTGCGGAAGCGTCCCGACATCCTCGTCATCCTGGTGATGGTGTTCCTGATCGGGACGTTCGGCCTCAACTTCCCGATCTTCATCTCGACCATGTCGGTGAGCGTGTTCCATCAGGGCGCGGGCGAGTACGGCCTCCTGTCGTCCATCATGGCCATCGGCTCGGTGATCGGCGCCCTGCTGGCCGCCCGGCGCGAGCGGCCACGGGTGTCACTGCTGTTCGCCGGCGCCGCGTTCTTCGGCGCGGGGTGCACGATCGCCGCGGTCATGCCGACGTACTGGCTGTTCGCGGTCGCGCTGATCATCATCGGCATCTCGTCGCAGACGCTGATGACGACCGCGAACGGGACCGTGCAGATGACGACCGACCCGCTGCTGCGCGGCCGGGTGATGGCGATCTACATGGCGATCTTCATGGGCGGCACCCCGGTCGGCGCGCCGATCGTCGGCTGGGTGGCCGACACCTTCGGCCCGCGCTGGGCGATGGGCGTCGGCGGGGCGAGCGGCTTCGCGGCGGCGCTGGTCGGGGTGTTCTACCTGGTGAAGTACCGCGGCCTCCGGGTGCGGTTCAGCGGCCTCCGCCCGCGCGTCGTGCTGACCCCGCGCGAGGAGGCCCGCGAGGAGCTGGAGGAGACCGAGACCACCGCGACGCGCGCGAGCTGAGCCCGCCACAATTCGTGCCGAATGTCGCGATTCGCCGCACCAATCCCGCGATTCGTCACGAATGTACGCCCCGCGAATGTCGCGAGTGTGGGAGGTCAGCGCGGGGCGACGGTGGTGCGCATGACGCAGTTCACGGTGCCCTTCGGGCGGTCGTATTCGAAGCCCGCGTCTTCGAACACGCGGCGCGTCATGCTGTAGAGGAACGAGGGCGAGATGCGCTTATCGGTCTCCCGCGGGTAGCTCTCGACCACACCGGCCCCGGCCTCCGCGATCAGGTCGAGCGCGCCGGCGATCGCGACGCGGGCGACGCCGCGGCCGCGGTACTGCCGGTCCACGAAGACGCAGGTGATGCGGTAATCCGGGAGGCTGGTCGTCGTCTCCAGGTACTCCTTGCGGTGATAGATGCCGGGCAGTTCCTCCGGACTCCCGAACTGCGCCCAGCCGACGGCTCGGTCGCCGTCGAAGACGAGGGCGGCGTGGGCCTCACCCGCGGCGACGAGGTCGTGCTTGAACTCCTTGGTGAAGTCCGCCGGCCGCTCGGGCTGCGACCCCGGGGCGGAGTGGGACACGCGATGGAACCAGGTGCAGTAGCAGCCGCCGAACCCGCCGCCGCCGTGCCTGTCGCAGAGCGCGACGAAGGCGTCCCAGGTGGTGGTGTCGAGCGGGCGGATCACGAAAGTGGTGTCGGTGTCGGTGTCGGTGTCGGTCACGGCGGCCTCCCCTCTGCCGCGTGAACCTACGCCGCCCCGCCCGGCGCGGCAAGCGGGATGTGCCGGAGTAACATGCCGAGCTGCTTCGCGCACCCTCGTGCCGAATGTCGTGTTTGGTCGCGCCAGAGGCGACATTCGGCACGAATGTGCGGTGGCCCGGTTAGGAGTACTCCGGCGGCGCCGTGCGGTACCGCCACGCGAGCTCGTTGTCGAGCACGAAGCGGGACAGGGTCTCGCCGCGCGGCAGCGCGTCCCCGACCGTGGCCTCCACCGCCTCCAGCAGCGCCGCGGCCGTCGCGGGCGTCGGGGTCGCGATCACCGCGTCCAGCAGCGTGCCGAACCCGTCGGGCGCATCCTCCAGCTCCGCGACGCGCGCTCGCAGATACTTCGGCCCGGGGAAGAACACCCCGTTGCGGGCCAGCAGCGCCCGCGCGGCCGACGTCGCCAGGTGGACGGACGAGTGGGCGAGCAGCAGCGGGTCGCCGTGCTCGTATGCCTGCGGCAGGAAGTAGCCGCCGTGCAACCGGCACTGCGCCACGAAGCCTGCGACGCGGTCCTCCCACTCGGCAGCCGACACCCGCACCACGCGCGCCAGCCGCTCGTCCAGGTCCGGCACCCGGCTGAACGCCACGCGAGCGGATGCGAAGGAGTCGCGCACCGGGTCGTCGCCGTGCTCGGCGGCGTCGTCCAGGTAGGACAGCGTCGCCAGCTTGATGTCGAAGTAGCCGCCGTCGTAGTCGATGCCGTCCGTCCTCGTGAACATCAGGCGGCGGGCGGCGAACGCCTCATCCCAGCGCGCCTCGGTCACCACGAGGTACAGGTCGACGTCGGAGTCCGGACGCTCGGCTCCGCGGGCGACCGAGCCGCTCACGATGACGGCCAGCACCGAGGGATCGGCCGACGCGTCCTCCACATACCGGGCGATGGCCCGCTCGTGGTGCTCCATCAGCGCACGGTCACGCGCGCCGGCTCGTACCGGACGGGCGCGTAGTTGCTGGCGACCAGCGCGCGCAGCGTCTCCAGGTCCCCCGTGACCAGCCCGACCGCACGCGCCTGGACGAGCGCGTTGCCGAGCGCCGTCGCCTCCACCGGCCCGGCGAGCACGGGCATGCCCACCCGGTCGGCGGTCGCCTGGCAGAGCAGCGCATTGCGCGCTCCCCCGCCGACAATGTGCACCCTGTCCACGGGCACGCCGGACAACTCGGCGGCCGTGCGCACCGAGCCCGCGAACGCCTCCGCCAGGCTCTCGACGATGACGCGCACCATCCCGGCCGGGCTCGCCGGGGCGCGGAGGCCGCGTTCGGCGAACCAGTCGGCGATGCGCGACGGGAGGTCGCCTGGCGCCAGGAAGCGCGGGTCGTCGGCGTCGAACAGGACGGTCGGGCGCGGCAGTTCGGCCGCCTCGGCGAGCAGGCTCTCCAAGCTCACCGGGAGGCCCCGGCGCTGCCACTCCCGGATCGACTCGCTCAGCAGCCACAGGCCCATCACGTTGTGGAGGTAGCGGACGCGGCCGTCCACGCCGCCCTCGTTGGTGAAGTTGGCGGCGCGACCCGCGTCGCTCACGACGCGGCCCTCCAGCTCGACGCCGACCAGGCCCCAGGTGCCGCAGGAGATGTACGCGGCGCGGGACGGGTCCATCGGTACCGCGACGACCGCCGACGCGGTGTCGTGCGAGCCGATCGCGGTGACCGCGGGGCCGCCGCCGGCGAACGGGAGGCCGAGCGACGGCAGCAGCGGGCCGACGGTCGTTCCGGCGTCCACGAGCGACGGGAACAGCGATCGGCGCAGCCCCAGCCGGGCCAGGAGCGCGTCGTTCCACCGGCCGTCCGCGGTGAGCAGCCCGGTCGTGGAGGCGTCGGTGCGCTCGGCGACGGCCCGCCCGCTCAGCCAGTAGGTGATCAGGTCGGGCACGAGCAGGAAGCCGTCCGCGGCGTCCAGCGCCCCCGACTCCTGGTCGAGCGCCAACTGGTAGAGCGAGTTGAACGGGAGGAACTGGAGGCCGCCCTCGCGGTACAGCTCCTCGGGCGCGACGCGTGCGTGCACGAGCTCCACGCCCGCCGCGGTTCGCTCGTCGCGGTAGTGGTACGGCTCGCCCAGCAGCCGGCCGTCGCGCAGCAGCCCGTAGTCGACCGCCCACGCGTCCACGCCGACGCTCCGGAGGCCGGGATCCGCACGCGCGACCGCGCCGAGCCCCTCCAGCACACGGGAGTAGAGGCCGGTCAGGTCCCAGTGCAGCGCCGCGCGGCCGCCCTCCTGCACATGCACGGGTGTGTTCGGGAAGCGTGCCGCCTCGGTCAGCTCCAGCGTGTTCGCGCCGACGCGGGCGTGCATGACCCGACCGCTGGTGGCGCCGAGGTCCACCGCGGCGACGCCGCCTGCCCCCGCGGTCATCGCACGGCCCTGTTCATCGCACGGCCCTGTTCATCGAAGGAACGCCGCCGCGACGCCCGCATCGACGGGGATGTGGAGTCCGGTGGTGTGGTCGAGGTCGCTCGTGCAGAGCACGAACACGGCGTTGGCGACGTGCTCCGGGAGCACCTCGCGCTTCAGCAGGGTGCGCTGGGCGTAGTACTGGCCCAGCTCCTCCTCCGGCACGCCGTAGACCGCGGCGCGCTTGGCGCCCCAGCCGCCGGCGAAGATGCCGGAGCCGCGCACGACGCCGTCGGGGTTGATGCCGTTGACGCGGATGCCGTGGTCGCCGAGCTCGGCGGCCAGCAGGCGTACCTGGTGGGCCTGGTCGGCCTTCGTCGCTGAGTAGGCGATGTTGTTCGGGCCGGCGAAGATCGAGTTCTTGGAGGAGATGTAGACGATGTCGCCGCCGAGCTTCTGGTCGATCAGCACCTTCGCGGCGGCACGCGAGACGAGGAACGAGCCCTTCGCCATGACGTCGTGCTGGAGGTCCCAGTCGGCGGTCGTGGTCTCGAGCAGCGGCTTCGAGATGGAAAGACCGGCGTTGTTGACGACGAGGTCGAGGCCGCCGAACGCGAGCAGCGCATCCTGGATCGCCGCGTCGATCGCCTTCTCGTCGGTGACGTTCGCGGCGACGCCGAGCGCCACATCAGCGTTGCCGATCTCGGCCGCCGCCGCCTGCGCCTTCTCCCGGTCGAGGTCGGCGATGACGACGCACGCGCCCTCCGCCGCCAGCCGGGTGGCGATGGCCTTCCCGATCCCGGAGGCCGCGCCCGTGACGAGCGCGATCCGGCCCGCGAGCGGCTTGGGCTTCGGGAGGCGGGCCAGCTTGGCCTCCTCCAGCGCCCAGTACTCGATGCGGAACTTCTCCGCCTCGTCGATGGGCGCGTACGTGGAGAGCGCCTCGGCGCCGCGCATGACGTTGATCGCGTTGACGTAGAACTCGCCCGCGACGCGCGCGGTCTGCTTGTCCTTGCCGTACGAGAACATCCCGACGCCCGGGATGAGGACGATCGCCGGGTCCGCGCCGCGGATCGCGGGAGACTCGGGCGTCGCGTGCCGGTCGTAGTAGGCCTGGTAGTCGGCACGGTACTGCTCGTGCAGCTCCTCCAGCCGGGCGACCGAGTCCTCGATGGACGCGTCCGACGGGAGGTCGAGCACCAGCGGCTTGACCTTGGTGCGCAGGAAGTGGTCCGGGCAGGAGGTGCCGAGCGCCGCGAGCCGCGGGTGCTCGGCGGAGGCGAGGAAGTCGAGCACCACGTCGGCGTCCGTGAAGTGCCCGACCTGCACGCGATCGGTGGAGGCGATGGCGCGCACGTACGGCGCGAGCGCGGCCGCCTTTGCGCGGCGCTCGGCCTCCGGCAGCGGCTCGTAGCCGGCGGGCGGCGCACCGAACGGCTCCGGGCGACCGTTGGCTTCGATGTAGTCGGCCGCGGTCTGGATGATCCACAGCGAGTTCGCCTCGGCCTCCTCGCTGGTGTCGCCCCACGCCGTGATGCCGTGGCCGCCGAGGACGGTGCCGATCGCCTCGGGGTTCGCCGCCTTGATCGCGGCGATGTCGAGGCCGAGCTGGAAGCCGGGCCGGCGCCACGGCACCCACACGACGCGGCCGCCGAAGATCGTCTCGGTCAGGGCCTCCCCATCAGCCGCGGTCGCGATCGCGATGCCGGAGTCCGGGTGCAGGTGGTCGACGTGCGCCGCATCCACCAGGCCGTGCATCGCCGTGTCGATCGACGGCGCCGCGCCGCCTTTGCCGTGCAGGGTGTAGTCGAACGCTGCGACCATCTCGTCCTCGCGCTCCACGCCCGGGTAGACGTTCTGCAGCGCCCGCAGCCGGTCGAGGCGCAGCACCGCCAGCCCCGCCTCCTTCAGTGTGCCGAGGTCGCCGCCCGAGCCCTTCACCCACAGCAGCTCGACGGGCTCGCCGGTCACCGGGTCGGTCTCCGTGCCCTTGGCGGAGGTGTTGCCGCCGGCGTAGTTGGTGTTCTTCGGGTCGGCGCCGAGGCGGTTCGACCGGGCCAGGAGGGCCGCGACGGTCTCGTTCGTCATTCTGCGTGGTTCCTTCGGTGGGAGGTCTGCGAGTGGATGCTGCGGGAGGCTGCCGGCTCAGGCGCCCCAGCCGGCCTGGGTGCCGCCGACGCGCTCGGTCTCGATCTTCTGCTGGTAGCCGGAGGCCTTGTAAGCGGCCATCGGGTCGGCGGGGAGGCCGCGCGACTCGCGCCAGGCGGCCAGGTCGGCGCGCACGTCCGTGTTGAACGCGTCCATGAACACCGTGTTGGCGGCGAGCACGTCGCCGGCGGCCTGCGCGGCGGCGAGCGCCTCCGTGTCGACCAGGAGTGCCTTGGCGGTCGCCTCCTGCACGTTCAGCACCGAGCGGATCTGGCCCGGGATCTTCGCCTCCAGATTGTGGCACTGGTCGAGCATGAAGGCGACTTCCGGGTTGGCGTACCCGCCGCCGCGGATGACCTCGAACACGATCCGGAACAGCTGGAACGGGTCGGCGGCGCCCACGATCAGGTCGTCGTCGGCGTAGAAGCGGCTGTTGAAGTCGAACGAGCCGAGCTTCCCGAGGCGCAGGAGCTGCATCACGATGAACTCGATGTTCGTGCCCGGCGCGTGGTGGCCGGTGTCCAGGCACACCATCGCCCGCTCTCCCAGCGCGGCGGTCTGCACGTAGCTGGTCCCCCAGTCCGGAACGTCCGTGTGATAGAACGACGGCTCGAAGAACTTGTACTCCAGCACCAGCCGCTGGCCCTCGCCGATGCGCTCGTAGATCTTCGCGAGCGAGTCGGCCAGACGGTCCTGCCGGGCGCGCATCGAGTCCTGGCCCGGGTAGTTGGTGCCGTCCGCGAGCCAGATCTTCAGGTCGCGCGAGCCGGTCTCGTTCATGATGTCGATGCACTCGAAGTGGTGGTCGATCGCCTTCTGGCGGATCCGGTCGTCCCAGTGGGTGACCGATCCGAACTTGTAGTCGTCGTCCTGGAACGTGTTCGAGTTGACCGTGCCGAGCTCCACGCCGTTGTCCTGCGCGTGCTTCCGGAGGTCGGCGTAGGAGTCCACCTTGTCCCACGGGATGTGCAGGGCGACCGTCGGGGCGAGACCGGTGTGCTTGTGCACCTGCGCCGCGTCCGAGATCTTCTCGAACGGGTCGCGCGCCGTGCCCGGAGTGCCGAACACCCGGAAGCGCGTCCCCGAGTTGCCGAACGCCCAGGAGGGCAGCTCGATCGCCTGCAGCGCGAGCTGCGAGCGGATGTCGTCGGTGAGGGTCATGGTCTCCCTTTCGGTCGGGCTGTTCATTCGTGGACCTCGGTCGCAGGCTCCCTCGGCGCTGGGGTCGCGGCATCGCTCCGCGCTGCCCCTGAGCTCCACCGCGCATAGCGCTCCCCTTCGATCTGCCGCAGCGACTTCCCCTGAGTGGCCGGAGCCCAGATCACGCCGATCAGCAGCGCGACAGCGAGGAAGCCGATGAGGATCAGGCCGACGGTCGGCACGCCGCTGCTGGCGAGCAGCACCGGGAACACCGAGCTGAGCAGGCCGACGGCGATGCGGGCCGCGAAGAACAGGACGCCCTGCGCGCTCGCCCGGTACGGCGTCGCGAACAGCTCGGCCGTCCACACCCCGTAGAAGGCCTGTGCGCCGATGCCGGAGGCGATGCCCCAGGTGATCGCGAAGGTCAGCAGGGTCGGGAGGCCGGGAGGCGCGAACACGAGGACGAACCACGCCACGATCCCGAGCACCGCGCCGATCCCGTAGAGGATGCGGCGCGACATCCGGTCGGCCAGCCGCATGAAGCCGAAGTAGGTGGCGGCCACCGTGCAGCCCCAGACCAGCACCTGCAGCAGGTCCTGCTCGACCGCGCTGTGCACGCCCGCGGCCGCGTAGACGCGCGGCATGAAGATGCCCGCCTGGCCGGCGACCAGGTTCCAGAACCCGTAGACGCCGAAGAGGAACAGCAGCGCGGTGATGTTCACGCGCTTGGAGAACAGGGAGCGCATCCCGCGGCCCGAGGCGGCCGTGGAGACGGCGCCGGTCTGGACGTCCGTCCACAGCTTCGACTCGGGCAGGCCCTGGCGGACCCACCAGACGATGCCGGCCACCACGAACAGGTGGAAGAAGATGATCCGGCTGCCGAGCAGCCCGAGCGGGGCGAGCGCGGCGGCCAGGGCGAAGCCGATCAGCGGGCCGATGGACCAGGCGAGCTGCGCCATGCCGACGTGCTTGGCGCGGGCGTGGTCGGGCGCCTGCTCGGCGATGTAGGTCCAGGAGGCCGGGACTCCCGCGCCGACCGCGATGCCGGTGATGAGGAACGCGGCGAACAGCATCCCCTCGTTGACGGCGAACACCGCGAGCAGGACGCCGAGCATGTAGAGCAGCAGGTCGTAGGTGTAGATGAACTTGCGGCCGAGCCGGTCGGTGAGCGGTCCGCCCAGGATGGCGCCGATCGCCGCGCCGAACGCGTTCGCGCTGAAGGCGGCGAGGATGCCGACGAACCCGTCGGTCAGGTGGAACTCGGCCTGCCAGAACCCGAGGCTGGTGGCGATCGCGATGATCGACCCCGACTCGATGTAGTTGCTCATGGCGACCGAGCTGGTGGCCCGCCATCCGGTGGTGCTGCTGCTTCCGACTCTCACGTCTCTGTCTATCCCTTGCTTCTCTGTTCAGTCGAGGTGGAAGTACTCGTCCAGCCGCTTCATCGCGCTGTCCGGAGCGGTCTCCTCCGCGAAGAACTCGGCCATCGTGGCCTGCCAGCGCGCGTTGACCTCGCGCTGGTTCATCGCGGCGATCGCGCCCTCGAAGTCGTCGGTCTCCAGGACACCGACGACGAGCGCTTCCTCCCGGTCGACGAAGAGGGAGTAGTCCGACCAGCCGGTCTCGCGCAGTGCGTCGAGCATCTCCGGCCAGACGGTCTCGTGCGCGGCCAGGTAGTCGGCGACCCGCTCCGGCTTCAGCCGCATCGTGAAGCACACCCGTTCCACGTCAACTCCTTCGTCGCTGTGTTCTCGTCATTGATGGTTGTGAATCGATTCAAGTTGAATCGATTCAAAGAATAGCACGTCCCGGAAGAGCCGCAACCCCGGGCGCGTCAGCGCTTGTCGAAACCTCGGTCGCAGGCTCCCTCGGGGCTGGGGTCGCGGCATCGCTCCGCGCTGCCCTTGAGCTCCACCGCCCACGCGGCGCGACGCCGAGCAGAGGCAGCCGCGCCGCATGGTCGATCACTCCCCGCCGGTCAGCGCACAGCGCCCACGGACGCGGGAAGCTCCGCGGTGACCGAGACCGGCCCGCCGCTCAGCCGCTGGTCCTCACGGCCCGGGAGCCGCAGGATGCCGTCGACGCCCTCCGGGAGCTCGGCGTCGACCGTCAGGAGGTCGCCGTCGAGGCTCCAGCGCACCGACACCCGGCCGTGCCGGGTCTCCAGCGAGGTGGACGCCTCGGTGAGGCCTCCACCCGGCTGCGGCGCCACCAGCACCGACGCGTAGCCCGGCGTCAGCGGAGCGAGGCCGCCGACCACCCGGTGCATCCAGTCCGCCACCGCGCCGAGGGCGTAGTGGTTGAAGGAGGTCATCTCGCCCGGGTTGATGGTGCCGTCCGGCAGCATCGAGTCCCAGCGCTCCCACACCGTGGTCGCGCCCATCGTGACCGGGTAGAGCCACGACGGGCATTCCTTCTCCAGCAGCAGGCGGTAGGCGACGTCGGTGTGGCCGGTCTGCGTCAGCGCGTCCGCGATGAACGGCGTGCCGGCGAAGCCGGTGGAGATGCGGTAGCCGGCGTCCGCCGCGAGCTCGGCGAGCCGGTCGCCTGCGAACTGCTCGTCGGCCGGGTCGAGCAGGCCGAACACGATCGCCAGCGAGTACACCGTGGTGCAGTCGCTCAGCACGACGCCGCCCGAGACGTACTCCCGGTTGAAGGCGGCGCGGAGGTCGGCGGCGTGCGCCTCGAACTCCGCGTGCTCCGCCGTGCGGCCGAGCAGCGCGGCGGTGTGGGCCAGGATCTGCGCCGACCGGTACGCGCACGCGGTCGCGACGACGCCCTTGTCGGCCTTCGCCTTCGCCGGGTCCTCCGGCGGGGCGTCCGGGTCGAGCCAGTCGCCGAACTGGAAGTTGCCGTCCCAGACGCCGGCCGGCGAGAGCAGCGACTTCACCCGGCGCACGTGCGAGGCCATCGAGTCGAACTGCCGCTCCAGCACCGCGGTGTCGCCGTACGCCTCGTAGAGATCCCACGGCACCCAGACAGCGGCGTCGCTCCACAGCGCGGTCGTGTCCGGCTTGCCGAAGGACTCCGGGTGCGGCATGTACTTGAGCACGTCCGGGATGACGAAGCCGACGATCCCGTCGTTGTGCCGCTGCTCCAGGTCGAGGTCGACCAGCCAGTCGGAGAGGAACGCGTCCACGTCGTAGAGGTACGCGGCGGTCGGCGCGAACGCGGCGATGTCGCCGGTCCAGCCCAGGCGCTCGTCGCGCTGCGGGCAGTCGGTGGGCACGTCGACGAAGTTGCCGCGCATCCCCCACACCACGTTCTCGTGGAACTGGTTGAGCAGCGGGTCGGAGCTGGAGAACTCGCCGATCCGGGTCAGCTCGGAGCCGATCGCGATCGCCGTCAGGTCCTCCGCCTTCAACTCGCCCGGCCAGCCGGTGACCTCGGCGTAGCGGAAGCCGTGGAAGGTGAAGGTCGGCTCGAACTCGTCCACGCCACCCGAGAGGATGTAGCGGTCGGTCGCCTGCGCGCTGCGCAGCGGGCGCACGCCGAGCTCGCCGTGCTCCAGCACCTCCGCGTGCCGGATGGTCACCTCGGCGCCCGCCGGTCCCTGCACGCGCACCTTGATCCAGCCGACCAGGTTCTGGCCGAAGTCGATCAGCGTCTTGCCCGACGGGGAGGTGCTGATCTCCTGCACCGGGAGGGCCGCCCAGCGCTTCACGGCCGGGCCGATGTACGGCTGCAGCTTGGCGGTGTCGAACTCGATCGCGTGCGTGCCGGTCCAGCCCTCGCCGGCGAAACCCTGCAGCTTCCAGGCGTCGTCGCGCAGCCGGGCGTCGATGGTCTCGCCGTCGTAGAGGTCGTTGGCCAGCACCGCGCTCGGCCCGCTGGCCCATGCGCCGTCGGTGACGACGAGTTGCGTGCTGCCGTCGGCGAACTCGACCTCGAGCTGCGCGAACGCGCCCTGCGCGTCCCCGTACCAGGAGCCGCCGCCCGTCCAGCCGAGACGTCCGCCGAACCAGCCCTTGCCGAGCGCGAGACCGAGCACGGTCCCCTCCTCCGAAGAGCTCGCCTCCACCAGCGCCGTCACGTCGTAGGTCGCGTAGCGGAGGCGCCACTCGTAGCTGCTCCAACCGGGCGTGAGCAGGTCGTCCGAGACGGGCCGGCCGTTCAGCCAGGCCTCCACCACCCCCTGCGCGGTGAGGGTGAGCGTCGCGCGGGCGACGGCGCCGTGGCCGCCCTCCAGCGCGAACTCCCTGCGCAGCAGCGGGGCTCCGTCGAAGGCCTGGTCGGCGGCGATCATCTGGGCGTGCCAAGTCATGTTTTCGCGTCTTTCCGTTTCGTGTTCGGTTTCGGTGTTCGTTGTCGGTGCGTGGAGGCGCTCAGCCCTTGATCGCGCCGCTGGTCATGCCGGCGACGATCTGCCGGTTGAAGAAGATGTAGGCGACCAGCGGCGGGATGGTGATGAGCAGGATGTCCATGAAGAGCAGGTTGTAGAAGCTCAGGTTCTGCCCGGCGAACGTGTAGAGCGTGGTCTGGACGGTCGCGTTGTCCGACCCGGGCAGGAAGTACAGCGGCCCGGCGAAGTCGTTGAAGACGAACACCGACTGCACCACGATCACGGTCACGATCACCGGCTTCAGCAGCGGCAGGATGACCTGGAAGAACAACCGCACCCGGCCGGCGCCGTCCAGCACCGCCGCCTCGTCGAGCTCCCTCGGCACGGTGTTGAAGAACGCGCGGAACAGCAGGATGCAGAACGACAGCCCGAAGGTGGTCTCGATCAGGATCATGCCCGGCATGGTCTTGTAGAGGCCCGTCCCCTGCAGCACCCAGATCGTCGGCACCACGGCGGGCGGCACGATCAGACCGGCGAGCACGAAGAAGTTGACCACCGGCCCCCACTTGCTGCGCTTGCGAGCGAGGACGTAGCCGGCCATCGCCGACAGGATCACCATGAGCGCGACCGATCCGACGGTGAGGACGAACGAGTTGAGGAATGCCCGCCAGATGAGTCCGTCGTTGCTCTGCAGCACCGCGATCAGGTTCGGGAAGAACGACCACTCCTTCGGCCAGGTGAAGGCCAGGCTGGAGGCGTCGTCCGGGGTCTTCGACGCCTGCAGCACCACGAAGGCGAACGGCACGAGGAAGACGACGACGGAGACGAGGATCGCGACGACGCCCACGATCCAGGCGCGGACCTTCGTGCGGGTCACAGCTCCACCTGCTTTCTGTTCAGGACGTACGACAGCGGCACCATGATCAGCGTCACCACGAGGAAGAGGACGACGTTGCCCGCCGTCGACAGGCCGTAGAACCCCGCCTGGTACTGCTTGTAGATCACCGACGCGAGCACGTCACTGGTGAAGCCGGGGCCGCCTCCCGTGGTCGCCCAGATGATGTCGAAGGAGCGCAGCCCGCCGATCAGCGACAAGATGATGACCGTCGCCGTCGCGCCGCGCGAGAGCGGGATCGTGATGCGGCGCAGGATGTTCCAGCCGCCGGCGCCGTCGATCCTGGCCGCCTCGTAGTACTCATTGGGGATGGCGACCATGCCGGCCATGAAGATCAGAGTCGCGATGCCGACGCCCTTCCAGATGTCGACGCCGGCGATCGTGTAAAGCGCCAGGTTCGGGTCGGTGAACCAGCCCGGCTGCGGGAGGCCGAAGAAGCCGAGCACCGCGTTGACCATGCCGTGGAACGGGTCGAGCAGCGACTTCCAGAGGATGCCGACGCCGATCGTCGACAGCAGCACCGGGAAGAACACCACCGCCCGCAGATAGCCGCGGCCCACGACCGGGGAGGTCAGCAGCAGCGCGAGCAGGAAGCCGAGGATCACCTTCACCCCCGAGGTGAGCACCGCGTAGATGAGGGTGTGGATGAAGCTCGTGTAGAGCTGCGGGTCCTGGAAGAACTGCACGTAGTTCGCGAACCCGATGAACTGCGAGTCGAACAGCGACCACCGAGTGAGCGAGAAGTAGAAGGAGGAGATCGTCGGGATCGCGAAGAAGATCGCGTATAGGACGAGCGCTGGGATGAAGAACCAGGTCGGGTAGGCCGACCGCATCCGGCTCTTCTGGGGTCTGTTCTTCGCCGAGGCCCCCACCTCGGTGATGATGTCGGCCGCTTGGGTGGCGGTCACGGGGCTTGCCGTCGACATTGTCTGCTCCTCGTCGAGTCTTCTGGGGGTGTGGTGTCCGGGCCGGCGCCGCAGCGCCGGCCCGGACGGGCTCACCAGCCCTTGATGCCGAGCTGCTGGGCCTGGGCCTTCACATCCTGGTCGTACAGGGCCGCACCCTGCTGAGCGGTGGAGATGCCGGAGCCGACCTGGATCAGGATCTTCTCCAGGTTCGGGCCCTTGATCGGCGACAGGAACTCGAGCGCGAGGCCGGTCTTCTTGTCGTCCTGGTACTTCAGCTCGTCCTTGACCAGCGCGGGGGCGCTGTCCGGGACCTTGCAGGTGCTGATCGCGAACGGGCCGGCGGGGGTGCCCGCGCTGTTCTGGATGTCGCAGCCGGTGGGCGAGTTGATGAACGCGACCAGCTTCTTCGCGGCCGTCAGCTTGTCGCCGGTGGTGGTCTTCGGGATGTAGGAGCCACCCGGCTCCCAGACGGTGGCGTGCGGGGCGCCCTTGTCGGTCGGAATCGCGAAGTAGCCGATGTCGTTGATGTTGGCGGGGTTGGACTGCAGCACGTTGCTGATGACGGCCGTGATCATCGGGTACTGCGCACCTTCGCCGGTCGCCAGCATCTTGAGGGCGTTGACGTTGGTGAGGGACGCGTAGTCCTTGTTCATCAGGCCCTTGTCGAAGACCTCCTGCGTGTGCGTGAACCCTTCGAGCGCCGGAGCCTTGGAGTACTTCGCGTTCGGCTTGTTCGCCGTGTACTCGTCCGCCCACTTCGGGTCGGCCGCGTTGACGTTGGCGAAGTCGCCGAGCACGAACAGCTGGCTGGTCCAGGTGTCTCCGTAGGACTGGATGACCGGGACGATGCCGGCGGCCTTGATCTTCTCGCTGTTGCTGATGAACTCGCTCCAGGTGGTGGGCACCTGCAGTCCGAGCTTCTCGTAGACCTTCTTGTTGTACATGATGCCGCCGTTGAAGGTGGTGCTCCAGGGCGCGCCGTAGACGCCCTTGCTGGTGCCGACGGTCTTCTTGAAGTCGCTCGTGAGGTCCTTCACCCAGGATTCGTCGGTGAGCGGCTGGAGCTGGGTGTCGGGGTGGAGAGCCTGGAAGAGCGAGCCGGAGTTGTAGAGGAAGACATCGTTCATCTCGCCGGTCGACAGGCGGGTCTTGACCAGGTTGTCCCCGTCCGTGCCGCCGGGGCGCGTCTCCACCTTCACCGTGATCGAGGGGTTGGCCTTGTGGAACGCGGTCGCCAGATCGTTGGCGAACTTGGTGCTCGCGGGGTCGTTGCCGCTGGCGAGCAGCGAGATGGTGGTGGGGCCGCCTGAGCCGGACGACCCGGACGAGCTGCAGCCGGCGAGGGCGAGCGCCGCGATGGCGATGCCGCCGAGCGTGGCGACGACCCTGGTCGTCGTCCTGCGAGAGAACATCAAATACCTCCTTGTATTCGGGACGCTTCCGCCCCTGGGTGTTCGGGGTGTTTTGAAACGCTTCACATGAAGATAAGTCCTGCGGCGGATTACGTCAAGAACCAATTGTGTCGATTCAGTAACGGCGACGGATTTCAGCTCTGAATCGTGCGTTCAAGTCGCGCCGTACGATCCATTGTTCCGATAAACTGGTCTTGATCTGGGCTTTCATCCGTGGGGTCGAAGGTCGGAATTGCTGCCGTTCTGCGCCGACTTGAAAATTGTTTCGATTCAATACGAGCATCCGTTACGATGACCGACGAGAGGGGAATCGCTATGGCTTCCGCAAGCGTCAAAGACGTCGCAGCACTGGCCCAGGTGTCGGTGGGGACCGTGTCCAACGTGCTGAACCGTCCCGAGATCGTGTCCGCCGAGACGGTCGAACGGGTCCACCTGGCGATGGAGAAGCTCTCCTACGTGCGCAACGAGGCCGCCCGCCAGCTCCGCCTGGGGCACAGCCAGGCGATCGGGCTGATCAGTCTGAGCGGCGCCAACCCGTTCTTCACCGACGTGGCCACCGCCGCCGAGAACGCCGCCGCCGACGCCGGCTACTCGGTGATCGTCGGCAACAGCACCGAGCGCCAGGACAGGGAGTCCGGCTACCTCAACCTCTTCGAGGAGCTCCGGGTGCGCGGCGTGCTGCTCTCCCCCGTCGGCGACCCGTCCGCGCGGCTGCGGCGGATGCGCGACCGCGGCATCCCCGCCGTGCTGGTCGACCGGGTCAGCAGCGACAGCACCTTCAGCTCGGTCTCGGTGGACGACGTCGCCGGCGGCGCGCTGGCCGCGACCCACCTGATCGAGACGGGCCGCACCCGCATCGCCTTCGTCGGAGGCCCTCTCGCGATCCAGCAGGTCGCCGATCGCCTCGCCGGCGCCCGCTCGGTCGTCGAGCGCCACCCCGGCGTGACCCTGGAGGTCGTGGACGTCGCGGCGCTCGACGTCCTGGAGGGCCGCCGCGCCGGCCAGGCCATCGCCGACCGGGCACCCGCGGACCGGCCCGACGCGGTCTTCGCCGCGAACGACCTCCTCGCCATCGGCCTCCTGCAGACGCTGTTCATCGACGGCTCGCTCGCGGTCCCGCGCGACATCGCGCTGATCGGCTACGACGACATCCAGTTCGCCGGCGCCTCGGTCGTGCCCCTCACCTCCATCCGCCAGCCGAGTCACCTGATCGGCGAGACCGCGGTGCGGATCCTGCTCGAGGAGGCCGAGAACCCCGAGCTCGAGCCACGCCGCGTGCTGTACCAGCCGGAGCTCGTGGTCCGGGCGAGCACCGAGCCCCGCTGATCCCGCCCCGACCCGCCCCCGCCCCGCCCCCGCCGCATTCGTCACGAATGTCGTGAAACGCGCTGCCATACGCCGAATTCGGGACGAATCCTGCGGCGACGCGTGCACAATGGCGGCATGGATCCCGACACTCTGCGCGCCGATCCGCGCACCCTCGCCCGACGCGGCCTCCGGCTGGCCGCGGGCGGCGGGCGCGCGCTGGTGGGGATCGTCGGCAGCCCCGGCTACGGCAAGACGACGCTCGCGCGTGCGGTGGTCGACGCCGCGAACGAGGAGGCCGGCGAGCCTGTCGCGGCCTACCTCCCGATGGACGGCTTCCACCTCGCCGACGCCACCCTGGAGTCGCTCGGCCGCCACGACCGCAAGGGCGCGATCGACACCTTCGACGGCTGGGGCTTCGTGGCGCTGCTGGAGCGGGTGCTCGCCGAGCGCGACCACCCGGTCTACGCGTCCGCCTTCGACCGCGCGGTCGGCGAGCCCATCGCCGGGAGCCTGGCCGTCCTGCCAGGCACGCGCCTGGTGGTCGTGGAGGGCAACTACCTGCTCGCACCCGCCGACCCGTGGTCGCGCATCCCGGCCCTGCTCGCCGAGTCCTGGTTCGTCGCGACCCCCGAGGAGGAGCGGATGCGCCGGCTGGTCGACCGGCACACCCGCCACGGCCGCACCCCGGAGGCCGCCCTCGCCTGGGCGCGCGACGTCGACGGCGCGAACGCCCGCCTCATCGAGCCGACCGCGGCGAGCGCGACACTGGTCCTGGACGGCGGACTCCCAGTCGGCGCTGCTTAGGCTGGGGCCATGACCGACACTTTCGACACCGTCACGATGTTCGGCGCGGACTGGTGCCGCGACTGCATCCGCTCCAAGGCCCTCCTCGACCGCCTCGGCGCCGACTACGAGTACATCGACCTCGTCGCCCAGCCCGAGCAGGCCGACCGCGCCCAGGCGATCAGCGGGCGCACGAACATCCCGGTGATCGTGTTCCCGGACGGGCGGCACCTGGTGGAGCCGAGCGACGCGGAGCTGCAGGCGGCGCTGGCGGTCTAGCCCGCCAGCACCACCAACTCCCGCGTCGACCGCGTCATCGCGACGTACCGGTCGACGGTCCCCTCGATCCCGTCGCCGAAGCGGTCAGGGGTCGAGCAGCACCACCAGGTCGAACTCCAGCCCCTTCGACTGCGCCGGCGTGAGCGCGCGGATGCGGTCGGAGGGCGAGGTCCAGCGCACGCCGCCCTCGGCCGCGATCACGCACCCGATCCCGACCGGGTTCTCGTCGAGCCAGCGCGCCACGATCCCGTCCAGCTCCTGCCGCCTTCCCCGCACCACCGGCAGCCCGCTGCTGCGGACCGACGTCGGCACGTTCGCGTCCGAGATGGCCGCCCGGATCACCGGCGCGGCCTCCGCCATGATCTCCTCCGGGGTGCGGTAGTTGACGGTCAGCGTGGACACCCGCACGTCCGGGATGCCCGCCGCCGCCAGCCGCGCGGCCCACGAGTCCGTGAACCCGTGCCGCGCCTGCGCCCGGTCGCCCACGATGGTGAAGCTGCGCGACGGGCAGCGCCGCAGCAGCATCCGCCACTCGGCGTCGGTGAGCTCCTGCGCCTCGTCCACGACGATGTGCGCGAACGGCCCGGCGAGGAGGTCCGGGTCGAGGCTGGGGAGGGCGGCCTCGTCGATCAGGGAGCGCTGCGCGTCCTCCACCTTCAGCATCGTGACGAGTCCCTCACCGTCGTCGGCGGCGATCAGGTCGTCCACCACCCGGTTGCGGCCCTCCCGTTCGAAGGCGAGCACGGCCTCCCGCTCGCGCGCCACCCGGTTCGCGGCCGGGTCGCCGATCCGCTGCCGGGCGGCGTCCAGCAGCGGGAGGTCGGACAGCGTCCACGCCCGGGGCTCCTCCCGCTGCAGCGCGCGCACCTCCTCGTCGGTCAGCCACGGCGCGCACGCGCGCAGGTAGGCGGGCACCGAGAACAGGTCGCCGAGCACCCCCTCCGGGTCGAGCAGCGGCCAGGCGCGGGTGAAGGCCGCCCGCAGCGCCTCGTTCTGCGTGAGTTGGCGGCGCAGCGCGACGGCCGGGATCGCATCGCCCGCCTTCGCCTCCAGGATCGTCAGCAGCTCCTCCCACACCTCGTCGCGCGCCTCGTCGTGCGGGACTCCGACGCCGGCCGCGTCGAACGCGTCCGCCCAGTCGTCGGGCGTCAGCGGGAGGTCGGCCCACTCGGTCTCCACGACCATCCCGCGCGGCGGCGGGACCTCGTGGTAGCGCACGGCCCGCTCGACCGCCGTCACCATCGCCCCCGACGCCTTGAGCCGGGCGACCGTCTCGTCGGTCTCGGGCTCGGCGGTCGCGCCCTCCGGCAGCAGGTCGCGCAGCGTGCAGAGCTGCACGCCCTCCTCGCCGAGGCTCGGCAGCACGTCCGAGACGTAGGCGAGGTAGGCCGGGCTCGGCCCCACGAACAGCACGCCGCCGTGCCCCTGCGACAGCCGAGGGTCGGAGTACAGCAGGTAGGCCGCGCGGTGCAGCGCGACCACCGTCTTCCCGGTGCCCGGACCGCCGTCGACCACGAGCGCACCGCGCGAGCCGTCGCGAATGATCGCGTCCTGGTCGGCCTGGATGGTCGCCAGCACGTCCCGCATCCGCGGCGACCGGCTCGCGCCGAGGCTCGCGATGAAGGCGGACTGGTCGTCCAGCGCCGCCCGCTCGGTGGCGTCGTCGAGCGCGTCGGCCGCGAACACCTCATCCCAGTAATCGGTCACCCGCCCCTTCGCCCACCGGTAACGCCGCCGGCTGACCAGGCCCATCGGGTGCCCGAGGGTTGCCCCGAAGAACGGCTCGGCCGCGGGCGACCGCCAGTCGACGAGCAGCTTCTCGCCGTCGTCGCCGCTGAGCCCGAAACGGCCGATGTAGACGGTCTCCCCGGCATCGGTGACCATCCGGCCGAGGCACACGTCGATCCCGAACCGTCCCAGCGCCCGCAGCCGGGCGCTCAGGCGGCGCACCTCCGTGTCCCGGTCGAGCGCCTTCTGACCGTGACCGCCCGGTGCGCGCAACTCGGCGGCGAGCTGATCGGACAGTTCGGCGACAGTCCTCCGGAGGGTGTCGCCGATCGCGGCGAAGTGCCGCTGGTCGTCGGCGATGAGGGCGGGAACGGATTTGGCGCGGAGGTTGTCGGGCAGGGCGAAGGCAGGCGAGGAGGCAGTCACGATCGACGATTCTGCGCCCTGACCGGGGCCTTGCCGCAAGCCCCCTGTGCTCACGTATCCTGGAAATGCAGGGACGCTCAGGGACGTGGGCCGTCAGGAGACGCCGTCGTTGTGCGCGACCAGGGCTCCGTCCGAGAAGGCGCGAATCGGCTGAGGTTGGGCGAACGCGAACATCAGCGGCCGGGTCTTCTCGATGCGGACCAGGTGGCGCTCCTGCTCGCCCACCTCGAATTCGATCACCGAGCTCAGTCGGAAGCTCACGGTGACGAATCTCTTGACGATCAGCCGTCCGTCGACCCAGACGGTCAGCCAGCCCCACATCTGGTCGAAGGTGTAGACCACATCGTGCTTCTCGCGGTCACCGACGGTGAACCGCACGGTGTGCGCCGTCGCCACGCGCCCCGGTCGCGGCGCGGCACGCGGGTGCCGTGAGGGGTCCTTCGAGAGGGCCACCAGCAAGAAGATCGCCATTCCGATGAGCCCGACGCCGAAGACCAGCACCGGCAATGCCGCGCGAACACCCCGGGCTGCTGAGATCCCGCCCCAGAGGAGCAGCGCCGCTCCCCCGGCGAACGCCACGCAGGTGAACACGACGACCGCCACGCGAGCATCTCTCATGTTGTGAACGGTACTCGGCAGTGGCGAGAAGACCAGACCCGACCTCCGCGCCACCGCGGACGCGACCGCCACGCCCCGGGCTCCACGGCTTCTGAGCGCCCGGGCAATCCACAAGTCAGACCGCACAATCCCATCCACGCCGCCTGTTGGACTTCTCGTCGCTTCCGGCGGAGGCTGGCGCCATGACAGACATGCAGTACACCCAGCTCGGCCGCTCCGGCCTGAAGGTGTCGCGCCTCGTGCTCGGCACGATGAACTTCGGCCCGGAGACGACACCCGAGGACTCGTACGGGATCATGGACGCCGCCCACGCGGCCGGCGTCAACTACTTCGACACCGCGAACGTCTACGGCCGCAGCAAGGGCCACGGCGCGACCGAGACGATCATCGGCGATTGGTTCGCGCAGGGCGACGGCCGGCGGGAGCGGACGGTCCTCGCCACCAAGCTCTACGGCGCGATGGGCGACTGGCCCAACGAGGGCAAACTGTCCGCCCTGAACATCCGGCGCGCCCTCGACGCCAGCCTGAAGCGGCTGCAGACCGACTACATCGACATCTACCAGTTCCACCACGTGGACAGGGACACCCCGTGGGACGAGATCTGGCAGGCGATCGACGTCGCCATTGCGCAGGGCAAGATCCTGTACGCCGGCTCCAGCAACTTCGCCGGCTGGCACATCGCGACCGCGCAGGCGGAGGCTCGGAAGCGGGACGCGCTCGGCCTGGTGAGCGAGCAGTCCATCTACAACCTCCTCACCCGCCAGGTGGAGCTGGAGGTGCTGCCCGCCGCCCAGGCCAACGGTGTCGGAGTGATCGCCTGGTCGCCGCTGCACGGCGGCCTGCTCGGCGGCGTGATCCGCAAGCAGAACGAGGGGCGCCGCCGCCTGGAGGGTCGCGCGGCGGAGACGCTCGCCACCCACCGCGACGCGATCGAAGCCTACGAGTCGTTCGCCGCCGAGCTCGGCCACGAGCCCGGCGACGTCGCGCTCGCCTGGCTGCTCACCCGTCCGGGCGTGACCGGGCCGATCATCGGCCCGCGCACCCGCGAGCAGCTGGACGCCGGTATCCGTGCGCTCGACGTGCACCTGGACGACGCGGCGCTGGCCCGGCTGGACGAGATCTTCCCCGGGCACAAGACCGCGCCGGAGGACTACGCCTGGTAGCCCCGGCTCCCTCCCCGCCCCCGTTTCGAAAAAGCAAGGAGAACGAATGAAGTACCGCGCACTGGCCGACCTGCAGGTGTCCGCGATCGGCCTCGGCGGAATGCCCATGTCGATCGAGGGCCGCCCCGACCGGGCCCGCTCGATCGCGACCGTGCACGCCGCGCTGGACGCCGGCGTCACGCTGATCGACACCGCCGACGCCTACCACGTGCACGCCGACGAGGTCGGCCACAACGAGGAGCTCATCGCGGAGGCGCTGCGCACCTGGAGCGGCGACGCCTCCACCGTCCTCGTCGCGACGAAGGGCGGCCACCTGCGCCCCGGCGACGGGAGTTGGACGGTCGACGGCCGTCCTGAGCACATCCGGGAGGCCGCGCTGGAGTCGCTGCGCCGGCTCGGCGGCGACGCTCTCGGCCTGTACCAGTTCCACCGTCCGGACCCGGAGGTCCCCTATGCGGACTCGGTGGGCGCCGTCCGCGACCTCCTCGACGAGGGCCTGATCCGTTACGCCGGCATTTCGAACGCGAACCCCGACCAGATCCGTCAGGCGCGGGACATCCTGGGCGGCCGTCTGGTGTCGGTGCAGAACCAGTTCTCGCCTGCGTTCCGCTCCAGCGAGCCGGAACTGCGGCTGGCCGACGAGCTGGGGATCGCGTTCCTGCCGTGGAGCCCCTTGGGCGGCATCTCGAACGCGGGCGGCCTGGGCGACCGGTTCGCGCCGTTCGCCGACATCGCCTCCGCACGCGGCATCAGCCCGCAGGTGGTCGCGCTGGCCTGGCACCTCGCGCAGAGCCCGCACGTCATCCCGATCCCGGGCTCGTCGCGGCCGGAGACCATCCTGGACTCCCTCACCGCGGTGGACGTGGAGCTCACGGCCGAGGAGCTGGCGGCGCTGAACGCGGCGTGATCCTCGCGGTCCGCCGCGGGCCTCTCGAGGATCGTCAGGCGGGCTGCTCCGCTGACCGCTCGGCGGCGGGCGTGGGGGCGTCGACGGGTGTCGGCGCCTCCACCCGCGCCAACTGCCGCAGGAACGCCGCCGCCGCCGGGCTCGGCTCGTCGGACACGGCCACCGCGACGCTCCACTCCGGCACGTCGCCGCTGAGCGCGACCGCGCGCAACTGCTCCGGCCGTTTGCGCGCGAAGCTCTCCGGGACCACGGCGATGCCGAGGTTGTAGCCGACCAGGTCGAGGAGGGGGTGGACGTCGTTGACCTCCATCGCCGCCCGGTAGTCGAAGCCGGCCGCCGCGAACGCCCGCCGGGCCAGCGTCTGCGCGGCCCAGCCCTCCTGGAAGCCGACCAGCGGCTCGCCGCGCAGCGCCTCGATGGGGATGCTGTCCTCCGCAGCGAAGCGGTGCTCCGGATGGCAGAGCACCAGCAGCGACTGGGTGCTCAGCGGACGCAGCCGCACACCGCTCGGGGCGTGGCCGGTGTCGACGACCACGGCCACGTCGGCCCGACCGCCTGCCACGGCCTCCACCAGCTCCTCCGAGCCCGAGTACCGCAGCCGCACCTCCACGCCGGGGTTCGCCGTGCGGAACGCCGCGAGCTCGGCCGGGAGGTCGACCGACCCGAGGCACGGCTCGGCGCCGATCGTCAGGCGGCCGCGCAACAGGCCGCGGACGGCGGCCACCGCGTTGCGTGCCGCGGCGGCGCTGGCCAGCGTCCGCACCGAGTCCGCCAGCAGCGCCTGACCGGCCGTCGTCAGTTCGACGCGGCGGGTGCTGCGGATGAAGAGCGACGTGCCCAACTCCTGCTCGAGCGAGCGGATGGAGGCCGAGAGCCCGGACTGTGAGATCTGCAGCAGCTCCGCCGCGCGCGTGAAGTGCCGCTCCTCGGCGACGGTGACGAAGTGCTCGAGCTGGCGAAGTTCCATTCAGCAAGGATACTGGTCAATCGCGCGCGTTCCATCGACGCGGCGAGAGGCGCAGCGGTCGCACCAACTCTGCTCAGCGTGAACCCGCAGCCGCGCCCGCTACAGCCGCAACACGCTGGGCCGCGGGAGCCCGAGGTCTTCGAGGAGGTCGCCCAGCTTCCGATCCAGTTCGTACCCGGCCTGCGTGATCTTGTTGCTGCCGAACCCGCGCAGCGGCGCGCTCGGCTGCTCCACGCTGAGCACCGTGCGCCCTCCGCCCGCGTCGTGCAGCTCGACGCGCATCGGCGTGTACAGCATCGCTCCCGCGTCGTGACGGTACATCCGCGCCGCCGTCGCGTAGTCGCCGACGAGGTAGCTCACGCTCGCCGTGTCGACGCCGCCCACCCGCATGACCTGCCGCGGGTCGCTCGTCCAGAACCGCACAAGGCCGTGCATCGCCGGCCCCTCCAGCATGCGCGTCAGCGTCGACCAGTCGGCGCCCTGGTCGAGGAGGCCGCGCTGCAGTCGCTGGTCGAGCTCCGGAACCTGCTCCTCGAACGCGCGCCGGAGCTGCGCGAACGGCACCTCCGCCTCCAGCTCGATCCGCCGGGCCTCGACGGTGTGGATGCGCTCGGTCGCCCGGTACGTCACGCGACGACGGTGCCGGCCGCGGACGGCACTGCGAACGGCGGCACGCTCACGCCCTCGCTCAGCGCCTCGGCCGGGTCGGCGCCGACCGCGAGGATGCGATTGTCGCCGTCCACGTGCACGACCGCCGGGACGAAGGTCCGCGCCTCGGCGCTCTCGAGCTGCGCGTAGGAGATGACGATGACGATGTCGCCCACCTGAGCCAGGTGCGCCGCCGCCCCGTTCACCCCGATGACGCCGCTGCCGCGCTCACCCGCGATCAGGTAGGTCTCGAAGCGGGCGCCGTTGGTCACGTCGACGACCGCGACCTGCTCGCCGGGCAGCAGGTCGGCGGCCTCCATCAGGTCGAGGTCGACCGTGAGCGAGCCGACGTAGTGGAGGTCGGCGTGGGTGACGGTGGCGCGGTGGATCTTCGACTTGAACATGGTGCGGAGCACGGGACGTTCCTTTCGTGGCCTGACTCCATTGTCCCGCGGTTCGCGGGCGGTCGGGTCGCACAGCCGAGAACGGGCGCGGGAGAATGGGGCGTGCACAACCTCGGACTCCTCTTCGACGTCGACGGCCCGATCGCCAGCCCCGTCACCCGGACCATCGCCATCCGCAGCATCGTCACCGACCTGGTCGCGATGACCGCCGCCGGCGTGCCGATCGCGTTCATCACCGGTCGGTCGGGCGACTTCATCCGCCACCAGGTGGTCGCCCCGCTCTGCGACGCCGGCCTCGGCGACGCGCTGGAGTCGCACGGCACTCGAATGTTCGGCGTGTTCGAGAAGGGCGGCGCGTGGGCGCCGATCACGGGTGAGGGGATGGGTGAGGTCGCGGTCGACGCGTCGGTCGCGCTGCCGGACGCGGCGGTCGACGGGATCCGGTCGCTGGTCCGTGAGCGGTTCGCCGACACGATGTTCTTCGACGAGACCAAGCGCGCGATGATCTCCGTCGAGCAGCGCACCGACGTGGACTCGGAGACGTACCGGGAGGCCCAGGCACGTTTCGAGGACGCGGCGTTCGACCTCCTGACCGGCCTCGGCCTGGGCCTGCGCTACGGCGAGCGCGTCGCCCCGGACGCGGCAGGGAATGTCCCGTTCCGGATCGACACGACGATCATCTCCACCGACATCGAGTCCGTGCTGCTCGACAAGGACCGCGGCGCCCAGCGCGCGTTCGACTACTTCGCCGAGCGCGGTCCGCTGCCGCACCGCTGGCGCTCGGTCGGGGACTCGCGCAGCGACTACAAGATGGCCGACTACGTCCACAGCACGGGACGGGAGGTCGCCCACGTGGACGTGCGGCCGGCCGACGGCGTGCTGGAGCGGCCGTACGACGTGATCACGATCGGCGACGCGGTGCACGACACCGCCGGCGCGGAGTTCCTGGCGCACTGGCGGCGGGAGCTGCGGCTGGACGAGGAGTAGGGCGGCCTAAGCCGCCCGGCCGCGTACCGACGCGATGGACTCGCGCATCTCGCGCGCGAGCTCCAGCGCACCGGCCTCCTCCGCCGCCACGAGCGCGTCGGCCTGGTCGAAGTCCCGTGCCGTGAACCACGACGCGATCGTGACACCGTGCCCCGGCTTCCGGACGACCTCCACCGCGTCGCCCGCGCCGACCGTCCCGGCGTGAACGACGGCCAGGTACGCGCCGACACGCCCCGCCTCGGTGAACCGGCGCACCCACTGCGGCTCGCCCATCCGGCGCTGGAAGGTCGCGCACGGCGTGCGCGGGCGGGTCACCTCGACCACGAGCTTGTGGCCGATCCGCCAGCGCTCGCCGATCTCCGCACCGTCGACGTCGAGTCCCGCGGTCCGCAGGTTCTCGCCGAAGAGCCCCGGCGGGATGGGGCGGCCGAGTTCCGCCGCCCACCATTCCGCGGCCTCATCGGCGTACGCGTAGAGAGCCTTCGTGGAGCCGCCGTGGTGCGTGCGGTCGACCTGCACGTCGCCGTAGAGGCCCAGCGTGCGCACCTTCAGCCGCGAGTCCACCGGCTGCTTGTCGATCGCCGTCACGCCGACGTTGCCCGCGTCCGGCCGCAGCTCCGCGACCCGGCACACCGCGAGAACCCGCGCACCCTCATCCCCAACCGTCATGCCCTCCAGTATGCCGGGCCGCGCGGCCGGCCTACCGCACCCCGCGCATCATCCGCAGCACCCACGGACTCAGCACCGCCAGCACCACCCCGATCACCACCGCGACGGCGCCGATCACCCCGAAGTACACGCCCTCCGTCGCCGGCGAGTACAGCTTCGCGAGCTGCCCGGACATGGCGGTCCCGAGCGCCACCGACAGGAAGTACAGGGCGACCATCTGCGCCTGGAACGCGTGCGGCGCCAGCTTCGTCGACGCGGACAGCCCCACCGGCGAGATCAGCAGCTCCGCGATCGTGAACACCAGCAGGATGCCCACCATGGCCAGCAGGGGCGTGCTGTTCGCTCCACCCCCGACCCAGAACAAGAAGAGGAAGAACGCCAGCCCCATCACCACGGTCCCTGCCGCGAACTTCAGCGGTGTCGACGGCTGCTTGTCGCCCCACTTGGTCCAGATCGCCGCGAACACGCCGGACAGGATGATGATGAAGATCGGGTTGATGGACTGCACCCACGACACCGGGAACTCCCACCCGAACAGCATCCGGTCGAGCCGCTTGTCGGAGTAGATCGTCACCACCGTGAACTGCTGCTGGTAGAGCGACCAGAACGCCGCGTTCGTGATGAAGAGCGGGATGAAGGCGAGGATGCGACTGCGCTCGACGCCGCTGAGCAGCTTCGAGCTGAGGATGACGACGAAGTACGCGACCGCCGCGACGATGGTGACGCCGATCACCCAGAGCGCGAGGTTGATCGCGTTGATGAGCCCGGTGAGGACGAGGGCCACAACGACGATCACCCCGACCACGGCGATCCCGATCACGAGCGGGAGGCGCGTGCGCGGCAGCGGGTGCGGCACCTCTCGCGCCAGATCGGGGAGGCGCTTGCGGCCGAGCGAGTACTGGATGAGGCCGATCGCCATCCCGACCGCCGCCAGCCCGAAACCCCAGTGGAAGCCGAGCGTGGACTGCAGCAGCCCGGTCAGCAGGGGCCCGAAGAACGCACCCAGGTTGATGCCGAGGTAGAACAGCGAGAACCCCGCGTCGCGCCGCGAGTCGTGCTCGTCGTAGAGCGTCCCGACGATGCGGGTGGCGTTCGCCTTCAGACCACCACTGCCGACGGCCACGAACAGGAGGCCGACGATCACGCCCGCGAAATTCGGCAGCACGGCGAGCGAGATGTGCCCCGCCATGATGACGACCGCGCTCCAGAACAGCACCCGCTCCGACCCGAACAGCCGGTCCGCCAGCCACGCGCCGAGGATCGTGGACAGGTACACCGCGCCGCCGTACGCGCCAACGATGCCCGCCGCGGTCGCCTGGTCGACGCCGAGGCCGCCCTTCTCCGCGCTGTAGTACAGGTAGATGAGGAGGATGCCCTGCATCCCGTAGAACGAGAACCGCTCCCACATCTCCACCCCGAAGATGTTGGCGAGCGAGCGCGGCTGCCCGAAGAACCCGTGGCTCGCGTCGGTGGGGGCGGCCGTGGTCACCGCTTCGCCTTCAGGACCGTTGGAGCTGCCGGTGTCACTCATGGCGACCATGGTGCCACTTTCGACGGCGGAGGTGAACAGTATCTGAAACAGAAATTCCCGACCGTCCCGCGGCCACAACGCGCCCCGCCGCCACGCTAATCCTTTGCGCCCGCGCGCACGATTCCCGCGTCACGTTCACCTCCGCGCAACGATCCACCGTATGCTTGCGCCGTGGACAACCTCGATCGCAGCATCCTCGACCTGCTTCGTCAGAACGCGCGCGCCGGCTACGGCGACATCGGCGGCGTCGTCGGTCTGTCCGCTTCCGCGGTCAAGCGCCGTGTCGACAAGCTGGTCGCCGACGGCGTCATCCGCGGCTTCACCATCCAGGTGGACCCGGCCATCGACGGGATGAGCACCGAGGCGTACGTGGAGCTGTTCTGTCGCGGCACCGTCTCGCCCGAGGAACTGCTGCGCATCCTCTCCGCCGTCCCCGAGGTCGTCGACGCGGGCACCGTCACGGGCAGCGCCGACGCGATCGTCCACATCCGGTCGCGCGACATCCCGAGCCTGGAGGCCGCGCTCGAGAAGGTGCGCCTGGCGCCGAACGTCGACCACACGCGCAGCGCGATCGTGCTCTCGCGGCTCATCAACCGCGGCAACAACTGACGTCGCGGATCCCCGACCCGCGTGCCGGTGATGGAGCATACCTGACGACCGTTCTGCGAGAACGTTCAGCGGACGCCAAGCCGCCGGGCCGCCGATCCGAGCGCGACCACGGCGATCAGTGGCACGATGGGCGCATGAAGCTGCTCGTTGTCGAAGACGATCCGGACATGGGAGGCCTCGTCGAGCGGGGCCTCGCCGCCGAAGGATACGACGTCACCCTGGTCACCAACGGCGTCGACGCCCTCATCGCCCTGCGCGGGGACTCGTTCTCCGCCGCCGCGATCGATGTCATGCTGCCCGGGATGAGCGGCTTCGAGCTGTGCCGGCACATCCGGGAGGCCGCCAACCCGATGCCGATCCTGCTGCTCACCGCGCGCGACGCCATCGAGGACCGCGTGCACGGCCTCGACTCCGGCGCCGACGACTACCTGACCAAGCCGTTCGCGTTCGCCGAGCTCGCCGCCCGCGTGCGTGCGCTGCTGCGCCGGGAGCCGAGCGGGATGCGGCCGCAGGTCAGCGTCGGCCGGCTCACCATCGACTCGCACGAGCACCAGGCGCTGGTGTCCGGGCACGAGATGCCGCTCAGCCGCCGGGAGTTCACCCTGCTGCGGCTGTTCGCCACCAACCCCGACAAGACGCTGTCGCGTGCCGACATCCTCGAGTCGGTGTGGGGCACGACCGACAATATCGGCACCAACGTGATCGACCAGTACGTCTCCTACCTGCGCAAGAAGCTCGACCTCGCCGGGGCCGGCCTGTCCATCGTGACCGAGCGCGGCCGCGGCTACCGGCTGGACGCGAAGAACGCGCTGGAGTCGAAGGCCGACAAGGCCGACGCGAAGACGGCGACGGAGACGCCGGCGCCGTGACCTGGCTGCGGCGCCTGTCGATCACCGCGCGCATCACGATCGGCAGCCTCATCGTCGCCACCCTGTTCGGCCTGGTCGCGGTGGTGGTCATCCGGGTGGGGGTGTCCTCCATCCTCCACAACGCCACCGTCACGCTCCTCAACAACGACGTCACCGCACCCGCAGCGTCGGTGCTGGCGAACCCGTCCGGTCCGTTCGACCTGCCCGGCGGCGGCCAGGAGCTCGCCATCGTCGACACGAACGGTGTCATCCTCGACTCCACGCTGCCGACGGCGCTCGAGAACCGGATCGACCACCTGCTGTCCTTGCCGCCCTCGGCGACGACCGTGCAGATCGCGGACGACACCTACGAGGTGCTCGTGAAGCCCGTGGTCACCAAGCGCGGCACGATGCACGTGGTCGCCGCCCGCAACGACGAGACGACCTCGCTCATCCTCGACCGCCTCACCCTCGCGTTGCTGATCGGCGCCGGTGTGCTCATCTTCGGCTTCGGCGCGGCGTCGTGGCTGCTGGCGCGCACGGCGCTGAGACCGGTCAGCCGGATGCGCGAGCAGGCCGACCGGATCGCCGGCGGGGAGCCGACAGGGACCGACGAAGCCGCGGGGCTGCTGACCGTCGGCCCTGCCCAGGACGAGCTCTCCGAGCTGGCGACGACGCTCAACGACCTGATCCGCCGGCTCAGGGCGTCCGCGGACCGCGAGCGGCAGATGGTGTCGGACGCCAGCCACGAGCTGCGCACGCCACTGGCCGTGCTGCGTGGACAGCTGGAACTGGCAGAACTGGACGCGGGCGATGCGGACGCGTTGCTCGACGACATCCGCTCCTCCCACTCGACGGCCCTGCGGCTGGGCACGCTCGCCAACAACCTGCTGGAGCTCTCGCGGATCGAGGCCGGCCCGTCCGGCGGCCGGATCGACTGGCGCACACTGGTGGACGAGCTGACCGACGCGATCGACCGCGCCCGCCTCCTGGTCAGCAGCGCCGAGGACGACGGTTCGATCTCGGTGGACTTCGAGTACGACCCCAAGCGGCGCCCGAGCGCGGACGCCCGCGTGGCGCTCTCGCCGACGGACTTCGGACGTATCCTCGACAACCTCCTCGGCAATGCGATCACGGCGATCCGCAGCCGGGCAGCGGGTACCAGCACCGGGCCGGTGCCTCGGCTGGGCGACGCGGTGGAGGGCGCCCCGGTGGAGACGGCGCCGGTCGAGTCCGAACCGATCGACGGTCGCGCGGCGGCGGTGGAGGACGTCGTGAGCGCCGCACTGCGCGTCGAGCAGGAGTGGGTGGTGCTCACCGTGCACGACTCGGGCCCGGGGATGCCGGAGGAGTTTATCCCGGTGGCCCTGGACCGCTTTACCCGCGCGGATGGTGCTCGCACCACCTCGCGCGCCGGAGGTGGCGGCGGCCTCGGCCTGGCGATCGTGGCGGCGCTGGCGGGCGCGGCGGGAGGCTCGGTCCACCTCGCGAACGCGCCGACCGGCGGCCTCGTGGTGACGGTTCGGCTGCCGCTCGTGCGGGTGTGACGCCGCCCGACGCTGCGTGTCAGTGCTCGGCGCGGTCAGTGGGCGGCGCCGTCCGTGCCCCGGCGTGTCAGTGCTCAGCGCGGTCAATGCCCGGTGTGGTCGGAGTCCACTCCCGCGTCGGGCCCCTCGTCCAGACTGTCGATCGCGGCGAGGTCGTCCGCGTCGAGCTCGAAGTCGAAGACCGCGAGGTTCTCCGCCATCCGCTCGGGGTTGCGCGACTTCGGGATGGCGACGAGGCCGTTCTGAACGTGCCAGCGGAGCACGATCTGCCCCACACTGCGCCCGTACTTCGCCGCGACCTCCGCGAGCACCGGCGCCGCGAGCAGGTCGCCCGAGCCGCCGATCGGGCTCCACGACTCGGTGACGATGCCGTGCTCGGCCCCGTAGGCACGCTGTTCGCGGCGCTGGATGGCCGGGCTGAGCTGGATCTGGTTGACCGCCGGCGTCACTCCGGTCTCGGCGATCAGGCGGTCGATGTGGGCCGGCTTGAAGTTGGAGACGCCGATCGCACGCGTCTTGCCGCTCTGCTGGAGGCGGATGAAGGTCTCCCAGGTGGAGACGTACTGGTCGCGCCCGGGCAGCGGCCAGTGGATGAGCAGGAGGTCGACATAGTCGAGCCCGAGCCGTTCGAGGCTGGCGTCGAGCCCGGCGACGGCACGGTCGTCGCCCTGGTAGCCGCCGTCGAGCTTCGTCGTGACGAACCAGTCCTCGCGGGCGAGTCCGCTGCCGTGGAGGCCACGGCCGACGCCGGTCTCGTTGCCGTACTTGGCTGCGGTGTCGACGTGGCGGTAGCCGAGTTCCGCCGCGGCGACGACGGCCCGTTCGACCTCGGCGTCGTCGAGCGGCCAGGTCCCGAGGCCGAGCTGTGGGATGCTCGTCCCGGAGTTGAGAGCGATCGCGGGCACGGCGGCGGTGGGCGGGTTCTCGGTCATGCGTCACAGCGTAGCCCCGGGTAAGGTGGCGCTCATCGGAAGGAGTGCCATGCCCGCCACACCCCCGGACCCGTCGGAGCCGTCGATCCCGTCGGACCCCGATGCCGTCGCCCTCGCCGTGGAGGCCGCGATCGAGCGCGATGACCTTCCAGAACTGCGCCGCCTCGCGGACGCCGGCAGTTCGGACGCAGAGGACGCCCTGGTCGAGTCAGCCGCCGAGCGCGGCGACACCGCCGAGTTGCGCCGCCTCGCCGACGCCGGCAACTCGGACGCCGAGGACGCCCTGGTCGAGTCCGCCGCCGAACGCGGCGACATCGCCGAACTTCGCCGCCTCGCCGCCCTCGGCAACACGGACGCCGCCGACGAACTCCTGGAGCTCGAGGAGGAAGAGGAGTAGCCGCCTGGACGGCCTCCTCGCCCCCCCTAGATCACCCCTTCCGAGAACGTCGTCGGGTTGCCGAAGCGATGGTTGGTGATCGAGATGGCCTGCTCGTGGAGGAACGGCAGCACCTCGATCCGCCCGGACGGCGTGACCGCACCGCTGTAGACGGCGACGTCCGGCGTCCCGCCGAGGGCGGCCGCGAGCGCCACCGGGTCGCCGCCGATGAGGCGGATGCGGTGGGCCGCGATGCGGCGGCTGCGCACGCGCGACAGCCAGTGCTCGTCGCTCTCGACCACGACCTCCACCTCGCGGGCCTTCAGGAGCTGCTGCGTGGCGCGGGGCAGCGCGATGCTCGTGCTCACGGTGAACGCGGATCGGGCGACCGTCGCCGCCGCCATGACGCGGAGCAGTTCGGGGAGGCCGCTGCCCTCTGAGAGCCGGATGGCGACCGGGACCGGCCGGTAGCGGAAGATGTTCCGCTCCACGCCGAGGCCGGAGACGTCCTTCGCCTGGTGGTACTCGGTGGCCACCGCGATCGCGTCGCTGAGCGCCGACCGGCGGACGAGGTCGAACGCCGGGTAGTCCATGGCCGACTGGCCCGACTCGATCAGGTCCTGGACCCGAGGCTCCAGGCCGCGCAGGTGGAGGCTGGAGCTGGACGAACCCGACTCCGGCTGCCAGGAGCCGAGGCCGAGCAGGTAGTTCGGGCCGCCCGCCTTGGTGCCGGCGCCGACCGACGAGCGCTTCCAGCCGCCGAACGGCTGCCGCCGCACGATGGCTCCTGTGATGCCGCGGTTGACGTAGAGGTTGCCGGCCTCGACCGTGTCGAGCCACTGCGCCAGCTCGTCCGAGTCGAGCGAGTGGAGGCCGGCGGTGAGCCCGTAGTCGATCGCGTTCTGGAACCGGATGGCCTCTTCGAGGTTCCGCGCGGTCATGATGCCGAGCACCGGCCCGAAGAACTCGGTGAGGTGGAAGTACGACCCCGGCTGCACCCCCGTGCGGATGCCCGGCGACCAGAGCCGGCCGCTGTCGTCGAGCGGGCGCGGCTCGACGAGCCACTCCTCGTCGGCGCCGAGGGTGGTGAGCGCGTGCAGGAGCTTGCCCGACGCGGGCTCGATCAGCGGCCCGACCTGGCTCACAGGGTCTTGTGGGTAGCCGACGCGCAGGCTCCTGGTCGCGTCGACGAGCTGGTGGTGGAAGCGCTCCGAGCGCGCCGCCGAGCCCACCAGGATGACCAGGCTCGCCGCCGAGCACTTCTGCCCGGCATGGCCGAACGCGCTCTTGACGATGTCGGCGACGGCGAGGTCGTAGTCGGCGCTCGGCGTGACGATGATGGCGTTCTTGCCGCTGGTCTCGGCCAGCAGCGGCAGGTCCGGCCGCCAGGATCGGAACAGCTTGGCGGTCTCGTACGAGCCGGTGAGGATGACGCGGTCCACGCGCGGGTCCGCGACGAGCTGACGGCCGAGGTCGTTCTCCGCGACGTCGACGAGGGCCAGCAGCTCCTGCGGGACGCCGGCCTCCCACAGCGCCTCGACCATGACGGCCGCCGCGCGCCGGGCCTGCGGTGCCGGCTTGATGACCACGCCGCTGCCCGCGGCGAGCGCCGCCAGCACGCCGCCGGCCGGGATCGCCACCGGGAAGTTCCACGGCGGCGTGACGACCGTGAGGGCGGACGGTACGAACACCGCACCCTGCACCACGTCGAGCTCTCGCGCGAGCGACGCGTAGTAGTGCGCGAAGTCGACTGCCTCGCTCACCTCGACGTCCGCCTCGGCGATCGTCTTGCCCGTCTCGCTCGCCATGACCTCGATCAGTCGATCACGGTTGGCCTCCAGCGCGTGCCCGGCCCGGTCGAGGACCGCTCCGCGCTCGGCGCCTGGTCGGGTGCCCCACGCGGCGCCCGCCGAGCGGACGGCGGTCAGGATCCGGTCGAGGTGACCCGCGTCGACGACCTCAGCGGCCGCGATGGTGCGAGCGCCCAGCTCGCTCGTGGCCGAGCGGGCCAGGATGCGCCGACCCCATGCGCGGTTCGCCGCGAGCGAGGGGTCGGTGTCCGCGGTGTTCTGGAACCCGTTCGCCGCGGCGCCCGCGATCGCCGGCGCCGAAGCGGACGCCGACGCGGCCGCCGGTGGCTCCAGCACCGCACCGGCCGACCCCCGGGTCAGGCCGAGCACGACGCTCGTGAGCCCCTCCTCCGCGGCCCGGTCCGTAGCGGAGGCGTTACCGAGGGACGACTCCACGTCCACCGCAGGCGGCCGCGTGAACGACTCCGCCGTCTCCTGCTCCCACTCGCGCGAGCGGTCCTGCTGCCGGTTGGGCAGCGGAGCCGCACCGCGCGGCGCGGCGTCGGCCTGCAGTTCCGCGACGGAGGCGAGGAAGCGGTCCCGCTCCCGGTCGAACAGCCCGCGATCGGAGCCGAGTTCGAACACGGCCGACATGAAGTTCTCCGGGCTGGCGTTCTCCTCCAGCCGTCGGATGAGGTACGAGATCGCGACGTCGAACTCGCCCGGGTCCACCACGGGCGTGTAGAGGAGGAGCTGCCCGACCGTGCGCTTGACGGCCTCCGCCTGCTCGGTGGCCATGCCGAGCAGCATCTCGAAGTCGATGCGGCCGGTGACGCCGCGGTACGAGGCGAGCAGCCACGCGTATGCGACGTCGAAGAGGTTGTGCCCGGCGACGCCGATCTTGACGGCGTCGGTGTGCGCCGGCGTCAGCGCCCAGTCGAGGACGCGCTTGTAGTTGGTGTCCGTCGCCTGCTTGCTGCCGTACGTCGCCAGCGGCCAGCCGTGGATCGCCGCGTCCACGCGCTCCATCGCGAGGTTGGCGCCCTTCACGACGCGCACCTTGATCGGCGCGCCGCCCTGGGCGCGGCGCTGCGCGGCCCACTCGGTGAGCCCCTGGAGGGCGTCGAGCGCGTCGGGCAGGTACGCCTGCAGGACGATCCCCGCCTCCAGCCCCAGCAGCCCCGGACGGCCGAGGATGCGCTCGAAGACCGCGATGGTGAGGTCGAGGTCGCGGTACTCCTCCATGTCGAGGTTGATGAACTTGGGCGACGGGGAGGCCGCGGCGAGCTCGTACAGCGGGACGAGCCGCTCCACCACCCGGTCGACCGTCTCGTCGAACGACCACATCGAGAGCTGGGAGGCGATGGACGACACCTTGATCGAGACGTAGTCCACGTCGTCGCGCGCCAGCAGCGCGCGCGTCCCCTCGAGCCGCCGGGCGGCCTCCTCCTCGCCCAGAACGGCCTCGCCGAGCAGGTTGAGGTTGAGGCGGGCGCCGTGTCCCTCCGGGTCCTTCGGCGAGCGCAGGTGCGCGATCGCCGGCCCGAGCTTCTCGGGCGTCGCGTCCACCACGAGATGGCCGACCATGCCGCGCAGCACACGGCGCGCGATCGGGATGACGACCCACGGGAGCACCGGCCCGAACACGCCGCCCAGCCAGATGGCCGCGCGCATGTACCAGGGCAAGAAGGCGGGGATCCGCTTGGCCACGCGCTGCAGGTTGTACCCGGCCACGAAGAGGTCCTGCGGGCGGGCAACACCGTCGACGAACCCGACCGCGAAGTCGAGGCCGTGCGGGTCGCGCAGCACGCCGGCCAGCCGCTCGGCGGCCGGATCGCGCGGGGCGTTCTGGCCGCTGCTTGCGCTCTCGGCGAGCCAGCGCCGGACGAGTTCGACGGCCTCCTGAGCCAGTTGCGCGGGCGGCACCTCGCCGGCAGCGTGCGCGCCGGCCGCAGACGCGCTCGGCGCCTCGGCTCGCAGCGTGCGCGCGTCGTCCGTGTCTTCAACCATGTCCACGACTGTATTCCTCGCTCCTGAGGCGACGCGGGAAGTCCGGGGATCCGTGGATAAGTCGCTGTCGCCGATGCCTGTGGATACATTCTCGGGGTGGTTTACCATCGGCGATAGCGAACGTTTCCGAACGATATCGTTCACCTGAGCCGAATGGTTGCCATGCTCGACATCCGCAGACTGCGCCTCCTCCACGAACTGAGGATCCGCGGCACCGTCGCCGGCGTCGCGGCGGCCCTCTCCTACAGCCCGTCCTCGGTCTCCCAGCAGCTCGCGACGCTGGAGCGGGAGGCGGGCGCTGTCCTCCTCGTGAGGTCCGGACGCCGCCTGCAGTTCACACCGCAGGGCGAGCTGCTCGCCCAGCGCGCCGCGGCGATCCTCGACGCCCTCGACTCCGCGGAGGCCGCCGTCGCCGGCTCCAGCGCGACCGTCGCCGGGGTGGTCCGCGTCGCGGTCTTCCAGTCCGCCGCCCACGCGATCCTCCCGGCGGCCGTGGCGGCCCTCGCCCGCGACTACCCCGCGCTGAGGGTGGAGGTCACCGAACGCGAGCCCGAGCAGGGGCTCTTCGACGTCTCCGCGCGCGACTTCGACCTCGCCGTCGCCGAGCAGTACCCCGGCAGCACCCGGCCGCTCCGCGCCGACCTCGACCGCACCGCTCTGGCCGCCGACGGCATCCACCTCGCCACCTCCGCCGACCCCGCCGCCCGCATCCGCGCGACCTCCCTCGCCGATGCCGCGGACCTCCCGTGGGTGCTCGAACCGGAGGGCACGGTGTCGCGCACCTGGGCCGTCCAGCTCTGCCGTGCCGCAGGGTTCGAGCCCGACGTTCGCTTCGAGACCGCCGACCTGGTGACCCACATCCGGCTGGTCGCGTCGGGCAACGCGGTCGGCCTGCTGCCCGACCTGGTGTGGGCCGGGGCACGCCCCGAGGTCGCGCTGCTCCCCCTCCCCGGCTCGCCGCGGCGCACCATCTTCACCTCAGCGCGGCGCTCGTCGGCGTCGGCCCCCGGCGTGGTCGCCGCGCGGCGGGCGCTCGCGGAGGCGGTGCCGCCGGAGCACATCCCTTAGGCTCTGAGCCATGACCGCCCCCGCAGCCTCCCCCGCAGCCGCGAGCCACGATGTCGTGATCGTCGGCGGCGGGCACAACGGCCTCACGGCCGCCGCCTACCTCGCCAAAGCAGGACGCAGCGTCATCCTGCTCGAACGACTGGACGACGTCGGCGGCGCCGCCGTCAGCGCCCAGGCGTTCCCGGGTGTGGAGGCCCGGCTGTCGCGCTACTCGTACCTCGTCAGCCTCCTGCCGCAGCGGATCATCGAGGACCTCGGCCTCGACATCCGGCTGGCCCGGCGGCGCTACTCCTCCTACACGCCCGTCCCCGGCGACCCGGAGGGCGCGGGCCTCCTCATCGACAACACCGACCGGGAGGCCACCGCCGCGTCCTTCGCCCGGATCGGGGCCGCCGAGGACGCCGAGGCGTTCGACCGCTTCTACGAGTCGACGGCAGCCGTGGCCCGCGCGCTCTGGCCGACCGTCACCGAACCACTGCTCACCCGGAGCGAGGCGAAGGCGCTCGTCGGCGACGACGAGCTGTGGGACGCGCTCATCGAGCGGCCGATCGGCGGCTTCATCGAGTCGCGGCTGCACAACGATCTGGTGCGCGGCGTGGCCGCGACGGACGCGCTGATCGGCACGTTCGCCAGCGTCGACAGCCCGGACCTGTCCCAGAACCGCTGCTTCCTCTATCACGTGATCGGCCAGGGCACCGGCGAGTGGGACGTCCCGGTCGGCGGCATGGGCTCCGTCACCGGCGAGCTCGCGCGCGTCGCCCGTGAGGCCGGCGCCCGCATCGTCACCGGCGCGGAGGTCACCTCCATCAGCCCGGACGGCTCCGTCACCTACACCCGCAACGGCCACGAGCGCCGGGTGGAGGGCCGCAGCGTGCTGGTCAACGTCGCCCCCGACGTGCTCGACGCCCTGCTCGGTGAGCCCGCCGAGCCGCCCCGGCCGCGCGCGGAGGGCGCCCAGGTCAAGGTCAACCTGCTGCTGAAGCGCCTGCCGAAGCTGCGGGACGCCTCGGTCGACCCCGCAGCGGCCTTCGGCGGCACGTTCCACATCAACGAGACGCTGACGCAGCTCGAGTCCGCGTACGACGGGATGCTGCGCGGTGTGATGCCGGAGCTCCTGCCTTGCGAGATCTACTGCCAC
Source organism: Leifsonia sp. EB34 (assembly GCF_041260585.1). Taxonomy (NCBI): domain Bacteria; kingdom Bacillati; phylum Actinomycetota; class Actinomycetes; order Micrococcales; family Microbacteriaceae; genus Leifsonia; species Leifsonia sp. EB34. The sequence goes on from NZ_JBGCCV010000001.1 coordinate 1,459,380, forward strand.
ACGCTCGCGGATCCCAGCATCCTGGACCCCGACCTCGCCGAGAGCGGCGCCCAGACCATCACCGTGTTCGGCCTGCACACCCCCGACCGCTGGCTGACCGACGACAACAACGACGCGACCCGCCAGCGGCTCCAGGACGCCGTGCTCGCCTCCCTGAACTCGGTGCTGGCGGAGCCGATCGAGGGCCTCCTGCTCACCGACGGCGAGGGCAACCCGTGCATCGAGACCAAGACCACCCGCGACCTGGAGCACGCGCTCAACATGCCGGGCGGCAACATCTTCCACGGCCCGTTGTCCTGGCCGTTCGCGGATGACGGGGACGAACTGCGGACCCCGGCCCAGCGCTGGGGCGTCGCGACGCGGCACGAGCGCATCCTGCTCTGCGGGTCCGGAGCGCGTCGCGGCGGCGCCGTGAGCGGGCTCGGCGGGCACAACGCGGCGATGGCGGTCCTCGAAGGCTGAGCCCGTCGAGCGACGCCTTCGAAGACCGGAAGGACTCGCACCCGACGCCCAGGCGTGGCCCCTGCCGGAATCGCGAACCGGTGACTAGTCTGTGGATCACGAGGGGAACTCTGTAGGAGGTCACCATGATGCCGCAGCCGACGGGACGACTCGTTCGCAAGGACGACGGAGTGTATGTGGTGCTCGACCGGATCTTCAAAGCTCCGATCGAAGAAGTGTGGACGTACTTCAGCAGGTCGCCCCGGCTCGCCGAGTGGATCGGCGAGTACAAGGGCACCGGCTCGACCGGCGCTGTCAAGTTCCGGATGAACGCGGAGGGCGACGACGCCGAGTGGCAGAACGTCGCCGTCATGCTCTGCGACGCACCGCACCGCCTCCACGTCGATGTCGGCGAGGCCCCTGACTCGCTCGTGATGTTCGTGCACCTCACGGAGGCCAGCGGCCACACGACCGTGACGTTCGGCCAGCGCCTGCGCGCGGTCGGCTCCTCCGCCGACTACTGCATCGGGTGGGACTACTACCTCGACCGCCTCGTCGCGGCGCACAACGGCAAGCCGCTGCCGAACTGGGACGACTACTACCCGGCCATGCGCGACCACTACGAGACGCTGTGCCGCGAGCTCGACCACGACCTCCGCGCCGAGCACCTCACCGCTCAGCGGAACGGCACGACCGGCTGAGCGGCTCCGGCGCTGCCCCGGCCACGCTCAGTGCCAGCGGTGGTCCTGGAGTGCCATGCGCGGCCCCCGGCGCTGGAACCGGAAACCGCTGGCCAGGATCAACCGCACGACGCGCTGACGCTGCCCGCGCCACGGCTCCAGCAGTTCGAGCATGCCGTCGTCGTCCACGCGCGAGCCGGTGAGCGCCTCGCCCACCTGATGCGCCAGGTGGTAGTCGCCGACGCTGACCAGGTCGGGGTGGGCGTGCGAGCGCTGCAGGGTCTCCGCCGCGGTCCACTGCCCGACGCCCGAGATGGTCCGGAGCGCGGCCTCCGCGGCGTCCAGGGTGGCGGCGGACCCGATCGCGCGCTCCAGCGACGGCGCCACCACGAGCACTGCCTGCACGGCGCGCGCCCGTCGCGGGTCGACTCCCGCGCGATGCCAGTCCCACGAGGGGATGCCGCGCCACTGCTGGAGCGTCGGCACCACCCGCATCCCCTCCGGCGCGGGGCCGGGAGCCGGCTCGCCGTACCAGCGCAGCAGCCGCGCCCACGACCGGTAGGCCTCCAGGCTGGTGACGCGCTGCTCGATGATCGCGGGCAGGAGCGCCTCCAGGACCAGACCGGTGCGCGTCAGCCGGAGGCCCGGATTGCGGTGGAGGCTATGCCTCAGCAGCGGGTGCGAGCCGACCTCCAGCCCCGACCAGTCGTCCCCGCGGCCGAGCAGCCCGGGCACCGCGGAGATCACCCAGTGCGCGCCTGGACCCCAGGCGGCGGCCGCGACGCTGCCGTCGGCCGCGGGCCGGAGGACGCGCAGGGTCGCCGGTCCCTCCGGCGTACGCCAGGTGCGCCACATCCCGGCGAGGTCCCAGACGGTGGTGGGGTCGTAGGGCCCGCGGCCGAGCTGGCCCAGCGTGCCGGGCAGATCCAGTGTGCCGGCCGGACGGTACACCGTCTCCACCGCGCGCCCGGAGGGGGCGTCGGCGGGGAGGACGGCGGTCATGCACGGCATGCTACGTCACGCGGCTGACCGTGACGTCGACGACGGGGCTGGCCGCCTGTCGGTGGATTCCCCTAGGTTCTCGCCATGGGGATCGACATCGAAGCCGACGCCGTCGCGCGCCTCCGCGACCGCGTCCACGGAACCGTCTACGCGCGCGGCGACGAGGGGCTCGCCGCCGAAGTCGCCTGCTTCAATCCCACCGTCCGCCACGACCCGGACGTCGTGGTGGCCGTCGCCGACGAGGAGGATGTCGCGGAGTCCGTGCGCTTCGCCCGCGAGCAGGGCATCCCCGTTCGCGTCCAGGCCACCGGCCACGGCTCTGAGGCCCCGATCGTCGGCGGCCTCATCGTCTCCACCCGGGCGCTGGACGCGATCGACATCGACGCCGCGTCGCGGCTCGTCCGGCTGGGCGCGGGAGTCCGCTGGGCACCGGTCATCGCCGCGTCCGCCGAGTTCGGGCTGGCCCCCGTCACCGGGTCCTCGACCAGTGTGGGCGCGGTCGGCTACACCCTCGGCGGAGGCCTCGGCCCGCTGGCCCGCACGCACGGCTTCACCGCCGACTGGGTGCGGGGCTTCCGCGTGGTCACCGCGGAGGGCGAGATCGTGACGGCCGACGCGGAGTCGCATCCCGAGCTGTTCTGGGCGCTCCGCGGTGGCAAGGGCGGCCTCGGGGTCGTCACCGAGATGACGCTGGAGCTGGTGCCGCTCACTACTCTCTACGCGGGCAGCGTGTTCTTCGAAGGCGAGGCGATCGAGCCGGCCTTCCGCGCGTGGGTCGACTGGGCGGCCGCTCTCGGCGAGGAGGCCACGACCTCCGTCGTCCTGCTGCGCGTCCCCGACGTCGACGGGCCACCTCCGCCGTTGCGCGGACGCACCGTGCTCAGCGTGCGCTTCGCCTACCCGGGCGACGCGGGGGACGGCGAGCGCCTGTTCGCGCCCATCCGTGCGGCGGCGCCGGTCTTCCTCGACTTCGTGGGCGTCATCCCGACGACGGCGGTCGCGACCATCCACAACGACCCGGAGGAGGGGGCTCCGGCCTGGATCCGCGGCTTCATGCTCGACGACTTCGACGCCGACGACGGCGACGCCCTGCTCGACGTCGCGGGCCCGCGGGTGGACTCGCCCTTCCTCGCCCTGGAGATCCGCCAGCTCGGCGGAGCGGCCCGGCGCGACACGCACGACGGCACTGCCGTGGGAGGCCGCGACAGCGCCTACACGCTGAGCGCCATCGCGGCCGATCCCGCGACCTTCGGCACCACCGCACCCGCCGCGGCCGAGGCGATCACCCGCGCGCTGGAACACCGCATCTCCGCGGTCACCAAAGTCAACTGGGCGGCCGACCTGACCGACCGGGCCACGTTCGCGGCCTCCTGGCCGGCCGACGTGGGCGCCCGGCTCACCGAGGTGCGCGCCACCTACGATCCGGAGCGTGTCTTCGCGTTCGGTCCGGCCTGAGCCGACGCCTCACTCGGCCCAGACGCTCGGCGCCTCCGCGCGCGTCGAGGGCAGCGCCGCGTCCGCGCCCCACGCGACCAGCCACTCCGGGATGGCGACGTCGGTCGGCGACGGGCCGACGGCCTCCAGCAGCTCCTCGATCGAGACCACCCCACCGCCGCGCTTCAGGAACCGGCCGCGGATGAACGCCTGGGTGTAGATCTCGCCGTCGACCGTGAACCGCTGCTCGACGTAGACGGCCTTCTCGTCGAACCCGAGGATGCGCGACTCGACCACGAACGGCTGCCAGAGCTCCAGCGACTTGCGGAACGAGATGGTCTCCGACGCGACGACCGGATACCAGCCGCGCTGCTCGAAGGTCGCCCAGACCCCGTTCCTGCGCAGCAGGTCGAACCGCCCGATATCGGCGATCGACAGGTACACGCCGTTGTTCATGTGCTTGAGGATGTCGAGGTCCGTCGGCAGCACCCGGAAGCGGGTGCGCGCGACGTCCCAGTGACCGAGGCGCGCGCCGAACCGGGAGAGGAACGCGTGGAGCATCGTCCGGAAGATCATGTGCACGCGGTCATGTTAGTGATGCGCCAAGGCCACCTCATCTTCGTTGTGGACCCTCTCCAAGCCCGCTAGGGTTCTGCGAGGGGGAAATCGTGCTAAATCGAATATTCCGGGATCGCACTGCGTCGAGGGCCGTTCGGGCTCGCGTGCGACGGACGGCGGCCGCGACGGTCGCCACCGTCACCGTCGTCTCCGTGCTGGCGGGCTGTGCGCTGTTCGCGAGCGGAGGCAAGGGAGGCGCCGGCGCCACACACTCGCGGACGCCGAAGCCGACCACGACGCCGCTGGCCGAGGATCGCAGCTACGGCACCGCGACGCCGACCCCGACTCCGACACCCACACCGACGCCGGTGCCCGCGCCGACGCTGACTCCGGTCCCGACCGGCACCGTGGTGGCGGAGGCGAGCGTCGCGTCGCCCAAGGGCAGCATCCACTTCCACTACCGGGTGGTCTCGAACGGCGACAACACCTACTCGGCCCAGTTCTCGAATTTCACCTCGACCGTCCCGGTCCCGGTGTCGGTCACCTTCATCGACATCCCGCCGCGTGTCGGCGACGGCCTGACCTACCACGGCGTGGGCGACCACCTCCTCGGCGGCCCGACCTCCGCACCGGCCGCGGCGTCGACGGCCCTGCTGACCGGGGCCGGCCAGCCGTCCTACCTCGGCACGCTCGTGACCTACTCCTCGGCCACGTCGTTCGACGGCGTCCCGCAGGAGCTCGGCCCGGACAAGGTGCTCGCCGTCGACACGGTCCGCTGGTCCGTGCCCGTCCGCGCGTCCAACGTGCACCCGGTCGACTCGGGAGCCCGCCTCAACGCGGCCGGCGCGGTGACGGCGACGACCGCGAGCGGTGCCCCGAGACGTTACGAGGTCGCCCAGGGAGACACGACCACCGCGGTCGCGGATCGTTTCGGTATCCCGGTGGAATGGCTGCTCTGGCTCAACCCGGACCTCCCGGGGGACGGCGGCAACCAATACCTGCTCGCGTCGACGGCCCTCAACCTGGACCCGGACAGCCTGTGACGGGGCGCGCGGCCCGGGCGGCCGAGACCGCTCAGCGCGGCAGCGGCACCTCGAGGATGCTCACGCCAGCCGGTGGCGCCGAGAGTGCCTGGTCGAGCTCGCCCTTGGTACGCGCGATCCGGTGCTCCCAGCCGTAGGCGCGCGCGAGCGCCGAGAAGTCGACGGCCTGCGGCGTGTACAGCACCCGGTCGAACGCCTCCGCCGGCGCGGTCGCGGCGACCTCCAGCCCGTCGAAGATCGTCCCGCCGCCGTCGTTGCCGACCACGACCTGAAGGTGGGGGCGCGCCTCCCCGGCCCCGCCGAGCAACGCGCCGACGTCGTGCAGCAGGGCGAGGTCGCCGAGCAGCACGCGCGTGACGCCCGCTGCGGCGCCGGCCTCCGCGGCGCGCGCTTCGGCGGCGAGCGCGATGCCCGTGGCGGTCGCGATGGTCCCGTCGATGCCCGCGAGCCCGCGGTTGGAGTGCACCACGATCTTCTTCCCCGGCACCAGCCGGTCGGCGTCGCGGATGAGCCGGGACGCCCCCAGCACGAGCCGGTCGTGCGGCCAGGTGTAGCGCCAGAGCGCTTCCGCCAGCAGCGCCCGGGTGATCGGGGCGCGGACCGCAGCGAGTTCGGCGCGCGCGAACGCGAGCGCGTCCGCAGGCTCGAACGACCGCGCCTTCTCGACGTCGGGCGCCGTGGCGGCGGGGTCGGCCGCGCGCTCGGCCTCCTCGGTCAGGCGACGGCTCGCGAAGACCCAGCTCCCGACCCACGCCCGCACCTCCGGGCTGCGGAGGTCGACGCCCGCAGGAGCGCTGACACCGCCGACGACCTGTGCACGCCGGCCCGGGTTGTACGCCTCACCGCCGGTGGGCGCGACGACCACCACCTCGACATCGTCGCGTAGCAGCAGAGCGGGGACCTCGCGGCTGAGCGTGGGGTGCCCGAACACGACCGCCCGCTCGACCCGGGCGCCGAAGGACTCGTCCCGCAGCAGCTCCCGGTAGGCGACCACCAGCTCGGGCCCGAAGCGGGAACCGCTCGACACCTCCGCGAGCAACGGGTAGCCGCCCGTGCGGGCGAGTTCGGCGGCCGCCGGCCCGGCGTCCGCTCCGGCGACGACGACCGTGAGCGGCCCGCCCACCAGCTCGACGACCTCCCGGCCCAGCGCCGCGGGTCCGGCCGTCGCCGGCAGGTCGCCGCGGACGAGTCCCCGGACCGACGGGACCGCCACCGAGAGGGGCTCGCGGAAGCCGACGTTGAGGTGCACCGGCCCGGGATCCGCGGTCGCCGCGCCGACGGCCTCCTCCACGGCCGAACGCGCGAGCGCCCGCGCCTCCTCCGGCTCCCCCTCCGCGCCGACGGGCGCGGTGACGTCGTGGCTGGCGCGCACAACGGTGCCGTACAGACCGTCCTGCCGCGTGGTCTGGTTCGAGCGGATGCCGCGGAGCTCGCGGGGCCGGTCGGCGGTGACGACGATCATCGGGATGCCGGCCTCGTGCGCCTCCAGCACAGCCGGATGGAGGTTCGCGGTCGCCGTGCCGCTGGTCGTGACGATCACCGTGGGGGCGCCGGTCTCCCGGGTCAGCCCGAGCGCGAGGAAACCGCCGACCCGCTCGTCGATCCGCACGTGCAGCCGCACGGCCCCCGCGCGTTCGAGCTCGGCCGCGGCGAGCGCGAGCGCCTGGGAACGCGAGCCGGGGCTCACGACGATGTCGGCGACGCCGGCCTCAACGAAGCCGGCGAGGAGCGCGAGCGCGTAGTCGGTCGCCGGATTCCCGGTGGCCTCCACCTCCGCGGGCTCTTCCGAGACCCGCGGGTCACCCATCCCGTCGGCCGGTCTGGTCGTCGGGTCCGTTGTCGTCGAGGTCGGCGAGCTCCTTCTCGAGCCGGCGGATGCGCTCCTCCTGGTCGTGGTCGATCCGGAGCTTGCCGAGGAACTCGGGGTCGTCGTCCGGGGCCCTGACCTTCCGGCCGGCCTCCGCGCGCCGTCGGCCGCGGCCGATCAGGAACCAGAGGATCCCGCCGATGATCGGGAAGAGGACGATGACGAGCACCCATACGGGCTTGGGTAGGCCACGCACCCTGGACCGGGCGAAGAGAGCGCAGTCTGCCACCGAATAGATGTAGAAAACCGCGGCTGCGACGCCGAGGACTATCCAGAGGCGAACCATGGCTACATCGTAACTCTCAGAGAGCCTGCCTAAGCTGGGAGGGTGAAGCGGATTCCCTCCTGGTTGACCTACACCGTGCTGCGGCTCGTGCTGTTCGCGGTGCCGCTCGCGATCCTGCTTCTGCTCGGCATCGTCTGGTACGCGTCGGTCATCGCCGCAGCGCTGATCGGTCTGTGCCTCTCGTACATCCTGCTCGCCAAGCAGCGCCACGCGGTCGCGTCCGACCTGTACGCGGCCCGCCACCGCGACAAGCCGGCGCCGTCAGCCGACGACGCCGAGGACGAGGCGATCGACGCCGCACAGGCACGCACCGACGTGGCGGGCGCCGAGCCCGCCCAGAACACGCCCGCTCAGAAGGCCCCCGCTCAGAAGGCCCCCGCCCAGAAGGCCCCGGGTCAGAAGGCGTAGGCCGCGCCGAGCGCGACCGCCACGAGCAGCCCGGTGAGGCTGGTGAGCTGCAGCGCCGTGATGAGCTCCCGCGGCTTCTTGGCGAACAGTGTGATGACGCAGGCCGGCAGTGCGGCGAGCAGCGCGAACATCCCGAACCACGCGAACGGGTAGAACAGCGCCAGCACCGCGAGGATGCCGAACGGCACGAGCAGGAACACGCAGAACACGATCCGCGACGCCGTGTTGCCGAGCAGGACGGCGAGCGTGCGCTTCTTGGCGAGCCGGTCGGGTTCGATGTCGCGGATGTTGTTGACCATGAGCACCGCGCAGGCGATGAGTCCCGCGATCACACCGCCGAACCAGGCCTCCTGGTTGACCGACTTGGCGAGCATGTAGGTCGTCCCCACCGTGGCGACGATCCCGAAGAAGACGAAGACGAACACCTCGCCGAGACCGTAGTAGCCGTAGGGGCGCTTGCCCCCGGTGTAGAACCAGGCGGCCGCGATGGCCGCCGCGCCCACGATGAGCACCCACCAGAGCTGCGTCAGCAGGACGAGGATCAGCCCCGCGACGGCCGCGAGCCCGAAGAACGTGAGTGCGACGGCGAGCACCCGCTTGGGCGCTGCCTTTCCCGAGCCGGTGAGGCGGCCCGGCCCGACCCGGTACTCGTCCGTGCCGCGGATGCCGTCGGAGTAGTCGTTGGCGTAGTTGACGCCGATCTGGAGCAGGACGGCGACCGCCAGGCAGAGCAGCGAGCGGATCGGATGCCAGATGCCCACACCCTCGATGACCTTCGCCGCGCCGACGCCGATGAGCACCGGGGCGACGGCGAGCGGGAGCGTCCGCAGCCGCGCGCCCGCGATCCAGTCGGATGCCGTGGCCGGACGCACGGCGGAGGCCTTGGCGCCGGGACGCCCGCTCCTCCCGCCACGAGGTCCACGCGCCGGGGGCGGCGCCATCCGCTGCATTCGAGGGTTCTGGCTCATCACAGTGCGAATCGTAACAACAACCGCTATGCCTGCGACGGTCCGGCAACGTCGCCACGCGCGAGACGCGCGGCCGCGACCCGGTCGGGCTTCCCGCTGCTGAGGTGCGGAAGCTCGGCGACGGTCACGATCCGGTCGGGCGCGGCCGCCCGCCCGAGCACCCCGGCGACCATGCCGCGAAGTCCGGGGAGGTCGGTCGCGGCGGCATCGTCGGTGGCGGTTGCGACGACCACCGGCACCTGCCCCCACCGCGCGTCGTCCACGGCGACGACGACCGCGTCCCGGAGCCCGGGCCGTGAGCGCACGAGGCGCTCGACCGAGTCCAGCAGCACCTTCTCGCCGCCCGAGATGATGACGTTGTCCGACCGCCCGTGCACGGCCACCCGCCCGTCGCGCACCTCGCCGAGGTCGCCCGTGCGGTACCAGCGGACGCCGTCCTCCTCGTGGAACACCGCTGCCGTGCGCTCGGGATCGCCGAGGTACCCCTCCGCGAGCGTCGGACCGCTGATCTCCAGCAGGCCGTCCACCTCCCGGACGACGGTCGGGCCGATCGGCACCCCGTCGTACACGCAGCCGCCCGCCGTCTCACTCGACCCGTAGGTCGTCAGCAGCCGTGCCCCCAGCGCCTCGGCCCGCTCGCGCAGCCCGCGGTCGAGAGCCTGCCCGCCGACGAGGATGCCGTCGAACCGGCGCACGGCGGCCGCGACCTCGCGGGCGCCGCCTTCGGCCGCGTCGACCAGCCGCGCGAGCTGCACCGGGACGAGCGATGTGTAGCGGAGGTCATGGGTCAGCTCGTCGGCCAAGGCCGCGAACCGCACCGGATCGAAGTGCCCCTCGCCGTAGACGACAGGCTCGGTCCCCGCCGCCAGCGATCGGACGAGCACCTGCGCGCCGGCCACATAGTGCGCGGGGAGGGCGAGCAACCACTGCCCCTGACCGCCCATCGCACCGGCGGAGGCGGCCGCACTGGCCAGGAGCGCGTCCACCGAGAGGGCGACCCGCTTGGGAACCCCCGTCGAGCCGGAGGTCTCGATGACGAGCGCGACGTTCTGCGGAGCCCGCTCCCCCTCGCTGGGCCACGCGCCGGGCCCACCCGTCCCGGGTCCGCTCGTCCCGGGTCCGCTCGTCCCGGGTCCGCTCCTGCCAGGCCCGCCCGTCCCGGCGCCGCCCGCACGCGCTCCGTCCGAGCCCACGTTCCGCGGGACGACCGCCGCTCCGCCCTCCGACAGCGCCTCCCGCAACGCCGCGAAGACCTCCCCCGTGCGGCGAGCGTCGACCACCCGGTACGGTCGCGTCACCTCGCCCTCACCACTGATTCCACCCGCACCACCGACGCTCACCCGCGTCCGCTCAGTACTGCCACGGGAACGGCGACCAGTCCGGCTCCCGCTTCTCGAGGAACGCGTCGCGCCCCTCCACCGCCTCGTCGGTCCCGTACGCCAGCCGCGTCGCCTCCCCCGCGAACACCTGCTGCCCGACCATCCCGTCATCCACGGCGTTGAAGGCGAACTTGAGCATCCGGATCGCCGTCGGCGACTTCGTCAGGATCTCCCGCGCCCAGTCGAGAGCCGTCGCCTCGAGTTCGGCGTGCGGCACGACCGCGTTCACCGCGCCCATCTCGTAGGCGCGCTGCGCCGAGTACTCGCGGGCCAGGAAGAACACCTCGCGACCGAATTTCTGCCCGACCTGCCGCGCGAAGTACGCGCTCCCGTAGCCGGCGTCGAACGAGCCTACGTCAGCGTCGGTCTGCTTGAACCTGCCGTGCTCCGCGCTCGCGATGGAGAGGTCGCACACCACGTGCAGCGAGTGGCCGCCACCCGCTGCCCACCCGGGCACGACGGCGATGACGACTTTGGGCATGAACCGGATCAACCGCTGCACCTCGAGGATGTGCAACCGGCCGCTACGCGCCGCGTCGATGCCCGACGCCGTCTCGCCGTCGGCGTACTTGTACCCGTCGCGGCCGCGGATGCGCTGGTCGCCTCCCGAGCAGAACGCCCAGCCGCCGTCCTTCGGGCTCGGCCCGTTGCCGGTCAGCAGCACGACGCCGATCTTCGAGTTCGTCCGCGCGTCGTCCAACGCCGCGTACAGTTCGTCGACCGTGTGCGGGCGGAAAGCGTTGCGTACCTCCGGCCGGTCGAACGCGATGCGCGCGATGCGCCCGCTCGCGTCGTGGTGGTACGTGATGTCGCTGAGCTCCCCGAAACCGGGGACGTCCGTCCACACCGCGGGGTCGAAGAGGTCTGATACTGCCGAAGCCATGCCACCAGCCTACGGTCGGGCGCAATACCGCGGCGGGTCGCGTGCCAAACTGGTGGAATGCTGCCCGAACTCACCGACCTGTTAGGGACAGCGCGCGTCGTGCGTCTCCCGATGCGCTCCCGGTTCCGCGGCATCACGGCCCGGGAGGCCGTCCTCTTCGAGGGACCGCAGGGCTGGACCGAGTTCTCCCCCTTCGTCGAGTACGACGACCAGGAGTCCGCCGCCTGGCTGCACGCCGCGATCGACTTCGGCTGGCGCGCCGCCCCCGCAACGCTACGCGACACCATCCCCGTCAACGCCACCGTCCCGGCCGTCGCGGCGGCGGACGTCCCCGCCGTTCTCGACCGTTATCCGGGAGCCCGAACCGCCAAGGTGAAGGTCGCGGAGCCCGGCCAGACCCTCGCCGACGACGTCGCCCGAGTCCGAGCGGTCCGCGCCTACCTCGGTCCGGAGGGCCGCATCCGTGTCGACGCGAACGCGCTGTGGAATGTGGACGAGGCCGAGCACGCCATCCATGCTCTCGCGCCCTTCGACCTCGAGTACGTCGAGCAGCCCTGCGCGACCGTGGAGGAGCTCGCCGAGATCCGTCGGCGCACGCGCTACCTGGACATCCCGATCGCCGCCGACGAGAGCGTCCGCAAGGCGAGCGACCCGCTGGCGGTCGCGCGCGCCGGCGCCGCGGACCTGCTGGTCATCAAGGCCCAGCCGCTCGGCGGCATCCATTCGGCGCTGCGGATCGTGGCGGAGGCCGGCCTCCCGGTCGTCGTCTCCAGCGCGATCGACACCTCGGTCGGCATCGCGATGGGCGCGCACCTCGCCGCTGCGGTGCCCGACCTGGAGTTCGACTGCGGTCTCGGAACCGTCGCCATGTTCGAGCACGACGTCGCGGAGGCTCCGCTCGTCCCGGTGGGCGGCGCGATCCCGGTCGCCCGCCCGCAGGTGTCGACCGCGCAGCTCGACAGCCTCGCCGCGCCGGACGATCGCCGGGACTGGTGGCTCGACCGCGTACGCCGGTGCTACCGGATCGTGGAGCACGCGGCCGCGCTCTGACGCGGCTCAGCCGTACAGCCGCTCCGGCACCTCGAGGCCGTAGATCGCGCGTCCGGAGTCCCAGATCGCGCGGCACGCCGCCCGCAGCAGGTCGAGCTCGTCGTCGCCCTCGCTGAGGATGCGGACGTCGTTGCCCTCCACGCTCACGGTCGATCTGCCGACCGTCACCGCGCCGTTCTTCGCCGTCTTCGCCTCCGGGTAGGGCTCGCCCAGGCCGCGCAGGTCGCCCAGGATGTAGGTCGGCCGCGACTCGGCGTCCGCCGCGAGGAGCTGCTTGGCGCGGTCGATCCCGGTGAGCACGAGCACAGAGTCGATCCCCGCACGGTTGGCGCCGAGGATGTCGGTGTCGAGCCGGTCACCGATGAACAGCGGCTTCGTCGCCTGGAACCGCGCGACGGCCTCCTCGAAGATCGCCACCTCCGGTTTCCCCGCGACGAGCGGGAGCCGGCCGGCGGCGGTGTGGACTGCCGAGACGAGCGTCCCGTTGCCGGGCGCGATGCCGCGCTCGACCGGGATGGTCCAGTCCGTGTTCGTCGCGATCCACGGCCGCTCGCTGTCGGAGCGTCCCTGCAGAGCGAAGGAGGCCTCCGCGAGCTGCGCCCAGCCGATGTCGGGCGAGAAGCCCTGGATGACCGCGGCGGGTTCGTCGTCGGCCGAACGCGTGACGGAGAAGCCGCCCTTCTGAACTTCGTCGACCAGCCCGTCGCCACCGACGACGAGGATCGTGGAGCCGGCCGGAACGTGCCGGCTCAGCAACCGGACGGCGGCCTGAGGCGATGTCACGACATCCCGCGGCTCGACATGGAGGCCGAGCTCGCTCAGGTGCGCCGCCACCGACGCGTCGGTCCGGGAGGCGTTGTTGGTGATGTAACCAACCTTGATGGTTTCAGCCACGCCGTTCAGGCTTTCGACGGCGTGCGGGATGGCGTTCGACCCGGTGTAGACGACCCCGTCGAGGTCGGCCAGCACCAGATCGACACCGCTCAGCGGCGTCACAGCGTCACTCGTCCGTCGAAACAGCGCCATTGTGCGGCTCGTCCTCCGTTGTCGCGTGGTGTGCGGTCGTGGCGGGTGCGGCCTCGTCGGCTGCAGACTCATCGGCCGCAGACTCGTCAGCCGCAGACTCGTCCGCCGCAGACTCGTCGTGGCCTGCCACGTCACCTGCCACCTCAGGAGCAGCCTGGTCACCGACGGTCTCGTCAACGGCTGCCTGGTCGCCGACGGCGGCGGTGCTGTCGGCCTCGTCCGTCGCAAGCTCGCCCGCAGCAGCATCATCCACGCCGACCGCATCCGACGCGATCTCGTCCTCGACGGTCTCGTCCGAAGCGGCCTCGTGCGCAATGGCCTCATCCGAAGCGGCCTCGTGCAGAACGGCCTCATCCACATCGGCCTCATCGGTCGCACCTGCGCCCGGGACAGCCTCGTCAACCCACTCATCGCCGACCGCATCCTCTGCAGTCGCGAGCTGGTCGTCGACGAACCCATCCCCCGCGTCGCCCTCATCGGGCGTCTCGTACTCATCCATCGCGACGGCGAGCTCGAACTCCTCCTCGATGATATGGACCGTTTCGAGTTCGGCGTCGGCGCTGGCCTCCTCGAGCGCGAGCTCGGCCCGTTCGGCGCGCTCGCGCCAGGACGCGGATTCCGCGTCGCGGCCCAGGGCTTCGAGGACTTCGGCGTAGGCATGGAACAGGTCCGGGCTCCAGCTGAAGGCCCGGTCCGGGTCGAGCTGCGGGATCTCCAGCTCGGCCAGGGCAGCCTCCTCCTGGCCGAGGTCGAGCCGCGCGCCGGACATGGCGATGGCCAGTGCGACCTGGACGTCGGACGGCAGCGCGCTGCGGTCGATCGACCGTCCCAGCTCGAGCGCACGGTCGGGCCGGCCGACTCCGCGCTCACTGTCCACCATCAGTGCGATCTGGTCGTTGGAACCCGTGATCCTGCGGTAGGTGCGGAGCTCGCGCAGCGCGAGCGCGAAGTCGCCGGTCGCGTACGCGGTGATGGCGAGCGTCTCGCGCACGACACCGATGCGTCCGGCGCGGCGCGCAGCCGAGAGGGCATGAAGGTGTGCGAGCTCCGGATCGCTGTCGATCAGGCGCCCGGCCATGACCAGGTGCTGCGCAACCCAGTCGGCGTTGTCCTTGCTCAGCGTCTTGAGCTCGACGCGCGCTTCCTTCGGCAGTTCCCGCGCCTCGACATCCGCGGGGAGGTCGGGGTCGTCGTGCCGCGGACGCACCGACCGCAGTTCCCGAGCGAGCTCCGCCTCGGCATCGAGCTCGTACTCGCGGTCCCGGGCGTCGCGATCACCGCGCGCGGGTCGACCGTCCCTCGTCCAGAGAGTGTCGTCCGAGCGGCCGTAGCCTCTCGATCCGCCGGTGCCGGCCGGACGACCGGGGCGGCCACCCTGCGCGCCCTGTCCGCTCCGGGAACCAGCGCCGTCGCGGCCGCCGGCGAAGCCCCGCGATCCGGCCCCGTCACGCGAACGCGTCGCGTCCCACGAACCGCCGCGCTGGCCGCCGCGACCCTGCTGACCGTCGCGGTGCTGACCATCGCGATTCCATTGGCCGTCACGGCCCTGCCCGCGAGCGCCCTGAGGTCCGCGGTCCTGTCCGCCATGGTTGCGCTGGCCACCACTGGCCTGGCCATCACGGCGCTGACCGTCACGATTCCACGATCCCTCGCGTCGCTGACCGTCACGCCCCTGGCCGTCACGGCTGTGCTGGGCGCCACCGCCCTGGCCATCACGGCGCTGACCATCACGGCCCCATGAACCGTCGCGACCCTGGCCGTCGCGACCGCGCTGAGCGCCACCGCCTTGCCCGTCACGACGCTGACCATCACGATTCCACGAACCCTCGCGACGCTGACCGTCGTGACCCTGCCCGTCACGGCCCCACTGACCGCGACCGCCCTGTCCGTCACGATTCCACTGACCGTCACGAGGCTGGCTGTCGCGGCGCTGACCATCGTGGCCCCGTCCGTCGCGATTCCACTGACCGCCACCGCCCTGGCCGTCGCGGCGCTGACCATCGCGATTCCACGAACCCTCGCGGCCCTGGCGATCGCGGTCCTGACTGTCACGGTTCTGCCGATCGCGGTTCGGACCACCATGGCTCTGGCCGTCGCGACTCCACTGAGCGCCACCGCCCTGGCCGCCTCGACCATATCCGTCGCGGCTCTGCCCAGTGCGGCTCTGGCCGTCGCGGCTCTGTCCGCCGCGGCTCTGGCCGTCGCGGCCCTGGCCGTCGCGGCCCTGGCCGTCGCGGCTCTGTCCGCCGCGACCAAATCCATCGCGTCCCTGAACATCGCGTCTCTGCGCGTCTCGGGACTGAGCTCCACCGCGCTGCCCGTCGCGACTCCACTGGCCGTCGCGCGGCCGGCTCGGGCCGCCGCTGCGCGAGAAGCCGCCGGAACCGCCCCTGCGGTCCGCGCCCTCGCCGCCGTTCGGTCGTCCGTAGCCCTGACCGGAGTCGCGTCGCGGAGCGCCACCGGAGCGTTCGCCGTCCCGGCCGGCGCTGTCGCGTGGGCGACCGGAGCCTCGACCGCGGTCGCTGCCGCTCGAGGCGGACGTCCTGTCGTCGTCTGCCGGTGTATCGCTCACGACTTCTCCTGTCGGGTGCCGGGTTTCCGCCCAGCTTATGTGCGTGGATCGCGTCGGGACCCGCCCGCGCGAAAATGTCCGTTAACGCGAAATGGCCACCCATCACTGGGTGGCCATCTCACAAAGAAGTCCGGCGGTGTCCTACTCTCCCACAGGGTCCCCCCTGCAGTATCATCGGCGCAGAGAGTCTTAGCTTCCGGGTTCGGAATGTAACCGGGCGTTTCCCTCTCGCTATGGCCGCCGAAACACTATTGATGTATCAAAGTGAACGATCAAGCTTTAGCTTGAATCAGTTCTCGACCGTACATCGAGAACCACATAGTGGACGCGGGCAATCTCTTTCCCCTCATGCCAGCCTTACAACGACATGAGAGTAGTGATTATCAAATTATCGGCTTATTAGTACCGGTCAGCTCCATGGGTCTTTAGTCCCCACTTCCACATCCGGCCTATCAACCCAGTAGTCTAGCTGGGAGCCTCTCGCCCGAAGGCATGGAAATCTCATCTTGAGGCCGGCTTCCCGCTTAGATGCTTTCAGCGGTTATCCATCCCGAACGTAGCTAACCAGCGGTGCTCCTGGCGGAACAACTGGCACACCAGAGGTTCGTCCAACCCGGTCCTCTCGTACTAGGGTCAGATCCTCTCAAATTTCCTACGCGCGCAGCGGATAGGGACCGAACTGTCTCACGACGTTCTAAACCCAGCTCGCGTACCGCTTTAATGGGCGAACAGCCCAACCCTTGGGACCTACTCCAGCCCCAGGATGCGACGAGCCGACATCGAGGTGCCAAACCATGCCGTCGATATGGACTCTTGGGCAAGATCAGCCTGTTATCCCCGAGGTACCTTTTATCCGTTGAGCGACAGCGCTTCCACAAGCCACTGCCGGATCACTAGTCCCGACTTTCGTCCCTGCTCGACTTGTCAGTCTCACAGTCAAGCTCCCTTGTGCACTTACACTCGACACCTGATTGCCAACCAGGTTGAGGGAACCTTTGGGCGCCTCCGTTACTTTTTGGGAGGCAACCGCCCCAGTTAAACTACCCACCAGGCACTGTCCCTGAACCGGATTACGGTTCTAAGTTAGATATCCAGAGTGACCAGAGTGGTATTTCAACATTGACTCCACGAACACTGGCGTGTCCGCTTCAAAGTCTCCCACCTATCCTACACAAGCCACACCGAACACCAATACCAAGCTGTAGTAAAGGTCACGGGGTCTTTCCGTCCTGCTGCGCGTAACGAGCATCTTTACTCGTAGTGCAATTTCGCCGAGTTCGCGGTTGAGACAGCTGGGAAGTCGTTACGCCATTCGTGCAGGTCGGAACTTACCCGACAAGGAATTTCGCTACCTTAGGATGGTTATAGTTACCACCGCCGTTTACTGGGGCTTAAATTCTGAGCTTCGCCGAAGCTAACCCTTCCTCTTAACCTTCCAGCACCGGGCAGGCGTCAGTCCGTATACATCGTCTTGCGACTTGGCACGGACCTGTGTTTTTAGTAAACAGTCGCTTCCCACTGGTCTCTGCGGCCTTCAAACGCTCCCGGAGCAAGTCCGTTCACGCCTCAGGCCCCCCTTCTCCCGAAGTTACGGGGGCATTTTGCCGAGTTCCTTAACCACGATTCTCTCGATCTCCTTAGTATTCTCTACCTGACCACCTGAGTCGGTTTGGGGTACGGGCGGCTGGAACCTCGCGTCGATGCTTTTCTCGGCAGCATAGGATCACCCATTTCGTCAATGAAGACTACGCATCGTGCCTGGGCCTATGTGAGAGACGGATTTGCCTATCTCTCGGCTTACACACTTACACCGGGACAACCATCGCCCGGCTGGGCTACCTTCCTGCGTCACACCTGTTAATACGCTAGCCGCACCAGCATGGGGTCGAGCGTTAGGCCCGGACCTTCACCCCGAAGGGATCCGTGTCCAGGATTAGGACTCTTAGCACCACTGGATTAGCTTGGGCGGTTCTTCGCCGGTACGGGAATATCAACCCGTTGTCCATCGACTACGCCTGTCGGCCTCGCCTTAGGTCCCGACTTACCCAGGGCGGATTAGCCTGGCCCTGGAACCCTTGGTCTTTCGGAGGACGGGTTTCTCACCCGTCTTTCGCTACTCATGCCTGCATTCTCACTCGTGTGGCGTCCACGGCTGGTTTACACCGCCGCTTCACTCGCCACACGACGCTCTCCTACCCATCAACACGGCTGGACCACGAAGGCCTACCAATAATGTCAATGCCACAACTTCGGTGGCGTGCTTGAGCCCCGTTACATTGTCGGCGCGGAATCACTTGACCAGTGAGCTATTACGCACTCTTTCAAGGGTGGCTGCTTCTAAGCCAACCTCCTGGTTGTCTGTGCAACTCCACATCCTTTCCCACTTAGCACGCGCTTAGGGACCTTAGTTGGTGGTCTGGGTTGTTTCCCTCTCGACGATGAAGCTTATCCCCCACCGTCTCACTGCTGCGCTCTCACTTACCGGCATTCGGAGTTTGGCTGACGTCAGTAACCTTTTGGGGCCCATCGGCCATCCAGTAGCTCTACCTCCGGCAAGAAACACGCAACGCTGCACCTAAATGCATTTCGGAGAGAACCAGCTATCACGAAGTTTGATTGGCCTTTCACCCCTATCCACAGCTCATCCCCTCAGTTTTCAACCTAAGTGGGTTCGGTCCTCCACGACGTCTTACCGTCGCTTCAACCTGGCCATGGATAGATCACTTCGCTTCGGGTCTAGGACATGCGACTGAATCGCCCTATTCAGACTCGCTTTCGCTACGGCTACCCCTCACGGGTTAACCTCGCCACATATCGCTAACTCGCAGGCTCATTCTTCAAAAGGCACGCTGTCACCCCTACAAGGAGGCTCCAACGGTTTGTAAGCAAACGGTTTCAGGTACTATTTCACTCCCCTCCCGGGGTACTTTTCACCTTTCCCTCACGGTACTTGTCCGCTATCGGTCATCTGGGAGTATTTAGGCTTATCAGGTGGTCCTGACAGATTCACACGGGATTTCTCGGGCCCCGTGCTACTTGGGATACTCTTCGCGCCATTGGACCATTTCGGCTACGGGGTTGGCACCCTCTATGACTGGCCTTTCAATACCATTCGCCTATGATCCTCTGTAACGCTTGCAGTTCGGCAGAAGCTGCTGAAAAGTCCCGCAACCCCGACCATGCAACGCCTGCCGGCTATCACACATGATCGGTTTAGCCTCTTCCGGTTTCGCTCGCCACTACTAACGGAATCGCTTTTGCTTTCTCTTCCTGTGGGTACTGAGATGTTTCACTTCCCCACGTTCCCTCTACCCGCCCTATATATTCAGGCGGGAGTCACTGGGTCACCTTACGGGCCCAGCGGGGTTTCCCCATTCGGAGATCCTCGGATCAAAGCTCGTTTATCAGCTCCCCGAGGCTTATCGCAGATTACTACGTCCTTCTTCGGCTCCAGATGCCAAGGCATCCACCGTTTGCTCTTAGAAATTTGAAATCACATGAGTTTTAGAATCGATCGACGTCTCATCTGCCGAAGCAGACTCTGACGCAGATTGACCAATGATCTATCAGTACATAAGTACTGTGATCATCTTTGTGACTCGAACCCGAAGGTTCGAATCTAAGATGCTCGCGTCCACTGTGTAGTTCTCAAAGTACGGGCGGTACCTTCTCCGCCGGCCCAGTTATGGCCGACCAGAAAAGGTCCAGAGGATTCGGTTCTCATCCGAGTGGATGAGGTCCGGTCCCTCAGGACCCAACAGCGTGCATGTGCGGGGCTTCCAAGTCCGAACCGTTCCTATCCCGAAGGATGTACTGAGTTCGAGCCGTTCGGCTCCGCACCAATGTCAATGTTCCACCCATGAGCTAACCGGCTGAGACCCAGTCTTACCGAAGTGATAAGTACTGTCTCAGATCCGGCGCCTGGACACCCGAGGGTGCCAGATGCTCCTTAGAAAGGAGGTGATCCAGCCGCACCTTCCGGTACGGCTACCTTGTTACGACTTAGTCCTAATCACCGATCCCACCTTCGACAGCTCCCTCCACAAGGGTTGGGCCACTGGCTTCGGGTGTTACCGACTTTCATGACTTGACGGGCGGTGTGTACAAGGCCCGGGAACGTATTCACCGCAGCGTTGCTGATCTGCGATTACTAGCGACTCCGACTTCATGAGGTCGAGTTGCAGACCTCAATCCGAACTGAGACCGGCTTTTTGGGATTCGCTCCACCTTACGGTATTGCAGCCCTTTGTACCGGCCATTGTAGCATGCGTGAAGCCCAAGACATAAGGGGCATGATGATTTGACGTCATCCCCACCTTCCTCCGAGTTGACCCCGGCAGTCTCCTATGAGTTCCCGCCATTACGCGCTGGCAACATAGAACGAGGGTTGCGCTCGTTGCGGGACTTAACCCAACATCTCACGACACGAGCTGACGACAACCATGCACCACCTGTTTACGAGTGTCCAAAGAGTTGACCATTTCTGGCCCGTTCTCGTATATGTCAAGCCTTGGTAAGGTTCTTCGCGTTGCATCGAATTAATCCGCATGCTCCGCCGCTTGTGCGGGCCCCCGTCAATTCCTTTGAGTTTTAGCCTTGCGGCCGTACTCCCCAGGCGGGGCGCTTAATGCGTTAGCTGCGACACGGAAACCGTGGAATGGTCCCCACATCTAGCGCCCAACGTTTACGGCGTGGACTACCAGGGTATCTAATCCTGTTCGCTCCCCACGCTTTCGCTCCTCAGCGTCAGTTACGGCCCAGAGAACTGCCTTCGCCATCGGTGTTCCTCCTGATATCTGCGCATTCCACCGCTACACCAGGAATTCCATTCTCCCCTACCGCACTCTAGTCTGCCCGTACCCACTGCAGGCCCGAGGTTGAGCCTCGGGTTTTCACAGCAGACGCGACAGACCGCCTACGAGCTCTTTACGCCCAATAATTCCGGACAACGCTCGCACCCTACGTATTACCGCGGCTGCTGGCACGTAGTTAGCCGGTGCTTTTTCTGCAGGTACCGTCACTTTCGCTTCTTCCCTACTAAAAGAGGTTTACAACCCGAAGGCCGTCGTCCCTCACGCGGCGTTGCTGCATCAGGCTTGCGCCCATTGTGCAA
This sequence comes from Leifsonia sp. EB34, assembly GCF_041260585.1. Taxonomy (NCBI): domain Bacteria; kingdom Bacillati; phylum Actinomycetota; class Actinomycetes; order Micrococcales; family Microbacteriaceae; genus Leifsonia; species Leifsonia sp. EB34. The sequence goes on from NZ_JBGCCV010000001.1 coordinate 1,480,090, forward strand.
TATTCCCCACTGCTGCCTCCCGTAGGAGTCTGGGCCGTGTCTCAGTCCCAGTGTGGCCGGTCACCCTCTCAGGCCGGCTACCCGTCGTAGGCTTGGTGGGCCGTTACCTCACCAACTACCTGATAGGCCGCGAGTCCATCCTTGACCGAAGTTCTTTCCACGCACAGGAGATGCCTCCGTGCGTCATATCCGGTATTAGCTTCCGTTTCCGGAGGTTATCCCAGAGTCAAGGGCAGGTTACTCACGTGTTACTCACCCGTTCGCCACTAATCCCCTAGAGCAAGCTCCAGGTTCATCGTTCGACTTGCATGTGTTAAGCACGCCGCCAGCGTTCGTCCTGAGCCAGGATCAAACTCTCCGTAAATGTTTAGCTCCAAGTCGCAAGCGACTGGAAACATAGTGCGGGGTCAGAGAGGAAATATCTCGTCTCCCGCGAGTTTGTCTTGACTAGTTTCGAATATCTACTGACATTCTGTTTCTAATCCAAAGGAATCTCATGCATCGACTTTCAGACCGAGGTCTTCGGGTCAATGCCGAGGTTTTTGGCATTTGACATTGTGCACGCTGTTGAGTTCTCAAGGATCGGACGCTCTCACCTTCAACCCTCTCGGGTTTCTCTGTGAGGCAACTTCTCTACCTTACCACTCTCAGTCAGTTTGTCAAGTCGGCCGTTTCGCGCTCTTTCGTTCATCCATCGTGGGATACATCCGATTTGCACGAACCGAACCGGTTAGACCTGCTCAGTGAGTGGGGTGTTAATCCTAAGCGCAGCAAAGCAACTCTTTCAAGTTGAGTTTTGCCGCTAGGCTAAGGATTCGGTCCCGCTTGAGGCCGGGGAGCTCTTCCGCTCTCCCGCACCTTTGGGGTGACAAGTAAGTACTTTACGCAGGCCTCCGGGACGTCGCAAATTCCGAGTACATCCCGGGCGTGTCGCAGGCCCGGATCCGCGTGATTCCGCGGAAGTCGCCCCCTGAGACGCGAAAACGCGGCCGCCCGGGAAGGGCGACCGCGTCAGGCGGAGGGGCGGAATCCGATCAGGATCCGAGCCCCGAGTAGGCGTGCAGTCCGTGGAAGAACACGTTGACCACGCCGAAGTTGAAGAGCACCGCGGCGAAGCCGATGATCGCGAGCCACGCGGAACGCGATCCGCGCCAGCCGCGGGTCGCACGCGCGTGGATGTAGCCGGCGTAGATCACCCAGATGATGAACGTCCAGACTTCCTTGGTGTCCCAGCCCCAATACCGGCCCCACGCCTTCTCGGCCCAGATGGCTCCGGCGATCAGCGTGAAGGTCCAGGCGATGAAGCCGACGATGTTGATCCGGTACGCCAGGTTCTCGAGAGCGACGGCGCTGGGAAGGGTCGCGAGGAACCGGAACTGCTGCGGCTGCGACTCCGCGATCTGGCGTTCGCGCCGGTACTGCAGGAGCTGGAGCCCCGACAGCGCGAAGCCGAGCGCGAAGAATGCCGTGCCCAGCACCGCCACGATGATGTGGATCACCAGCCAGTACGACTGCAGCGCCGGCTGCAACGGGACCACCGGGACGTAGTACCGCAGCAGCGCGATCCCCTGGAGCACCAGGACCAGACCGATGATGAAGGTGCCGAGGTACTTGATGTCCCACTTGAGGTTCGAGACCAGGAAGACGCCGACGATGACCAGCGTGCCGGTCAACGAGAACTCCCACATGTTGGCCCACGGCACCCGGTCGGCGGCGATGCCGCGCAGGACCGTGGCGATCAGGTGGAAGCCCCAGCCCACGATGGTGAAACCGAACGCCCACTTGATCGACGCCGACGAGGCGGCGCCGTTCATCACGTCGTCCTCGAGCCGCGTGCTGATCCGGGAGGACAGCCGGCCGAGCGCAGACGAGGGCGGTGCGACGGGAGGCGCTTCCGCTCCACCGCCGGACCCGGACATCCGCGCGGCCGTGGCCCCCACCGGTTGGGCGACCTCCGCCCGGCGCGCGACGGCGCTCGGGACGACCGCGGCCTCCTCGGCCGTGGCTCTGGCTCCTCTGCGGGCGAGGTCGAGCGCGAACGCGATGAACGCGGCCGCGTAGAACCCCATCGCCACATAGATGAAGACCGTGGACAACTGGGACAGGGTTTCGGTCACGAGTGCAAGCCTAATTCTTCGGGGTTCGGGTGAGGAGTGCGGTGTGCTCGTCGGCGACGGCGGTCACAGCCGCAAGGAGGTTGGGGTCCTCACCACGGGCGAGGCCAGCGTACTCCAGGGTCAGGGAGCCGTCGGGGTTCTCCACTGCTTTGACCCAGATGCGACGGCGCGGCACGAAGAGCGACGTCAGCAGGCCGCCCAGGATCAGGATCGCGAAGAGCAGCACCCAGCCCTGGGCCGGGTCGTGGTGCACGTCGAGCGACGCGTAGCGCTTGACGTCGCCCATCGAGATCGTACCGAGCCCGCTCGGGAGCTCGACCGTCTGGCCGGGCTTCAACTGCAGGGCTTTGGTCTTGGTGCCGGGGCCTGCGAGCTGGGTCATCTTGTCGGTGTTCAGGCTGTACACCGATTGCGGGACGCCGCTGTCGACACCGAGGTCGCCGGCGTACACGTTGAGACTGAGGACGGGATCGTTGAGGCCGGGGAACGTCGAGGTCAGGGCGCCGGCGGCGGTCGCGCTCTTGCCGACCGTCGGATAGAAGAAGCCGACCATGCCGACCTGCTCGCGGAGCCCGTCGGGCACCTTCACCCAGCCGAGCGACGTGAGCTGCGCGTCCTCGGCGATGAACGGCACCGAGTCGCTGAACACCACCTTGCCGTGCGGATCCCGGACGGTGATGGTCGGCGCATAGCCGTTGCCGAGGAGGTAGACGTTGGTACCCCCGATCGCCAGCGGATCGTTGACCTTGATCGTCGACGACCCGGAGGTGTCCCCCGGCCCGTTAGTCGTCACCTTCGCGGTGTAGTCGAGCGGGGTGCCCTTGGCGTTCGGGTTCTTGGTCTCGTACGCCACATCCAGGCTGTCGACCCGGATGGAGAACGGCTCGAGCGACCCGTCGGAGAAGAACCGCCCCGGGTTGAACGAGTTGTACGACGGCAGGCTGTTGACGAAGCTCTGGCCGACGACCACGACCTTCTGGCCGGTGTAGCCGAATCCTCCGCCGATACCGACGGCGAACAGCACGCCGAGCAGGGCGATGTGGAAGACGAGGTTGCCGGTCTCCCGCAGGTAGCCGCGCTCCGCCGACACCGACGTCGAGCGCGCGTCCTGGTAGAGGGAGACCCGGTAGCGCGAGCGACGGAGCACCTGGCGGGCCGAGTCGATCGGGTCCGGGGCGTCGGCGCGCAGCTCGGCCGGGAGGATGCGCGCCTGGAAGGCCGACATGCGGGTGAGCCGGACGGGCGTGCGCGGGGGCCGGGCGCGGAGGGCGCGGAAGTGGTGCGCGGTCCGCGGGATGATGCAGCCGATCAGCGAGGCGAACAGCAGCAGGTAGATGGCCGAGAACCAGAACGACGTGTAGACGTCGAAGAGCTGGAACTTGTCGAGCACCGGCGCGAGCTGCGGGTTGTCGCTGAAGTACTTGGTGACGCCGTTCGGGTCCGCCCCGCGCTGCGGGAACAGCGAGCCGGGCACGGCCGCGATGGCGAGCAGGAGCAGCAGGAACAGCGCGGTGCGCATGCTCGTGAGCTGGCGCCAGGCCCAGCGCAGCCAGCCGAGCGGGCCGAGCTTGGGCTGGACGACGTCCGGGTCCTCGCGGGGCGGCGCGACGTCGATGTGGTCAGATGGCCGGCTCAAATCCGCGGATCACCTCCAAGAACTGGGACATGAAGTCGGTCCACAGGCCGGAGGCCATCAGTACTCCGATCACGACGAGCAGCGCGCCACCGATGATGTTGACCACACGGATGTGCCGCTTGACGAACGCCACCGAGCCGGCCACCCAGTCGAAGCCGAGCGCTACGAGGAGGAACGGGATGCCGAGACCGACGCAGTAGAAGAGTCCAAGCAGGGCACCTCGCCATGGTGAGCCCGAACCGACACTCAACGAGAGGATCGCCGCGAGGGTCGGGCCGATGCACGGGGTCCAGCCCAACCCGAACACCACACCGAGCAGTGGGGCCCCGATGAGGCCGGTCGCCGGACGCCAGGTGGGCTTGATCGTGCGCTGCAGGAACGAGAACTGGCCGATGAAGACGAGGCCCATCACGATGACGAGCACGCCGAGCACCTGGATGACCACCTCCTGCCAGCGGATCAGCCAGCTCCCGAGCGCACCGAAGGCGGCGCCGTAGGCGATGAAGACGACGGCGAAGCCGAGGACGAACAGCGCGACCCCGGTCAGGACGCGGCCGCGGTCGCGCTTGGCGCCGGGGTCACTGATTCCGCCCACATAGGCGAGGTAGCCGGGCACGAGCGGGAGCACACAGGGCGATGCGAACGAGACCAATCCCGCGAGGAGCGCTATGGGGAGTGCGAGCAGGAGCTGGCCGCTGAAGACGATCTGACCGACGTTCACGGTCACTTCCCGGCCACGGCGTCGGAGATGAGCGAGTCGAGGATGCTCTTGTCCGGGATCGCGCCGAGGATGCGGGCGGCCACGCGGCCCTGCTTGTCGATCACGATGGTGGTCGGCGTGGCCTTGGGGGGAACGGTCTTGCTGAAGGCGAGGAGGACGCTGCCGGTGTCGCGGTCGAGGACGGAGGGGTAGGTCACGCCCTTGTCCTGCTCGAAGCTGGCAGCGGTGCTCGCGGAGTCGTAGAGGTTGACGCCGAGGAAGCTGACGCCCTGCGACGCGTACTTCTGGGACAGGGACTGCAGGTCGGGGGCCTCCACCCGGCACGGCGGGCACCCCGCGTACCAGAAGTTCACGACGAGGACCTTGCCGGCGTAGTCCTTCGAGGACACGGCGGTGCCGTCGGCGAGTTTGCCGGAGAAAGCGACGGGGGCGCCGCGGCTCGCCGCCGCGTACTCGCTCACGCTGCCGTCGCCGGCGATGTAGTTCTGGCCGTTGCCGGAGCGGTACTGGGTGGCCAGGGCGTCGTTGGAGGTGCAGCCCGACAGCAGCAGCGCGGTGGCTGCGGCGGCCGCAGGAAGAAGGAGCGCCAGGCGGCGGCGAACGGAGGGTCGGACGGCGCTCACACGGCCCCCACATCGGTGGCGGCGGTGATGAGGCTGCCGGCGGGCTCGGCGTAGCCGGTCTCGACCACCCGGACGACGGGAGGTGCGTTCGGGTCGACCGGGACGGCCTCCTCGCCGGGGCGCGGCTGGGGAGCCGGCGCCGGCTCGGTGGTCCGCTCGAAGGTGGTGATGCTGGAGAGCGCGCAGCGCCGCTTGCGCGGGTCGTGCGGGAAGCTCTCCCCCGCCGCGGAAAGGTGCATGACCCAGATCGGGAGCTGGTGGCTGACCAGGACGACGTCGCCGGACTCGACCGAGTCGAACGCGTCGTCGACGGCCTCCTTCATCCGCTTCTCGATGCTGGTGTAGGCCTCCCCCCAGCTCGGCCGGGGCGGGTAGACGAGGAACGGCCAGTTGACCGGATTCTTCAGGGCACGGCGCATGTTGGTGCCCTCGAAGTGGTTGGTGGGCTCGATGATCCGCTCGTCGACCTCGGGCTCCAGGCCGAACGCCGCCGCGATCGGCGCCATCGACTCGCGGGTGCGCTGCAGCGGCGACATGCGCAGCAGGGACACCGGCCGGCCACGGGCCAGGAGGTCGTCCGCGGCGGCCTGCGCCATCCGGTGGCCGAGCTTGGACAGCCCGAAGCCCGGCAGCCTGCCGTACAGGATGCCGTCGGGATTGAACACCTCTCCATGACGGACGAGATGGACCTGGCTTGCTACCACCGCTCCAGTCTACGGAGCGGCTTGCCTTGAATTCACTGAGCGTGGGAGTGCGAGGCAGGCCGCGGGGCCTCTCCGGCGGTATGTGCGGGCGGTAGGCTTGTCGATCGTGACCGCACGCGTTTTGATCAAAGACCTCGCCGCCCTGCCCGACGGCCCCGTGAGCGTCGCCGGATGGGTCGAGACCGTCCGGGACCAGAAGAAGGTGCAGTTCGTCGTGCTGCGCGATGAGTCGGGCGCAGTCCAGCTCGTCAATCCGCGCACGGTCGGCGAGGACGGCACCGTGGTCGCCGACGAGCCCGCGACGACCATCTCCGGTCTGTCGCAGGGGTCGTTCGTGCGCGCCACCGGCGAGCTCAAGCACGACGAGCGGGTCAAGCTCGGCGGCATCGAGATCAAGCTGAACACCCTCGAAGTCGAGACGGCCGCCATCCCGGAGACGCCGATTGCCGCGGACAGCGGCATCGACAAGCGCATGGACTGGCGCTTCCTCGACCTCCGCGAGCCGAAGCACAACCTGATCTTCCGCGTTCAGACCACGCTCGAGCACGCGATGCGGCAGTACTGGGTGGACAACGGCTTCATCGAGATCCACACGCCGAAGCTGATGGCGTCGGCCTCGGAGTCGCGCGCGGAGCTGTTCGAGCTGCCCTACTTCGAGACGACCGCCTACCTCGCGCAGAGCCCGCAGATCTTCAAGCAGATGGCGCAGGCGGCCGGGTTCGGCCGGGTGTTCGAGATCGGCCCGGCGTTCCGCGCCGACCCCAGCTTCACCAGCCGGCACGCGACGGAGTTCACGAGCGTGGACACCGAGCTGAGCTGGATCGACAGCCACGAGGACGTCATGAAGGTGCACGAGGACCTCCTCGTCGCCGGCTTCACGGCGGTCAAGGAGAAGCACGGCGCGGAGATCGAGGCGCTGTTCGGCGTCGAGGTGACCGTACCGACGACTCCGTTCCCGCGCATCCCGCTGGCCGAGGCGAAGCGCATCGTCGCCGAGCACGGGTACGAGGTGCCGCGCGCGGACGACGACATGGACCCCGAGGGCGAGCGCCGGATCTCCGCGTACGTGAAGGAGACCTACGGCCACGAGTTCGTGTTCCTCACGGACTACGCGTCGAGCATCCGGCCGTACTACCACATGCGTCACGCCGAGGACCCGTCGATCACCAAGAGCTACGACCTGATCTTCAACGGCGTCGAGATCTCCACGGGCGCTCAGCGCGAGCACCGCGTCGACATCCTCGAGGAGCAGGCCGCGGACAAGGGTCTCTCGGTGGAGGAGCTGGAGGACGTGCTCGCGACCTTCCGCTACGGCATCCCGCCGCACGGCGGGTTCGGGATGGGGCTGGCGCGTGTGCTCATGCTGATGCTTCACCTCGCCAACCTGCGCGAGACGACCTATCTCTTCCGCGGACCGACGCGACTGACCCCGTAGCAGAGAGCGCGGTCCACTGCTCTCCCGCCACCAGGATGTGGCCGAGGAAGCGGAGCCCGATGGTCGCGGCCGCCTGATCGAGCCTGCGGGTGAGAACGGTATCGGCCACGGACGGGTCGAGCGACCCCGACGGATGGTTGTGCGCGACGGCGAAGGACCGTCCGCCGCGGGTGAGGACGGCCTGAAGGATGTCGGCGGGCTGGATCGACCGCTCGTCGACGCCTCCGTCGCGGACGAGCACCAGCTCCAGCGGCCGGGCCGCGCGATCGGCGACGACCACGACGAAGCGCTCACTGTCGCGATGAAGCAGCTCGGGCCGGACGACCTCCGCGATGGCCTCGTGGTCGACCAGCCGCGTCCACGAGGATGACCGCCCGGCGCGGCGCCAGATCTCGATGATGGCGACGAGCCGCCCTGCTGTCGCGGGGCCGACGCCCGGCAGGGTCTCCAGCCGGGCGAAGTCCATCGTCGCGAGTCCGGGGAACCCGCCGCAACGGGCCAGGATGGCGCGCGCGAGGGACAGGACATTCCGCCCCATCTGGCCGGAGCCGAGGACGAGGGCGAGGACTTCGTCGTCGGTGAGCGAACCGACACCGAGCCGGCGCATCCGCTCGCGCGGGCGGTCGTGACTGGGTACATGGGAAAGGGGCTCCTCTACGGTTTCCGGCTCGGACATGCGTCCACGCTAGGAAGCCCACGGGGTCGTTCGTGGCCGATCGTCTCAATCTGTGGAGAACTGGCCAGCGGCCTCCACCTGTGGATGACAATGGTGGAGAGAATCGACCGACGAAGGAGTCGCCCCGCAATGACCAGCACCCTCCCCGAACCCCGCCCCTACGATGTCGTCATCCTCTCGGCCGCGCGCACGCCGCTCGGCAAGGTCACCGGCGCGCTCGCGAGCCAGACCGCCGTGCAGCTCGGCACCATCGCGCTGCGGAAGGCGATCGAGCAGTCCGGGATCCAGGCGTCCGACATCGACACCGTGATCTTCGGTCAGGTGCTGCAGGCCGGCGCGGGCCAGAACCCGGCCCGGCAGACGGCCATCGGCGCTGGTATCGGCTGGGATGTGCCGGCGACGACGATCAACAAGGTGTGCCTGTCCGGGCTCGCGGCCGTGATCGACGCCGCCCGGCTCATCCGCGCCGGCGAGGCGACAGTGGTGGCCGCCGGCGGTCAGGAGTCGATGACGAACGCGCCGCACATCCTGCCGGGATCGCGGAAGGGCTGGACGTACGGCTCGCTCGAAGCGTTGGACACGGCAGCCTACGACGGGCTGACGGATGCGTTCGACAAGATTTCGATGGGCGCCTCCACCGAGGGCTACACGGAGAAGCTCGGGCTCACGCGCGAGGCACAGGACGCGTTCGCCGCGTCGTCGCACCAGCGTGCGGGAGCCGCGGCGGCCTCCGGGGTGTTCGCGGAGGAGATCGCACCGGTCAGCATCCCGCAGCGCAAGGGGGACCCGGTCGTCGTGTCCGCGGATGAGGGCGTACGGCCGGACTCGACGGTGGAGGTGCTCGCCAAGCTGCGGCCGAGCTTCGCGGAGGGCGGGACGCTCACGGCCGGTAACTCGTCGCCGCTGAGCGATGGAGCGGCGGCGCTCATCCTGACGTCGCGGGAGAACGCCGAGCGGCTGGGACTGGAGTGGCTGGCGGTGGTCGGTGCCAGCGGGCAGGTCGCGGGGCCGGACAATTCCCTGCACTCGCAGCCGTCGAACGCGATCAACGCGGCGCTGAAGCGGGCCGGGTGGAGCGTCGACGACCTGGACCTGGTGGAGATCAACGAGGCTTTCGCCGCGGTGGCGCTGCAGTCGACGGCGGACTTGGGCCTCGATGCGGAGAAGGTCAACATCCACGGTGGTGCGATCGCGCTCGGGCACCCGATCGGGGCGTCCGGGGCGCGGCTGGCGGGGCATGCGGCGCATGAGCTGGCGCGGCGCGGGTCCGGACGGGCGGCTGTGGCGCTGTGCGGCGGCGGTGGGCAGGGGGACGCGCTGCTGCTGTGGCGGTGACAGCGGAGGAGGTCACCGCGCGGAGAGGCTGAAAAGCAGTCAACGGAGGAGATCAGGCCCGGAAGGGGCTGGTCTCCTCCGTTGTTCGCGGCGGGGCGCGGTCAGGGGAGGTGGCGCTCGGCGGGGCCGGTGTAGAGGGAGAGGGGGCGGATGAGGGAGTTGGCGGCGTACTGCTCGAAGATGTGGGCGGTCCAGCCGGTGACACGGGCCGCGGCGAACAGCGGGGTGAAGGTCTCGGTGTCGAAGCCCATCAGGTTGTAGGCCGGCCCGGACGGGTAGTCCAGATTGGGCTTGATGTTCTTGCGGTCGCCCATCGCCTGCTCGAGCGCGTTGTAGAGGTCGAGCATGTCCTGGCGGTCGTAGTGCTCGACCAGGGTCTCCAGCGAGGCCCGCATAGTGGGGACGCGCGAGTCGCCGTTCTTGTAGACGCGGTGGCCGAAGCCCATGATCTTGCGCTTGCCGGCGAGGGCCTCGTCGAGCCACGCCTCGGCCCGGTCGGCGCTGCCGATCTCGTCGAACGCGTGCATGACGGCCTCGTTCGCGCCGCCGTGCAGCGGGCCCTTGAGCGCACCGATCGCGCCGGTGACGGCGGAGTAGACGTCCGACAGCGTGGAGGCGATCACGCGTGCGGTGAACGTGGAAGCGTTGAAGGAGTGCTCGGCGTACAGCACCAGCGAGACGCGGAAGGCGTTCACGACCACGTCGTCCGGCACCTCGCCGAACGTCAGCCAGAGGAAGTTCTCCGCGTAGTCGAGATCGTCCCGCGACTCGACCAGGTCCAGGCCGTGGCGACGGCGCTGGATGTAGGCGACGATCGTCGGGAGCTGGGCGAAGAGGTGCACGGCGCGGCTGAGGTTGAGCTCGGGGTCGAGGATGCCGTTCGGCTGCTCCAGGGTCGGGTCCATCCCGCCGAGCTGGCTCACCGCGGTGCGCAGGGCATCCATCGGGTGCGCGGAGACGGGGATGTCGTCCAGTACGCGGCGGGTGCGGTCGTCCAGACGGCGCAGGCCGCGCTCCAGCTTCTGGAAGTCCGCCAGCTCCTCCGGCGTCGGCAGTTCACCGTGCCACAGCAGCCAGGCGACCTCCTCGAACGAGCACTTCGCGGCCAGCTCCTGCACCGGGTAGCCGCGGTAGAGCAGCGAGTTGGTCTGCGGGTTGACGGACGAGATGGTCGTGGTGTCCACGACGACGCCGGCGAGGCCCTTGTGGATCTCGGGGTCGGTCATTGTGCTGCTCCTTCGCTGCTGTGGTCGTGACTCGTGCTGGACGCGGCGTGAGCAGTGCTCAGCGGCGCACCTCGAAGTTGTAGACAGAGGTGTCGAACGCGTTGTAACCCTCGTAGTCAATCAGGTCGTAGAGTTCCGCGCGATGCTGCATCGACCCGAGCATCGGCTCCAGGGTGCCCTCGGAGAGGACCTGGTCGAGACCGCGCTCGGCGGCGCCCATCGCGAGGCGGAGCAGTGAGACGGGCCAGATGACGATGTTGACGCCGATGTCGCGGAGCTGGTCGACGGTGAAGAGGTCGCTCTTGCCGAACTCGGTCATGTTGGCGAGGATCGGCACGTCCACGGCCGAGCGGATCGCTGCGAACTCGGACAGGTCGGCCATCGCCTCCGGGAAGATCGCGTCGGCGCCGGCGTCGACCAGTGCTTTGGCCCGGTCGATCGCGGCATTCAGGCCCTCCACGGCGCGGATGTCGGTGCGCGCCATGATGAGCAGGTTCGGGTCGCGCCGGGCATCGGCGGCGGCGCGGATGCGCTTGAGCGCGGTGTCCTCGTCCACGACCTGCTTGCCGTCGAGGTGGCCACAGCGCTTGGGGTTCACCTGGTCCTCGATATGGAGGCCGGCGACCCCGGCGTCCTCCAGCGTCTGCACGGTGCGGGCGACGTTCATCGGCTCGCCGAAACCGGTGTCGGCGTCGACCAGCGTCGGGAGGTCGGTCATCCGCGAAATCTGGGCGGAGCGGCCGGCCACCTCCGTCAGCGTGGTGAGCCCGATGTCCGGGAGGCCGAGCTCGGCGGACAGCACGGCGCCGGAGATGTAGACGCCCTCGAAGCCTTTGCGCTCGATGAGGCGCGCGCTCAGCGGGTTGAAGGCGCCGGGCATCCGGACCAGCTCGCCGGACGCCAGCCGCTTGCGGAAGGCGACGCGCTTCTCGTGCACGGGAATGGAGGAGTACAGCATCAGAACAGTCCTCTCGGCGCGGGGACGCCGGCCAGCAGGCCAGGGCGCGCGGTGATGGTGAGGCCGCCGAGCTCGGCGGCGGAGAGCTCGGGGAGACGCTCGGCCAGGGCGAGGAAGCGCTCGATCTCGGCCTCCTCGAGCACGTCGGCCGCGAGGGAGCGGAACTTGGCGACGTAGTCGGCGCGGGCGAAGGGCCGGGCGCCGAGCGGGTGGGCGTCGGCGACGGCGATCTGGTCCTCGATCACGCGGCCGTCGGCGAGCGTGATGACCACGCGGCCGCCGAACGCTTTCTCAGCGGGGTCGATCGAGTGGTAGCGGCGGGTCCACTCCGGGTCCTCGGTCGTGGTGACCTTGCCCCAGAGCGCGACGGTGTCGGGACGGGCGGCGCGGGTCGGGAGGTAGGACTCCACGTGGTGCCAGCCGCCGTCCTGCAGTGCGACGGTGAAGATGTACGGGATGCTGTGGTCGAGCGTCTCGCGGGAGGCGGTCGGGTCGTACTTCTGCGGGTCGTTCGCTCCCGAGCCGATCACGTAGTGGGTGTGGTGCGAGGTGTGGATGACGATGCTCTCCACACGTTCGGGGTCGGCGGCCTCCGGGTGCTCCTTGTGGAGCCTGCGGGCGAGGTCGATCCAGGCCTGCGCCTGGTACTCGGCCGAGTGCTCCTTGGTATAGGAGTCGAGGATGGCGCGCTTGGCCTCTCCGGCCTCCGGCAGCGGCACGTCGTAGGACGCGGACGGGCCGTCGAGCAGCCAGGCGATCACGCCGTCCTCGCCCTCGTAGATCGGCGTCGGGCTGGTCTCGCCGCGCATCGCCCGGTCGATCGCCTCGACGGCCATCTTGCCGGCGAACGCGGGGGCGTGCGCCTTCCAACTCGAGATCTCGCCCTTGCGCGACTGGCGGGTGGCTGTGGTGGTGTGCAGGGCCTGGCCGATGGCCTGGAAGATCGTCTCCGCCGGGAGGTGCAGCAGCGTGCCGATGCCGGCGGCGGCGCTCGGGCCGAGGTGGGCGACGTGGTCGATCTTGTGGGCGTGCAGGCTGATCGCCTTCGCGAGGTCGATCTGGATCTCGTAGCCGGTCGCGATGCCGCGGACCAGGTCGCGGCCGGTCAGCCCGAAGGCGCGGGCGGCGTGCTGCGCGACGGCGGTGATCGGCGGGATGTTGTCGCCGGGGTGCGAGTACTCGGCGGCGAGGAAGGTGTCGTGGTAGTCGAGTTCGCGCACGGCGACGCCGTTCGCCCAGGCGGCCCACTCGGGGCTGACCCGCAGCTGCTGCGATTCGCCGAAGACGGTCGAGCCGTCCTGCGGGTGCTCGGTGGAGGAGGTCAGCTCCTCCAACTCCGCGGTCGGCAGGGGGTGCGCCAGCGCCTGCGAGCGCGCCGAGACGACGGGCCTGCGGGTGAGGGAGGCGGCGGCCACCGCGGCGTTGTCGATGACGCGGTTGATGACCATGTCGGCGACCTCGGAGTCGACCTCGACCGGGTCGGCGGCGACCTCCGCGATCTTCCAGGCGAGCTGGTCCTGACGGGCGAGGTTCTCGTCACTTCTGTGCACACGAACGTTGTGGAGCTTCACGTAACGAACCTACCTCCCCTACGCTCCTGCTATGGTCCCGGCGCCCTCCCTGCTCGCGTTCGCGCTCGCGTCGATCGCGCTCATCGTCATCCCGGGGCCGAGCGTGCTGTTCGTGATCGGCCGGTCGCTGGCGCTCGGGAGACTCGGCGGCCTGCTCAGCGTGCTGGGCAACGCGCTCGGGATGCTGCCGCTGGTGGTCGCCGTCTCGCTCGGGATCGGGGCGCTCGTCGCGCAGTCGATGGTCGCGTTCACGATCGTGAAGTTCGCGGGCGCGGCGTACCTGATCTACCTCGGGGTGCAGGCGATCCGGCACCGCAGGCACACGGCGGTCACGCACGAGGCGACGCCGCCGCGGCGCTCGCACTGGCGCATCATCGGCGAGGGCATGCTGGTCGGGTTGACCAACCCGAAGTCGCTGGTGATCTTCGTGGCGGTGCTGCCGCAGTTCGTCGACTACCAGGCGGGCGGGATCCCTGCGCAGCTGTTCGAGCTCGGGGTGGTGTTCCTGCTGCTGGCGTTGACGTTCGACAGCGTGTGGGCGCTCGCCGCAGGGACCGCCCGGGCGTGGTTCGGGCGGTCCCCGAAGCGGGTCGAGCGGCTCGGCGCGACCGGCGGGGTGCTGATGATCGGGCTCGGCGGCATCCTCGCGCTGACCGGGAACAAGCACTGAGCCGGGCGCGGGCGGCCTAGATGTCCCCCGCGGTCGCGACCGGGACGATGACGGCGCGGCCCAGCGAGTGGAAGTGCGCGTTGAAGCCGAGGATGGCCGGCGTCGACTCCGGGTCGAGGTCGAGGTGGGCGACATCGAGCGCGTGCACGACGATGTTGTAGTGGTGCGTGCCGGTTCCGGGAGGCGGCCCCGCGCCGGTGAAGCTCTTCGAGCCCAGCTCGTTGGAGAGCATGGCGGCACCCTGCGGGAGGCTCGCGCCGCCCTGGGCTCCCGCGCCGGACGGCAGCGAGGTCACCGAAGCCGGGATGTTGTAGACGGCCCAGTGCCAGAATCCCGAGCCGGTCGGGGCGTCCGGGTCGTGGATGGTGACCGCGAAGCTCTTCGTCTCAGCGGGGAACCCGCTCCACGAGAGCTGCGGAGAGATGTCGCCACCGCCTCCGCCCGCGCCCCATTGCGCGCGGTCCAGCGGGCGGTCGTCGGCGACATCGTCGCTCGTGACGGTGAACTGAGGAACGGCGCCGAAGCGCTCCAGCGGATCTTTCGACATGGCGCACACGCTACGCCTGCTGTGTGGTCTCCGTGACGGTCGCGGGGACGGGACGGCGGCGGAAGCGGCGCGGGAGGCCGACGATCCCCCAGCCGGTGACGCGGAGCATGGCCTCGGCGACGATGTTGCCGCTCATCTTGGAGACGCCGTGCTCGCGCTCGACGAACGTGATCGGCACCTCCACGACCGCGAGGCCGGCGTCGTATGCGCGGCGCAGCATGTCGATCTGGAAGCAGTAACCCTGGCTCTCGACGTCCTCGAAGTGGATGCGGCGCAGCGCGTCGGCGGTGAACGCGCGATAGCCGCCGGTCACGTCTTTCGCCGGGACGCCCAGCCAGAGGCGGGAGTACGTGCTGCCGCCCTTGGAGAGGAACCGCCGGCGAGCCGGCCAGTTGACCACACCGCCGCCCTCGACCCAGCGGGAGCCGAGCACGAGGTCGGCGCCGACCGCCCCGTCGCCCTGCGGGAGCTGACGGAGCGCCGCGAGCAGGGAGGGGAGCTCCTCCGGGCGGTGCGAGCCGTCCGCGTCCATCTCGACGACCGCGTCGTACCCGGCGTCGAGCGCCCAGGCCATCCCGGCACGGTAGGCGGCGCCGAGGCCCTCCTTGCCGGCGCGATGCAGCACCTTGACGTTGGCATCGGTCGCGGCGAGCGCATCCGCGATCTCGCCTGTGCCGTCCGGCGAACCGTCGTCGACCACGAGGACGTCGACCTCCGGCGCCGAGGCGCGGATCCGCCCGACCACGGGTCCGATGTTCTCCCGCTCGTTGTACGTGGGGAGGATGACGATGGTTCGCATACAACCACTCTGGTCCATTCCGCTGAACGGATGACGAACGAATCTGTCTGTTCTCGCAGTCGCCGCTGCTAGCATCCCCCGGTGCCCGTCGCGAAAGTCCTCCTGTTCTACGCCTTCGCACCGCTGCCGGACCCGGACGCGGTGCGGCTGTGGCAGCGCGACCTGTGCGAGGCGCTCGGGCTGCGCGGGCGCATCCTCCTCTCGCCGGACGGCATCAACGGAACCGTGGGCGGGGAGCTCGGCGCGCTCAAGCGATACCTGCGCAAGACGAAGGAGTACGCGGCGTTCCGCGACCTCGACGTGAAGTGGAGCGAAGGGTCGGGGCTCGACGACACCGGCGGGAGCCTGGACTTCCCGCGGCTCTCGGTGCGCGTGCGCGAGGAGATCGTGTCGTTCGGTGCGCCGTCGGAGCTGCGGGTGGATGCGTCGGGCGTCGTCGGTGGCGGCGAGCGGCTCGATCCGGACGCGCTGCACGACCTCCTGGAGACGCGCGACGACGTGGTCTTCTTCGACGGGCGCAACCGGTTCGAGGCCGAGATCGGCCGGTTCCGCGGGGCCGTCGTGCCCGACGTGGCGACGACCCGCGAGTTCGTCGCGGAGCTCGAGAGCGGGAGGTACGACCACCTCAAGGACAAACCGGTCGTGACGTACTGCACCGGCGGGATCCGGTGCGAAGTGCTGTCCGGGCTGATGCGGTCGCGCGGATTCGGCGAGGTCTACCAGCTCGACGGCGGCGTGGTCCGCTACGGCGAGCGCTTCGGCGACGACGGACTCTGGGAGGGGTCGCTGTACGTCTTCGACGGGCGCGGGTCGGTGCGGTTCTCGGATCATGCCGCGGTGGTCGGGCGCTGTGCGGGGTGCGGGGCGGCGACCGAGCGGATGCGGAACTGCAGCGACGCGTCGTGCCGAGAGCAGATGGTGGTCTGCGAGGAGTGCGGCGTGCTGGAGTGCGCGGCGCACGCGGCGTGACGCGGGGGCAGTCCGCGGTCGTCCGCAGTAGCCCGCGGTAGTCCTCCACAGGCTGCGGGATCGGCGCGTTCTCCACGGATTCGCGGGAACCATTGCTGGCCGTTTCGCGTTGCGGCCAAGATGAACCTCATGGATCCGGTCATCACCATCGTCTGGATCGTGTCCTTCGTCGTGGTGACGGTCACGGTCACGGGCCTCTCGCGTCGCGTGAACTGGTCGGCGCCCGTCGTGCTGGTCGTCGTGGGCGCGATCGCGTCCTTCATCCCCGGGGTGCCGCATGTGGCGCTGGAGCCCGAGATCGTGCTCTACGGGCTGCTGCCGCCGCTGCTGTTCGCGGCGGCCATCCAGACCTCGATCGTCGATGTGCGCGCCCGGCGCGACGGCATCCTCCTGCTCTCGGTGGGGCTGGTGGTGTTCACGGTGGTCGTGGTCGGGTTCACGACCTGGCTGGTGGTGCCGGCGATCACGGTCGCGGCCGCCTTCGCTTTCGGAGCGGTGGTGGCGCCGACGGACACGGTGGCGGTCACCGCTATCGCGGGGCGGGTGCACCTCCCTCGGCGACTCGTCACCGTGCTGGAGGGCGAGAGCCTGCTCAACGACGCGACCGCGCTGGTGGCACTGAACGCGAGCATCGCCGCCATCGTCAGCATCGTGAACCCGTGGGCCATCGCCGGCGACTTCGTGATCGCCGTCGTCGTCGGGGTCGGGATGGGGCTGCTGGTGGGGTGGGTTCTCTCGCTGATCCGCAAGCAGCTCCGCTCCCCCGTGCTGGACACCTCCATCGGGCTGATCACCCCGTACCTGGCGTTCATCCCGTCGCAGTTCCTGCACGGGTCGGGCATCCTGTCGGTCGTCGTCGCCGGCCTGTACCTCGGCTACCGCTCGCCCACCATCCAGACGGCAGAGGCGCGGATCGCGGAGACCATCAACTGGCGGACCATCGAGTTCCTGCTGGAGAACGCGGTCTTCCTCTTCATCGGGCTGGAGCTGTCGAGCATCCTGAGCTCGGCGTTCCGCTCGGGGATCACGGTGGCGCAGACGGTGTGGATCAGCATCGCGGTGCTGCTCGCGCTGTTCCTGGCGCGGTTCCTCTGGATGGTCGGCACGACCGCGTTCTACCGGTACGGGCCGCAGCGGTTACGGGAGCGCGGGTGGACGTGGCCGACCGGCATCGCGGTGTCGTTCGCCGGGATCCGCGGGGTGGTGACGCTGGCCGCGGTGTTCCTGCTGCCGCCGTCGACGCCCCACCGGGAGTTCCTGCAGTTCCTGGCGTTCGTGGTAGTGGTGGCGACACTGCTGGAAGGGCTCGCGCTGCCGTGGGTCATCCGCCGGCTCAAGCTGCCGCCCCCGGACTTCGCCCAGGAGGCCGGCGAGATGGAGCGCCTGCTCGCCGAGGCGCAGGCGGCCGGGCTGGAGCACCTGGAGTCCCGGGTGACCGGCCAGGAGGACGAACGGGTGCTCGAACGGCTGCGCATCAACGCGGTGTTCCTCTCGGAGGCGCTGGAGAACCCGACGCCCGACGCGGAGGTCGCGGCTCCGCTGGAATACCGCAAGCTGCGGCGGTCGATGATCATGGCGGAACGGCAGGCGGTCCTCGAGGCGCGGGCTGAAGGGCGCTACCAGGAGCTGGCCGTGCGGTCGGTGCTGGCGTTCCTGGACGCCGAGGAGTCGGCGCTGAAGGCGGGAGGGACGGATGGGAAGAAGTTGATGTGAGGGCTGGAGCCTGCCGGGCGGCAGTCTTCTAGGCGGCCGTCTTTTGGGCGGCAGCGGTCGATCCCGCGGTGCTCGTCGCGCGGGCGCCTCCGCGTCGGGGGCGCTGCCGGGGGCGTCGAGGGCGCTGCCGGGGGCGTCGGGCCCACAGGCGTGCGCGCTGGGACGACAGGGCCAGCACCACCAGGATGTCGAGCGGGAGGCCGAGAATGTTGGTCCGGAGGGTGACCTGCTCGCCGCCGTTGAAGAAGTCGATCGCGGCGACGATGATCAGCAGCGCGCTGTACGACATGGCGACGATGCGGGCCCAGTTGCTTCCCGAGAAGACGAGCAGGGCGATCGCGAAGTAGAACACCAGGCCGGCGGCGAACAGGCCCATCGCGATGCCGAAGACCAGGTCCGCGCTCTGCTGCTCCGAGGCGGTGAGAGCCTTGCCGGTCGCCGACACGAGCTCCGAGCGGATGAACAGCGGCCAGGCGAGCAGGGTCAGCACCACCGTCAGCACACCAGCCAGCACGCGCAGCAGCATGAGCAGGAAGCCGAGCGTGGTCGGCACCGGGCGGTGCTCGGCGCGGGCGACGCGACGCTGGTCGGCCTCGGCAGCCACCTCGACGGCGCGGGGTTCCACCAGCACCTCGGACAGGTCCACGACGGGCAGGTCGCCGTCCGTCTCGATGGCGTCGCCGCCGCCGTTGCGTGCGTGATAACCGGACGAGAAGTCGCGGATCACGGCGACCTCCGCGCCGATATCGGCTCCCACGAGGGTCGAGACGATGTGGTCGCGCTCGATGTCCGTGTTCGCGTCGATCTTGTGCGTGATCTGCAGAGTGAAAAGAGAGAAGCCGACTGTGCGGTCGAAGGTCCCGGCCGCCAGCCAGTCGACGCGGTGGCCTCCCGGCAGCAGCCAGCCCTCCGGGCAGCGCCAGAACCGGACGTGGTGGCGCTTGGCCGGGTTGCCGGTGACCTCCTGCTGGTAGGCGACGTCCTGCTGGTGCGCGAACAGGAAGAGCGGGCTCACCGGAGCCTCATCGTAGCTGCGGCGCAGCAGCGTGGAGGTGATGATGCGGCGGCTGGAGGCGGCGGTCACGTCGTCGGCGCGCGTCCAGCCGGCCTCGGTCATCGCTTCGTCGAGCTGCGCCTCCGATCCCAGCAGCGCCAGGTTGATCGGGTCGCCGAGGAGCCCGTCGCTGGTGCGGGCGCGGCCGATGAAGTAGTCCGGCACGTAGATCTGGGTGAGGATGCGGTGCAGCCGCGGCAGCACGAGGTAGGCGAGGACGATCCAGAAGACGATGAAGAAAAGGAGCAGGAACCACCCCCACGCGAAGCTCTCGGTGAAGATGAGCCACGCCAGCCAGACGGCGGCGACGCCGCCGAACACGAAGAAGACGTTGTCGACGACGGCGTTGATGGACACCCGCCGGCCGGTGGCCGAGAGGGTCTTGACCGGGACGGGCGTGGCGGTGGACGGCGACTCGGACGGTCCGGGCGGCACGGCGGACGGCGACTTAGCCGGACCCGGCGGCACGGCGGACCGCGACTCAGCCGGACCCGGCGCCACGGCCGACGGCGACTCAGCCGGACCCGGCGCCACGGCCGACGGCGACTCAGCCGGACCCGGCGCCCCGGCGGACTGCGACTCGGCCACACCAGGCGCCACGGCCGACGGCGACTCGGACGGCCCTCCCCCGCCCGCCGCGGACTCCGCTCGCGGCGGCACCTCCGGCTCAGCGGCGCCCGCCATGCGCTCATCCTAGAGCGCACCGGGCGCGGGTCGTAGGGTGGCGTCATGACCTCCATCACCGAACGCGGCGCCGAGCTGCGCCGCCTCCACGACGGCCCCGAGCTGCTGCAGGTCGTCAACGTGTGGGATGCGATCAGCGCGAAGGCCGTCGCCGCCTTGCCCGAGACCCGCGCGCTGGCCACGGCCAGCCACTCGATCGCGGCCACGCTCGGGTACGAGGACGGTGAGCACATCCCGCTCGACCTGATGCTCGACATGGTCGGGCGCATCGTGGCGGCCACCGACCTCCCGGTGAGCGCCGACCTCGAAGGCGGGTACGGCGACCCGGGCGAGACGATCCGTCGGGCGATCGGCGTCGGTGCGGTGGGGGCGAACCTGGAGGACCAGCTGCGCCCGTTCGAGGAGGCCGTCGCCCACGTGCGGGCGGCCGTCGCCGCGGCCGATGCCGAGGGCGTGCCGTTCGCACTCAACGCGCGCACGGACGTCTGGCTCCGCAACACGTACCCGACGGCCGCGGAGAAGACCGAGGAGGCGATCCGCCGCGGGCGAGCGTTCCTCGACGAAGGCGCCACCTGCGTGTTCGTGCCGGGCCGCCTCGACGAGGAGACGGTGACGCAGCTCGTCGCCGGACTCGGGGAACGGAAGCTCAGCGTCATCGGGGCGCCGGGGTCGCTGCCGCCGGCGCGGCTGCGTGAGCTGGGCGTCGCGCGCGTCTCGTACGGGCCGTGGACGCAGCGCGTGGCGCTCGCCGCCCTGCAGCGGACGGCGGCGGAGCTGTACGCGGGCGGGGAGCTGCCGGCGGATGTGCCGGTACTGAATTAGCCCCCGACCTCCCGCTCACTCCTCCCCTCACCCGTCGCCACGATCGAAGGACCCGCATGAACGACTTCCGTGCCATCGTCATCGAGCAGGAGAAGGAGGGCTCCCGCATCCTCGCGCACACCGCCGAGGTGCGGCGGCTGACCGACGAGTTCCTGATGCCGGGGGACGTGACGATCGCCGTCGAGTTCTCCGACCTCAACTACAAGGACGGCCTCGCCATCGCCGGGAAGCCGGGGGTCGCGCGGGTGTCGCCGCTCATCCCCGGCATCGACCTGGTGGGCGTCGTGGAGGCCTCCGACGATCCGCGGTGGCGACCGGGCGACCGGGTCGTGCTCAACGGCGACGGGATCGGGGAGAGCCATCACGGCGGGCTGGCCGAGCGTGCGCGGGTGCGCGGGGACGCGCTGGTCCGGGTGCCGGACGCGCTCAGCTCCGAGCAGGCGGCGGCGATCGGGACCGCGGGGTTCACAGCGATGCTGGCCGTGCTCGCGCTGGAGCGCAACGGAGTCGCGCCGGAGGCCGTGCACGCCGCGGGGTCGAGCGTGCTGGTGACGGGAGCGGCGGGCGGGGTCGGGTCGGTCGCGGTCGCCCTGCTGGCGAAACTCGGTTACCCGGTCACGGCCTCCACGGGGCGGTCGGAAGAACTTACCGGCTACCTCACCGACCTCGGGGCGACGGCGATCATCGACCGGGAGGAGCTGTCCGTCGAGGGGCGGCCGCTGCAGAGCCAGCGGTGGGCCGGAGCGGTGGACTCGGTGGGCAGCCACACGCTCGCGAACGTGCTCGCGCAGACCCGGTACGGCGGGACGGTCGCGGCGTGCGGGCTCGCGCAGGGGCCGGACCTCCCGGCGACGGTGATGCCGTTCATCCTGCGGGCGGTCACGCTCACCGGGATCAACTCGGTGGAGGCGCCGGCCGCCCTGCGCGAGACGGCGTGGCGACGGCTGGCGACCGACCTGGACGAGGAGGCGCTCGCCGCGATGACGCGGTTCGTCCCGCTCGCGGAGGCGATCCCGGCGGCGGAGGACATCCTGGCCGGGCGGCTGCGCGGGCGCACGGTGGTCGACGTCCGGGCCTGACGCCCGCCGCGCCACTAGGCTGACCGCATGATCGTCCTCGCGACCGTCGTCGTCACGCTGGCTGCTGCGCTCCATGTCGGGATCTTCTTCATGGAGAGCGTGGGGTGGGCGCGGCCCGCCGTGTGGAAACGGTTCGGGGTCGCCGACCAGGCGGCGGCGAACACGACCCGGCCGATGGCGTACAACCAGGGGTTCTACAACCTCTTCCTCGCGATCGGCGCGATCGTCGGGCTGATCCTGTTCGGCGTCGGGGCGCACGCGGCGGGGCTGGCGCTCATCTACTTCACGATGGGGAGCATGCTCGCGGCGTCCATCGTGCTGGTGACGACCGGCCGCGGGTACCTGCGTCCGGCGCTCGTCCAGGGCATCCTGCCGCTGATCGGCATAGTGCTCATGCTGTTCTCGTAGCCCGCCTGCGTCCGCCGAAGCAGGGCGCGCCGACGGTCGACGAGCGGGCGGTGCCGCGCCACGCAGCGTAGTCTCCACCCATGGCGATCCTCGGCTCCGTCCTCCTCGCGCTCGCGGCGGTCGTGCACCTGGTCTTCTTCGCGATGGAGAGCATGCTGTGGTCGTCGCCCAGCGTCTGGCGGCGGTTCGGGCTCGCGACACAGCGGGACGCCGACGTGGTGCGCCCGATGGCCTACAACCAAGGGTTCTACAACCTGTTCCTCGCGGGCGGCACCACGGTCGGGCTCGTGCTCTACTGGACGACCCTGCGCCACGTCGGCTTCGGGCTGATGTTCTTCACCGGGGCGTGCATGGTCCTGGCCGCGGTCGTGCTGCTCACGACGGACCGGCGGTTCTGGGGCGCGGCAGTGCTGCAGGGGCTTCCGCCGCTGACCGGGCTGGTGTTGTTCTCGGTCGCCCACGCGGGGTGAGGCGCGGCGCGAGCGTCAGTCGATGATCTCGCCGTCGGCGGGAATCCCGCCCACGTCAACGCGCAGCGCCTCCACCAGCTTGGCGGCGTGCGGCGTCGAGACGATCACGCGGGAGAACTCCTCGCCGTCGAGATCGACGACCACCGCCGCGCGCTGCTTGCCCTTGATGAGCAGGAAGTCCTTGCCGCCGTGGAACTTCCAGGTGCCCACCGAGAGCGTGAGCGGGACGGCGGCTCCCGGGGCGCGGATGCCGCGGATCCAGATCCACGGGTCCTCCGTAATCGCGACCGATCGGATGCTCTCGCGCGGGATCACCAGATCCTCCCGACGCACGGAGAGCACCTTCTCGGCCCGGGTGAGGTGGATCTCCAGGCGGTCGGGGTGAACGTGCAGGTCGGCCATAGCTCTATCCTGCCCGCCGACCGGGGCCGACGGGGGTCGCGAATCTCACAAACCCGTAACCGTTGGCTTGGAGAGCCGCGAAACCCGACTGGATCGGGTCGCGGGACTCTCATGATCGGTATTCCCGACCGGCATGTATCCTTCTCGTCGTGGCAACGCAGCGGCGGACTCCGGGCTCGCAGACTTCACTTCGTGAAGCCAACCGGGCTCGGATCGTCGACGCCATCAAGAAGCACGGCGGCCTGACGCAGGTGGAGCTGGCCGGTGCGACGGGGCTCTCCCCCGCCACGGTCTCCAACATCGTCAAGGAGCTCTCCACCTCCGGCGTTCTGCATACGACGCAGAGCATCCGCTCTGGCAGGCGCGCCCAGCACGTCACGCTCGCGCACGCGCTCGGCCTCGTGGTCGGCGTCCACTTCTCCACCCGGCACCTGCGCGTCGCCCTGGCCGACGTCGCCAACACCGTCGTCGCCGAGAACCACATGCCACTGGCCAAGGACCACCGGGCGGACAACGAGCTCGACAAGGTCGCGCTGCTGCTGACCGACATGCTCGACTCGGTCGACGCCTCCCGCGACGAGGTGCTGGCGATCGGTCTCGCCGTGCCGGCGCCGCTCGACCGCGCCACCGGCACCATCGCGCGCAGCGGCATCATGCGCGGCTGGGACGGCGTGGTGATCGCGGACGCCCTGGAGCGCCGCGTGCACCGTCCGGTCTTCATCGACAACGCCGCCAACCTCACCGCCCTGGCGGAGTCCCGCCTCGGGGCCGGTCGCGGAAAGCGCACCTCGATCACCCTCGACGTCGGCGACGGGATCGGGGCGGGGCTGCTGCTGAACGGCCAGCTCTTCCGCGGGAACAACGGCGTCGCCGGCGAGTTCGGCCACACCACGATCCGGGAGAACGGCCCGCTCTGCCGCTGCGGCAACCGCGGCTGCCTGGAGGCGATCGCCGGAGGTCCCGCCGTACTGGACGAGCTGCGCGACCACCTCGGCAGCCTGAAGCTCGGCGACGTCGTGCTCCAGGCGATGGCCGGCGACGCCCGTTGCATCCGTGCCATCGCGGACGCCGGCCGTCACATCGGGGTCGCGACGGCCAACCTCTGCAACCTGCTCGACCCGGAGCGGATCGTCGTGGGCGGCGAACTGGGCCGCGCCGGCGAGCTCCTGCTCGGCCCGATGCGGCACGCGGTGGAACGCTCCATCATCGTCGGCGAGGACCGGATGCCCGACATCGTCCAGGGGCAGCTCGGCGTGCGGGCGGCCACCCTCGGCGCCGTCGCCCACGCGGTCGACAGCATCTCGATCACGAGCGTGGGCGTCGCCGTCTGACGCTGCGACGGGGGCCGCGTCCCCGTTGTCCCCCGTTGCCCCCCGTCCGTGACGAACCGTTATCGAAAGCTTGAATTCAAGTATTGACGCCAAGCGGCGGCCCCTGACACACTCAACCCAGTCGCCAACGTCGGCGGCTTCGAATCGGAGGTTTTTCAATGAAGATCGCCACCAAGAGAGCGGTCATGGTGTCCGCCGCGATCCTGGCCACAGCTCTCACCCTCACAGCCTGCTCGAACGGTTCCGGCAACACCTCGACCAACAATGCGTCGGGCGCCGCGAACGCCAAGATCGGCCTTCTCCTCCCCGACTCGGTCACCGCCCGTTACGAGGCGGCCGACAAGCCCTTCTTCGAGGCCAAGGTCAAGTCGCTCTGCTCCGGCTGCACGGTCCTGTACGCGAACGCGGACGGCGACGCCAGCAAGCAGCAGCAGCAGGCGGAGTCCATGCTGACCCAGGGCGTCAAGGTGCTCGTTCTCGACCCGTTCGACGGCGAGGCCGCCGCGTCGATCGTCGGCGAGGCGAAGGCCAAGAACATCCCGGTCATCTCCTACGACCGCCTGATCGACAGCCCCGACCTGAACTACTACATCTCGTTCGACAACGAGAAGGTCGGCCAGCTGCAGGCCACCGCGTTCGTCGACAAGCTGAAGAAGGACGGCGTCGCCCCGGGCAGCGGCATCCTGATGGTCAACGGCTCGCCGACGGACAACAACGCCACGCTCTTCAAGAAGGGCGCGCACAGTGTCATCGACTCCAGCGGCTACAAGGTGCTGGCCGAGTACGACACACCAGCATGGGACCCCGCCAAGGCCCAGGACTGGGTGTCCGGACAGGTCTCGCAGTTCAAGAACCAGATCAAGGGCGTCTACGCGGCGAACGACGGCACCGGTGGTGGCGCGATCGCGGCCATGAAGGCGGCCAACCTCAGCCCGCTCCCGCCGGTCACCGGACAGGACGCTGAGCTCGCGGCAATCCAGCGGATCCTCGCCGGCGACCAGTACATGACCGTCTACAAGGCGCTGAAGCCGGAGGCCGAGCAGGCGGCGACCCTCGCCATCGCTCTGACCAAGGGCCAGAAGCCGTCCGAGCAGACCACCCAGGTCGACACCAAGGGCGGCGCGAAGATCGCGTCCATCCTGCTGACCCCGGTCGCGGTGACCACGGACAACATCGAGTCCACGGTCGTGAAGGACCAGTTCTACGGTCCCGACTCCGCCGCGAAGATCTGCACCCCGGACTACAAGGCGGCGTGCGACAAGTACGGCATCAAGTAGTCGCAAGAACCACAGGGGCCACCCGGCCCGGGGAGCGGATTCCGCATCCCCGGGCCGGGTGGTTCCGCCATACAGTTAGCCCAGCAGCATCCAGCACCACGCGACAGCATCGCGTCAGGCCCGAAGGAGAACGCCGTGACGATGGAATCCCCGGTCACCGACCCGGAGTCGTCCACCCGACAGCCCGTCCTCTCACTACGGGGGGTGTCGAAGGGGTTCGGAGCCGTGCAAGCGCTCACGGACATCCACCTCGACGTCTACCCGGGGGAGGTCGTCGCCCTCGTCGGCGACAACGGAGCCGGCAAGTCGACCCTGGTCAAGATCCTCGCGGGAGTGCATCCGCAGGACTCGGGGACGATCACCTTCGACGGTCAGGACGTCACCATCCCGTCCCCCTCGGCGTCCCGCGGGCTCGGCATCGCGACGGTGTTCCAGGACCTCGCGCTCTGCGACAACCTGGACGTCGTGTCCAATCTCTTCCTCGGTCGGGAGATCACCCGAGGAACGCTCGACGAGGAAGAGATGGAGAAACGGTCGTGGAGCCTGCTCCGGCAGCTCTCGGCACGCATCCCGTCCGTCCGGATCGCCGTCGCCTCGCTCTCCGGAGGCCAGCGCCAGACGGTCGCGATCGCCCGGTCGCTGATCGGCGAGCCGCGCATCGTCATCCTGGACGAGCCGACCGCCGCCCTCGGCGTCGCGCAGACCGCAGAGGTGCTCAACCTCATCGAGCGGCTCCGTGAGCGCGGGCTCGGCGTCATCCTGATCAGCCACAACATGGCGGACGTGCAGGCGGTCGCCGACCGGGTGGCCGTGCTGCGGCTGGGCCGCAACAACGGGGACTTCCGCGTCCCCGACGTCAGCTACGAAGAGATCATCTCGGCGATCACCGGCGCCACCGACAATGTCGTCGCGCAGCGGGCCGAGCGCATCGAGGAGCGCGTCGAGCGCGTCGAGAACAGCGAAGGGAACCAGGCCTGATGACCAAGGCACCAGAGACTCCGGCTCAGCTCGCCGCCGACCTGCAGGACGAGCGGCTCATCCGCGAGGAGGGCCTCGGCGGCGCGGTCCGCGCCTTCGGGCGCCGCGTGCGCGGCGGCGACCTCGGCTCCCTGCCGGTGGTCGTCGGGCTCATCGTGATCTGGGTGGTCTTCCAGATCCTCAACCCGAACTTCCTCAGCGCCAACAACCTCGTCAACCTGACGCTGCAGTGCGCCGCGATCGGGACGATCTCGATCGGCATCGTGCTCGTGCTGCTGCTCGGCCAGATCGACCTGTCGGTCGGCTCGGTGAGCGGTGTGGCCGCGGCCATCCTCGGCGTCGGCTTCACCCAGCTCCACTGGCCGCTGGCGCTCACCGTGATCGTCGCCATCCTGGCGGGCGCGCTGATCGGCTTCCTCTACGGCCAGCTCTTCACCCGGTTCGGCGTGCCGAGCTTCGTGATCACGCTGGCCGGCCTGCTGGGCTTCCTGGGCGTGCAGCTCTGGATCCTCGGGCCGAACAGCTCGATCAACATCCCCTACAACTCGTGGATCGTCAACTTCGCCCAGCAGACGTTCCTGCCGCCGTGGGCGGCGTACGGGCTGGCCGTGATCGCCGCGCTCGGGATGTTCTGGTCGGACTGGCGGCGCAACGTCCGCCGTCGCAACGCCGGACTGTCCGAGGGGTCGATGGCCGTCGTCCTGATCAAGGCGGGGCTGCTCCTGATCGGCCTGTGCATCGCGGTCTGGTACCTGTCGACCGACCGTGGCACCGGGGCGATGTTCCTGTTCTTCGTCGTGCTCGTCATCATCATGAACTTCTTCCTGACCCGCACGAAGTGGGGACGTTCCGTCTTCGCGGTCGGCGGCTCGGTGGAGGCGGCACGTCGCGCCGGTATCAAGGTCAACCGGGTGTTCATCAGCGTGTTCATCCTGTGTTCGACCTTCGCGGCGATCGGCGGCCTGCTCGCCGCGGCGCGGCTCGCCTCCGTCAGCGCGGGCTCCGGCGGCACGGACACCAACCTGAACG
Organism: Leifsonia sp. EB34; assembly: GCF_041260585.1. Lineage (NCBI taxonomy): Bacteria > Bacillati > Actinomycetota > Actinomycetes > Micrococcales > Microbacteriaceae > Leifsonia > Leifsonia sp. EB34. The sequence goes on from NZ_JBGCCV010000001.1 coordinate 1,507,324, forward strand.
CGATCGCGGCGGCGGTCATCGGCGGCACGAGCCTCTTCGGCGGCCGTGGGTCGGCGTGGTCGGCGCTGCTGGGCATCCTGGTCATCCAGTCCATCTCGAACGGTCTGACGCTGCTCAACCTCGACTCGTCGTACCGGTTCATGATCACCGGCGCGGTGCTGCTGCTCGCGGTCATCATCGACTCGCTGTCCCGTCGCTCGCGCGAATCGCACGGGCAAGCCTAGGCGGACAGCCCTCCGGGCGGGTGTGAGAAGGTGGACCGGTGACCCGAACCACCACCTTCCACGCCCGCCTTCTGCGTTCCGGGGTGGATCCGCAGACCGTCACGGTGCGGGCATCGTCGGACGTCCCGCCGCGCACGCTGCGGCGCGCGGCGGGTGGCGGCGGGGCGCTCAACTTCGACGTGTACGCGCTGCTCGACGCGGATGGCTGGCCGAGTTCGGCGACCTACACGTACGTCGAGTCCCTCTCCCGCGCCCCCTCCGCCGCCGACGAGTAGCCGGGGCGACGGGTCAGGCGGGGGTGGCCTGCGCGGCGGCGCGGGCGGCGGCCGGGAGGGCCTCCAGGATGCGCGCGACGGCCGCGTCGTCGTGGGCGGCCGTGACGAACCACGCTTCGAAGACGCTCGGCGGCAGCGAGACGCCCGCGTCGAGCATCGCGTGGAAGAACGGCCGGTAGCGGAACGCCTCCTGCGACTGCACCTCGGCGTACGTGCGCGGCGCGGCCGCGAAGTCGCCGAAGACGAAGCTGAACAGGTTGCCCGCGCGCTGCACCCGATGTGCGACGCCCTCTGCGGCCAACGCGTCGGAGACGGCGCTCGACAGGGTGTCGGCCACGACGTCCAGCCGGTCGTAGACGGCCTCGTCGGCGAGCGCCAGCGTGGCGAGGCCGGCGGCGACGGCGACCGGGTTCCCGGAGAGCGTGCCCGCCTGGTAGACCGGGCCCGTCGGGGCCAGGAAGTCCATCAGCTCCGCCCGTCCGCCGACGGCCGCCAGCGGCATCCCGCCGCCGATGACCTTGCCGAAGGTGACGAGGTCGGGCGTGTAGCCGCGGTCGAGGCCCCAATAGCCGGCCTCGCTCACCCGGAACCCGGTCAGGACCTCATCCAGGATGAGGAGGGCGCCGAACTCGTGGGCGAGGTCGGTCAGGGCCGCGTTGAAGCCCTCGTCGGGGGCGACGACGCCCATGTTCGCGGCGGCGGCCTCGGTGATGACGGCCGCGATGTCGGGACCGTTCGCCTCGAAGGCGGCGCGGACGGCGTCGAGGTCGTTGTACGGGAGCACCAGGGTCTGGGCGGCCGTGGCCTCGGTGACACCGGCCGAACCCGGCAGCGACAGCGTCGCCAGGCCCGACCCGGCCTCGGCGAGGAGACTGTCGGAGTGGCCGTGGTAGTGGCCGGCGAACTTGATCAGCAGCGGGCGGCCGGTGAAGCCGCGCGCCAGGCGGATCGCGGTCATGGTCGCCTCGGTGCCGGTCGACACCAGCCGCAGCTTGTCGATGAACGGGACGCGGCCGAGCACGGCCTCCGCCAGCTCGGTCTCGGCCGGCGTGGAGGCGCCGAACGAGAGCCCGCGCGCGGCGGCCGCCTGCACGGCGTCGATCACGGCCGGATGCGCGTGGCCGAGGATCGCCGGGCCCCACGACGCGACCAGGTCGACGTACTCGCGACCCTGGGCGTCCACGATGTAGGGGCCGTGCGCCGAGACCATGAACCGCGGCGTGCCGCCCACCGAGCGGAAGGCGCGGACCGGGGAGTTCACACCGCCGGGGATCACACGCTGCGCGCGCTCGAACTGGGCGAGGTTGACGTCGCCGATCGCGGCGCCGTCGGCCAGGCCCTGCAGGTCCTGGGCGCCGATGTTGTGGGCGCCGGTGTTGTGGGAGTCGGTGTTGTAGAAGTCGCTCATCGCAGCCATCCCGCGACCTCGGTCGCCCAGTAGGTGAGCACGGCATCGGCGCCCGCACGGCGCACGCCGATCAGGGTCTCCTCGATGACGCGCTCGCGGTCGATCCAGCCGTTGGCGGCCGCAGCCTCCACCATCGCGTACTCGCCGGAGACCTGGTAGGCCCAGACCGGCACGTCGCTGAACGCGGCGACGTCGCTGAGGACGTCGAGGTAGCTGAGGGCCGGCTTCACCATGAGGATGTCGGCGCCCTCCTCCAGGTCGAGCCGCGCCTCGCGCAAGCCCTCGCGGCGGTTGGCCGGGTCCTGCTGGTAGGCGCGGCGGTCGCCGGAGAGCTGCGAGTCGACGGCCTCCCGGAACGGGCCGTAGAAGCCGGAGGCGTACTTGGCCGAGTACGCCATGATCACGACGTCGGTGCGGCCGGCGGCGTCGAGCGCGTCACGCACGGCGGCGACCTGGCCGTCCATCATGCCGCTGAGGCCGAGGAGCTGGGAGCCGGCCTCCGCCTGCGCGAGCGCCATGTCGCGGTAGCGCAGCAGCGTGGCGTCGTTGTCGACGTGGCCTTCGGCGTCGAGCACGCCGCAGTGGCCGTGGTCGGTGAACTCGTCCAGGCACAGGTCGGTCTGGACGACGAGCGCGTCGCCCACCTCGGCGGCGAGGGCGCGGGTGGCGACGTTCAGGATGCCGTCCGGGTCGGTCGCGGCGGAGCCGATGGCGTCGCGGTTCTCCGGGATGCCGAAGAGCATGACGCCGCCGACGCCGGCCTCCGCGGCCTCCACGGCGGCGCGCTTCAACGAGTCGAGGCTGTGCTGCGCGACTCCGGGCATGGAGGCGAGCGGCCGCGGCTCGGAGGCGCCCTCCCGCACGAACAGCGGGAGGATCAGCTCGGCCGGGTGGAGGCGGGTCTCGGCCGTCAGACGACGCAGGGCAGGAGACTGCCGGAGGCGGCGGGGCCTCACGACGGGATGCAACTCACTCACTCTCCCCAGCCTACGCCCGCGGCGCTGGGTGCCCGCCGCACGTGCGCGCAGGGGTCAGAAGGTCGTGGAGCGGGCGCTGGCGACGGCGGCGACGGCCTCGATGAGGGAGGCCGCGGTGCGCTCGCGGGCGATCACGTCGACGCGGAGGCCGTACTCGCGCGCGTCGCGGGCCGTCTGCGGGCCGATGGCGGCTACGAGGGTGGACTCCGGGATCGGGCCGAGCTGCGACTGCACCTGCTCGGCCACCGAGCCGCTCGTGACGAGGATGGCCTGGACCAGGCCGTCGCGCACGTCCGCGACGATGCCCTCCGGAACGGGGATCCCCACCGTCCGGTAGGCGACCACGGATTCCACCTGGTGGCCGATACGGCTCAGCCCCTCGGTCAGGAGGGGCTTGGCGATCTCGGAGCGGAGGGTGAGGATGCGGAGCGGCACGACGCCCTCGGTCGCGGCCTCCCACTCCTCGAGCAGTCCGCGCGCGGAGTTCTCCTCCGCCGGGACCAGGTCGACGGTGTAGCCGGCGGCGGCCAGCGCCGCGGCGGTGGTCTCGCCGACAGCCGCGATGCGGGTGGACGGCGGGACGACGGCCCTTGCGGCGCTCAGCACGTCCACCGTGGTGGCGCTGGTGACGGTCACCCAGTCGAAGCCGCCGGCGGCGAGCCGCGCCAGGGCGGCGTCCAGCGCGGGGGCGTCGGCCGTCGGCGCGAAGTTGATCATCGGAGCCACGACCGGCGACGCGCCCTTGGCGCGGAGGTCGGCGGCGACCGAGTCGCCCCAGGGCCCTCCCCTGGGCACGAGCACGCGCCAGCCGGCGAGCGGCTTCGGAGAGGACGGGGTGGAGGCCATCATGCGCTCCCGAGCGGGGCCAGGTCGGCGGCGCCCGCGCCGAGCAGCTCGGCCACCACGCGGGCGCCGACTTCGCGCGCGGCCTCGTCGAGGTCGGCGGCGCCGAAGGAGTCCGGAGTCGCGGCGTGGGAGGCCGTTAGCCGCTCGGTCCCGTCCGGGCGGTACACGGTGGCGGTGAGGAACAGCAGGCCGTCGTCGACCAGGGCGGACGCGCCGATCGGGGCGGCGCAGCCGGCCTCGAGTCCGGCGAGGACGGCGCGCTCGGCGGTCGCGCAGGCGTGCGTGGTCGCGTGGTCGACGGCCTTCAGCGCGCGGGCGACGTCGCCGCGGCCGGTCTGCTCGCCTTCGCGCACCTCCAGTGCCAGGGCGCCCTGGCCGGGAGCGGTCGGCACCTGCGACAGCGCGAAGAAGTCGGTCACCGCGTCGAGGCGGCCGAGTCGGCCGAGGCCCGCGGCGGCGAGCACGACGGCGTCGAGGTCACCCTCGGCGACCCTTCCGAGCCGGGTGTCCACGTTGCCGCGGATGTCGACGACCTCCAGGTCGGGGCGCACCGACTTGAGCTGCGCGACGCGGCGCGGCGAGCCCGTGCCCACCTTCGCGCCGTCGGGCAGCGTCTCGAGCGTGAGGCCGTCGCGGGCGCAGAGCGCGTCGCGCGCGTCGGCGCGCTTCGGCACCGCGCCGATGACGAGCCCGGGAGCCGCCGCGGTCGGCAGGTCTTTAAGCGAGTGGACGAGGAGGTCGCACTCGTCGGCGAGGAGGGCCTCCCGCAGCGCAGTGGCGAACACCCCGGTGCCGCCGAGCTCCGACAGGGACTCGCGCGAGGTGTCGCCGTGGGTCGTGACCGTGACCAGCTCGATGTCGAGGCCGGTCGCCCGGGCGATCGACTCCGCGACAACCGTCGTCTGCGCGACCGCGAGCGCGCTGCCGCGCGTGCCGATGCGCAGCACGCCGTCGCGGCGCACGGACGGGCCCTCGGCCCTGGTCACGGTGCCGCTCACGGCGCGATCCCCGCGGCGGCGGGCTTGAAGCCGAGGCGGACGTTCTCGCAGCAGCCCGGACGGCATACGTCGTACCAGGGGCCCAGCGTGGTCAGCGCGGGGCGCTGCTCGACCGGGACGCCGTCGCGGCGCTCCAGGACGAGGTCGACCAGGCCCTTCACGTAGCGGGCGTGGGTGCCGGGGGTGGGCACGCGGACGGCTACGAGGCCGTTCTCCTCGCTGGTCTCCATGGCCTCGTTGTCGAGGTCCCAGAGCACCTCCATGTGGTCGCTCACGAAGCCGAGCGGCACGATGATCACGGCCTTGACGCCGAGTGCGGGCAGCTCCGCGATCCGGTCGTTGATGTCGGGCTCCAGCCATGGCATCGACGGCGGGCCGGAACGGGACTGGTAGACGAGGTCCCAGCCGATGACGCCGCCGGTCGCCTCCTGCGAGACGACCTCGGCGACGGCGAGGTGCTGGGCCGCGTAGGCGCCGCCCTCTCCGAAGCCGCGCTCGGCGGGGCCGGACTTGGCCGCGTCGGTCGACGGGATCGAGTGCGTCGAGTAGAGGATGCGGATCTCGGTCGCCGGATCGATGCCCGGGACGCGCTCGCGCAGCTCGTCCACGGCGTTCCGCACGCCCTCGATGAACGGCTCCACGAAGCCGGGGTGGTCGAAGAACTGGCGCACCTTGTCGATCTGGATGGTGCCCTCCAGGCCCTTCTCCTCCAGCACGCGGGCGAAGTCCTCGCGGTACTGCCGGCAGCTCGAGTAGGACGAGTACGCGCTGGTCGCGATGGCGATCAGCTTGGTGAGGCCGCGCTCCTGCGCCTCGGCGAGGGCGTCCTCGAGGTACGGGCTCCAGTTGCGGTTGCCCCACAGCACGGGGAGGTCGATGCCGCGCGAGGCGAGCTCGGCCTCCAGCGCCGCCTTGAGCTCACGGTTCTGGTCGTTGATCGGGCTCACCCCGCCGAAGTGGCGGTAGTGGTGCGCGACCTCCTCCAGACGCTCCTCCGGGATGCCGCGGCCGCGGGTCACGTTGCGCAGGAACGGGATGACGTCGTCCTGACCCTCCGGGCCGCCGAAGCCGGCGAGCAGGATCGCGTCGTACGCGACCGGCTCGGTCACGTGCTCCGCGCCGGACGCGGCAGCCGGCGTCGCGCCGAGCACCCGCGGCACGGCCTCGGTACCGGTCACTGGAGCACCTCCACGACCTCGGCCGGCTGGATGCGGCGGCCGGTGAAGAAGGGGACCTCTTCGCGCACGTGGCGGCGCGCCTCGGTGTAGCGGAGGTCGCGCATCATGTCGACCAGGTCGGTGAGTTCGTCGGACTCCAACGGCAGGATCCACTCGTAGTCGCCGAGAGCGAACGCCGCGACCGTGTTGGCCAGGACGCCGCGGAACGCCGCGCCCTTGCGACCGTGGTCCGCGAGCATCTGCGCGCGCTCCTCGTCGGGCAGCAGGTACCACTCGTAGCTGCGCACGAACGGGTAGACGCACAGCCAGCCCTTCGGCTCCTTGCCGCGCAGGAAGCCGGGGACGTGCTGGCGGTTGAACTCGGCGTCGCGGTGCACGCCCATCGCGTTCCAGGTCGGCAGGAGGGCCTTGAGGAGGCGGGTGCGGCGGAGCTGGCGGAGCCCCCACTGCAGGGCCTCGGCCTCGGGGCCGTGCAGCCAGATCATGATGTCGGCGTCGGCCTTGAGGCCGCTCACGTCGTAGAGCCCGCGGGTCGTGACGCCCTGCAGCTCGATGTCGGCGATGACGCCTTCGAGCTCCTGGACGGCCTTGGGCACGTCGGTGCCGTCGAGGTCGTCGGGACGGGCCGGGTCCCGGCGGAGGACGGCCCAGAGCGTGAAGCCGCTGGGGCTTTCGGGGGTGGTGTCTGCGGGGGCGGTCGACTCTGCCGGAACGGCAGCCGGGTTACTCATACCGACAGTCTCCCTCGCAAAGCTGAGAAGGCAAAAACCGGACGGGCGCCGTTGGCGGCCCGGAGGCGCGACGTCAGCGCCGGGACGCGGCGACGATCCCCCAGACCGCGCCTCCCACGGCGACGGCCACCCCGACCGCCAGGGCGACGAGCGCCATCGGGTTCTCGTCGCGGAGCGTCCGGAACCGCTCGGACGCCCGCGCCGGGATATCGACCTTGTACTGGATGGCGTCGATGGTCGCGGCCAGGTCGGCACGGGCCTTCTCGACACCGTTGCGATCAGTTGTCATATCGGCCCAACCCCTTCACGGCGTCGATGTCGGTCTTGACGCTGGCGATGGTCTCCTTGGGCGCCGCGCCGTCCACCCGCTTGAGCGAGCCGACGCCGATCAGCACCAGGATCGCGGCGATCACCAGGAGGGCGCCGAAGACGATGAGCGCGGCGGCCCAGCCGGGCAGCACGATCGCGAGGCCGAGGATCGCCGCGGCGACCAGGACGCCGAGCGCGAAAAAGAGGAAGGCCGCCGCGACCACGAAGAGCCCGATGCCGATCCCGGCATACTTCGCCTTCTCGGCGTACTCGGCCCGCAGGTTGGCCAGCTCGGCCTTGACGAGCTGGATCAGCAGCCGCGGGAGCGACGCGATCAGCTCACCGAGCGACTGCGACCTGGCACGTTCTCGATCGGTCATCGGCTCACCGCCCTTCCGTGACACCTTCTCTGACAGTTCACGACCGGATCAGGTCGTCTCAGGATCATCCCGCGTGACGGCGACGACGGCCACCCCCGGCCTGCGGGAGCCGACGCGGGCCTCCCTGCGACGCTCGTTCGCCCGGACCACGGCCTTCTTGACGGTGATGTACAGAGCCTCGGGCGCCTCGCCGATCTTCTCGGCGACGAAGTCCTCGACGGCGTTCACCTGTTTTTGCACCCCCGGCGACTCCCAGACCTTGAGGGCGGCCGACTTCATCTGCTCGTAGCGCTTGCGACCGGCGCGCGTGCCGAGCACGTAGCCCACCGCTGCACCCGTCGCGAAGAGAATCTTGCCCCGCATTCCGTCCTACCCCTCCAGGTCGTCGGTCAGTGCCTTCCAGCGTAGACCCCTGGCCCGTTCCGCCACCCGGCGCGCGTCCGGGATGACGGACGCGAGACCGGTGCCGGTCAGCCAGGAGCCGGTCACCTCGAGCCCTTCGACGTTCTCAGCTTCGTCGCGGACGCGCTGGATGCGCTCCCGCTGCCCCACTGTCGCATAGGGGAGGGCGTTCGTCCAGGGGGTCCGGGCGAACGCGGAGACAGCGGATTCCGTGAGGGGAATATTCAGCAGGGCGGCCGCGTCGGTGACCGCCTGCGCCCGGAGCTCGGCGGCGGACAGCGCAAGGGTCTCGGACGCCCGGCCGGCGCGGCCGTAGGAGAGCCGCACCACGTGACGTCCGGGCCCGGCGGCCTCCGCGACCCACGCCCACTTGGCGCTGGAGTGCGTCATCGCCTTGGCGGAGACGCCGGACTCCGGGCCGTCGGCGACGAGCACGCCGGTGCCGCGCGGCGCAGCGCCGACCCGGTCGTCGGTGAGGACGAGGGTGACCAGCTCGACGCTGGAGGCGGGCGGCCAGTCGAGATTGGCGAGGTCGCCGAGGGCGGCGTCCATGCCGGGGAGGAGCGTGAGGGCGGAGTCGGCCGGAGCGGCGATGACCACCGCGTCGGCGTCGAGGGTGGAGCCGTCCGCGAGGGTCACCGTCCACCGGGCGGGCCGGGCGTCGGCGGGCTCTGCGGGCTCGGCCGACATCGCGGCTTCCACCGCGGCGGCGGCGATGTCCTCCACATCGGGCGCGACCCACGGCGTGACGAAGGCCACCGCAGCGTCGGTGCGGATGATCCCGCCCCGCGCCTCGATGTCCGCGGCGAGCGCCGCCGGCAGCCGCCACATGCCTCCACGGAGGCCGCCCACGGCGCTTCCCGCCTTCGCCGCGGAGCGCAGCTCGCCCACGGCGCCGGAGAGCGACCCGAGCCGCGTGAGCGCCGCGTTCAGGCCGGGAGCGACCACATCCACGTCGAGGTCGTCGGGGTCGGCCGAGTACACACCCGTCACGACCGGGGACACCAGCTCGGTGAGAACCTTCGATCCCATCCGCTTGCGCACCAGCGTGCCGAGCCTGCGCTCCTGGCCGATCTTCAGCACGGGGAGGACCCGGTCCAGGTAGGCGCGCACGGCGCCGCCCCAGCCGATCGCGGCCACGACATCGGTCGCCAACGGGGAGCTCGGGATGCCGAGCAGGCCGGCCTTCGGCAACGGCACGGTGCGCGTGCCGTTGCGGACCCAGGCGCCGGCCGGGTTCGGCTCCACGACGTCGTCGCCGAGGCCCAGCTCGGCCAGCAGGGCGGCGACGTGGCCGCCGCGGGTCGCGAAGCTCTCGGCCCCCGCGTCGAGCGTGATGCCGCCGAGTTCCAGCGGCGCCACCGAACCGCCCACGCGACCGGAGGCCTCCAGCAGGGTCACCTCGAAGCCGGGGCGGGCGCACTCCCGCGCGACGACGAGTCCCGAGACGCCCCCGCCGATGACGACGATGCGGGTGGGCGCGGCCTCGACCGCGTGCCGGATGCTCTCCGTCACCGCGTCGTGGTCGAGGGGCTCCGGAGTCATGCCCGCCATCCGTGGACGAGCTCGACCACGCGGGTCAGCACCGTCGGGTCGGTCTCGGGCGGGACGCCGTGACCGAGGTTGAGCACGTGGGCCGGCGCCTCCCGGCCGCGCTCCAGGACGTCGACGACGTGAGCCGAGAGCACCTTCCAGGGCGCGGCGAGCATGGCCGGGTCGACGTTGCCCTGCACCGGCACGACGTGACCGAGCCGGCGGGCGGCCTCGTCCAGCGGCGTGCGGTAGTCGACGCCGACCGCGTCGGCGCCCACCTCGTGCATGGCCTTCAGGAGTTCTCCGGTGCCGACGCCGAAGTGCACGATCGGGACGTTGCGGACCAGCGGCTCGGAGTCAGCGGGGGCGTCGCCTACGGCGTCGACGCCATCCACGGGAGGCCGCGGCACCTTGTAGGTCAGGTCGCGGATGTGCGAGAGCGCCCGGGCCGAGGCCGGGGCGACGTGCTCGACGTAGTCCTGCAGCGACAGCGAGCCGGCCCACGAGTCGAAGAGCTGGGCGGCGCTGGCGCCGGCCAGGAGCTGGGCGCGCAGGAAGGCACCGGTCACGTCGGCGCTCCACGCCATCAGTCGCGCCCAGGTCTCCGGGTCGGCGTGCATGAGCGTGCGGGCGCGGATGTGGTCCTTGGACGGGCCGCCCTCCACCAGGTAGGCGGCGAGGGTGAAGGGGGCGCCGGCGAAGCCGATCAGCGGGGTGTCGCCGAGCTCGGCCGTGGTCAGCCGCACGGCTTCCGCGATCGGCGCGAACGTGTCTGCGCCGAGGGATCCCGGGTCGACCTCCTCGAGCCGCGCAACGTCGGCGGCGGTGCGCACCGGCTGGTCGAACACCGGGCCCTTGCCGGGCTGGATCTCCACGGCCACACCGGCGAGCTTCAGCGGCACGACGATGTCGCTGAAGAAGATGCCCGCGTCCACCCCGTGCCGGCGTACCGGCTGCAGGGTGATCTCGCTCGCCATCGCGGGGTCGAGGCAGGCGTCGAGCATCCGCGTGCCGACGCGCAGCTCCCGGTACTCGGGCAGCGAGCGCCCGGCCTGGCGCATGAACCAGACGGGGACGGTCTCCTGGCGCTCGCCCTGGTAGGAGCGGATCAGGCGACTGCCCGCGGTTCGGCCGTCGGAGAGCGGGTGGGTCGGGTCGAGGGAGGTCACCCGACGATTCTGCCAGGCGTCAATCTGCCAATCCCCCGGGAATCGTGTCGAACAGGCTCAGGACGGGGTATCCCGATTCGAGTCTCGTCGGCGCCGAGCGTATTCTTTCCTCCGTGCTTCTCTGCTTCTCGTCGAGCCACCGCACTGCGGAGTTCGACCTCCTCGAACGGCTCGAGCGCCATGCGCCCGCCGTCACCGCGGCACTCGCGGAGCAGCACGGGATCGTCTCCGGCTCGGTGGTCCTGGCCACGTGCAACCGCTTCGAGGCGTACCTCGACGTCGACGCCCAGCCGTTCGCAGCGGACGCGACCACGGACCAGGTGATCGAGACCGTCGCCGCCGCCAGCGGCATCGACGCCGACCTGCTCCGCTCCTCTAGCGCCGTCTACAGCGACGACGCCGTCGCCGAGCACCTCTTCTCCGTCTCCAGCGGCCTCGAGTCCGTCGTCGTCGGGGAGGGCGAGATCGCCGGCCAGGTGCGCCGCGCCCTGCAGGCGGCCCGCACCTCCGGTACCGTCACCGGGAACCTGGAGCGCGTCTTCCAGGTCGCGTCGCGCACCTCCCGCGGGGTCAAAAACCAGACCGGCATCATGACGGCCGGCCGCTCGATGGTCCGCCTCGCGCTCGAACTGGCCGAGAGCCGGATCAGCGACTGGGCGGCCCTCCGCGTGCTGCTCGTCGGCACCGGCAAGTACGCCGGCGCGAGCCTCGCCGCGCTGCGCGAGCGCGGCGTGGTCGACGTGCAGGTGTTCTCGCCGACCGGGCGCGCGGCGAAGTTCGCCCTGTCCCACGATGTCGTCCCCGTCGAGTCCGACGGCCTCCCGGAGGGGCTGGGCTCCGCCGACCTCGTCGTCACCTGCTCCGCGGTCACGGACCACGTGATCACCCGCACGCTGCTCGCGGACGCGATCGCCGCGCCGAACGCGGCCGAGCGCCGCCTCGTCATCGACCTCGGCCTCCCCCGCAACGTCGACCCCGCCGTGGCCGAGCTGCGCGGCGTCGAGCTGCTCGACCTGGAGACCATCCGCATCCACGCGCCGATCGAGGAGCTGAACGCCGCGGCCGACGCCCGGGAGCTCGTCGGCGCCGCCGCCGCCGAGTTCGCGGCGCAGAACGCCGAGCAGGCCATCACGCCCGCGCTGGTAGCCCTCCGGACCCACGTCTTCGGCATCCTCGACGCCGAGATCGCCCGGGCGCGCGCCCGCGGCGACTCGACCGAGCAGACCGAGCAGGCGCTCCGGCACCTGGCCGGCGTGCTCCTGCACGCCCCGTCCGTGCGGGCGCGCGAGCTCGCCAGGAACGGCGAGGCCCAGTCGTTCGTCGACGCGACGACCGCGCTGTTCGGCGTGGAGGTCGAGGACGCGCACCGGCGCCCGCTCCGCGCCGTCGACGACGAGACCGCCGCCTCCTGACGTCCGTCCAGGAGCACCCACCAGAGGAGGACACGTGAGCGACGAGGCCACGATCACCGCCACCGAGCCGCACGCCGCCACCGGCCTGCCCTACGCCGCGGAGGAGCTCCGCACCGAACGGCTGCTGCTGCGCCCGCTCAACAGCGGCGACCTGCAGAACGGCCACGAGTTCGAGCGCCTGAAGGATGTCGCCCGTTACCTCCTGTGGGAGGTGCACGACCACGACGAGTCCGCCGAGCACCTGCGCAAACGCATCGCGATGAACCGCCTCGCGGCCGACGGTGACGGGATCGTGTACGCCGTCGAGCTCCCCGACGCCGAGGGCGCCCACGGCCGGGTGATCGGCCACGTGAGCCTCTTCCTCAAGAAGGCTCAGTGGGCGAAGTTCGAGATGGGCTGGGTGTTCCACCCGGCGGTCCACGGCCGCGGCTACGCGACCGAGGCGACCACCCGCCTCCTGGAGCTCTGCTTCGACACCCTCGGCGGCCACCGCGTCTTCGCCCAGCTCGACGCCCGCAACGAGACGTCGGCACGCCTGTGCGGCATCATCGGGATGAAGCAGGAGGCGCTGCTGCGCGGGAGCGAGATCTACAAGGGCGAATGGTCGGACACCGCGGTGTTCGCGATCCTGGAGGACGACTTCCGCGCGGGCCGGTGAGGTCGGCGCTTCCTCAGTAGGATGGACGGGTCCCCCACCACCCGGCACCTTTAGGGAGCACCCATGGCCGCACCGTCGAGACTGGATTCCGTCATCACGCTGGCGCAGCACCGCGGATTCGTCTTCCCCTCCGGCGAGATCTACGGCGGCACCCGGTCGGCGTGGGACTACGGTCCCCTCGGCGTCGAGCTCAAGGAGAACATCAAGCGCGAGTGGTGGAACGCGTTCGTGCGCGGCCGCGGCGACATGGTCGGTCTTGACTCGGCGATCATCCTGCCCACCGCCGTGTGGGAGGCCTCCGGTCACGTGCAGGTCTTCAGCGACCCGCTGACCGAGTCGCTCGTCACCCACAAGCGCTACCGGGCCGACCACCTCTTCGAGGCGTACCAGGCCGAGCACGGCCACCCGCCGGCGAACGGCCTCGACGACATCCCGGACCCGGACCACCCGGACAAGGTGGGCCAGTGGACGCCGATCCGGCAGTTCTCCGGTCTGATGAAAACCTTCCTCGGCGTCGTGGACGACGAGTCCGGGCTCCACTACATGCGCCCGGAGACGGCGCAGGGCATCTTCACCGACTTCGCGCACGTTCTGCAGGCGGCGCGGAAGAAGCCGCCGTTCGGCATCGGCCAGATCGGCAAGGCGTTCCGCAACGAGATCACGCCGGGCAACTTCATCTTCCGCACCCGCGAGTTCGAGCAGATGGAGATCGAGTACTTCGTCGAGCCCGGCACCGACGAGGAGTGGTTCCAGACCTGGATCGACCTCTGCTGGGACTGGTTCGTCGACCTCGGCATCGACCCGGCCCACATCCGCCGGTTCGAGCACCCGAAGGACGCGCTGGCGCACTACTCGAAGCGCACCATCGACATCGAGTACAAGTTCGACTTCGTGGGCAGCGAGTGGGGCGAGCTGATGGGCGTCGCCAACCGCACGGACTACGACCTGAGGACCCACATCGAGCACTCGGGCAAAGACCTCAGCTACTTCGACCAGAACAAGAACGAGCGCTACGTGCCGTACGTGATCGAGCCGTCCTTCGGCCTCACCCGCGCGCTGATGGCGTTCCTGGTCGACGCGTACGACGAGGAGGAGGTGCCCAACGCCAAGGGCGGCACCGACAAGCGCACGGTGCTGCACCTCGACCCGCGCCTCGCGCCCGTCAAGGTCGCCGTGCTTCCGCTGTCCCGCAACGAGGCGCTGTCGCCGCTCGCCCGGGGCCTGGCCGACAAGCTCCGCAAGCGCCGCAACGTCGACTTCGACGACTCGGGTGCGATCGGCCGCCGCTACCGTCGCCAGGACGAGATCGGCACGCCGCTCGCGGTCACGGTCGACTTCGACTCCCTCGAGGACGACGCGGTGACGGTGCGCGACCGCGACACCATGAAGCAGGAGCGCATCCCCCTGGAAGGCCTCGACCGGTACCTCGCAGAGCGACTGCGCGAGATCTGAGCCTTCACGGGTGGCAGGTTTCCGACCCGCGCCACAGATTCCGCCTCCGGGAGTGGATGACGACCACTAGGGTGGGGGCCACGACGGAGACACGATGAGCACGGCTCCCACGAACACCGCACCAGCACCGCCGGCCGACCCGCCCCCGGGGCGGCCGCCGGCGTGGGCCATGCTGCGCGCATATGTGCAGGTCGCGCCCGCGAGCGTGACGCTCGCCGTGCTGATGCTGGCGACCTCCATCGCCACCGGCACGCTGTGGAGCGCCGCTAGCGTGGGCGGCGGCTCGCTGGTCTGGGCGGCGGGGGTGCCGACGACCATCCGGGCCGGATACTGGTGGACGCCGCTCACCGCGCTCTTCGTGCCGGAGGACCCGATCGAGGTCGTGATCTCGGTCCTGCTGGCGCTGACGCTGCTCGCCGCCTCCGAACGGCTGCTCGGCACCATGCGCCTCATCGTCGCGTTCCTCGTCACCGGCGTTCTGGGCGTCACGCTGGGCGTGCTCGGCCAGTGGGCCGCGGCGAACGCGGGCGAGATCCTGGCGCACGCCACCGAGTTCGACTTCACACTGGACCCGACCATCGGGATGGTGGGGGCGCTGGTCACGGCGAGCGCGTTCGCGACGACGCTGTGGCGACGGCGGATCCGGCTGCTCACCTTCGCCACCCTCGCCATGTTCGTGCTCTACAACGGCGACCAGAACAACGTCTACCGGCTGTTCGCGGCGCTGCTCGGCCTCGCGCTCGGCGTCATCCTGCGCCGCGGGCCGCTGCACCGGATGCGCCGCAGCTCGCACGCGGAGACCCGCAACCTGGTCGCCGCGATCGTCGCGATCACCGCGATCGGCCCGCTCGCCGCCCTGCTGCCGCCCGGCGGCCTCGGCCCGTTCTCGTTCATCTCAGCCCTGTTCCAGCACCGGGCCGTGGACGCGACGACCGTGCTGGCCGCCTGCCGAGCGTCGGACACGACCAACTGCCGCGACGAGCTCGCCGCCGTCTCCGTGCAGGGGGTCGGCCCGCTGCTGCTCAGCCTGCTGCCGCTCGTGCTGCTCATCGTGACGGCCATCGGCCTCCGTCGTGGCCGGCACTTCGCCTTGCTGCTCGGGATCGTCGTGAACGCGGCGATGATCGTCCTCCCGTTCACGGCGCTGCCCGGCGGCGCGATCACTATCAACGTGGACAGCATGGACGCGCTGGCGCCCGCGATCGAGGTGCTGCTCTGGCTGGCGGCCACGCTGCTGGTGCCGCTGGCCTCGATCGCGCTGCTGCTGGCGACCCGGCGGCAGTTCCAGATCCGGGCACCCCGCGACGCGGTCGTGCGTTTCACCATCCTGGCGGTCGTGGCGTTCGCGCTGCTCGCGGTCCTGTATCTGATCGCGGCGCTCGGGACGCTGTCGTCGTTCGTGCCTCAGGCCTCCATCGGCGACGTGTTCGCTTCGACGCTGCGCCGGTTCGTGCCGTCGGGCTTCGAGTCGGTGCTCGGACCGGTGATCGTGCCGACCTCCTCGTTCACCCTGCTGCTCTACCAGTGGGTGGGGCCGGTGTTCTGGACGATCTTCGTCATCGGCACGATGCGGCTGTACCGGGCGACGTCCACCGGCCGGACGGTCGGCGACGAGCTGCACTTCCGCGAGCTCCTGCGCGCGGGCGGCGGCGGGACGCTGGGCTTCATGGGCACCTGGCCAGACAACGTCTACTGGTTCTCGGAGGACGGTGAGGCCGCCGTCGCGTACCGGGTGATCAACGGGGTGGCGATCACCGTCTCCGATCCGGTGTGCCGGCCGGAGCGCGCGGAGCAGACCATCATCGACTTCATCGCCTTCTGCGACGCGAACAGCTGGACGCCCGCCTTCTACAGCATCCACAGCGCGTTCCTCCCGGTGTTCGAGTCGCTCGGCTGGCAGAGCGTGTCGGTCGGCGAGGAGACGCTGATGCACCCGCAGACCTTCGACATGCAGGGCAAGCCCTGGCAGAAGGTGCGGCAGGCGCACAACCGCGGGGTGAAGGAGCGCATCTCGACGCTGTGGACGACGTGGGCCGAGCTGGCGCCGATCCAGCAGACCCAGATCGTCGCGCTCAGCGAGCAGTGGGTGTCGGAGAAGGAGCTGCCGGAGATGGGCTTCACCCTCGGCGGGATGGCCGAGCTGAAGGATCCCGAGGTGCGGCTGTACCTCGCCTACGACCCGCAGGGCGACCTCCAGGCCGTCACGAGCTGGCTGCCGAGCTGGCAGGACGGGCGGATCGTCGGCTACACCATCGACTTCATGCGCCGGGCCGACAAGAGCATCCCGGGGATCATGGAGTTCGTCATCGCGTCCGCGGCGCAGCGGATGCGCGGCGAGGGGGTGGAGGTCCTGAGCCTCTCGGGGGCGCCGCTGGCGACGAAGCCGGTGGGGCCGGCTGCTCCGGAGGACGCCGACGCGGACGCCTCCGCCGAGGGACCGGTTGTGATGGACCGGCTGCTCGCTTTCCTGGCCCGGACGCTGGAGCCCGCGTACGGGTTCGCGTCGCTGTTCGCGTTCAAGAGCAAGTTCAACCCGACGTACGAGACGCTGTGGCTGGCCTACCCGGACGCCGTGTCGCTGCCGGCGATCGGCAACGCGATCGGGCGCGCGTACCTCCCAGACGCGAAGGCGCGGGAGTACCTGGCGCTGGCGCGGACACTGCTGGGGTGAGGGCGGCGGTCTGCTGAGGGCAGACTCCCCGTCCTGCTGTGCCGCCACGCCCCGGCGTACGGTTGCCCCATGACGGTCGACTCCGGCTCCACGGCACGAACTGCGATGATCATCGGAGGCACCGGCCAGATCGGATCGGCCGCCGCGCGACGGCTCGCCGCCGACGGCTGGTCGGTGCTGGTCGCCCACCGCGGAGGCCACCCCGGCGCGACAGACCTGAGCGACTTCGACATCACCACCGTCCGCCTCGACCGCGACGACACGGACGCGCTGCTCACGCTCGCCCGCGGCCACGACCTGGTCCTCGACACAGTCGCGTACGAGCCGAAGCACGCCGACCAGCTCGCCGCGCTCGCGGGCGACATCGGCTCGCTCGTGGTGATCTCCACCGCCTCCGTCTACACCGGCCGGAACGGCGGCTACCTGGACATCGTGACCGGTCCGGACGACTTCCCCGACTATCCCCTCCCGTTGCGCGAGACCGACCCGACGGTGGACAACGACGAACGAACCTACTCGCCGCTCAAGGCCGCGATGGAGCGCCGGCTGCTCGCGGTCGACGGGCTGCCGGTGAGCATCCTGCGCCCCGGCGCCATCCACGGCCCGTTCAGCCCTGCGCTGCGGGAGTGGTACTTCGTCAAGCGCGCGCTGGACGGCCGCCGGAGGGTGCTGCTCTCCGACGACGGCGCCAACCGGTTCAGCACGTCCTCCACCGCGAACATCGCGGAGCTGGTCGCGCTGTGCGGCGCACAACCGGGCCGGCGCGTGCTCAACGCGGTGGACCAGGACGACCTCAGCGTCGCGGAGATCGCCCGCGCGGTGTACGCGGCGCTCGACCAGGAGGTGGAGCTGGTGACCTTCCCCGGCCCGCCCGTGGACGGTGTCGGCGGCACGCCCTGGAGTGTCGCGCACCCGCTGCTGCTCAGCATGGCGGCGGCGACGGTGGAGCTCGGCTACCGGCAGCCGGTCGCGTACCGGGAGGCCGTGGCGGCGGCCGTCGACTGGGCGGTGCGGGAGGTGCGCGCTGCCGAGCGCCGCGGGGAGGACTGGGAGCAGGCGTTCCCGACGCTCGCGCAGCGGGCGCGAGCGGATCGGTGGTTCGACTACGCGGCGGAGGATTCGTTCATCGCGGGGTTGTGAGCCGCCTCAGAACACGTACTCCAACAGGTCCAGCCCCACCGTCCGCATTCCGTCGATGACCGCCAGCCGCGCCGGCAGCGCCGTGTCGTCGAAGTACGTCGACACCGCGTAGGTCACCCCGGCGCGCGGCCCGCGCAGCACGCCGACCTCGCTGCGGACTCCCGCGTCGGTGCCCGTTTTGTTGACCAGCAGGATGCCGTGCTCGGGGTGGCGGTGGGAGTGCGGGTCGAGGCCGAACGCGCTCGACACCAGGGAGAAGTCGCTGTTCAGGGACAGCCAGGAGATCACCTGTCGGCTGGTCGCGGCGTCCACGACCTCCCCGCGGGCCAGCGCCGAGAACAGCCAGGTGAGCTCGTTGGCGCTGCCGACCGAGAGCTGCGGGGCGTCGTCCGGGCCGCGGTGGTCGCGCACCAGGTCCAGGAGGGCGGTGCGGGTGAGGCCGAGGGACTCCGTGCGGGCGCTCACGGCTTCCAGGCCGACCCGGCGCAGGAGGACGTTGGTCGCGAGGTTGTCGCTGGTCGCGCCCACGAGCGCCGCGAGGTCGGCCACCGGCAGGGCCGGAACCTGCAGGTGCTGCCAGATGCCGGACTCCCCCGCGATGTCCTGCGGAGCGCGATCGAGCTGGGCCAGCGGGCTGAGCTGATGCGACTGGAGGCGCGCGGCGACCTCCACCAGCAGCAGCACCTTGCCGATGCTGGCGGTCGGCATCACGACGTGGTCGTCGACCGAGAAGAGCACCTCGCCGGTGGAGAGGTCCGTGGCGCGCGCCGAGACCTGCACACCCTGCACGGCCAGCCGGCCGAGCGCGTCGAAGCCGCGGCTGAAGACCTCGGGGGCGGCGGGGATGGGCCCGCGGTGCCGGCCACGGCGCGCGCTCGCGTGCCTGCGGCGGTGGTCGGTCTCCGGGGTCTGGATCGTCACGGTCGCGCTGGGTCTTTCTTCCGATTCGGGAGCGTCGGGCTGTGCGCGGTCCCCCCGGCCCGCGTCGCGTTTCGAGGGACGGACCCTCGACACGATAGGGACGATGTTACCCCGCCGGGGAGGTGGCCGGGCGATCCCTTTCGCGCAATCCGCCGCGCGTCACCAGATGGTCACGCGCTCCTCGGGAGCCAGCCACAGCGCGTCGCCGTCGGTGACCCCGAAGGTGTCGTAGAAGGCGTCGATGTTGCGGACGATCTGGTTGCAGCGGAACTCGTTCGGCGAGTGCGGGTCGATCGCCAGCAGGCGGATGACCTCCTCGTCGCGGCCCTTCTGCTGCCAGGCCTGCGCCCACGACAGGAAGAAGCGCTCCGCGCCGGTGAGGCCGTCCACCACCGGGGGCTCCTCGCCGCCGAGCGACAGGAGGTAGGCCTTCCAGGCGATGCCGAGGCCGCCCAGGTCGCCGATGTTCTCGCCGATCGTGAGGGCGCCGTTGACGTGGTGGTCGGGCACCTGCGCCGGCGCGAGCGCGTCGTACTGGGCGATGAGGCTGCCGGTGCGCTTCTCGAACGCCTCCCGGTCGGCGGCGGTCCACCAGTCGTCGAGCTTGCCGTCGCCGTCGAACTTGGAGCCCTGGTCGTCGAAGCCGTGGCCGATCTCGTGGCCGATCACAGCGCCGATCGCGCCGTAATTGGCGGCGGCGTCGCGGCCCTCGTCGAAGAACGGGTACTGCAGGATGGCGGCCGGGAAGACGATCTCGTTGAAGCCGGGGTTGTAGTAGGCGTTGATCGTCTGCGGGGTCATGAACCATTCGTCGCGGTCGATCGGCTTGCCGATCTTGTTCAGCTCGCGGTTGAACTCGAACAGCGCGGCGGCGCGCACGTTGCCGACCAGGTCGGTCGGGTCGATAACGAGCGCGGAGTAGTCGCGCCACTTCACCGGGTAGCCGATCTTGGGCGTGAACTTGCCGAGCTTGTCGAGGGCGCGCTCGCGGGTGTCCTCGCCCATCCACTCGAGCTTCTGGATGCTCTGCCGGTACGCCTCGATCAGGTTGGCGACCAGCGCGTCCATCGCCTGCTTGGCCGTCGGCGGGAAGTGCTTCTCGACGTAGATGCGGCCGACGGCCTCCCCCATCACGCCCTCCACGAGGGAGACGCCGCGCTTCCAGCGGGCGCGCATCTCGGGCGTGCCGGTGAGGGTGCGGCCGTAGAAGTCGAAGTTGGCGTCCACGAAGTCGCCCGTGAGGTACGGAGCGGAGTCGTGGATGATCTGCCAGGCCAGCCAGTCCTTCCACGACTGCAGCTTCTCCTCCACTAGGAGGCCGGCGACGCCGGAGGTGAAGGACGGCTGACGCAGGACGATCTCGGCCAGAGCACCCTGCGGGGCGCCGAGGCCGGCGGCCCAGTCGTCCAGGCCGGCGGAGCCGAACAGGGCGGTGGCGTCGGCCCACGAGAACAGGTTGTAGGTCTTCTCGGAGTCGCGGGAGGTCACGTTGTCCCAGTGCTGGGCGGCGATCTCCACCTCGAGGTCGTAGACCCGCTGGGCGCGCTCCGGGGCGTCCTGGAAGCCGGCCAGCTCGAACATCCGCTGCACATGTGCGGCGAAGGCCTCCCGGATCGGGGCGAACCGCTCCTCGCGGAAGTAGGACTCGTCCGGCAGCGAGATGCCGGCCTGCTCGGCGAACACGAGGTAGCGGCCGGGGTCGCCCGGGTCGTTGTCGACGAAGAGCTGGTAGAAGCCGCCGACGCCGTGCCGCTCCAACTCGCCGAGGGTCTTCAGGAACTCGGGGATGCTGGCGACGTCGTCGGCGAGGGCGAGCTGACCCTGGATGGGCTTCACGCCGAGCGCGTCGACGCGCTCCTCGTCGAGGAAGCTCGTGTAGAGGTCGCCGAACTTGCGCTCCTCGGTGCCCTCTGGAGCGGACTGTGCAGCCTCCACGATCTCGCGGACGGCGACCTCCGACTTCTCGGCGAGCTCCATGAAGGAGCCCCAGCGCGCCTTGTCGGACGGGATCTCCGTGCGGGCGATCCAGGTGCCGTTCACGTGCCGGAACAGGTCGTCCTGCGGGCGGATCGTGGGGTCGAGTTCGTCGGTGGCGATGCCGGAGGAGAGCGTCATGCGCCCCAGCCTACGGCGCGTGCGCCCCGCCTGTCAGGTGCGCGCGCCGCCGGGCACGCGCGGGCGGGACCGCGGGCGCGCGGGGGTCTGCGCCGACGCGGCCCGGCGCGGACGGAGGCACGCGTACGAGTTCAAGAAGAGCGCGGCCAGGACGAGCTCGGCGACGATCGAGACCGTGCCGGAGAGACTGCCGAAGCCGGCCAGCGAGAAGCCGATGTTCACCAGGGCGAGCACGGCGTAGCCGACGCCGAAGACCCCGGACAGGAGCGGCCGGTTCGTCATCCGCCACCACGGGCGGGCCGCGCGCACGGCCTCCCCCGGTCCGCGGAACACCCGGGTGACGAGGTACCATCCGGCGACCTGCAACACGGTCAGGACGATGGAGGCCGGCTCCGAGTGGAGCGCGTCGAAGAGCACCGCGAGCACCACGTTGATCGCGAGCAGCACGGCGACCACCAGTGCCTTCCGCGCCGGAGTGGTGTAACGCATGTCGATCCCCTTGGTGAGTCCGATCATTAGCATTTCAGATGTTCACGACCGGCAGGCGAGGCACGCCGGTCGCCGAACGGATCCACGGTGCGGCACGGTCTCCCGTAGCCGCCCGGCCGTGGCCCGGACTCGCGCAGGCCCCCTTATCCGCCGCGCAATACCCGGGTCGGCCGGCGTGGAAACCGTTCGGCAACCGGCCGCGCCGCCTCCCCCTAGCCAGGCCGGCGCGACGTCCCTCGAAGGGCGCACTTCAGACACTAGTTTGATATTTGTTTACGCGCAAATCGACGCGTTGTCGGCCGGATCGTGCCGCCGCTCTCAGGCCTCCCGCGACGCCCGGACCTGCTCCCACTCGTTCAGCAGCTCGGGCAGCCTGTCCTGCATGAAGCGGTAGAAGCCGGCCATGTCGCGCAGCCGCTCCGTCGCCGGGTCGTCCGGGTCGTCGACCGCGGCGAGGCCGGCGTCCGCCTGGTCCGCCAAGACGCCGTAGACCGGACTGTTGCGCATCATCACGGCATACCAGTCGGCGGGCATCTGGTAGACGTCGCGGCGGCTGCCGTTCTGCGACAGCCTCCGCACGATCCCGAGGGTCTGGAGGTACCGGACCGCGCCGGAGATCGCCGCGGCGCTCACGTCCAGCCGTTCGGCGAGCTGCGCCGCCGTGAGGCCCGGCGATTCGGTGACGGTGAGCGCCATCAGCACCCGGGCGGGCATCTTCGGGAACCCCGCGGCGATCAGCACCGCCGCGGAGTGCTCCATCATCTCCGTCAGAGCCCGTTCGTCCCTGGCCATGCCCGTCCCTACCCGATCGCGAAGTCCCGGCGGCGGATGAGCGCCGCGGCGGCGGCGAGCGCGACCACCGCGATGCCGAACATCCAGTATCCACCGGTCCAATCGACTTTCCCGACGACCACGGGGGCGTCGGCGAACGGGGAGAAGTGGCGCAGCCAGTCCGGGAGCTTGATCAGGGCGCCGAAGATCCCGATGAACGCACCCGCGCCGAGGGCGGCCCAGCCGACCGGAACGGTCCAGCTCGGCACGACCACGAACACCAGCGTCAGCACGCCGAGGTAGACGAGCGCCACCGGGAACTGGGCGGCCGCGGCGGCGAACGCATCGTTGAAGCTCGACGCCTTCTCGCCGGCCGCCGTCGCCGACAGGCCCGCGGCGAGCGCCGCCGCCAGCAGCACGAGCACGATCGCGATCAGACCGACCAGCACGAAGTCGAGCAGCCAGCGCACCCGGGAGACCGGGGTCGCCATCATCACCTCGGCCGAGCCGCCGACCTCCTCCTGGCGCAGCCGGATGACCGCCTGCACCGCGCACGCCGCGGCGAGCACGCCCACGATCGACATGATCGCGGAGAGGAAGAGCGCCGTCATCGGGCCGGAGCCGCCCGCGCCCAGGTGGGCGACGGCGTCCCGGATGTTCGCCAGGCTGGGGTCGTTCGCGATGGAGGTGCTGACCACGCTGCCGAGCGCGCCCGCGAGCACGCCGGTGAGGAGGCCGCCGATCGTCCAGCCGAGGACGGTCGGCCACTGGAGCCGCCACGCGAGTCCGAACGGACCGTTCAGCATCGGGAGGGCGTCCCGACGACCGGCGCGCTCGGGGACGATCCCGGCGCCAGAGTCGCGGACGGCCTGGAGGCCGAACACCGCCGCGATGAGCACCACAGCGAAGCCGAGCTGGAGCAGCAGCGGCGTCCAGTCGTTGCGGACGTACGGCGAGAACTGCTCGCCCCACCCGATCGGGCTGAGCCAGGTCGGCCAGCCGGAGACCATCGTCGTGCCGGAGCCCGTGACCGTGCCGATCGCGTCGCCGATGCCGCGGAGCACCCAGGCCAGCACGACGACGGCGGAGGCGTAGCCGTTCGCGCCGCGCGAGGTGCTCATCACCTGGGCGAGCAGGAGGCCGACCGCCAGGAAGGCGATGCCCGCCCCGCCGACCGCGGCGCCCGCGATCAGCGAGCCGTACGCGGGGAGGCCGGAGGCCAGGAAGCCGAGCGCGGTGGCGAGCGCGAGCACGATGTTCGCGAGCACGCCGTGGATGACCGTCGCGACCGTCGGGGTGAGCCGCGCCGCGGGGGTCGAGCCGACGAGCTCCGCGCGGCCGGACTCCTCCTCCGCGCGCGAGTGCCGCACGGCGAGGAACGTGTTCATCAGGCCCGCGAGCAGGGCGAGGAAGGTGTAGATCTCGAAGAAGGTGACCGCCCCCAGACCGGTCCCCTGCGGGAGACCGCGGAGGACGAGGACGGTCGGGTTCGCGATGGCGAGGTGGACCAGTTCCGCACGGCCCGTCGCCGAACCGTACGTCGAGTCGATGCTCGCGGCCGAGAACAGCGCCAGGAACGCGATGCTGAGGATCCAGATGAGCAGCTGCCAGCGGTCCCGCCGCAGGCGCTGGCGGAGCAGGACGGCGAGGGTCGCGCCGCGTCCGCGTTCGGGGACGGCGGTGTGCCCGGCGCGCGTCGCCGGGCGGTCGGTGGTCGTGGTGCTCATCGCCCCTTCGCCTCCGCCTCCAGCTCGGCGACGTTGGCGAGCTCGTCGCCGTAGTGGCGCAGGAAGAGCTCCTCCAGCGACGGCGGCGCGACGGTCAGGCTCTTCGCGTTCAGGTCGGCGAGCGCCGCGAGGACGGGACCGAGGCGGTCGCTGTCGGCGGTGAACTTCACGCGGCCGTTGTCGGTGCGCAGGTCGTGGGCGTCCGGGATGCGGGCGAGCTGCTCGTCCGTCGTCCCGTCGACCGCGAACGAGATCTCGGTGCGGGTCAGGTGCCGCAGCTCGTCCAGGGTGCCGGACTCGACGGTCTTGCCCTCGCGGATGATGGTGACCCGGTCGCAGAGCTGCTCGACCTCCGACAGGATGTGGCTGGACAGGAGCACGGTCGCGCCGTCCCGGGAGATCCGGGCGATCTCGGCGTTGAAGGTGGCCTCCATCAGCGGATCGAGGCCGCTGGTCGGCTCGTCGAGGATGTAGAGGTCGGCCGGGGTGGCGAAGGCGGCGACGAGCGCGACCTTCTGCCGGTTGCCCTTGGAGTAGGTGCGGCCCTTCTTGGTCGGGTCGAGCTGGAAGACGTCGATCAGGCGCTTCTTGCGCTCGGCGTAGGCGGCCTTGTCGGCGGTGCCCCCGCGCAGCCGTGCGAGCAGGTCGATGGCCTCGCCGCCGGACAGGTTGGGCCAGAGGCTGACGTCGCCGGGGACGTAGGCGAGGCGGCGGTGGAGGGCGACGGCGTCCCGCCAGGGGTCGCTGCCGAAGACGCGGGCGGTACCCCCATTGGAGCGCGCGAGGCCGAGGAGGACACGGATGGTCGTCGACTTGCCGGCGCCGTTCGGCCCCAGGAATCCGTGGACTTCACCCTCGGCGACGGTGAGGTCGAGCCCGTCGAGTGCGCGGACCCGGCCGAATCGCTTCTCGAGGCCCGAGGCCTCAATCACTGTGGTCATACGCGTGAGTTTACGCGCGCTTCAGTAATTTGTGAAAACTATTAACGCAATCCTTACGCGCGACGGGTCGGGTGGGCGCCCATCAGGTCGGCGTGCACTGCAGGTCGTCGATGCCGGCGTACTCGCGCGTGGAGGCCGTGTCCGGCACCGTGTACGTGTACGGGACTCCGGCCTTCAACGTCACGGTGTCGGTGTGCTGGTCCATCGAGTCGCCGTCCACGGTGTCCGAGAACCCGACGATCACCTCGGCGCCGGGGCAGTCGCGCGGGGAGGTCAGCAGGAAGGTCCACCCCTGCTCGGGCTGGATCGTGACACCGTCGATGACGTAGCTCTGATCCCCCGCCGACGGGTCGCCGCTCGGCGGGGCGGCGGACGGGGCGGCCCCGGAGCCGTGCTGCGCTGCGGAGCTCGCGATGCTGCGCTGGGCGCTGCCGGCGAGGGCGATGACAGCGACGAGCAGGACGACGAGGAGCAGGGCGGTGCTGCCGAGGGCGATGCCGATGATGGCGCCGTTGGACAGCGGCTTGCGCGCGGTGGTCGGCGTCGCGGGGTAGGCGAAGGACTGGGGGTAGCCGGGGTAGGGCGGTTGCTGGGGAGGGGTGGCGCCGCTCGGGAAGGCGCTCGGGGGGAGGGCGCCCTGGTGAGTCGGGTACGCAGGCTGGGGCGGGTATCCGGGTTGCTGCGGGTATCCGGATTGCTGCGGGTATCCGGGTTGCTGCGGGTATCCCGGCGACTGCGCGTTCGGCGGCGGCGGAACGGCACCCTGCGGGGCGCTGCTCGGCGTCGACGGCACCGCCGCACCCGGCTGCGGGCCGAGCCCGATCGGGGTCGTGCCTCCCTGGGGCGTCCCCCACTCCCGCGGCGCCCCTGCGGTCTGCGGCGGCAGCCAGCGGACCCCGGCGAGCAGGGCGTCCCGAGCCCGCGCGAGCGCGTCGACTGCGGCGACGTCACCGTCCGGGATGGTGGCGACCCGGGCGGCGTACGCGTCGGTGATCTGGGCTTCGGTCGCGTTCTCCGGGAGGCCGAGCAGACCGGCCGCCTCCGCCGGCGTCATGGGCGCACCGCAATGAGGCCGGACCGGTGCGGGAACATGCGCTCTGGGTGCTGCATGCGTTGATCGTAGCGGCCGATCAGCGCCGGCCACAGGGTCGGCGCGAGGGTGAGCGGTGCGCGATCACCGGGCCGGACGTCCTCCTGCGCCGCGCTCAACAGCGCGTGAGAATCCCCCGCAGCGCCGCACCCTCCGCGGCCGTGACCCACAGCCCGTACTTCGCCTTCACCGAGACCTGACGGGCCGCGTACTCGCAGCGGAAGCCGCGGTTCGGCGGCAGCCAGGTCGCGGCGTCGCCCGCACCTTTCGCCTGGTTGGTCGCCCCGTCCACCGCCAGCAGCTCGAGCGGATCGTTCGCGAGCTGGACGCGCGCCTCCTGACTCAGACCCTGCGCGCCCGTCTGCCACGCGTCGAGCAGTGCGACGACGTGGTCGATCTGGACGAGCGCCGACGTCTGCACTCCGCGGGTGAACGCGATGCTGCGGCCGGTGTACGGGTCGCTCAGGGTGCCGGCCAGGACCGCGCAGTCCGCGCGGCGGGTGACGGCGGCGAGGTCGCGGGCGAGGATGTCGTCCCGGGTGTCGCAGCCGTTCTTGTCGACGTCGAGCCACGCTTCGCCGAACCTCGCGACGCGGTCGTAGCCGGTCGCCGGGGAGCGGCCCTTCACCGGGAGCTGCGCGAGCGCCGCGCGTGCGCCGGCCGCGTCGAGCAGGCCGGCCGCCTGGCGGCCGGTGGGCGGGGCTGTGAGCGTGGAGGACGCGGCGGTGGACGGGGTCGCCGTCGATGCGGCATGCCCTCCCGCGTTGTTCACCGCGGCGTAGCCTCCCGCAGCGACGGCGATCAGCAGCGCGACTGCAGCGACCGGCCACGGCGCCGCGCGACGACGCCGTGCGGACCCAAGCCTCACAGGAACGAGTCGTCGCCGACGCCGCGGTGGAGCCCGCGCCGCGACAGATGCACCCCCGGGCGCTGCGCCGTCGCGATCTCGCCGAGCTCCCGCATCACCCTCCCGTAGTACGGCGCGGCCGTAGCGTTGCGGTAGGCGCCCGGGTTGAGGTCGGCCTCGTTGCGCAGCCGGATCTCGGCACGCGCGGCCTCGATCGGGGCGATGACCTTCGCGCCGCTCCGAAAGCGGATGAGCCGGTGCACCCACTGATCGAGGGGCTCCGGGAGCCCCGCCGGGACGCGATCGTGCTCGGCGGCGAGGGAGGCGCGGTGGGCTCCCGCACTGTCGGGCGCGGTGGCGTAGCGTTCGCGCGCCGGGGCGTCCTGCGTGCGGCGCTCGGACCGGAGCACCGCCAGGAGGTCGTCGCTGCGGTTGGCCTGCTGTGCGAGCACGCCCAGCGCGTCCACGGCGGCGCGGTACTCGTCCTCGTACCCCGCGTAATCGGCCGGATGCGCCGACCGGTCGTGGAGCAGGTCGGTACGCGCGGACGCCGCCTGACCCTTGGTGAGCACGGTGCGCCCGTTGCGGACCCGCTCGAGCCGCCAAGACCAGGTGGACAGCAGTTCCGGCATCAGGTGGCTCATCCCTCCACTGTAGGAACAGCCACCGACACCGGCCCGACCGACACGACATCGCCGGGACGCGCGGCCGCAACGGGGCCGCCGAAGCGTGTGGAGGCACGCTCGACCGCCTCGGTGGGGTGCAGGCCGAGGGCGAGATGCGTGAGCAGGAGGCGCCCGGCGCGCGCGTCCGCGGCGAGGGCGCCGGCATCCTCCGGGGTCAGGTGGCTGCCGTCCGGCCGGTCCGCGCCCGCCTCGGCGAGCACCAGGTCGCTCCCGTCCGCGAACGCGGTCAGGCCGGGGGACGGCGCGGCATCACCGGTGAAGAGGAGGGAGGCGCCCCCGGCCCGCGCCCGGAGCGCCCAGGCGGGGACGTCGTGCTCGACGGCCTCCCAAGCGAGATCGAGGTCGCCCACGCGCCGGCCCCGTGGATCGGCGAGAGACTCGAACGCGAAGACGCGATCGAGGTCGCCGGCGGCGCGGGCGCCGAGGAACCCGACGAGCCTGGACCGCAGATCGGGCGGCCCGAGCACAGGGAGCGGTGGGCGCGCCGGGAGGTCGCCGAACGCGAGCGCGTAGAAGAGCGGAAGCAGGTCGGCCGTGTGGTCGGCGTGCGCGTGGGAGACCCAGACGGCGTCCAAGCTCGCGGGCGAGCGGTGACGTTGCAGCTCGGTGAGCGTCCCCGGTCCGGCGTCGATCCAGACGGCAGCGCCGTGCTCGAGGAGGTAGCCAGAGCAGGGCGTCGCCGGTGTGGGGTAGTGCGATGCCGTGCCGAGGATGGTGAGGCGCATCAGGCGATGGTAACGGGCACTGTCAGTCCCGCGCGGTAGCGTTGCCCACGCCGTGAACGTCCTCCCCCGCCGCCCGCTCGACCGCGAGATCCTGCGACTCGCCGTGCCCGCGCTCGGCGCGCTCGTGGCCGAGCCGCTCTTCCTGCTGGCCGACTCGGCGATGGTTGGGCACCTCGGGGTCGCGCCGCTCGCAGGGCTCGGGATCGCGAGCGCGGTTCTGCAGACCATCGTGGGGCTGATGGTGTTCCTGGCGTACTCGACCACTCCCGCCGTCGCTCGCAGGCTCGGCGCCGGCGACGAGCGCGGGGCGGTCGCCGCCGGTGTGGACGGGAGCTGGCTGGCGCTGGCGCTCGGGATCGTGCTCGCGGCGGCCGGATGGGCGGCCTCCCCTCTGCTGGTGGGACTGTTCGGGGCGTCCGGGGAGGTCACCTTCCAGGCGGAGAGCTACCTCATGATCTCGATGCTCGGGCTCCCGGCCATGCTGCTGGTGTTCGCGATGACGGGGCTGCTGCGCGGCCTCCAGGACACGCGCACCCCGCTGGCGGTGGCCGTGGCGGGGTTCGGGGCGAACATCGTGCTCAACTTCTGCTTCATCTACCTGGCCGGCCTCGGGATCGCCGGCTCCGCGCTCGGGACCGTCGTCGCGCAGTGGGCGATGGTCGTGGTGTACGCGGTCATCGTCGTCCGCCACGCGCGCCGGGTCGGGTCCCCACTGCTCCCGCACCACGCCGGGATCGGCCGGACCGCGCGGGCGGGTGGATGGCTGTTCCTGCGCACGGCGAGCCTGCGCGCGGCGATGCTGCTGGCCGTGTTCTGCGCGACGCGGCTGGGGCCGGACGAGTTGGCGGCGTTCCAGGTGACGATGACGGTGTTCGCGACGCTCGCGTTCGCCCTGGACGCGCTCGCGATCGCAGCGCAGGCACTGGTGGGCAAGGGACTCGGCGCCGGGGAGCTCGGCGATGTCCGCCAGGTGCTGCGCCGGTGCGTCCAGTGGGGGCTCGGCGCCGGAGTGGTCCTGGGGGCGGCGACGGTCGCGCTCAGCCCGGTCGCCGCTGGACTGTTCACGAGCAGCCCGTCGGTGGCGGCGCTGCTGCCGGCGACGCTCGCCATCATCGGGGTGAGCGCGCCGCTGGGCGGGTACGTGTTCGTGCTCGACGGGGTGCTGATCGGGGCGGGGGACGCGCGCTATCTGGCGTTGACGGGGGTGCTGAACGTCGCGGTGTTCGTGCCGCTGGCGCTCGCGGTCGTCGCGTGGGGGTCCCACGGCGTCGGCGGCCTGGCGGCGCTGACCGCGGCCTTCGCGTTCGGATACCTGGGGGCGCGGGCCGTCACGCTCGGGCTGCGGGCTCGCGGGCGGGCGTGGATGCGCCCGGGCGCGGAGCGGTAGCGGCGGCGTTACGCCTCAGGCCAGCCACTCCCGCGCCGCCACGACCAGCGCGCGCACGCCCACGTCGATCGTCGGCTGCGGCACCGGGGCGAAGAAGGGCGAGTGGTTCGACGGGATGTCGGTGTCGACGGTGCCCGCCGCAATCGCCGCGCGGACCGTCTCCGGGTCGCCCCCGCCGAGCAGCCAGTAGACGAGCGGGACGCCCGCCGCGGTCGCCAGGTTGCCGACGTCCTCGCTGCCGGACAGCGCGCCCGGCTCGAGCACGGCCTCCGCCCCGAACTCGGACGCGAACGCCGCGTTCACGCGGGCCGTGGCCTCCAGATCGTTCACCGTGACGGGGTAGCGCTCGCCCCACTCCGTGACCGGCTCGTGCGGGGAGCCGCTGGCCTGCAGCTCGGCGCGGAGAATGCGGTCGACGCCCTCCAGGACCCGCGTGCGGACCGTCTCGTCGAAGCTGCGGACGCTGATCCCGAGCGTCGCCGACGGCGCGATGATGTTGTTCTTGGTGCCGGCGTGGAGGGTGCCGACGGTGACGACGGCGGTGTCCTGCGGGGCGATCTCGCGCGACACGACGGTCTGCAGGCGCATGACCGCGGAGGCCGCCATCACCACCGGGTCGATGGTGGTCTCCGGGCGCGAGCCGTGGCCTCCACGACCGCGCAGCGTCACCTCGAAGGCGTCGACGGCGGCCATCGCGGCGCCGGGATGCGCGCCCACCATGCCGGCGGGGAACGGGGTGACGTGCTGGCCGAGCACGATGTCCGGCGCGGGGACCTTCGCGTAGAGGCCGTCCTGGACCATCACGTCCGCGCCGCCGCCGTGCTCCTCCGCAGGCTGGAACACGGCCACGAGCGTCCCCGACCAGTCGTCGGTGGACCCGGCGAGACGCTCGACTGCGCCGAGCAGGCAGGTGATGTGGATGTCATGGCCGCACGCGTGCATGACCGGGACCGGGTTGCCGTCGTCACCCGGCGCGGTCTGGGTGGACGCCCAGGGGAGGCCGGTCTCCTCGCGGACGGGCAGCGCGTCCATGTCGGCACGCAGCAGCACGGTCGGTCCGTCGCCGTTGCGGAGCACGCCGGCGACGCCGGTGCGGCCGATGCCGGTGTGCACCTCCAGGCCGAGGGCGGACAGCTGCTCGGCGACGATGCCGGCGGTGCGGTGCTCCTGGAACGAGAGCTCGGGGTGGGCGTGCAGGTCGCGGTAGAGGGCTTCGAGGTCCATGGGGACCACCCTATGCGGGCGCGGGGTGGTGGTCGGCCGAGGAGGACATCGGCGACGACGCGCCGGGGAAACGTGGGGAACGGAGGAGGTGCGACCCAACACGCCGCGGTGACGCGGGGAACGGAGGAGGTGTGGCCAACGGGAGACCGCCCTGCGGTGCCGACTAGCCGCGCGGCTCCGCCGTCGTGTTGCCGCGGTGGAACTCGCTCGTGAACGACATCGGGCGCGGCGGGTGCCCCTCCAGCATCTCCACGATGGCCCGCCCAGCGGCGCGCCCCTTCTCGACCGCGGGCTGCACCAGCGTCGTCAGGTCGTACGGCCACAGGCCGTCCACGCGCACGCCGTCGAACCCGACCACGCTGACATCGCCTGGCACCTCCAGCCCGAGCTCCTCCGCGGCCCGGATCACTCCGGCGGCGAGTAGGTCGCTCTGCGCGATGATCGCGGTGGGACGGCGGTCCGCATCGGACAGGAGGGCGGCGCCGGCGATGCGGCCCTCCTCCACGAACGAGCCGCGGGTCGTCCAGCCGCCCGCGTCGGGGAAGACGTCCCGGGCGCCGGCCAGGCGCTCGGCGGCGGTGGTGGAGCTGCTGCCGCTCACGACGGCGGGCGTCAGCGGTCCGCGCGCTCGGTCGCGGGTGAGGGGGAGCGCGACGACCGCGACACCCCGGTGGCCGAGGTCGTGGAGGTGCTGGGCGGCGAGGCGGGTGGCCTCCCGATTGTCCTGCCCGATGGAGGGGACGTCGTGAGCCGGGTCGCCCTCGATGGCGACGAGCGGGATGCCGCGCCGGCGCAGCATCGCCACCGACTCGTCGAGGCGCGGGCTGCAGCCGACCAGGACTACGGCATCCATCGGGGCGTCCTCGATGCGCTGAGCGGTCTCCCCCGCGTCGGTGAGGATGAGCAGGCCGGCGTCGACGGCGGCGATCTCGTCGGAGATGCCGTCGAGCAGGGCGATCTTGATCGGGTCGCGGAAGGCGTCGCCGACCCGCTCCTCCATCACGACGCCGACGATGCCCGACCGGCCGCGGCGCAGCGAGCGGGCGCGCGGGTCGGGGCCGGCGTAGTCGAGCTGCTTCGCCGCGTCCAGGACGCGCTCGCGCGTGGCGTCCGAGACCGGGCCGGAGCCCGAGAACGCGAGGGAGGCGGTGGAGTTGGAGACGCCGGCCAGGCGGGCGACGGCGGCCAGCGTCGGCCGGGCGCCCGCGAGGGGTGTGCTGCTGTCGTTCACGTGTGGTAGCTTAGTCGAATCGTTTCGATCGAAACGATTCGAGTGGCGAAATCCGCTCCCCACCAGCACCCGCAGGCCGCACGCGGCCCCGCTCTCCAGGACAGCCGATGTCACAGCCGACCCCGACGACGACCCGCAGCAGCCGCGAACTGCGCGCCTGGCGCAACGCGGTCTTCGTGATCTTCATCCTCAGCGGGCTCGCCATGGCGACGTGGGTGGCCCGCATCCCGGGCGTCCGCGACGACCTCGCCCTCGGCCGCGACCCGTCGTCGGTCGGCCTGCTCATCCTCGGGATGTCGGTGGGCGCGATCGTCGGACTGTCCGTTTCCTCCCTTGTGCTGGTGCGCTTCGGCCCGCACAAGGGCATGGTCGGGGCTCTGGTGATCGTCGCGATCGGCACGCTGGCGGTCGGCTTCGGCTCCACGGTCTTCCACGCGGTGCCGCTGGTGGCGGTCGGCCTCATCCTGCTCGGCTTCGGCAACGGGATGGTCGACGTGATGATGAACGTCGAGGGCACCGCCGTGGAGCGCGAGATCGGCAAGACGCTGATGCCGCTCATGCACGCCTTCTTCAGCCTGGGCACGGTGCTCGGCGCCGGGATGGGCGCCGCCGCCGCGGCCCTCCGCATCGGCGTCGTGTGGCACCTCTCCTTCGTCGCCGTCGTGCTCGTCGTGGTGGCGCTGGTCGCGATCCGTTTCATCCCGCGGGAGGCCGAGCTCGGCGACGAGTCGGCCGAGAAACCGCGCGTCCCGTTCGGTCAGCGCCTCCGCTCATCCCTGGCCGTGTGGACGGACTGGCGCCTCATCCTCATCGGCGTGGTCATGCTCGGCATGGCGTTCGGCGAGGGCTCGGCGAACGACTGGATCGCGCTGGCCACGGTCGACGGCCACGGCCAGTCGAACCCCACGGGCGCACTCGTGTTCGGGTTCTTCGTCGCCGCGATGACCCTGGGCCGCGTGCTCGGCGGACCGATCGTCGACCGGGTCGGACGCGTCGCCGCGATCCGCGTGACCGCCGCGATGGGCGTCGCCGGGCTCCTGCTCTTCATCCTCGGCGGCCCGCTGTGGGTGGCCGTGATCGGCACGGTGCTGTGGGGCTTCGGCGTCTCGCTGGGCTTCCCGCTCGGGATGTCGGCGGCCGCGGAAGGAACCGAGAACCCGGCCGCGCGCGTGTCGGCGGTGGCGATCATCGGCTACTGCGCCTTCCTGGTCGGGCCGCCGCTGATCGGATTCCTGGGCAAGGAGTTCGGCCTGCTGAACGCGCTGTACCTGATCCTGGTGCTGCTTGTGGCGTCGTTCCTGGCCGCGCCCGCGGTGCGCCCCGCCGCCGACCGCCGCGCACGGCTGCTGGCGCCCGCCGCGGACTGAACCGCGCCCGCGCCACGCCGTCGAGTACGCCCGAAATCAGCCGAAACGCGTCGAGTACGCAGACAATCCGCGTACTCGGCGGCTGCTTCGGTGTGCGCGCGACGAGCCGGCGGCCGGTGCAGGAGCGCGGGTCATGCGAAGGCGAGGCAGACCGGCGTCGGCACCGCCGTGGTCCCCAGCGGGCGCAGCGCGCGCGTCGCCGCGTCGAACGCGAAGACACTCACCTCGTCGCTGTCCTGGCACGCCGCGAGCACGCGATCCCCGTCCGGCGAGATCACCAGGTCCCGCGGCGCCCGGCCTCCCGCGGCCACGACCTCCACCAGCTCCAGCCCGGACGCCTCCGCATCGAAGGCGAACACAGCGATCGTGTCGTCGCCGCGGTTGGTCACGAGCACAGTGCGGCCGTCCGACGTCACCCGCACCGCTGCGGGCAGGTTCGCAGCAGCGCTGGCATCCGGCCCGCGCGTGCCGACCGACTCCACCCGCTCGAACCGGTCGTCATCCCGGCGCAGCACGTCCAGCGTGCTGTCCAGCTCGTTCACCAGGAGGGCGTGCCGACCGTCCGGGTGGAACGCCAGGTGCCGCGGTCCCGCGGCGCCCACCGCGACCGTCGCCTCCGGGCGCAGCGTCAGCGCACCGGACTCCGACAGCGCGTACCAGCGCACCTCCCCCAGCCCGAGGTCGACCACCACGACGTCCCCGGTCACCGGGTCGACCGAGAGCTGGTGGACGTGCGGAGCCTCCTGCCGGTCCGCGTCGGGGCCGTGCCCTTCGTGCTGGACGAAGGCCGTCCGCTCCCCGATCGCCCCGTCCGCGAGCGCGAAGACCGAGACCGTGCCACCCACGTAGGTGCCGGTCAGCAGGAACCGCCCCGAAGGATGCAGCGCCAGGTGCGCGGGAGAGTCGCCTCCACTCGAGACCCGGCCGAGCGGGTGCATCGCGCCGTCCGCGAGCCGCTCGAAGGCCGAGACCCCGCCGTCCGGGCCGGTCTCCTCCACCGCGTAGACGTGCGAGCCGTCGGCCGACACCGCCACCCATGACGGGTTCGGCACCTCAGCCGCGACCGTCACGTCCACGACCGCCGTGCCGTCGAACCGGGCGGACAGCACACCGTCGGCGTGACCGTCGACGTGCGGGAGGCGCTGGGTGTACGTGCCGATGAGGAGGTCGCGGGCCATCCCCTCATCCTGCCAGCAGCGTGGGAGGGCGGGCACCGTACACTTGTCCGGTGCGCCTCGTGATAGCCAACTGTTCCGTCGACTACGCCGGCCGCCTGAGCGCCCACCTGCCGCTCGCCAAGCGCCTGCTCATGCTCAAAGCCGACGGCAGCCTCCTCGTCCACTCCGACGGCGGCTCCTACAAGCCGCTCAACTGGATGAGCCCGCCCTGCACGCTCACGGTCGACGAGCCCGACGAGCTGCAGCGGGAGGCCGGGATCACCGAGGTCTGGCGGGTCAGCCAGGCGAAGACGGCGGACATGCTCATTGTCTCCATCCACGAGGTGCTGCACGACTCGGCTCACGAGCTGGGCGTCGACCCCGGACTGCAGAAGGACGGCGTAGAGGCGCACCTCCAGAAGCTGCTGGCCGAGCAGATCCACCTCCTCGGCGACGGCCACGTGCTCGTCCGCCGGGAGTACATGACCGCGATCGGGCCGGTCGACATCCTCGCCCGCGACGAGCGCGGCGCCTCCGTCGCCGTCGAGTTGAAGCGCCGCGGCGACATCGACGGCGTCGAGCAGCTCACGCGCTACCTGGAGCTGATGAACCGCGACCCGCTGCTGGCACCGGTGTCCGGGGTGTTCGCGGCGCAGGAGATCAAGCCTCAGGCCCGCACGCTGGCGGAGGACCGCGGCATCCGCTGCCTGGTGCTCGACTACGACGCCATGCGCGGGCTGGACGACAGCGACAGCAGGCTGTTCTGATGGCCGCGCCCGCTGGACGTTTCCCGCAGACGTACGAGAACGGCCCTGTCCGCAAGGCCCTCGCCGCGATCGCCGCCCAGCCGACGCTGGAGAACCTGCAGGCCCTCCTCGCCGCTGCCACCACGGGAGGACTGGTGGTCGACGTCACCGGGTCCGAGCCCGGCGAGGTGCGGCTGCGCACGATCCAGTCGACCGCGGGCGAGCCGGTGCTGCCGCTGTTCACCTCGATGAGGGCGCTGCGCAACGCCGTCGGGGCCGCGGGAGGCAAGGGCACGCGCGTGCAGGCCGTGATCGTCCCGGCCGCCGAAGCGCTCGGCTACATCGCCAACGCGGACTTCGTGGCCGTGCAGTTCGACCCGGGAGCCGCCCACACGATGGTCGTCGCGCGTGCGCACATCGAGTCCGCTCTCAGCGAGCACTGACGGAACATTCGTACACCTCACATATCATGGGACGGCTATGACAAACCCGACCACCACGACCACCGAAGCGCCCGCGACCGTCGCTCGCACCTGGACCTGCGTCCTCTTCGACCTCGACGGCACGCTCACCGACTCCGCACCCGGCATCACGTCCTCCCTGGTGCGCATGTTCGAGACGCTCGGCCTCCACGTCCCCACACCCGCCGAACTCGTCGAGTACGTGGGGCCTCCCCTGCTCGACTCGCTGCAGTCGATGGCCGGCTTCGACGAGGCCCGCGCCCGCGCCGCCCTCACGGTCTACCGCGCCGACTACGCGGCGCACGGCGCCTTCGACAGTGCCGTCTTCCCCGGCATCCGCGGCCTCCTGCAGCGGCTGCGCGACGCCGGCATCCCGCTCGCCGTCGCGACCAGCAAGCCGGAGACGCAGGCCACCCGGATTCTCGAGCACTTCGAGCTCGCCGAGTACTTCGACGTGATCGCCGGCGCGACGGACGACGAGAGCCGCAGCGCGAAGGCGGACGTCGTCGCGGAGGCGCTGCGCCGCCTGAACGAGCGGGGTGTCGCGCTCGACCACACCGTGATGGTCGGCGATCGCGCGTACGACGTGGAGGGCGCCGGCGAGCACGGCATCCCGACGATCCTGGTCGAGTGGGGCTACGGCTCTCCGGCCGAGGCGGCGGGCGCGATCGCGGTCGTGCACTCGGCCGACCAGCTCAGCACGCTGCTGCTGGGCTGAGCGCCGGACGCGGGAGGCCGCGGGAGGCCAGCGTCGGAGGCTGCGCAGTACGCTGGAGTGTTGCACTACCGCACCGTATACAGCACTAGGAAGAATGATGCGCACCAACAGCAAATTGCTCGTTCCCGCCGCCCTCGTCGCGGCACTGTCCATCGCCGCACTGACCGGCTGCTCCGGCAGCGGTAACGGCTCCAGCTCGACCCCGTCGGCGTCGGCCTCCCAGGAGGCGGCCTCCAAGTCGCTCCCCTCCGACTTCCCGAAGTCGGACGTCCCGATCGTCGGCGGCACCGTGCTCGTCGCGAACGGCGACGCGAACAACGGCTGGTCCGTCACGGTCCAGCCGAAGGACAAGAGCGGCTTCGCCGACGCGAAGGCCGCCCTCGAGAAGGCCGGCTACACCGTCCAGCCCGGCGCGACCGACAGCAAGGCCGTCTATAAGAACGCCAAGTACACGGTCGCCGTCGGCACCCCCGGCGTCGCCGTGACGTACCTCGTCACCGCCAACTGACCGGCGCCCCGGAAGCCGTCGAGTACGCAGATTCTCTGCGTACTCGGCGGCTTCCGCCGTATTTCGCGCGTACTCGCGTGGTGCTCAGGCGTCGATGATGCGGACGAGCTCGTCGATGAACGCCGTGAAGGTGTCGGCGCGACGGATCAGCCCGAGCACGGCCTCCCGATCGGAGAACACCTCCACGAACTGGTCGAAGACGGTCTGGAACGCCGCGCGACCGCCCTCCGAGAACGCGATGAACGCGATCACGTTCACCCGCGCATCACCCCAGTCCATCGCGGTGTCGTTGACGACGATCGCGATGGCCGTCCGCTTCGCGTTCATCGTCATGGCGTGCGGCACCGCGAGGGTGTCGGTGAACGCCGTGGACGACATCTGCTCGCGCTCGACCGCCTGCTCCACGTAGTCGCTGCCGATCGCCCCCGCCGCGATCATCCGGTCGCCGAGCGCGCGGATCATCGTGATGGAGTCCCGCGCGTAGAAGTTGCGCAGGAACAGGCTCTCGTCGAAGTACTCGAGCAGCTCGTTCTTGATCCCGGCCCTGCGGCGCTGTCGACGGATGCGCGCCACCGACTGCCGGATGTGCTCCACGTCCGTCGCGGTGAGGAACGGCTGCACGATGACCGTGTTCTCCCGCCGCCCGCGCGGGTCGATCGTCGTCAGCACGAGGTCCGCGTCGATCGCGGACCAGTCCGCGTCGGTGGAGGTGATGACGCTGACGATGTCCAGCTCGTCGCCGAGCGCGCTCTCCAGCTTCTCGCGCAGCAGGATGTGCATGTCGTAGTAGTTGGGGCAGACGACCGCGGTGCGCACCGCGTCCCTGCGCCGCGACTGCTGCTCCAGGTAGGCGCCGACGTGCATGGCGATGTAGGCGATCTCGTCGTCGTTGACCGCGATCCCCTCCGCGGCCTGCAGGCGGCTGGCGATATAGACCGCGAGTTCATACGTCATCGGGTAGGAGCTCTTGATCGAGCGCGTGAGCGGGTTGCGCGAGTAGGTGTTCTCGTGCGCCCGCGCCACCAGGTTCTGCACGTGCAGCGTGAGCCGCACGATGAAGTCCTCGTCGCGGAGGTCCACCAGGTACTCGGTGGAGGCGCGCGCGACGATCCCGCGGACGACGGCGAGGTCCTCGTCGCGGACGAACTCCGCGACGCTGTCCTTCCCCGCGCCCGGCGCGATGACCCGGGTCCGCATCAGGATCGCCAAATACCGCAGCTCGGTCGGGTCGAGCTGGACGTCGAAGTGCGTGCGAACCAGAGCACCGAGGTCCTCCGCCAGCCGGCGCAGCGCCTCTCCCGCCTCGTCCGCGCCCGCCGCCGGGAGCACCCTGTCCTTGGCGAAGCGATCGAGCGCGACCGCCATGTGCAGGAGCACGTCGTTGATGCCGTACTCGTTGACGAAGTACCCGCGCGCGTCGAGCATCTCGACCAGGTCCGACTTGAAGGCTGCGAGTCCCTCCGAGCCGAACGCCTCCTGGATGCGCGACACGTCCACGACGCCCTGCCGCATCTCGTCGCGGAACAGCCGGCTGATGAGCTTGCGCCGCGCGATCTCGGGCCCGGTGAGCCGCGCGACCGGACCATGCCGGTCGAGCGCGAGCTCGGTGCCGGCCAGGATGCTGCGGACCCGGGTCAGGTCGGACTCGATGGTGGAGTCGCTCACGAACAGGCTCTCCGCCGTCTCGTACACGTCGATCCCCTCCGGCTCGTCGAGCAGCCGGCGGGCGAGGAAGGCGAGGCGCTCCTGCGGCGAACCCGCCGACGGGGACGCCCCGGATGTGTCCGCGAGGTAGTCCGCGTAGGCGTCACCTTTGACGTGGTAGCCGTTGGGCCCCGACTCGACCAGCTCGCCGAGCGCGGCGGCGTAACTGCGGATGCTGCGGGAGGTCACGCCCAGGTCCTGCGCGAGCTCGGCGGCCGTCACCCAGGCAGCACGATGCGACAGGATGTCGAGCATCCTCGTCTGCTTCGCCGAGAGCGCCATCGGCCGAGCCACCTTTCCTCAACCGAGTCAACCACTCGGCAGGGTAACAGCGGGCGACCCGCGACAAGTTTCCGCCCCTCAGGAAGATCGTCTGGACCGTTCCTCCAGCCGGGCGACGGGAGAGAACACGACGCGGAACAGCCCGCGCCAGAACGGGGCGCCCGCGCGCTCCACCACCAGGTGGATCACCGCGGCCACGACCAGGACGACGGCGAGAGCGGCCGCGATCCCCAGCCAGAGCGCTCCCGGGTCCACCCACCTGTTGAGCAGCGCGTAGCCGAAGACCGCGTGACTCAGGTAGAGCGGATAGGTCAGCGCCCCGAGGAACCTGCTGCCCGGAATCGGAAGGGCCGCGACCCGCGGCTGCGTCAGGACGAAGACGAGCGCGAACAGGAGGACCACCACCACCACGAGCGCGATCGGATCCGTCGCGGCGCCGTCCCCGGACTCGTCCGCGTGGCGGATGGTCGCGACAACTCCGCCAACGACACTCGCGAGCAGACCGGCGGCGCGGAGTACTGTCCAGCCCGTGCGCGAGATCATCGCGATGAGAGCACCGCCGGCGAACAACGTGAACAGATCGCCGCAGAGCGGGAGCGCAGCGACCCCGGGGACGAAGAGGGTCGTGCCGAGCATCCCGATGGCCCAGAGCGGGAAGAAGGTCTCCAGCCAGCGCCGCCGCCGGAACAGCAGGAATAGGAAGACGAGCGCGTAGAACTGCAGCTCGAGCGTGAGCGTCCAGTAGACGCCGTCGAGCTGCGGCTGACGGAAGACGGCGGGCGCCATCGTGAGGTTGGCCAGGAACTTCGGCAGCAACTCCAGCGGAGCGGCCCGGGCGGTCAACAGCAGAGTCGCGGACGTGAGCGTCACCCCGGCCCAGAACGCGGGATACAGCCGCGTCGCCCGCCCCGCGGCGAACGCCGACGCCTCCCGACCGGAAGCCGACAGGAAGATGACGAACCCGCTGATGAGGAAGAAGAGCTGCACGCCCAGGAACCCGTAGGCCGCCAGCCACGAGACAGGCGTAACGCCGAACGAGTGGATGGCGCCGTGCTCGACGCCCCAGAACAGCCAGTGGTAAGCCACGACCGAGAGCGCCGCCGCAAGGCGCAGGATGTCGAGAAGGGCGAGGCGGGAGCGCGGGGCGGCGGCACGCCGGGCGTCGCGGCGGGTGACGAGTGGCGCGACGTGGTCGGTGGGCATGGGCATGAGGCGTGCTCCTCTTACTGCGCGACGTCGATCGCGTCGATGTCGGGCGCCCAGCCGGACGGCTCGGCCGCAAGCGTGATCGAGTTGGTTCCTTCGACGAGGTCGACGGCGATGGTCCGGAGGCTCCAGTCGTCCCACGACGCCGTGCGCGGGAATGCGACGACACGCTCCGGGCCGCCGTTGACGCGGACGACGATCGACCTCGTCTGAGCCGAGGCGTAGTGGATGCCGATCGTCGTGCTGCCGGCCTTCAGCGCTTTCACGCCGGTGAACGTGACAGAGGCGCCGTATCCGAGCTGGCTGACCAGCTCACCGCTGCACTTCTCCGAGTCGCATGGCGCGGTGGTGGCTCGCCCGCTCAGAACGTTCTTCGCGTCCTCCGCCTCATAGGAGCGAATCAGCTCCACCCGATCGATATCGGGGGCGTTTCCGTCCGTTCCGGACAACACGATGGTGTGCCGCCCTGGGCTGAATTCGACCGGCACGTCGACGTATCGCGGGACATTCCAGCCGTTCGGCTCACCACCTCCCCGGCCGGATTCGGGCGGGGTCACCGGAGGCAGGGCGACGCCGTCGACGGCGACCGTCAGGCGGCGCTTCTCGCCCGAGAGGTAGGCGATCCGGGCGGTGTACTTTCCCTCCGCCTCGACCTCGGGGAAGGTGATCCCCGCGTACCCCACATAGCCGGCCTTGGCCCCACCGGAGCAGGACGCGCACGGCGAGACCCGCGCGCTGCCGCCCATCGTCGCCTGCTCCGCTTCCAGGACGCGGTCAGCCGTGGAGGTCGGCGCCGCTTCGCCGGGCGTCAGCACGACGGTGGCGCCGCCGTGCTGCCCGAGCGGGAGATCGAGCTCGTCGGCCGCGGTGACCACGGACCGCTCCACCAGCGGTTGCCCGTTCGCGCCGCCGTCGCGGTACACCGTCGCCGTGTAGCTCCCGGAGCCCAAGAAGCCCAGCGGCACCGGGAGTCGCCGTGCGGCGTCCGTGATCGCGCCCACGTACCAGCTCTGCCCGGAGCGGCGGGCGAACGCTGCGTGGCTGTCCGGCGCGGCATCGATGAGCCGGGACTCGTCCCACACTGTCGGCAGCGATTGAAGGACGTCCCGTCCCGGCCATCGTTCGTACGCGGTGGGGCTGTCCGCCAGCGTGGTGAGCGCCGACGTGAAGGCCACCGTGAGGGCGAGCTGGTGGGCCTGGGTCGTCAACGGGTTTCCCAGCGAGAGCGCGACCGGCGTCGCATCCGCACTTCCCAAGAGACCTCGGCCGAGAGTCAGGTTGACGTTGTCCCGCGCCGACGCCGGATTGCCGTGTTTGTATCCCTCAGCACCGGCAACGCCCTCACTCGTCAGCACATGCGGGTAGGTGCGCTGCTCCCCGCCCGGCTTGGTCGAGCCGTGGAAGTCGACCATGAGCTTCGCGCGGCCCGAACCGATGCTGAGCCGGTCGTAGAACCGCATGATGTCGGCGCGGTCCGAGTCGAAGAAGTCGATCTTCAGCCCGACGACCCCTCGAGCCGCCAGCGCTTTCATGGCGGCGTCGATCTCATCCTGGTCGAACAGCGTCTTGTCCGCCCGGCGGAACTCGTTGCGATGCATCCAGGCGAAGATCCCGACACCGCGCGACGCCGCATAGCGGGCGAGTTCCTCGAGCTGATCCCACGAGGAGTAGCCCGCGTCGGCCGTCACGTACGGGATGCCGAGTCGCTCGGCGGCGTCGACGTACTCGCGATGGAGTGCGAGATAGTCGTCTCCGCTCGCGGTCGAGTTGGACCACCACGGCCAGAGCGACACACCCGGTTTGATCCAGTTCGCGACGGCGCCCGTCAGCTCACGCGCGGGAGGCTCATTGAGGTCGGTGAGCAGGTCGGACTCCGCGAGCCCGTCGAGTCCTGGGCCGATCCCGATGACCCGCCACGGCGTCGTGACACCGCCCTGAAACGGCACGCGCACGCTGGCCGGGGTGCTGTCGAAGACGGAGGTGTCCGGACCGGGCAGCGCGACCTGGAGCGTCCGAATGCTGCCGCCGACAGGGCTATCGAGTCGCACAGCGGGATAGGAGCCTCCCGCGCGCACGGCGGCCTCCGTCAGCTGCAGCCAGCGGTTGTCCTTCGTCGAGACGAGCGCGGGCATGGCCAGCCGGCTGCCGCTGAGCTCGGTGTCGGCGAAACGCTGGGGCTTCCCCTCGTAGTTTCGCTCGTACGGGCTCGCCCAGACGGTCGAGCCGCCAAGGAGGTCGAACGCCGTGGCCTCCGACACGACAGCCGACGCACCCGGCATTGTCACTGCGTAACGGAAGGCGACGCCGGAGGGCGTCGCCCGAACCGTGACCGTCAGCCCGGCGGTGCCCTTGCGGTATTCGGCCACGACCTCGTCCACGATCGACGCCACGGTGCCGTGCACCGCCCCACCCGGCAGATACGTCGAGTGCGTGCGCGAGCGTTGGGAGCGTTCGAACGTCAGGCCCGACGTCAGGTCAGCCGCTTCCGTCACCACACCGAGCCGGACGCTCTGCAACACGGCTCGGCCGTCCATCGTGACCGCGAGGTCGAGGCTGCCGGAGCCGCTGCGAGTGAGGGTCGCCGAGACGCGGCCGTCGACGGACTCCACCGCCACGCTCGACGGTTTCTCGGCGAGCGACGCCGCTGTGGTCGTGGCCACGAGCGCGCCCGCGAGAGCGACGGCGACGACGGTCCGGAAGCCGCGACGCGACGTCGGGAGTGCGATTCGAGAGGCCATGACCCTCGATTTTAGAGCATCAATTTCAATGGAAGATTTCCACGATCCAGCGCCCGGCTTCCGCCCCCCAGGAAGAAACCCTCCTGGCCCCCGCACGACTCCGGAGCGAGCATGGTGACGATCCACCGAACCACCCTGTTCCACCCGTTCCACCCGAAAGGCATGAGGTCGATGAAGATCATCGTTGTCTGCGGCGCGGGCGCCTCCAGCACCTTCGTCGCGGTGAAGCTGCGCAACGCCGCCGCCGCTCGCGGGCTGCAGGTGCAGGTGGCCGCGGGCAGCGCGAGCCAGCTCGACTCCCTCGCCGCCGTGGACGTCGTCCTCGTCGGCGCGCACCTGGAGGCCGCCGTCCCCGGGCTGCGCTCCCGCGCCGCCACCACAGGGACCGCCGTGGCCGTCCTGCCGCCCGTGTCGCCCGGCGCGCTCGACGGCGCACTGGCGCTGGACCTGGCCCTCAGCGCGAAGGCGGGGGCACGATGAGAGCGAATGGCAGCGTGGCAGCGCCGCGTATTGTGCCACCCGAGAACGAAGGAGACCGGAACAATGGCTGAGCGGATCATCACCGTCGGATCGACCCATGGGCTGCACGCCCGTCCCGCCAAGCTCTTCGTGGAGGCCGTCGGCGCCTCCGGCGCGAAGGTGTCGCTGTCGAAGGAGGGTGGCCGAACCGTCGACGCGGGCAGCATCCTCGGCGTCATCTCGCTGGGCATCGACCACGGCGACAAGATCGTCCTGGCGACGGACGCCCCGAACGCCGAGGCGGTCCTCGACGACCTGGCCGAGATCCTCACCACCGACCACGACGCCTGATCATGCCAGACACAACGAACGACGCCACGACGAACGACACCACGGCGAACGACACCGCGACCCTCACCGGCGCCGGCATCGGCCAGGGCATCGCCGTCGGCCACGTCCTCCGCATGTCCGACCCGCTCCCCGAGCCGGACACCACCCCGAGCACGCGCACCCCGGAGGAGGAAAAGGCCCGCGTGGCCGAGGCCGTCGCGACGGTGGCCGCCGACCTGCGCGAGCGCGCCGGCCGGGTCACCGGGACCGCCGCGGACGTGCTGGAGGCCCAGTCGATGATGGCCGAGGACTCCTCCCTCGCCGACGACGTGGCCTCCCGGATCGACGGCGGGACGACCGCCGAGCGCGCCGTGTTCGAGGGCTTCGGGGTGTTCCGCGACATGCTCATCAGCCTCGGCGGCTACATGGGCGAGCGGGCCACCGACCTGGACGACGTGGCCCAGCGGGTGATCGCAGCCCTGGAGGGCCGGCCCGCTCCCGGCGTCCCCGAGTCGGACGAGCCCTACATCCTGGTCGCCCGCGACCTGGCCCCGGCCGACACGGCGCTGCTCGACCTGACGAAGGTGCTCGGCCTGGTCACCCGGGAGGGCGGCCCGACCTCCCACACCGCGATCCTGGCGCGCGAGAAGGCGATCGTGGCGATCGTCGGCGTCGCCGGGGCGGACGACCTGGCCGCCGGCGCCGAAGTGATCCTCGACGCCGGAGCCGGCACCGTCACGATCGCGCCCACCGCGGCGCAGTCCGACGACGCCCGGCGGCGCATCGCCGAGCGGGAGGCCGCCCTCTCCGGCGGGCTGGAGCCCGGCACGCTGGCCGACGGCACCGCGATCCCCCTGCTGGCGAACCTCGGCTCGGCCGAGGGCGCGCAGGCGGCGGTCGACGCCGG
This sequence comes from Leifsonia sp. EB34, assembly GCF_041260585.1. Classification (NCBI taxonomy): domain Bacteria; kingdom Bacillati; phylum Actinomycetota; class Actinomycetes; order Micrococcales; family Microbacteriaceae; genus Leifsonia; species Leifsonia sp. EB34. Next base: position 1,551,824 of record NZ_JBGCCV010000001.1, read on the forward strand.
CGCCGAGGGCGTCGGACTGTTCCGCACCGAGTTCCTCTTCCTGGACGCCCGGATGGCGCCGACGGTGGAGCAGCAGCGCGAGCAGTACGTGAAGCTGCTGCAGGCGTTCCCCGGCAAGAAGGTCGTGGTCCGGGTGCTCGACGCGGGCGCGGACAAGCCGCTGGAGTTCCTCAACGACGCGCACGAGGACAACCCGGCGCTGGGGCTGCGCGGCATCCGGGCCCTGCGCGCCAACGAGGACATCCTGCGCGAGCAGCTCACCGCCCTCGCCGAGGCCGACGCCCGGACGGAGGCCGACCTGTGGGTCATGGCCCCGATGGTCGCGACGGTCGAGGAGACCCGGTACTTCGTGAAGCTCGCCACCGAGTTCGGGCTGAAGACCGTCGGCGTCATGGTGGAGGTCCCCTCGGCCGCGCTCCTGGCCGACCGGGTGCTGCGGGAGGCCGCGTTCGCCTCCATCGGCACCAACGACCTCACCCAGTACACGATGGCCGCCGACCGGCTCCTCGGCTCGGTCGCCGGCTTCCAGGACCCGTGGCACCCGGCCGTCCTCCGCCTCGTCGGCGAGGTCGGCGCAGCGGGCGCTGCCCACGGCAAGCCGGTGGGCATCTGCGGCGAGGCCGCCGCCGACCCGCTGCTCGCGGTGGTGCTCGTCGGTCTCGGCGCGACCACCCTCTCGATGTCGCCCGCGGCCCTCGCCGACGTGCGGCTGTCCCTCACCCGTTACACCCTCGACCAGGCGAAAGCCCTGGCCGAGGCAGCGCTGGCCGCCGACGGGGCGGCCGAAGCCCGGGAGGCCGTCCGAACCACGGCCGCCGGGTTCGCCCATCCACCTGCCTAGGCAGGACCAACACAGAAACGAGGCACCATCATGACATCGGCGACAGCGACGACGCCGAAGCAGCCCAGCAGCGCTCGCGTCCACGTGCAGCGCTTCGGGACCTTCCTCTCGAACATGGTCATGCCGAACATCCCGGCGTTCATCGCCTGGGGGTTCATCACGGCCCTGTTCATCGCCACCGGCTGGCTCCAGAACACCGGCTGGGCGATCAGCGGGATCCTGGGCGGCTTCGGCGATCAGGCCAAGATCGGCTGGACCGGCGCGGCGACCGTGCTCGCCCAGGACCCGAGCGGCCACACCTTCCAGCAGTACGTGGGCCTCGTCGGCCCGATGATCACCTACCTGCTTCCCCTGCTCATCGCGAACACTGGCGGCCGCATGGTCTACGGCGTCCGCGGCGGCGTGGTCGGCAGCATCGCGACCATGGGTGTCATCGTCGGGTCCAACATTCCGATGTTCATCGGCGCCATGATCATGGGCCCGCTCGGCGCGTGGGTGATGAAGCACGTCGACCGGCTCTGGGAGGGGAAGATCAAAGCCGGCTTCGAGATGCTGGTCAACAACTTCTCCGCCGGCATCGTCGGCATGCTGTTGTCGATCGGCGCGTTCTTCGGGATCGCCCCGCTCGTCGAGTGGCTGAGCTCCGTCCTGAGCAACGCGGTGAACTGGCTCGTCTCGGCGCACCTGCTGCCGTTCGCGAGCATCCTGATCGAGCCCGGCAAGGTGCTCTTCCTCAACAACGCCATCAACCACGGCGTGCTCACCCCGCTCGGCATCGAGCAGGCGCAGCAGCAGGGCAAGTCCATCCTGTTCCTGCTGGAGGCCAACCCCGGCCCCGGCTTCGGCATCCTGATCGCGTACTCGATCTTCGGTCTCGGCATCGCCAAGGCGAGCGCTCCGGGCGCGGCCCTGATCCAGTTCGTCGGCGGCATCCACGAGATCTACTTCCCGTACGTGCTGATGAAGCCGATGATCGTCATCGCGGCGATCCTGGGCGGCATGACCGGCATCGCGATCAACGTGACGTTCAACTCGGGCCTGCGCGCTCCGGCCTCCCCCGGATCGATCATCGCCGTGCTGATCCAGTCGCCGGCCAGCAGCATCGTCGGCGTCACGCTGTCGGTGATCGGCGCCGCGACGGTGTCGTTCATCGTCGCCTCGATCATCCTGCGGGCCAGCCGCAAGCGCGACCTGGCCTCGGGCAACGCCGGCGACCTCCACGCCGCCGTCGCGCAGACCGAGGCCAACAAGGGCAAGGAGTCCTCGATCCTCGAGGGTCTGGTCCAGGAGGGCGAGCACGACGCCGGCGACGCGCAGGGCGACGGCACCGATCGGCTGGTGCGCAACATCGTCTTCGCGTGCGACGCTGGGATGGGTTCGTCCGCGATGGGCGCGTCCGTGCTGCGGAACAAGATCAAGAAGGCCGGCGTGGAGGGGGTCACGGTGACGAACCAGGCCATCAGCAACCTCGACGGCACGGCCGACCTGGTCATCACGCAGCGCGAGCTCACCGACCGGGCCAAGGGCCAGTCGCCGGCGTCGCTCCACGTGTCCGTCGACAACTTCATGAACAGCCCCAAGTACGACGAGGTCGTCGACCTCGTCGCCAAGCAGCAGCAGACCGTTACGGAGGACGCCACCAAATGACCGACACGATTCTCGACCGGGCGAACGTCGTGGCCGCGGGCACCGCGACCACGCGGGAGGACGCGATCCGGGAGGCGGGTGAGCTGCTCGTGAGGGCGGGCGCCGTGCAGCCGGGGTACGTCGACTCGATGGCGCAGCGCGAGGCCACCGTCTCCACCTTCATGGGGAACGGCCTGGCCATCCCGCACGGCACCAACGAGTCCAAGGACGAGATCGTGCGTTCGGCGCTCTCCTTCATCCGCTACTCCTCGCCGCTCGACTGGGGCGGCGAGGAGGTGCGGTTCGTCGTGGGCATCGCCGGCCGGAACAACGAGCACCTCGACATCCTGAGCAAGATCGCCATCCTCTTCTCGGAGGAGGACGACGTGCAGCAGCTCATCGACGCGCCGGACGCGGACGCCCTGTTCGCTCTGCTCGGCGACGTCAACGACTGAGACGGGGGCTCGGATGAAAGCCGTCCACTTCGGCGCGGGCAACATCGGGCGCGGCTTCGTGGGGCTCCTGCTCCACGAAGCCGGGTACGAGGTGGTGTTCGCGGACGTCAACGCCGAACTGATCGACGCCCTCGACGCCGCGGACTCCTACGAAGTCCACCTGGTCGGGGAGGAGTCGGAGACCAAGACCGTCACGGGCTTCCGCGCCATCAACAGCGCGACCGCGGAGGACGCGCTGGTCGCCGAGATCGCGACCGCGGACGTGGTGACCACGGCCGTCGGCCCGCGCATCCTGCGCTTCGTCGCGCCGGTCATCGCACGCGGACTCGCCGCCCGGGCGTCGGACGCCCCGCGTCTCGCCGTCATGGCGTGCGAGAACGCGATCGGCGCCACCGACCTGCTCGCGGCCGAGCTGATGGACGGCCTCCCGGACGACGACACCCGCGAGGAGCTGGCCGCCCGCGCGGTCTTCGCGAACACCGCCGTCGACCGCATCGTGCCGGCGCAGGCGCCCGACGCGGGCATCGACGTGACCGTGGAGACCTTCTACGAGTGGGTCGTGGACCGCAGCCCGTTCAACGGGAACGTGCCGCCGATCCCCGGCGCGCACTTCGTGGACTCCCTCGGGCCGTACATCGAGCGCAAGCTGTTCACGGTCAACACCGGGCACGCGACCGTCGCCTACACCGGCTTCCTGGCGGGCGCGACGATCATCAGCGAGGCGATCGGCATCCCTTCGGTGCTGGAGGCGACGGAGGCCGCGCTGGCGGAGACGTCGGCCGCGCTCAGCGCCAAGCACGGGCTGGACCCGTCCGAGTTGGCGGAATACCGAGCGAAGATCCTGAACCGCTTCCGCAACCCGTACCTGGTGGACGAGGTGACGCGGGTCGGCCGCGAGCCGCTGCGCAAGCTCGGCCGCAACGACCGCTTCGTCGGGCCGGCCGCCGACTACGTGCAGTACGTCGGCGGGGTGCCGTCGGCGTTGCTCACCGCGATCGGGGCCGCGCTGCACTTCGACGTGCCAGAGGACACGCAGAGCGTGGAACTGCAGCAGCTCCTCCAGCGCGCCAACCCCGAGGACATCGTGGACGAGGTCATGGGGGTGCAGCGCGGGGAGGCGCTGTTCGAGCCGCTGGTGGAGGTCGTGCGCGGCGCGAGGCGCTGAGTCCGCCCCTTTCACTTCCGCCTAACGCGGGACGATCGTGGCCGTCGGGTCGAGACACCAGTCGAGAACCGACGGCCACGTTCCGTATCCGGACGCGGGCGTGAGGTGGCCGCCCGCCGGGATCGTCGTCAGCGGGATGCCGAGCGGCTCGGCGAAGACGACGCGCGCGCCCTCGGGATTGCACGGGTCGGCGTCGGACGCGACGATGCGGGTCTCGGCCGCGGGCCGCGTCGGTTCGAGGGCGGCGAACGCGGCGACCTCCGGGTTCGCGCGCAGGTAGGAGGGCGACGGCGGGGCGACCAGGAGGACGCGGTCGACGGATCGGCCGGCGCCGGCGTCGGTGTCGTCTTCGTCTTCGGTGTCGTCTTCGGCGTCGTCCGGGCGGGCGCCGAGCCAGAGCGCGGCGCCGAGGCTGTGCGCGATCACGGTCACGCGGGCGTCGTCTGCGCGCGCTTCGTCGAGCGCTGCCGCCGCGGCGGTGCGCCAGGCCTCCAGGTCGGGCTGTTGGGCGTCCGGGAGCTGCGGGTAGACGACACGCTCCCCGCGCTCGCGGAGGGCGGCGGCGAGTTCGTACTGCCAGTGCCCCGGCGGGCGGAAGTTGCCCCAGCCATGCAGGATCAGGAAGGCGCGCATGAGGCCGAGCGTAGCGCCCGCGGTCGGGCACCCTGTTCTGACAGTTCACCGCGACCTCACTCCGCCGAACCACCCCGGTGGTACGTTTCGCTTGTGAGCCGTATCGTCGCTGTGGCGCCCGTGCTGCCCGCCCGCAGCTACAGCCAGGGCGAGATCACGGCCGCGCTGCTCGCGATGATCACCACGGACCCGCAGCGGCAGGCGGTGATGCGGCGCATCCACGCTTCGAGCGGGGTGGAGTCGCGCAGCCTCGTGATGCCCCTCGAGCGCTACAGTTCGCTGGCGTCGTTCCGCGAGTCCAACGACTACTTCATCGCCGAGGGCACCACGCTCGCCGAGCGGGCCGTGACCCAGGCGCTCGCGACAGCGGGGCTGAGCGCCACGGATGTCGACTACCTCCTCTTCACGTCGGTCACCGGGATCGCCGCGCCCTCCATCGACGCCCAGCTCGTGCAGCGCCTCGGGATGCGGCCCGACGTCAAGCGGCTGCCGAGTTTCGGCCTCGGCTGCGTCGCCGGCGCGGCGGGGATCGCCCGGGTGCACGACTACCTGGCCGGGCATCCCGGTGAGATCGCGGTGCTGCTGTCGGTGGAGCTGTGCTCGCTGACCGTGCAGGCGCGCGACGACTCCATGGCCAACATCGTCGCGAGCGGGCTCTTCGGCGACGGCGCGGCGGCGGTGGTGATGGCCGGAGACGACCGCGCCCGGGAGCTCGGCCTCCCCGGCCCGGAGGTCGTCGACACCCGCAGCCGCATCTACCCCGACACCGAGGACGTCATCGGTTGGGACATCGGCGGGACCGGCTTCCGCATCGTCCTGAGCGCGGGCGTTCCGGAGGTGATCGACCGCAACTTCGCCGGCGACGCCCGCGGCCTCCTCGCCGAGCACGACCTCGCGGTATCCGACGTAAGCGCGTGGGCCGCGCATCCCGGCGGCCCGAAGGTGCTCGAGGCGTTCGCACGCGCCCTGGACCTGCCGGCGGACGCCCTGGAGGCGAGCTGGCGGTCGCTGGCGCGCGTCGGCAACCTGTCGTCGGCCGCCGTGCTGCACGTGCTGGCCGAGCAGCTGGACGCGCACCCGGCCGGGACGGTCGGGCTGCTGTTCGCGCTCGGGCCGGGGGTGACGAGCGAGCTGGTGCTGCTGCGCTGGGCTGCCGGGTCGGAGGGCGCGGAGGCCGCGGGTGCCGCGCGGGCGATCGGCTCTGCGGCGTGATCTGGTACACCGTCCTCATCCTCGCCACCGGCGCCGAACGGATCGCCGAGCTCGTCGTCTCCGCGCGCAACGCCCGCTGGTCGTTCGCCCGCGGCGGCGTCGAGTACGGGCGCGCGCACTTCCCGCCGATGGTCGCCCTCCACACCGGCCTCCTGCTCGCCTGCCTGGCCGAGGTCTGGCTGCTGGACCGGCCGTTCCTGCCGTGGCTCGGCTGGCCGATGCTGGTGCTGGTGCTGGCCAGTCAGGCGCTGCGCTGGTGGTGCATCGGGACGCTCGGCCCGCGCTGGAACACGCGCGTCATCGTCGTCCCCGACCTCCCGCTGGTGGAGCGCGGCCCCTACCGGTGGCTGACGCACCCGAACTACGTGGCCGTCGTCGTGGAAGGGTTCGCCCTCCCGCTGGTGCACACCGCGTGGATCACGGCGCTCGCCTTCACCGTGCTGAACGCGGTGCTGCTGCTCGGCTTCCGGATCCCGTGCGAGAACCGGGCGCTGGCCTCCACCGCCGCCGCGTCCGCCTCCGCATGACCGACGCCGAGCTCGTCGTCGTGGGCGGCGGCCCGATCGGGCTGGCGTGCGCGATCGAGGCGCGGCTCGCGGGGATGGCGGTCATCGTGGTGGAACCGCGCGACGACCCGATCGACAAGGCCTGCGGAGAGGGGCTCATGCCGGGCGCCCTCGCCGCCCTCCACCGCATCGGGGTCGACCCGCCCGGCCATCGGCTGGCCGGGATCGCCTACCTGGACGGCGCGCAGCGCGTCGAGCACCGTTTCGCCGAGCGGCCGGGGCGCGGGGTCCGCCGGACGGTGCTCCACCGCGAGCTGGGCCGCCGCGCCGCCGAGCTGGGGACGCCGATCGTCCGCGGGCGCGTGGCCGGGCTGACGCAGCGCAGGGACGGCGTGGAGCTGACCCTCGCCGGCGGGGAGACGATCGACACCCCGTGGGTGATCGCCGCCGACGGCCTCCACTCGCCCGTCCGGCGGCTGCTCGGGCTGGACGGGCGCGCGCAGCATCCCGTTCGCCGCCGCTACGGGCTGCGCCGGCACTACGCGGTCGCGCCCTGGACCGACCTGGTCGAAGTGCACTGGTCCGCTCTCGTGGAGGCCTACGTCACGCCCGTAGACGACCGCACGGTGGGGGTCGCCGTGCTCGGCCCGCGGCCGCTCGACCAGGAGGCCGCGATCGCCACGATCCCGGAGCTCGCCGACCGCCTGGCGGGCGCGCAGCCGGTGACGGACGCGCGCGGCGCCGGACCCCTGCTGCAGCGTTCGCGCTCGCGGGCCTCGGGCCGGGTGCTCTTGGCGGGCGACGCCTCCGGCTACGTCGACGCGCTCACCGGCGAGGGGATGCGGGTCGGGTTCGCGCAGGCGCGCGCTGCCGTCGCCGCGGTGCGGGCGGGGAACACGGAGCAGTACGAGCACGCCTGGCGGACGACGACGCGCGACTTCCGGATGCTGACCACCGGGCTGGTGGTCGCCGCCCGGTCGCCGTTCCGCCCGCGCATCGTCGCGACCGCGACCGCGCGGCCGCAGCTCTTCGGCGCGATCGTGGAGCGTCTGTCGCGCTGAGACGGCGGCGCGGCGAACCGGCCGCGCCTCCTTCGCTGGTCTCACCCAGCCTCATCACGTAGTATGTTGCCGGTAGATGACACATGCCGTATTTTGCGAGGTGGGTTCGTGACTCTTCAAGACCTCTCCCCGGTGACCCCCGACCCTCCGGCCGAGCTCGCGCCCACAGACGAGCCCGCGGACGAGCGTCCGGCGGCGACGCCCGACCGGCCGACCGCCGTCGCCGGCAGCCTGACCACCGCCAAGAGGACGACGGTCACGTTCTACCTGTCCGAGACGCTGCGCAACCGCGCCCGCGCCACCTACCGCTCGACGTCCTTCGAGGAGAAGGACAGCAGCTGGTCGGAGATGCTGAACAAGGCCCTGATCGCGGAGGTCGAACGGCGGGAGGCCGAGTACAACCGCGGCGAGATGTTCACCGCCAGCGAGGCACCGCTGACACCGGGGCGGCCGATCGGGTACTGAGGGGTGTCATCGGGGCGCGGCGATGGGCTGGGCCGGTCCTCCGACCGACCCAGCCCAGTCGCATCTTTCGAGGGCGCCCGTCACCGCGTGTGGTGGCGGCGCTCCCTGTTCGCGGCTCCGAAGAGCAGGATGGTCCCGAGCATCGCCAGCAGAGCTGCGATCGACCCGATGGCCAGTTCATCCGAACCGGTCGACGCCAGCATGGACGAGCCCGAGCCGGACGACCCGAGCGCGGACGATGCGAGCGCGGACGATGCGAGCGCGGACGACCCCAGGGCACTGGAGGCCAGAGCGCTGGAGGCGAGGGCACCGAAGCCCCCCGCAGCCGGGTCGGTCCCGAGCGCGGCTCCGGCCACGTCAGTCCCCGTGACGATCGTGCCCGGGTTCGTCCCCGTAGACGCCACCGGCGTCGTGGCCGCATCCGAGGTGGTCGGAACCGTCGTGGCACTAGCGGGATCACCGAGCACGGCGACCGAGTTGCCAGCCACGGTCACCGGGAGCGACGCGGACACCGGCACCTGCGCGCCCGAGCCCGTACCGTTCGCACCCGAGGTCGTCAGACCCGAGGCCGGAGCGGACGAAGCAAAGCCACTCGAGGGCACCCCCGCGGCACTCGAGTTACCCAGCAGCGCGACCGAGTTGCCGGAAGCGTTCACCGGAGCCGACGCGGACACCGGCACCTGAGCACCCGAACCCGCACCATTCGAACCCGAGGTCGTCAGACCCGAAACCGGAGCGGACGAAGCCGAGCCACCCGAAGGCACCCCTGCGGCACTCGAATCGCCCAGCACCGCCACCGAGTTCCCGGACGCACTCACCGGAGCCGACGCAGACACCGGCACCTGAGCACCCGAACCCACACCATTCGCACCCGAGGTCGTCGCGCCCGAAGCCGGAGCCGACGAAGCCGAGCCACCCGAAGGCACCCCTGCGGCACTCGAATCGCCCAGTACGGCCACCGAATTGCCGGAAGCGTTCACCGGAGCCGACGCGGACACCGGCACCTGAGCACCCGAACCCACACCATTCGCACCCGAGGTCGTCGCGCCCGAAGCCGGAGCCGCCGAAGCGGGGGCGCCCGAAGCCGCCCCGCCGCTGCTCGCGTCACCGAGCACTGCCACGGAGTTGCCGGTCGCAGTGGCCGGAGCCGCCGCGTTCACCGGGACCTGCGCCCCGGACAGCACACCGTTCGTACCCGAGGTCGTCGCACCCGAGGGGGACGAAGTCCCGGCGGCCGGAGCCGACGAGGCCGGAACGGAGGCCAAGGGGCCGCTGCTACTCGCGTCACCCAGCACGGCGACCGAGTTGCCGGACGCGGTGACGGGAACCGCCGCGGACACGGGCGCCTGAGCACCCGACAGCACGCCGCCGGACCCCGAGGTCGTCGCACCCGAGGACGCGGGAGCCGATGCGGCCGGAGCCGAAGCACCCGAACCTCCGCTGCTCGCATCCCCCAGCACCGCCACCGAGTTCCCGGTCGCCGTCACCGGAGCCGTCGCGACGACCGGCGCCTGGGCGCCGGACAGCACGCCGCCGGAACCCGAGGTCGTCGCGGGCGCGGGAGCCGCAGCGGCTGACCCGGGTGCTGCCGCGGGGGCGGCGCCGCTGGTCGCGTCGCCGGCCACGCTCGCCGCGTTGCCCGACGCCGTGACCGGCACCGACACGCTGGCCAGGCCCTGGTCGCCACCGGCCAGGGAGCCGAGCCCGCTGGTGGTGGCGGAGGGAGCCGGAGCCGGCGCTGCGGGGGCGGCGGATGTGCCCGACGTGGTGGAGTCGCCGAGGACCGCGATCCCGTTTCCGGTGACGGTCACCGGTGCTGTGACGCCGGCCACGGCCTGGGTGCCGGACGCGATGCCGTTGCTTCCGCTCGTCGTGGGTGGTTCCGCGGCGTTCGCGGCCGCGGTGCCGGCGAGCCAGAGCCCGCCGAGGCAGAGGGTGAACCACAACCCCCTGGAGACGTACTTGTTCATTGTTCAGCCCTTCGAGTGAGTGTGTCGGACTCCCGGTCGGGAGTTCGCGATCCGTGTCCGCGGCGCGCATGCGCGCAGGGCGGACGGGGACCGACTCAGTCGGGGCTGATGTCGTGATCGAAGAGGGGGGACGTCAGGAGGGCGTCGTCCCCCGGGAGACCGGCGCGGACGCTCAGGGCGTCCACGAGCCTGGCGGCACTCTCGCTGAGCGCGGAGACGCCGGGGGCGGAACCGCCGCCCTGGGCGCCGCTCGGGCTCATGCCGAGCACACCCGTCGGTGCCCCCGGCGACGGCACGCCGGGGTCGCTCTGGGGGGCGTCGCCGAGCAGCCCGGAGGCCGCGCCGGCGGTCGGCGTGGCGGTCGGCGAGTACGCAACAACGGCGCCACGCAGAGTGCTCGCCAAACCCGCGGGAGGCGAGGAGATGGCGACAGCAGACGTGACGCCAGCCGACGGGACGGCAGAGCCCTCCCCGGCCGGCACGACAACGGCGGGAACCACGAGCGGGTGGACAGCGCCCGCAAGACCTCCCGCGACGCCCGCGAGGACGCCGTCAGCGGCGGCGGCGAGCGACTCGGTCACCGTGCTGACGGGGTGGTTCGCGAGCACGGATGTCACCGAAGAAAGCGGTGCGGCAAGAGAGCGCACCAGAGAGAGCGGGGCGGCAAGAGCGCTTGCCAGAGTGAACGGCGCGGCGAGGGTGCTCGACGCCTGAGCGCTCGGAGCCTGCGCGGCAGAGGGAGCGGCAGAGGGAGCAACAGCCGCTGCGGCCGCTTCCGAGACGGGAGCGACCTCCGCCACCACCCGATCCGCCTCCTGCGCGACCGGGCTCACCACAGCCTCCACCGGCGCGGCGACCGCCACATGCTGCACGACGCTCGCCACCGGTTGGACGACCTGCGCCGCCACATCCGGGACCGGCGCGGGGGCCGCGGGCGTCACCGACGCGGCAGCGGCGCCGGCCGTGTTCCCCACCCCTGACGCGACCGAACCGACGGTCGCGACCACGCCGCCCAGCGGGCCGGGCGTCGGCAGCTCGGACGCGTTCGCGGAGCCGCCGCCGAACAGCAGGCCCAGCGCGACGATGCCGCCGCCGAGGACGAGGGATCCGATCAGAAGCCGCGCGGGAGTGAGGCTGGAGCGCCGCACCTCTGGCACATCCACCACACGATCACCCCCTGATCGTCGGCCTTCCGTTCGAGACATCGGCGAGTGTACGCCCCTGTCTAGTAGACCGGAAGAGTTTGTTGCGAAGGGTGGCAGCGACCGCGACGACCAGGAGGGCCGCGACGGTCATCGCGGCGCCCACCCACAGCGGGGACGCGTAGCCGAGTCCGGCCGCGATGGTGAGGCCGCCCAGCCACGCGCCGAGCGCGTTGCCGATGTTGAACGCGGCGATGTTCGCGCCGGAGGCCAGCGTCGGCGCGGCATCGGCCGAGCGGAGGACCCGAAGCTGGAGCGCGGGGACCGTCGCGAAACCGAACGCGCCCATCAGGACGAGCGCGACGACGGCGGCGACCGGCTGGGCGGCGAGAAGCGCGAACGCGGCCAGGATCACCGTGAGCACGGCCAGCACGACGAGCAGCGTCCGGTCGATCGAGCGGTCCGCGAACCTGCCGCCGACTGCGTTCCCGGCGAACAGGCCGAGGCCGAACAGGATGAGCAGCCACGGCACCGCGGCCGCGGGGAATCCCGAGAGCCCGGTCAGCGTGTAGGCGATGTAGGTGAAGGCGCCGAACATGCCGCCGAAGCCGAGGACGGTCGCCACGAGCGAGAGCCAGAGCTGCCCGGAGTGGAAGGCGCGCAGCTCGGCCCTCAGGCCAGAGGGAGCGGCGGACCCGGTGGCCGCGGCGGACCCGGCCCGCTCCCCCGGCACCAGCACCGCCACGCCGACGAACGCCAGCACTCCGACCACCGTGATCGCCCAGAACGTCGACCTCCACCCGAACTGCTGGCCGAGCAGGGTCCCGAACGGCACGCCCAGGACGTTGGCGGCCGTCAGGCCGGTGAACATGATGGCGATGGCCCGTGCCTTCCGGCTGGGGTCGACCAGGCCCGCGGCGACGACGGAGCCGATGCCGAAGAAGGCGCCGTGGCAGAGCGCGGCGACGATACGGCCGGTGAGCATCGCCGGGTAGTCGGTGGCCAGAGCGGAGAGCGCGTTGCCGAGGATGAAGAGCACCATCAGGCCGAGCAGCACCGTCTTGCGCGGGAGACGGGTGACGGCCGCGGTCAGGCCGATCGCGCCGACGGCGACGGCGAGCGCATACCCGGAGATGAGCCAGCCGGCCGCGGCGGCGTCGACGTGGAAGTCGGCGGCGACCTCGGGCAGCAGCCCGGCGATGACGAACTCGGTGAGGCCGATGCCGAAGCCGCCCAGCGCGAGGGCGATCAGGCCAGCAGGCATGGAGAACTCCTGGGAGGGTCGGGTGACGGGAGAAGGCGCGCGTACACTAAGTACTTGCAGACGCGTTATAAATAGTTGCACATGCAACTACTTTGCGCAACCGCCCGCCATCCGAGACCCCGAGGAGACCGCACATGGGCATCGCCGACGACGCCGTCGAGGTGCGCGCGCAAGGCTGGCGCACCCTCGCCGCGCTCCACAACTTCATCGAGAACGAGCTGGAGAAGGCGCTCACCCGCGGAGCCGGCCTCTCCGTCGTCGAGTACACCGTCCTCGACGCGCTCAGCCGGCAGGACGGGTGGCACATGCGCATGCAGCAGCTCGCCCGCGCCAGCGCGCTGAGCCCGTCCGCCACCACCCGGCTGGTCAACCGGCTGGAGGAGCGCGGCCTGCTGACCCGCATCGACTGCCTGGACGACCGCCGCGGCATCTACACCGAGCTCACCTCCGGCGGCCACGAACTGCTCGACAGCGCCCGGCCGGTGCACGACGCGGCACTGGAGGCCGCCCTCCAGGAGGCGCACCGCGTCCCCGAGCTCGCCCCGCTGCTCGACGCACTGCCGCAGCTCGCGCTCGCCCGGCGCTGACCAGCCCGGGCATACCGCGTCGCGGCGCGCTGTCAAGTCTGGCGGCCTCGCCCGGCCAGGGCGTATAACGGGGAACATGGCCGACGCGATCACGACCTGGATCGACCGCTATCGCCGCGCGTGGGAGTCGAACGACCCCGACGATATCCGGGCGCTCTTCACCGAGGACGCCAGCTACCGCACCGAGCCGTTCGCCGAGCCGTGGGACGGCCACCTCGAGATCGTGGAGGGCTGGCTCGACGCGCAGGACGATCCGGGCTCGGTCGACTTCGAGTGGCGGCTGCTCGGCCAGGACGGGTCCCAGTACTTCGTGGAGGGCGTCACCGACTACCACGACGGCCCGACCTACTCGAACCTGTGGGTCGTCGTGCTCGCCGATGATGGCCGCGCCGAGGAGTTCACCGAGTGGTGGATGGAGCAGGGGGCCTGAGTCTCCGCGCTCGCCCCGTCAGACCAGACCGCCCAGCCAGAGCCCCAGGGCCGCCGCGGCGAGCGCCAGCACCAGCATCCCCGCCCCGTTGAACAGGGCCGCCCGGTACCGCCGCTGTTGCGCCAGCCGCACGGTCTCGTAGCTCGCCGTGCTGAACGTCGTGTACCCGCCGAGGAACCCGGTGCCGAGGATCGACCTCCACTCGGGCGGGAGGCCGTGCGCGAGCGCCAGCCCGGTGACCACGCCGAGCAGGAACGAGCCGGTCACATTGATGACCGTGGTCCCGAACGGGTAGTTGATGCGGAACAGGCTGCGCAGCACCCCGTCAAGGACGAGGCGCGCGACGGCTCCGAGGCCGCCCGCGACCGCGACGGCGAGCACCAGCAGCGGCGTCACCGGCCCGCCCCCGCCCGCTGCGCCCTGCGGCGTCCGAGCGCCGCCGCTGCCGCGATCCCCGCCACCGACGCCAGCGCGCCGATCAGGATGGTCGCCACCGCGTACCCGACACCGCCGCCGGGGTTGTGCGCCGCGAAGAGGCCGTCGGTGTCCACCGCGAACGAGCTGTAGGTCGTGTATCCGCCCAGGATGCCGGTGCCGGCGAACAGCCGCAGGTCACGGCGGCGTCCGGCGTCCGGGCCGCGCAGGGCCAGCGCCTCCAGCAGCCAGCCGAGCGCGAACGCGCCCGTCACGTTGATGACGAGGATGATGAGCGGGATGCCGGCCACGGTCGGCACGGCGGCCGACAGCAGGTAGCGCACGGTGGTCCCGATCGCGCCGCCGGCGAAGACGAGCAGGACGGAGCGCCAGTGCAGGTGCACGGGCAGCGGGGTTCTCGCGGACACGCGGCATCCACCCTTCGGAATGAAGCGCAGGAACTATCAGCGACCGTCGCGGTTCGGGCACTGCGGCCCCGGCGAGATCCATCGCCGCTGGACCACTATACCGGCGGGTCCTCCCAGGGCAGCGTCTGCGACCCGGTGAGCGGCGCCAGCGGCACCACGATCACGGGCCGGTGCTGCCGGTGCGCCAGGTGCACCGCGACCGAGCCGTTGAAGAACTCGCGCAGGCTCCCGCGCAGGCCCGCCTCGCGGGTGCCCACCACGATGTAGCGGGCGTCCATCTCGTCCGCGAGCCGGGCGAGCGCCCACGCCGGGTCGCCCGCGAGCTGCTTGAGGGAGTACGGGATGCCGCGGCCGTCGAGGGCGGCGCGGATGTCCGACTCCAGTTCGGCGTCGAAGGTCTCGTCCTCCACTTCGGGGAGGTCGGGATCGTACGGCAGCGCGACGACGGTGCCGTCGACATAGCTGGAGACCAGGTACCGGTTCGGGTCGACGTTGGCGCAGACCAGCGGGACGTCCAGGTCGTCGGCGAGCCGCGCCGCCTGGTCGAGCACAGCGGTCGGCTGGCCCGGGACCACGGCCACGAGCACTCCCCCCGGTCTGATCCCGGCCGATGCGCCGCCGCCCGCCCCATTGCCGCCGAACCCGCTCATGCGACTAGTGTGCACCATCCCCTGGGCCACGCGGAGAGGGCACTCCCTTGGCGCGCCCGCCGCACTGGGGTACGTTCGGACGCGAAACCAGGGAGGCCACGCACATGACCGAGAACAAGGCCGCGCTCCCCCGCGAGCGTCGCCGGACGACCCGCGGGCTGCGACCGTTGCCGGTGCTGACGCGCGACGCGACAGCCCAGCTCAAGCGGCTGGTCAGCGCCGAGCTCGCCCTGTTCAAAGCCGAGATGGCGGCGAAGGCGAAGGCCGCGGGGGTCGGTGCCGGCCTGCTCGTGGGCGCTCTGGTGTTCGTGTTCTTCGCGCTCGGGGTGCTCATCGCGGCCGCCGTGTTCGGGTTCGCCCTCATCGTCCCCGGCTGGCTCGCGGCGCTCATCGTCGCCGGCATCCTGATCGTCCTGGCGATCGTCCTGGCCCTGATCGGCCGGGCCATGCTGAAGCGCGGGATGCCGCCCGTACCGGACGACCTGGGGTCTGAGCTGAAGGCCGACGCCCAGGCACTGAAGGGGGAGCAGCCGTGAGCGACAAGGGGATGAACACACTGAAGCTCGAGCTGGAGGAGACCCGCGACCAGCTCGCCAGCACCCTCGACGACCTCTTCGCCACGTTCAACGTGCGCGTGCAGATCCGGTCGCACCCGGTCGTCGCCGCGTCGGTGTTCCTGGCGATGCTGGCCGGCGCCGCCGCACTCGTGGCGCGAGGGGTCGCGCGTGGCCGCTGAGGCCTCCCGACCCCGCCTGCCGTGGGGCTACATCCTCAAGCGCACCCTGCGCAGCTTCGGCCAGGCGTCGTGCACCGACCTGGCGGCGGGGCTCACCTACTTCGGCGTGCTGTCGCTGTTCCCTGCGATGATCGCGCTCGTCAGCGTGCTCGGGCTGGTCGGGCAGAGCTCGGCGGGGATCCACGCACTGTTCGGGATGGTCGACCAGCTCGCGCCCGGGATGCTCACAACCGTCCAGGGCCCGATCGAGGCGCTCGCGAAATCTCCCGCCACCGGCGTCGCGCTGGCGGTCGGCATCGTCGGCGCCGTCTGGTCGGCGTCCGGTTACGTCGGCGGCTTCGGGCGAGCGCTCAACCGGGTGTACGGCGTGCGGGAGGGGCGCTCGGCGTTCACGCTGCGCCCGGTGCAGCTCGGGGTGACGATCGCGTCCCTGGTGCTGATCGCGATCGTGGCGGTGCTGCTCGTGATCTCCGGGCCGATCCTCCAGACCCTCGGGAACCTCCTCGGCATCGGCGGCGCCGCGCAGACGGCGTGGTCGGTCCTGCGCTGGCCGGTCGTGGTGTTCGCCCTGGTGCTGCTGGTCGCGCTGCTGTACTCGGCGACGCCGAACGTGCGCCAGCCGAAATTCCGCTGGCTCACCCCCGGAGCGACCGTGGCGATCGTCCTGCTCGGCGTCGCCTCGGCGCTGTTCGCCTTCTACGTGGCGAACTTCGGGCACTACGACAAGACGTACGGCACGCTCGCCGGCATCATCGTGTTCCTGCTGTGGATCTGGATCGCCAACGTCGTGCTGCTGCTGGGGGCGGTCTTCGACGCCGAGATCGCCCGCGCCCGGCTGATCCTGGCCGGTGTGGAGGTCGAGAAGGGCTACCACCTGCCGCTCAAGTCGGACAAGGCGATCGTGAAAGCGGAGGACGCGGACGCGGCGGACATCCTGGCCGTGCGCGCGATGCGGCGCAAACTCCGCTGACGC
This sequence comes from Leifsonia sp. EB34, assembly GCF_041260585.1. Lineage (NCBI taxonomy): Bacteria > Bacillati > Actinomycetota > Actinomycetes > Micrococcales > Microbacteriaceae > Leifsonia > Leifsonia sp. EB34. The sequence goes on from NZ_JBGCCV010000001.1 coordinate 1,568,382, forward strand.
TGTCGATTCCGCGCCTGCCGGTTCGACGTCCTGATGACGGAAAGGATCGCTCATGGCCCAGTTCGCCATCTTCATCTACGGCACCGGCGTCGCCGGCACACCCGAGGAGCTCGCCGAGCACGACCGCCACTCGGAGGACCTGATCGCCGACGGCTCGCTGACCGCGGCGTTCGCGCTCGCACCGTTCACGGAGGCGACCTCCGTCCGCGGCGACGGCGTCACGGACGGCCCGTACACCGAGAGCAAGGAGATCGTCGCGGGCATCGGCATCGTGGAGGCCGCCGACCGGGAGGCCGCCCTCGCCATCGCCCGGCGCAACCCGGCCACCTGGCAGGGCGGCGGCGTCGAGGTCCGCGAGATCGTCGGGTCGTATGTTCGCGCTGCAGAGGGCTCCGATACTCTCCTGCCATGAGCGGTGAGGGATCCACGGAACAGCAGGACGCACGACCCGGGCACGACGTCCCAGACAGCCGCGGACGCACGGGACTGCAGCGCACCGGCCGTGACCTCGACGGGAACCCCGCGGTGCGCGTGACGGACGTGGAGGTGGTGTCGGACGGCTGGCACGTCCTCCGCCGGACAACCTTCGACTACCGGGGCCGCGACGGCGCCTGGGTGACGCACACGCGGGAGACCTACGACCGCGGCAACGGCGCGACCGTGCTGCTGTACGACCCGGCTGCGCGCACGCTGCTGCTCACGCGGCAGTTCCGCCTCCCCGCCTACGTCAACGGCCACCCGGACGGGATGCTGGTGGAGGCCGCCGCCGGCCTGCTCGACGGCGATGCCCCGGAGGAGGCGATCCGCCGCGAGGCGGCCGAGGAGCTCGGGGTGCGGGTGGGCGACCTCCGTCACCTGTTCGACCTGTTCATGAGCCCCGGCTCGGTGACCGAGCGGGTGCACTTCTACGCGGCCGAGTACCGGCCGGGCGAGATCGTCGGCGGGGGCGGCGTGGCCGAGGAGGGCGAGGAGATCGAGCCGGTCGTCGTCGGGTACGACGAGGCGCTGGCGATGGTCGCGGACGGGCGGATCGTGGACGGGAAGACGGTCATCCTGCTGCAGTGGGCGGCGCTGAACCTGTTCTGAGTCCAGCCCGCCTCAGTGCTGGAGGAACCGCTCGACGAGCAGGCTGACGCCGATGAGGACCATCATCGCCCCCGACAGCTTCGCCACGATGGCGAGGGCGCGCGGCCGGGACCGCAGCAGCCGGCGGGCGAGCAGCGCGACACCGGAGTAGATCACTGCGATGTCGACCAGGTGGAGCGCGCCGAGCACCAGCATCTGGGCGGCGGGCGGCATCCCGGTCGGGGACGTGAACTGCGGCAGGAGTGCGAGCAGCAGCAGGAGACCCTTGGGGTTGATCCCGGAGACCCCGACGCCGCGGAGGAACTGGGAGGCCGCGCTCCCGGCGATCGGCTCGCCGTGCGGACCGACCGGCTCCGACCGCTTCACCAGCGCCGTGATCCCCAGCCAGACCAGGTAGGCGCCGCCGCCCACGGTGAGCACCGTGAGGACGACGGGGAACCGCGTGACGAGCGTCCCGACGCCGAGCGCGACGGCCGCGATCACCATCGCGTAGGCGGTCAGCATCCCGAGGATCGACGGCGCGGCGGACTTCGCGCGCGCGCTGGCCCCCATGATGTACGCCCAGTCGGCGCCGGGCGTCAGCGTCAGCAGAACGGCGATCGCCCAGAACTGCGCGACCAGTGCGGGATTCATGTCGGAGAAGATACGGGAATGTTTGCGAAAGGTGCTTCGATATCTGCGGCGGAATCGCCGAATCAGCGGGAGAATAGTTCACGTGGACACGCTTGACCGGGAGATTCTTTCAACCCTCCAGCAGGATGGCCGGATCAGCGTGACCGAGCTGGCCGCGCGGGTGGGGTTGAGCCTCTCCGCATGCCACCGCCGGGTGCGGGAACTGGAGCAGTCCGGCGTCATCGAGCACTACCGCGCGGTGGTGTCGCCGGCCGCGGTCGGGCTGACGTTCGAGGCGATCGTGTTCGTGACGGTCAGCCGCACCGACCCCGACACCGTCGGCGCGTTCGAGGAGGCGGTCGTCGCCATCCCGAACGTGATCGAGGCCGAGCGCCTCTTCGGCGACCCGGACTACATGCTGCGCATCCTCACGCCGAACCTCGCGGCCTACCAGGAGCTGTACGACGGGGAGCTCGGCGGGCTGCCGGGGATCCAGCGGATGACGTCGACGCTGGTGATGAAGCGGCTCGGGTCGGGGGCGGCGGTGCCGTTGGGGTGAGTCTCGGGTGCTGGACACCGCGAGCCGCGAGCGTGTAAGGTCTGGAATCCTGCGCCATCCGGCGCAGGACGGCCCCAGCGGAACGCTCACGAACGGAAGGGATCAGGATGCGGCACCACAGCCCCGACCTGAAGCGCTATCAGCGCGCCCTCCCGCAGAATGAGCGCTCGCGGGGGCTGTAGCACCGCATCCACACGGATGCCGCACAGCCCCGACCGTTCCCGGGGCTGTCCTCTCCTCCTCTCTTCGAGGTGCGTGGGCCGTTCCCGGACCACCACGAGAAGAGACGAAAGGACAATGGAGAGAATCTCGAACCGCCTGCTGAACTGGGCCTCCCTGCTGGAGGACAGCACCAGGGACCAGGCGGTCACCACATCGCGGATGCCGTTCATCCACCCGCACCTCGCCCTGATGCCGGACGCGCACCTGGGCCTCGGCGCGACCGTGGGCTCGGTCATCCCGACCCTCGGCGCGGTGATGCCCGCGGCCGTCGGCGTGGACATCGGCTGCGGCATGATCGCCGTGCGCACCCAGTTCACCCGTGACGACGTCGAGGCGGCGCAGGCGCCGCTGTCGGCGCTGCGCGAGGCGATCGAGCGCGCGATCCCGCTCTCGGCCGGAGGCCGGAACAACCGCGTCGTCGCGACTGCGAAGCCGCGCGTCGACGAGCTCACCAGGCTGGCCGCCGAGGCCGGCTTCGACCCGGCCGTCTACGTGAAGGACTGGCAGCGCCAGCTCGGCTCCCTCGGTTCGGGCAACCACTTCATCGAGGTGAGCCTGGACGAGACCGACACCGTGTGGCTGTTCCTGCACTCGGGCTCCCGCGGCGTCGGGAACCGGATCGCCGGCCACCACATCAAGGTCGCTCAGGCGCTGATGACAAGGTGGTGGATCGACCTGCCAGACCGCGACCTGGCCTACCTGGTCGAGGGCACCCCGGAATTCGACGCGTACATCGCCGAGCTGCGGTGGGCTCAGCACTTCGCGCTGCTCAACCGCGAGGAGATGATGGACCGCGTCATCCGCCAGACCGCCGACTACTTCGGGACGGCCGTGGTGGAGCAGGAGCGGATCAACTGCCACCACAACTTCACGGAGCGCGAGCGGCATTTCGGCAAGGACGTGTGGGTGTCCCGCAAGGGCGCCATCTCGGCCCGCGAGGGTCAGCCCGGGCTCATCCCCGGTTCGATGGGGACGGCGTCGTACGTCGTCGCCGGCCGCGGGAACCCGCTCGCGCTGCACTCGTCGCCGCACGGCGCCGGGAGGCAGTACTCGCGGTCGGCCGCGCGGAGGACGTTCACGATCGACCAACTCCGGGAGGCCATGGCGGGGATCGAGTTCCGCGATACGGACGCGTTCCTCGACGAGATCCCCCAGGCGTACAAACCGATCGACCAGGTGATGGCGGACGCCGCGGACCTGGTCGAGGTGCGGCACACGCTGCGCCAGATCGTCAACGTGAAGGGGAACTGACCGCGGGCCTCGTGGTCGCGTCGCTTCGGCGGCGCGGCCACGCGCGGCTCACCCGTACTTGAGCGTCGCCCCCTGGGACTTCAGGAAGTCGATGTGGAGGTGGTTGCAGGTGTCGTCGAACGGCGCGAAGTTCTGCACGCTGATCGAGCTGCGGCACTCCGACTGGCCCAGGCCGGAGCCCTTCGGGACCAGCGGGTCGAGGAGGCGGATGAGCTGGAGCGACTTGGCGTCGCCGCCGGTCAGCGCCGAGCCGTTGAGGAGGAAGAAGTCGACCGCGTGGCCGCCGCCGTCCGCGTAGTGCGCGGAGTCGACGCCGGCGCCCTCGATCTGGCCCGTGCACTTGCGGTTGATGTCGCTGATGCCGACCTGGCTGAAGTTGTCCAGCGCGACCGAGATGGCCTGGAGGACGCGGTAGTCGACGCCGCAGTTGGGGACGACCTTGCCTTCGGCGAGGTTCGCGATCTCGGGGATGTGGTTCGGGGTGGAGCCGACGAGGCGGCCGGCGGCGACGGCGCCCATGAGCTGCACGGCCAGGGCCTGCACGGTGGGCGACACACTGCTGTTGGTGGTGGCGTCGAGCATCTGCGGGCTCTCGGCGATGCCGAGGCCGTCGCGGGAGACGACCTGCGCGGTGGCGTCGCCTCCGGTCAGGGTCTGCACGGCGAGGGCGGTGCGCGCGGCGCCGCCGACGGAGGCCTCGCCCGTCGTCGCGTAGGCCGGGAGCGAGGCGGTGCCGAAGAACGCGGTCAGCGCGACGAGCACGAAGAGGTGGAAGCCGCGACGGTGGCGACCCTCGGTGTGCAGCTTGCGGTAGATGCCGGCGCGCGGGTGGCGCGGGTTCGTGGGGTCGGCGATCGACGGGCCGGCGGAGACCTGCGCGGCGGCGGCCGACTGCTGGGCGGCGGCGCGACGTTCGGCGCGGGACGGGCGGGTCGGCTTGACGACGACGCGCTCGCGGACGACGCGCTTCCGCTTCCGCGGAGCAGTGTGCGGCGCCGCGTCGGTGTTCCGGGGGGCCGAGGTCTCGGCCACGACGCGCTCGGCGAACAGCGATGCCAGGTCGTCCTCACCAGCGGCCCGCGGCATCGGCACAGCGGCCTGCGGCGCGGGTGCGACGGCCTTCGCCGCGGGCGCGACGGCCTTCGGTGCAACGGCGGCGACCTGCGCCGACCGCGGCTTCTCCGTGCGCGTGCGGCGCGCCTGAGCACGCTCGGCCTCCAGCGCGGCGCGGCGGCTCAGCGGCGCCGGTGCGGCGGCCGCCGCCGGGACGACGTGCGCCGGCGGGGTCAGCGACTCAGCGCGGGTGAAGTCCGCGATGGGGTCGGCGACCGCCTGCGTCTGCTCTTCCACGTCGAGTACGACGGGTCCCTGAGAGTCGCGGCGAGGCCGCAAAGGGGCAGAGGACTCGGGCAAGCTGGCCTTCCTGGGACGAACCGGGGACGATCTGACTTCGCCTGGGACGGTCTGGTCCGAGCGTCGCGGGGGGACGACGCGTTCAGGCGTACCCGACTATTCTTATCAAATTTCCGCTGGACGTTCTATCAATGCAGACGAATAGATCGCTCAAAATCGGGCAAAGGGCCGGCGGCGAGACGATCAGGCGGATGACGCACGCTCTCCGGCGAATCGTGCGGAATGCCGGGGACGGGGCGCATTCCGCGCGTTCGGGTCGCGCGGAAACACCCCGGCCCTGACGCCACTCGAATGCGGGTCGCCACTCGGATGCGGGTCGCCACTCGGATGCGGGTCGCCTCTCGGATGCGGGTTCCGTTCCCCCGACGGTAACCCTTCGAGTCCACTCAGGCGGTGCCGGGTACGGCTGCTACGACGGGCGTCCGGCGTCCCGGCGGACGCTACGGAATGGCCACCGCGAGCTCGACGCGCCCGGCGACCTCGCGCAGCGCGACCTCTCCGCGCTCGGCGAGCTGGCGGAGCCCGATCCCGGGTACGGCAGCGGACAGCACCCCACCGGAGCCGATCACGACCGAGACGCCGTCGCCGGGCGCTGCGAGCACCGCGAGCGTGACCTCCGACCCGTCTCCGTGGCGCACCGCGTTCGCGAGCCCCTCCGAGATCGCGTCGATCACCGCCGCGGCGCGCACGGGCTCGCGCAGGCGCTCCCAGACGCCGTCGCAGAACGACGAGCGCAGCGGGATGGCGCACCCCCAGCTCTCGACCAGCGCGGCGATCCGCTCGGCGGCGTCCGGCTCCGCTCGCGGCCCGCTCAGCTCGGCGCGGATGCTCGACACCACCCTGCGCAGCTCGGCCGAGGCATCCGCCGACGGCCCCGCCGACAGGGCGAGGGCGGAGGCGATGAGCTCGGACTGCACGCCCGAGTGCAGCAGTCTCGCGAGCGCGGCCCGCTCCCGCTCGAAGGCGCTCCGGATGGCGGCGGCCGCGTGGATGTTGTCCTGGACGGCCTCCTCGAGCTCGCTCTGATCCCGGCGCACCTGGGCCGCGAGCGAGGCGACGAACGCGACGCCGAGGCCGACCAGCCAGTACGTGCCGGCCTCGAACCAGACCAGTTCGGGGTCGAGGCCCATCAGACGGACCGTGACCTCACTCGTCACCGAGAGCAGCACACCGATCGCGGCGTAACCGACGAAGAGGGTTGCCGGGCGCAGCACCGGTGAAATGCCGGCCACGACGACCCTCAGCAGTGCGTTCGCGCCCCACAGCACGAGGAGGCCGCACGCCAGCGGGAGGAGGCACAGCAGCAGACCGTACTGCCAGATGCCGAACGGGAGCACCATCACCGCGAAGAGCACGGCGAGCAGCAGCGGAGGGGCCGCCTGCATCCCCCCGAGCACGGCTGCGAGCCAGTCGCGCCGGCGCACAGGGCAGGCCATGACCGCCTCACCGGTGGGAGCGTCCGTGTCGAAGACGCGGTGACTGGCGGGGCGCACGACCTGCTCCGCCACCTCGCGGAGCAGTCTCGCCGCGTCGGCGGGACGGACTCCGTGGCTCTCGGCCGCGGCGCTCGCTCGTTCCAGTCCCGCGGAGACGGCGTCCAGGGCGGAGTCCCGGAGGCCGCGCGCACGGTCGGCCGCCAGCACCGCGTCGCGAGCGGACGCCTCCTGCGCCGCACGCAACCGTCGATAGACGGCGAGATGGTCTTCGACGAGCTCCACGCCGATCGCGATGAGCGCGAACACGGCGACGCTCGTCACCAGGTTGATCATCATCCGGCCGCCGAGGTCGCCGGCCGAGACGGGAATGCCCAGCACCCGTCCCGTGGCGAGGAAGACGACAGGACGGAGGACGCCGATGACGGCGAACACGGCGATCGCCGTCGCCGCCCGTGCCGGCGCCGGCGCGACCCGGAGCAGCGCCCAGCCGACGAGAAGGAGGACGCCCATCACCAGGTGTGTCACGGAGGCGACCGCGAGGATCGCCCAGAGGCCCCCGGTGACGTACTGGAGACCCGACATCACGGTCAGCGCCGCCGGGATCGTGATCAGCCACGTCCACCGGGTGATGGCGTGACGGCCGGTGGCCTGCGCGACGATGCGCCGGATCCGGGACAGGGCGGAGGGCTTCACAATCCCGACCCCGGGTCGCCGTAGGTCGCCGTGTAGAGGGTCGCGGCCGCCACGCGCGGGGCGATGCCCTCCTGGGCGAGGCCGAGCGCGTGGAAGACGCGCTCCACGCTCTTCTCGACCGCCCGCACCGAGACGCCGCGTCGCCGCGCGATCTCCGCGTTCGTCAGACCCGCGGCGAGCAGCCGGGTGGTCTCGCGCTGGGCCGGGCTGAGCGCGAGCAGGGCGCCCTGCGAGCCGGTCGTTCCGGTCAGGTGCTCGACCGGGCGGTCGGCGAGGACGGCCTCGGCCGCGTCGACCAGCTCCTCGACCGAGCCGATCGCACCCTTGTTGACAAACGAGGCCCCCTCGACGGCGTCGCGGGCCTGGGCGGCGGCGGCCTCCCGCGACAGGTTGCTCAGGAACATCACCGCGACGTGCGGGGCACGCTGCCGGACGATCGTCGCCAGCTCCACCCCGTTGGGCCGGGAGCCGAGGTCGATGTCCGTGACGAGCAGGTCGGGGTCGGTGGCGGCCACGAGCCGCAGCGCCTCGACCGCGGAGGACGCCGCGTTGATCTCGAACCCGCGCTGCGCGAAGGCGTCGGCCACGAGCGCGCGCATCAGGGCGTGGTCCTCGACCACGAGGACCCGCCTGCGCCACATACCGACCACCACGTGGGAAAGACTAACCGGGAGCAAGGAATGCTTCGGCAGGGTCGCACGCCCCCAGTTCGGGACGTGCGACCCCCCCGATGCGGACACCGGGCGCGCGCCGACGCCGGCCCGCCTGCGCGACGGGCCGGTATGGAATGTTGCCCGCCCCGGGGTTCGCGCGGCCCGGGGCGGGCGGTCTGGGTCAGCCGCGGACGAACCGCAGCGTGACGAGTTCGAAGGGGCGCAGCGCGAGTGTCGTCTCGGCGTCGCCGGTCGGGCGCTCCAGGAGGTCGGTGCGCTCGACGCGCTCGTACGGGAAGCCGACCGCGAGCGTGGTCGCGGCCCGCGAACCGTGCGCCTCGTAGAGCCGCACGACCACATCGCCGGTGCCGTCCTCGGCGAGCTTCACCGTCTCGACCACGACCGCGGCCGACGAGGAGGCGACGAGCGGCTCGACCGCGGCCTCCGCCGGGCGCAGCGGGAGGTTGAGCCGGTAGCCCGCCTCGATCGCCGCGTCCACACCGCCGACCACGATCGAACTGCGCAGCGTGTGTTCGCCCTGGTCGGCCTCCGGGTCCGGGAAGAGCGGCGCGCGCAGCAGGGACTGTCGGACCAGTGAGTAGGTCCCCCCACCGGCCCGCTCGTGGCGGGTGATGTCGTGGCCGTAGGTCGCGTCGTTGGCGACGCCGACGCCGAAGCCGGGCTCGGCCACATGCACCCAGCGGTGCGCGCTGGTCTCGAACCGGGCGAGGTCCCAGCTCGTGTTGGTGTGCGTCGGCCGGTCGATGTGGCCGAACTGGATCTCCGACCGGGCCGACGCGGTGTGCACGTCGACCGGGAAGCCGAGCTTCAGCATCCGCTGGCGCTCGTGCCAGTCGACGTGCGTCTCGATGTCGAGTGCGGGCGAGCCGGCGGCGAGGGTCAGCGTCTGCGTCACCGTGGAGGCGCCGAACCGGCGGACCAGACGCAGCGACACCGCCTCGGGCGTCTCGGCGGCGACCTCGAGGGACTCCACGGCCGTCAGGTCCTCCCCCGCGAGCCGGTACTCGATGTCGACGTCCCAGGCGTCCCACTGCGTCGGGGTGTCCCGGAAGAGCTGGAGGAGGTTGGCACGCGTGCCCGCGGGCACGACCTCCCGGCCGCTCGCGACCTCCACGATCGAGGGGATGAGGCCCTCGGCGTCGACGGTGACCGCGATGCGGTCGTTGACCAGCCGGAAGCCGTCGCCGTCGCGCTCGAGGCGGGCGTCGGAGCCGCGCGCCGGGACGCCGGCGCCGCCGGGGGCGATCCCGTCCACGGGGTAGGGCGAGGCGTTCGCGACCGCGCCGGCCGTGGTGGTGTCGGCCGTCTCGTCAGCGGCGAGCGCCGCCAGCGACCGCCCGATCACGTCCTCCAGGCTGCGCGCCACCAGGGCGTAGTTCTCGACCGCCTGGTCGTGCACCCACCCGATGGACGAGCCGGGCAGGATGTCGTGGAACTGCTGCAGCAGCACCGTCCGCCAGGCCGCGCGCAGCTCCTCCGCCGGGTAGGCCGCGCCCGTCCGCACGGTCGCCGTGGCCGCCCAGAGCTCCGCCTCGTGCAGCAGCGCCTCGCTGCGGCGGTTGCCCTGCTTGGTGCGCGCCTGCGATGTGTAGGTGCCGCGGTGGAACTCCAGGTAGAGCTCGCCCGCCCACACCGGCGCCGGGTCGAACTCGGCGCGCGCCGCGGCGAAGAACGCGGACGGCGCCGCGACGCGGACGGTCGGGGACCCTTCCAGGTCGGCCGTGCGGGCGGCCGCCGCGACCATCTCGCGGGTCGGGCCGCCGCCGCCGTCGCCGAAGCCGAACGGTACGAGGGAGGTGTTCGCCCGGCCCTTGTCCGCGAAGTTCTGCTCGGCGTGCGCCAGCTCACCCCCGGAGAGGATGGAGTTGTAGGTGTCGACCGGCGGGAAGTGCGTGAAGATGCGCGTACCGTCGATGCCCTCCCACTCGAAGGTGTGGTGCGGGAACCGGTTGGTCTCGTTCCACGAGATCTTCTGGGTGAGGAAGTGGTCCATCCCGGCCTCGCGCGCGATCTGCGGGAGCGCGCCCGAGTAGCCGAACGAGTCGGGCAGCCAGACCTCGCGCGGCTCGTAGCCGAGTTCCTCCCGGAAGAACCGCTTGCCCTCCACGAACTGGCGGGCCATCGCCTCCGAGCCGGGCAGGTTGGTGTCCGACTCCACCCACATCCCGCCGACCGGCACGAACCGGCCCTCGGCGACCCGCACGCGGATGCGCTCGAACAGTTCGGGATAGAAGCGCTGCATCCATTCGAACTGCTGCGCCGACGAGCAGGCGAACACGAAGTCCGGGTCCTGGTCCATGAGGTCGAGGACGTTGGAGAACGTGCGCGCGCACTTGCGGATCGTCTCGCGCACCGGCCACAGCCAGGCGGAGTCGATGTGCGCATGGCCGACGGCGAACACCCGATGCGCGGTCGCCGCCGCTGGCGAGGCCAGCACGTCGGCAAGCGCGGCGCGACCGGCCGTGGCGGTCGCGCCGACGTCGAACGGGTCGACCGCCGTCACCGCGTCCTCCAGCGCTGCGAAGAGCGCCGCCCGTCGCGGGGAGGTCGCGGGGAGCTCGGCCGCGAGCGTGCGGACCGTGAAGATGTCCTGGATCAGCTCCCACACCTCGCGGTCGCGGTGGACGACGTCCACGCGCCGCAGCGTGTAGATGGGGTCCGGCGACGCGGTCGACTTACGGCCGACCGGCGTCGGCCGGAACGACCAGTCCGACCCCACGTCCGGGTTGGAGGCCGCCTCCACGAACAGCTCGAAGGACTCCCCCGGCGCCGTCTGCAGCCGCACGTAGTTGTTCAGCGGCTCCAGCGCCTTCACGATCGTGCCGTCGGTCGCCCAGACCAGGCCCTCCGCCTGGAAGCCGACCTGGCCGGCCGTGAACCCGAGGTCCACGACCAGCTCCACCTCGTCGGCGGAGGCCTCCCACTCGGCCGGGACCGTCCCGGTCACGCGGAACCAGACCGTGCCCCACGGCCGCCCCCACGGCCTCCCGACGGCGAAGGGCTCGAAGTCGCCCTGCACCGCCTGCGCGAACGGCACCGGCTCGTCCGGCACCGCCCACGCCGCCACGGTCACCGGGACGGATGCCCGCTCGAGGGCGGGCGTCAGGCGCTCGCGGACGAAACGGTCGACCCGCAACTCGGCGAGCTGGTTCTGCTGGTACAAGGAGGACTCCTTCTATATAAGAGGTACGGCTAGCCCTTGACGGCCCCGGCGAGCGCGGACGAACCGCCCAGCGCACGGGACACGATCACGTAGAGCGCGATGACGGGCACGGAGTAGATGAGCGAGTAGGCGGCGAGCTGGCCGTAGGCGACCGCGCCGTACTGCCCGAAGAACGTGAAGATGCTCACGGCAGCCGGCTGGTTGCCGGGGCTGAGCAGCAGCACGAACGGGACGAAGAAGTTGCCCCACGCGGCGACGAACACGTAGATGAACACCACGGCGATCCCCGGCCGCACGAGCGGGACGACGACGGTCCACAGGGTCTTCATGCTGGACGCTCCATCGACCCAGGCCGCCTCCTCCAGGGAGATCGGCACCGAGTCGACGAAGTTCTTCGTCATCCAGATCGCCATGGGGAGCGATGACGCCGCCATGAACAGGATCGTCCCACCGAGCGAGTCGATCAGGTTGAGCGACACGAACAGGCTGTAGACCGGCACCATCATCGCGGTGATCGGCAGGCAGGTCCCGAACAGGATGGCGTAGAGGAACGGCCGGTTGAACCGGTTGCGGTACCGCGACAGCGGGTAGGCGGCCAGCACCGCGACGATCACGGTGAGGACGGCGCACCCGGCGGACAGCAGGAGGCTGTTCCACAGCGGCAGGAAGGCCAGCTCGGGCGTGAGCACCTTCTGGAAGTTCTCCAGCGTCCACTGCGCCGGCCAGGCGACCGAGAGTGTCGCGCTGCCGTCGAAGGAGGCCAGCACCACCCACACCAGCGGCAGCACGAAGACCGCACCGATGAGCAGCAGCAGGATGTTGGCCGTCCACTTGAGGGCGATGCCGTTGGGCGACGAGAGCTTCATCAGTCCACCTCCGTCTTGAGCGCCCGCACGTAGACGATCGCGAAGACCGCCCCGACGAGCAGCAGGATCGTCGCGATCGCGGTGCCGTAGCCGAGCTCGGAGAACTTGAACGCCTCCTGGTAGGCCAGCACCGGCAGGGTCATGCTCTTGTTGCCCGGGCCGCCGCCGGTCATCACGTAGATGAGCGTGAAGACCGAGAGCGTCTGCAGCGTGATGAGCATGAGGTTGGTGGAGATGCTGCGCCGGATCATCGGCAGCGTCACCAGGAAGAAGCGCTTGGCCCCGTTGGCGCCGTCGACCTCCGCCGCCTCTGTGATCTCCGGCGGAACCTCCTGCAGCGCGGCCGAGTAGACCAGCATCGAGAAGGCCGCGCCGCGCCAGGTGTTGGCGAGGATGATCGACAGCATCGGGAACGCGAACAGCCAGGACGGCCCGGTGATGCCGAAGCCGGCGAGGATCGCGTTGAGCGTGCCGTGCTGGCTGAAGAACGCGTACGACGCGAACGCCGCCACGATCTCCGGCAGCACCCACGCGCCGACCACGAAGGTGGAGACCAGGGCGCCGACCCAGCGGCTGCCGCCGCGCATCAGCAGGGCCAGCACCATGCCGACGATGTTCTGGCCGATGACCGCCGAGCCGATCAGGAACACCAGCGTCAGCCACACCGACACCGGGAAGTCCGGGCTGTTGAACAGGTCGATGTAGTTCTGGAGGCCCACCCACTCCGCGGACGCTGCGGCGGAGCCGGTGAGCGACATGTTCGTGAAGGAGCCGTAGAACGACGACAGGATCGGCCCGACCAGGAACACGACCAGCAGGCCGATGGCCGGGATGAGGGGGACGGCCCGGGCGAGTGAGCGCCGAGCGTGTGCGCGCGAACGTGTCTTCGGCCCGCGCGGCGGCCGGACCGGGGTGGTCCGGCCGCGCGCGTCGGAGCCGACGGCATCCAGGGTGGAGGTCACGTTACTTGGATTCCGTCTTGCCCTTGCCGACGATCCCCACGACCGAGTCGTCGTAGGTCTTGGCGGCCTGTGCCGGAGTGGCCTGCCCGGTCATCACCGACTCCATCGCCACCTGGATGCCGTTGGAGATCTTCGGGTAGTCCGGGGTGGCCGGGCGGAACTTGGTGACAGCGACCAGCGAGGAGAAGAACTCCGACGTCGGGTTGGACGTCTTGTACTTCTCGTCGTTCGCGACGTCCTTGCGGACCGGGATGCCGGCCGTGTTGATGTTGTACTCGAGCGAGCGCTGCTTGTCCGTCACGAAGGTGATGAACTTCCACGCCGTGTCCTTCGCCGAGCTCTTGGAGCCCATCGAGAACGTCCAGCCGCCGGAGAGGCTGACCGAGCCGGGCGCGCCGCCGTTCTGCGTCGGCATCTTGGCGGTGCCCATCACCTTGTCCCAGTCGGCCCAGGGGGTGGCGCCGGTGGGCAGCCACGCGTTGGAGGCCCAGGAGCCGTCGAGGTTGATCGCCAGCTTGCCCTGCGGCACCAGCTCGTTGTTGACGGTGTTCTGGTAGTTGGTGTCGCTGGTGATCTCCGGGCTCGGGCCGAGGCCGCCCTGGTAGACCTCCTTGATCACGTCGAGCGAGTCGGTGAACGCCTTCGACCCGGTGATCCACTTGGAGTTCGAGTCGTCGTAGAGCCCCTTCGCGCTCGCACCGTACAGGAGCATCTCGAAGCCCTGCATCGAGCTGGCCTCACCGGCGGCCTTGCCGGAGAAGATGTTGAGCGGGATGACGCCGGGGTCGGCGGCCTTGATCTTCTTGGCCGCGCTGATGACGTCCGCCCAGTTCTTCGGCTGCCACGGCGTGGGGATGCCGGCCTTGGCGAAGATCTGCTTGTTGTACCAGAGCCCGCGGGTGTCGGTCCCGGTGGGGATGCCGTACACCTTGCCGTCGTCGCCCTTGCCGGCGTCCTTGGCGTTGTCGAAGAAGTTGGACCAGTCCGACCACTTCGAGACGTAGGAGTCGAGCGGCGCGAGGTAGCCCGCCTGCGCGTCGGCGCGGATCAGGAAGGTGTCCTCGCTCATGACGTCGGGCGCGGTGGTGGCGGCCCGGTTCATCAGCGCGAGCTTGGTGTAGTAGTCGTTCTCGGCGGCCTTGATGGGCATCAGGTCGACCTTGGTGCCGGGATTGGCCTTCTCGAAGTCGGCCTTGGCCTTCTTCATGAAGTTGGCCATGATGTCCGACCCGAAATCCTGGAAGGCGACCTTGACGGTCTTGCTGTCACCGCCCCCGGACGACGACGAACAGCCCGCCAGTGCGACGAGCGCGGCGGCGGCGACTGCTGCGACCACAACCCTGCTTCGCTTCATCGATGCTCCTTTGCATTGGGGTCCTTCGGCTCCCATGCCGCGGACTCTTCGTAATTTATAAATCAAATTGATTTATAAGTAAAGAGTGCGCGGGAAATCGGGGGTCTGCCCTCGGGTGGGGGTGGCGGCAACGCCGTCGGACGCGCATGAGGCGTCGATGCAATACTTAAAGTTCTAGAATAGAAACCTGGCTTACTCTTGTTTCTCACCCGCAGCCGGTGAGACGATCCCCGAACACCCACGATTCAGTGGTCGTTTCGCAAGGAAGCAAGGGAATCACTCCATGAAGATCAGGACCGTATTGGCGTCGGCGATAGGAGCAGGCGCGCTCCTGATGTCCTTCGCTCTTCCCGCCCAGGCGGACGAAGGAAGCCTTCGAGCGCTCGGCGAGGGGGCACCGGTCACGTCGGATGACACGACGACGCGGCAACTCGAGGCACTTGCCCAGACGCAGACGCCCGCCGAGGTTCAGGCGATCGTCGAGTCCGGCAAGCCGGCGGACATCCTCTACGACCCCATCGCGGAGGAGTACCTCGCGGCCAAGGTGAAGCCCCTGACGATCACGCCGTTCCTGGCGCAGCTCTACGCGGGATGCACGACGACATCGGCGTGCGCATGGTTGAACGGCGGCAAGTCACCCGCCGGTTTCGAGGGCACCGGGTCGCTCGCGACGAATTGCCCTGGCGTCAGCCGGGTCCAGGCAGGTTCGTTCCTCACGACCTTCTGGTACGGCAACACCGGGGTCTACGTCGCGGGCGGCCAGAGTGTGACCCTCACCTCCACGATCAACGTCAACAAGGTGACCCGCGGCTGAGGCGCCCCCGGGTGGGGCGGAGTTCCCTCACCCCCGCCCCACCCGCGGCGAGAACGTCTCGTTCAACACCAGGCACGCCGCCCCCACCGCCGCCACGTCCTCTCCCACCGCGGTGCCCTCGAGCAGCACCGGGTGGGTCAGGATCCCCATGTCGATCTCCGCCAGCCGGTCGGCGAGCTGCGCCAGGTAGCGGCGCTCGACCCTCGACCAGGACGGGCCGCCGAACACGACCCGGTCGAGGTCGAGGAGGGCGGTGAGGTTGGACACGTAGTACGCCGTGTTGCGGATGGAGTGGTCGATGATCGCGGCGGCGCGGTCGTCGCCGGCGTCGGCGGCCTCCGTCAGAAGCGTGAAGAGCGCGTCCACTGTCTCCACGTCGAGGTCCAGGTCCACGCCGTCGACGACAGAGGCGCCCGCCGGCGCGGGCAGGACGCCCGCCCACAGGCCCTGCATCACCAGTCGGTGCGGTCGTACCGACTCGCCCCAGCAGCCGCGCCGGCCGCACGCGCACAGCGCGCCTCCCGGGTCGACCAGCACGTGGCCGGCGTCGCCCGCGTTCTCCGTGGAGCCGGTGTAGACCTCGCCGCCCAGCACGAGGCCGATGCCGGCGCCGGTGCCGTAGTAGATGAACGCGTAGTCCTTGCTGGCTCCTGCCGGGTCGTGCCAGCGCTCGGCCACGGCGGCGCTGATCACGTCCTTCGCGACCAGCGAGGGGAGGCCCGTCGCGGCGGTGAGCTCGTCGCGCAGGTGGAAGTCGTTCCAGCCCGGGATGAGCGGCGGCCGCACGACGACGCCGGTGTCCGCGTCGATGGGTCCCGGCGCGGCGACGCCCACGCCGATCACCCGCGACGCGTCCACGCCCGGCGTCGAGAGCAGAACGCGGATGGCGTCCAGGATGACGGCAAGCGTCGCCTTCGCGTCGCCGTCCGGAGGTGACGGCCGGCGCAGGTGCTCGACCACGTCGCCCTCCAGGTCGAGCAGCACGCACGTGATGACCGTGGGGTCGAGGTGGACGCCGACCGCGTACGCGCCTGCGGGGTCGAGCCGCAGCAGGGTGCGCGGCTTGCCTGGGCTGCCCTCGCTCTGCTTGCCGGCCTCCCGGATCAGCCCCTGGTGGAGCAGGCGCCTGGTGACGTTCGTCACGGTCTGCGCGGAGAGGCCCGTGACCGTCGTGAGCTCGACGCGGCTGAGGCCGCCACCGGACCGCCGCACGGCGTCCAGCACCACGGTCTCGTTGAACGCGGCGATCGCCGGGAGGTTCGCTCCCTTCGGCACGGCTTCCTCCTCCACACCGGTACGGGCACCCCGGCGATTCCTTCGTAATATACCCACGCGGCGGCGGGTTTCCGGTTCCGTACATCTGTACCCCAGCCCGCGTCCAGCCTGGTGGGGCATCGTGTGAGCCGTGGAGATCGTGGTCGACGTCGTGCTGCTGGTGCTCGCCGTCGTGGCGATGACGGCGGGCTGGAGCAATGGCGCGATCCGTGCCGCCGGCGCGCTGATCGGTCTCGCCGTCGGACTGTCGCTCGGCCTCTTCCTGGCGCCGATGGTGGTCAACTGGATGGCCGGCTCCGGGTTGACGGGCGTCAGCCAGCGCTCGATCGTGGCCGCTGTGGTGCTGGTCGTGTGCGCGGGCATCGTCTACGCGCTGGCCACCGCGGCGGCGGCGGTGATCGGCAAGGTGCTCCGCCACGGCCCGATCAAGTGGCTGGACTCGCTGATCGGGGCCGTGCTCGGCTTCGTCACCTGGGCCGTCGTCGTCTGGCTCGTCGCCGGCTTCGCGATGGCCACCAGCCTCGCGACCGTCGTGCAGGCCGCGAACTCCTCGCAGGTCGTCTCCACCCTGAACAGCATCGCGCCGGTCCCGTCCTCGACCGTGCTCGGGGCGGTGGACGACGCCCTCGCCGGCGCGGGCCTTCCGAAGGTCTTCGAGGGCGGCGAGTCCATCAAGACCATCGGCGCTCCCGACCCGAACGTCCCCGCCGCCGTCGCCCAGGCGCAGCAGTCCACCGTCACCGTGCTGGCGTCCAAGCCGGCCTGCGGCGTGGACTCCGAGGGCAGCGGCTGGGTGGTCCAACCGGGCCGCGTCGTCACCAACGCGCACGTCGTCGCTGGCGCCTCCTCGATCGTCGTGCGGGAGTCCGGCGGCACGACCGTCGACAGGGCCACGCTCGTGGCGTTCGACCCGGAGCGCGACCTGGCCGTGCTCGCCGTCACCGACCTGCAGGCGCCCGCGCTGCACCTCGGGCACGACCTGGGCGCGGGCGACCAGGCGTACGCCGCCGGCTATCCCGGCGACGGCCCGTTCACCATCACCCCGCAGCGCGTCCGCGACCGGCTCACCGCCCGCGGGACGGACATCTACCAGACCGGCTCGGTGGAGCGGCAGATCTACTCGCTGCGCGGCACGATCCGCCCGGGCAACTCCGGCGGCCCGCTGCTCGACACCGCGGGCGACGTCGCCGGTGTCGTCTTCGCCCGCTCCACGATCGACCCGCAGACCGGCTACGCGCTCACCCTGGACGAGCTCCGTCCGGTGCTCGGCACGGTCGGCTCGGCGCCGACCAGTTCGGGAGCCTGCTCCGCGGGCTGACGGCGGCCCTTCTCCCGTGGTTGGCTTGAGCCATGAAGGCTGTCAGCTACACCAGGACCGGCGACTCCGACGTTCTCGTCTACGGCGAGCGCCCCGAGCCGCACCCCGGCGACGGCGAGGTGCGCGTCCGCATCCACGTCTCCGGCGTCAACCCGACCGACTGGAAGGCCCGCCAGGGCAGCGGCCCGTCGGACCTCCCCCGGCCGCAGGTCCCGAACCAGGACGGCGCCGGAGTGGTCGACGAGGTCGGCGCCGGCGTCACCACTGTGCGCCCGGGCGACCGGGTCTGGGTGTGGGACGCCGCCTACCAGCGCCCGGACGGCACGGCCCAGGAGTGGGTCGTCGTCCCGGAGAAGCTCGTCGTACCGCTGCCGGATGGGGTGAGCTTCGACGTCGGCGCCTCGCTCGGCATTCCCGCGCTGACGGCGCACCGCGCGCTCACCGCCTACGAAGGGGCGGCGCCCGAGCTCTCGCCCGGGTCGCTCGAAGGCCGCACGGTGCTCGTCGCGGGCGGCGCGGGAGCGGTCGGCCACGCGGCCATCCAGCTCGCCGTGTGGGCGGGCGCCACGGTGATCGCGACGGTCAGCACCCACGAGAAGGCCGAGCTCGCGCGGGCCGCGGGGGCGCACCACGTCGTCAACTACCGCGAACCGGACACGGCCGAGGCGATCGGCGCGCTCGCGCCGCGCGGGGTCGACATCGTCGTGGAGGTCAACGCCAGCGCCAACGCCGAGCTCGACACGAAGGTCACCGCCCGGGGCGCCACGATCTCGGTCTACGCCGACGCTCCGGGATCGACCGAGGTGACGATGCCGATCCGCCCGTCGATGCAGAAGAACCTGCGCTGGCAGTTCGTGCTCACCTACACGGTCGCGCCGGAGGCCAAGGCGGCCGCGGTGCGGGCGGTGTCGGCGGCCGTGGCGGCGGGCGCGCTGCCGGTGGGTGCCGAGCACGGCCTCCCGATCACGCGCTTCCCGCTGGCGGAGACGGCCGCCGCCCACGACGCCGTGAAGGACGGCGTCGTGGGAAAGGTGCTCATCGACGTGGCGTGAGGGCGGCCTCCGCGGCGGCCGCCGCCTCTGCGCGCACGCCGCGCGCCAGTCGCACGGTCTGCACGACCATCGCCACCGCGGCGGCGACGGCGATGGCCGCCGCGTAGCCGAGCGCGGTGGGCAGCAGACCGACGACGCCGATCAGCTTTCCCGCGGCGAGCGCCGGGACTCCGTAGGCCAGGTAGCTCACCAGGAACACCCCGGCGAAGAGCTCCGCGCGCTGGTCGTTCGGCGCGAGCGGGGCGATGATCCGCAGCATCGCCGAGAACCCGGCCCCGAAACCGCCTCCCGCGACCACCGCGCCGGCGAACAGCACCGGCAGGAGCGCGGTGCCGATCCCGAGGGCGGTCAGCGCGATCCCGGCCATGATCGCCGCCATCGCCCAGACGGTCGTGGTCCGCGCCGGTGCGCGGGTCAGCAGCAGCCCGGCGACGGCTCCGACCGCCGGCGGCACGGCGACGATGGCGCCGTTCAGGAGGCCGGAGTCCAGGTGGAAGACGCCGTGCAGGATCGACGGCGACAGCCCGATGAACAGCCCGGCGAGCATCCACGTCGCCAGGAACAGCGGCAGCGCACCGACGAACTCGCCCCGCGCCGCACGCGGGATGAACAGCCGCGGCGTCAGCGAGCGCAGCGCTCCCGGACGGGCCGCGACGGTCTCCGGCGACGCGAGCACGACGAGGATGCCCGCGACGAACAGCAGCGCCAGCGTGACGAAGACGAGCGTCGTCGGCTGGGCCGTGAACTGAACGGCCAGCCCGGTGAAGAACGCGCCCAGCGCGATCCCGCCGACGGGAGCCGTCGAGCCGATGGTCGCGCCGAGCTTCTTCTGCCGCTCGGGCGCCAGTTCGACCAGGGAGGCGGTGAAGGTGCTCATCGCCGCCCCGGTGGCGACGCCCTGCACCGAGCGGGCGGCGATGATCGAGCCGATGTCTTTCGAGAACAGGAACAGGAGCATCGCCGCCACCTGGAGCGCGAGCGCGCCGACCAGCACGGGACGGCGCCCGATGTGGTCGGACAGCG
Source organism: Leifsonia sp. EB34 (assembly GCF_041260585.1). NCBI lineage: Bacteria > Bacillati > Actinomycetota > Actinomycetes > Micrococcales > Microbacteriaceae > Leifsonia > Leifsonia sp. EB34. Next base: position 1,588,155 of record NZ_JBGCCV010000001.1, read on the forward strand.
AACCCGCGACGAGCAGCGTGATCAGCAGCGTCACCGCGTAGATCGCGAAGGCGACCGTCAGCAGCCACGACGGGAAGCCCCACTCCCGCTGGTACAGGACGAACAGCGGGCTGGGCGCCCCGACGGCGAGCGCCACGGCGACGAACGCCAGGGCGGTGCCGGCGAAGGCAGTAGTCGGACGGAGTCGCAGCGAACGCCGCAGTGAACGCTGCCGGGGCTCGTTCACGGCGACCGGGCCGGTCGCGACCGCCGGTCGGGCGAGGGTCGGGCAGCTCTCCCCTGAAGTGGACATCTCGGCCTCCTAAAAGCAAAGCTGATTGCTTTATCGGACTATAGAGCGGGATCTGATAAAAAGCAACGATTTTTGCTTTAAGCTATTCCCATGACTACGACCACACCGTCGAAGCGGACGGGCGGACGCAGCGCCGCGGTCATCCACAGCGTGCGCACCGCCGTCGAGGAGCTCGTCCGCGAGAAGGGGCCCGAGCGCGTCACCGTCCCGATGATCGCCGAGCGCGCGGGCGTCAACCCGACCAGCATCTACCGGCGCTGGGGCGACCTCCCGACCCTCATCAACGACATCGCCACGTACCACCTCGACCCCGAGCGGCCGCTCGCCGACCGCGGCGACCTGCGCGACGACCTCACCGACTGGGCGCGCGGGATCGTCGCCCACTTCCGCAAGCCGGTGAACGCCGCCCTCCTGCGCGGCGGTGCGAGCGCGGCGGGCGAGCGGACCTCCGACTGCCTCCGAAACCGGCGCACGGAGGCCGGGATGCTGCTGGCACGTCACCCGGAGACCTCGGTGACCGAAGACGATGTGATGGACGTCGTCATCGCCCCGATCGTCTACCGCGTCATCTTCCAGCCCTGGACGCTCGGCGACACGACCGCGGAAGACGTCGTGGCCCGGCTGTTCCGGCCGGGCGCCGGCGCCGCCGAGTAGCCCCCGGCCCGCTGGCCCCGACAGGATGGCACGCATCCCCCGCAGCGCGCAGGAGCGCGCCGCCGCCCGCTCCGGCTGGGCGGTCGGCGTCGCGACGGCGCTGTACGGGATCTCGTTCGGCGCGCTCGCGACCGCGTCCGGCCTCGACGTCTGGCAGGCCTGCGTCCTCAGCCTCGTGATGTTCAGCGGCGGCTCGCAGTTCGCCCTCATCGGCGTGCTCGCCTCCGGCGGCGTCGCCGCGGGCGGCACGGCCATCGCCTCCGCCGCCCTGCTCGGCGTGCGCAACTCCTTCTACGCGCTGCGCCTTTCGCGCATCATCGGCCCGGGGTTCTGGCGGCGCTCCGCGGCCACCCAGCTCACGATCGACGAGTCCACGGCCGTCGCCACCGCCCAGACCGAGCCGCGGGCACAGCGCATCGGGTTCTGGACGACCGGCCTCGTCGTCTACCTCGGCTGGAACCTGATGACGCTCGCCGGGGCACTCCTCGGCAACCTGATCGGCGATGTGAAGGCGTACGGTCTCGACGCGGCTGCGGCCGCGGCCTTCCTCGGGCTGCTCTGGCCGCGGCTGAAGGCGCGCCAGACCCAGGCGGTCGCCGTCGCGGCCGGGTTCGTCGCGACGCTGCTGACACCCGTCCTCATGCCGGGTCTGCCGGTGCTCGCGGCGGCGGTCGTCGCGATCGTGTTCGGTGTCCTCAACCTGTTCGGCCGCGGCGACGACCGGCCGCACCCCGACCCGATCCCGATGGAGCGGGAGGTCGAGCCGTGACGATCTGGAACATCATCCTGCTCGGCTCGATCGCCGTGCTCGCGCTGAAGGCCGCGGGCTGGCTCGTCCCGCCCAGGGCGCTCGACCACCCCGTCGTCGCGCGCACGAGCGACCTCCTGACCGCTGCGCTGCTCGCCGCTCTGATCTGCGTGCAGACCTTCGGCGCCGGGCAGTCGCTGCACCTGGACGCGCGGCTCCCGGCGGTCGCCATCGCCGCCGGGCTGTACGCGCTGCGCGTGCCGTTCATCGTCGTGGTGCCTGCCGCCGCCGTGGTCGCGGCGCTCATCCGGCTCCTGACCTGATCGGTGTCGGCGGCCGTCTCTAACGTTCTGACGTGACCGTATCCTGGCATCCCGTGGCGAACGCGCAGCCCACGGAATGGGTGCTGAGCCAGGGCGCCCTCGGAACGCCGTACGCGGTCGTCCGGCGGTTCGCGTTCGGCGACCTCAACCGGCCGGACGTCTGGTACCGGGTCGTCACGTGGGCGCCGAGCTCCGAGGGCCGGGAGCTGATCGGCTGGTGCCGCACGCTGGAGGCCGCGGCCGCGGTCGCCTGGGACCACCGCTGCGCCGCCGAGTCGTGGCGGCACCACATGGCCGCCCGGAGGTCGGACACGGCGACCATGGCGGCGAAGCGGCCCAGCGCGGCCGAACTCGTACGGTTCTACCGCGCGGCGTTGGCAGCGCAGGGCGTCAACCCGTTGCGCGCCTCCCCTCCCCGGACGACGATGGGGCGATGACGCAGACGCCGGGGCACCGATGACGCAGACGCCGGGGCAACAGACACCGGGGCCACAGACACCGGACACGGACGACATCGACCCGGACGACGGGCGCCCGGAGTCCGCGACCCAGCGCGCCGACCGCAACTGGAACGAGATCCTGCAGGAGCTCCGGGTGACCCAGACGGGCACCCAGCTCATCAGCGGCTTCCTGCTCGCGATCGCGTTCCAGGCGCGCTTCGGCACGCTGGACGCGTTCCAGGTGGGCTTCTACCTGGTCCTCGTCCTGCTCGCCGCGGGCAGCACAGCGCTGGGGCTCGCCCCGGTCGCGCTGCACCGCCAGCTCTTCCGGCACCACGAGAAGACGCAGTCCGTCTCCATCGCCAACCGGCTGCTGAAGATCAACCTGGGCCTGGTGGCCCTGCTGACCTCCGGCGTGGTCTTCTTCGTCTTCGACGTGACTCTGGGCCTCACGGCGGCGATCGTCGCGGGCGCCGGGATCCTGCTGGTGCTGGTGCTCCTGCTGCTGGTGTTCCCGGCGGCCGTGCTCAGCCGGCTCCGCCGACGCGCGGGCTGAGCACCTCCGAGAGTTCGAGCAGGGTCTCGTCGAGGACGGTCACCGCCCTCTCGTCGCCCTGGACCACCGCCCGGACGAAGTCCAGCACCCGCTCGCGCGAGACCGCCGCCGCGCCGTCGTCCGACAGCGTCACGAAGCGGACGAAGCGCGGAATGAGGTTCTCGATCGACTCCGCCAGCACACGGTCGGGGATCACGGCCAGGATGGCTGCGGCCGTACGCGCGAACGCGTCGATGGGCGTGGCGTCGGTCGCACCGCCGTCGGCCTCGCGTTCGAGCCGTTCGGCCACGACCGTGAGCTCCAGCTCCGTGTCCACATCCAGGCCGCGGAGGGCATGGCGGATCGCCGGGGGCAGCAGGAGTCGGAGCACGCCGAGAACATCCACGATCTCGCGCAACTCGAGGGGCGACACCTGCGTATATCGGTTGGGGGCCGTGCGGATCAGCCCGACCTGCTGCAATCGGCCGATCGCCTCACGCACGGGTGTGCGCGAGACGCGGAGGGCTTCGGTGAGCTCCCCGTCTTTGAGGCGCTCGCCCGGTGCGAGGTCGCCGATGAGGATGCCGGCGAGGAGCACCTCGTAGACATCGTTGCGGAGGAGGCGTCGGTCTGCCGCGAGCGAGGGAAAGCGGGCGCGGAGTTCTTCGAGGGTCATGGGGGGCTCGTTTCGTGAACTTGGTTTTGCTCTGGTATATTTATAGTTTACCAGTAGGCATCTGACCAGAGCAAACTGTTCGTTCCACCCCCCAAACCCACTACCCACAACCCAGGAGCACCCGCCCATGCCCATGCCCACCGATCACGTCGCCCGGATCTCCCTCTCCGAAGAGGCCTACGTGCGCATCGAAGCCGCCATCATGGACGGCACCCTCGAGCCGGGCGAACGCCTGCGCGACGCCGACCTCGTCGAATGGCTGGGGATCTCCCGCACCCCCATCCGCCACGCCCTCGACCGCCTCGCCGAACAGGGCTTGATCGAGATGGAGCGCAACCGCTACACGCGCGTGGCCCAGTTCGACATCCGCGGCGTGCTGGAGTCGGTTCAGGTCGCCGGCGACCTGTGGTCCGGCGCGGCGCTGCGCGGGCTCCCGTTCTGGGAGGCCGAGGACGACGACCTGATCGCCGACCTCCAGTGCGAGCTCTCGGCCGCGGCGACGAGCGACGACACCGCCCGGTTCGTCACCGTCTTCGCACAGCTCGTGATCGCGTTCGCGCGGATCGAGGACAACGAGGTCCGTATCCGGGCGCTCGGCAACGTGCTTCCCCAGGTCCGGCGGCTCGGCCGCAAGCTGCACGGCCGCCTCGACCCGCTCGCTCTCGATCGCTTCGCCCGCGAGCTCCGCGAGGCCACCGCGCGCCGGGACGGTCAGGCAGCGGTCGCGCTCATCGAGGAGTCCGTGACGCGCATCAGCGAGGTGCTCACCGAGCTGTGAACCGGGCCGTCGACCCCCATTCCGCTCAGGGCCACCACGGGTGCCGATATCCGTGGTGGCCCTGATGCCGCGACCCCACGGGCGGCCTAGCGTGAGACCACGGCCGCCAGAGGGGGAAATCCCGGGGGAACTGTCCAGGGGGGACACAGAAGGCCGGTCCCGAAGAGGGACCGGCCTTCTGCTCTGTTCAGAACTGCCCGAGGGCGGCGCCGACTACTTGGTCAGCGGCTCCAGGGTCGGGTCGTTGGCGTACGCCTGCGCCGCGTTCGCCTTGGTGACGATGAGCGGCTTCAGCAGGTAGGCCGGGACGACCTTCGCGCCGTTGTCGTACGACTTGTCGTCGTTCGTCGCCGGCTTCTTGCCCGCCTGCAGGTCCTTGACCATCTGGATGGCCTGCTTGACCAGGTTGCGGGTATCCTTGTCGATGGTCGAGTACTGCTCGCCCGCCATGATCGACTTGACCGACTCGGCCTCCGAGTCCTGACCGGTGACGGTCGGGACCGGCTTGCCTGCACCCTTCACCGAGGTGATGATGGCGCGCGCGAGGGTGTCGTTCGGCGACAGGACGCCGTCCAGCTCGGTCGAGCCGTAGCTCTTGGCGAGCAGGGTGTCCATGCGGGTCTGCGCGTTCGCCGGCAGCCAGCCCTGGGTGGCGGTCTGCTTGATGTCGGTCTCACCGGAGACGACCTTCAGCGTGCCGTCGGAGATCTTCGGCTGCAGGATCTTCATGGCGCCGTCGAAGAAGACCTTCGAGTTGGCGTCGTCGGGCGAGCCGGAGAACAGCTCGATGTTGAACTTGGTCTTGCCCGGGTACTTGGCCTTCATGCCGTCGAGGAGGGCCTGGCCCTGGAGCTCGCCGACCTTCTCGTTGTCGTACGCGACGTAGTAGTCGACGTCCTTGGTGTTGAGGATGAGGCGGTCGTAGGCGATGACGGTCGCGCCGGCGTCGTGCGCGGCCTTGGCCTGCGCAGCGAGCTGGCCACCGTCGACGGCGCCGATGATGACGACCTTGGCGCCGTTGGTGATCATCGACTGGATCTGCGACTGCTGGTCCGAGACGCCGGAGCCGCCCGCGTACTGCACGTCGCCCTTGAAGCCGGCAGCCTTGAGGCCGTCGGTGAACAGGCCGCCCGCGAGCACCCAGTTCTCCGAGGTCTTGGTCGGGAGGGCGACGCCGATGGAGGCGTCCTTGGCGAAGCCGGCGGCCGTCGACGTGCTGCCGGAGCCGTCACGGCTCGAGCAGCCCGACAGGGCCAGCGCTGCGGCAGCGGCGACAGCCACGGTCGCGAGTGCGATCTTGCGCATTCTTATCTCTTTCTCTGGTTGTGATGGTGCAGGTTCTTCGAAGGGAGGTGCGGGTTCAGGAGGTCAGCGACCGGGCCGAGTCCTCGGCGGGGTCCGAGGTCGGCAGCACGGCGGGCTGCTCGGCGCCGGCGGCGTCCACCGCGGACTCCCGGCGACCGCGGCCGCCCAGGAAGCGCCCGATCAGGGACGGGCCGCCGCGGCGGTGCGAGTAGACGTCGATGCCGACGGCGATCAGGAGGACGAGGCCCTTGATGATCTGCACCCAGTCGCTGGTCACGCCGAGGAGCTGGAGGCCGTTGTTGAGGACGGCGATGACGAGACCACCGACGATCGAGCCGGCCACGGTGCCGATGCCGCCGGAGACCGCTGCGCCACCGATGAAGACGGCCGCGATCGCGTCGAGCTCCCAGCCGAGGCCGTCCTGCGGGCCGGACGAGATCGAGCGGGCGACGGCGATCATGCCGGCGAGCGCCGCCAGCACGGACATGTTCATCATCACGTAGAAGTTGACGCGCTTGATCTTGACGCCGGACAGCTCAGCAGCGTGCGAGTTGCCGCCGACCGCGTAGATGTGGCGGCCGAAGATCGTGTTCCGGGTGATGAACGAGTACAGGATGATCAGGACGCCGAGGATGATGCCGGAGACCGGGAACGACGTGCCGACGCGGCCTCCCGCGAACAGGAACGTGAAGTAGATCACGACGGCGTCGAGGACGACGACCTTGAACACGCTGACCCAGAGCGGCGCCTTCTCGGAGCCCATCTTCGTCTGGTTGCGGCGGGTGCGGACCTCGAGCACCGCGATGACGACGGCGATGACGATGCCGAGCAGCAGGGTCGAGTTGTTGTAGCCGGTCTCCGGGCCCCACTCGGGGAGGAAGCCGCCGCCGATAAAGGTGAAGCCGTCCGGCACCGGGATGGTGTTGGCGTTTCCGATGAGCTGGTTGAGGCCGCGGAAGATGAGCATGCCCGCGAGCGTCACGATGAAGGCGGGGACGCCGACGTATGCGACCCACCAGCCCTGCCAGGCTCCGATCGCGGCGCCGACGAGGAGGCCGAGCACGATGGCGAGCCCCCAGGGCAGGTGCCACTGCGTCATCGCCTGCGCGACGATGATGCCGACCACCGCGGCGACCGAGCCGACCGAGAGGTCGATGTGGCCGGCGATGATAACCATGACCATGCCGATCGCCAGGACCAGGACGTAGACGTTCTGGTTGACCAGGTTGATCAGGTTGACCGGGTCGAGGGTCTTGCCGCCGGTGAGCAGCTCGAACAGCAGGACGATGACGACGAGCGCGCCGAGGATGCCGAACTGGCGTCCGGTGGACTGGCCGCCGCCGAACATCTTGCCGAGGTCGCGGATCCCGCCGGACTTCTTCTTCGCTTCGATCTGAGTGGTCATTATCGGGTTGCCTTCTTCTTGGCCGAGGTCATGCTTTTCAGGAGGGTTTCGGGGGTGGCCTCCGCGATGGGAAGCTCGTTGGTGATCTGCCCCTCGAAGATCGTGTAGATCCGGTCGGAGATGCCGAGCAGCTCCGGCAGCTCGGAGGAGATGACGATGACGCCCTTCCCCTGCGCGGCGAGCTGCTGGATGATGCCGTAGATCTCGAACTTGGCGCCGACGTCGATGCCGCGGGTGGGCTCGTCGAGGATGAGGATGTCCGGGTCGGTGAACATCCACTTGGCCAGCACGACCTTCTGCTGGTTGCCGCCGGAGAGGGTGCTCACACCGCGGTCGACGTCGGGGGTCTTGATCCGCAGGTTCTTTCGGTACTCCTCGGCGACCGCGTACTCCTGCTGGTCGTTCACGACCCCGCGCTTGGCGATCTTCTTCAGCTTGGCCGCGACGATCGACTGCTTGATGTCGTCGAGGAGGTTGAGGCCGAGCACCTTGCGGTCCTCGCTCACGTAGGCGAGGCCGTTGTCGATGGCCTCGGAGACCGTGCGGAGCTGGATCGGCTTGCCGTCCTTGTACGCCTCGCCGGAGACGAAGGTGCCGTAGGAGCGGCCGAAGACGCTCATCGCGAGCTCGGTGCGCCCGGCGCCCATGAGGCCGGCGAAGCCGACGATCTCGCCGCGGCGCACGGTGAAGCTGGAGTTCTTGACCACGAGCCGGTCGGCGACCTGCGGGTGCTGCACGACCCAGTCGCGCACCTCGAAGAGGACGTCGCCGATGTTGGGCGTGCGCTCGGGGAAGCGGCTCTCGAGGGTACGGCCGACCATCCCGCGGATGATGCGGTCCTCGTCCACACCGTCGCCCTTCACGTCGAGGGTCTCGATCGCGCGGCCGTCGCGGATGATCGTGATCTGGTCGGCGACCTTCTCGATCTCGTTGAGCTTGTGGCTGATGATGATGGAGCTGACGCCCTTGTGCTTCAGACCCACGATCAGGTCGAGCAGGTGGGCGGACTCCGCCTCGTTCAGCGCGGCGGTCGGCTCGTCCAGGATGAGGAGCTTGACGTCCTTGTTGAGCGCCTTGGCGATCTCGACGAGCTGCTGCTTGCCGACGCCGATGTTCTTGATCTGCGTGTCCGGGTCGTCGCTGAGCCCGACGCGGGCGAGCAGCTCGACGGCGCGGCGCTTGGCCTGGCCCCAGTCGATGACGCCGCCGCGGCCCGGCTCGTTGCCGAGGAAGATGTTCTCGGTGATCGAGAGCTCGGGGATGAGGGCGAGCTCCTGGTGGATGATCACGATGCCGCGCTGCTCGGAGGACCGGATGTCCTTGAACCGCATGACGTCGCCCTGGTAGACGATGTCTCCCGTATAAGTCCCGAACGGGTAGACGCCGGAGAGGACCTTCATCAGCGTGGACTTGCCCGCGCCGTTCTCTCCGCAGATGGCGTGGATCTCGTTGGCGTGGACGGTGAGGGAGACATCCTCGAGCGCCTTGACGCCCGGGAACTCCTTCGTGATGGCGCGCATCTGCAGGATGACTGCGTTCGACGGCATCGTCGCTCCTTGGTGTGCTTTTCGGGCTGGGTTCCGCTGTGCGGGTGCGTGGGTTGCGCCTAAGTAGTAAACGCTAAATTCAGTCTTGACGTCAAATAGTGAAGACAACGGATCGGTAACGGCCCAGCGCGAACGCGGCGTCCGTGCGAATGCCGGGGCTACTCCGCGCCGGCGAGAGCGCCCTGGATGACCAGGGCCGCGGCGCCGAGCGATTCGGCGCGGTCGCCGAGGGACGAGATCCGCACGACCGTGGTCCCGGCGATGATCGGGATCGCGTTGTGCTGGATGCCGCGCCGGATCGGGTCGAGGAGCGCCTCCCCCAGCCCCACCAAGGGGCCGCCGATGAGCACCAGCTCCGGGTTGATGACGTTGGCGATGCTGCCGATGGCCCCGCCGATCGCCGTGCCCGCGTCGCTGACCACGCGGAGCACGGCCGGATCGCGCTCGCGACCCCTCCGCAGGATGTCCGCTGTGCTCACCGGGGCGTCGGCACCGTGCCCCAGCGTCTCGAGCATCACGCTCGTGGACGCGACGGTCTCCAGGCAGCCCCGGTTGCCGCAGCGGCAGATCACGCCCTGCTCGACGACCGGGGTGTGGCCGAGCTCGCCGGTGATCCCGAGGAACCCGTAATAGGGCAGGCCGTTGAGGATCAGCCCGGCGCCGATGCCGGTGCCGATCTTGACGAAGATCAGGTTGCGGACCCCGCGGTTGGCGCCCCACGTCACCTCGGCGAGCGCGCCGAGGTTCGCGTCGTTGTCCACGACCACCGGGAACCGGAAGGCCTCCTCGAGGTCGCGCAGCCGCACCCCCACCCACTCGGGGAGGATGGCGCCCTGCAGCACCGTTCCGGTGCGTCGGTCGATGGGACCGGGGATGCCGATCCCGATCGCGAGCACCGACTGCCGGTCGTGGCCGCCGGCGAGGAGCATCCGGTCGAGCAGTTCCGCGACCTGCCGCACCGCGCCGGCGACGTCGTAGCCGAGCGGCAGCGCCATCTCCTCCTCCGCGATCACTTCGTAGCCGAGGGTCGAGAGCACGATGCGCGCGTGCCGCCGGCCGAAGTCCACGCCGACCGCGATGTCTCCGGTGTCGGTGAGCTGCACGAGCAGCGCGCGGCGTCCGCTGGAGGTCACCGGCGAGGTCTCCACGACGCCCTTCATCGCCATGTCGCGCACGATGTTGGACACGGTGGCGGTGGAGAGTCCGGTCCCGCGCGCCAGCTCAGCCTGGGTGGATGGTCCGTTGGCCAGGAGGAACTCGACGAGTCGCTCCTGGTTCAAGTGCCTCAGCGCACCTTGCGACCCGGGATTGCGTGCGCCACGCGGGGGAAGACCCGAAGCGGCGGTCATGCGATAAGAGTGAATGATCGCTGAGATGTAGTCAAGTTGTGAACGTAACGGTTCGATAGGGGCGGCTGCGAAGGTGTTCAGCCGCCCTGCCACAATGGACTCATGCCCATCCTGAACAAGGACATGCAGGTCTGCATCTCGCTATCCGGCCGTCCGAGCAACATCGGCACCCGGTTCCACAACTTCCTATACGACGAGCTCGGACTGAACTTCGTCTACAAGGCGTTCACCACCGACGACCTGGAGGGCGCCGTCCGCGGCATCCGGGCGCTCGGCTTCCGCGGCTGCTCCGTCTCGATGCCGTTCAAGGAGGCCATCATCCCGCTGGTCGACAACCTGGAGCCGTCGGCGCTGGCGATCGAGTCGGTCAACACCGTCGTCAACGAGGACGGGCTGCTCACGGCCTCCAACACCGACTACGAGGCGGTGGCCCAGCTGCTCTCCGAGCACGCGGTCGATCCCGCGTCGCGCGTCATCGTGCGCGGGTCGGGCGGCATGGCCAAGGCGGTGGTCGCGGCGTTCCGCGGCGCAGGGTTCGACGACCTGACGGTGCTCGCCCGCAACGAGGTCGCCGGCGCCGCCCTCGCCGAGAAGTACGGGTACACCTGGACCGCGGCCGAGCCCGAGCCGGACTTCGACGTGATCGTGAACGTCACCCCGCTCGGGATGCGCGGAGCCGATGAGGCCGCCCAGTCGTTCGACGACGCGTTCGTCGAGCGCTCGTCCGTCGTGTTCGATGTCGTCGCCTTCCCGTCCGAGACGCCGCTCGTCGCGGCGGGACGGGCGGCCGGCAAGCGGCTGATCACCGGCGCGGAGGTCATCGCCCTGCAGGCGGCCCGGCAGTTCGAGCGGTACACGGGCGTCGCGCTCACCCCGGATCAGATCGCGCGGGCCTCGGAGTTCTCCCGGGCCGAGTGAGTAAGGCGGGATGGCCGGGCTGACGCCTAGAATGGCCGACGTGCCCGAAGACCCCCTCGCCCTGGAGAACCAGGTCTGTTTCGGCCTCGCCGTCGCCGCCCGCAGCGTGATCGCCCTGTACCGGCCCGTGCTGGAGCCGCTGAACCTGACCCACCCGCAGTACCTGGTGATGCTCGCCCTCTGGGAGCGCGAGCCGCGGTCGGTGAAGGAGCTCAGCGACGCGCTGCAGCTCGAGCCCGCCACCCTCTCCCCGCTGCTCAAGCGGCTGGAGGCGAACGGCTACGTCGAGCGCCGGAGGAGCGTCGCCGACGAGCGTGCGCTGGAGGTCACCCTCACGCCCGCCGGACGGGAGCTGCGCACCGAGGCGGAGACGATCCCGCCGCGGATCGTGGAACGCCTCGGCCTGCCGATGGAGGACATCGTGAACCTGCGGGAGAGCCTGCGCGCGATCATCGCGGCGGCCGTGCGCGAGTCCTGAGCGTCACGCGCCCTTCAGGCGGCGGTCGGGCAGACCAGCCGGCTGGCGTCGCGCTGACCCTCGGGCCGCAGCACGGAGTGCTCGGTCATCGGTCGTCCGCAGATGGGGCACGGCGCGGCCGGCGAACGGAGGTCGGGGCCTTCGGGGTGCCCGGCGCCGAGCTGCGCGGGACCGGCCACACGGATCAGCTTGGCGTTCCAGCGCGCATACCACTGCGCGAAGCGACCGGACATTTTCGACTCTCCCGACGGTTGAATGGTGAGGGCCCGACCATTGGTTAGTTAGGGCACTAACTAATAGTGTAACGCGATTCGACCATGACCCGGGGGTCAGGGTTTACGCTGTCGGCGGAGCGCGTCATCCCCGCTCCGCGAGGTGGAACATGCAGATCGGCGAGCTGGCCGGCCGAGCCGGCGTGACGGTGAAGGCGGTGCGCTACTACGAGCGCCTCGGACTGGTCGCGCCCGAGCGGCTGCCGAACGGCTACCGCGACTACGACGACGCCCAGCTCCGCGCGGTCCGCGAGATCCGCGAGCTCGCCGCCACCGGCATCCCGCCCGGCAAGGCCGCACCCTTCATCGCCTGCCTCGGTTCGGGGCACGCCCGCAGCGACGAGTGCCCCGCCTCCGTCGCCGCGTACCTCGACGGCCTCGCCGAAGTGGACGCGGCGATCGCGGTCCTGGAGGCGCGCCGCGAGCAGCTCGCCCGCCGCCTCGCCTCGGCGACGGGCGACGTGCCTGGAGCGCCCGACACCGGCTACGGGTGCACGGTGACCGCGGATCATCCCACGGGATGACCCCCTCCCGACCTCCGGCCGATGCCCCGGCCGCGCTCCCCCGCTTGACTTGATGTCGTGGCCGGCTCGCTCCGCGGGCGGGCCGCCCATCGGCCGGGCGAGGGGCCGGCCGAGGAGGGGGAGACGATGATCACGCGGGAGCACCGCCACTACCAGGGGGGATTGGTGCGAGCACGGGGAATGCTCGCGGGCGTGGCGGACAACGCCTCGCTCAGGCTGCTCTCCGCGCTGGTCATCCTCGCGGCCGGCGCCGCGTCACTGGTTCTCGTGATCGGACTCGTGCTCGACCTGGTCGTGCCGCTGGTCTTCGGGAACGAGTTGCGGGCGCTGGCCGTGCTCCTGCCGCACTGAGTCGGCCCTCCCCCTCAGCGCCTGGGAAGCCTAGAGTCGCCGCATGTCTCTCGTCTTCTCGGCTCTCGCGTCCGTCGACGGCTACACCGTCGACACCTCCGGCTCGTTCGACTGGGCCGCACCCGACGAGGAGGTGCACGCCGCCGTCAACGCCCGCGAGCGCGGCATCGGCACCTACCTCTACGGCCGCCGCATGTTCGAGACCATGCGGGTCTGGCAGGACATGGGCGGCGACGGCGCGCCGGACGTGATCCGCGAGTACGCGGACATCTGGCGCAGCGCCGACAAGATCGTGTACTCGTCCTCGCTCACCGGGGTGACGACGCCGCGCACGACCATCGAGCCGGTCTTCGACCCGTCCGCGGTCCGCGCGCTGGTGGAGGCCGCGCCCGGTGACGTGTCGATCGGCGGCCCCACGCTGGCGGCGGAGGCCTTCCGCGCCGGACTGGTCGACGAGGTCGTGCTCTACCTCGTCCCGGTGTCCGTCGGCGGGGGCACGTCCGCGCTGCCGACCGACCTGATGCTCTCCCTCGATCTGCAGGAGGAGCACGCCTTCCCGTCCGGGACCGTGATGCTGCGCTACCGGGTCACCGCACCCGCAGCGTGACGCTGGGGCGGTCGAGAGCGGCCTCCAGGTCGCCCAGCGTGACACCGTGCTCGGCCAGGATGGCGACCGGGTAGAAGAAGGCGTCGAAGCCGGTGCCGGTGCCGGGGAGGTCCACGCCGTCCGACTCGAACGGGAGCGGGTGGCCGGAGGTGCGGGTCACCAGGTCGCCGTCGTCGCCCAGCTCCACCGACACCGAGCGGGTCGCCGCGCCACGCTCGAGGAAGCTCCAGCTCATCGCCGGCAGCCGCACGTCGATCGTGGCCCGGTAGACGTCGCGATGCTCGCTGAGGAGGGCAGCCGCCCAGCCGACGGTCTCGGTGGCGCCGTGCAGCAGCATCCAGCCGTTCATAGCGGAGGTGAGGACGAGCAGCCCGGAGCCTTCGCCGAGGTGCGGGTTCTCGCACCAGGAGAACTGCTCGTCGAGGATCTCGGCCTCCAGCTCGGTCGCGACGCCGCGCGCGGGACCGGCGGGCAGGAAGATCCAGCTCCCGCTCGCGAACACGTCGAACAGCGCCTCGCTCAGCACCGGGACGTCCTCGGACACGAGAGGATTCTACGGCGCAGTGCTGCCCGGCGGCGCGGGCGTGGAACCGCTCGCGGTCACTCCGTCGCCGCGCCGGTCGCGAGGCGGTCGACGCGGCGCAGGGAGCGGTCCAGCAGCGTGATCGCCAGGAACAGCACGCTCGCGCCGAGCATGAACCAGGCCAGGTCGTGCAGTCCCCCGGTGTCCGCCGTGGTGTGGAAGAAGGCTCCGGTCGCGGCCGAGGCGAGCATCGCGCCCAGGTACATGAACGTGCGCAGCAGCCCCGACGTCGCCCCCATCCGGGCCGGGTCGGCCTGATGGTAGAGCGTGTTCTGGATGGCGAGGTTCACCAGCCCCTGCGGGACCCCGGTGACGATCGCGATCAGCACCAGGAACCAGAGCGCGGCCTCCGCCCCGACCAGGAGCAGCAGCACCGCCAGCACGATCTGGCCCGCAGCGCCGGCGAGGAGCTTCCAGCGGATCTCCGGCCTGCGCCCGAACACCGACGCGACCAGGATCCCGACCCCGAAGGTCGGCAGCAGGATGAGCCCCGCGGCAGCCGGCGACAGGCCGCGGCCGCCCTCCAGCCACTGTGTGAACCCGTAGAGGTAGCAGTACGAGACCGTCGCCGCGAGCACGGCGCGCGCGTACGTGACCAGCAGAGGGACGTTGCCCGCGAACACGCGCACGTCGATGAACGGGTCGGGGCGGCGCAGCTCCCACAGCGCGAAGGCCGTGCCGAAGGCGGCGGCGAGCGCCAGCAACCAGAGCTGCGCGAGGTGGATGTCCATCAGGAAGAGCAGGAGGCTCACCAGCGTGCCGGCGAACAGCGCGACGCCGAGGTAGTCGAGACGGCCGCGGGGTGGACGGTTCGCGTCGAGCGCGGTCGTCTTCGGCAGGAAGAGGAGGCTGAGCACCAGCGACGCGATCGCCAGCGGGATGTTCACCGCGAACGTCGCGCGCCAGCCGCCCACCTGGATGAGGAGGCCGCCGAGCGTCGGCCCGATGACCGCGATGGTCTGGGTCGTGACCGACAGGGCGGTGAGCACGCCGGCCGGGCTCCGCATCCCGGTCCGGGTCCCCTCGCTGCGGATCAGGTACATGGCCGCCGGGTAGCCCGCGCAGGTGCCGAAGCCGAGGATGATCCGCGCGATCACCAGCACGGCGATGTTCGGCGCGAACACGCCGATCACACCCGCGATCCCGGTCAGGAGGGCGCCGGCGATGGAGAGGCGCCGCGGCCCGAACATGTCGACCAGCCGCCCGACGAGCGGCTGCCCGATGGAGGTCGCGAGGTAGAGGGACGACACCAGCCACGCCGTCTCGGAGGCCGGTGCGCCGAGCGCCGTGGCGATGGGGACGAGCGCGACGGCGATGATCGACGAGTTGACCGGGTTGAGGACGGCGCCGATCATCATCGGCGCGAGCAGCCGGCGGTCGAACCGGCCGGCGGGGCCGGGCTTGGCGGCGATGAGGTCGATCACGGGCGCACCAGCTTCTCGATCAGAGCCGTCGCCGCGAGCACCGTCTGGCGCTCCTCCTCGGTCAGCCGCTCCTCCATCGCGTGGGCCAGCCACTCGCGTCGAGCGTCGAGGTTGCCGCTCTCGGCCTCCCGGCCGGCGTCGGTCAGCGAGACGAGCTGCCGGCGGCCGTCGGTGGGGTCGGGCGTGCGGACGACGAGGCCGAGCTCCTCGAGCGACGCGATCGTGGTGGCCATCGACTGCGGGCGCACGCCCTCCAGCTCGGCCAGACGGGAGGCCGTGCTGGCCTCGCCCTTGCCGATGCGCGCCAGCGCCGACGACTGCTGCGCGCTGAGGCCCGCGGGCTCGCTCGCCACCTCGCGCAGCCGGCGGCGGAGCCGCGCGAACGCGACCCGGAGGTCGAGCGCGGCGCGGACGGACGAGGCGGAGGGATCGGGCATACCGTCAGTTTAGCTGTTCAGTCTCAACTGTGCAGTTCAACCTGTCTAATTGCGCGTCACCCGCCACGACTAAGCTGCCACCCGTGACCACCCCCACCTCCCCGCCCTCGGGCGCGCTCGCCCGGCGCTTGAACCTCGGCGACGCCGTGATGATCGGCCTCGGCTCCATGATTGGCGCCGGGATCTTCGCGTCGTTCGCCCCCGCCGCCGCTGCGGCCGGCGCCGGGCTGCTGGTGGGTCTCGTGGTGGCCGGATTCATCGCCTTCTGCAACGCGACCTCCTCCGCCCAGCTCGCGGCGCAGTACCCGACCTCCGGCGGCACGTACGTCTACGGGCGCGAGCGGCTGGGCGAGTGGCCCGGCTTCGTCGCCGGCTGGTCGTTCGTGGTCGGCAAGACCGCCAGCTCGGCCGCGATGGCGATCACCTTCGCCACCTACGCGGCGCCCGCCGCCTGGGTCAAGCCGGTCGCCATCCTCGCGGTGATCGTGCTCACGGTGGTCAACACGCTCGGGATCACGCGGACGGCGCTCCTCACCCGCATCCTGGTCGGGGTGGCGCTGCTCGCACTCACCGTGGCCGTCGTCATCGGCTTCACGCACACTGCGGCGAGCGCCGCCGCACCCGGCACGACACCGACGCTCTACGGCGTCCTCCAGTCGGCCGGGTTCCTCTTCTTCGCGTTCGCAGGCTATGCCCGCATCGCGACGATGGGCGAGGAGGTCGTCGACCCGGCCCGCACCATCCCGCGCGCCATCACGACCGCGCTCGCGATCGCGCTGGTCGTGTACGCGCTCGTCGCCGTCTCGGCGCTGCACGCGCTCGGCCCTGCGGGACTCGCGGCGGCGCCGGCCCCGCTGAGCGCGGTCGCCGAAACCACCGGAGCGGCGCTGCCCGGCCTGGTGATCCGGATCGGCGCGGCCGCCGCGGCGCTCGGCGCTCTGCTGGCCATGATCGCCGGGATCGGACGGACGAGCCTCGCGATGGCCCGCAACCGCGACCTCCCGGGCTGGTTCGCCGCCGTGCACCCGCGGTTCCACGTCCCGTACCGCGCGGAGCTCGCGCTCGGACTGGTGGTGTGCGTGCTCATCGCGGTCACCGACCTCCGCGGGGCGATCGGCTTCTCGTCGTTCGGCGTGCTCCTGTATTACTTCGTCGCGAACCTGTCGGCGTGGACGCAGGACCGGGCCAACCGCCGGTATCCGCGCGCGCTGGCCGTCGCGGGAGCGGTGGGGTGCCTCGTGCTGGTGGTGACCCTGCCCGTGGTGTCGATCGCCGCGGGTGTCGTGGTGCTGGTCGTGGGGGTCGGGTACCGGCTCGTGCGGGTGCGCCTCACACGCTGAACGACGCTTCGAGGGCTGTCAGCGGACGGTGCGCTGTCGCCGGGAACCCACCTCGAGCAGGGTGTCGCACACGTCGATGAGCGCCTCCTCGAACGCCGACAGATCCCCGTCGTTGGTGATCACTGCGTCAACCCCGGGAGGTGCCGGCCGCAGTGCAGCCTTCGCCCAGCGGTCCCAGTTGGCGAGCTTCCACGCGTCTCGCCAGGATTGGCGCGCGAGGATGCGTTCCCGGATGATCGGCTCGGCCGCGATCACCCAGATCACGACCACCCGGCCGCCGTGGGCAGCCACCCGCTCCCGGAACGACTCCAGCCACCCCGGCGTGCTGAGTCGCGACCGGAACGTGTTCGTCGCGATGACGCTGACGCCGGCGCTGACGTTGTCGATGATGACATCCTCCAGCGCGTCGTTGCCGGGGTTGCGGCCCGCGCGGATCAGCGTCTCCGGCGAGCGGTCGTGCGCCGGGAACCCTGCCGCGTGGATGAGGGCGGACAGCATCGGCTGGTACATCGTGTCGGCGTCCAGGTACGCCCACCCGTAGTGGCGGGCGAGGATCCGGGAGCCGGTCGTCTTCCCTGCGCCGGGCGGTCCGGTGACGAGGACGACCCTGGGGTGGGCAGGGGCGTCGCGCGTCATGGTCCTACTATGCCGGAGCCGGCGCGCTTCAGTGCTCCCGCAGCCCCCACGCCTGGCCGTAGCCGCCCTCGGCCTCCGGCCTGGCCATGAGCTCGAGGAAGGGCTGAGCCGGGAAGGCCTCCGGGCCGAGGACGCCGGAGCCCTGCCACGCGCCCGTCGCGAGGAGCTCGAGCGCGATCGCCGGGTTCAGTGCGGTCTGCCACACCACGCACTGGGACTGGTACTCGCGCATCGTCCACTCGTTGTCGGCGACATGGTAGAGGTAGACCTCGCGGTGCGCGCCGTCCTTGCCGGTTCCGGTGACCCACAGGCCGGCACAGGTCTTGCCGGTCATGCGGGGTCCGATGGTGGCCGGGTCCGGGAGGGAGGCTGCCACGACGTCCCGCGGGGCGACCTCCACGGGACCGGCGGCACTGCGGACGCGCAGGGGCGCGGTCGAGTCGAGACCGAGCAGGTGGAGGGTCTTCAAGACGCCGATGAACTCCTCGCCGAGGCCGTACTTGAAGGTGACGCGCTTCGCGTCGACCCAGCGCGGCATCAGCAGCACCTCCTCGTGCTCGACGTTGACGCACTCGACCGGCCCGATGCCCTCTGGGAAGTCGAACACCTCTGGCTCGCTGAACGGCGGCGTCGTGTACCAGCCGCGCTCCTTCTCCCAGACGACGGGAGGGTTCAGGCACTCCTCGATGGTCGTCCAGATCGAGAAGGAGGGCGCGAAGATCTCGTTGCCCTCGTCATCGCGGACGACGAGGTTCGCCCCGTCGCGCGTGCCGAGCTCGTCGATCTCGCTGAACAGCTCGTCCGCTGCGTAGCGGGCGAAGACGTCGGAGAGGCCCGGCTCCACGCCGATGCCCACCAGCGCGAGGCGCCCGGCGGCCTGCCACTCGTCCGCCTCCGCGAACTGGGCGTCGCCGAGCTTCACGCCCGTCTGCGCGTAGGGGTCGGTCGGGTGCGGGTGCGACAGGCTCATGGCCATGTCCAGGTAGTCGGCGCCCGCGTCCCGAGCTCCCGCGAAGATCGACTCCACGAACTTCGGCTCGACCGCGTTCATCACGTGCGTCGCGCCTGCGGCCTTGGCGACCTCCGCGACCGACCCGCTGTCGGACGCGTCGATCCGGGTCGCCGTGAACCGTGCGGCCACCTCCGCCCCGTGCCGTTCTGCGATCCAGTCGACGGCGGCCTGGGCGCGGCCCTGGTCGTAGTCGCTGACGACCACACTCTCGTAGAACGAGCGGCGCGCCAGGATCTTGGCGATGGCGTTGCCGACGCCGCCGGCTCCGATGAGAAGAATGCGCATGCTGGGGATCACTCCGGTTCGGTGTCAGACGTTTCGGGGGAGGCTCGGGTCCGCCGGCGGCAGGTCCGCCGGCTCGTCGACCGGCTCGAGGGTCTCCGCGTTGAGGGCCGTGCGCCCGGGCGGCAGGTTGGACAGGTCCGGCGCGATCAACGTCGGGAGCGTGCCGGAGTCGGGGAGGCCGAAGGTGGGCTCCACGCCGGCGGGCGACAGCACGAGGTCGTCGGAGCGTCGCGGCAGCGTGCGGCCCTGGAAGAAGTCGGGACGCACGATCCGCCAGATGATCAGGAGGACGGCGCCGATCAGGATGCCGCCGACGCCGACCACGGCCTCCGCGCCGATCCCGAAGATGGTCACGTTCTTACCGTTGGCGTCGGTGAGCCAGTCGGGCGCCGAGAAGCTGATCACCCCGTAGATGAACACCGCCAGCAGCATCAGGCCGCCCGCGAGCGGGAACAGGCCGCGCATGATCGCGTGGCGCGCGCTGCTGAACAGCGTCTTCCGGTAGAACCACACGCAGGCGAACCCGGTCAGGCCGTAGTAGAACGCGATCATCAGGCCGATCGACCCGATCAGTGCGTTCAGCAGGCTCACACTGATGGCCGTGAACACGAGGTAGAACACGGCGGAGATGAGCCCCATGCCGATGGTCGACCAGGTCGGGGTCAGGAACCGCGGGTGGATCCGGGCGAACTTCTCCGGGATGGCCTTGTAGACCGCCATGGACAGGGCCGTCCGGGCGGTCGGCAGGATCGTCGTCTGCGTGGACGCGGACGCGGAGGTCAGGATCGAGAAGCCGAGGAGCGTCATCAGGATGGCCCCGACCGCTCCCCCGCCGAACAGCGTCGGCCCGATCGCCGAGAACACGTCGGACGAGTTGGCCGGGTTCGCCAGCCCGATGCCCTTCGTGCCGACACCCGCGAACGCGACAGTGGCGACCGTGACCACGGCGTACGTGGCGAGCAGCAGCAGGGTCGAGATGATCGCCGCACGGCCGGGGGTCTTACCCGGGTCCTTGGTCTCCTCGTTCACCGAGACGGCGGTGTCCCAGCCCCAGTAGATGAAGATCGCGGTCAGGAGCGCCGGGGCGATCGTCTGCCCGAAGTCGAGGGTGAACGGGTTGAACCACGACCACTGCGGGATCAGCGAGTACGGCTCGGCGGTTCCGGTGTAGACCCTCACCAGCGCGAACGCGGCGAAGAAGATCAGGATGACGACCTCGAACGCGAGCAGCACGTACTGCACCCGCGCGGAGACCTCGATGCCGCGGTAGCAGATCCACGTCATCAGAGCGATCCACACCAGACCCGCGATGGTCACGGCGACCGTGTTGTTGGCGAGCGCGCCGACCGCCGGCAGCCCGAAGCCGCCCACGAACGTGAACGAGTATTGGCCGGCGATCTGCGCCAGGTTCGCCATCACGATCACGTCGGCGACGATGATGCCCCAGCCGCCCATCCACCCCGTCACCGGGCCGAACGCCCGCGTCGCCCAGGTGAAGGTCGTGCCGCAGTCCGGCTCCGCCTTGTTGAGCTCCTGGTAGGCGACGGCGATCAGGTACATCGGGATGAACGCCAGCAACACGATCCCGGGCGCCTTCACCCCCGCCGCCAGCGTTCCGCCTACGACGATGAACCCGAGGCTCGCAGCCAGGCTGTAAGCCGGCGCTGTGGACGCGACGCCCACCACCACGCTCGACACCAGACCGAGAGCGCCGCCCTTGAGACCCTTGTCGCCCGCTTCACGGACATCGGCTGTGGTCAACTGTCACCTCCATGAGAGACACCGCTCGCCACTGAGCGGCCGAAGGTCAGGCTAGCGGAGCACGAGGCGCCCGGAGGAGGACACATCCACCGGAACGAGGGCCATCTCCGGACGATCGGTATGGAGCCGTCGCCGACCGCGCATGGTGGGCGTGTCATCGCGACATGACAGGCAGGGCTGCGGGGACCAACGTAAGGTCTAACCCAGGCACCGATTTCGGGTGCCTCCTGTTCCAGCCAGAAGCCCGAACCGCGCTCAGCACAGGCACATGCACATGCACATGCACGCGATTCGGCCCAGCGGCCGCAGGCAGGAGTCAACACATGGGCGAGCCTTCGTTCCCTGTGCACACGGAAGCAAACGAGATGTTCGGCGGCCGCCGCATCCCGTGCCAACCTGATGTCGATGAGGTCCGTCGTGTCCTCTCAGATGTCTTCCTGCCGTTGGACTTCCCGTCCGTCAGGTCGACGAGCACCATCGACATGACCCTGAACGCACTGACGGGGGGGACGACCACGTGCGCCTTCGTTCGATTCCAGGACGCTGTGCGCATCGATACCGTGGAAGCGGCGAACTTCATTGTGAATATCCCCACGGCCGGCCGTGCAACAATGCGGGCGGCTTTTCAGGCTCCCGTATTCGGCACACCACGCACAGCCGCTGTCTTCACGCCCGGCAGACCCCTCGAACTCCACTTCGGTGGGAACTTCTCGCAGATCGCATTGATGATCCCGAAAGGCCAGCTGCAGCTCGAACTAGAGCACCTGCTCGGTGCCCGCGCCCGCCGCCCGCTGGAATTCGAGGCCGAACTGAACATCGACAGCCCCGGAGGAAAGTCGATCCTCCACACCGCCCACATCATCGACAGCGCCGCGTCGCAGGCGGCGGGCCCACTCACCCACCCGCTCGCCGTGCAACAGCTGGAGCGGAGCCTGATCCAGGCTCTGCTGTTCGCGCAGCCACACAACTACACGGCCGCACTGGCCGCCCCCGCACCCGCTGCGGGCACGCGACCCCTCGTGAAGGCGGTGGAACTGCTGCGCAGCGATCCAGCACATCCGTGGACTGTTGCCGAGCTTGCCGCGGAGGTATCGGTGAGCGTCCGCAGCCTGCAGGAAGAATTCCGCCGGTCACTGGACACGACCCCCACGACATATCTGCGCCGACTACGACTCGAGGAGGTGCAGCGTGAACTCTCGGCGGCAGAGCCCGGAACGGTCAGGGTGACGGACGTCGCCATGCGGTGGGGCTTCGTACACCTCGGCCGATTCGCGGCCGAGTATTCCCGCGCCTTCGGCGAGCGCCCATCGACGACCCTGCGTCGCTAGCTCGAGGTTCGGCGACGCGAGAAGCACGAAAGGCCGGCCCCGACGTTTCCCCAGACCGGCCTTTCTTCGTTCGTGGGCGGTTTTCACAATCTGGAGACCCACGCGGTGACTGGGCTGTTTGGGACCATACCGCGCGGTATTCCAGGCTCAGGGTCCGAAAGTTCCACGAGACCGCGCGATCCCAGTGATGGCGCGGGTGTTGCGACTCGACCGGTCACCCGAACCGGCGCATGTCGGGGCCGGTAAGCAGCACGCGGGACACACCCCGATCTGGGGTGCCACCGAGCGGACGGCTGGGCCGCTCGGTTCGCTACCGTGAATAGTCACCGCATCGGGCCGCTGCAGCTTGAGCGCACGCACTTCGACCGGGGGAAAGATGGAGAAGCTCATCGCCGCACTGCTGGTCGCCGGCGCCACGATCGCGCTCAGCGGCTGCACCGTCGGCGGTGACGACCGGGCCGCGCCCGCCCCACGACCCACGACGCACGCGGCCACGAGCACGCCGGCCCCCGCCGCGACCCCGGCCCCCACACCGAGTGTCGGGCCGGTCGTCCAGCCGACTCCTGCGCCCACGACGAACGCACCGTACGACAGCGGTTGGCGGTTCACGACCGCCGGGTACGGTCCGATCGAGCTCGGCAAGGACGCGACCGTCGTGCTCAACGATGCCCTGTTCACCAAGGAGCCGAGCGGCTGCATCGACCTGTACCACTGGTCCAGCGGCAACGGGCGCACCTCCGGGAAGCAGGAGTGGGAGCTCACCGTCGGCCAGATCGGCAACCGTGTCCGCTACGTGTACGCAGCCGTGGACAGCAAGGAAGCACAGCCGGAGAAGATCGATGGCGAAGCCCGGACCGACACCGGAATCACCTTCGGGTCCACGGTGACCGATCTCAAAGCTGCGTACCCGGGCATCCAGAAGACGAACGACACGTGGGACCCGCGCTACGGCGGGTACCGCGAGTGGACCCTCAACGCCACAGGTGGCGTCCTCGTCTTCAATACCAGCGGCGGAGAAGACAGTGACCACGACTGGGTGACCAGCATCCGTGCCGCGACGTCATGGGGCCACGATGCTGCCGGCGACATCCAGCCACTCTGCTGACACGCACCGCCTAAGTCAGCGGCACACAGAGACACTTTCTACTAGGCGTCTCAGCCTGTCCGAACCTCGTCCAGGCGATTCGACAGCGAAACACAAAGGGCCGGATCGACTTCACCAGTCGTTCCGGCCCTTCGCGTTCGTTCATTCGTGCGCGAGGGGGGACTTGAACCCCCACGCCCTTTCGAGCACTGGCACCTGAAGCCAGCGCGTCTGCCAATTCCGCCACTCGCGCGAACCCAGGAAGACTAACACGACAGCGTCTCCGACCACGAATCCACGGCCCCTTCCCGGAGAGGGCTTCACCTGTGAGCAAGCCGTGCGGGGGTGTCTTCCAGGGCGTTCCGACTAACATGCATGTAGCTGGCCAAGCCGGGAGCGGGAGACTAGTGGGCATTCTGGACAACTTCGAGCGGGGGCTCGAGCGCGCCGTCAACGGCGCGTTCGCGAAGACCTTCCGTTCCGGGCTGCAGCCCGTCGAGCTCACCGCTGCCATCCGCAAGGAGATGGACACCAAGGCGGCCGTCGTCGCCCGGGACCGCGTGCTCGCGCCGAACCGCTTCGTCCTGAGGATGTCCGCAGCCGACTTCGCGCGCATGAGCTCGATGGGCGCCGCGCTCACCGATGAGCTCGTGTCATTCGCCCAGAAGCACGCCGCCAGCCAGCATTACGCGTTCGCCGGCGGCCTCTCCATCGACCTCCGGGAGGACCCGGACATCACCGTGGGGATGCTGCAGATCGACTCCGAGAACGTGAAGGGCGACGTCGCCTGGACGCCGGTGCTCGACATCGACGGGCGGCACTACCCGCTCACCAGCGCCCGCACGGTCGTCGGCCGCGGTCAGGATGCGGACATCACGGTCGAGGACACCGGAATCTCCCGGCGGCACGTCATGATCACCTGGGACGGCCGCCGCGCCCAGGTGGAGGACCTCGGCTCCACCAACGGGTCGACGCTGAACGGGCAGCCGGTGAAGAAGGCGATCCTCGAACCCGACTCCGTCGTCACCATCGGCCGCACCCGCATCGTCTTCCGGGTGCTCCCGCAGGCGGCGCCCTCCTCCGGCTCCCCGCAGGGCGACAACTTCTGGAGCGCCTCGTGAACCCGAGCGAGCTGACCCTCCTCGTACTGAGGTTCGGCTTCCTGCTGCTGCTGTGGCTGTTCGTGTTCGGCATCGTCTACGCCCTCCGCACCGACCTGTTCGGCCAACGTGTGCGCAAGCTGCCGGAGTCGCAGGCGCCCGCCTCGCCGTTCCCGGCGCCTGCGGCCGCTCCGGTCGCGGCTCCCCTGGCGTCCGCCGCCCCCGCCCCCGCCGGCCCGACCGAGCCGGTGATGAAGCACGCCCCCGTCTCCACCCTCCCGGCCGGCGCGAACACCGCCGTCGGCGGCACGAACGCGAGCGTCCAGACGGCCCACCGCCTGGTCCTCACCTCCGGCCCGCGCGCCGGCACCGAGCTCGCGCTCGGCCGCGACCCCATCACCATCGGCCGGTCCAGCGAGTCCGGCCTCGTCATCCGCGACGACTACACCTCCACCCACCACGCCCGCCTGCTCCTGTGGAACGACGAGTGGATGATCCAGGATCTGGACTCGACCAACGGCACCTTCCTCGACGGCCGCCGCGTCACCGTCCCGACCCAGGTTCCGCTCGACACCCCGATCAAGATCGGGACGACCACATTCGAGCTGCGACGGTAACCCGTGGCAGGCAATCGGGCAGCGGCCGTCTCCCACGTCGGGAAGATCCGCGCGAACAACCAGGACTCCGGCTACGCGGGTCGTGAGTTGTTCGTGGTGGCCGACGGCATGGGCGGCCACGCCGGCGGCGACGTCGCCAGCGCGATCGCCGTCAACCGCATCCGGGAGGCCGACGGCGAGTACCAGACGGCGTCCGAAGCCGAGTTCGCCCTCCAGTCCGCGCTGATCGCCGCCAACTCACTGCTCGCCGAGACGGTTTTCGAGCATCCCGAGCTCACCGGGATGGGCACAACCGTCAGCGCGCTGATGCGGGTCGGCGACCAGATGGCCATCGCCCACATCGGCGACTCCCGCATCTACCTCTTCCGCGACGGCGAGCTCAGCCAGGTCTCCGTCGATCACACCTTCGTGCAGCGCCTGGTCGACAGCGGCCGCATCACGGAGGAGGAGGCGATGGTCCACCCGCGCCGCTCCGTGCTGATGCGGGTGCTCGGCGACGTCGACGCCTCCCCCGAGATCGACACCCTCATCCTCGCCACCAAGCCGGGCGACCGCTGGCTGATCTGCTCGGACGGGCTCAGCGGCGTCGTGAAGCACGACGACCTGATCGCCGCCCTGTCCGCGCGCGACGCGCCCAAGCAGGTCGCGGACAAGCTCGTCAAGCAGAGCCTTGACGCCGGCGCGCCCGACAACGTCACCGTCGTGGTCCTCGACATCGCGGACGTGGCCCGCGGCGATGTCGTGAAGGAGCCGATCACCGTCGGCTCTGCATCCGTTCCGCTCCAGTTCGGCGAGCCCAAGCCGGCGACCCGTGCCACGCGCCTCCCGACCCTCCGCCTCCACCCGGTGCGGCCGGCCACCGGCCCGACGCACTTCGAGCCGCAGTCCGACGACTACCTGGACGAGCTGATCGAGGAGGACGAGCGCCGTGCGCGCCGCCGCCGGCTCACCTGGATGATCGGGCTGGCGGCGCTCGTCGTCGCGATCGTGCTCGCCGTGCTGCTCGGTTACCAGTGGACCCAGTCCCGCTTCTTCGTCGGCTCGTCGCCCGCCGGCAAGGTCGCGATCTACCAGGGCGTTCAGCAGAATCTCGGGCCGATCGTGCTCTCGCACGTGTACGAGGAGTCCAACGTGACCGTGAAGCGCCTCCCGCAGTACGACAAACAACTCGTGCAGCAGACCATCAACGCGGACGACCTGGCGGCCGCCCGAGCGATCGTGGACCAACTGACCGATGCCGCAAGACACTAGCGTGAGCGAGCGGAAGCAGGCCAGGCCGGCCACCGGCCCGGTGAGACGACTGCGCCTGCCCGCCAAACAGCGCAACCTCGAACTGTTCCTGCTGCTCATCGCGTGCGGCATCAACGCGGTGGCGGTCGTCCTGGTGCAGCTCGGCGCGCTGGGCCACCTCGACCTCACGCTCGTCTACCTCGGGGCCGGCCTGGCCGCCCTCGTGATCGGGATGCACATCGCGCTGCGGATCGTCGCCCCGCAGGCCGACCCGTTCCTGCTCCCGATCGCCACGGTGCTCACCGGGCTCGGGATCGCGGAGATCTACCGCATCGACATCCACTTCAAGGACTCCGGCTGGGAGAGCGCGGGCGTCAAGCAGATCGCCTGGGCCGCCATCGCCATCGCGTGCGCGATCGCGGTCATCGTCGTGATCCGCAACCACCGCGTCCTGCAGCGCTACACCTACATCTTCGGCCTGGCCGCGCTCGTGCTGCTGCTCCTGCCGATGCTGCCCGGCATCGGCAGGGAGATCTACGGCGCCCGGGTGTGGATCGGCATCGGCCCGTTCAGCTTCCAGCCCGGCGAGCTCGCCAAGCTCTGCCTCGCGGTCTTCTTCGCCGGCTACCTGGTGCAGGCCAGGGACTCGCTCTCGATGGTGGGCCGGAAGTTCCTCGGCATCCGCTTCCCGCGCGGCCGCGACCTCGGCCCGCTGCTGATCGTCTGGCTGATGTCGATGGCCGTCATCGTGTTCCAGCGCGACCTGGGCACCGGCCTCCTGATCTTCGGGCTGTTCCTCGTGATGGTGTACGTCGCCACCGCCCGGATCAGCTGGGTCATCCTGGGCGTCCTGCTGATCGGCGGCGGTGCGATCGTCGCCAGCCAGCTCCTCCCCTACGTGCACGACCGGTTCGCGAACTGGCTCGACCCGTTCTCCCAGAAGGTCTACGACGCGCAGGGCGGCAGCTTCCAGCTCGTCCAGGGCCTCTTCGGCCTCGCCCACGGCGGCCTGATCGGGACCGGGCTCGGCCAGGGCCAGCCGTGGGTCACCCCGGTTTCGCAGAGCGACTACATCATCGCCAGCATCGGCGAGGAGCTCGGCCTGGCCGGCCTGTTCGCGATCTTCGCGCTGTACCTGGTCTTCGTGGCGCGGGGCTTGCGGATCGGCTTCGCCGGCCAGGACGACTTCGGCAAGCTGCTCGCCGTCGGGCTGTCGTTCACCGTCGGGCTGCAGTGCTTCATCGTCATCGGCGGCGTGACGCGCGTCATCCCGCTGACCGGCCTGACGACGCCGTTCCTCGCGGCGGGAGGCTCGTCCCTGGTGGCCAACTGGATCATCGTGGCGCTGCTGCTGCGGCTGTCCGACACCGTCCGCAACCAACCCCGTCTGGTGGTGAGCTGAACGATGAATCGCGAGATCAAGCGAGTCAGCACGATTGTGCTGGTGATGTTCCTGGCACTCCTGGTGTCCACGTCGATCCTCCAGGCGTTCCAGGCGGACAGCCTGGCCGCCGACGCGCGGAACACCCGCGCGCGCAACGACAGCTACGCGGCCCAGCGTGGCGCGATCCTCGTCGCCGGCCAGCCGATTGCGCAGTCCGTGCCGTCGAACGACGTGTACAAGTGGCAGCGCACATACAGCAACGGTCCGCTCTACTCGGCCGTGACCGGCTTCTACCCGGTCAACGGCGAGGCGACCGGTCTGGAGGGCGCCCTCGACGACCGGCTGTCCGGCACGTCCAACTCGGCGTTCTTCGAGCGGATCAACTCGATCCTCACCGGCAAGAACCCTCAGGGCGCGTCGGTGGAGACCACGATCAACCCGAAGGCGCAGCAGGCGGCCTGGGACGCGCTCGGCAACCACCAGGGCGCGGTGGTGCTCCTGGAGCCGAAGACCGGCAAGATCCTCGCGATGGTCTCCAAGCCCACCTACGACCCGAACATGCTGGCCTCCCATGACACGGCGGCCGTCAACACGGCCTACCAGCAGCTCCTCGACACGTCGGGCAGCCCGCTCACGAACCGCACCATCGGCGGCAACCTCAACCCGCCCGGCTCCACGTTCAAGCCGGTGATGAGCGCGGCCGCCTTCGGAACGGGCCAGTTCACCAAGGACAGCCAGCTCCCGAACGTGGCCGCCCTGCCGCTCCCGAACTCCCCCACAGTCGTCAAGAACGACTCGCTGACCACCTGCGGCCCCGGCGCGACCGTGTCGATCGCGACCGCGCAGATCCTCTCCTGCAACATCCCGTTCGCCGAGCTGGGGATGCAGCTGCAGCCGCAGGTCATCAAAGACCAGGCCGACAAGTTCGGCTTCAACCAGTCGCTGAGCATCCCGATCCCGGTCGAGAAGAGCGTCTACCCGCTCTACACCGACCCGGCGGAGCGGGCGCTCGGCTCGTTCGGCCAGAAGGACGACCGCGCCACCCCGCTGCAGATGGCGATGGTGTCGGCGGCGGTCGCGAACGGCGGAAAGCTCATGACACCGAACCTGGTCGACTCGATCCGCTCGTCGGATCTGCAGCCGATCGAGACCTTCCAGCCCCAGCAGTTCTCAGAGCCGATGAGCCAGCAGAACGCCGACACCATCAAGCAGATGATGGTCGACGGCGTCGATCACGGCGTTGCGAGCAATGCAAGAATAGACGGGGTTCAGGTCGGGGGTAAGACGGGGACGGCGCAGAACGGCGCGACCGACCCATACACCCTGTGGTTCACAGGATTCGCGCCGGCGAACGACCCTCAATTCGCTGTGGCGGTAGTCGTTGAAAATGGCGGTGGACTCGGTCAGAGCGGCACGGGGAACTCCGTCGCCGCACCGATCGCGAGAAAAGTACTAGAGGCGGTGCTGAATAAATGAGACCCACAGCAGGGCTCACCTTCGGAGGACGTTACGAGCTGCAGTCGCGCATCGCGATCGGCGGCATGGGCGAGGTCTGGCAGGCGACCGATCTGGTCATCGGCCGCACCGTCGCGATCAAGATCCTCAAGGACGAGTACCTCGGCGACCCCGGCTTCCTCGAGCGCTTCCGCGCGGAGGCCAGGCACGCCGCCCTCGTCAACCACGAAGGCATCGCGAACGTCTACGACTACGGCGAGGAGGACGGCAGCGCCTTCCTCGTGATGGAGCTGGTGCCCGGCGAGGCGCTCTCCACCATCCTCGAGCGCGAGCATGTCCTCAGCACCGACCGCACCCTCGACATCGTCGCGCAGACCGCCGCAGCGCTGCACGCCGCCCACGCCGCCGGGCTGGTCCACCGCGACATCAAGCCGGGAAACCTCCTGATCACGCCGGACGGCCGGGTCAAGATCACCGACTTCGGCATCGCCCGCATCGCCGACCAGGTGCCGCTCACCGCCACCGGCCAGGTCATGGGAACGGTGCAGTACCTGTCGCCCGAGCAGGCCTCCGGCCACCCGGCGTCGCCGACCACCGACATCTACTCGCTCGGAATCGTCGCGTACGAGTGCCTCGCGGGCCGCCGGCCGTTCACCGGCGAGTCGCAGGTCGCCATCGCGATGGCGCAGATCAACGAGGCGCCGCCGGAGCTGCCGGCCACGGTCGCCGAGCCGGTCCGCAACCTCGTCTTCGCCTGCATCGCCAAGAACCCCGCCGACCGTCCCGCCTCGGCGGCGCACCTGGCACGCGCGGCGCAGGCGCTGCGCCGCGGCGACATCCGCGCCGCGGCCGCCTCGGTCCCCGCCGTGCTCGGCGCAGCGGTCGCCGCCGACGCCGCGACAGTGCTGATGACCTCCCCCAATGCCGCTCCGACGCAGGCGACGACAGTGCTTCCCGCCGCCGCTGCCGGAGCCGTGGTCGAAGAGGAGACCGAGGAGCCGGTCGAGGAGAAGAAGCGCAGCCCGTGGACGTGGCCGCTGATCGCCCTCATCGCGCTCCTGGCCCTGGTGCTCATCGGAACGATCATCGCGCTGCTCGCCCAGCCCAAGACGCCCGCTCCGACCTCGACCGCTCCCCCGGTCGTCCACACGACGCCGCCGCCGGCGCCGTCGCCGACACCGACGCCGACCGACACGAGCACCACCGTCCAGATCAACGAGGGCGACTACCTCGGGCTCACCGCCGATCAGGCCCGGCAGAAGCTCCAGGGCGTCGGAATGGTCGCCGATGTGCAGACCGGCTCCGCGGCGTCCTCGGCCGGTCAGGTCAACACGGTGTATTCGGTCAACCCGACCGGCCCCGTGCAGAAAGGCACGACGATCACCGTCAAGGTGTACGGACCGGTGACCCCGATCCCGACGCCGAGCGACACGGTCTCGGCCAACCCGCCGTCGGGTCAGGGAGCGGCCAACTCGCCGATCACGGTGTCGTTCGGCTCGGCGACCTGCCCGGCGGGCCAGACCCTCACCGGGCGCGCCCTGTACGTCGACGGCAAGCAGCAGCAGCCGGTGAACGACTCCAAAACTACGTGGACGCCGACGGCAGCAGGCAATTACACGTTGAGCTACACCATCTTCTGCAACCAGGGCGAGTCCGTGGAGTCCGCCCAGTCGCCGACGACGCCCTACACGGTCGTCCCCACCGGCGGCGCGACCTCGCTGCCGACCCCGTGACGGGAGCCGCACCGCACTGACGACGGGCGGTCTCCCCCCGCCCGGGGGAGACGTCCAGAGTCGGCCCGCTACACTAGCCGTCAGCCACCAGCCACCACCCGAGAAGGAGCCCGACGTGAGCCCAGATAGCCGCCTGCTCGCGGGCCGATATCAGGTGGGCGAGCTCGTCGGTCGCGGCGGCATGTCCGACGTGCACCGCGGAACGGACACCCGGCTGGGTCGCACGGTCGCCATCAAGCTGCTCAAGCCGTCCCTGGCTCTGGATCCGGCGTTCCGCACGCGCTTCCGCCAGGAGGCCCAGGCCGCGGCGCGGATGACGCACCCCACGATCGTCCGCGTCTTCGACGCCGGCGAGGAGACCGTCCGCGAGCCGAACGGCCACGAGGCGCAGCTGCCGTTCATCGTGATGGAGTTCGTCGACGGCGTCCTTCTGAAAGATCTCATCAAGCGCGGCCCGCTCGAGGTCGCGGAGGCCATCCGGATCACCGAAGGCATCCTGACCGCCCTCGAATACTCGCACCGGGCGGGCGTGGTGCACCGCGACATCAAGCCAGGCAACGTGATGATCACGACCACCGGCCAGGTCAAGGTGATGGACTTCGGCATCGCCCGCGCCATCAGCGACTCCTCCGCCACGGTCGCGCAGACGACCGCCGTGCTCGGCACCGCCAGCTACTTCTCGCCCGAGCAGGCCAAGGGCGAGACGGTCGACGCCCGCACCGACCTCTACTCGACCGGCGTCGTCCTGTTCGAGATGCTGACCGGCCGGCCGCCGTTCCGGGGCGACACCCCGGTCGCCGTCGCCTACCAGCACGTCAGCGAGACCGCCGTCGCGCCGAGCACCGTGAACCCCAAGGTCTCGCCGGCGATGGACACCGTGGTCGCCCGCGCCCTCACCAAGGACCGCTTCGAGCGGTACCAGACGGTCGCCGACTTCCGTCAGGACCTGGAGGAGGCCGCCGCAGGGCGCGTCCCCGTCCACAAGCAGGCGGACGATTTCTCCGAGACGCTCTTCGGCGCGCCGCCGAGCTCGGTGTCGGGTCCGGAGGCCGCCTTCCGCCAGCTCGCCGAGGACCAGACGATGGTCCGCACCCAGCGCCGCCCCCCGGTCATCTGGATCTGGGCGGGCATCGCGGTGATGGCGGTCATCATCGTCGCCGTCCTGGCCTGGGTGCTGCGGATCGCGCCGAGCACGACCATGCCGGACAGCTCCCGCCAAGTCCCCAACCTGTCCGGGCAGACGCTCGACAAGGCGACGAAGCAGCTCGAAGACCTCAAGCTCAAATGGACGCAGTCGACGGAGCCCAGCTCCACCTACGGGTCGGGTCAGGTCATCCGCACCGACCCGGCGGCGGGGATCGTCGTCGCCACCGGCGACACCATCAACGTCTTCGTCTCGACGGGCAAGAAGGCCGTGACCGTCCCCGACCTCACCAACATGACCCAGGACGCCGCGAAACAGGCGCTGACGACGGCAGGGCTCACCCTCGGCCCGGTCACGACGCAGAACTCGGCGACGGTGCCGGCCAACGTGGTCATCCAGACCTCGCCCGCCGCCGGCAGCAACGCCCACGAGGGCGACGCGATCGGCCTCACGGTCTCGAGCGGCAAGGTCACCCTGACCGACCTCACCGGCCAATCCCTGCCCGCGGCGACCTCGCTTCTCCAGCAGCTCGGCCTGACCGCCGATCCGAAGGCCGACCCCACCTGCAAGCAGAACAGCGGTGCGCCGCTGGTGCACACGCAGTCGGTCGCACCGGGCGACGTGCCTCAGGGGAGCACGGTCGGGCTCACCTACTGCTCGGGCTGACCCGCGCGGTTCGGGGAGTTCTCCGGTTCAGCCGAGCTTGACGAGCGGGTTGAGCGAACGCGAAGCCTCCGCCGCGCCCGCGAGACCGGCCTTCTCGAGCCAGTTGCCGAGCATCCGGTAGCCGCCCTCCGTGAGCACGGACTCCGGGTGGAACTGCACGCCGTAGATGGGCGCGGTCCGGTGCTGCAGCGCCATGATGACGCCGCCGGCCGTGCGCGCGGTGACCACGAGGTCATCGGGGATGGTCCCGTTGACGACCGCCAGCGAGTGGTATCGCGTCGCGGTGAACGGCTGCGGCACGCCGTCGAAGAGCAGGCTGTCGTCGTGCTCCACCTGCGAGGTCTTGCCGTGCATGAGCTCCTCGGCGTTGGTGACAACGCCGCCGAACGCCTCCGCGATCGCCTGGTGCCCGAGGCAGACGCCGAGCAGCGGCGTCCCCGCCTTCAGGGCGAGCTCGACGACCGGGATGGACACCCCGGCATTGGCCGGCTTGCCTGGCCCGGGAGACACGAGCACCGCGTCGAACTCGGCCACCCGCGCCGGGAGGTCCTCGATCGCGATGTCGTCGTTGCGCACGACCTCGGTTTCGGCGCCGAGCTCACGCAGGTAGCCGTTGAGCGTGTAGACGAAGCTGTCGTAGTTGTCGATGACGAGTACGCGGGTCACGGCCCAACGGTACCTTCCTGGGGTCCGAGGAGCGAATCCACCCACGGGAAGGCCCAGGTCACCAGTGCCCACAGCACGACCGCGAACAGGACCACCAGGATGACGATGCGCAGCCAGACCGGCCCGGGGAGGATGCGCCAGAGTGCTCCGTACATGGTTCAGCCTCCCGTCACCGCGGCGCGGATCTCGTCCGGAATGTCCTGGGTGGGCTGGAAGCCCGCGTAGACGTTGTAGGCGATCAGCCGCTCTCCCGCGTGGAACGGCGGGTTGCAGGTCGTGATCGTCATGAGCCGGTCGATGGGCTGCACGTCGGGATGGTGCGGCACGGAGGCGATCACCTGCACCTGCGTCGGCTGCACGAACTCGAAGTTGCGGAAGACATAGGTGTACCAGCCGTCCTTGGTCTGTACGTAGATCCGGTCGCCGAGGTGCAGCTTGGAGAGGTCGATGAAGGTGTTGCCCCAGCCCGAGTCGTGGCCGGCGACGGCGAAGTTGCCGACCTCCCCGGGCATCGCGGTGCCGGCGTAGTGGCCGACCCCCGCGGTGAAGCTGTTGAGCACCTTCTCGACGTCGACCGTCTCGCGGATCGTGCGCTTCCAGTCCGGCCCGAGCCGGGGGATGTAGATCACGGCGAACGGCTCGTAGTCCGCGGGCTGGGCCATCACGGGCGGGTCGACCGCTTCCGGCGACGACGGGTCCGTGGGCGTCGGCCGCGGCGCCTTGATCGCGTCGTCGATCCATTTCTTGCTCTGCTCCTGGGCCGCCGAGGTCTGCTGACCCGACAGGACGAGGTTGTTCCACCACACCTGCCAGCCGAGGAACAGGCCGACCAGCACCCCGGCCGTGATGAGCAGCTCTCCGATGACTGTGAGGATGACCTCGCCGGCGCTGCGTTTGCGTCGGACCGGCCGGGCCGCGCGACGAGAGCCGGCGCGATGGCGCTCGGGCTCGACGGGCTCGGTCATATGACACATTCTAAGCAGGGCGGACCCCCGCCAAACCGGGTGTTTCCCGGGAACCCCACGCCTCCGTCGCCATGAACCTTCAGAACGCTCCCGCTACACTTGTGTGCTATGGCACGCACCAAGTCCAAGACCAAGCTCGAGCGCTCCGCCCGTCCCGAGCGCAGCTCGGCCGCAACCGGCGAGGACGCCCCCAACCCCGTCTGGTTCAAGCCCGTCATGTTCGGCTTCATGCTGCTCGGGCTCATCTGGATCATCGTCTTCTACGTCAGCCAGAACCAGTACCCGATCCCCGCCCTCGGCGCATGGAACATCCTGGTCGGCTTCGGGATCGCCTTCATCGGCTTCCTGATGACCACCCGCTGGCGCTGACCGCGCTCTCGCCCGCCGTACTCCACTTATCCACAGCAGTTCTCCCCACAGCCCACACCCCCGCAGTCGGCTTTCTCCCCAGTGTTAATAAGCCTGTGGAGAGTTACACCGGTGTAATTATCCCCACTGTTAATAAGGCTGTGGATAACTTATCCACGCGTTGTGGGAAACCAGCCCGCGTCAGACGAAGTGCAGCAGGCTCGCGCCGACCAGCACGACGCAGAGCAGCACGATGAGCGGCATCTGCCAGCGGCGCCGTGACGGCGTGCGCGTCTCGACGTAGACCAGCCCGGCCAGGGCGCCGCCGACGAGTCCGCCGACGTGCGCCTGCCAGGCGATGTTCATGCCGGGCAGGAACCCGATCGCCAGGTTGAGCCCGACCAGCACGAGGATCTGCGTCGCGTTGCCGCCGAGCCGTCGCTGGATGACGAAGAACGCGCCCAGCATGCCGAAAATGGCGCCGGACGCGCCGATCACCGGCTGGCCCGCGGGAGCGAGGAGCAGCACGCCGAGCGAGCCGGCGAAGCCGCTGATCAGGAACAGCGTGAGGAAACGCGCACGTCCGAGGACGGGCTCCAGCGCCATGCCGAAGATCCACAGCGTGTACATGTTGAGCGCGATGTGGATGATGTTCGCGTGCAGGAAGACCGAGGTCAGCATGCGCCACGGCTCGAACGCGAGCACCGGCGACAGCGCATGGGTGGGGTACGAGTACGCGCCCGCGTAGAGCAGCGCGTTGGTGACCTGCGAGCCGATGATCGGCAGGTTCTGCAGGATGAACACCACGACGCAGAGACCGATGATCGCGTACGTGACCACCGGCGCGCCCGGCCCGGTCAGCCGGGACACCCACGGCGACCGTGTGCGCGGCGCGGAGGCGCGCTGCTGCGCCATGCACTCCGGGCAGATCACTCCCACCGCGGCCGGAGTCTGGCACTCACCGCAGATCGCGCGGCCGCAGCGCTGGCAGCGCACGTGGCTGACGCGATCGGGATGCCGGTAGCAGACGCTCGCCGGAGCGTCGACGGGCTGAGACATGGTTCCTTCTGCGCCCGTTCCCCGGGGAGGCCTCAGGCCTGGTCGATCTCGACCGACTCGATCACGACGTCGTCGAGGGGACGGTCGCGCGCGTCGGTCGGCAGCTCGGCAAGCTTGTCCACGATCTTGCGGGACGCGTCGTCCGCGACCTCGCCGAAGATGGTGTGCTTGCCCTGCAGCCAGGTGGTGGGCGCGACGGTGATGAAGAACTGCGAGCCGTTCGTGCCGCGGCCGCCCTGGACGCCGGCGTTGGCCATCGCCAGGATGTACGGCTGGGTGAAGTCGAGCTCCGGGTTGATCTCGTCGTCGAACTGGTAGCCCGGGCCGCCGATGCCCTGGCCGAGCGGGTCGCCGCCCTGGATCATGAAGCCGGGGATGATGCGGTGGAAGACCACGCCGTCGTAGAGCGGCTTGTTCGTCTTCTCGCCGGTGGAGGGGTGGGTCCACTCGATCTCACCGGTCGCGAGGCCCACGAAGTTACGGACCGTCTTCGGAGCGTGGTTGCCGAAGAGGTTGACCTTGATGTCTCCGTAGTTAGTGTGGAGCGTGGCGACAGCGGTGTGCTTAGACATGGCACCAATTCTTGCACAGGGCCCTGTTGGGTTTCGGGAAGCCTCTTCGGCTCTCGGGCCATCCTCAGGGCTTTCGGTGGCAAGATGGAGTGAGTTCGCCCAGCCGACGCAATGGAGGTCCAGAATGAGCCTGACACGGAAGCGCCAGAAGGAGCTCGACCGTCTGCGGAGTGACGCGCAGGAGCTGTGGGAGCAGCAGCAGGAAGTGCTGGCGAACGCCAACGCTCTGGCGGCCGCGGCCCGCAAGCAGGCCGCGCACTACTCCCGTGAGGAGCTCGCGCCGCGGGTGCGCGAGGGTTACGAGTCCTATGTCCGCCCCGTGGCCCAGTCGGCCAAGGATTCGGCCGGGCACTACGCGGGTGTGGCCCGCGAGCGTCTCGTGGGGGATGTGATCCCGGCCGTCGGCACCGCCGTCGGAACCGCGCTCTCGGTCGTCGACCACGCCCGGGCCGCGCGCAGCGCCGCCTTCGCCGGTGATTTCACCAAGGCGCGCAAGGAGATCACGAAGAAGGCGTCCGCCGCGAGCCGCAACTCGGGTCCCGGCGCCGGCACGATCATCGCGGTCGGTCTCGGCGTCATCGCGGCGGCCGGCCTGCTCTACGCGGTGTGGCAGACGTTCCGCGCCGACGACGAGCTGTGGGTCGCCGACGAGGAGCCCACCACTCCCGCTTCGGAGTAGTCCCGCCCGAGTTGTGCAGACCCCAGGGTCGAATCGGGGGTTTCCCCGATGGTGCCGGCGTCGCCCTGCGGCGAGGCTGGGAGCATGAACACTCTCGAACGACCCCTCGATGGCCGCATCCTCGGCGGCGTGTGCGCCGGACTCGCGCGCCGTTTCGGTCTCACGCCGCTGACTGTGCGCGTCCTGTTCCTGCTGTCCCTGCTGCTGCCGGGACCGCAGTTCATCGCCTACATCGCGATGTGGATCATCATCCCGTCCGAGCAGCGCACGGTCACCCGGGCGGCGTGAGTCCGGCCATCCGCAGCGCGACGTCGACCAGGTCGACCCGCCGGTTCGGGAGGCTCGCGAGGGCGAACCATGCCGCCTCGTCGGTCGTCCCGTCGCGCTCGTTCCTCAGGCGCCCGCCGGTGACGGTCGCCCTGTAGACGATCCGGAGCGCGTGCAGCGGCCCGGCCTCCGGGACGAAGCGCGCCTCGGCCGGAACGATCTTCGAGTCGATGCCGAGCAGCTCGTCCGCCCGCGCCAGGAATCCGGTCTCCTCCTCGATCTCGCGCACCACCGCGTCGACCGGATCCTCGCCCGGCTCGATCCCGCCGCCGGGCAGCGTCCACCCGGAATGGCCGCCCTCGTTCCAGTGCGCGAGCAGGATGCGCGGCCCGTCGACGATGACGCCGTAGGCGGCGACCCTGATGTCCATTCCGACACCCTACTGCCGCTCGTCGGTACTGCCGCGCGTCGGTGGAGCGCGGCAGTATGGGGTGGTGCCCGAACTGCCGGAAGTCACCGCCCTCGCCGCCGACCTGGGCGAGCGCCTGGCCGGCCGCGTCATCGACCGGCTCAGCATCGTCGCGTTCTCCGCGCTGAAGACGTTCGATCCGCCGCCCGACGCTCTGAAGGGCCTGACGATCTCGGGTGTCACCCGGCACGGCAAGTTCCTGGACATCGCTGCCGGTGACCTCCACATCGTCATCCACCTCGCGCGAGCCGGCTGGATCCGCTGGCGCGAGACCCCTCCCCCTCCGCCGACCGGCCGACCGGGCAGGGGACCGCTCGCGGCGCGTCTGGTCCTCGACGACGGCTCCGGCCTCGACATCACCGAGGCCGGCACGAAGAAGAGCCTCGCCATCTCGATCGTCCACGACCCGGCGGAGGTTCCGGGCGTCGCCCGCCTCGGCCCCGACCCGCTCGACCCCGCATTCACACGGGACGCGTTCGCGGCCATCCTCGCCGGCCAAGGCCGCGCGCAGATCAAGGGGGTGCTCCGCAACCAGGCTCTGATCGCCGGGATCGGCAACGCCTACTCGGACGAGATCCTGCACGTCGCGAAGATGTCGCCGTTCAAGCCGGCCTCGATGAGCGCAGAGGAGATCGACCGCCTCTACGCCGCGCTCGAAGAGACACTCCACGAGGCCCTCTCCCGCTCGGAGGGCCTGGCCGCGTCGGAGCTGAAGAGTGAGAAGAAGTCGGGGATGCGCGTCCACGGCCGCACGGGGCAGCCGTGCCCGGTGTGCGGCGACACGATCCGCCAGGTGATCTTCGCGGACTCCACGCTGCAGTACTGCCCGACGTGCCAGACGGGTGGGAAGCCGCTGGCGGATCGGGTGCTGTCGCGGTTGCTGAAGTAGGCGTTCGTCAGCAGGCGCAACTCACGGCGTCTACCGGCGCGGTCAGCGGGTCAGCGCCGCGCGTGATGGGGCCGTTGTCGTCCTCTACCGGGAGACCCTCGCGCGCCCAGTACTCGAAGCCGCCGATCATCTCGCGCACCTCGTAGCCGAGGAGACTGAAGGCCAGCGCGGCTCGAGTCGACCCATTGCAGCCGGGGCCCCAGCAGTACACGACCACTGGTCGGCCTGCCGGCACGAGTTCGGCGGCCCGCTCGGGGATCAATGCCGTCGGGAGGTGGAGCGCGCCGGCGATCCGGCCCTGCCGCCAGGCCGCGTCCCCCCGGCTGTCGATCAACACGAACTCCTCCCCCGCGAGCTGCGCCGCTCGCACGTCGGAGGGGTCGGTCTCGAACCGGAGCTTCGCCGCGAAGTGCTGCACGGCCTCGGAGGTGGTCGTCATCGTCATGCACACAACAATAGAAAGGCCGAAGCGCGATCTGAACAGACGATCCACGGCATCCGACGCCTTCCACCACGATTTCCGTGCCAGAATCGCGCCATGACCGCGAATCCCCCGTTCACCGCCGACACCGTGGATCGTGCCCTTCTGGCGGAACTGCAGCGCGACGGCCGGCAGTCGATCGCCGAACTGGCCCGTACCGTCCACATGTCGAACAGTGCGGTGGCGGAGCGCGTTCGGAGGTTGGAGGAGGCCGGCGTCATCTCCGGCTATCGCGCGGTTGTGGATCCGGAGCGGCTCGGCTACGGCATCCTGGCGTTCCTGCGGCTGCGCTACCCGAGCAGCCAGTACGCTCCGCTGCACGAGTTGCTGGCGCAGACGCCGGAGGTCGTGGAGGCCCACCACGTCACAGGCGACGACTGCTTCATCCTGAAGGTGGTCGCGACGTCGATGCGGCACCTGGAGCAGGTGTCCGGCGCCGTAGGAACTCTCGGCAGCGTCACGACGAGCATCGCCTATTCGAGCACGGTCCCCGCGCGTCCGATCAGTCCGCCCAGCGTCTGATCGCGACGAAATTACACTCGCGTTGAAATAACACTGTGGAGCCTAGGAGATTCGAACTCCTGACATCCTGCTTGCAAAGCAGGCGCTCTACCAACTGAGCTAAGGCCCCGGGCGGTGGTGCCGGTGATGGGCACATGGTGGGGATACGAGGACTTGAACCTCGGACCTCTTCGTTATCAGCGAAGCGCTCTAACCGCCTGAGCTATATCCCCGAATGGGCAACAGATATGAGGGTACCTGATCTGAGCCCGGATGGTGAAATCGAGTGCCGACCCCGCTCAGTTGTTGGTGAAGCCCACGAGCAGGCCGCCCGTGATCTTGACCGACAGGTTGTAGAGCAGCGCGAACACGGCGCCCAGGGCGGTCACCACGACGATGTCGAGGATGCCCACCACCAGCGAGAAGCCCATGACCTGGCCGAGGCCGAGCACGGAGCGGAGGTCGCCGCCGCTGGCGCCGGAGACGTCCTTCACCAGCCCGTTGAGCTGGTCG
Organism: Leifsonia sp. EB34; assembly: GCF_041260585.1. NCBI lineage: Bacteria > Bacillati > Actinomycetota > Actinomycetes > Micrococcales > Microbacteriaceae > Leifsonia > Leifsonia sp. EB34. The sequence continues at coordinate 1,627,985 of NZ_JBGCCV010000001.1, forward strand.
AAGATGCCGGTGCGGTCGAGGACGGTCCAGATCAGGAAGGTGCCGACGATCGCGATGATCGCCAGGCAGATGCCTGCGAGGAACGAGAGCTTCACGGTCGACCAGAAGTCGACGTAGACGAGCTTCAGTCGCACCTGCTTGGCGGACGTGGGTCGTCGGGTCGACTTCCTCGCGAGTTTCTCGGCGACGCTACTGCTCATCTACGGCTTCATCCTTCCCGGCACGACCGGTTTCATCGTCGGCTACCGATTCTGCATCGGCTTCCTGGGAATCCAGGTTGCGCTCGGTGTTCTTCGCGAGAGCGATGATCTTGTCGGTCTCGGCAAAACGTGCAAAAACGACACCCATAGTGTCTCGGCCCTTGGCGGGTACCTCGGCCACGGCAGAGCGTACCACCTTGCCGCTGGCAAGAACCACCAGGACCTCGTCGTCCTCGTCGACGATGAGAGAACCCACCAGATCCCCTCGGTCGTCGCTCAGTTTGGCGACCTTGATGCCGAGTCCGCCGCGGTTCTGGAGGCGGTACTGGTCGGCCGAGGTTCGCTTGGCGTAGCCGCCCTCGGTCACCACGAAGACGTAGCCCTCGTCGGAGACCACCGCTGCGTCGAGCAGCCGGTCCTCGCCGCGGAAGTGCATGCCGATGACGCCGGAGGTGGAGCGGCCCATCGGGCGCAGCGCCTCGTCGGTCGCGGTGAACCGGATCGACATGCCCTTGCGGGAGACGAGCAGGAGGTCGGAGTCCTCCTCGACCAGCAGGGCGGAGACGAGCTCGTCGTCCTCGCGCAGCTTGATCGCGATGATGCCGCCGGAGCGGTTGGTGTCGTACTCCTCGAGGGCGGTCTTCTTGATGAGACCGTCGCGGGTGGCGAGCACCAGGTACTTCGCGGCCTGGTAGTCCCGGATGTCCAGGATCTCCGCGATCTCCTCGTCCGGCTGCAGGGCGAGCAGGTTGGCGACGTGCTGACCCTTGGCGTCGCGGCCGGCCTCCTGCACCTCGTACGTCTTGGCACGGTAGACGCGGCCCTTGTTCGTGAAGAAGAGGAGCCAGTGGTGCGTCGTCGTCACGAAGAAGTGGTCGACCACGTCCTCGCCGCGGAGCTGGGCGCCCTTGACGCCCTTGCCGCCGCGGTGCTGGCTGCGGTAGTTGTCGCTGCGCGTCCGCTTGATGTAGCCGCCGCGCGTGACGGTGACCACCATCTCCTCTTCGGGGATGAGGTCCTCGACGCTCATGTCGCCGTCGAAGCCGAACATGATCTCGGTGCGGCGGTCGTCGCCGAAGCGGTCGACGATCTCGGTGAGCTCCTCGCTCACGATCGTCCGCTGGCGGGCCGGGTCCGCGAGGATGGCCTTGAGGTCCGCGATCTCGAGCTCGATCTGGTCGTGCTCCTCGATGATCTTCTGGCGCTCCAGGGCGGCGAGGCGACGGAGCTGCATCGCGAGGATGGCGTCCGCCTGCACGTCGTCGACGTCGAGCAGCCCCTTGAGCCCCTCGCGCGCGTCCTCGACGGTCGGCGACCGGCGGATGAGGGCGATGACCTCGTCCAGCGCGTCGAGCGCCTTGAGGTAGCCGCGCAGGATGTGGGCGCGCTCCTCCTTCTTACGGAGGCGGAAGCGGGTGCGACGCACGATCACTTCGATCTGGTGCTCGACCCACGCCGTGATGAAGCCGTCCAGCGCCAGCGTGCGCGGGACGTTGTCCACGATCGCCAGCATGTTGGCGCCGAAGTTCTCCTGGAGCTGGGTGTGCTTGTAGAGGTTGTTCAGCACGACCTTCGCGACCGCGTCGCGCTTCAGGACGATGACGAGGCGCTGACCGGTGCGGCCCGAGGTCTCGTCGCGGATGTCGGCGATGCCGCCGACCCGGCCGTCCTTCACCAGCTCGGCGATCTTGATCGCCAGGTTGTCGGGGTTCACCTGGTAGGGCAGTTCGGTGACCACCAGGCAGACGCGACCCTGGATCTCCTCGATGCTGACGACGGCGCGCATGGTGATCGAGCCGCGGCCGGTGCGGTAGGTGTCCTGGATGCCCTTGACGCCGAGGATCTGCGCGCCGGTCGGGAAGTCCGGGCCCTTGATCCGCTTGATGAGCTCCTCGAGCAGCTCCTCGCGCGACGCGTCCGGGTTGGCGAGGTGCCAGAGGGCGCCGTCGGCGACCTCCCGGAGGTTGTGCGGCGGGATGTTCGTGGCCATGCCGACCGCGATACCGACCGAGCCGTTGACCAGCAGGTTCGGGAAACGGCTGGGGAGGACCGCCGGCTCCTGGGTGCGGCCGTCGTAGTTGTCCTGGAAGTCGACGGTCTCCTCGTCGATGTCCCTGACCATCTCCAGCGCCAGGGGGGCCATCTTGGTCTCGGTGTACCGCGGGGCCGCGGCGCCGTCGTTGCCCGGCGAGCCGAAGTTGCCCTGGCCGAGCGCGAGCGGGTAGCGGAGGCTCCACGGCTGCACGAGGCGCACGAGGGCGTCGTAGATCGCGGAGTCACCGTGCGGGTGGAACTGCCCCATCACGTCGCCGACGACGCGGGCGCACTTCGAGAACGCCTTGTCCGGACGGTAGCCGCCGTCGAACATCGCGTAGATCACGCGCCGGTGCACCGGCTTCAGGCCGTCGCGCACCTCGGGCAGCGCGCGCCCGACGATGACGCTCATCGCGTAGTCGAGGTACGACCGCTGCATCTCCGACTGCAGGTCGACCTGGTCGATCCTGCCGTGGATGCCGAAGCCTTCGCCGGTGGGGGTCTCGTCCGTCACAGTGCTCTCTTCTCAGACCGTGGGGTCTCGTCGTCGCGCGTCCTCAGATGTCGAGGAAGCGCACGTCCTTGGCGTTCTTCTGGATGAAGGACCGGCGCGACTCGACGTCCTCGCCCATCAGCGTGGCGAAGATCTCGTCGGCCGCCGCCGCGTCGTCGAGCGTCACCTGGAGCAGCGTGCGCGTCTCCGGGTTCATGGTGGTCTCCCACAGCTCCTTGTAGTCCATCTCGCCCAGACCCTTGTACCGCTGCACGCCGTTGTCCTTGGGAATGCGCTTGCCGGCGGCCAGGCCCTCCGCGAGGAACGCGTCGCGCTCGCGGTCGGAGTAGACGTACTCGTGGTCGGCGTTCGACCACTTCAGCCGGTACAGCGGCGGCTGCGCGAGGTACACGTAGCCCAGCTCGATGAGCGGCCGCATGTAGCGGAACAGCAGCGTCAGCAGCAGGGTCGTGATGTGCTGGCCGTCCACGTCGGCGTCGGCCATCAGCACGATCTTGTGGTAGCGCGCCTTCTCCGGGTTGAAGTCCTCGCCGATGCCGGCGCCGAACGCCGTGATCATCGCCTGCACCTCGTTGTTCGCGAGGGCGCGGTCGAGCCGGGCCTTTTCGACGTTGAGGATCTTGCCGCGCAGCGGGAGGATCGCTTGCGTCTCCGGGTTGCGGCCCTGCACGGCGGAGCCGCCGGCCGAGTCGCCCTCGACGATGAAGATCTCGGACAGCGTCGGGTCCTTGGACGCGCAGTCCTTGAGCTTGCCCGGCATCCCGCCGCTCTCGAGAAGGCCCTTGCGGCGCGCGGTCTCGCGCGCCTTGCGGGCGGCGAGGCGCGCGGTGGCGGCGGAGAGGGCCTTGCGGATGATCTCCTTCGCCTGGTTCGGGTTGCGGTCGAACCAGTCGCCGAGCTGGTCGCCGACGACCTTCTGCACGAACGCTTTGGCCTCGGTGTTGCCGAGCTTGGTCTTGGTCTGGCCCTCGAACTGCGGTTCGGACAGCTTGACGGAGATGACGGCGGTGAGGCCTTCGCGCACGTCCTCGCCGGAGAGGTTGTCGTCCCTCTCCTTCAGGATGTTCTTCTCGCGCGCATAACGGTTGACGAGCGTGGTCAGCGCAGCTCGGAAACCCTCCTCGTGCGTGCCGCCCTCGTGGGTGTTGATCGTGTTCGCGTAGGTGAAGACGGACTCGTTGTAGCTCGTCGTCCACTGCATCGCGACCTCGAGCGCGATCTTGCGGTCGTTGTCCTCGGACTCGAACGAGATGATCTCGTCATGTACGACCTCGGCCTTCTTGGCGGCGTTGAGGTAGTGCACGTAGTCGGTCAGACCGCGCTCGTAGAGGAAGACGTCCGAGCGGGGGGCGAACACCTGGGCCTCCTCCTCGACCTCGCCCTCCACGGGCTCGACCTCGGGGGCGCGCTCGTCTCGGAGGGAGATGCGCAGGCCCTTGTTGAGGAAGGCCATCTGCTGGAACCGGGTGCGGAGGGTGTCGTAGTCGAAGACCACGGTCTCGAAGGTCACCGGGCTCGGCCAGAACGTGATGATGGTTCCGGTGCGGTCGGACTTCTCGCCCTGCTCGAGCGGCGCCTGCGGGACACCGTCGCGGTAGCTCTGGCGCCACGCGTACCCCTGCCGGTGGACCTCGACGTCGAGCCGGGAGGACAGCGCGTTGACGACCGAGCTGCCGACACCGTGCAGGCCGCCGGAGACCGCGTAACCGCCGCCGCCGAACTTGCCGCCGGCGTGCAGGATCGTGAGGACGACCTCCACCGTCGACTTCTTCTCGACCGGGTGCTCATCGACCGGGATGCCGCGACCGTTGTCGTCCACTCGCACCGCGCCGTCGGGGAGGATGGTCACCTCGATGTTGTCCGCGTGGCCGGCGAGGGCCTCGTCGACCGAGTTGTCGACGATCTCGTAGACGAGGTGGTGGAGGCCGCGGGGGCCGGTGGAGCCGATGTACATTCCGGGTCGCTTGCGGACGGCTTCGAGACCTTCGAGGATCTGGATCTCATTCGCGCCGTAGTCGTGTTCCGCCTCGGCCCTGTTCGGTTCCATCGTCATATGAAATTTGGCTCCTGACCGCACTCGACAGTGACTCTCCATTCTACCAAGGGCGGGGAGCCGGAACGCCCGAAATCGCGCCTCTGACGCGTTTTCTTTGCTCGGGCGACCTCTTTTGTGCAGTCAGCCGTAAGTATCGCGCGGACCGCGCCCTGGAATCGACCTGGGGCCGCGTTTCCAGGAGGGGGCGTCCGGCCCCTGAAAACGGATCGACTGGATGTCGGCGTCCGGGAACCGCTCGCCGATCCGCACCAGGAGTTCCGAACGCATCATCCGAAGCTGCGTCGCCCAGGCCGTCGACTCGCAGCGGACCACCAGCACGCCGTCCGTGATCTGGTCCGGCACGGCGTGCTTCGCGGTCTCCTCGCCGGCGAGCTGCTCCCAGCCCTCCAGGAGATCGGACTTCGCCAGCGGCGCCGTCCAGCCGAGCTGCTGGGCGAGGGCGTCGACCACGTCGCCGAGGCCGCGCGGGTCGCGTCCGGACCCGAACGGCTTTGACGCAGAAGGGTCGATCTCGTTTCGCTTCGCGCGCCGGCTGCGGGAGGGGGTGCCCGTGAAGAGCTCCTTCATCCGCAGGTAGACGGCCGACGCCTCGCTCACGATTCCACGATAGTCCCGGCCTCGATCCGCACGGTATGGGCGGTGAGGGTCTCGGGGACGTCGTCGTAGACCGCGGCCGTGATGAGCACCTGCTCGTAACCGGCTACGGCGGTTGCAAGCATCCGTCTGCGGGCCTGATCCAGCTCCGCGAACACGTCGTCCAGGATGAGCACGGGGTCGCCGGTGGTGGACTCGCGGCGCAGCAGCTCGGCGGAGGCCAGCTTGAGAGCGAGGGCGAACGACCATGACTCGCCATGGCTGGCGTAGCCCTTGGCCGGCAGCCCGTTGAGCTCGAAGAGCACGTCGTCGCGGTGCGGCCCGACCAGGGTGAGCCCGCGCTCCAGCTCCTTCGGGCGGACGGCCGCCAGAGCGCCGCGGAACACCTCGGCCGTGTCACCTGCTGAGCTGGTTACGGCGGTGTCGTCCTCGTCGTCCTCGTCGTCGACGTGGGCGCCGCGGATGGTGAGCTGCGGGAGGAGCCGGGGATGGTGGTCGTCGCCGGCCACCGACCGGTACGCCGCGACGAGCGGATCGCTCAGCCGCGCGACCAGGTCGAGCCGCGCGTCCAGCAGCTCGCTGCCGAGCGCGACCAGCCGTTCGTCCCAGATGTCGAGCGTGCCGAGCTGGTCGCCCTTCACGCGGGAGGCGCGTGCGGACTTCAACAGGGTGTTGCGCTGCTTGAGCACGCGCTCGTAGTCGGCGATGACCGCCGAGAACCGCGGATTCCGCTGGATCAGGAGCTGATCGAGGAACCGCCGGCGGATCCCCGGCTCGCCGCGGACCAGTGCGAGGTCCTCCGGGGCGAACAGCACGCTGGAGAAGTACCGCGGCAGCTCCCGCGGCTTGATCGCGCCGCGGTTCACCTGCGCCCGGTTCGGCGAGGAACGGTTGAGCTGCACCTCCACCAGGAGCTCGCGGCCGTCGTGCTCGATGCGCGCCCGGACGATCGCCGAGTCGGCGTCCTTGCGGATCATCGCCTGATCGCTCGACACCCGATGCGACCCGAGGGTGCTCAGGTAGCCGAGCGATTCGACGAGGTTGGTCTTGCCCTGACCGTTGCGGCCGACGAACAGATTGGCGCCGGCCGCGAACGGGACGTCCGCTGTGCGATAGTTGCGGAAATCAGTCAGGGAAAGATGTGTAACTCTCAATGAGGGTTAGTCCACGGCCTTCACGGCGTGGCCGCCGAACTGGTTGCGGAGGGCGGCGACCGCCTTCATCGCGGGCGAGTCCTTCTGGCGGGAGACGAAGCGCGCGAAGATCGAGGCGCTGATCGTGGGGACGGGGACGGCGTTGTTGAGCGCCTCCTCGACGGTCCAGCGGCCTTCGCCCGAGTCCTGCACGAAACCCTCGATGTGCTCGAACTCCGGGTCCTGCTCCAGGGCGCGCACCAGGAGGTCGAGCAGCCAGGAGCGCACGACCGTGCCGCGCTGCCACGCCTTGAACGTGCCGGTGACGTCCTTGATGATGTCCTTGCGGGTGTCCAGGAGCTCGTAGCCCTCGGCGTACGCCTGCATCAGCGCGTACTCGATGCCGTTGTGCACCATCTTCGCGTAGTGGCCCGCGCCGACCTCGCCGACGTGGACGAATCCCTCGTCGCGCGGACCGTCCGGACGCAGAGCGTCGAAGACCGGCATGACCCGCTCGACCTGCTCCTTGGAGCCGCCGACCATCAAGCCGTAGCCGTTCTCCAGGCCCCAGATGCCTCCGGAGACGCCGGCGTCCATGAAGTCGACGCCCTTCGGGGCGAGCTGCTCGGCGTGCTTGAAGTCCTCGGTGAACTTCGAGTTGCCGCCGTCGATGACGAGGTCGCCCTTCTCGAGCAGCGGTTCCAGGTCGGAGATCACCGAGTCGGTGACCTCGCCGGCCGGCACCATCACCCAGACGGTGCGCGGAGCGGGGAGCGCGGCGACGAGGTCGGCGAGCGTTGCCACATCCGACACCGCGGGATTGGTGTCGTAGCCGGTGACCTCGATGCCCTTCTTCTCCAGGCGAGCGCGCATGTTGTTGCCCATGCGTCCGAGACCGATGAGGCCGATGTGCATGATTGTCCTTCTTCTCTCGTGGAGCGGGACCGGGTCCTAGCGAAGCAGCAGGTTGGGCTGCAGCAGGTACTTGTAGGAGTCCGAACCGGACTGATCCTTGGAGGTCTGACTCGTGATGAGCACCGGACCCGGCTTGTTGGGGTTCTCGGTCTTGGTGAAGGAGATGCGCACGAATTCCGAGTGCACGGCACCGAGACCATCGAGCAGGAACTGCGGCTTCAATGAAACCACCGTCTCCTGGCCAGTGAGGAGAGCGTCGATGCTCTCGGATGCTTGCGCCTGCTCCGAACCGATCGCTTCCAGCGTCAGTCCGTCGGCGGTGAAGGTGTAGCGGAGCGCGGCTTCGCGCTCCAGGACGAGGGAGACGCGGCGCGTCGCCTCGATGAGCTCGGCGGTGTTCATCACCGCGTAGTTGTCGACCTGCTCGGGGAAGAGCCGGCGGACCGGCGGGAAGTTGCCCTTGATCAGCAGCGACGTCACGGTCTTCTTGTCGGCCGTGAACGCGATGAGCTCGCGGTCGTCGCGGTTGGTGATCGAGATGGACACCGTGCCGGAGTGGCCGAAGGTCTTGCCGATCTCGGTCAGGGTGCGCGCGGGCACGAGTGCGGTGTGGGCCTCGCCGGAGGTGGTGCCGTTGTCCCAGTCGATCTCGCGGACGGCGACGCGGTAGCGGTCGGTCGCGACCAGGCCGAGCGTGTTGTTCCCGACCTCGAGCTGCACTCCCGTGATCACCGGAGTGACGTCGTCGCGCGACGCGGCGACACCCACCTGGGCGACGGCCTCGGCGAATTCCTCGGCCGGCACGAGTCCGGCCTCCCCGCCGACCTGCGGAATGCTCGGGTATTCCTCGACCGGCATGGACAGCAGCGTGAAGTTCGCCGATCCCGCCCGGACGACGATCTTCGACTCCTCGGTGGAGAACTGCACGGGTGCGTTCGGGAGCTTGGCGGCGATCTCTGCCAGGAGCCGCCCGGAGACGAGCACGCGACCCGGCTCCTCGACCTCGGCGGCGATCTCCGTCTGGGCGGAGACCTCGTAGTCGAACGACGAGAGCTGCAGGCCGGTGTCGGTGGTCTCGATCAGGACGCCGCTCAGGATGGGGAGGGTGGTCCGCTGCGGAAGAAGCTTCACGGCGAAGGAGACGGCCTCACTGAAGACATCCCGATTGGCTTGGAACTTCACGAAGTCTCCCCTGGTCGGCGCTCGGATACGAACGACACCGATCCTAGCGCTTGGCCTTCGGCCGAGAAGTTGTCATTCGGGCCAGCGCTTGAGGTTGTCGGCCGGCCTTAACTGAGAAGGATTAATCATTAATGGTGTTAACCGCTGTGGAAACTGTGGATAACTCGGTGGATACCTTGCAATCAGCGGGAACTACACCCTCGTGACTTGTTGATGACCGGTGGAATCCCACTGTTGACAAGGATGTCGAGCGCGAGCCCGATCGACGGCTTTTCACAGCCCTGAGCCGTTCGTCCCCATTAAACGGCCGACTTTCCGGAACTTCTCCACAAGTTATCCCCAGGTGTTAATAACGAACTCTCCCCACTCTGGGGATCAATCTGTGGATAACTTTCTCGAGCGCCGCGGCGTGGCGTGCGCTCGAGCCCGACCGCCGGCTACTTGCCGTAGCGGTGGTTCTGCTTGATCCGGCTGGTGAGCTCCGTCACCTGGTTGTAGATCGAGCGCCGCTCCTTCATGAGCTCGCTGATCTTCTTGTTGGCGTACATCACGGTCGTGTGGTCGCGGCCGCCGAAGAGCTGCCCGATCTTCGGCAGCGACAGGTTCGTCAGCTCGCGGCAGAGGTACATCGCGATCTGGCGCGCGGTGGCGACGGCCTGCGAACGGCTCGACCCGTAGAGGTCGTCCACGCTGAGCTTGAAGTACTCCGCGGTGTTGGTGATGATGTCCGTCGGCGCGATGACGTTGTCGTCGTCGAGCGTGATCAGGTCCTTCAGCACCGTCTGCACGAGCGGCATGTCGACCGGAGTCCGGTTGAGGCTCGCGAAGGCGGTGACACGGATGAGCGTCCCCTCCAGCTCGCGGATGTTGCTCGACACCTTCGAAGCCATGAACTCGAGGATGTCGTCCGGGACGAGGATCTTCTCGCTCTGCGCCTTCTTGCGGAGGATCGCGATGCGGGTCTCGAGGTCCGGGACCTGGACGTCGGTGATCAGGCCCCACTCGAACCGCGACCGCATCCGGTCCTCGAAGCCCGTCAGGTGCTTCGGCGGCAGGTCGCTGGTGATGACCACCTGCTTGTTGTGGTCGTGGAGGGTGTTGAAGGTGTGGAAGAACGCCTCCTGCGTCTCGACCGCTCGCTGCAGGAACTGGATGTCGTCGATCAGCAGGATGTCGATGTTGCGATAGCGCGCCTGGAACGAGGAGCCGCGGTTGTTCGCGATCGAGTTGATGAAGTCGTTCGTGAACTCCTCGCTCGACACGTACCGGACGCGGATGCCCGGGTAGAGGCTCATCGCGTAATGGCCGATGGCATGCAGGAGGTGGGTCTTGCCGAGGCCCGAGTCGCCGTAGATGAAGAGCGGGTTGTACGCCTTCGCCGGCGCCTCCGCCACGGCGACCGCGGCCGCGTGCGCGAATCGGTTGGACTGGCCGATGACGAAGTTGTCGAAGCTGTACTTGGAGTTGAGGCGGGTGTCGCCGTTGCGCGGGGGCGCCGTGATCTCGGTCGGCGGCGCCACCATCGGGGCGACGGCGTCCAGATAGGGGGCGGGCTCCGGCTCGGCGGGGCCGGCCATCGACTCCTGCTGGATCTCGGGGTTCACCACGATCGCGAAGGTGTTGACCTCCAGCGCCTGGTCGAGGTTGCCGATCGCATTGAGGAGCGGGACCCGGCTGCGCTGCTCGATCATCCCGCGCGTGAACTCGTTGGGCACCTCGAGGTAGAAGGTGCCGGCCATGATGCCCTTGGGCTCGACCAGGCTGAGGAAGCCGTGCAACTGCGGGGTGATGCGGTCGTCCGTCTCGAGGTTGTCCAGCACGCTCTGCCATGCCACAGAAATGGACTCTTCGCCGCCTGCCATCGTTCCCCGTCTTCGAAATTGTGGATGCCGTCGGCCCGGCGTGAGACGAGTCGTCCCCCGTGTGACTCACGTCGGGCTGGCGGCACGATGCCGCCATGGGGTATTCACAGAGTTATCCACCGCTGTGTGTGCAATACCGTAGCGATCTCCGGCCGTTTTTGGGATGGCCTGGGGATAACTTAGGAGTTCACGCTAACTTGTCCACAGGTGTGGATCAAATTCGGTTCCAGGAATACTCCGGCGCGTCGCTCGCCCGCTTCTTGCTAATCCCGTGCATAATCAAGGGTTTCGGGACGATCGGTTTGACCTCGGTCGGCCTCAGGACGTAGTTTTAACAAGTTGACTTCAGCCGTTTCGGCTGCCCTGAAACTTTCCTGGCCTCCCCGTGCTGGCCGAATTCCACTCAGCACCGGCCTGTGAAGAGACCACCACGGAGATTGATATGAGCAAGAGAACCTTCCAGCCGAACAACCGCAAGCGCGCCAAGACCCACGGCTTCCGCCTCCGCATGCGCACCCGTGCCGGTCGCGCCATCCTGTCGGCGCGTCGCTCCAAGGGCCGCGAGAAGCTCTCGGCCTGACCCCTTCCGGGTCAGAGTCCCTTCCGGCGTAGGGCGCGACGCGTGCTGGCGAAGAACCATCGCATCACGCGGGGCGCGGAGTACCGGGCGATCGTGCGACGAGGTGCTCGCTTCAACGGAGCGAACACCGTCGCGTACGTCCGGCTCAACCGCGACTCCGATGTGGTGCGATTCGGTTTCATCGTGAGCAAAGCGGTCGGGAACGCGGTCGTCCGCAACCGCGTGCGACGCCGTCTCAAGGCCGCGGCGTACGACCTCCTCCCCCACCTGTCCCCGGCAGCCACCGATGGCGCCGGCATCGACGTGGTGATCCGGGCATTGCCAGCCTCCGCCCAAGTGACGTGGGCTAATCTGCACGGTGAGGTCTCGCGGGCCACCGACCGTTTCCTCAGCCGTCACACCACCAGTCCCCACGACAACCGTCCGAGGGACACCAGCGAAGGCAACGTCCGTCCATGAACACCGCGATCGCCGCCGTGCTCCTCGTGCCGAGGAACGCTGCCGTGTTGGTGCTCCGGGCCTATCGAGCGGTGATCTCCCCGTTCTACGGCGACGTGTGCCGGTACTACCCCTCGTGCTCCGCCTATGCGCTGCAGGCGATTCAGGAGCATGGGGTGATCGTCGGAAGCGCGCTCGGCATTCGCCGGATCGCCCGCTGCCACCCGTGGGCAGCCGGAGGGGTCGATGACGTCCCCCTCAAGAAGAAGCGCCGCTACCGGGTCACTCCGTTCGGATTCGTCGTCGCCACCAGCCAGGGAAAGGCCTAGCACCCAGACATGGACATCATCGGTACCATCCTCTGGCCCATCAAATGGGTCGTGGAACTCATTCTCGTCGCCTGGCACTGGGTCTTCAGCGCCATCGGAATGGACCCGGCGGCGGGTATCACCTGGGTGCTGTCCATCGTCGGTCTGACCGTCGTCGTGCGCGCGGCCCTCATCCCGATCTTCGTCCGGCAGATCAAGAACCAGCGCCGGATGCTGGAGATCGCCCCGCAGCTCAAGAAGATCCAGGACAAGTACAAGGGCAAGAAGGACCAGTTCTCCCGCGAGGCGATGTCGCGCGAGACCATGGAGCTCTACAAGAAGACGGGCACGAACCCGCTGAGCTCCTGCCTCCCGCTGCTGCTGCAGATGCCGGTGTTCTTCGCCCTGTTCCAGGTGCTCAACGGCGCCCAGAGCGGCAAGGCAGGCGTCGGCCCGCTGAACGCGACCCTGGCCGAGCAGTTCGGCAGCGCCACGCTGTTCGGTGTCGCCCCGCTGCACCAGAGCTTTCAGGGCGCGCTGAACGCCCACCCGCAGCAGGTCGCCGTCATGGTGATCGCCGCGACGATGGTCGTGCTGATGACCGGCTCGCAGTTCCTCACCCAGCTCCAGATCGTCTCCAAGAACATGTCGCCGGAGACCAAGGCGAGCCCGCAGTTCAAGCAGCAGCGCATCCTGCTGTACCTGCTCCCCTTCGTCTTCCTGTTCTCGGGCTTCGCCTTCCCGCTCGGCGTCATGTTCTACTGGCTGACCTCGAACCTGTGGACGATGGGCCAGCAGTTCCTGGTGATCCGCAACATGCCGACACCGGGTTCCGACGCGGCGATCGCCCGCGAGGCTCGCCTGGCCCGCAAGGGCAAGCTCGTTCAGGACGGCGCGGTCGTCCTGCAGGTCAACGAAGCGCCGCAGAAGCCCGTGACCACCCAGCGTACGCAGCCGGTGAACAAGAACCGCGCGAAGAAGCAGGCCGGAAAGAAGTAGGGATATGACCGACGTGCAGACCGAGTACACGCCTTCCGACGAGGAAGCCGTCCACTCCCCCATCGCCAGTGACATCGACGGCGACGCCGAGTCGGCGCCGGCCGCGGACCTCGACCGCGAAGGCGACATCGCAGCGGACTACATCGAAGAGCTGCTCGATATCGCCGACATCGATGGTGACATCGACATCGACACCCGGAATGGTCGCGCGTACATCTCGGTGAATGCGGATGAGGGCACCAACCTGCGCCTGCTGTCGAAGCCGGACACGGTCACGGCGCTGCAGGAGCTGACCCGGCTCGCTGTTCAGAACCAGACCGGCGAATTCTCGCGTTTGATCCTCGACATCGCCGGCTCGCGCGACGCGCGCCAGGCGGAGCTCGCCACCCTGGTGGACCGGGCGATCGCGCGGCTCGAAGAGGGCGCGACCGAGGCCTCCCTCCCGGCGATGTCGTCGTACGAGCGCAAGCTCGTCCACGACATCGTGTCCGAGCGCGGCTATGTGTCGAACTCGCGTGGCGAGGGTCGTGACCGTCACACGGTCATCACCCCTGCGTAGTTTCACGTGAAACGGTGACTGATTCCGTCGAGACCGAACCCGCGGTCGCTGCACAGCTCTTCGGCGAGCAGTTGGATATCGCGCGCGCATTCACCGCTCACCTCGTTGCGCAGGGTGAAGAGCGCGGCCTCATCGGTCCGCTCGAACTCCCCCGCATCTGGTCGCGGCACATCCTGAACTGCGCGATCGTCGCGCCACTGCTCAGGCCGGGCCGGGTCGGAGATGTCGGGAGCGGGGCGGGGCTGCCTGGTCTGGTACTCGCCATCGCACGCCCGGATGTCGACTTCGTCCTTATCGAACCGATGGAGCGCCGTGTTGCGTGGCTCACCGAGCAGGTGGACGAGCTCGGACTCGCGAATGTCTCCGTTGTGCGGGATCGGGCCGAAGATGTGCGACTGGCGGAACCGTTGGACCAGGTCACCGCGCGAGCGGTGAGCGCCTTCCGAAAGCTGATCCCCCTGACCGCTCCCCTGCTCCGTGACGGCGGCGAACTGGTGCTGATGAAGGGCGCCGGTGCTGCCGCGGAGGTCGAGGCGTCGGCGAAGGAGCTGCGTAAGTTCCGCGTCCACGACGTCGAGGTCCTCACACTGGGCGAAGGCGTGCTGGACGACGTGACGCGCGTCATTCGGGCACGGGTGCGCTGAGGATAACCGGGTTCTCCACAGCCTCCGCGGTGCTGCGAGGTGTGGTCGGACTTGCAAGCTAGAGTTGACGAGTGGTTCGCACCGCGTTCCAGATTCTCCCCCGCGGCGAGGCCGTACACCGAACCAAGCGACGAGGTTTCACGTGAAACAACCCGACCAGGATGCTCCCGTAGAGGTGGGTGAAGCCACCTTCGACGCAACGACACCACTCGCCCGGGAGATTCAGGATCTGGCCAGGAGGAGACAAGCTATCGCTTCAACGACGCTGCCGCTGCCGTCACAAACGCGGATCTTCACGATCTCCAACCAGAAGGGCGGCGTCGGTAAGACCACCACTGTGGTCAACCTTGCGGCAGCTCTGGCCAAATCCGGGGCGCGCGTGCTGGCAATCGACCTCGATCCGCAGGGGAATGCCTCCACGGCATTGAGTGTGGAGCATCGCGAAGGTACTCCGAGCGTTTACGACGTGGTCGTGAACGACAAGGAGATCGAGGACGTCATCCAGAAGAGTCCCGAGTTCGACGGGTTGTTCGTGGTTCCCGCCACCATCGACCTCGCCGGCGCGGAGATCGAGCTCGTCTCCATGGTCGCGCGCGAGCAGCGGCTCTCCCGCGCGCTCGGTCGCTTCCTCGATGAGTACGACATCGACTACGTCCTCATCGATTGCCCGCCGTCGCTCGGACTGCTCACCATCAACGCGTTCGTCGCGGCGACCGAGGTGCTCATCCCGATCCAGTGCGAGTACTACGCGCTCGAGGGCCTGAGCCAGCTTCTGAAGAACATCCAGCTCATCGAGCGTCACCTCAACCCGAAACTGCGGGTGTCGACGATTCTGCTGACCATGTACGACTCCCGGACGAACCTCGCCCACCAGGTGGCCGACGATGTCCGGGAACACTTCCCCGACGAGGTGCTCGACACGATCATTCCGCGTTCCGTGCGGATTTCGGAGGCACCGAGCTATGGGCAGAGCGTCATCAGCTATGACGCGAACTCGTCCGGGTCGCTCTCGTACCTCGAGGCGGCCGCTGAAATCGCACGAAGAGGAGTACCCCGCTAATGGCAGCGAAGCGCACTGGTTTGGGACGCGGTATCGGCGCACTCATCCCCACGAGCGATCAGTCGTCGCGACCGGTGGATGTCTTCTTCCCCGCGAGGACCGCGGTGGCGACGGAGGAGCTCGTGGCGGTGCCCGGCGCCCGGCTCGCGAACCTCTCCCCCGCTGACATCGTCCCCAACGCTGTCCAGCCGCGCCTCGAATTCGACCGCGAGGCGCTCGACGAGCTCGTGGCGAGCATCCGCGAGGTCGGCGTGCTCCAGCCGGTGGTCGTTCGGCCGCTCGCGGGTCAGCCTGACAAGTACGAACTCATCATGGGTGAGCGCCGACTGCGCGCGACCAAGGAACTCGGACTCGACAGCATCCCGGCCGTCATCAAGGACACCGCCGATGAGGACATGCTGCGGGATGCCCTCCTCGAGAACCTGCACCGGTCGCAGCTGAACCCGCTCGAGGAGGCGTCCGCATACCAGCAGCTCCTCGCGGACTTCGGGATCACGCAGGAGCAGCTCGCGACGCGGATCGGACGCTCTCGTCCGCAGATCACCAACACGATCCGCCTGCTGAAGCTCCCGGCTCCGGTGCAGTCGCGGGTGGCGGCCGGCGTCCTCAGCGCGGGCCACGCGCGCGCGATCCTGTCGGTCGGAGACGATGAGGAAGCGATGGTGCGGCTGGCGGACAAGATCGTCAACGAGGATCTTTCCGTCCGTGCGGCGGAGGCCGCGGCGAGCAGATCGCCCAAGCCGGTTCGGACCAAGGCCTCCCCCGGAAAGCACCGCGGCCACCTCGATGAGGTCGCCGAGCGTCTGGGCGACCGGCTCAACACCCGTGTGAAGATTTCGTTGGGTGCACGAAAAGGCCAGATCGTGGTCGATTTCGCTACGATCCAGGACCTGAACCGGATTCTGGACGAGATCGGCCAGCCGACCTACACGTCGTCGGTCCGTTTCACGTGAAACCCCACCTTAACTGAAACGGGGGGAGGCTGATTCGGCCTCCCCCCGTTTCACGTGAAACCGCTATCACTCCCCCGCGTCCGCGATTGCCGCCGCCGCAAGCGTCGCGTAGACATCGCCGAGATCCCGACCGGATGCCGCGATCGCCTGGGGCATGATGGACGTCTCCGTGAGACCCGGCAGGACATTCGCCTCCAGGAACCACGGGACGCCCGCCGCGTCGACGATCAGGTCGACGCGGGACAGGTGACGAAGCCCGAGCGCGGTGTGCGCGGCAGTCGCCGCGGCCGAGACCGCCTCCGTGGTCGCCGCGTCCAGTCGTGCCGGCACGTAGAACCGGGTCTCCCCCGCGTTGTAGCGTGCGTCGAACGTGTAGATGCCCTCGACCGGCTCGATCTCCACCGGCGGAAGCGCGATCGGGCCGTCTCCGGTGTCGAGCACGGCCACGGAGACCTCCACCCCGGCGACTTTGCGCTCGATCAGCGCGACGTCCGCGTACGTGTACGCGTCGACCATCGCCCGTGGGAGTTCCTCCGCGGCCGTGACGATGGTGACACCCTGTGCCGAGCCGCCGTGCGCCGGCTTCACCACGAGCGGGACTTCGAAAGCGTTGAGCACGGTGGCGAGGACGCTGTTGGCGCCGAGCTCGCGGAAGGTCTCCTTCGGGAGGGTGATCGACTCGGGGGTGGCGACGCCCGCGCGTGCGACGACCGTTTTAGCGGTCGGCTTCGACCAGGCGAGGCGTGCGGCGTCGGTGGTCGAGCCGACGAACGGGACGCCGGCGAGTTCGAGCAGCGCGCGGAGTGCGCCGTCCTCCCCGCTCGATCCGTGCAGGGCGGGCCAGACGACGTCCGGGCGCGTCTCGCTCAGGTAGCCGAGCAGCGCGCCGTCCGGCTCGCGCACGGTGACGTGGTGTCCGAACGACTGGAGGCCGTCGGCGACGCGTCGTCCGCTGCGCAGTGAGACGTCACGCTCATGCGAGATGCCGCCGGCGAGAACGACGATGTCGAGTGCTTCTTTTTCGGCCATGATCTGCTCTTTCTTCGGCATTGGATCGTCTGGCGGGGCGTACTGGATGGCGCGGGGCGCGCCGGTCAGCGCAGATCCGTCGGCGGATTCGGGCTGGTGCGGCTGGCGCGCGACGCGGTGAGTGGTCCGGTGCCGGCGAAGGTGTCCAGGAGGTCCTGCTCGCCGTTGATGACGTTGGCGAGCCGGCGGACACCGACCTTGATGCTCTCCGGTGTGGGATAGCAGAACGACAGCCGGATGTTCTGCGCGCCCGAGCCGTCGCCGTAGAACGCGGTGCCCGGGGTGTACGCGACGAGTTCGGTGACGGCGCGCGGCAGCATGGCTTTGGAATCCAGGTGCGAGGGCAGCGTGAGCCACACATAGAACCCGCCGTTCGGGTTCGTCCACGACAATTCCGGGAGGTACTCCTCGAGTGCCGAGATCATGGCCTCCTTGCGCTCCCGGTACACGCCGCGGAAGGTGTCGATCTGGCCGCGCCAGTCCGCATCGCGCAGATACTCCGAGATGACGAGCTGGCTGAACGAGCTCGGACTCAGGACGGCCGCCTCGTTGGCGAGGATGAGCTTCTCCCGGATGGCGTGGGGGGCGAGCGCCCAGCCCACCCGGAACCCGGGCGCCAGCGTCTTCGAGAAGGTGCCGAGGTACACGACGCCCTCGCGCTCGACCGAGCGCATCGCCGCAGGAGGCTTCTCACCGAAGTAGAGCAGCCCGTACGGGTTGTCCTCCAGCACCAGGATGTCGTTCTGGCGGGCGATCTCGAGGATCTCGAGCCGCCGCTCCCACGACAGGGTCACACCGGCCGGATTGTGGAAGGTGGGCACCGTGTAGAGGAACTTCACCCGCCGGCCCGCTGCTTTCAGGCGGGCGATGTGCTCGCGCAGCGCCTCCGGGATGAGGCCATGCTCGTCCATCGGGACATGGTCGACCTCCGCCTGGTACGAGCGAAAAATCACCATGGCGGTCACGTAGCTGGGGCCTTCGGCGAGCACGACGTCGCCCGGGTCGATGAACAGCTTGCTGAACAGCTCGAGCGCGTGCTGCGAGCCCGTCGTCACGATGACGTCGTCGGCGCTGCCGCTGATCCCCTCGAGCGCCATGACCTCCAGGATCTGCTCGCGCAGCGCGGGGACCCCCTGGCCGGAGCCGTACTGGAGGGCGACGGCACCCTGCTCGCGCATCACCCGGTCCATCGCCCCGACAACCAGATCTTCGGGGAGCGCCGCGACGTACGGCATGCCGCCGGCCAGCGAGACCACCTCGGGGCGGCTGGCGACGGCGAACAGGGCTCGGACCTCACTGGCGGCCAGGCCGCTGGTGCGCTGCGCGTAGTGGTGATACCACGGGTCCAGATTGTTGCCCTGCTGGCGAGGGCTGCCCTGTTCTGTCACGAATCGTCCGTTTCTCGTGTCGTTCATTCATGCTAGGGGCGGCACGTATCCCTCTGGAAATCGAGCCGACTCCCGGAGACGCGAAAGACCCGCCCGGCGGATGAGCGCCGGACGGGTCTGACAGTGCGTGGAAGCTGCCTGGCTGTCGCGCTACGCGAGGTAGGCGGCCAGGTCGGCCTCGAGGGCGGGCTTCGGCTTGGCGCCGATGACGGTCTTGACGACCTCGCCACCCTGGTAGACCTTCATCGCGGGGATGGAAGTGATCTGGTACTTCGCCGCGGTCTGCGGGTTCTCGTCAACGTTGAGCTTGACGATCTCGATCTTGTCCGCGTGCTCTGCGGCGATCTGGTCGAGGATCGGGCCGACGGCGCGACAGGGGCCGCACCACTCGGCCCAGAAGTCGACGAGGACGGTCTTGCCGCTGCTGAGGACGTCCTGCTCGAAGGTGGCGTCCGTGACGGAACGTGCTGCTGACATAGTTGCTGATTCTCCTTATGCGGTGGTGGTGAGTTCGAGATCGCCGGACGCGCCCTCCGCCGCGCGCTCCAGCAGGTCCTTGGGGAGGGTCGTGAGGTAGTGCTCGGCGTCGAGCGCGGCGACCGTCCCCGACGCGGCGGCGGTGACCGCCTGGCGGTAGGTGGGGTCGATCACGTCGCCCGCGGCGAACACGCCCGCGACCTTCGTCTTGGAGCTCCGGCCGGCGACCGCGATGGTCCCCTCCGGAGTGAGGTCGAGCTGGCCGTGGACCAGGTGCACGCGCGGGTCGTTGCCGATCGCGATGAACAGACCCTGCAGCTCCAGCTCGCTCTGCTCGCCGGTCTCCAGGTTGCGCAGCGTCACCGCGCGCACCTGCTCGTCGCCGCTGATGCCGACGACCTCCGAGTTCCAGATGAACTCGATCTTCTCGTTGGCGAAGGCGCGCTCCTGCATGATCTTGGAGGCGCGCAGCGACTCGCGGCGGTGGATGACGTACACCTTGTCGGCGAAGCGGGTCAGGAAGGTGGCCTCCTCCATCGCGGAGTCGCCGCCGCCGACGACGGCGATCGTGCGCTCGCGGAAGAAGAAGCCGTCGCAGGTGGCGCACCAGGAGACGCCGTGACCGGACAGGCGCTCCTCGTCCTCCAGTCCGAGCTTGCGGTACGCGGAGCCCGTGGCGAAGATGACCGCGAGCGCCTCGTGGACGGCGCCCGAGCCGAGCGTGACCGTCTTGACGTCACCGGAGAGGTCGACCGACACGACGTCGTCGAGGACGATGTCGGTGCCGAACTTCTCGGCCTGCGCCTGCATCTTGAACATGAGGTCGGGGCCCATGACACCGTCGGGGAAGCCGGGGAAGTTCTCGACCTCCGTGGTGTTCATCAGCTCGCCGCCGGCCTCGACAGAGGAGGCGATCAGCAGCGGCTTGAGGTTGGCGCGAGCGGCGTAGATGGCCGCCGTGTAACCGGCAGGGCCGGAACCGATGATGATGATCTGCCGCACGGAGGAACTCCTTGATGGTCTGCGATGCTCCGTCCGGAGACATCGCCCTGTAGAACACATCCTAGGCGGATGCTATTCCGTGTCACCTGCGAGCGGAGGATCGGGCCGCGGCGCGCTCCAGAACGGGTGCGAGACCGGCCTCCAGGTCGCTCGAACGCAGGATTGCGAGGAAGCCCAGGTAGACGACGAGCATGACGACGCCGACGACAGCGGTGGACACGATGGCTGCGATGGGGTGGCTCACCGGGAACGCCCCTGGCTCGACCCCGCCGAGGATGACGAGGAAGCCTGCGCCGGCGATGATCGCGGCGACGCCGGCGACGAGGAATCGCCAGAGCGCCCCGAAGATCCGGGTGCCGTCCACTCCCCCCGTCCGCCGGCGCAGCAGCCAGAACGCGAGCACGGCCTGCACGAGGCTCGCCAGCGACACGACGAGCGCGACGGACGCCGCACGCATCGACGGCGGCACGGTGAAGCAGATGAGCACGCCGACCACGATCACCAGGACCTGCGCGAGAGTGAAGAAGAACGGGGTCCGGGTGTCGCCGAGCGAGTAGAACGCGCGCTGGGCCATGAACACCAGCGAGAACGGCACCAGACCGATCAGGTAGGCGATGAGCACGAGCCCCATCGCCTGGTAGTCGCCGGTGAACACCCGCGCGATCGGGTACGCGGTGACGATGAGCGCGGCCGAGGCGAACACGATGAAGAGCATGATCGAGCGTGCGGCCGACGAGAAGTCTTGCCGGAACGAGTCCACCGCGCCCTGGTGGGCGTGCTCGGCCATCCGCGTGTAGAAGGCGGTGACGATCGAGACCGCGATGATGCCGTGCGGCAGCATGAAGATGAGCCACGCGTTCTGCATGACGAACGGACCGGCGAAGTCGGGCCCAGCGGAGTTCGAGACGTTGATCTCGATCAGGCCGGCGAGCTGGGTGGCGATGAGCATCGCGAACGTCCAGCCGGCCGCTTTGCCCGCCGTCCCGAGGTTGACCCCGCGCCAGCCGAAGTCGAAGCGGAACCGCAGCCCGACCCGGCGCCAGAAGACGAACAGGACGAGCGCCTGCACCGCGATCCCGAGGGTGGCGCCCCCGGCCAGCAGGGTGATCATCCAGAACGACCACTCGTGCCCGTGGCCGCCGTGCGCGGCCGTGCCGAAGGCGAGGATGAACGCCACGAGCAGGACGATGGCGACGATGTTGTTGACGACCGGCGCCCAGGTGAACGGACCGAACGACTTCCGGGCGTTCAGCACCTCCCCGAGCAGCGTGTAGAGCCCGAGGAAGAAGATCTGCGGCAGTGACCAGTACGCGAACGCCGTCGCCAGCTCGCGCTGCTCGGGTGGGACGCCGAAGAGCGCGATCAGCACGGGAGCCAGGAAGGTCGCGACCAGCGCGATGGACGCGAAGACGACCATCCCGAGCGTGACGAGCTTGTTGATGTACGCCCGACCGCCATCGGGATTGACCGACGCCCGCACGATCTGGGGGACGAGCACCGCGTTCAGGATGCCCTGGGCGATGATCGCGTACAGGCTGTTCGGGATGGTGGTCGCCGTGCCGTAGGCGTTCGCGGCGAACGACACCGCGCCGATCGCCTGCACCAGGAGCCACGCCTTGGCGAAGCCGAGCAGGCGCGAGACGAGGGTGCCGGAGGCGAGCATCGCGCTCGCGCGGCCGACGCTAGCCATCGGTGCCTCCCGGGGCGGGGCGGATGTCAGCATCGTGGGTTGCGGGGACGTCGGTGGCACCGTGGTCGGTGGCATCGTCGTCCTCCCCGTCCTTCCGGCGCTGACTCCGTCGGCGCAGGATGTTGCGCACGATCCCGAACCCGAACAGCAGGACCAGCAGGCCGCCGAAGATCAGGGCCCCGATGCCCTCCCAGTCGGCGTGGACGTCCACCGTGACCGAGCTGGGGTCGCCGATCGGCACGCCGGTCGGGCTGTACAGCTGCAGCGACAGGATGACCTGGCCGTTGCCGACCTTGGCCTTCACCGGCACGAGCATCGTCGCCCGGGAGTCCTGCGGGATGGTCTTCGTGGTGGGGGCGTCGATCTCCAGCCGGCTGTTCGACGGCTGCGCGCTGAGCACGACCGTGACCGCCTCGGTGCTCAGCTCGTTGCTGACCGTGAACGGGATCGACCCCTGCGCGCTCACCAGGTTGACGTTCTCGGTGGGCAGGATGTGGACCGCGTGGAGGGTTTTGATCGTCGCCTGCCTGCTCCCGCTGACCGCGGCCGTCCAGTCCGTGCGGGGGTTCTGCCACGAGACCGCGAGGAGGGTGAGGAGCTGCGCCCTGGTCTGCCCGGTGAGCGTCGTCGGGTCGCTGAGGATGGTCGCGAACGCGTCGATCGACTTCTCGTCCTGCAGCAGCAGGTGGATGTTGTCGATCCGGGTCTGCGACACCGACGAGTCGGTGAGTGCCAACTCCGACGACGCCGCCGACGAGAGCAGAGCGGGGAACGTCGACGGTCCCGCGAACGGACTGGTGAACAGGGCGTCCAGGGTGCGCTGGAGCTGCGTCCCGCTGGACGGCCAGGAGCGGTCGAGGGCGAGGAGCAGGTGGCGCGGCGTCGTGCCCTCGGCGCTGATGAGCTGGAGCTGCGCGTTCAGCTTCGACATCGCCGCGTTCCAGGCCACGTCGCTCGGCGCCGAAACGGCCTGGCGGAGCGCCTCGGAGAGCTGCTGGTCGGAGACCGCCAGCGTGGACGAGCCGCTGTGCGCGGGCGTGTTCGGGGTGGAGTCGAGCTTGGCGGCATTGGTGTTGCCGCCGGAGACGATGACGGTCCCCAGTCCGGCGGCGGCGAGGGGGGCGAGGTCGGCCGAACGGAGGGTGTCGTCTCCGGGCCACGCGATGCCGCGGAGGGTGTAGTTCCAGGCCAGGAGCCGGTCGAGGGTGGGGAGCGCGGGCCCCGTGCCGGGCGTCGGCGTCGGGCTCGGCGTCGCCGCGGGTGCGGGCGTGGAGGTCTGCGGCTCCCCGATCGTCGTCGGGGTCGGCGAGAAGTTCCTGGGGTCGAGCGCGTATCCCAGAGCAGTCGGCTGCAGCGGCGCGGGCAGGCCGGCCTGGATCTGGCCGGCGACGTCCGCGTCGCCGTAACCGAGTGAGAAGGTGTCGTTCGGCAGGGTGCTCAGTCGCTCGAGCCACGCCGTGGCGCTGGCGGGCGCGGCGTTCCCGAGCACGCGGATGGACGCGAGGATCATCGGATCGATGCCGATCGCGACGGTGGCGTGGTTCTGGAGCCCGTCGAGGTCGCGGGTCAGCACGCCGTTCGGCGCCGTGTATGTGGTCAGGTCCTGCGCGGAGATGAGGCCGTCGCCGGTCGATGGGCTCACGATCGGCATCACGACGCCGACGGCGGAGCGGGTCGCGGCGGCCGCGGGGCTCCAGACGACCGAGCCGCGGGCGCTCGCCACCGCCGGGCCGATGTCGACCGAGGCGCCGAGCCCGTAGACGGCCGAGGTGGTCCTGGCGGCGAACGGGATGGCCGCCGCGGGCACGCTCACGCGCACCACGACGCTGGAGCCCGGCTCGAGGTTGGGGAGGGTCGCCTTGCCGAGGTCGACGCGGTCCGCGACCGCGTTCGTGGAGGTGAGCCAGGAGGCGAGTTCCGCGCGCGACGTGCGCGGCTGCGGGTCGAGCCACAGCCCGACCGAGCCGGCCGTGTAGGCGGCGTCGGTGGGGTTGGTCACCGCGATGGAGGCGACCAGCTCCTGTCCGGGCGCCAGCACACCGCCGTTGTCAGCGGTGAGGGACGCGGAGATCGAGGCGTCCGCAGCGGTGCGGACGGACGCCGTCGCGACGTGCGAGGAGCCGGAGGCGGCGGTCGCCGGGCTCGTCGCGGGACCGGCCAGCAGGGCGACGACGGCGACGCCCACGCCGATCAGGGCGGCAGGCAGTCGGGCACCCCGGAGGGTGAAGCCGGGTACGCTCATGCGCCGACGCACGATCCCGGTTCCGCCTCCATGTCGACGATTCTAGAGGCCGGCCCCTGTGAGAGCCCGGCGAGCACGCGGCCCCGCGCCGAGGTGAGCGGCGCGTCCGGCCTCCCATTAAACTGAGGCACCATGCAGTCCGTCGCCGAATCCCTCGACCGTCTCGGCGCCCTGGCGAAGACCCCGACGGTCGATCGGCTCGCCCAGGCGTTCGCCGCGGCCGGCTTCGAGCTGTCGCTCGTGGGCGGCCCGGTTCGCGACGCCCTCCTGGGCCGCGAGGTGCACGACCTGGACTTCACGACCGACGCGCGTCCGGACGACATCCTCGGCGTCGTCCGGCCGATCGCCGACGCCGTGTGGGACATCGGCCGCGCGTTCGGCACGATCGGGGCGCGCTTCGGCGACGACACGGTCGAGATCACGACCTACCGCAGCGACAGCTACGACGGTGAGACGCGCAAGCCGGAGGTGCAGTTCGGGGACACCCTCGAGGGCGACCTCCTGCGCCGCGACTTCACCATCAACGCCCTCGCCCTCCGTGTTCCGGAGGTGCGGCTCGTGGACCCCTCCGGCGGCGTGGAGGACCTCCTGGACCGGCGCATCACCACGCCGTCGAGCCCCGAGGTGTCTTTCGGCGACGACCCGCTGCGGATGATGCGCGCCGCGCGGTTCGCCGCGCAGCTCGGGTTCACGGTCGACGACGAGACGCGCGGCGCGATGGCCGGCATGGCCGAGCGGATCGGCATCGTCAGCGCCGAGCGCGTGCGCGACGAGCTCACCAAGCTGCTGTCGGCCGACGACCCGCGCCCCGGCGTCGAGCTCCTCGTGGACTCCGGACTCGCCGACCAGGTGCTTCCGGAGGTGCCGGCGCTGCGGCTGGAGGTCGACGAGCACCACCACCACAAGGACGTCTACCAGCACAGCCTGACCGTGCTCGACCAGGCGATCGGCTACGAGAAGGCGCGGCACCCCGGGGAGGCGCCCGACCTGGTGCTGCGGATCGCGGCCCTCCTGCACGACATCGGCAAGCCGGCGACGCGCCGGTTCGAGCCGGGCGGCGCGGTCAGCTTCTATCACCACGACATCGTCGGGGCGAAGCTCGCGAAGAAGCGGCTGACCGCCCTGCGCTTCGACAAGGCCACGATCGACTCGGTCGCCCGCCTGATCGAGCTCCACCTCCGCTTTTTCGGGTACTCGGACGCGCACTGGACCGACTCGGCCGTCCGCCGCTACGTGCGCGACGCCGGCGGCGAGCTGGAGCGCCTGCACATGCTGACCCGGGCGGACGTGACGACGCGCAACCGGCGCAAGGCCGACCGGCTCGGTTTCGCGTACGACGATCTCGAGCAGCGCATCGCCGAGCTGCAGGCGCAGGAGGAGCTGGACGCCGTCCGGCCCGACCTCGACGGCGAGCAGGTGATGCGCCTGCTGGGGCTGAAGCCGGGACGCGAGGTCGGTCAGGCGCTCTCCTATCTGTTGGAGCTGCGGCTCGACGAAGGACCGCTCGGCGAGGACGAGGCGACACGGCGGCTGCTCGCGTGGTGGGAGGCGCGGTAGGCGGTCCTCCACGGCACCGGTCCCCCACAGCGTTGGTCCTCGGTCGAGTTGTCCACAGATCTGCGCGAGCCCGCCCGCGGTGCGCCGCTCGCCGGGAGGCTGGACGCATGAGCATCGCAGAGACCGTCGTAGACACCATCGCCCAGCGCCCCGGTTGGCGCGGGACCAGCACATCCGCTAATCTTGATAAGTTGCGCGGGCAGAGTCCTGCCTACGCAACGGATGTACAACCCTCCTGCTGCAGAACGTCTGCAGCCGCTGAGACCAGAGGAGGTGGGTTAGTCATGCATCAGTACGAGTTGATGGTGATCCTCGATCCCGAGATCGATGAGCGCACCGTAGCTCCCAGCCTCGACAAGTTCCTCAACGTCGTTCGTAACGACGGCGGATCTGTCGACAACATCGACATCTGGGGTCGTCGCCGCCTGGCGTACGAGATCAACAAGAAGTCCGAGGGCATCTACGCCGTCGTGCAGCTCACCGCGACCGGTGACACCACCAAGGAGCTCGACCGCCAGCTCAAGCTGAGCGAGGCCGTCATGCGCACCAAGGTGCTGCGTGCCGAAGAGGCCATCGCCCAGGTCGCTGCCGCTCAGAAGCGCGCCGACGAGAAGGCCGCCCGCAAGGCGTCCACCTCCGACAAGGCCGCTGCTTCCTCCGAGAAGGCCGGCGCCTAGTCCCATGGCCGGCGAGACCGTCATCACCGTGGTGGGCAACCTCACGGCCGACCCCGAGCTGCGTTACACGCAGAACGGGCTGGCTGTCGCCAACTTCACCATCGCGTCCACTCCCCGCACGTTCGACCGTCAGGCGAACGAGTGGAAGGACGGTGAGGCTCTCTTCCTGCGCGCGAGCGTCTGGCGTGAGTTCGCCGAGCACGTCGCAGGCTCGCTGACCAAGGGGTCCCGCGTCATCGCTCAGGGGCGGCTCAAGCAGCGCTCCTACGAGACGAAGGAGGGCGAGAAGCGCACCTCCATGGAGCTCGAGGTCGACGAGATCGGGCCGTCGCTGCGGTACGCCACCGCTCAGGTGACCCGTGCCCAGTCGTCTCGCGGTCCCGGCGGTGTCGGCGGCGGTGGCTTCGGCGGCGGTGCTCCCGCTGTCGAGGAGCCGTGGGCTGCCTCCGCCCCTGCGGACCCGTCCGCAGGCGCCGACGTCTGGAACACTCCGGGCTCCTACAACGACGAGACCCCGTTCTAACGGGTCCCAACAACTGAGTTTGTCTGGCAGGCACCTGCCTGCCAGGCGGGAAAGCAAAGGAAATCATGGCTGGAAAGTCGAGCGGCGACCGCCGCAAGCCGATCCGCAAGGGCAAGGACGGGAAGAACGCCGCACCGGCGAAGTCCGTCCGCGTCGGCGTCATTGACTACAAGGACGTCGCGACTCTGCGGAAGTTCATCTCCGAGCGTGGAAAGATCCGCGCCCGTCGTATCACTGGTGTCTCCGTGCAGGAGCAGCGCCTGATCGCCCGCGCCGTCAAGAACGCGCGCGAGATGGCTCTCCTCCCCTACGCCGGCTCTGGCCGTTAAGGAGGAGAGACAGAATGTCGAAGGTTATTCTCACGCACGAGGTCACCGGCCTCGGTTCCGCCGGTGACGTCGTCGACGTCAAGAACGGCTACGCACGCAACTACCTCGTCCCCCAGGGCTTCGCCATCGTGTGGAGCCGTGGTGGCGAGAAGCAGGTCGAGCAGATCAAGGCGGCTCGCGCCGCTCGCGAGCTGCACACGATCGAGGCTGCTCAGGACCTCAAGGCGAAGCTGGAGGCGACCCGCGTCAAGCTGGTCGCCAAGGCCGGCCGCGAGGGCCGCCTGTTCGGTTCCGTGAAGACGGGCGACGTCGCCGACGCGGTCAAGGCCGCGGGCATCGGGGAGCTCGACAAGCGCAAGATCGAGCTCCCCAACGCCATCAAGGCCGTCGGGGACCACGAGGCCACCGTCCGCCTGCACGACGACCTCTCGGCCGTCATCTCCCTGCAGGTGGTCGCCGCCAAGTAGCGACGAAATCTCACAGTGTAGCGGCGGGCGAGAGCCCGCCGCTACACGTCGTTAAGGAAGTTTTCCCCGGCTCCATCCACAGCGCGCGCGCCCGGGCGGAGCGCGTCGACCACAGGGTGGACAGAACTTTTTACACACAGCCTGGGGAAACGGAATTTGCTGGTCAGAGCGGTGTTTCATCCCGAAACTTTTTAGTTTTCCACAGCGATTCCCACACCTTGTGCACAGACCCGTCGGCGTTTCGCCCAGATTTTCCCCAGGGTTATCCACAGGTGGAGTTGTGGCCGCGGCGAGCGGTTCGTAGGGTGGAGCGACGTCGACGGACGACCGCCGAGGATCGGCTCGCAGGAGGCTGCGGGACGTTGTCGGTGGCCGTCCGTAGTCTGCGAGCGGACGCGCCTCGGCGCGGCCTCCCCGGCACCATGGCGACGCTGCCCGGGGCGGCCGCACTCGGCGTGCCCGCGCGCCGTCCGGTCTTGGGCGGCGCAGGCTGAAGGGGGGCGCACCGACTGGTGCGCGTCCGACAACAGGAGAAGTGAGGAGAGCACGTGTCGATCGCCCATATCGGTCTCGCCGACAGCCGCGAACCGGGCGAGGCCCGTTCTCCGGAGCGCACCCCTCCTCACGACCTGCTCGCCGAGCAGAGCGCCCTCGGCGGCATGCTGCTCAGCAAGGACGCCGTCGCGGATGTGGTCGAGGTCGTGCGCGGCACCGACTTCTACATCCCCAAGCACGAGATCATCTACGACGCGATCCTCTCGCTGTACTCTCACGGCGAGCCGACCGACGTCATCACCGTCACCGACGAGCTGACCAAGCTGGGCGAGCTCTCCCGCGCCGGCGGCGCCGAGTACCTCCACACGCTCACGAGCCTCGTCCCCACGGCCGCGAACGCCGGCTACTACGCCAACATCGTCACCGAGAAGGCGCTGCTGCGCCGCCTGGTGGAGGCCGGCACCCGCATCACGCAGATGGGCTACAAGGCCGAGGGTGAGGTCCTCGACCTCGTCAACAACGCCCAGGCCGAGATCTACTCCGTCACCGGCCACCAGGAGGTCGAGGACTACGTCCCGCTCACCGAGGCCGTCACCGTGGCGATCGACGAGATCGAGGCGGCCAAGCACAAGGACGGCTCGATGACCGGCGTGCCGACCGGCTTCGCCGAGCTCGACGAGCTGACCAACGGCCTCCACCCCGGCCAGATGGTGATCGTCGCCGCGCGCCCCGCGCTCGGAAAGTCCACGCTGGCCCTCGACTTCGCGCGCGCCGCCGCCATCAAGCACGACATGCCCACGATCTTCTTCTCGCTCGAGATGGGGCGCAGCGAGATCGCGATGCGCCTCCTCTCCGCCGAGGCCACCGTCCCGCTGCAGCACATGCGCAAGGGCACCGTCGACAACCGCGACTGGACGACCATCGCCTCCACGCGCGGCCGCATCAACGACGCCCCGCTCTACATCGACGACAGCCCGAACATGACCCTGGTCGAGATCCGCGCCAAGTGCCGCCGCCTCAAGCAGCGAGTCGGCCTCAAAATGGTCATCATCGACTACCTCCAGCTCATGACGAGCGGCAAGCGCGTCGAGAGCCGCCAGCAGGAGGTCAGCGAGTTCTCGCGCGCACTGAAGCTGCTCGCCAAGGAGCTGCAGGTCCCCGTGATCGCCCTCTCCCAGCTGAACCGTGGCCCGGAGCAGCGCGCCGACAAGCTCCCGGCCCTCAGTGACCTCCGCGAGTCGGGCTCGATCGAGCAGGACGCCGACGTCGTCATCCTCCTCCACCGCGAGTCCGCCTACGAGAAGGACAACCCCCGCGCCGGCGAGGCCGACCTGATCGTGGCGAAGCACCGCAACGGCCCGACCCGCACGGTGACGGTCGCCTTCCAGGGCATGTACTCCCGCTTCACGGACATGGCGCCGATCTGATCGGACCTGTTAACCGCCGACAAGGACTGACTTTCCGCCACGCAGGTTGTGCGTTTTGGCGATCGGGACGATCTATTCGGCGGCCAGCGGCCGGTGCCGATGTTGCCGACCTGGGGTGCTGCCGTTTTGGGTCATGCCGCGTACGGAAGCTGCGTAAGTCATCGCCCGCAGCCACGGGAGCTGAGCGGGACAGCTGACAGCTGGGTGCTGCGCGAGTCGTGCGACGCGCAGCGGGGCGTTCGTAGGTCGTTCCACAGGGTTCGTAGGTCGTTCCACAGGGGGTCTCATGAAGCGGGGGCGTCATGAGACCCCCGGGGAGGGACCGCCTACCCGAAAGGCGGAACCCTCTCTGCGCCACCACGTCGGACCCGAATCCGACAGAGGGCAGCCTCAAATTCTTTGGGGGTGCTAGGAGCGCTTAGTGGCTCAGAGAAGGCGTTGCAGGTCCCATCGGAGAGCACCTCGCGCGATGCACGTAGTGCCACCCCGTATGCGGCTTGGGCGACTCCCGAGCCGAGGCTGACGCGGCGGACCCCCACGTTCGCGAGCTGCAGAGCGGTTGGTGAACCGGGACCGGCCAATCAGCTGCGGCGGTTACCGGGGCGGCGGGCGAAGAGTCCGATGCTGAGGGCGAGGCCGAGGAGGGCGATGGCGGCCATGATGATGCTGAAGCCGACCGCCATGGCGGTGACCCCGGTCGCGGCGGCGATGAAGCCGGCGATGATGGCCGAGCCGCCGAAGGACAGGTAGGCGACCGTAAAGAACGCGGCGAACAGTCCGGCGCGCTCGTGGGGCTTCACCTCAGGGACGAGGCCGCGGCTGCTTCCGGAGAACGCCGCTCCCATCCCAGCCCCGGCGACGATCGCGGAAGCCCAGACCAGCCAGATCGCCCCGGTGGGGATCGCGCCGAGGAAAAGGAGGGTGCCGATGGTGACGCCCAGGTTTCCCCAGATCTTCAGCTGGTGCGGGTGCACGCCACCGGTGAGCGCGGCGGCCGCGGTGGCGGCCGTGAACATGACGAAGTTGATCAGGCCGCCGATGATCGGGGTGGTCACGCCGAACGCGGCCGCGAGGATCGTGGGCACCAGCCCGAGGAAGAACGCGGTCTCCAGGAACACCGCCACGATCGTGGGGCTGGTGGCAGCGAACAGCCGCCGCACCGTGGCTGGGATCGACATCCGTGGGATGAGCGAGCGCACCGCGCCTGCACGGCGGGTGGAGGTCTCCGGGGTCAGGAAGGCCAGTACAGTGCCTGCGGCCATCAGCACGATGAGAACGATCCAGACGATCGTCGCCGCTTCGGCCGGGATCGCCAGCGCGACCAGACCGGAGAACAGAGCGCCGATGCCGAGGCCTGCGGTGGTCGCGAGGCTCGACATGACCGCGCCGAGTCGCTTGCGCCCTTCCGGGGCGAGCTCGACGATCGCGGCGCCGAAGGTGCTGGAGGCGACGCCGGTCGCCAGTCCCTGCAGGACGCGCCCGATGACGATCCAGCCGATGGAGGGTGCGAAGAGGAAGACGATCACGGAGACGAGCTCGAGAGCGAGCGCGCCGATCAGCACGGGTCTGCGGCCGATGTAGTCGGAGAGGGATCCGACGACCAGCAGCGAGACGATCATCGCAAGGGCGTAGACGCCGAACGCGAAGGTGAGCATCGAGGGGGCGAACTTCCACTCCGCCTCGTAGATCGGCAGCAGCGGCGTCGGTGCGCCGGCGGCCACGAAGAACGCCAGCAGCGCTCCGGACATCGCGACGAAGCCGACGGTGCGGGGCACGCGGATCCCGGACACGTCCCTGTCGCGGCGGGCGGCCGGTCGTGCCGGCGAGGTTGTTTGAGCCATGTGCACCAGTATGCACATCAATCATTGAACTGACAAGCTTCAATCATTGAATCTTCGTGATACGCTGGTGTCATGCCGTTGGGAACCGATTACGCAGGCCAGGACTGCGCGGTCGCGCGCTCGCTCGAGGTCGTGGGCGAGCGGTGGACGCTCCTGATCATTCGCGATCTCTTCTATGGGATCCGACGGTACAGCGAGCTGCGCAAACACATCGGCCTCCCTCCGGCGACGCTCACCGACCGGCTCAACCACCTCGTCGAGGAAGGCGTCGTCGACCGCGTCGCGGGAAGCGGCGCCCGCGACGAGTACGAGCTCACCGCCAAGGGCCAAGCGCTCTGGCCGGTCGTGGTCGGGCTGGCGCAGTGGGGCAACGAGAACTACGTCGAGCCGGCGCGGCGCATGCAGTACAAGCACCGCACCGACGACGGGGACTTGAACGCCAACGGCTCCTGCAGCATCTGCGGTGCGATCCCTGAAGCTTCTGACGTCGTGGTCCAGAAGACCACCCCGTATCCGAACGACATCTTCGGTGCGGCGCTCAAGGAGCCGCATCGTCTCCTGCAGCCGCTGCGCTCCTGACAGTCGCCAGCAGCAACACGGCCGCCCACGAGTTCCGCGGCGCCCTCGACGAGCTGAGGCCATCCACTCCGTGCAACCACGGGCCGTCGACCGGGGTGCGGGGATGAGGAGGGCGACCCCGCCGGCGTTAGACTGCCCGCATGACCGAGCACCGTGTCGTCGCGCCCGTGATCGCACCCGGCGAGAAGGTCATGGGGCCGCCGTCGTACTTCCCGAGCATCGAGAAGAAATACGGGCGACCCGTGCAGGAGTGGCTGGATCTGGTCGTGGAGCAGCTGGACACCGGGGCCACGCACATGGAGGTCGTCGGCTGGCTGAAGTCCGAGTACGGGATGGGGCACGGGCACGCCAACGCCCTCGTCGGCTATGCGAAGGCCGAGCTCGCCAGGTAGGCACGGGCGGCGCGCCGGCGCTGGGCCAGCCGATAGCCGGCCCGGAGCCT
This sequence comes from Leifsonia sp. EB34, assembly GCF_041260585.1. NCBI lineage: Bacteria > Bacillati > Actinomycetota > Actinomycetes > Micrococcales > Microbacteriaceae > Leifsonia > Leifsonia sp. EB34. The sequence goes on from NZ_JBGCCV010000001.1 coordinate 1,660,181, forward strand.
GCTCCGACCGCGGATCATCCTCAGGGAGGACGCGCGGGTCCGCCCCACGCGATCCAATGGAGGGGTGAACACCATCCTCATCCCGTTGCTGCAGGGCGCAGGTCCTGTCGCTCTCGCGGTGGTGTCCTTCGCGCTCGCCTTCACCTGGACCTCGCTGATCGAGCCGGTCATGCGGTTGCGGTCCGAGCGCGGGCGGCTGGCCGGTTTCTCCGCGGTCGGCGCGCTCCTCCTGCTCGCGGCGAGCATCGTCTACATCGTGCCGGGCGTGCTGCTGAGGGACGACTTCGGGACGGTCGTGGGGGCGCCGCTCGCCGTCACCTGGGTCATCCTGGCCATTGCGCTCGGGGTGCGCGCGCTCTTCCAGACCGGTCTCGCGCGCGCGGTCTCGGGGATGTTCTCGATCGTGACGGTGTTCGGGGCGGTGGCCGGCATCCTCGTCGCGCTGAGCTGGCACCATCCGATCAGCGCCACCGTGCTGCCGACCGGCGCGTTCGTGCTCGTCGTCGGCGCCATTGCGGGGATCGTCGCCTGGGCACGTGCGGGTGGCGACGAACTCCCCGCCGTCGCCTAGCAGACATCCGTAAAAGGAGTTTCTGAGGGGTCAGGAAGGCAGCCTCACCCGCGCCGGACGGCCGGGCGCAGCGGCCGCGGGAGGCCTCCGCGCGGCAAACGCGCAGGAAGCCCGCGACTAGACTGGGACCGCATCCTGACTGAGAGAGGTCGCCGAGTGGCACCCGCCGTTCCCCAGAATCAGGGCGATCCGAACTCGAGCCGATATTGGGTCGTCCCCGCTGTGCGCGCAATCGTCGCGCTCGCCGCGGCCGCCGTCGTCACCTTCACCCGCGACGCGCACACCCCGCAGTTCGGCCTCATCGTCTTCGGGGTCTTCGCGGTGGCCGACGGCCTCGCGACCAGCGTCCTCAGCCTCCTTTTCGCCTCGAAGGGGCTCACCCGCACCCTCTTCGCCGTGCAGGGCTGCATCGGCATCCTCGCCGGAGTGCTCGCCATCGCCCTCAACACCAGCGGGCTCGGCCTCTACCTCTACGTTGTGACCGTGTGGGCGGCGCTCACCGGCATCCTCGAGCTCTACAGCGGCATGCGCGAGCGCCGGAGCGACGCGGCCGCGCGCGACTGGCTCATCACCGGAGCGCTCACCGCGATCCTGGCTCTGGTGCTCCTGTTCGTGCCGGCCGACGCTGTGCTCGCCATCGGCCTGTTCGGCGCCTGGGCCGTGATCGTCGGGGTCTTCCAGGGCATCGGCGCGGCCTCCCTGCGATCGGCGGCCCGCACCGCCGCGGCCGCCCGCCGGACGGAGAGCGGATCGTGACCAAGCGCGAAAAGAAAGACCCCAGCGTGACCAACAGCCTCCAGCCGACCCGGCGCGACCGCTTCCTGCCCGCCGAGCTGCTCGGCATCTCCGCGGGCCTCGCCGTGTTCGTCGGCCTCATCGTCCTGATCGCGACGCGCGAGTTCATCCTCGCGGGGGTTGCCCTCGGGATCGCCTTCATCCTCTCGCTCGTGCTGATGGCGCTGTTCGCGCTCGCGTTCAAGCCGACCGCGGCCGAGGTGGAGGACATCCACGAGCAGGACGTGGAAGCCCAGGAGAAGGCCGCGGGGCACGGCGACACGGCGAAGCCGGGCGAAGCCGGCCGCGACGACCGCCGCGACGGCGGGACGCCCCGGGGGCACTGAGGCAGGACGGTTCGCCCGGCCGGTACTGAGCCGGCGCCGGTCCCCAACGGCGAGCCTTGCACGGGTCGCGAACGTCGAAACCGACGCGGATCCGGACGCCAAACCAAGCGGGACCCAACGCGACCGGCGCTCGTGCAGCCACCCCCGGCGGCGTCAGAGCCGGTCGACCAGCTCCGACGCCAGCCCGACGTAGCCCGCGGGGGTGAGCGCCAGCAGGCGGTTCTTCGCCGCCTGGCCGATCTCCAGGCCGGCCACGAACGCCGTCAGGGCTTCGTGGTCCACGCGCTTGCCGCGGGTCAGCTCCTTCAGCAGCGCGTAGGGGTCGGTGATCGTGGACCGGCCGGCTGTGACCTCCGCGCGGATGACGGTCTGGATCGCCTCCGCCAGCACCTCCCAGTTGAGGTCGAGGTCAGTGGCGAGCGCGTTGCGGTCGAGCGAGATCTGGGCGAGGCCGCGCTGGATGTTGTCCAGGGCGAGCAGCGAGTGCCCGAGCCCGACGCCGATGTTGCGCTGGGTGGTCGAGTCCGTCAGGTCGCGCTGCAGGCGGCTGGTCACCAGCGTGGCGGCGAGGGAGTCCAGGACGGCGCTCGAGAGCTCGAGGTTGGCCTCCGCGTTCTCGAAGCGGATCGGGTTGACCTTGTGGGGCATGGTCGAGGAGCCGGTCGCGCCGGGCTCCGGGGTCTGCCGGAAGTAGCCGAGGGAGATGTAGGTCCAGATGTCCGTGCACAGGTTGTGGAGGACGCGGTTGGCGTGCGAGATGCGGGAGTACAGCTCCGCCTGCCAGTCGTGCGACTCGATCTGTGTGGTGAGCGGGTTCCAGTCGAGGCCGAGGCTCTCCACGAACTCCTGCGAAATGCGGGGCCAGTCGGCGTCGGGGTCTGCCACGAGGTGCGCGGCGAAGGTGCCGGTCGCGCCGCTGAACTTGCCGAGGTACTCGGTGGCCTCCACCTGGGTGCGGATGCGGTCGAGGCGGTGCACGAACACCGCGAGCTCCTTGCCCATCGTGGTCGGGGTCGCGGGCTGGCCGTGCGTGCGGGCGAGCATGGCGTCGTCGCGGTACTGCACGGCCTGGGCGCGCAGCTCGGCGATCACGTTGCGGAACGCGGGCAGCCAGACCTGCGCGACGGCGGCGTTCACGGTGAGCGCGTAGGAGAGGTTGTTGATGTCCTCGCTGGTGGCGGCGAAGTGGGTGAGCTCGGCGATGTGGTCGAGGCCCAGCGCGTGCAGACGCTCGCGGACCAGGTACTCGACGGCCTTCACGTCGTGCTTCGTGGTGGCCTCCAGTTCGGCGAGCCGGTCGATCTCAGGCTGGCCGAAATCGTCGGCGAGGGCGCGGAGCTGGGCGACCTGCTCGTCGGTGAGCGGGGAGGAGCCGAACATCCGGTGGCCGGTCAGGTAGATCAGCCACTCCACCTCGACCTGGACGCGGGCCCGGTTCAGGCCGGCCTCCGAGAGGTGGTCGCCGAGGCCGATCACCGCGGACCGGTAGCGGCCGTCCAGGGGGCTGAGCGGCTGGGGAGGCAGGGCGGTCATGGGGCTCCTCGCGGGGATCGGCGTGGTGGATTCGCCTCTATTCTCCCGCACTCGGAAGGGCGGTCAGCGCTCGCGCGTGAACGGCCGGAAGATCAGCCCGATCAGCCAGCCGATGATGCCGAGCACCAGCGCGCCGAGCACGCCCCACCAGAACCCCGCGACGTGGAGGCCGAAGCCCATCAGGCCGCTGATCCACGACACCAGGAGCAGCAGCAGCCCGTTCACGATGAACGAGATGAGGCCCAGGGTCAGGATGTAGAGCGGGAAAGCCACGATGCGGACCACCGTGCCGACGATCGCGTTGACCACGCCGAAGATGAGGGCGACGAGCAGGTAGGTCAGGACGGTCGCCGTGGTGCCCGCGGCGTAGGGGACGACGGTGACGCCGCTGACGATGAGCGTCGTCAGCCACAGGGCCACCGCATTGATGATGACCTTCAGCAGGAATCGCATGGGCACATCCTCCCAAACGGGAGGCGCGGCGGACAGGGGCTCGCCGCTAGAGTCGGCGCGTGTCGAACAGAGACGGCCTCGTGACGCCGGAGCCCTTCCCCGCCCAGCGCGAGAAGAAGCTGTATCCGCCGCTCCAGTGGTGGCCGCTGCGGGTGATGAATCCGTGGCACAAGTTCGGGTTCATCGTCTTCCTGGAAGTGGGGTGGCGGCTCTTGACGCAACTCGCCCAGCTCGCCGCACCGGTCACCGTGGTGACGGTGGTCAGCAATGTCCTCTGGCCGATCGCGATCATCGCGCTCGCACGGTCGTTCCGGGGTGAGGATGAGCCCGTGCAACCGCCGCGGCCGTGGTGGCGGTTGACCGCCCGCCCGAGGGTGGGATGGTTCATCGGCGGAATCTACGTGCTCATCGAACTGCTGGCCTTCTTCCTCCCGGTGCGCACCGATCGCTATCCCGAGACGGCGTCCAGCGTCGTGTTCGGGCTGTTCCTCGCCGCCGCGTTCCTCAACTCCTCCATCCGCCTCACCATCCTGCGTCGTCGCCCCCAATAGAGAGGAATGCTCCCGCCGGTATGCGCCCGCGACTAAGTTGGGTCTGTGACTGACCAAGACGCGCGCGTGCGCCTGCGGCCCGAGATCGTGGCGGTCCCCGCCTACAAGCAGGGGCGCCCGGCGCCGGCGGACGGTTTCAAGCTGTCCAGCAACGAGAACCCCTATCCCCCGCTCCCCTCCGTCGTGGAGGCCGTGGCCGGTACGCTCAGCGAGCTCAACCGGTACCCGAACGCGGGCGGCGCGGACCTCCGCGGGCGGCTCGCCGAGCGGCACGGCGTCGAGGTCGACCAGGTGCACCTGGGCAGCGGGTCGGTCGCCCTGCTCGCGCAGCTCATCTCCGCCGCCGCGGGCGTCGGCGACGAGGTCGTCTACTCGTGGCGGTCGTTCGAGGCCTACCCGGGACTGGTCACCGTCGCCGGCGCGACCAGCGTGCAGGTGCCGAACCGGGCCGACGGCGGGCACGACCTCCCGGCGATGGCTGCGGCGATCACCGACCGCACCCGCGTCGTCATCGTCTGCACGCCCAACAATCCGACCGGACCGGTCGTCACGGCTGCCGAGTTCGAGGCGTTCATGGCGTCCGTCCCCCGCGACCTCCTGGTGCTGCTGGACGAGGCCTACTACGAGTTCGTCACCGACGACGCCTCGGTGGACGGCATCCCGCTGCTCGCGCGCTACCCGAACCTCGTGGTGCTGCGCACGTTCTCGAAGGCGTACGGGCTCGCCGCGCTGCGCATCGGCTACGCGGTCGGGCCGGCGGCGGTGCTGAACGCGGCGCGGTCGGCGGCCATCCCGCTGTCGGTGACCGACGCCTCCCGGGTCGCCGCGCTCGCGTCGATCGACGCCGAGGACGAGCTCATGGAGCGGGTCGCGCGCATCGCCATGCGCCGCGACAAGCTGCGGAACGCGCTGCTGGAGCAGGGCTGGAACGTGCCGGAGGCGAACGGCAACTTCGTCTGGCTGCCGACCGGCGAGGAGACCGCCGCCGCGAACGACGCGTTCTTCGACGCGGGGCTGACCGTGCGGGCGTTCCCGCCGGAGGGCATCCGGATCAGCGTCGGAGAGCAGGAATCTGTGGAGAAACTCCTGGAGGTCACCGCCGATCTTGTGCGGAACCTACCAAATGGGCACCCCGGCAAGCGGTTAGGTTAGAACGGTGGTTGCGACGAACGATACCCCGCGCCCGGCGAACACCGTCCAGCTTCTGACCCGAGACGGCCGGTTCCAGCCGAGCGACCAGGCGGGAGAGTACCTCCCCTACCTCGAGCGACTCGGGGAGGACGACTACCGCACCTTCTACCGTGACATGGTTCGCGTGCGCGCCGTGGACAACGAGGGGGCCAACCTCCAGCGCCAGGGCCAGCTCGGCCTCTGGGTGCCGAGCCGCGGACAGGAGGGTGCCCAGGTCGGCTCCGCCCGCGCGGCCAAGCCGCAGGACAACCTGTTCCCGTCGTACCGCGAGCACGTGGTCGGCATGATCCGCGGCATCGACCCGGTCGGCATCATGGGCCTGCTGCGCGGCACCACGCACGGCGGCTGGGACCCGACGGACCCCGCCATCCACGGCTTCCACCTCTACACGCTCGTCATCGGCTCGCACACGCTGCACGCGACCGGCTACGCGATGGGCGTCAAGCTCGACGGCAAGGTCGGCACCGGCGACGCCGAGGTGGACGAGGCCGTGATCGCCTACTTCGGCGACGGCGCGACCAGCCAGGGCGACGTCAGCGAGGCCTTCGTCTTCGCCGCCAGCTACCAGACCCCGCAGGTCTTCTTCCTGCAGAACAACCACTGGGCCATCTCGGTGCCGGTGAAGACGCAGTCGCGCACCCCGCTGTACCTGCGGTCGAGCGGCTTCGGGATCCCGGGCGTGCAGCTCGACGGCAACGACGTGCTCGCCGCCTACGCGGTGACCGCGAAGCACCTCGACGACGCGCGCAGCGGAGAGGGCCCGAGCATGATCGAGGCCCTCACCTACCGGATGGGTGCGCACACCTCCAGCGACGACCCGACCAAGTACCGCACCGACGACGAGGTGGCGTACTGGGCCGAGCGCGACCCGATCCTGCGGTTCCGCGCGTTCCTGGAGAACCAGGGCGTGGGCCAGGCGTTCTTCGACGCGGCGGAGGAGGAGGCGGCTGACCTGGCCGCCGACGTGCGCCGTCGTACCCTGACACTCGAGGCGCCGCCGATCGAGAGCATGTTCGACAACGTCTACAGTGAGCCGCATCCCGTGATGGACGAGCAGCGGCGCTGGCTGCAGGAGTACGAAGCGTCGTTCGGAGGTGACGCATGAGCGACCCGAGAGGCGAGACCGGATACGTGGAGGCCGAACTGATGGAGGACGAGACGCCGGACGGTGACAGCGCCGTGCACGACGAGCCGTTCGACGACACGCAGGCCATCGACGTGGTGGAGATCGTGGAGAGCGACCCGGACTCGCTCGTGCTCGAGGAGCACGTGGCCGAGCAGGAGTGGACCCGCGAGTTCGTGGTCGAGGACGAGACGGTGCCGGAGCAGCCGGAGGCGATCGACGCCGAGTCCGAGGTCGGCGAACCGCAGGAGGCTGCCGCCCCCGAGGCGGAGAACCCCGCCGAGCCCGCGGGCCCGCGCATCCAGTCGATGCCGATGGTGAAGGCGCTCAACGCCGGCCTCCGGCGCGCGCTCGCCGCGGACCCGAAGGTGCTGCTGATGGGCGAGGACATCGGCCCGCTGGGCGGCGTCTTCCGCGTCACCGAAGGGCTGCAGGCCGAGTTCGGCGCGAAGCGCGTGCTCGACACCCCGCTCGCGGAGGCGGGCATCATCGGCTCGGCCATCGGCCTGGCGATGCGCGGCTACCGCCCGGTGGTGGAGATCCAGTTCAACGGCTTCGTCTTCCCCGGCTTCGACCAGATCACCACGCAGCTCGCCAAGCTGACCAACCGGCACAGCGGAGCGGTCTCGATGCCGGTCGTCATCCGCATTCCGCACGGCGGTCACATCGGCGCGGTGGAGCACCACCAGGAGGCGCCGGAGGCGTACTTCGCGCACACCGCGGGCCTCCGCGTGGTCGCGCCGTCGACGCCCAACGACGCCTACTGGATGATCCAGGAGGCCATCGCCTCGGACGACCCGGTGATCTTCTTCGAGCCGATGAGCCGCTACTGGCCGAAGGGCGACGTCGACACCGAGGAGAACCCGGTGCCGCTGCACGCCAGCCGCGTGGTGCGCACCGGCACGGACGCGACGATCGTGGCGTGGGCGGGCATGGTCCCTGTCGCGCTGCGCGCCGCCGAGGTCGCCGCCGAGGAGGGCCGGAGCCTGGAGGTCGTCGACCTCCGCTCGCTCTCGCCCATCGACTACGCCCCCGTGCTCCAGTCGGTGCAGAAGACCGGACGCCTCATCGTCGCGCAGGAGGCGCCCGGCACCGTGTCCGTCGCCTCCGAGGTCGCCGCGGTGGTCGCCGAGAGGGCCTTCTACTCGCTCGAGTCGCCCGTGCTCCGCGTCGCCGGCTTCGACACCCCCTTCCCGCCGGCCAAGCTGGAAGGCGTCTACCTGCCCGACGCCGACCGGATCCTCGAAGCCGTCGACCGCGCGCTCGCGTACTGAGCGCGCGCCGAACGAAAGAAGCCGCACATGAGCGAGTCCCAGTTCCTGCTGCCCGACGTCGGCGAGGGTCTGACCGAAGCCGAGATCGTCTCGTGGAAGGTCGCGCCCGGTGAGCCGGTCGCGGTCAACCAGGTGATCGTGGAGATCGAGACCGCCAAGTCGCTCGTGGAGCTGCCGTCGCCGTTCGAGGGGACCGTCGGCGAGCTGCTCGTGTCCGAGGGCCAGACGGTGGAAGTCGGCACGCCGATCATCACCGTCACCGCCGGGTCGCCTGCGGCTGCGGCACCGGCCGAGCCGGTGAGCGAGGTCGAGGAGGCAGAGGCCGACACCGCGCAGAGCGTGTCGCACGAGGCGGACGAGCCCAAGCCGGGCGCGGTGCTCGTCGGTTACGGCGCCGCGGGCCACGGGACCAGCCGCCGGCGCCGGGTGACGCACCCGGGCACCGCCTCCATCCCGGTGACCTTCACGCCTGCGCCCGCCGCACCGGCCGCGGCCGCGCCCGGCTCCGCTGCGCCTGCGGCCTCTGCCGCGTCGGCACCGGCCGGCGCCTCCCCGGTGGGCAGTGCGCCCGTGATCGCCAAGCCGCCGATCCGCAAGCTGGCGAAGGACCTCGGCGTCGACCTCACTCTCGTGACCCCGACCGGCCCGATCGGCGACATCACCCGGGAGGACGTGCTCCGGGAGGCCACCCAGGCGAGCGTGTTCCGCAACATCCAGACGCCCGCGTGGCCGGACGACCGCGAGGACCGCATCCCGGTCAAGGGCGTGCGCAAGGCGATCGCCAACGCGATGACCTCGAGCGCGTTCAGCGCCCCGCACGTCAGCCTGTTCGTGGACGTCGACGCCACCCGCACGATGGAGTTCGTCAAGCGCCTCAAGACCTCGCCCGACTTCGTCGGCGTGAAGGTGTCGCCGCTGCTCATCGTGGCGAAGGCGATCATCTGGGCCGTGCGCCGCAACCCGACCGTGAACTCCACGTGGACCGACGAGGAGATCATCGTCCGGCACTACGTGAACCTCGGTATCGCCGCCGCGACGCCGCGCGGGCTCATCGTCCCGAACGTGAAGGAGGCGCAGGGCATGACCCTGCTCGAGCTGGCCAAGGCGCTCGAGGAGCTGACCCTGATCGCACGCGAGGGCCGGACTCCCCCGGCCGACATGGCGAACGGCACCATCACCATCACGAACATCGGCGTGTTCGGGATGGACACCGGGACGCCCATCCTGAACCCGGGCGAGGTCGGCATCGTCGCGCTCGGCACCATCAAGCAGAAGCCGTGGGTCGTCGACGGCGAGGTGCGCCCGCGCTACGTCACGACGGTGGGCGCGTCGTTCGACCACCGCGTGGTGGACGGGGATGTGGCCTCGCGCTTCCTGGCGGACGTGGCCTCCATCATCGAGGAGCCCGCGCTGCTGCTGGACTGAGCCTGCAGTTGATTTTGACAATCGTTCTCAATTAGGGATAGATTCGTGGGACACCCACGAATTAGACAGGTCCCCATGTTGAAGCGTTCCGTCTTCACTCTCGCCCTCGCCGCCGCGACCGTCGCGGCGCTCACCGGCTGCGCCGCCGGATCCTCGTCCGCCGACGGCAAAGTCCGCGTCGTCGCCAGCACCAACGTCTACGGCGACATCGCCTCCACCATCGCAGGCAATGCAGTCGACGTGACCGCCCTGATGACCGACCCGGCCCAGGACCCGCACTCGTTCGAGGCGAGCGCCCAGAGCCAGCTCGCCGTGTCGAAGGCCGACATCCTCATCGAGAACGGCGGAGGCTACGACGACTTCATGGACACCCTCCGCACGGGCTCGAAGAACACGAAGGCCACGGTGCTGAACGTGGTCGACATCTCCGGCAAGAAGGCCGTCGGCGGCGAGCTCAACGAGCACGTCTGGTACGACTTCCCCACCGTCCAGAAGTTCACGACCGCCCTGACGGACGCGCTGTCGAAGGCCGACCCGTCGCAGAAGGCGACGTTCGCGGCGAACGCGCGCGCCTTCTCCGCCAAGCTCGCCGCCCTGCAGAACCGGGAGGCCGAGCTCAAGGCGACGTACGCCGGCGAAGGGGTCGCGGTCACCGAGCCCGTCCCGCTCTACCTGCTGGAGGCGAGCGGACTCGTGAACAAGACGCCGGAGAAGTTCAGTGCCGCCATCGAGGCGGGGACGGATGTCTCACCACTCGTGCTGCAGCAGACCCTCGCGCTGTTCAGCGCCCACAAGGTGAGGCTCCTCGCCTACAACGAACAGACCAGCGGGCCGGAGACCGACCGCGTGCGGGCGGCCGCCACGGCGGCGGGCATCCCGGTCGTCCCCGTCCGGGAGACGCTGCCGGCCGGTAAGGACTACGTGAGCTGGATGAACGCGAACCTCGACGCCGTGGGAGCGGCGCTGGCCCGATGAGCGAGCCGATCGAGCGCGTGGCCGCCCCGGGCGAGCGCGACGTCGTGCTCAGCCTGCGCGACGCCGCCCTCGGCTTCGGCGACCGCACGCTGTGGAGCGGGCTGGACCTGGACGTGCACGCCGGCGAGTTCGTCGCCGTGCTCGGGCCGAACGGATCGGGCAAGACCAGCCTGCTGAAGACGATCCTCGGCCAGCAGGCGCTGGACTCCGGGAGCATCGTGCTCGACGGCCACCCGGTCCGGCGCGGTGACCGGCGCATCGGCTACATCCCGCAGCAGAAGCTCATCCCGGCCGGCACCCCGATGCGCGCCCGCGACCTCGTCGCCCTCGGCGTCAACGGGCACCGCTGGGGCCTCCCCCTCCCGAACCGCTCCGACCGCGCGCAGGTGGAGCGGCTCATCGACTCCGTCGGCGCGCGCCGGTACGCGGACACCCCGGTCGGGTCGCTGTCGGGCGGCGAGCAGCAGCGGCTGCGGGTCGCGCAGGCGCTCGCCGGGGACCCGACGCTGCTGCTCTGCGACGAGCCGCTGCTGTCGCTCGACCTCCAGCACCAGCGCGGGGTCAGCGAGCTCATCGACCGCCGCCGGCGCGAGCACGCCAGTGCGGTCGTCTTCGTCACCCACGACGTGAACCCGGTGCTCGGGATGGTCGACCGCGTGCTCTACCTGGCCGGCGGCCGGTTCCGCACCGGAACGCCGGACGAGGTGCTGCGAAGCGAGGTGCTGACCGACCTGTACGGGACGCCGGTGGACGTCATCCGCAGCCGCGGGCGCATCGTCGTGGTCGGTATTCCGGATGCGGAGACCCACTCGCACCACGACCACACCCGTTCCTCGCACCCGGAGCCGGCCGCATGAACGATCTCTGGTCGCAGCTCTTCAACTTCACCGACTACGGCGAGCTGCTCGCGCTCGTGCGCAACTCGATCTTCGCCGGCGCCGTGCTCGGCGTCGTCGGCGGCCTGATCGGCGTCTTCGTGATGCAGCGGGACATGGCGTTCGCGGTGCACGGGATCAGCGAGCTCTCGTTCGCGGGAGCGGCCGTCGCGCTGCTGTTCGGTGTGAACGTCGTGGCCGGGTCGCTCGCCGGATCGCTGATCGCCGCCATCCTGATCGGCCTGCTCGGGGCGAAGGCGCGGGACCGCAACTCGATCATCGCGGTGCTGATGCCCTTCGGGCTGGGGCTCGGGATCCTCGCGCTCGCGATGTATCCCGGCCGCAGCGCGAACAAGTTCGGGCTGCTCACCGGCCAGATCGTGTCGGTCGACGACCCGCAGCTCGGTTCGCTGCTCGTCATCGGCGCGGTGGTGGTGATCGCCCTGCTGCTGATGTGGCGCCCGCTCATGTTCGACAGCCTGGATGCCGACGTCGCAGCCTCCCGCGGCGTCCCGACCCGTTTCGTCGCGCTCGCCTTCATGGTGCTGCTCGGCCTCGCCGTCGCGGTGTCGGTGCAGATCGTCGGGGCCCTGTTGGTCCTGTCGCTGCTCGTCACCCCGGCGGCCGCGGCGATGCGCATCTCCTCGTCGCCGGTGTTCGTCCCGCTGCTGAGCGTGGGCTTCGCCCTGCTCTCGGTGGTGGGCGGCATCCTGCTCGCGCTCGGCAGTTCCCTGCCGATCAGCCCGTACGTGACGACCATCTCGTTCCTCATCTACGTCGCCTGCCGGCTCGTGGGCGCACGAGGTTCCCGGCGACTCGTGAGCCGGAGAGGCTAGCCTGGAACAGTGAAGCGCAACACCTGGCAGCGGGAGGCCGTCCGCGAGGCCCTGTCCTCGACGGAAGGCTTCATCAGCGCGCAGGGACTGCACCTGACGCTGCACGAGACGGGCTCCCCGATCGGCCTCGCGACCGTGTACCGCGCGCTCGCCGACCTGGCGGCCGAAGGCGACGCCGACTCCCTGCAGTCCCCGGAGGGCGAGAGCCTGTACCGCGCCTGCACGACCGGGCACCACCACCACCTGATCTGCCGCAAGTGCGGGCTGACGGTGGAGATCGAGGCCGACGAGGTCGAGCAGTGGGCGCGCGCGGCGGCGGCGTCGCACGGGTTCACGCAGGCGCAGCACGTGGTGGACGTGTTCGGACTGTGCGCGGGGTGCACGGCGAAGGCTGCGGCGGAGAGCGTCTGACAGCTTCCACCGCGGGTCGGCACCCGTCGACTTACGGTCGGTATATCACTGCTTACGTGGTTAGATGGTTCCTGGCGTCCAGCCGGATGCTGTGAGGCGAGGAATGAGCTGCATGAGTACGGAGTCGCGACCGCTGTCGCCAGAGGAACCCCCGCAACCAGAGAGGCACGCCCCGGTGATGCCGCCAGCTCCGCCTCAGCCGTACTCCGGACCTCAGCCGCGGGGCATGAGCATCGCCTCGATGGTCCTCGGGTTGGCCTCGATCGTGCTCGGCTTCACGTTCCTCGTGCCGGTCGTCTCATTGATCCTCGGCATCGTCGGCCTCGGAAGGAGCCCGCAGGTCGAGGCATGGCGATCACCGGCGTCATCCTCTCCGGCCTGATCCTCGCCGTCTGGGTGGTGATCATCGGCTTCATCCTCATCGGGGGTCTGATGGCCGCGGGGTCCGCGATGTCGGGGAGCCTGAATCGGTAGTGCAACCACCTGTGCGATTTGTCCCGACCCGTCTCCGTGCCGTAGCATGGATGTTTGGCTGAGTGGGCTCCTCCCACTCCGTTAGCCGTGTACGAAACCCCACACCTGAAAACGTGGGAAGTCGTGCGCCGACAAGTGACCTTGGGTGATGCAACTGCATCACGGTATTGGAGAAGAAAGCAATGGCAGCAGTGTGCCAGGTGACTGGAGCCGTTCCCGGCTTCGGGCACAACATCTCGCACTCGCACCGTCGCACGAAGCGCCGGTTCGACCCGAACATCCAGAAGAAGACGTACTACGTCCCGTCTCTTCGTCGTAACGTCACCCTGACGCTGAGCGCCAAGGGCATCAAGGTCATCGACGCCCGTGGCATCGAGTCCGTGGTGAAGGACCTCCTGGCCCGTGGGGAGAAGATCTAACAATGGCGAAGCAGCAGGACATCCGTCCGATCATCAAGCTCCGTTCGACGGCGGGCACCGGTTACACCTACGTGACCAAGAAGAACCGCCGCAACAACCCCGACCGTCTCGTGCTCAAGAAGTACGACCCCATCGTGCGCAAGCACGTCGACTTCCGAGAGGAGCGCTAAACATGGCCAAGACGTCCAAGATCGCCAAGAACGAGCAGCGTAAGGTCATCGTCGAGCGCTACGCCGCGAAGCGCGCCGAGCTCAAGAAGGCCCTCGTCGACCCGAACGGCACCGACGAGTCGCGTGAGGCCGCCCGCGTCGGCCTCCAGAAGCTCCCCCGCGACGCCTCCCCCATCCGCGTTCGCAACCGCGACGCAGTGGACGGCCGTCCCCGCGGAAACCTCAGCAAGTTCGGCATCTCGCGTGTCCGTTTCCGCGACATGGCGCACCGAGGCGAGCTGCCCGGCATCACCAAGTCGAGCTGGTAACACCCCAGCATCCGCCGCTGAGAAGCGGCAGCGCGACACCCTTTGGAGGGGCGTCCGGCATCCGCCGGGCGCCCCTTCGTCGTACCCGGGGCTGGACGCGCCCTGGCAAGAGGCGAAAAATCCGCGAGAATCCGCGTGTTTCCGCGGGTTTCTGATACATTCGAGGCGGTCAACCGACCAAACGTTACGGCCCACCGTGGCCTCAACCGTTCCACAAGAAGCTGAACTACCAGCACAAGGTCCGAGGAGGACACTCAATGGCTGACAACCTGAACAAGACCGAGCTCGTTGCTGCCGTCGCCGCGGCGTCGGGTCAGAGCCAGGCCACCGTCTCGAGCGTCGTCGACGCGTTCTTCGCCACGATCAGCGAGACCGTCAAGGGTGGCGGCAAGGTCACCATCCCGGGCTGGCTCGCCGCCGAGCGCACCGAGACCGCCGCTCGCACCGGCCGCAACCCGCAGACCGGCGAGGAGATCTCGATCCCGGCCGGCCACCGCGTCAAGCTGACCGCGGGCTCGAAGCTCAAGGCTGCCGTCAAGTAACAGCCTGAACCAGGCTTCCACGGGGGCGGTGTCGCAGCAGCGGCGCCGCCCCCGTTCCGTTGTGCCGACAGGGATCCGCGGCTCGCGCGAGCCGCTGCGCTGTGGGCAGGCGCACAGCGGCGGAGACGTAGGCTTGACGGGTGCCCAGACTTCTCCGCGTGATCGGTCCCGCCGTGCTGCTGGCGGCCGCTCTCGTGTCCGTCGTCGCGGCGCTCTCCTTCGGCGGCGGGGCCGCCGCGCCCCTCCTCCTCGACCCCGGCGCGCTGGTGCGCTGGGGCCTGCCGATCTCGACGCTCGTCGTCAACCTCAGCCTCTCTGGCACCGTCGGCGCCCTGATCCTGGCCAGCTTCGCGTTCAACAAGGACAGGGACGAGTACGGCACGGCGCTCGACTTCGCCGCCGCCTGCGCGGCGATCATGACGGTCGCCGCCGCGGTGACCGGCCTGTTCACGTTCGTCAGCGTCGCCAACGTGCCGTGGTCGTTCGACCAGACCTTCACCAACGGGCTGAGCTCGTTCATCACCAGCGTGTCGCTGGGTCAGGCGTGGCTCGGCATCACCCTCATCGCCGCCGCCGTCACGGTGCTCTGCTTCGCAGTGCGCAACCAGACGGCGATCATCTTCGTCACGCTGCTGGCGATGGCCGCGGTCGTGCCGATGGCGCAGCAGGGGCACAGCTCGGAGGCGGCGGGGCACGACGCCGCGGTGACCTCCTTCGGGCTGCACGTGCTGTTCGCCGCGATCTGGCTGGGCGGCCTCCTCACCCTCATCGTCATCAAGCGCACCCTGGGCGACGGCCGGCTGGTGACGGTCCTGGAGCGGTACTCCAGCATCGCGCTGATCTGCTTCGTCGTCGTGGCCACCTCCGGGTACGTGAACGCCGAGCTGCGCGTCGGGACGCTGGCCGAGCTGGCGACGCCGTACGGCATCCTCGTGCTCGTCAAGGTCGCCGTGCTGGTTGTCCTCGGGCTGTTCGGGCTGATGCAGCGCCGCGTCCTCATCGACCGGCTGAAGCGGCTCGGCGAGGGCCGGACGTTCTGGTGGATCGTCACCGCCGAGCTGGCCTTCATGGGCATCGCGTCCGGCGTCGCCGCGGCGCTCGCGCGCACCGTGACGCCGGTGCCGCAGACGCGGGCCGCGACGCCGACACCGGCGGAGATCCTCACCGGCGAGAAGCTCCCGCCGGAGCTCACCTGGGACCGGCTCTTCACGAGCTGGAACTTCGACCTGCTCTGGGTGCTCGGCTGCGGCTTCGCGCTGTTCTTCTACCTGGCCGGCGTGTGGAGGCTGCACAAGCGCGGCGACGCCTGGCCGATCTACCGCACGGTGCTGTGGACGCTCGGCATCGTGCTGCTCTTCTACATCACCAACGGCGGCGTGAACGTCTACGAGAAGTACCTGTTCTCGGCGCACATGTCGGCGCACATGGTCCTGACGATGGCGGTGCCGCTGCTGCTCGTGCCCGGCGCGCCCGTGACACTCGCCGCCCGGGCCATCCGCAAACGGCAGGACGGCACGCGCGGCGGCCGCGAGTGGATCCTGCTCGCCGTGCACTCCCGGTTCGCGGGGATCATCTCGCATCCGCTCGTGGCGGCGGGGCTGTTCGCCGGGTCGCTCTGGGCGTTCTACTACACGCCGCTCATCCGCTGGGCGACGACCGACCACATCGGGCACGAGTGGATGGTCGTGCACTTCCTGATCACCGGCTACCTGTTCGTGCAGTCCCTGATCGGCATCGACCCGGTCAAGTACCGGTTGCCGTACCCGTTCCGGCTCCTGCTGCTGCTCGGCACGATGGCGTTCCACGCGTTCTTCGGGCTGTCGATCATGCAGATGAACGGGCTCCTGCTGGCCGACTGGTTCGGCGCGATGGGGCGGACGTGGGGCGCGACGCCGCTGGTCGACCAGCAGACCGGCGGCGGGATCGCGTGGAGCATCGGCGAGATCCCGACCGTGATCCTCGCGATCGTGGTGGCGATCCAGTGGAGCCGCAGCGACGAGCGCGAGACCAAGCGGCAGGACCGCAACGCGGACCGCACGGGCGACGCCGAGCTGAAGGCGTACAACGAGCAGCTCGCCCGGCTCGCGTCCAGGGACGGGACGGCGCAGCGGTAGCGGCTACTGCCCCACCACGATGTCGAGGGAGCCGTCGGGGCGGATGACCACGCTGGTGAGGGAGACGGCGAACTTCACGTCGGACTCGCGGTGCTCGACGCTGCCGTCGAAGATGGACTGCACCGTCACGGAGAGGTGCGCGACCCCGACCGCCTGCGACATCGTCCAGGAGCTCTCGCCGGGCACGAGGTGGACCTCCGGGTACTGCGTCATCCTCCAGGTCGGCGCGCCCTGCACGCGGTCGTCGATCACCGCGCCGAACGGGCAGCCCGCGGGCTGGAGGACCTGCTGCTTCGCGCACTCGTCCAGGAAGCCGTTCAGCTCCTTCTGCACGGCGGCGGTGAAGGCGTCGTTCGGCTGCGCGTCGACCGTCGCCTGAACGGTGGCGGCCGGGGCGGTCGTCACCCCCACCGGAGTGGCGCGCGTGTACGTGTCGGAGTGGCCCAGCGTGTAGAGCGCCGGCGCGGGGACGAGGTAGCCGGCGCTCACGGTGAAGGCGCTCGCCGGCTGGGAGGGGTCGGCGGCGCGCGGGCTCACGGTGCGGCCGCCGACGGTGAAGGTCTGGGCGTGCGCGACGGTGATGTGCGCGACGCCGACCGGCGTGCGCGCGAACTCCCAGGTCGGCAGCAGGCCGAGGATCGCGCCGGTCTGCCGGAGCTCGAACGCGGCGGTGAGCGGGTGCCCGTCGGCGTCGACGCGCACGGTGACCGTGCGGCGGCCGCCCGGGGCGGCAGTGTCGGAGACGACGTGGGCGCCGCTGTAGTCCGGGAGCAGGTCGGAGCGCAGCAGCTCGGCGGAGGCGTTCCCGGGGAGCCCTGCGGTGGCGAGCGCCTGCTTCGTCGGCGCGGCCCCCGGCATGGCCAGGGCGGTGGTCAGGTCGTGGTCGGCGAGCGCCCCGACGTAGGCGGAGACGAAACCCTCCGGGCTGTAGAACGCCCGTTGGACGGCGCCGAGCGCGGCGAGGAACGCGGCGACGAGCAGGACCCCGACACCCGTCCAGAGCAGCAGCGGCCGGAGTCCGCCGACCCTGCCGTCCCCGCCCATAGCTGCCATCCTATGGGCCTGTGGATAAGCGGTCCTGGCACGGTACGCGGGGTTAGAGTAGTTCGGCAGGACGCGCGAGGGAAGGGATCCGGATGGGCGGACTCTCGCTCTCGCCCGAGCAGCGGGCGGTGTTCGAGCTGATCGAGCACACACGCGACCACGTTTTCGTGACGGGCAGGGCCGGGACCGGCAAGTCCACGCTGCTCAACCACCTTTCGTGGAACACCGAGAAGTCGATCGTCATCGCCGCCCCGACCGGGGTCGCGGCGCTGAACGTGGGCGGCCAGACCATCCACTCGCTGTTCAAGCTGCCGATCGGGGTCATCGCCGACCACGACATCGAGCAGACCAGCGAGCTGCGCAAGCTGCTGAACAGCATCGACACCCTCGTGATCGACGAGGTCTCGATGGTGAACGCCGACCTCATGGACGCGGTCGACCGCAGCCTCCGCCAGGCCAGGCAGCGGCCGCGGGAGGTGTTCGGCGGCGTGCAGATCGTGCTGTTCGGCGACCCGTATCAGCTCGCCCCGGTGCCAGGCGACCACGAGGAGCGCGCCTACTTCGCCGACACCTACCGCTCGATGTGGTTCTTCGACGCGAAGGTGTGGCGGGAGGCCGACCTCCAGATCGTCGAACTGCTGCAGGTGCACCGCCAGCACGAGTCGGACTTCCGCTACATGCTGAACGCGGTCCGGCACGGGCAGGTGACGAAGGAGATCGCCGACCGGCTGAACGAGGTCGGCGCGCGCCCTGCGCCGCGGGACGGCACGATCACGCTCGCGACCCGCAACGACACCGTGAACCGCATCAACGCGCAGGCGCTGGAGCGTCTCCCCGGCCGCCCGCTGACGGCCAAGGCCGAGGTGAGCGGCGACTTCGGCGGCCGCAACTACCCGGCGGAGGAGGTGCTGGAGCTGAAGATCGGCGCGCAGGTGATGTTCCTGCGCAACGACGTCGGCCAGGGCGACGGCCCGCGCTGGGTGAACGGCACCATCGGCACCGTGACGCGCATCGACTCCAACGTCTACGTGGAGGTCGACGGCCAGGTCCACGAGGTCGAGCCGGCGATCTGGGAGAAGTACCGATACAGCTACTCCCCCGAGACCAAGAAGCTGACGAAGGACGTGGTCGCCGAGTTCACGCAGTTCCCGCTGCGGCTGGCGTGGGCGGTCACCATCCACAAGTCGCAGGGCAAGACGTACGACGCGGCGATCGTGGACCTCGGCACGCGGGCGTTCACGTCCGGTCAGACCTACGTCGCGCTCAGCCGCATCACCACCCTCGAGGGCCTGTACCTCACCCGCCCGCTGCGCCCGAGCGACATCACGGTGGACCCGGACGTGGAGCGCTTCATGCGCGACGCCCGGTCGATGCGGGTGCCGGTCGCCGCGGAGTGACCGGGTGGGCTCCAGCGCGATCCTAGGGAGCGCAGCCCCGGTCATGGCATGCTGGGCGAGGCGCTTTTCGGGTGCGCCGACGAGAGGAGACGCCGATGGCGGTCATGTTCGCACTGGAGTTGAGCGACGGGCAGCACGTCGAGACGTCGGGCAACGGCGTGATCGGACGCAATCCGGCCTCCCACACGCCGGGGACCGAGTTCGACGACCCCGCGCACGTCGAGCTGGTGACCGTGGCGGACGACGCCAAGTCGGTCTCCCGCGCGCACCTCGCGTTCGGGCAGTACGACGGGATCTTCTGGGTGATGGACCTCGGCTCCGCCAACGGCACCACGATCACCTATCCGGGCGAAGGCACCTTCGCCTGCGATCCGAACACCCGGCACGAGGTCGACCCGGGGTCGATCGTGCGGTTCGGGAACGCGTCGTTCGCGCTGAGCCGGCGGAGCTGAGCCGGCGGGCCTGAGCGCGGCTTGAGTCGTACCGGGCTCAGTGGTGGTGGTGCACCGTCACCGCCGCGACTCCGGCGTCGGTGGCCCCGAGCGCGGGGATGGTCACCGCGCAGACCGCGCACGCGCTGAGCGCGAGCGCCGTGACGAACCGGAGGGCGTCGCTCCCCGGCCGTGCGGGCCGGCCGCGCCGCAGGACGACCGCGGCGACCGCCGCCACGACGACGTCGAGCAGCGATGCCACGCCCATCGGCAGGAAGGGAAGCGTGAGCACCGTGCCCGACGTCGCCGTGGCGCCGGCCGTGGCGAGCGCGGCCCAGATCCCGAGCGGCGCCAGCGCCAGCGCGGGGATCAGGCCGAACAGGGGAGGCCGCTCGCGGGCCAGGGTGAGCACCGCCCAGGCCAGCTCGGCGGCGGCGATCGCAACGAGCAGCGCGAGCAGCGGGAGAGGTGCGCTGGGGGCCAGTGCCGCGTGAAGCAGCCCGGCCCCCAGCGCGGCCACGGCGAGGAAGGCCCTGATCGCCGGGGCGACCGGGGCTGACCCCTTCATCCTGCTCATGGGAAGCGCCGTGGCCCAGCCGGTCAGACGGTCGCCGAGGAGGCGCGCACAGTCCGCTCGGCGCCGAGACCGACACCGAGGAGCACGATCGCGCTCACCAAGTGGAGGAAGTGGTCGGGAGTGTTCAGCGCGAGGATGTTCGCGCCGGTCCCGACGAGGAAGAAGCCGACGATGCCCAGGAGCAGGTAGACCGCGCCGACGGTCGTGTTGACGGCCTTGGCGGCGGCGACCCTGGTCAGGCCGGCGATGAGCAGCGCCGCGCCGATCAGCAGGTGGGCCACGTTGTGCAGCGGGTTGACCTCGAAGATGCCGAGGATGAGTCCGCCCTGGGTGGCCACGAAGCCGACGCCGCCGGTGAAGGCGAAGCCGAGCAGGCCGACGAGCAGGTAGACGGCGCCGAAGATGGTGGCGACGAGGCGGTTCGGTGATGTGCGCATGAGTCGTTCCTCCTTGGAAGACGGCGCGCGGCATGCGCGCCTCATCCAAACATTCGGGGCGGTCGGCCGATCGGATTGGACACGGAATCCGGGGACTCCGCGCGGGGGTCGCCGCGGGCTACAATCGCAGCCACAGAGGGGCGTCGGGGGGATGCGATGGGACGTCGGACCGGTCTGGGAGGTCGGAGCAGCCTGCGCAGAATGGTCTTCGCGGCGTCCGCCGCCGCGCTTGCCCTCACCCTCGCCGCGTGCGGCAACGCCGGCGTGAACCCCGACTTCCCGCCGCAGCAGCAGCGCGCCCTCCCGTCGGCGACGGTGACCAGGCTCACGGCGGCGGTGACGGACGCGGTCGCGCTCTCCGGCGGGTCGGCCGCCCTCGTCGGGGTGTGGGCGCCGTGGGCGGGGAGCTGGACGGCCGCGATCGGCACCACGACGCGCGGCGGGTCCGCGCCGGTCGCTCCGGCGATGACCTTCCGGGTGGGCCAGCTCACCACCGCGATGACCTGCACGGTGCTCCTGGAGCTGGTCGACCAGGACGTGGTGGGGCTCGACGATCCAGTCTCGAAGTGGGTGCCCGGCCTGGTGGGCGTCGACGGCGTGACGCTGCGGGAGCTCTGCCAGAACACCTCAGGGATCGGGGACTACGCGTCGGCGCTGCACGGTGTGTTCCTCGCCAACCCGCAACGCTACTGGCCGCCGCTCGAGCTGGTGAGCGACGGCGTCGCGATGGCGCGCACGGGCCAGCCGGGTGCGAAGTACAGCCCGTCGCAGACGAACGCGCTGCTGCTCGGGATGGCGCTGCAGAACGCGGCGGGCCGCAACGCGGAGCAGCTCTATCAGAGCTACGTGTTCGGCCGGCTCGGGATGGCCGCGAGCGTGCTCCCGGACGACAGCGTCCTCACGGTGCCCGGCCCGCATCCCGCCGGCTACGTCGCTCCGCTCGACGCCAGCGGGGCACCCGTGTGCGACAAGCCGCAGGACATCACCGCGCTCTCGCCCTCCCTGGGCTGGACGGCCGCGGGCGTCGTCTCGAACGTCGACGACCTCAAGGTGTTCGCGCAGGCCCTCGCCAGCGGGTCCCTGCTGAGCAGCAGCTCGGCGGACGCGCAGGCGAAGACGGTCAGCGCGGGCGCGTCCTGGCTGAGCTACGGCCTCGGCATGCAGGTCGTCGGACCGCTCCGCGGCGCGTCGGGCGCCGTCCCCGGCTACCTGTCGGCGATGTACGCGGACCCGTCGTCGGGGCTGACCATCGTCGTGGCGCTCAACGACTCCACGCCGGGCGCGGGCTTCGCGCAGGCGCTGGCCCAGCGGCTGGCGTCGATCGTGTCGAAGGTCCCGGCCGTGCAGAAGGGCGCGAAGGTCGTCGCGTCCCTGCCCTGGTCGGAGGACCAGGCCGCCGCCGCCATGAAGGCCGCCGCGCCCTGTCCGACGAAGCCCGCCGCCGGCTGACCGGCGGAGCATAGCGGACGGCTGCGCCATTGCAATGCATTCATTTGTCACCCGACTTGGGTCGTTACAGCATGCATGTCGCCCGGCTAATTTCAAGAGTGCCGAAGCGTCTACCCCTTATCGGGCGCGGCGGTGAAACAGCGCACCCGAGCGTGATTGCATCAACCGACACCCGTCGCGGTCCCGCCCTAGGACCGCGAACGACTGAGGAACACGTGAACACACACTCGCGCGATCAGCTCGTCATCGAGCACCTGCCGCTGGTCGGCTACATCGTCTCCGACCTCTGCAACCGCGGCACCCATCTCGACCGGGACGAGCTCGCCTCGGCCGGGCAGTTCGCCCTGTTCCAGGCCTCACGCTCGTTCGACCCCGACCGCGGCGTGCCGTTCGGCGCGTACGCACGCGCCCGCATCACCGGAGCCCTGGCCGACGAGCTGCGCTCGCAGGACTGGGTCTCCCGCGGCACCCGCAAGAAGATCAAGGAGACGCTGGCGATCCGGGACGGGCTCTACCAGACCCTCGGCCGGACCCCGACCATCGACGAGATGGCCGTCTCCCTCGGCGTGGACCGCGCGACGATCGCCGCCACGCTCCGCGAGTCCGCGACGGGCCCCGTCGCGATCGAGGAGCGGTCGGAGGAGCTGGTCTCGGCGATCCTCGGCCCCGAGGAGTCGGCGGAGACGTCGGAGCGCGAGACGTTCCTGCGCGCGGCGGTGGAGGCCCTCCCCGAGCGGCTGCACCTGATCGTCACCCGGCTCTTCTTCGAGGACCAGCAGGTCAAGGACGTGGCCGCCGAGCTCGGCGTCACGCACGCGGCCGTGTCGCTGGCGCGGACCGAGGCCATGAAGCTGCTGCACGAAGGCTGGCTCCTGCACTTCGACCGCGACGCCGGCGTGCTCCCGCTGCCCGACCGGAACCCCCGGACGAAGCGGTCCGCTTATCTCGCCAAGCTCGCGGAGTTCACCGCGCACCCGGCCACGGCGACCCAGCGGGTCACCGCCTGACCGACCGTCAGAGGACGGTGTCGATCAGCCGGGCGGTCTGCTCCGTGTGATCGATCTCGCCGTTCGCGCGGTAGGTGGCGTTCGTCTGCGCCCGCACCTCGCGGATCTCGGTGATGACGTCGACCAGGGCGCGCAGGTGGTCGGTGAAGATCTCGGCCCACATCGGGCTCGGCGCGCCTTCCGCGAGGTCGCGCAGGAGGGCGCCGCGAGGAAGGCCCCAGGACTCGCCCAGGCTCGAGATCGCGACGGCGGTCGACAGGCTGGACTTGCCGAGGCGTGCGGTGACAACGTCGATCTCGCGGGCGGCGTGTGCGAGCCAGCGGGTCATCCCCGCCGTGCGCAGGAGCCGCTCCTCCTCGTACTTGAAGAGCAGCATCTCCAGGAGCTCCCGCTGCCGCCAGAGCTGCGCCGTCAGCTCGTTGGCCTCGTTCGTCGTCATCGGCAGTTCCATTCGTGAAGCGCACGTCGGGTGGTCGGCCCCAGTGGGGCCGCGTTGCATACACCATACTTGCCGTCCCGGTGCGAACCGAGCGTGGCGTGTGGCGGAATCTTTCGCCGCGGGGTGGCGACTTTCAGGCCGTCCGGCGCAGCGGTACCTGTACCCGTTCGATGTCGTCCGTGGCGATCACCTGCGCGCCGGTGCGCGTGACCGGGTCGATGAAGATGGGCGCGAGGAGGTTGACGCTCACCCCGTCCGCGTGCGGCGTCACCACCACGAAGACGCCGGACTCCCGGTGCGCGGGGTGGTCGAGCTCGCCCACGTAGTCCGGCAGGTAGGCGGCCGCGTCGACCACGAAGAGCCGGATCGCGGGCTGCTCGCTGGCCCGGAGGGTGTAGGTGTCGCGCGCGCCGTCGAGCGGCGCGAAGTCGTACTCGGTGAACGACCCGAGACCGGCGAGCGGTTCCTGGAAGCTGATCTGCACTGTCATCTGAGGTAGTCCATCAAGGTCGGCTGGATGCTTTTGGCGGTGACGGCCAGGGCCGTCTGGTAGGCGACCTGCTGCGTCTGCATCTCCAGGATGGCATGCGCGGCGTCCACGTTCTGGATCCCGTTCTGCGCGGTCTGGAGCGTCGTCGCCTGCGTGGTCAGCGCCGAGGTCGCCCCGGTGAGCTGGTTCTGCGCGCTGCCGACGGTCGCTTCGGCGCCGCGGATGTTCGCGGCGACGGCGTCGATGGAGGCGAGCTGGGCACTCACGTTCCCTCCGCTGCTCACGGTGCCGGCGATCGAGTCGATCAGCGCGAAGACCGAGGACGATCCGCTGCCGAGCACCGACGAGCCGTCGACGTCGACGCGCACCGTCGAGTCCGCTCCGACGCGCCGGTTCACGGAGGACCCGGCCGTGCCGTTGAAGGAGTAGTCGGGGTTGAAGGCGCTGCCGGAGTCGGAGGTGCCGGCGAAGACGCTGCGGCCCTGGTACTGGGTGTTCGCCAGCGTCAGCAAGGTCTGCTTCAGCGACTGGAGCTGAGTGGCGATGGCGGTGCGCGATGCCGGGTTCTGCGTGGCCGTGTTGGCCGCCTGCACCGTCAGGTCGCGCACCTGGTTGAGCGTGTCGTTCATCGACGAAAGGGCCGTGCCCGCGGTGGCGAGCCAGGCAGCGCCGTCGCCGGCGTTCCGCTGGTACTGGGTGTTCTGCGCGAGCTGGCGCTGCAGGTCGAGCAGGGTCGCCGCGCCCGCCGGGTCGTCCGACGGCTTGCTGATGGCGAGTCCGCTGGCCACCTGCTCGTCGAGCTGGTTGAGCCGCTGCGCGCTGAGCTGGATGTTGCGCTGGGCCGACGCGAGCTGCGTCGACTCGGTGATGCGGAATGACATGTTCGACCTATCCCAATCCGACGAGTCCGGTGTGGTTGATGAGCTGATCGAGGACGGAGTCCAGAGCGGTCATCACACGTGCAGAGCCCTGGTAGGCGTGCTGGTACGCGATCAGGTTCATGTTCTCCTCGTCGAGGCTGACCGACTCCTGCGAGGACTGCGCGTTCGTCGCGGCGGCCTGGGCGCTCTGATCGAGCGTGGACTGCTGCGTCGCGTTGCTGGTCGCCGTGCCGAGCGCGATGACCCCCGTGGCCCAGGCGACGTCGGGCGAGCCAGCGCCGACGCCGAGTCGGCCGATGGCGTCGGCGATCGACCCGTCCACCGCGCCGGCGCCGGGTGCCGCGACCGCGACGCCGGAGGGGTCGGTCGCGAGCACGCTCAGTCCGAGTGCTGCCGGGCCGGTGGCCGACATCCCGAAGAACGCGACGTTCGTGGCGCCGCTGGAGGTCGTCCCCGTGACGCTGACGGCGTTCACCTGCTGGGCGAGGGAGGTCGCGAGGGTGTTGAGCTTCGCCGCGGTCTCCGCGATGGCGCCGCCGTTGCCGGCGGCGGTGGCGGGCGCGAGGAGCGCGAGGTCGCCCGCGACCGTGCCGGAGCTGAGCGTGACCGGCCCGGCGCCGTCGGACCACTGCACTCCGGCGGGCGACGTCGCGGCGCCCTCCATCGTCGTCGATCCGGTGACCGTGAGCGACCGGGCGACCGTGCCCTGGACCAGGTTCGCCCCGCCGATGCTCACGGTCACGGTCTGGTCGGCGTTGTTCACGACGGCCGCGCCGGAGAGCGACGCGAGCCCGGACAGGAGGGTGCTGCGCTGGGTGACGAGGGCGTTCACGTCGCCGCCCGAGGCCGCGATCGAGCGGATCTGGCCGTTGAGCTGGGCGACCTTGGCCGCGTCGGAGTTCACTTGGGCGGTCGCGGTGGCCAGGTCCTGCTGGGTCTGCGACCACTGCGACTGCACCGAGCGGTAGGCGGTGGCGATCTGCCCGACGAGGGAGCCCGCCTTGCCCAGCAGGGCGGCGACGGGAGCGGCCGCACCCGGCTGGTTGGAGACGTCCTGCCAGGCCGACCAGAACTTCGAGAGCGATCCGGAGATGGCGTCGCCGTTCGGCTCGCCGAGGGTCGACTCGAGGGCGCTCAGCCCCGAGGCCGTCACGCCGCTGTAGCCGGCGGCGGCGCCGGCGGACCGGGCCTGGGCGTCCAGCAGCACCGAGCCGAGCTGGATGACGCCGGCCACACGCACGCCCTGGCCCGCGGTCGGCGGCTGCGCGAACGGGCCGACCTGGGCGGGGCCCCCGACGGCCTGGAGGTCGACCTGCTGGCGGACGTAGCCCGGGGTGGTGGAGTTGGCGATGTTGTCGCCGGTGACCTCGATGCCCGCCTGGGCGGCGGCGAGGCCCGAGAAGGCGGTGTTGAGGGAGCCGAGAAGGTTGCCGGACACTGTCGTCTCCTACAGCGTCGCGTCGACGAGGCGGGCGCGTGCAGAGGGCAGGTCCGTGGTCCCGTCGGAGGTGTAGACCGACGCGCCGTCGGCAACGGCGTCGAAGGTGTCCTGGGCGGCGCGGAGCGCGTTCCGCAGCAGTCGGTCGTTGCCGGCACGCACCGTGCGGATCTCCCGGGTCAGCGAGACGAGCGCCTCCAGGTGCGCGGCGAAGATGCCCTGCCAGGCCCCCTCGGGGGCGCCGGCCGCGAGCTCGCGCAGCCGGGTGTCCGCGGGGAGGTCCCACTCGATCGCCAGCGCGGACGCGGCGACGCTCATCGACAGGGTGGCGGTGCGGAGCCGCTCGATCACGACCTCGGCCTCGCGGGTGGCGTGGGGCACCCAGCGGGCCCTGCCGGAGGCGAGCAGCAACTGCTCGACCTCGAATTTGTAGAGCAGCAGCTCCAGGAGCTCTCTCTGACGCCAGAGCTCATTCGATAGTTCGTTGGCGCCCACCGCGCTCCCACGCTCCCATCAGCCATCCATAGCAAGGGGCACACACGTTGTCTGCCGTACCTTCCGCTATCGGCAGGAACGGGCCGCGTGTAAGCATTTCGGGGGACACGGAGAAGATTTCGATCAGGTGCTTACATCCCCGGCCGAGCTGCCGATAACACCATTCGTCGGCCCACGGATGGACCGGCTCTGCACACTCTCACGGAGGAATCGAACATCATGGCTATGACCATCAACACCAACCTGAGCGCCCTGTCGGTCACGAACTCGCTCAACCTCAACCAGGCCGCTCTGCAGAACAGCATGAACAAGCTGTCGTCGGGCTCGCAGCTCAACACGGCTGCCGACAACCCGGCCGGCCTGGCGATCTCGCAGGGCCTGCAGGCGCAGATCGGCGGCCTCAACCAGGCCGCGCAGAACACCGCTAGCGGCATCAACCTGATCCAGACCGCCTCCGGCGCTCTGTCCCAGGTGTCGAACATCCTGCAGACGATCAACAGCCTCGCCGTCCAGGCCGCGAACGACACGAACAACACCCTGTCGCGCACGGACATCCAGACGCAGGTCACGGCACTCGCCGGTGCTCTCACGCAGATCGGTACGGGGACGAACTTCAACGGCGTCGCCCTTCTCGATGGCACCGCTACCGCGCTGAACTTCCAGACCGGTGCCAACAACACTGACTCGGTGACGCTGGACCTCAGCACGGCCAACGTCAAGACGATCGCCACCAATGTGGCAGCTCTGAAGTTCGACAACGCGACCGACGCTCAGGCCTCGATCACCGCGATCCAGACTCAGATCCAGACCGTGTCGACCGCGCAGGCCACCCTCGGCGCGACCCAGAACGTTCTGACGGCGACCGCGCAGAACATCGCGGTCAACTCGCAGAACCTGACGGCCGCCAACTCGCAGATCGCGGACACCGACATGGCGTCCGAGATGGCGAAGTACAGCAAGGAGAACGTGCTCATGCAGGCCGGCACCGCGATGCTCTCGCAGGCCAACCAGCAGAGCCAGCTCATCCTCAAGCTGCTCCAGGGCTGACGCCCTCAGGCGGGCGGCAACGGATTCGGGTTCCGTCGCCGCCCGCCCCCAGCACCCTGAACGCGGATCGGAGGAATTCGGATGAGCTCAGTCGGCACCATCTCACTGCCCTCCCTCGGCGTGGGGAGCAACGGCCAGGTCACGGTCTCCAACCTGGTCAACAACCTCGACCCCACGGCCATCGTGAACGCCCTGATGACCGCGGAGGCCATCCCGCAGACCCAGCTCCAGGCCAAGGTCAAGACGGAGCAGTCCACGCTCTCGGCCTTCCAGAACCTGAACGTGACGCTGCAGGCCCTGCAGACGAGCGCAGCAGGAGCCTCGGCCACGAACGGCCTCAACCTCCTCACCGTCTCCAGCACGGACTCGTCCGTCACGGCGACCGCGACCACCGCGGCGTCGCCGACCTCCTTCTCGCTGCAGGTCGACCAGGTGGCGCAGGCGCAGGTGTCCGTCACCGGAGTCATGACGACCTGGCCGGACAGCGGCGGCGCCATCACGGTCGTCGACTCCACCGGCGCGGCGCACGGCATCACGGCCGCGTCCTCGAGCATCTCGGACGTGGTCGCCGCCATCAACGCCGCCGGCGCCGGCGTCACCGCCGCACAGGTCGCCTCGGGCACCGACGCCTCGGGCAACCCGCAGTACCGGCTTCAGCTCACCTCCACGCAGACCGGCGCCGCCGCTGCGTTCCAGGTCTACGCCGGAACCAGCGCCGCCTACACGGCCGGCACCGCCACGAACATGCTCACCCAGGCCGGCGCCGCCACCGTCACCGCCGCCCAGGACGCGACCGTCACCCTCTGGCCGGGCACCGCCGCGGCGCAGACGGTCTCGTCGTCCACCGACACGTTCGCGAACCTCGTGCAGGGCGTCACCGTCACGGTCGCGAAGCCGACCGCCGCCCCGGTGACGCTCACTTCCACGATGGACAAGGCCAGCATCACCTCCACAGCGTCCTCCCTGGTCTCGGGCGTGAACACGCTGCTCTCGTACATCTCGCAGCAGTCCGCCGTCAGCACCACGCAGAACACCGACGGCTCCAGCACGACGACCGCCGGGACGTTCACGGGCAGCCTCCTCATCCAGGGTGTGTACCGCGGCCTGCAGTCCGCGGTCTCAGCCCCGGTCGGTTCCGGCGGCACCATCTCTCCCGCGACCTACGGCATCGCGATCCAGTCCGACGGGTCGATCAAGTTCGACAGCGCGAAGTTCCAGGCCGCCCTCGCGAGCGACCCCGCCGGCACCATCGCCGCCGTGCAGACGATCGCCTCCCGCGTGCAGGCCGTCAGCGCCACGGCCTCCGACCCGGTGACCGGCACCGTGACGGCGGCCATCACGTCCCAGCAGACCCAGATCTCCAACGACCAGTCGGGCGTGAGCAACTGGACGACGATGCTCGCGGCCAAGCGCAAGCTGCTGACGGCGCAGTACACGGCCCTCGTGACGACGCTCGGCCAGCTCCAGAACGAGCAGAACTACCTGACCCAGCAGATCGACGCGATGAACCCGTCATCGCACTGACGCCGCCGGACTCTCCAGAGAAAGCACAAAGGACCGACATGCCTACAGCGGCACAGACCTACCGCGACAACGCCATCCTCTCCGCGTCGCCGTCGCGGCTGCTCACCATGCTGTACGACCGGCTGCTGCTCGACCTGAACACGGCGAAGGACGCGCTCGACGCCGGTGACCTCGCGGTCGCCGACTACCGGCTCACCCACGCGGTCGAGATCCTCAGCGCGCTGGCGCAGTCGCTGCGCCTGGACGTCTGGGACGCCGCCGAGGGCCTCCTCGGCCTCTACATCTACATCTCGAACGCTCTCGTCCACTGCCGGGTGACCCGGGACGTCGCGCTCGTCATCGAGGCGATCGCGCTGCTGGAGCCGCTGCGCCAGGCGTGGCACCAGGCGGCGGACTCGCTGTCGTCGGGGACCTCGTGGGAGCTCGACTCCGCGGACGACAACAGCGAGGTCGTCGCCATTGCCTGAACCGCTCGACGTCGCTGCCGACAGCGCGTGGACCGCGGCCCTCAACGAGCTGGAGGCGCGCGCCGCGCAGGCGGCCGGCCCGGCGGGACTCGAGCCGTGGCGCGCCGTCGCGCCCCTCCCCGCGCTGCCGGCGGCGCTCGCCGATCGCGCGCGGGCGGTGCAGGCTACCCAGCAGCGCGCGATCGACGGGCTGCGCGAGCAGCAGGCACGGATCCGCGGCGAGTTGGCGTCGCTGGGCAGCGTCCAGCCGCCGCGTTCGGAGGGCGAACCTCCGCTTTATCTCGATCTGATCGGCTAGAACGCTTACGCGCTCGCCCTTCCTGCCGATAGGCCCCTATGAGCACGGATCGCTCGCCGCAGGCCACGGATCGGCCTCCTCCTGGGAATTTCCACGATTCATGAGGTGAGCCTTGCTCGATTCCGTGACGATGAACGCGATGCACTCCGCCCTCGACGGCTACGCCGCGGCGCAGACCGCGATCTCGAACAACATCGCGAACATCAATACGCCCGGCTACCACGCCCAGGTCGTCGACTTCGCGTCGGCCCTCGAGAAGTCGGTGGCGGCCCACAGCGGACAGCTTCCGGCGTCCGCCATCGCGCCGACGACGAGCATGGACCCGACCCGGCTCAACGGCAACAACGTGTCGCTCGAGCAGGAGACCCTCGCCGAGGTCAGCAACGGACTGAAGTTCCAGGCGGCCTCGCAGGCGATGTCCCAGCAGTTCAGCGAGCTGCGCGCGGCTGCGACGGTGAACTGAGCATGGGCTACGACGCCATCGGCATCTCCAGCACGGGGATGACCCTCAACCAGACCTGGCTCGACTCGATCAGCGACAACCTCGCGAACATCAACGACACCACGTCGCCGAGCAACCCCGCTTTCCAGGAGCGCTTCGTCCAGGCCCAGGCCAACCCCGGCATGAACGGCGTCTCGATCGGTGGAGTGGCGTTCGGCTCGGCCGCGGGCCAGCTCGTCTACTCCCCCGGCGACCCGAACGCGGACTCGCAGGGCTACGTGAAGAAGACCACCATCGACATGGCGAGCCAGATGACCGACCTGATCGAGGCGCAGCGCGCCTACCAGGCGAACTCGAACGCGGTGAACGCCGCGAAGGACATGTACCAGTCGGCCCTCCAGATCGGAGCCAAGTGATGAGCATCCCGGCCATCGGAGCACTCTCGCTCGGATCCGTCCAACAGCCGACTCCGCCCGTCGCTCCCGCGTCCTCCGGGTCGGGCGCCGGCGGCTTCGGCGCCGCGCTGACCGGAGCGGTGAACAACCTGCAGCAGCTCCAGAGCACGTCCGACGCCGCGAACGTGAAGGCGGTCACCGGCAACCTGAACGACATCCAGGACGCGACCGTCGCCGCGGCCCGCGTGCAGACCACCGTGCAGCTCATGGCGACGCTGCGCAACCAGGCCGTGGACGCGTTCAACACCATCATGCGGATGGGGGGCTAGGTGCCGGCCCCGCTCCAGGCGTTCTTCAAGCGCGTCGGCACCACGGTCGCCGGCTTCAGCTTCGCGCAGAAGACCGTCTCCATCCTCGCGCTGCTCGTGCTCGCCCTGGGCATCACCGGCCTGTCGGTCTGGCTGAGCCAGCCGCAGTACGTGCCGCTGTTCAGCGGGATCTCCGCGTCCGACGCCTCGGCGATCACCACCCAGCTCCACACCGACAACGTGCCGTATCAGCTCACCGACGGCGGCAACACCATCCTCGTCCCCCAGGCGCAGGTCTACCAGGAGCGTCTGAAGGCGGCGGCGGCCAACCTCCCGGCGAGCAGCAACCAGGGCTACTCCCTGCTCGACAACATGGGGGTCACCACCTCCGAGTTCCAGCAGGACGTCACCTACAAGCGCGCGATGGAGGGCGAGCTCGCCAGCACGATCGACGCGATGCAGGGGGTCAAGACGGCCTCGGTGAAGCTCGCCATCCCGCAGCCGACGGTGTTCACCGACCAGGCGAAGGACCCGACGGCGAGCGTCTTCGTCGACGAGAGCGCCGGCACCACCCTGACCGCCGCGCAGGTGCAGGCGATCGTGCACCTGGTGTCGTCCTCGACCGTGGGGATGAAGCCGACCGACGTCTCCGTCATCGACGCCGCGGGCAACGTGCTCTCGTCCACCGACGGGGCCACCACGGGATCGACCGGGGACCAGGCGAAGGCCTACGACAGCAACGTCCAGGCCAGCGTGCAGTCGATGCTCGACAAGGTGCTCGGCCCGGGCAACTCGACGGTCGTCGTGAGCGCGCTGATGGACAACTCGACCTCCACGAAGACGAGCGACAGCTACAGCATCCCGACCGGGGCGCCCCAGTCGAGCTCGACCTCGCAGAAGGAGACCTACACCGGCACCGGGGCGGCGGCGCAGTCCGGCGTGCTCGGCACCAGCTCCACGACGAACGGAGTCGCGAACACCGCGGCGAACAGCGGCGGCAACGGCAGCTACAGCTCCGACAGCACCACGAGTGACAACGCACTGAACAAGACCAGCATCACCCAGCAGATCCCGGCGGGCGGCGTGCAGCGCCAGACCGTCTCGGTCGCGGTCGACAGCGGGGCGGCGAGCACGGCGGGCGTGAGCTCCAGCCAGCTCCAGCAGATGGTGGCCAACGCCGCCGGAGTCGACACCACCCGCGGCGACGCCGTGGGCGTGCAGCTCGTCAACTTCTCGCAGGCGAACGCGCAGGCGGCGAAGCAGGCCCTCGCACAGGCCGACGCGCAGGCCAAGCAGGCGCAGCTCGACACGTGGATCCGCACGGGCCTGATCGCCGCGGGCGTCCTGGTCGCGATGATCGTCGCGATCCTCGTCTTCCGCCGCCGCGGCAAGAAGGCGGAGGTCGACGACGGCTTCCAGTACGACGAGCTGGCCGCGCCGACCCTCGCCTTCACCCAGGTCACTCCGCCGACCGTGCCGCTGAAGACGCCTCCGCCGACTCCGGTCTCCCTCGAGGCGGAGCAGCGCAGGGCCGAGATCGAACAGCTCGCCGTGGACGACCCGCGGCGCGCGGCGGACTTCCTGCTCAGCCTCATGGGTGAGAAGGAGCCGACGCCGTGACCGACGCCAAGGTCGCCAACCTGACGGGCGCGCAGAAGGCCGCCCTGATCCTGATGAACCTGGATCAGGCGGCCGCCGCGCGCGTCATGCAGCAGTTCAGCGAGACGGAGTCGGCAGAGATCGCCGCTGAGATCGTCGCGCTCAACCGCGTCGACCGGACGCAGGCCGAGGCGGCGCTCGAGGAGTTCCACGAGCTCGCCGTGCGGCATCAGGCGCGCGTCAGCGGGGGTCGCAGCGCGGCCATCGGGCTGCTCGAAGCGTCCTTCGGCACCGAGCGCGCCGCGGGCGTCATGTCCCGCGTGGCGTCCTCGCTCGCCGGGCGTGCGTTCGAGTTCCTGGACACCGCCGAGCCCGCGCAGATCGCCCTGCTGCTCGACGGCGAGCTGTCGCAGACGATGGCCACCGTGCTGGCGCACCTGCGGGCGGACCAGGCGTCGCGGGTGCTCGCGGCGCTCAAGCCCGAGATCCGCACCGACGTGGCGCACTGCATCGCGACGATGGGCAGCGTCAGCCCCGAGGTCGCGCGGACCGTCGCCGACACGCTGCGCAGCCGCGCCGGCTCCGTCGTCAAGATCACGGGTCAGCAGGACGCCATCGGCGGAGTGCAGCCCCTGGTGGACATCATCAACCGCTCCAGCGTCGCCAACGAGCGCGCGCTCCTAGAGGAGCTGGACGAGCGCGACCCGGAGCTCGCCGCCGAGGTGCGCTCGCGGATGCTGACCTTCGCCGACATCGTGAAGCTGGAGCCGCGCGACGTCCAGCAGGTGCTGCGCGGCATCGACGTCTCCATGCTCGCCATCGCGATGAAGGGCTCCCCGGACGCGACCAGGGAGGTCATCCGCGCCAACCTCTCCGAGCGCAACCTCGAAGTGCTCGACGAGGAGTCGTCGGTGCTCGGCTCCATCCGGCTCTCCCGCGTCGAGGAGGCCAGGGCCGAGATCGTGCGTGCGATCCGCGACCTCGAGGCGGAGGGCCAGATCACGGTCCACCGCTCGGACGAGGACGAATATGTCGAATAGCGCGTTCGCCCCCGTGCGGTACCCCGAGGTCGGAGCAGCCGGCGCGCCCGTCGCGGCCGGCGCCGAGGGCGCCTCCAGCGCGCGGGCGCGCGGGTTCGCGGCCGGCTACGGCGAGGGCCTGCGCCGCGCGGAGGCCGAGCACGCGGAGGCCGAACGCGTTCGGCACGAGCAGTGGCTGGCGATGGCTGCCGAGGCCGAGGCCACGACCCGGCGGGCGGTGGCGGCGCT
Source organism: Leifsonia sp. EB34 (assembly GCF_041260585.1). NCBI lineage: Bacteria > Bacillati > Actinomycetota > Actinomycetes > Micrococcales > Microbacteriaceae > Leifsonia > Leifsonia sp. EB34. The sequence continues at coordinate 1,693,980 of NZ_JBGCCV010000001.1, forward strand.
CGCCGCCGCAGCGGACGGTGTCCGCGCGCTCGCCGTGCCGGTCGTCGCCAGCGCCGACGAGGCACTCGTGGAGGCGGCCCTCGCGCTCGCCGAGGCCATCCTCCAGCGCGAGGTGGCCGAGGGGCACGTCGACGCGGCCGACGCGCTGCGCCGGGTCATCGCCGCCGCACCGGCCGGAGACCTGGTCTCGGTGCGGATGCACCCGGACGACGCCCGCCTCGTGGCGCAGGAGAACGACGCCTCCCCCGAGATCCTGCCCGACCCGTCCATCGCGCCAGGCGACGCGGTCGCGGTGCTGCGCGACGGCTGGCTGGACGCCCGCATCGACGCCGGCCTCGCGCGGGCGCGCACCGTCCTGAGGGGGGATCGCGCATGATCGGGTACGCACCGGGCGGCGCCCGGCTGGCGTCGGCCGTCCGCGCGGCCGCCCCGGAGCGGATCGGCCGCGTCGCCTCCGTCGTCGGGCTCGGTATCGAGGCGGCCGGGCTGGAGGGCGCGGTCGGCGACCTCGTGGCGATCGGCGAGCCCGGAGCGCAGACCGCGGCCCAGGTCGTGGCCGTGCGGCCGGGCCTGCTCACCTGCATGGTGCTGTCCGGGTCGGCGGCGCACCCCATCGGCACGCCCGTGCGTTCCGCGCCGGCCGCTCCCGCCGTCCCCGTGGGCGACGCGCTGCTCGGCCGGGTCATCGACGGGCTCGGCCGTCCCATCGACGGCAAAGGCCCGCTCCCGCCGACCCAGCATGTCGGGCTCGCCAACGTCGCGCCGGGGCCGCTGGAGCGCGCCAGGATCACGTCGCCGCTGCAGCTCGGCGTGCGCGCCCTTGACACCCTGGTGGCCACCGGCCGCGGGCAGCGGCTGGGCCTGTTCGCCGGCTCCGGCGTGGGCAAGTCGTCGCTGCTGTCGATGATCGCCCGCGGGACGGACGCCGAGGTGTCGGTGATCGCCCTGATCGGCGAGCGTGGCCGCGAGGTGCGCGAGTTCATCGAGGACGACCTCGGCGCGGAGGGGCTCGCCCGCTCGATCGTCGTGGTGTCGACCTCCGACGAGCCCGCCCTGATGCGGTTGCGGGCCTCCCTCGTCGCCACCCGGATCGCGGAATGGCACCGCGACCGCGGCCAGCACGTGGTGCTGATGATGGACTCGCTGACCCGCGTGGCGATGGCGCAGCGCGAGATCGGGCTCTCGGCCGGCGAGCCGCCGGCGACGCGCGGCTACCCGCCGTCGACGTTCTCCACGCTGGCCTCGCTCCTGGAGCGCTCCGGCGCGGCGGCCACCGGATCCATCACCGGGCTCTACACCGTCCTGGTCGACGGCGACGATCACAACGAGCCCATCGCCGACGCGGCACGCTCGATCCTCGACGGGCACGTCGTCCTCGACCGGGCGCTGGCGATCACGGGCCACTTCCCCTCGATCGACGTGCTGGGCTCGATCTCCCGGCTCGCGTCCAAGATCACCCCGCCGGACCGGCTGGCCGACGCGACGGCGCTCCGCGCGGTGCTCTCCGCTCGGCGGAGCGCTCAGGACCTGCTCGACGTCGGCGCGTACAAGCCGGGTGCGAACGCCCGGGTGGACGCGGCGGTGCGGTTCGAGGAGGCCATCGACGGCTTCCTCCGGCAGGGCATGGACCAGCGCTCCACCGCGGACGGCGCGTGGGATTCGCTCCGCGAGCTGACCCGAGCGTTCGGAGCGGCCGCATGAAGCGTTTCGGATTGGCGGGTCTGCTGCGCGTGCGCGACCTGGAGGAGCAGCGCGCGGCGGCGGAGCTCGCCGACGCGAACCGGGCGGTGGACGCCGTCCGCGCCCGCGGGGCCAGGACGCGCGCCTCGCTGGCCGGGGTCCGCTCGGACGCGGTCGACGCGGCGACACTCTCGGCCGTCGTGGCCGCCCGGGCGAGCGCGCAGGTGCTGCTCGGCGAGCTGTCCGCGCTGCACGAGCTCGCCTCGCGGGAGGCCGGGGAGGCCCGGTCGGCGCACGGCGCAGCGCGCGCGTCCGCCGTGTCGCTCGAGAAGCTGCGCCGCAGGCACACCGAGGCCGAGACCGCCCGGGAGTTGCGCGAGGAGCAGTCCGCCCTCGACGAGGTCGCCATCCAAGGCTGGCGCGAGAGCAGGAAGGACGCCCGATGAGCATCACGGAGGCCGTGGGCCGCATCCAGCAGATCGAGTCCCAGATGGTCCAGCTCGCGGGCGGGCAGCCGGCGCTGGCGACGCAGCCGACCCAGGCGACGCAGGGGACCCAGGCGTCCGCGTTCGCGATGTCGCTCGCCGCGGCGACCGGCGCGACCGGCGCGCACGTCACCCCGGCGGCCGGCCAGCAGGCGTCCAACGGGACCACCGGAGCGGACATCGTGGCGGACGCCCGCAAGTACCTCGGTGTCCCGTACGTCTTCGGCGGCACGACGAGCGCCGGCCTGGACTGCTCCGGCCTCGTCCAACGCGTCTACGGCGACATGGGCATCTCGCTCCCCCGGCTCGTCTCGGGCCAGTCGACGATCGGCCAGAGCGTTCCGTCGCTGGCCGACGCGCAGCCGGGCGACCTCATCGTCTGCAACGGCGGCGAGCACATCGTCATCTACGCGGGCAACGGGAAGATCATCCAGGCGCCCAAGCCGGGCGGCTCGGTGGAGGAGATGGACAACTGGATCTCGCCGTCGAACGTGGTGACCATCCGCCGGATCGTGCCGACGGCGACGTCGGCCGCTCCGGCGGCGGGGTCATCGGCTTCGTCGGCCGCCGCGCTGGCGACGCTGCTCGGGTCGAGCGGCGGGGCGTCGCTGGCGGGGCTGCTGGGGTCGCCCGGCGCGTCGTCGTCCTCATCCGCGCTGGCGACGCTGCTCGGGTCGAGTGGCGGGTCGTCGGTGCTCGGGCTGCTCGGGTCGAGCGGCGGGTCGTCGCTTTCGGGCCTCCTGGGCTCCGGAGGCGGCAGTGCGCTGGCGGCGTTGCTCGGTCAGAACTCGGGGACGAACTCGTGAGCGCGACCGTCTCAGGATTCGGCGCGGGCGTCGCCGCCCTCCTGGCGCCCCCGTCGCCCTCGGATCCTTCGTCGTCCGCCGGCGGCGCGACGGCGTTCGGCACGGCGCTGCTGTCCGCGCTGGCCGGCGACGCCGCGTCGACCGCGGCCGCTCCGGCAGACCCGGCGCCGTCCGCCGACGCGGGCACGACGGAGCCGGGCACTCCGGCGACGTCGCCCACGGCGCCGTCCGCTCCCGCGTCGCCGCTCGCTCCCGTGGCGTCGGCCCCTCCCGCCTTCCTCGGCGTCGCAGCACCGGTGCCGACCGCGCCGACCGCTCAGCCCGACGTCCCGGCGGCTGCGTCCGCGACGACACCGGACGGGGCCGACCACGGCAAGCCGGGCGCGCCGGGACGCGCGTCCGACGCGGGTCGCAGCCACGACGCCCCCTCCCCCGCCGTCGCCGACGTACTCGCCGCCGGTCAGTTCGCGGTGCAGCAGGCGCTCGCCGCCGCTCCGCTTCCTGTCGAGCCGCCGGCCGCCGCCGCTCCCGCGGACGCGCCTGCGGCCGCGCCCGGGTTAGCCACGGTCGACGCGCTGACCGCGCCCGCCGCGGCCCCTGCCGCCGCTCCGACTCCGTCCGCCGCTCCGGATGCGAGTGCGCAGCCCGTCGCGGCGGTCGCCTCCGGCGCCGGTGCGCAGCAATCCGCGGCGGCCCCCGTTGCCGCACCCGCCCGGCCGGCCCCCAAGGCGGCGTCCGCGCCGTCGGCCCCGAGCGGAGACACCGAGCCGGCCACGACTCCGGCGACGACGACACCCGTGCCGGCGCAGGCTCCCGCCGCACCGACGTTCGCGGCGGCGCTCGCCTCGGCAGCCCCGGCCGCACCCGCGGCCCCGGCACCCCCGCTCCAGCAGCAGCTCGCCCAGCCGGTGATGACCCTCGCCCGGCAGCCCGACGGCGACCACCTGGTGGTCGTGCGGGTCGCGCCCGACAACCTCGGCCCGGTCACGGTCCAGGCGCGGGTCAGCGACACGGGCGTCCACATCGAGCTGTTCGCGCCCAGCGACGCCGGACGGGACGCCATCCGGCAGATCCTCACGGAGCTGCGGCGCGACCTCAACGCCACGACGGCCAACGCCTCGGTCTCCGTGTCGGACCAGAACGCACCGGGCGCCGAGAGCGGCGGCGGAGGGCGGTCGCCGTGGACATCACCGGACGAGCGTGGGGCGACCGGGCGCGGATCGGCCACCCCGGACGGCCCGGCGGACGGTCCCGACGAGCAGTCCCCGGTCCGCGGCGTCGCCTCGGCCGGCCCTACCCAGCCTCGCGTCCTCCCCGGCGCCCGAACCCTCGACATCGTCGTCTGACCACGAAGGAGAACCCATGGTCACTCCCATCTCGACCGATCCCAGCTCGGCCGCGTCGACCACCTCGCTGTGGTCGACGCCGCCCACCCGGGCGCCGCACCAGTCGCTGACCGCCGACGACTTCATGCAGCTCCTGGTCACGCAGCTCAAGAACCAGGACCCCAGCTCGCCGATGGACTCGGCGGCGATGGTCCAGCAGACCACCCAGCTCGGGATGATGCAGCAGATGACGGCGCTGGGCTCCAGCAGCAACACCGCCCTCAACCTGCAGATGCAGACCGCGGCGGCCGACCTCATCGGCAAGACGGTCAGCTACAACGACCTCGCCGGGAAGCGCCAGGCGGGCGTCGTCACGGGCGCCTCGTTCTCGGGGACCACCCCGACCGTGTCCGTCAACGGCGGCACCTTCCCCCTCTCCGGAATCCTCGGCGTCCAGCAGACTCCGGCCTCCTAATCCCCACCACCGAAAGGCACACTCCCATGCTCCGTTCTCTCGACTCCGGCGTCTCCGGCCTCCAGGCGCAGCAGACCATGCTCGACGTGGTCGGCAACAACATCGCCAACGTCAACACCACCGGCTACAAGTCCTCGTCCGTCGAGTTCGAGGACACCCTCTCCCAGATGATCGGGACGGCCTCGGCGCCGCAGGGCAACCAGGGCGGCCAGTCGCCGGCCCAGGTCGGCCTCGGTGTGCGCGTCGCGGCGACCGCCACCAACTTCACCGAGGGCGCCGCGCAGACCACCGGCGTCGGCACCAACCTGATGATCAACGGCGACGGCTTCTTCATCGTCAACAACGGCGGCCAGACCCAGTACACCCGCTCCGGCGCGTTCACCACGGACGCCGCCGGCAACCTCGTCAGCCCGGACGGCGCGATCGTGCAGGGCTGGAACGCGACCAACGGCGTCGTCAACTCGTCCGCCCCGGTCTCCAACATCACCCTGTCGACGACGGGCCTGTCCGCGGCGCGCGCGACCTCGAAGGCCGCGATGACCGGCAACCTGGCCGACGACGCAGCGGTCGGCGCCACCGTCAACAGCCAGGTGACCGTCTACGACGCGAACGGGGCGCAGAGCAACCTGACCATGGCCTTCACCCGCAACGGCACCGGCGGCTGGGATGTCACCGGGACCGACGCCGCGGGCAACACGGCCTCCGGCCTGATGACGTTCGCGTCCGGCGTGAACACCGGCGCGCAGACCCTCACGGTCGGCGCCGTCACCGTCGACCTGTCGAAGATCACCGGCTTCGCGGGCTCGGGCGGCGTCAACTTCGCCTCCCAGAACGGCACCGCCGCCGGATCGCTGCAGTCGTTCTCGATCGAGGGCGACGGCACGATCATGGGCGCCTTCTCCAACGGCGAGAAGCAGGCCGTCGGCCGCGTCGCCCTGGCCAACTTCACCAACCCGGGCGGCCTGCAGAAGGCGGGCAACTCCAACTTCATCGCCACCCCGAACTCCGGGCTCGCGCAGGTCGGTCAGGCGGGAAGCGGCAGCCTCGGCACGATGACGAGCGGCGCGATCGAAGGCTCCAACGTCGACCTGGCGCGGGAGTTCACCAACCTCATCGTGGCGCAGCGCGCGTTCCAGGCCTCCGCCCGGGTGATCACGACCTCCGACGACGTGCTGCAGGAGCTCCTGCAGCTGAAGACGCAGTGATCCTGAGCTAACGGAACCGCCCCTCCTGCCGATAGGGGAAGGCGAGCACCTCCGTCACGGAGGCGTTCGATCCCTTCCCCTTTCTGCGGAGTCCTCATGATCACGGTGACCAGGCTGAACCACGTGCCTTTCGCCGTGAACCCGGATCTGATCGAGCGCATCAACGCCGACCCCGACACCACTCTGACGATGGTCGACGGCGTCCGCTACGTGGTGACCGAGTCGATGGCCGAAGTCATCGACCGCATCACCGGCTACCGCGCGGAAGTGCTCGAACGCGCATACCGGCTGGGCCGGCCGGCCGACTCGGGCGAAGGGAGCTGAGCATGGATCTGGCAATGATCGTCGGGATCATCGCGGCGTTCGGTTCGCTGTTGACGATGGTGCTGATCGAGGGCGAGAGCCCCGCAGCGCTCCTCCTCATCGGGCCGGTCATCTTCGTGCTCGGCGCCACCGTCTCGGTCGGAGTGGCGGGAGCGACCCTGAAGGACGCGCTCGACGCGTTCAAGGCCGTCCCCGGCGCGATCAAGGGCAAGAAGCCCGACTTCTCCGGAACGGTCGCCACCCTGCTCGACCTCGCCGATGTCGCGCGCCAGCGCGGGCTGCTCTCGCTGGAGTCCTCGGCGGAGGAGGTCAACGACCCGTTCCTCGCCAGCGCCCTGCAGGGTGTGGCCGACGGCGCCGACTCCGAGGACCTGCGCAACCTGCTCGAAGACCAGATCGCGACGTGGTCGAAGGCCACGCGCGTGTCCTCCTCGTTCTTCTCCGCGCTCGGCGGCTACGCGCCGACCATCGGCATCGTCGGCACGGTCGTCTCGCTCACCCACGTGCTCGGCAACCTCTCCACCCCGGACAAGCTCGGCCCGATGATCGCCAGCGCGTTCGTCGCCACGCTCTGGGGTCTGCTCTCCGCCAACTTCATCTGGCTCCCCCTCGGCACGCGTCTGCGCCGGCTCGCCGAGCTGGAGGCCGAGCGCAGGCAGATCGTCGTGGAGGGCGTCCTCGCCATCCAGTCCGGCACCCCCTCGCGCGCTCTCTCGGAGCGCTTGACCGCGATGGTCCCGTACAGCTCCAAGCCGAAGCGCAGCAAGGCCAAGAGCGACGCGTCCGCCCCGGTCACCGAGGCCGCCCCCGTGGTCGGGCCGTGAGCCGCAGTCGTCGCAGGGCGGCCGCCGACGGTCACGGCGAGGGACACGCCAACGACGAGCGCTGGATGGCCTCCTACATGGACATGGTCACCGTGCTGATGTGCACGTTCATCGTCCTGTTCTCGATGTCCTCGATCGACGCCCACAAGTTCAACGAGCTGAAGAACTCGCTCCAGACCGGTTTCGGCCAGGTGGTGAGCCAGAAGGTGGACACCGCCAAGGGCGTGATCGTCTCGCCGAAGGACGCGGCGCCGACGCCGCTGTCCTCGTCGGCGTCGACCGCTCCCCCGCTGTCGGCGCTGGAGGCGGCCAAAGTGGAGGTCGCCGACCTCCGCGCGATCGAGGCGGCGATCAACGCCCGGCTGACCTCGCAGGGCCTGCAAGGAGCGGTCTCGTACACGATCGACGCCCGCGGGCTGACGGTCGGGCTGATCGGCGGCAACGCGTTCTTCGACTCCAACCTCGCGACGCTCACCCCGCTGGCGGTGCAGATCATCGACAACGTCGGGCCCGTCCTGTACCCGACGTCGTACACCATCTCGGTCGAAGGGCATGCCGACAGCCGGCCCGCCGGGCCGCCCTACGCCACCAACTGGGACCTGGCCGCGGCGCGCGCCATCTCGGTGCTGCGCCGGCTCACCGATGTCTCCGGCATCCAGGCGACGCGGATCTACGCCGTCAGCGACGGCTCGGCGTCGGCGAAGGCCACCGGGTCGGACGCGGCGCAGCTCGCCCAGGACCGCCGCGTCGACATCGTCGTCCGGTCGGCGTTGCCGCAGGAGGCGCGCGATCTCATTCCGGGGATCGTCGCGGCGAAGGGAGCAGGCGGATGAGCCAGACCATGACGCGGCCGGCCGAGCGCGAGGTGCGCGCCTACGACTTCCGCCGCCCGACCACGCTGGCCCGCGAGCACTCCCGCGTGCTCGAGCTCGCCTTCGCGACCTTCGCCCGCCAGTGGGGCACGCAGCTCACCGCGAAGGTGCGCGTGCTGTCGCAGGTCACGTGCGAGCAGGTCACCATGCACACCTACGACGACTACGCGGCGGCGCTGCCGTCCAGCACGGCGATGGTGCTGTGCTCGATCAGCGACGTGGACTCCCGCGGCGTCATCCAACTCCCGACCGGGGCCGCGCTGCGCTGGGTGAACGCGATGCTCGGCGGCAACCGTCCGCTCCCGCTGCTCGACCGCACGTTCACGCCGATCGAGCACGCCCTGGTCGTCGGCCTGATGAACGACGCGCTCGAAGACCTGCAGTACTCGCTCGGCCCGCTGTTCACCAACACGGTGCGGATCGACGCGATCCAGTACAACTCGCAGTTCGCCCAGGCCGCTCCCACCAGCGAGCTGATGATCGTGGCGCGGTTCACCACGCGCGTCGGCGAGGACGCGTCGGAGGCGACCATCGCCCTCCCGGCGCGGATCCTGCTGGAGCGGCTCGGCGAGACCAACCCGACGGTTCAGGTCGACAACGCCAAGCAGCTCCTGCACGCCCAGCTCGCGCAGGTGCCGGTCGAGGTGAGCGCACGGTTCGCCTCCGCGAACGTCACCCCCGCCTCCGTGCTCGGGCTGGCGGTCGGCGATGTCATCCGCCTGCCGCACCCGGTCAGCCGGCCGATCCAGGTCGCCGCGGGCGGTGAGCCGGTGGGGACCGCTGCCATCGGCACCGCCGGGTCGCGCCTTGCCGTCGTCGTCACCACCGCTGAGGACAACAACTGATGGAGAGACCATTGATGCCCCAGAACGCATACACCGCAGCCGCGCAGACGCTGACGCATGCCCCGCTGGGCATAGGCGGGCTGACCGTCTCGCCCGACGCTGAGGCGGCGGCGGTGCCGACCACCGCGGGGAACGCGGTCGTCGCGACCTTCATCGGCTCGCCCTCCGCCGAGCTCGCCATCGCCGTCCGCGACCCGGAGGTCGTGCTCGCCGAGACCGGCGGCCAGCTCGGCGTCGGCCTCGCCGACGTCCTCCAGCCGACGCTCGCAGCCGCTGCCGAGCAGCTCGGGTCCGGCGTGCTCGGGGACGCCAGGATCGAGGACGCCACCCACCTGTTCGCGGACGCGTCCGCGCACCGCTTCACCGTCACCGACCCGGCCGGCCAGCAGGTCGCCTGGTTCGCGATCCGCGGCGACGCCCGCACCGCGCCGACCGGGGCCGCGACCGACGTCGCCGGACGCCTCGGCCGCATCTCGAACGTCGAGATGGCCCTCACGGTCGAGATCGGCCGCACCCGGATGTCCGTGCGCGACGTGCTCGCCGTCGAGCCCGGCACCGTGATCGAGCTGGACCGGTCCGCGGGATCGCCCGCCGACATCCTGCTCAACGGCCGCCTGATCGCGCACGGCGAGATCGTCGTCGTCGACCAGGACTACGCCGTACGCGTCACCCAGATCCTCGACACCGCCGACGCCCTGGTCTGACCCGTGGACACCCTCTTCACCGCGCTCCGCGTCGCCGTCTCCCTCGCGCTGATCATCGGACTCATCTGGTTCGTGCAGCGCCGGAGCGCGAAGTGGAGCCGGAAGAGGAGCAAGCGGCCGATCACCGTCATCGGACGGCAGTCGCTGGGCGGCAAGTCCCGGGTGGTGATCGTGGAGGCCGACGGCACCCACTTCGTGCTCGGCGTGACGGACAGCTCGGTCGTGGTGCTCAAGTCCCGCGAACTCGACACGTTCGCGGATGCCCTCGCGGCCGAGGAGGCGAACGCTCCGGTAAGCCTGCCGACGGAGGCGGACGACGCTCCGGCGCTCGCGCCCGTCGCGGTCCCTGCGCCCGTCCCGGTCCCTGCGTCCGCTCCAGTCCCCGTTCCGACCTTCGGGCAGGCGATCACCTCCCCCGACACCTGGCGGAGGGCGGCCCAGTCCCTCCGAACTCCGCGGTGAGCGCGGCTGCGCTCGCGAGCACGCGCCGCAGCTACGCGCGGCCGATCGTCCTCGCGCTCCTGGTGCTGGCGGCGGTGCTCGGCATCGTGCTCCTGACCGCGGGCAGCGCGCACGCTGTGCCGACGCCGGTGCCCTCCCCCGCCCCGCCGGTCGGCCCGTCCGGGCCCACAAGCGGCGGCGGCGCGACCATCTCGATCAACGGCCTCAACGGGACGCCCGCCGACACCATCGTCACCCTGCTGGGCGTGACGCTCATCTCCGTGGCGCCGGGCCTGCTCGTCATGGTCTCGTCGTTCACCAAGGTGTTCGTGGTGCTCTCGATGACCCGCAACGCCCTCGGCCTCCAGTCGGTGCCGCCGAACCAGGTGCTGGCCGGGCTCGCGCTGTTCCTGAGCCTGTTCATCATGGCGCCGACCCTCACCGACATCAACGTGCACGCCGTCCAGCCGTACCTCGCCGGGCACCTGGACTTCGGCGGCGCGCTGCAGGCCGCGGAGGCACCGCTGAAGGCCTTCCTCGGCGCGCACACCCGGCAGGAGGACATCGCGCTGATGACCCGCGCCGCTGGGCGTGCGAACCCGGCGAACCTCCACGCCGTCCCGCTGACCACCCTCGTGCCCGCGTTCGTCATCTCGGAGCTGCGGGCGGCCTTCATCATCGGCTTCGTGATCTACGTGCCGTTCCTGGTGATCGACCTCGTCGTCTCCGCGGGCCTGATGTCGCTCGGCATGATGATGCTGCCGCCGGTCATGGTGTCGCTGCCGTTCAAGATCCTGCTCTTCGTCCTGGTGGACGGCTGGGGCCTGATCATCCAGTCCCTCGTCGCGAGCTACAAGTAGGGGGCCGACCGTGAACTCCGCCGCCGTCCTCAAGATCGCCACGCAGGCCCTGCTGCTGATGGCGCAGCTCGCCGCACCGATGGTGCTGACCGCGCTCGCGATCGGCTTCGCGGTGTCGCTCATCCAGTCGATCACCCAGATCCAGGAGGTCACCCTCTCGTTCGTGCCGAAGGCGATCGGCGTCTCCATCGCGCTGATCGTGTGCGGCAACTGGATGATCGAGCAGCTCGTGACCTTTACGCAGTACCTGTTCCAGCAGCTCCCCACCCTGCTGGGAGGCTGACGATGAACATCCCCGTCGACCTGGGCGCGATCGAGGCCACCGCGCTGGTGTCGGTGCGCATCCTGCTGTTCGTGCTGATCGCGCCGCCGTTCTCGTACCAGTCCTTCCCGCTGCAGATCAAAGGGATGCTCGCCGTCCTGCTCGGGATCGTCGTCGCCCCGCAGGCCGCCCAGCACTACTCCGCCGGCTCGACCGGCCAGTTCCTGCTCGACTTCCTCAGCGAGGCGGCGACCGGCGCCGTGCTCGGCTTCCTCGTCTACCTCGTGTTCTCCGCCATCCAGTCCGCCGGGTCGCTCCTGGACTTCTCGGGCGGCCTGCAGGCGGCGCAGCAGTACGACCCGGCGGCCGACGTCAACGCCGCCCAGTTCTCCCGGCTGTTCCAGATGACGGCGCTGGCCCTGCTGTTCGTCAGCGACGGCTACCAGCTCGTGCTCGGCGGCCTGGTGCGCTCCTTCACGGCCGTCCCGCTGACCATGTCGGTCGACTGGAGGTCGATCACGCAGACCCTGACCGGCTCCGTCACCCAGATGCTGCTCGCGGCACTCCAGATCGCCGGCCCGATCATGGCCGTGCTCTTCGTCGCGAACGCCGCCCTCGGTCTGCTCTCCCGTGTGGCGCCGGCGCTCAACGTCTACTCGATGGGACCGCCCGCGCTGGTCCTCCTAACCGTCGTGCTGTGCGCGGTCGGGATCATCGCCCTCCCGATGATCGTGCAGGCCATCGCCGGGCAGGCCGTCCACGCGATCGGAGGCCCCTGATGTCCGCACAGGAACGCACCGAGCAGGCTACAGAGAAGCACCTCAAGTCGGTGCGCTCGAAGGGCCGGCTGCAGAAGGCCCGCGACCTCCCGGCCTGGCTCTCGATCGGCGTCGCGATGGCGCTGATCCCGATGGTCATCGGCAGCGCGCAGCAGGCGGCCGAGTCGCAGATCTTCGCGTTCCGCGACATCATCCGCGACCCGACGCCCGCGAGCGCGCTCGCCGCCCTGGGCACCGGTCTCCTGTCGGTCGCCGGTACGGTGTGGCCGCTCCTCCTGGTCGTCGCGCTGATGATCATCGCCGCGACGGCCGCCCAGGGCGGCATCCACGTCAAGAAGCTGAAGCCGCACTTCGAGCAGTTCGACCTGCTGAAGGGCATCCGCAACATGTTCGGCGCGCGCAGCGCGTGGGAGTTGGCCAAGACCCTCGGCAAGGCGGCCCTCGTCGGGATCGGGCTGTACGTGGTCGTGCAGGGCCTGATCCCGCTCGTCCTCCAGACCGGCGGCCTCTCCGTGCCCGCGCTCGTCGCGGCGGCGGAGGGCTCCCTGGGCTCCCTGCTCCAGCTCGCGATCGGCGGCGGCCTGCTCTTCGCCGCGATCGACCTGGTCGTGGTGCTGCGCCGTAACCGCACCGCGACCCGGATGACCAAGCGCGAGGTCAAGGACGAGCACAAGAGCGCAGAGGGCGACCCGATGATCCGGGCGCAGCGGCGCAGCAGGCAGCTCGCGATGAGCCGCAACCGGATGATCGCCGCCGTCGCCGACGCGAGCGTCGTGCTGGTCAACCCGACGCACGTCGCCGTCGCGCTGAAGTACGAGCCGGGAGCCTCGGCGCCCAAGGTCGTGGCGAAGGGCGCGGACCTGATCGCCGCCCGGATCCGCGAGGAGGCCCTGGCGAAGGGCGTCCCGATGGTCTCCGATGTGCCGCTCGCGCGCGCCCTGCACGCCGCCTGCGACCTCGGTCAGGAGATCCCGGCCGAGTTCTTCACCCCGGTCGCGCACGTGCTCGCGTTCGTCATGGCCCTGAAGCGCCGCGGCGGTTCGCTCACCGACATCCACACCCTGCCCGCGGCGCAGCGGCAGCGCACCCCCCTCGACAGCAGGAGGCTGGTCCACTCGTGAAGAACAAGAACCTCTCGCTCCTGGCCGTGCCGGTCGGCGTGGTCGGCATCGTCCTCCTCCTCGTCGTCTCGATCCCGGCCTGGCTGCTCGACACGCTCATCGTCGTCAACATCGCCTTCGCGCTCGTCGTGCTGCTGACCACGATGTTCGCGCGCAAACCGCTCGACTTCTCGGTCTTCCCCTCGCTGCTGCTGATCGCGACCCTGTTCCGGCTCGGGCTCAACGTGGCCTCCACCCGGCTCGTCCTCGGCCAGGGCTACGCCGGGCAGGTGATCGAGACCTTCGGGAACGTCGCGGTCGGCGGCAACATCATCATCGGCGCGGTCGTCTTCCTCATCCTCGTGGTCATCCAGTTCGTGGTCATCACCAAGGGCGCCGAGCGCGTCGCGGAGGTCGGCGCCCGGTTCACGCTCGACGCGATGCCCGGCAAGCAGATGGCGATCGACGCCGACCTCAACGCCGGGCTGATAACCAACGCGCAGGCCAGGGAACGCCGGGCCGAGGTCGCCGCCGAGTCGGACTTCTACGGGGCGATGGACGGCGCCTCCAAGTTCGTCAAGGGCGACGCCATCGCCGGCATCCTCATCATCGTCATCAACGTCATCGGCGGCATCGGCATCGGGATGCTGCAGAACGGCATGCAGATCACCGACGCCCTGAACAAGTACACGCTGCTCACCATCGGCGACGGGCTCACGGCGCAGATCCCCGCACTGCTCATGGCGGTGTCCACCGGCATGATCGTCACGCGCTCAGGCGCCGACTCCGACATGGGGTCGACGGCCGGCGCGCAGCTCGCGCAGTCGCGGGTCGCGCTGGCGATCTCCGCCGCCGCCTCGATCGCGCTCTCCCTCATCCCCGGCATGCCGATGATCCCGTTCCTCGCCGTCGGCGGCCTCCTGCTCTGGGCCGCGCAGCGCATCAAGGCGCGCGCCGCGAAGGTCGCCGCCGCGGAGCGGGCGAAGGCGGTCGCCGAGAAGACGACGGGCGCGAGCGACACCACGGACGACCTGCTCGAGCACATGCGGGTGCATCCGCTGGAGATCCAGCTCGCCACCGACCTGATCGACATCGTCTCCGGAGGCTCGGACGACCTGCTCGGCCGGGTACGCGCACTCCGGCGCAAGCTGGCGATGGAGCTCGGCATCGTGGTGCCCCCGGTCCGGACCCGCGACAACGGCGAGCTGCCCTCCGCCACCTACTCCATCACGGTGGCCGGGGTGGAGGTCGGCCGCGGCCAGGCGCCGCGAGGCAAGGTGCTCGCGCTCGGCGACGACCTCACCGCGCTCGCCGGCGTCGACACGATCGAGCCGGTGTTCGGCCTCCCCGCCAAGTGGATCGCGGCCGAGTTGCGGCACAGCGCCGAGATGTCGGGCGCCACGGTCATCGACCGCGTCTCCGTCGTCGTCACGCACCTCTCGTCGGCGGTCACGGCCAACGCCGCCCGGCTGCTGTCCCGCGAGGACGTGCGGGTGCTCACCGAGGGCGTGAAGCGCGTGAACCCCTCCGCGGTCGAGGAGCTCGTCCCGGCGCTCCTCAGCCTCGCCGAGGTGCAGCGCGTGCTGCAGGGGCTGCTCGCCGAGCGTGTGCCCATCAACGACCTCGCGCGCATCTACGAGGCGCTCACCCTGCGGGCGAAGGTCTCCCTCGAGCCCGAGGGACTGGTCGAGGCGGCCCGGCTCGCGCTCGGCGCCGCGCTCTCCAACCCGTACGTGGACGACGGCACCCTCCGGGTCATCACCCTCGAGCCGATGCTGGAGCAGGCGATGCTGGAGGGCCAGCGCCAGACCGAGTACGGCTCGCAGCTCGTCCTCGATCCCCCGGTGCTCGAGCAGGTCCTGACCGAGGTCCGCTCCGCCGCCACCGAGCACGAAGGCGCGGTGCTCGTCTGCGCGCCGCAGCTCCGCCCGGCCGTCCGCCGGCTCATCGCCGCGCAGGCGCCCGCCCTCCCCGTCCTGTCCTACAACGAGGCCACCACCTCCCCGGCGCCCATCGAAACGATCGGAGTAATTCGAATTGTCACCCCGACTCTGGCCTCATAACGCCTGGCGTCCGAAGAAGGACCTCCACGAGCTGGCCCCCTCCGACGCGATCGCCGGCCTGCTCGCCGACGCCGACGAGCAGGAGGTCCGCTTCCAGCACGCGAACGGATCGTCGCAGTTCGAGGAGGTCATGGAGGAGATCATCGCCGAGACCGACCCCGAGGCGCTCGTCCCGACCCGGAATCTGCCCGTCCCGGTGGAGCCCACGACCATCGTGCTCGATCCGTTCCCCGTCTCCTCCCCCGCCCGGCAGCCCGAGCGCTTCGAGGAGCCGAGCCGGCCGGCGCCGCGGCTGGCGACCAACCCCGGCGACCTCGTCTTCGTCTTCGGCCTCCGCGAGGACGCGCTGACCGTCGCGCAGGCGATGGCACTGGCCACCCCCGTGATCGAGGTCGCCGTGGCCGGCACGGTCGGCCGCACCGGCTCCCGGCACGTCGGTGGCCGGCGGGAGGCGCTGCAGGCACGCGCGGACGGCGTGCGACGCAACGGGTCGACCATCGTCGCGATCGGCGTCGGCGAGGCCCCGGCCGACGCGGCCCGCTACGCCGGCATCCTGCACGACGTGGTCCCCGACCAGGTCTGGATCGCGGTCGACGTGACCCGCAAGCCCGAGGACACCCGGGTCTGGGCGAACCTCGTCGCGGAGGCGGGCGGCGGCGTGGACGCCATCGCCGCGATCGGCGTCGCCTACACGACGACGCCGGACTCGACCTCCTTTTTGGGGGTACCGGTCGGCTGGAGCGACCGCTGACGTTCTCCACCTGTGGATAACTCTGTTGAAAACGGGTGGAACAACTCCGCCGAGGTGTGGAGGACACGCCCGAGATTAAAGGCCTCTCAGATTGCCTTTCAGGATGATTGTCGTCGTGACCAGCATTTTCACGAGAATTATCGGCGATTCGAAGAGAGCTTCGAAATTACACGGCCGTAATTCATACCGTGTGAAACCCTGTGGATGATCGTGTGCGAAACGCGGCGGAATAGGGTGGTACGTGCCCATTTTCGCCGAGCTCGCGCCGACCCTCCTCGGGGTGTCCGTGCTCGCGCTACTGGCGACCGCCGTCCTGGGCGCGTACCGTGTCCCGCACCGCTGGGCGCCGGCCCTCGCGATCCTCCGCGGGGCCGCGCAACTCGCGATCATCAGCGTGGTGCTCGCCGGTGTCATCACGGACCCGGTCTGGGTCGCGCTGGCCCTCCTGGTCATGTTCGGTGTCGCCGCGGCGACCGCGACGCGCCGCATCGGCTGGTCGGCCGAGCACGCGCTCATGATGGGGGCCTCGATGTTCACCGGGGTGGTCGTCGCCTTCTCGGTGGTCTTCCTCACGGGCGCGATCGAGTTCTCGTCCCGGTACGCGCTCGCCATCGGCGGCATCGTCATCGGCAACTCCATGAGCATCGCGACCCTCGCGGGCCGGCGCTTCACGGAGGGGGTCGACGACCACTGGGACGAGGTGGAGGGCTGGCTCGCGCTCGGCGCCACGCCCCGGCAGTCGACCCTGGAGCTGGCGAGGGGAGCGGTGTACTCGGCGCTCATCCCGTCCGTCGACCAGACGAAGACCACGGGCCTCGTCACGCTGCCCGGCGCTTTCGTCGGCGCGATCTTCGGCGGCGTCTCGCCCCTGGAGGCAGGCCGGTTCCAGGTGGTGGTGCTCGCCGCGATCATGGCGGCCGGGTCGATCACCGCGGTCATGGTGGCGGCCTGGCTCGCGCCGGTGCGGGTGCGGCCGGCCCGGTTGCGCTGACCGCGGATCGGCGGGGCGGACGGGGGAGTGGGCGATGGGTCGCCCGCCCGATAGGCTGGATCAATGCTGGTATTGACCCGGAAGGTCGGCGAGCGCGTGCTCATCGGTGACGACATCGTCGTCACGATCCTCGACGTCCGCGGCGACGGCGTGCGGGTCGGCATCGAGGCCCCGCGGGGGATCCGCATCCAGCGCGACGAGGTCGTCAAGGCGGTCGGCGAGGCGAATCTGGAGGCGACGGCTCCTGCGGTCGCGCCGGAGGACGCCGAAGCGCTGATCAAGCGCTCGCTCGGGCTCTGAGCTCCCGCGCGACGTGCCCCGGGTGAAAACCCGGGGGTGACGCCCCACCGTTCATCGCCCACGGCCCAGTCTGTTCTCACCCTTTCCGCGTGCCGGAACGCGCGGATTCACCCGCTTCCCTCGAGCGCACGCTCATCTGCGCACCCCTCGGTCGACTGACTCTTGGATGTAATGTCACTCTCCAGTGTGAGATTGACATACATTGACAGCGGGGTGGGTTTGGTCATGAGGGCGGTATCCGTAGGGATCTTCGTCGTCGTCAGCGCGGCATTCGGTGCCCTCTGGTGGAGTGCGGGAGGTCCGGGCTGGTACGGGATCGCCGTCACCGCGCTCCTGTCGGCCAAGCTCCTGCTGTCCTGGCTGCACCGCCCCAAGACCGTCGAGACCGCGGGGGACCAGCGCCGGGTCGACGCGCTCACCGTCGGCGTCGCCATCCCGATGTACAACGAGGACCCGCAGATGCTGCGGGCCTGCCTGTCGTCGCTGCTGGCGCAGACCCGCCCCGTGCAGACGGTGGTGGTCGTGGACGACGGATCGCGGACCGGCGCGGCCATCGAGGAGGCGCGGAGCTGGATCCCGTCGTTCGCCGAGCGGGGGATCGACCTGCAGGTGGCGGCGTTCGGCGTCAACCGCGGCAAGCGGGAGGGGCTGATGGAGTGCCTGGACCGGCAGCCGGCGGCCGACCTCCTGCTCTGCGTCGACTCCGACACCGTCCTGGACGAGCGGGCGGTGGAGAAGGCGATCATCCCGTTCGCGCGGGAGCGGGTGAAAGTCGTGACGGGTCTCGTCCTGGCCATCAACTACCGCAGGAATCTGCTGACCCGGCTCACCGACCTGCGCTACGCGAACGCGTTCCTCTTCGAGCGCGGCGCCTACTCCACCCTGCGCTCGGTGCTCTGCGCCTGCGGGTCGCTCGCCGTCTACCGCGCCGAGGTGATGCGCGCCTACCGGGAGGACTTCCTCACCCAGACCTTCCTCGGCGTCCCCGCCGTCTTCGGCGACGACCGCCGGCTCACGAACTACGGCCTCCTGGAGGGCGACGCCCTCCTGCAGCCGGACGCGATCGCCTACACCGCGGTGCCGGAGCGGTTCGGGCATTTCGCGCGCCAGCAGATCCGCTGGAACAAGTCGTTCTTCCGGGAGTCCGTCTGGGTGCTGCGCTCGATCTCGGCGCGGAAGCCGGCGTTCTGGCTCACCGCCGTCGAGTTGGGCACCTGGGTGGTGTTCTCGCTCGCCATCATGCATGCCGTGGTCATCGCGCCCGTCCTCAACGGCAGCACGCCGCTCGTCGGCTACCTGCTCTGCATCGCCCTGCTCGCGTACGCCCGCTCCATCCGCTATCTCGACATGCCCGGCACGGCACGCAGTGTCGGCGACCGGGTCGGCGGCTTCCTGCTGGCGCCGCTCTACGGGCTGCTGCACGTGTTCGTGCTGATCTGGCTGCGGCTGTACGCGCTCCTGACGCTCAAGCGCAACCGCTGGGGGACGCGGGGCGGGGTCGAGGTGGCGCTTCCCGTGGAGCACCAGGTCGGCGGCGTCGACGTGCGCTGATCGCGATCCGCGGGCCGCGGTGCGTTTGCCGGCGGTCAGCGCCGGGGCGTCCAGCCCGGCGGCAGCGGGAACTCCAGCGCCGCCCGCTCGCGATCCGCCTCCGCCGACCAGCCCTGGGCGGCGCCTTCGGCGTCGAACCCGCCGCGCGCGACCCGGAAGCCGAGGTCCTCGTGCTGCGTCCGCGGGGAGCCGCCGCGCCGCACCGACGCGCGCACGCTCCAGGCGTCGTCGGCGAAGCCGCCGCCGCGGAACACCCGGTAGTCGTCGTAGCGGGCCGGGTCGAGGTAGTCCCAGCACCACTCCCAGACGTTGCCGAGCGTGTCGAACAGGCCGTGCAGGTTGGGCAGCTTGCCGCCCACGTCGTGCGGCGCCGTCAGGCCGTCGGCGCTGGTCCAGGCGACCTCCGCCAGCGGCCCGTAGTGCGGACCGGTCGAGCCGGCACGGCAGGCGTACTCCCACTCCGCCTCGGTGGGGAGCCGGTAGCCGTCGGAGTCGACGTGCCAGGTGACCTCCTCGCCCTCGAACGAGTAGGCGGGGTCGAGGCCCTCCCACTCCGACGCTGCGTTGCAGAACCGGATGGCGCGCAGCCAGCTCACGCCGGTCGCGGGCCGGCGCGGATGCGTGGCGGGCTCCCCGATCAGCTCGGCGACCTGCTCCTCCGTCACCGGGAAGACGCCGATCTCGAACGACTCCAGCTCGACGGTCCAGCGCCGCTTCAGCCGGGCGTCGTGGAGCTGCACCGCCCCCGGCGGGATGTACGCCAGGTCGATGTCCGCGCCCTCCACAGCACCACCCTCTCACACAGCAATCGCCTCCGGACTTCTGTACGCGACGCGCCGGTCGCGGGCGTACACAAGTCCGGAGGCGATGGTGGGGGAGAGCTACGCGATGCCGCCGCCGTCGGCGACGAGGGCGGTGCCGGTGACGTAGGAGGACTCGTCGCTCGCGAGCCAGACGACGGCGGCGGCGATTTCGGAGGGCTCGCCCATCCGGCGCAGCGGGCGGTCCGCGGCCTCGGCGAGGAACGAGCCGGCCTCCTGGCCGAGCTGGCGGGCCTCGTCGCGCAGCATGCCGGTGTTCACGTCGCCCGGGTTGATCGAGTTGACGCGGATGCCCTGCGGGCCGTGGTCGATCGCGAGCGCGCGGGTCATGTTCACGACTGCGCCCTTGGAGGCGCAGTACGAGATGGCCTGGCCGCCGCCCTTCAAACCCCAGCCGCTGCCGGTGTTGATGATGGAGCCCTTGCCGGCGGCCGCCATGACCGGGACGACGTGCTTGCACATCAGGAAGACGCCGCGGACGTTCACGCCGAACACGCGGTCCCACTCCTCGACCGTGGTCTCGACGGCGGTCGTGCGGCGGATGATGCCCGCGTTGTTGAACGAGACGTCGACGCCGCCGAACGCCTCCACCACGGCGGCGACCACGCGCTGCACGTCGTCCTCGGCCGACACATCGGCGCCGAGCGCGATCGCCTCGCCTCCGGCCGCGCGGATCTCGGCGGCGACGGCCTCGGCGGCCTCCTGCTGCAGGTCGACGACGGCGACGCGCGCGCCCTCCGCCGCGAAGGCGAGGGAGGTGGCTCGGCCGATGCCGCCGGCCCCTCCGGTGACGATGGCGGACTTGCCGGCTAGACGCATTCGGATACTCCTTCGGTGGGGGCCGCTGACGCGGCACAGACTGGGTAGAGGCTCGCCGTGGCAGGGCCGGTGATCACGGTGACGTGACCGGCCAGCCGCAGGTCGAGGGCGGGTTCGCCGGTGTCGACCAGGAGCGGGCGGCCGGCGAGGTCGATGAGTTTCTGCTCGGTGGCGACCACGAGCAGGGGAGGAGCGGCCAACTCCGCGACGACGCGCGCGGAAAGCTGCTGGTTGCCGCGGCCGAGCAGGAAGCCCTGGCCGCCGATGACCGTGACGACCGCCTGGGCGTCATGGCCGGCGACGGCGTCGAAGGCCTGCTGCTCGGTGACGTCGCGGGCGAGGAGGCGGCCGTCCTGGACGATGTCGACGCCGAGCGGGGAGGTGTCGAGCCCCAGGAGGCGGCCGAGCTCGGCGGTGGTGCCGCCCGGGCCGAGCAGGTAGCGAACCCCCGGGCGCATGCGGTCGGCGGCGCCCGCTGCGGCGCGGCGGACGGCCTCTCGGGCGCTCGCGGGGGTGGCGGCCTTGCGCGCCTGGGTCCGGCCGGCGGCGACAGGGATCGGGACGAGCGCGAACAGGCGCGGGTCGGGCCGGCCTGCACGCATCAGGTCTTCGTCGAGGTCGAGCACTTCGGCCTCGGCGGTGGGCAGCGGAGCCCGGAGCCAGTCGGCCGCAAGGGCGCCCGCAGCGGCCGGGCCGACCGCGAAACAGCCGGAGTACATCTTGACGCCCGCGGGGATGCCGAGGACCGGCGCACCGGCGGGGAGGCCGCGCGCGACATCCCGCGCGGTGCCGTCGCCGCCGGCGAACAGGATCAAGGACGCGCCTGCCGCGCGCAGGGCGGCGGCCGCTCGCGCCGTGTCGTCGGCCGTGGTGCCGGGGACCATCCGCGGCGTATATTCCACCACGGGCATGAGCCCGGCCTCCCGGGCCGCGTCCTCGCCCAGCGGCCCGGCCGCCGTGAGCACCTCGGCCCCGGGCCTCACCGTCGCGAGCACGCGGAGCGCCTGCACGGCTCGCTCGCCCGCGCACGGGCGCCCGCCGCGGCGCAGCGCCTCACGCTGCACCGCGACGCCGTCGCTGCCGGCCAGTCCGGCCGGGCCGCCGACGCCTGCGACCGGGTTCACGATGAGACCGATCGTCACACGACCGCTTCTTCCAGCTCGGCGGCCGACTCGGCCGGCGACGCGACCCCGGAACCGTCCCCGAAGTGCTTGCGCCGATAGGCCCGCCAGGTCACGGCCCAGCGCTCCGGGTCGTCCAGGTCATCGTGGTGCGTGTGGTGCACGGTCTGGTTGTGCGGGGCGGTGCGGACGACCTCCGGGGTCTCCCGGGCTTCACGGGCCACCTCGGCGAGCACGCGCGCATACTCCTCCAGCTCGGCCTTCGAGTACGACTCGGTCGGCTCCAGCGTGAACGGCTGCGGCACCACGTACGGGTGGTGGCTCGTCCAGTAGTGCATCCCGAAGTCGCTCGCCCGGATGCCGATCTCCTCGGAGCTGATGCCGGTCTCCTCGAACAGTTCCTGCCACGAGTAGCGCACCTGCTCGATGCGGCGCCGCCCGGTGGCGAACGGCACGCTGGCGCCGGGGATGTCGAGGACGAGCTTCATCAGGTAGTTGTTGTTGAGCACCGCGGTCTCGGCGACCGCGCGCAGCCCCGGAGCGCCGAGCGCGCGGATCCACGCGTAGGTGCGCACGATGTTCGGGATGACGCCGTAGAAGGGCGCCACCGAGCCGATCGACTGCGGACGGTCGCCGTCGAGAACGAACCGGTCGCCGACCTTCTCGACCACGGGGCCGGGCAGGAACGGCGCCAGCGCCTCCGACACCGCGTTGGCGCCGGAGCCGGGACCGCCGCAGCCGTGCGGCGTGCCGAACGTCTTGTGCAGGTTGAAGTGGCACACGTCGAAACCGGCGTCGCGGGCACGGGTGATGCCGAGGATGCCGTTGGCGTTGGCCTGGTCGTACGACGCCAGCGCGCCGACCGAGTGCGCCAGGTCCACCCACTCGCGGATGCGCGGGTTGTAGATGCCGGTGTCCTCGGGGTTGGTGACCATGATCGCAGCGGTTCGCGGCGAGATCGCCGCGCGCAGCGCCTCCACGTCGGGGTAGCCGTCGGCGTCCGGGAAGATCGTGATGACCTTGTAGCCGGCCATCTTCGCGGCGGCGGCGTTGGACGGGTGCGAGAAGATCGTGGTGATCACCTCGTCGCGCTGTTCCCCCTCGCCGCGGGCCGCGTGGTACGCGCGGATCATCGAGATGTTGGCCCAGATCGCCTCCGAGCCGCCGCTCGTCTGCAGCGAGACACGGCTCATCCCGGAGATCGCCGCCAGCATCCGCTCCGTGCGCCAGACGATCTCCAGCACGCCCTGCGCCGTCTCCGGGTCCTGCAGCGGGTGCAGCTCGGTGAGATCGGGGGTGCGGATGATCGCCTCGTTGACCTTGGGCGCGTACTTCATCGTGCAGGTGCCCTGACCCACGTCGACGTTGAGGTCGGCGCCGAGGTTCTCCTGGCTGAGCCGGAGGTAGTGCTTGAGCACGCGCATCTGGCCGAGCTCGGGCAGTGCGGGCGCGGAGGCGCGGCGGAGGGAGGCGGGCAGTTCGGCGACCACGTCGCCGACGGCGGCGCGTACGCCGTCCTCGGTGCGTGACGGGAGCACGCCCCGCTCACCGGGCGCATCCAACTCGAAGACGATCGGCTCGTCCCAGCGCGCCTGGTGGAAGCGGCGCAGAGCGGGCTTGGGGGCGACGGGGAGCGTCATCGTGCGTTCTCCTTCAGGACCGCGCCGAACGCGGCGGCGAGGTCGTCGATGTCGGTCTGGGTGTTCTGCTCGGTGACGCATACAAGCAGGCGCATATCATCGAGCGCGAGACCTGGCTCGAAGCCACGGGCGCGCAGGGCGGCGACGACTTCAGGCGCGGTGAGCGAGGCCGCGCCGAGGTCGAGCACGAACTCGCGGAAGTGGATGGCGCCGTCGGTAGCCTCCACTCCGGGCAGCGCGGTGAGCGCCTGGCGGGCGTATGCCGTGCGGGACATGAGAGTGTCGCCGAGCTCGGCCATCCCCTGCGGTCCCATCAGGGCGAGGTAGACCCCGGCGGCGATGCCCCAGAGTGCGGCGGCGGTGCCGACCCACTCCTTGCCCTCCTCACGCACGGCGAACGAGGTGCGATCGTAGGCGACGTCGCCGAAACCGTACTCGCCCGCCACGTCGGTGGACTCCAGGCCGAACAGTCGCGACGGCATCTCCAGGACGAACCGGGTGTCGTCGCGCACGGCGATGAAACCGGCGTGAGCCCCGCCGAACCACGGGTGGAGGCCGAGCGACTGGATGTCGCCGTGCACCATGTCCGCGCCGAGGTCGGCGGGTGAGGCGAGCACGCCGAGGCCGATCGGGTCGGTGCCGGCGACCAGCAGGGCGCCGGTAGCGTGCGCCGCGTCGGCGAGCTCGCGGACCGCGGTCTCCAGCGCACCGTGGAAGCTGGGGGTCTCGACCCAGACGGCGGCGGTGTCCTGGCCGATCAACGCGGTGACCGCGGCGACGTCTGCGACCCCGTCGAGCGTCGGGATGATCGTCAGGTCCGCGACCGGCAGCAGGTAATCGCGCACCTTCGACAGCTTGTCGGGGTGCACGTCGCTGACCAGCAGGATGCCGCGGCGCCCGGTGATCCGCGTCGCCATCGCCAGCGCGGTCGCCGCCGCCTGGTAACCGTCATAGGTGGGTACGTTCACCACGTCGAGGTTCAGCAGCTCGGCCATCAGCGACTGGTACTCGAACAGCGCCTGGAAGCGGCCGTGATCCTCGTACGGCTCGCCCGCGTACGCGGTGAGGAACTCGCTCCGGTTGATGACCTCGTCGACGACCGCGGGCACCGCGTGGTTGTAGGTGCCGGCGCCGAGGAAGAGCCGGCCGGGCTCCACCGCGCGGTTGCGGCGCAGCAGGCCGCCGACGTGCCGGACCAGGTCCTGCTCGGCGATCAGCGGCTCCGGGAGGTCGAGGTTGCGCCCGAGCCGCAGGTCGGCGGGGACGTCGGCGTAGAACTCCTCGACGGAGGACGCGCCGACCGCGTCGAGCATGGCCTGCCGCGACGCGGGCGCCGTGTTCGGCACGTAGGGATGGACGAAGGGGTGGGTCATGCTTGCCTCTCGCTGTCGGTGCGGGTCGGATGCTGGATCACGGCGACGCCGAACGCGTCGAGCGGCAGCCCGTCGCCGGCGTCCGCGCCGGTGAGCAGGTCAACGCCGCCCGGGATGCGCGGAGCGGTCCGTGCGTCCCGGCCGTGGTTGAGCACGAAGGTGAAGTCGGTGATGCCGTCGGTGCGGGTGACGACCTCGAGCGTCGTGTCGGGCTCGCGGGCCTCCACGCCGGCGGCGGCGAACACATCGGAGAGCACGGCGCGCATCCCCGCCTCGTCCAGACCGGCCGCGAGGTACCAGGCGGCGCCGTCGCCTCGCGCGCGGCGGGTGAGGGCGGGGAGGCCGGCGAGGTCGCCGTCGGCGAAGCGGGCGAGGATCTCGGTGCCGGGTGCGGCCTCCACCCATTCGCCCCAGACCCGCGTCGAGTGGACGAGGCCGCCCAGCTCCACCGTGCGCTGAGCGCCGTCGGCGAGCGGCCACCACTCGTCGACCTCCACGCCGAGGAGGTCGCGCAGCGGGCCGGGGGCGCCGCCCGCGTGCACCTGCTCGCGGTGGTCGACCACGCCCGAGAACGGCCCGACGACCACCTGGCCGCCGCCCTCGACGAACGCGGCCAGCGACGCGGCCTGCTCGGCGGTCGCCGCGTACAGATTGGGGACGAGCACCACCCGGTGCGCGCCGAACGGTCCCGCCGCGCGAGCGACGTCCACCGGCTGCCCGAGGGCGAACGCGGCGGCGTGCCAGGCGCGCGCCTCGGTCAGCCAGTTCAGTCGCTGCGACGGCATCGACTCGGTCTGGGTGACGCCCCACCAGGCGTCCCAGTCGGCCACCAGCGCGACGGAGGAGCGCACGCGCGTGCCGCGCACGGCCTCCAGCTTCTTCAGCTCGGCGCCGAACGCCTTCGACTCGCGGTAGCTGCGGCTGCGCTCGCCGCGGTGGCCGAGCATCGCCGAGTGGAACTTCTCCGGCCCGAACTTCGCCTGCCGCCACTGGAAGAACATCACGCCGTCCGACCCGTGCGCGACCGCCTGGAGGCTGCCGAGCCGCAGCTGACCCGGCGCCTTGGGGACGTTGACGTCGCGCCAGCTCACCGCGCTCGGCGCCTGCTCCAGCAGCAGCCAGGGCCGGCCGTCCTTGAGACTGCGCATGAGCCCGTAGTTGAGGGCGGCGCCGACGTGCGCGTGCGGGTCGGCGGGGTCGGGATAGGCGTCGTCGGTGACGAGGTCTTCTGCGTCGGCGAAGTCCCAGTAGTCGAGTTCGCGGAACAGGCTCATGAAGTTGGTGGTCACGGCGACCTCGGGAGTGACCTCCCGCAGCACATCGACCTCGGCCTGGAACAGCTCCAGCAGCGCGTCGGACGAGAACCGCTCGAAGTCCACCACCTGCGCCGGGTTGATCGGCCCGGTCGCCGTGCGCGGCGGCTCGATCTGATCGAAGTCGAGGTAGTGCTGGCCCCAGCAGCTTGTTCCCCACGCCTCGTTGAGGCCGGCGATGTCGCCGTAGCGGGCCTCCAGCCAGCGGCGGAAGTGCCGGGCGGACTCCGGGCACCAGCAGCGCGCGACGTGGTCGCCGTACTCGTTCGAGACGTGCCAGAGCGCGAGCGCGGGGTGGTCGCCGTAGCGCTCGGCGAGGGCGCGGGTGAGCCGGAGGGCGGCCTCCCGGAACACCGGTGAGCTCGGGCAGTACGACTGCCGCGACCCGAATTCCAGCCGCACGCCGTCGACGTTCCAGGGCAGCACCTCGGGATGCTCGCGGACGAGCCAGGCCGGCGGGGTCGCCGTCGCGGTGGCCAGGTCGACCGCGATGCCGTGCGCCCAGAGGAGTTCGATGATCCGGTCGAGGCCCGCGAAGTCCCAGCGGCCGGGCTCCGGCTCCAGCAGCGGCCAGGAGAAAACGGGCAGCGTGACGATGTTGACGCCGGCCTCCACCATGAGGCGGACGTCCTCCGCCCAGACCTCTTCGGGCCACTGGTCGGGGTTGTAGTCGCCGCCGTAGGCGAGCGCGTCGAGCCGGATGCTCCGGGGAGCGGGGATCGTCATCGGTCTCCTTGTGCGTGTCTGGTTCGACTTCTGGGGTCGACTTCTTGTGTCGCGGACGTGTCGACTGTATTCTGTATACAGTAACGCTAAAGGGATCGAAGCGACGGGTCAACCCCTAAGCTGGCGACCACGAGTCCGGCCGGGAGGGTCACATGGCGATCGAGCGCAAGAATCTGCGTTCCCAGGTGCGCGAGGAGCTCCTCGCCCGGATGCGCGCCGGCGATGTCCGCCCGGGGGAGAGCATCAACGAGGTCCAGCTCGCCGCCGAGCTCGGCGTCTCACGGACCCCGCTGCGGGAGGCCCTGATCGCCCTGGAGAGCGAAGGCCAGATCGAGAGCGAGAACGGAAAAGGCTTCCGCTTCGTCCCGCTGAGCGCGCAGGAGTTCGAGGACCTCTGCCCGATCATCGTCACCCTGGAGGGTCTCGCGCTCGACCTGTCCCCGGTCGACGAGCTGGCCGCCCTCGGCGAACGCCTCGCCGCCCTGGCCGCGGCGTTCTCCGCCGACCTCGCCGAGCACGCCATCGTCAACCGCAAGGACGACGAGTGGCACAACCTCATGCTCAGCGCCTGCCCCAACCGCACGCTGCTGGACCAGATCGCCCAGGTCCGCAGCGCGATCCACCGCTACGAGAGCCTCCTCGTCGGCGACGATGTGCTGGTGGAGCGCTCGGCCGAGGAGCACGCGCAGATCGCCCGCCACCTCGTGGAGCGGGACGTCCCGGCTGCGAAGGCCGCGCTGGCGGAGAACTGGACGAACGGGATGCGCCGGCTGCTGGGCGACGCCGGCATCAAGTGGGAGCGGCTGAGCTGACGTCGCCCCGGTAGCGTGGGCGCATGGAGGTCGTCAGCAGTCCCACGTCCGCGCCCGCCCATCGCACCGGAAGCACGGTCGTCACCCTCCTCGGCGCGGACGGCTCGCCGCTCGCCGACCGCGAGGTGACGGTCGAGCAGCGCGCGCACGCGTTCGGGTTCGGCACGCCTCCACGAGACCGCCGCCTGGCTGGTGGGGCAGGGCGTGCGCGTGAAGGGCCACCCGCTGGTCTGGCACACCGTGCAGCCCGACTGGCTGATGGCGGTCGGCGACGACGAGGTGGAGCCGCTGCTCCGGGCGCACGTGCGCGAGGTGGTCGCGGACTTCGCCGACGTCATCCAGCTCTGGGACGCGATCAACGAGACCGTCATCATGCCCGTCTTCGACAACGGCGACAACGCGATCACGCCCCTCGCGGCGAGCCGTGGACGCCAGTACCTGATCCGGCTGGCCTTCGAGGAGGCGCGAGCGGCGAACCCGGCCGCGACCTTCGTGATCAACGACTTCGACCTGTCGCCGGACTACGAACGGGTGATCGAGGAGGCGCTCGACGGCGGTGTGCGCATCGACGCGATCGGCCTCCAGACCCACATGCATCAGGGCTACCGCGGCGAGGAGGAGATCCTGTCGATCGTGGACCGCTTCGCCCGGTTCGGCCTCCCGTTGCAGCTCACGGAGACGACTTTCGTCTCCGGCGACCTCATGCCGCTCGAGATCGAGGACCTCAACGACTACCGGGTCGACGCGTGGCCGACGACGCCCGAGGGGGAGGCCCGGCAGGCCGACGACATCGAGCGCCACTACCGCTCGCTCTACGGCCACCCCGCCGTCGAGTCGCTCACCTACTGGGGCTTCACGGACGCCGGCGCCTGGCTGGGCGCGCCGTCGGGGATCGTGCGCGCCGACGGCTCACCGAAGCCGTCGTACGACGTGCTCGAGCGGTTGATCCGCGGCGAGTGGTGGACGCCGCCGACGCGGGTGCGCACCGACGACGCCGGGCGGATCCGAGTGGACGGCGTCGCCGGGAGCTACACCGTCGCGTCAGGTGACGCCGCCGTGGACTTCGAGGTCGGGCGCGGCGTGGAGACGTCGAGCGTGGTCGAGCTGACCGCTTAACGTCCGAAGAGGGACCAGCGGCGTCGGGGAGCGCTCGTCGGTCCGCTGAAAGTGAGCGTGTCGATCGATGCGACCAGGAAGGTATCGGTCGCGACGATGGATCCGGGCGCCGGGACGTCCTCGTGTTCCCACTCGGTCACCAGGTCGACTTCGAATCCCAGGCACGCGACGCGCGCGGCCAGGAAGCGCCGACCGGTCGCGACGTTCCGCCGCCGCTCTGCGCTGAGCACGACGCCGTTCAGGCGGGCGTCGGCCACAGCGTCATCGCCCCCAGGGAACGCGCCCCACGAGATGAACGACTCTGGCGCCATTTTCGGCGGCCACATCAAGCCGTTCTCCACGTATTGGTCCGGCGCAGGATCGTCCGCGGTGGCGGGATCGAGGAGGCTGCGCTCCGACCGTGCGAACGCGTCGGCATCCGGGAAGAACTCCGCCGTCATCCCGAACGCCGTGACGGCCGCCGACCCGGAGTAGCTCCCGTCCCGACCGAGCGCTCGGCGCTGCTCCAGCTCGAAGGTCATAGCCGTCGTCTGGTCGCCATCGTCGTCAACGACGACGGCGGTTACGACCTCGCTGCTGACGGGACGGCAGTCCACGAGCTCCACCCCCGGTGTCCCCGCAAACGACGGCAGGAAGTCGACGATCCCGGTGCGGGCCCGCCCCACGGTGATGCGCGCCGCTCGGGTCCTCCCAGCGGAGGACCTCGACGCCGTCGGCCGTGCCGAGCGAGTACGCACGTTCCATCAGCCGGACGACGAGGGCCTCGAATTCGCCGACGTCCGCGACGTCGAATCCGATGCAGGAGAGATGCGAGTTCACCCCGCCCATCGTAGGGAGAGGAGTCGCATCCCGGCCGAACGCGCCGCCGGACGCGCCGTCACGCCGACACCGACACCGCCAGGTCCACGAACAGCGCCGCCGACCATCCGAACGCGGTGGTCGCGCGCGGCGCCTTGGCGCCCGTCGACGGGTTGTAGTACTCCTGCGGGCCGCCGCCGTGCATGACCAGCCGCAGCGTCTCCTCGATGAGCGCACGTGCGCGGTCAGCGTGCCCGGAGACCGCCAGGCCCTCCGCCAGCAGCGCGTTGACGTTGACCCAGACCGGGCCGCGCCACATCCGCACGTCCGAGTAGGAGGCCTCCCGGCGCGCCACGGTGGGCACGCTCCAGGTGGTGGCGAAACGGGCCGGGTCGTCCAGCGCCGCGAGGATGCCGGCCACGTAGCGGCCCGGCAGGCGGCCGGTCAGCAGCGGCAGCAGCGAGACGGCCGTCTCGGCGTCGATCGGGGAGCCGGCGCCGTACGAGCGGAAGTAGCCCTCCGACTCGTCCCACATCGACTCCAACAGCGCCAGGGTCCGGGAGGCGCGCGCGGCGTGGCGAGAGGCGGCCTCCGCATCGCCGACCTCCCGGGCGCGCGCCGCCAGCAGGTCGTCCTGCAGGATCAAGTAGGCCGCGAGGTCCGGGGAGGCCACCGGCAGTTCGGCGTCGAAGACCGGGCTGTCGTCCAGCCCCGACGAGTACGGGTGGCCGTACTCCGGCATCCCGTCGCCGTCGAGGTCGGAGCGCGCGAACCACCACTCCTGGCTGCGGGCGACGGCCCCCCACGATGCGTCGAAGAACGCCGGGTCGTCCACGTAGCCCTCCAGCCGGCGCAGCGCCCAGGCGGCGAGCGGCGGCTTGGTCAGCGGGATGGGCGCGGTCGGGTCCGCGATCGCGGAGCCCGCTCGGCGCAGGGTGTCGCGGTCGCCCGGCGGGAGGTCGTCGCTCGACGCGAGGATGCCCTCGTCGTGCACGACGTCCGGGAGCTGCCCGTCGGCCCCCGCATACCCGAACGCCAACTCCAGCTGCTCGCGTGCCAGCTCGGGGTCGCCGTGCCGCAGGCCGGACGCGATGAAGTACGCGTCCCACTGCCAGAGCCCGACGTCGCCGATCTTCGAGGGCACGACCGCGCGGGCGCCGCGGCCGGGCAGCGAGACGATGTTCGCCCCGAGCACCCACCAGCAGAATGCGGTCATGTCGACGAGGTCGGCGCGGACGGCCGGGGTGCGGGCGAGCCAGTCGTCCCAGACCCGCGCGGTCGCGGCGAGGGCGCCGTCGTGGGCGGCGCCGCGCGAGATCCCGTCTGCGGCGATCCGCACGGCGCCGTCGGCCGAGGTGAGCCGGAGGGGAGCGTCGCCGGACGGGAGGTCGACCTCCACGCTCCACGACCCGTCGCCGCCGACGCTCAGGGCTGACGGCCCGTCGAAGGTGAGCGTCACGTCGCCGAATGCGATCCGGTCGGGACGCACGGTCGAGACCGGGGCCGGATGTCCCTCGCCGTCGAACACCCGCAGCGTCCGCACCAGCACGCAGTCGTCCAGGTCGCGCTCGTACTCCGCGAGCCGGATGGTCAGGCCGTCCCCGTCCCGGAACACCAGGATCCGCGACCCCGGTAGCGTGAACGGCGCCGACACCAGGTCGAGGAACGGCGAAACCCGGTCGCCGACGGCTCGAGGATCGGCCACGACCCCGCTCACCGTCCGCCCAGCCCCGACGCCGCCATGCTGTTCAGGATGCGCCGCTGTCCGATCACGAACGCGATCAGCATCGGGACGGTCGCGATGGCCGACGCCGCCATGATGAGGCCGTAGTTCACCGACCCGAACTGCCCGCGGAAGCTCTGCAGCAGCAGCGGCACCGTGAACAGGTCCTGGGTGTTGAGGATCACCAGCGGCAGCAGGAAGTTGTTCCAGGTGCTCAGCGCCACGATGATCGCGAGCGCGCCGAGGCCGGGCCGGAGGTTGGGGAGGATGATGCTCCAGAAGATCCGCCAGCGTCCGGCGCCGTCGACGATCGCGGCCTCCTCCAGCTCCTTCGGCAGCGAGAGCACGAACTGGCGCATCAGGAACACCGCGAACGGGTTGGCGAGCGCGGCCGGCACGATCAGCGCCAGGTGCGAGTCCACCCAGCCGAGCTTCGCCATCAGGAAGTAGAACGGGATGAGCGTCACCTGCATCGGGATCATCTGCGTCGCCAGGAAGAGCACGAACAGCACCCGGCTGCCGCGGAAGGGGATGCGAGCGAACGCGTACCCGGCCATCGCGGCGGTGACCAGCGTGCCGGCGACGACGAGCACGGCGATGTAGATGGTGTTCCAGTAGGCGGAACCGAACGGCACGTCGTTCCAGGCGTCCACGTAGTTCTGCAGCGTGAACGGCTGCGGCCAGAAGCTCAGCGGGTCGTTCAGCAGCTGCGGGAGCGACTTGAACGAGGTGACCAGCATCCACAGGAACGGGAACACCATCGCGATCCCGCCGGCGAGCAGCACGACGTGGAGGACGGTCTTGCGGGCACGCGCGGCGGCGCGTCCGGTGCGCGGCGGCCGGGGCGCGGAGGCCGAGGTCGGCGTGGGCGTCGGCGTCCGGAGCTCTGCGGTGGTCATGCTGCACCATCCTCGTAGTGGACGAACTTCTTCTGCGCGGTGAACTGGATGCCCGTGATGATCAGCGTGATGATCAGCAGGATGATGGAGGCCGCGCTCGCGGGGCCGAACTGGAACTTTCCGAAGCCCAGGTCGTAGATGTGGTAGACGATCGTCCGGGTCGCGTTGTCCGGCCCGGCGTTCGCCGTGAGGATGAACACGGTGTCGAAGGTCTGCAGCGAGCTGATGAACGCGATCACCGTCGAGAAGAAGATGATGGGCGACAGAAGCGGCAGCCGCACCCGGAAGAACAGGGTGAGCGCGCCGGCGCCGTCGATCCGCGCGGCCTCGATCACCGAGGGCGAGATGTTCTGGAGGCCGGCCAGGAAGATGATCACGTTGAGGCCGACCGACGACCAGATGGTCACGATGCACACGGCGAGCAGGGCCAGGTGCGGGTCGCCGAGCCAGTCGGGCGGCGCGATGTGGAAGACGGAGGCGATGAAGCCGCTGATCACGCCGTCCTTGCGGAAGAGCTGCTGCCAGATCATCGCGACGGCCACGGAGGAGGTGACCACCGGGGCGAAGAAGAGGATGAGGTAGAGCGTCCGCGTCTTGAGGCGTTCGAGCGCCACCGCGAGCACGACGGCGAGCCCCAGGCCGAGCGGCACCGTGATGACGGCGATCAGCAGGGTGTTGAGGATGGCCCTCCCGAACAGCGGGTCGGTCAGCTCCGTCCTGAAGTTCTCGAAGCCGACCCAGCTCAGGTCGTTGAGGCCGTCCCAGTGCGCGAAGGCGAGCACCATGCTCGCCACGAACGGCACGACCACGAAGAGTGCCATCCCGAGCAGCTGCGGGCCGACGAAGACGTAGCCCCACCGCCGGTCGCGACGCCGCCAGGCGGACTCCTTGCGGAGCCCGCCCGGCGTCGCGGGGACGTGGTCGGCCTCGGCGACGACTGTCGCCTCGCTGACGGCCTGCTGACCCACTGCGCTCACGTCCGTCGCCTCACTTGCCGCCGGTCTTGTCGGCGATCATCTTCGCGACGTCGTCGAGGGTGGCCTGCGTGGACTCCTTGCCCTGGTACAGCGCCAGCATCTTGTCGCTGATGTCGCTGGACAGCCCGGAGACGGAGGCCTCGGTGGTCGGGTCCTCGAACCCGATGTCGCGCATGTCGAGCAGGGTCTGCGCGTGCGCCGGGTAGCCGTCGAGGACGACCGAGTCGGCGCCCTTGATCGACGGGACCGCGTTGCCGCCGCCCTTGAGACGGAACGTCTGGCCTTCGGCCGACAGGAAGTTCGTCCAGAACGTGAACGCGGCGTCCTGGTTCTTCGTCTTGGCGTTGATCGCGAGGTAGCTGACCGCGACGCCGGTCGGGGCGGCCTTGCCCGAGGGCGTCGGCCACGGCGCGACGTCGTAGTTCTCCGGGTCGCCCGCGGCCTTCACGGTGCCGATCGTGTAGCGGCCCTGGACGAAGAAGCCGGCCTTGTGCGTGACGAACACGCTGTCCGCGCCAGCGCCCGTGGGGAGGGTGTCGGCCACGACGAAGGTGCCGTTCTGGAAGTTCTTGGCCAGCACGTCCATCGCCTTGACGCTGGTCGGGTCGGTGTTCGCGACGAACTTGCCGCTGGAGTCGAACCCCTTGCCGCCCTGCGACGAGATCCAGCCGTAGTGCGTAGACCAATAGTTCCAGAACATCGAGCCGGTCATCCCGGCCTTGTGCAGCTTCTCGTTCATGTCGAGGAAGGCCGCGGTCGTCCACTTGCCCTCGGCTGCGAGCTTCGCGGGATCCTCGGTGACGCCGGCCTTCTTCAACGCGGCCTTGTCGTACCAGAGCGCGTCCGGGTTGGAGTCGTTGGGCGCCGCGTAGAGCTCGTCGCCCTTCTTGGTGGCGCCGAACAGCCCCTGCGCGAAGTCCGCCGGCTTGGTCTTGCTCGCCGACGAGTTCATCAGCGAGGTGAGCGGCAACAGCGCCTTGGAGTTGACGAACTGACCGATCTTGTCGTCGCCGATGTAGAACACGTCCGGAGCGGTGCCGGAGGCGAGCTCGGCGAGCAGCTTGGTGTGGTAGTCGCCGTAGTCGGCGACCGGCTGCAGCACGACCTTGATGTCGGGGTGCTGCTTCATGAACTGGGTGTCGAATTCCTTGTACCTGGTGAGTTCCTCGGGGGTTCCCCAGGTGGACCAGACGACGGTCTTGGTGCCGGAGCCGCCGTTGCCGGAGCAGGCAGCGAGCCCGAGTGCCAATGCGGCGGCCGCCGTGATGGCCAGCGCCCTTCTCACCGTTGAGTCGACGCGAGACATGAGTACCTCGTTCCTTGAGAGTCTCTGCTGTGGGTGGTGCTGTGGGTGGTGCTGTGGGTGGTGCTTCGGTTGATCTGTATTCTGTATACAGTAGGCAGATGACGAATGCAAGTGTTCGGGCGGCCGCGGAAAGCCACGCCTTGCATGCGTTCCCGCCGCACGCGATGATGCGGTCATGCCCGACTTCCGCCGCGTCCTCGACCTCGTGGACGCCCGCGGGGGCGCGTCGTGGCTCACCGTGGTCCATGGTGGGGAGGTCGTCCTCGACCGCCGGGTCGGGTGCGACGGCGACGCCCTGTTCTACACGTTCTCGGTGAGCAAGCCCTTCGTGGCGCTCGCCGTCCACCTGCTCGCCGAGCGCGGGATGCTGCGCCTGGACGACCCCGTCGCCGCGCACTGGCCGGCGTACGCGCGCGGCGGCAAGTCCGACATCACCATTCGGCACGTCCTGACGCATCGGGCAGGCGTGCCGTACTCGACCGGCACCCTGCTGGGCGACACGGTGCGGATGACCGACCCGCGGCGGTCCGTCGCGGCCGCCGAGGACGCGCGTCCGCGCTGGGCAGCGGGCGAGGTAGTGGGGTATCACGTGCTGAGCTTCGGCTTCATCCTCGGCGAGCTGGTGCGCCGGGTCGCCGGGATGCCGCCGGAGCGCTTCATCGCCGAGAACCTCCTGCGGCCCGCCGGACTGACCGAGACGACCCTCGGCCTCCCGGTCGCTCAGTCCGGGCGCGCCGTCCCGCTGCGCGCGCTGAGCGCTCCCGAACGAGCGCGCACCCTCCTCTTCAACCGGCCGCGCACGCGCGCCGTGCCGGTGCCGGCCGCCGCGGTGAGCACCAACGGCCGCGAGCTGGCCGAGTTCTATCGGATGCTGCTCGCGGGCGGCGAGGGCGTCCTCCGGCCGGAGACCATCGCCGCCGCACGGGCCGTCTCCAGCGACGGCGAGCCCGACCGGATCATGGGTCACCCCGTCCGCTGGGCGCACGGCTTCCAGCTCGGCGGCCCGATCGGCCTGGCGCGGCCGACCGGCTCCCGTGCGGACCCGCGCACGTTCGGCCACAACGGCAGCAGCATCTGCAACGTCTGGGCGGACCCGGTGCGGGACATCGTGCTGGCCTACCTGACCAACACGGCCGACGAGCGCCGCCGCGCCCTCCGGCACCTCAGCGATGTGAGCGACGCGGTACTGGTCGCCTGCGACTGAGCGGGTCCAGACTTCTCGCAGAAGCACAGGAGGAACCATGAGCGCAGGCACGAAGGACGACCCGTGGCGGCTGACCACGGCGCCGGGAACCTCGGAGTACACGATGTACCGCGACGACGAGGCCGACCCGCCGGCGCTGGTCTGCCAGGTCGGCGCGACACGCCTCAGCTATCGCGCGAGCGCGATCGACGACCTCGCGGCGTGGCTGCGGGAGCAGGGCGGCTGGGTGCCGCTGGGCGCCGCGGACGAGAACAAGCCGGTGGTCGCCGGCACGATCGAGGCCTGGGCCCGCGACCCGGTCAACCCGGTGGGCGGCTGGTACGGGCTGCGCAAGGGCTACCGCGGCCGGTTCGGGATGTACCTCCCGCCGCTGCTGGAGCAGCTGGGGCTGATCGAGCTGACGCACGAGCCGCGCAACAACCGGGCGCGGGCGAAGTAGGCGGCACAGAGCGAGGTAGTTTATCCATGTGAACGACCTCGCCCTCACCCCCGCCTCGACCGCCCTCCTGCTCATGGACCTGCAGCCGGGAATCCTCGGCCGCGTGCCCGACTCGGACACCTTCCTCGCCGGACTCGTGCGGGCTCGCGAGGCCGCCCGTTCCGCGGGCATGACCGTCGGCTACGTCCGGGTCGCCCTCACCGCGGAGGAGGCGGCCGTCGTCCCGTCGCGCTCGCGCTTCGCCGGCGCGGCCGAGCGGCTGGACGCGAGCCGTCCCGAGACGCAGATCGACCCGCGCATCGCGCCCGCGGACGGCGAGATCGTCGTCCGCAAGAAGCGCGTGGGCGCGTTCAGCACCACCGACCTGAAGGAGCAGCTCGACGCCCGCGGGGTCGACACCCTGGTCCTCGCCGGGGTCGCCACGAGCGGCGTCGTCCTCTCGACCGTGCGCGACGCCTCGGACCGGGACTACCGGCTGGTGGTGCTGGAGGACGGCTGCTGGGACTCCGACCCCGAGGTCCACCGGGTGCTCACCGCGAAGGTGTTCGCCCGCGGCGGCGTGATCGTGACCAGCATCGAGGACTTCATCGAGTCGCTCGCGTAGCGGACGACCTCCGCGAGCCCCGGCGCGAGGTCGCCGGCGGGCTGCGGGCCGTCCAGCTCGTCCACCGGCAGCCAGTACAGCTCCTGCGACTCGTCCTCGCCAGGTCTGCCGGCCGGGTCGGTGGTCGCGACGAAGGCGTAGACGATGTCGGTGTGCGCGTGCTCGTCGGTGATCGGGTGCACGTCGACGAGCAGCGGTGTCGGCAGCACGGCGATGCCCTCCGCGCGCTCGATCCGGTGCGCGGGCTGGAGCAGCAGCAACTGCTCCAGGTCGTAGCCGGACTCCTCGCGCAGCTCGTGGGCGACCGCCGCCCACGGGTCCTCCGCGCGCTCGACGTGGCCGCCCGGCTGCATCAGCAGGCCGCGCTTGCGGTGGCGGTGCACGAGCACGTGGGTGCGCCCCTCCAGCTCGCGCAGGATGAGAGCGCTCGCGGTGAGGTCGTACTCGCCGGGACCGGTGTTGAGATGCGGCATCCCCTCAGTCTGACCGATCCTCGCCGAACTCGGGCATGATGTGCGTATGGCGGTGATTCGGACGGAGCGGGGGCTCGACCGGCTGGTCAACTTCTCGGACGCGACCGTTGCCATCGCGATCACGCTGCTGATCCTGCCGCTCGTGGATGCCGCATCCGAGATCGCCCACGAGAGCTTCGGCACGTTCATCTCCCGCAACTTCTGGCAACTGCTCGCCTTCGCCATCTCGTTCGCGGTCATCGCGCGCTTCTGGATGGTCCACCACCGGGTGTTCGAGTGGGTGCGCGGCTACGACGGGACCCTCGTCTGGCTCAACTTCCTCTGGCTCGCGACCATCGCGTTCATGCCGTTCACGACCAACGTGCTCTCGAACACCAACGGCCGGCGGCCGGAGGTCTACGCCCTCTACATCGGCAACCTCCTGGCGATCGCGCTGACGATGCAGCTCATCGGCGTCGTGCTCACCCGCCGTCCGGAGCTCGTCCGCGACGAGGCCCGCGGCGCGATGGACTCCACGCGCGGATGGTCGGCGATCATCATCATCGCCGTCAGCCTGGTGCTGGCGGTCCTCGTGCCGGCGGTCGGGATGTTCTGGCTCTTCCTGATGTTCCTTTCGGAGCCGCTGCACCTCGTCCTCCGGAGGCTCTCGCCCAGACCTTCCCAGCCGACGCGCTGAGGGCTATCGTCGCGGCATGCGACCCAAGACCTTTTTCGTGCTCATCGTCATCGCTGCGGCCTACATCCTGGGCTCCCGCGCCGGACGGGAGCGCTACGACCAGATCGTCGAGTCGGTGACCGCGTTCTGGAACAACCCGGACGTCAAGAAGGCGCGCAAGACCGCCAAGAAGCAGGCCGAGAAGGCGCGCAAGCGCTACGCCTGAGCGGTAGCCCCTTCCGGGCTCGCCGCTCAGGGCTCACAGGCTCAGGGCTCGCGGTAGTCGCCCTCGGTGTACTCGCCCTCCGGCGCGTCCGCGGGCTCCTCGACGTCGGTGTACGTCCCCTCGACGTCGGGCTCCGGGCCGGGGTTCTCGTCGGTCTCGGTGTACTGACCGTGGACCGTGCGCTCGTGCGGTCCTTCGTCGTCGGACTCGGTGTAGCTGCCCTCGAGGTTCTCGCGGGCGTCGCCGGTGGGCTCTTCAGGGTTGCTCATACGCAGGAGATTACGCTTTCGCGGCCCGCGCGACCAGAGGTCTGCACAGGCGTGCACTCGCTGTAGACGCCCCGGTCCGCCCCCCGGTACTCTGCGGGCATGGCGCGGTCGCCGTCGGTCTTCGCCAGGCGCGGGCCGACCGTCCTGGAGTTGCGGATCCACGGGATCAAGAACACGCCGCCGGCGGAGATGCTCGGCGTCGCGCCCGGCGACGTGCGCCCGGACCAGGCCGACGAGAACGGCGGCTTCTACGTCCCGACCGCGGATCCGGCCGATCCGGCCGATCCCGCGACGCCGCCGACGGTCATCCGCCGAGAGGCCTACTCGTGGGGGATGCTGGCCCGCTACGGCGGAGGTGCGCTCGTGGCGATCGGGCAGTTCTTCGTACAGCTCGCCTGGCTCCTGATCCTGCCGTTCGGGCTGTGCAACACGGCGTACTGGACGCGCCGCATCCCGGACCAGCCCCGCACCGGCGAGTGGCAGGCGGGACGGGGCGCCGCGTCGCTGCGGGTGTTCGCGCTCGGCCTGACCCTCCTCTACGTCTGCGCGCTCGCCTCGGTGAGTCTGGACCTGGTCGGGACGCAATGCCTGGCCCGGCCGTCGCTGTGCCCGGCGCTGCCCAGCTGGGTGACGGCGTTCTTCACGTCGCCCGGGCTCGATCACCGCGGCATCCGGGTCGCCCTCCTCTCGCTGATCCCCATCGCGGGAGTGCTGCTGCTGTTCTTCGTCTCGCACTAGGCGCGCACCCGCTACGAGGCGGGGATCTTCGGGACGGTCGCGAAGATCCGGACCGCGAGCGACCTCAGCGGCGTGACGGAGGGCCAGGGGGCGACCCCGCGCCGCCCGCTCGCGACCGACGGGTTCTGGGGGATCACCCGGGTGAAGGCGCCGAGCGAGCTGCTGCACACGGCGGCGGCGTTCTTCCTGATGGCGCTGCTGGTCGGCTGGGACGGGGTGTTCTGGACGTGCGCGCCCGCCGGCGTGGACCTCCCCCCGGAGTGCCTGGACCCGGCCAGCACGCCGCTGCTGTCGCGGTGGTGGCTGACGCTGGGCGCCGGCCTGGCCGCGGCCGGGCTGATCGTGGTAGTCGCGCTCGTCGTGCGCAACGTGCACACGACCGTGCGCGGCCGCGCCGAGCGGGCGATGCGGGGCGACGAGCCGGCCGTCCGGGACGCCCGCCGGCACTCGCTCATCCGGTTGAAGCTGCGGCAGCGGGAGGCCGTGGCCGGCTGGGTGCTGCTGGCCGCGATCGGCGTGTACGTCTCGATCGCGGTGGCCGTCGCGCTGCCGGTCGCGACTCCCACCGTGCGCACCGTCGGGCATGCCCCGTCGTTCCTCGGGCTGGTGATCGCGCCCTCCATCGTCCTCGGCGTCCTGCTCGCCATCGCCCTCTCGGCGCTCGGCTGGCGCCGCGGGGTTCCGCGCTGGCTGTCGGTGCTGGTGGTCGCCGTGGGCGGCGTCGCCCTGCTGGTCGCCGTCGTGTCGACCCCGAAGGACCTGCACATCGCGCCGCTCACCACCGCCGCGTACCTGCTCGCGGGCCTTTCGGCCGTGCTGCTCGCCGGGCTGGTGATCTTCTGGCCGATGGGGCGCCGCCGCAGCTTCGCCTACGAGGGCTGGCGCGGCACCGGTCCGGGAGTGATCATGCTGCTCTCGCTCGGGGCCGCCATGCTGCTCTCCACCCTCCTCGTGCTCGGCACGCAGTGCGCGCTCGCCTCGCACGGCGGCCCGACCCCGATCTGCCCGCTGACCCCCGGCGGCCTGACCACCCCGGTCGCCTACCGCACCTTCGGTGAGACGGTGCCGGTGATGGCCGTCCTGCTCGTCCTCTTCGTCCTGGTCGTGGCGCTCCTGCGGATGCGGACCACGCCGCGGCTG
Organism: Leifsonia sp. EB34; assembly: GCF_041260585.1. Classification (NCBI taxonomy): domain Bacteria; kingdom Bacillati; phylum Actinomycetota; class Actinomycetes; order Micrococcales; family Microbacteriaceae; genus Leifsonia; species Leifsonia sp. EB34. Next base: position 1,733,815 of record NZ_JBGCCV010000001.1, read on the forward strand.
ACGACACCGGAGACCGTCGGCGGCCGGGCGCTGCGCGAGCCGCTGCACAGCTACCGCGACGGGCGCGTTCCCCGGGTGAAGTCGGCAGGCAAGCTGGACTTCCGGATGCTGAACGCCCGCCGGTCGGCCGCGCTGTTCCACCGCGGCGAGCCGGTGCTCGGCGTCCTCGCCGCACTGCTGGCCCTCGGCGTCACGGCCGCCATCGCCCTCCCGCAAGCGCTGCGCCCGGTGCTCCTCGACCTCGCCCTCCCCGCGCTCGGGGTGATCTCGGTCGCGGCAGTCGTGACCATCGCGGAGAACGCGCTGACGACGAAGGAGCGCCCCATCGGCGTGATGTGGGACCTGATGTGCTTCCTGCCGCGCGCCGGCCACCCGTTCGGGCCGCCCTGCTACGCGGAGCGCGTCATCCCGGAGCTGCGCGACCGCATCGTCGCCTGGCTGGAGGCGGACATCTCCGCGAGCGCGGGGACGGTGGGAGATCGCCGCACCGCAGAGGAGCGCGCCCGCGACGAGCTGCGGGCGCTGACCACGCGCCAGCGCCGCAAGGTCGTCGTCAGCGCGCACAGCCTCGGCGCGGTCCTCGCCGTGTCCACGATCTTCACCCTCGGCGCCGACACCAAGGACGGACTCAAGAACATCGGCCTGCTCACCTACGGCACGCAGCTCCGCGCCTACTTCGGCCGCTTCTTCCCCGAGCTGTTCGGGCCGGCCGCGCTCGGCACCCTCCCGAGCCGCGCGCCGTCGCTGTGGTCGGCCGATCCGTGGCTGAAGCAGGTCGTGGAGGACCACCGGGCGCAGGGGTCGGGGGGTCGCGACCCCGCCGAACGCGACAAGCCGACGCTGCGCGAGCTGCTGACCCAGTCGGACGGCCAGATCGCCTGGGTGAACCTGTGGCGGCGCACCGACTACCTCGGCTTCCCGGACGCGTCCTTCAAGGACAACGAGATCGACCGGGGGGCAGACGAATTCGGGCCGCCGCTCTACCTTGTGAAGGTGGCGACGCATCCCGGCTACCAGGCCTCCACCCAGTACATGACCGGCCTCCGCGACCTCATGCGCCGCCTGTGACGGCCGGGCGGTCCGCGCACCGATCCATAAAACCGAGTGGTGTAAGGTATTGCCACACCCGCGGCCGTATCGAAGGAGAATCATGGTCGACAGCCTGCCCCGCGCATCCGAACTCACCGTCGAGGAGAAGGCGTCGCTCACGAGCGGGCGCAGCTTCTGGGAGACCGAGGGCGTCGAGCGCGCCGGCATCCCGTCGATCTACCTGACCGACGGGCCGCACGGCGTGCGCAAGCAGGCGCAGGGCGGCGACCACCTCGGCATCGGGGACAGCGTCCCGGCCACCTGCTTCCCGCCCGCGGTCGCACTCGGCTCCTCCTGGGACGCCGAGCTCCTCGAGCGGGTCGGGGCGGCACTCGGCGAGGAGGCCAAGGCCGAGGGCGTCGGCGTGCTGCTCGGGCCGGGCATCAACATCAAGCGCTCGCCGCTGTGCGGGCGCAACTTCGAGTACCTCTCCGAGGACCCGATCGTCTCCGGCCGGCTCGGCGCCGCCCTGGTCCGCGGCCTCCAGTCGCAGGGCGTCGGCGCCTCGCTCAAGCACTTCGCCGCCAACAACCAGGAGACCGACCGGCTGCGGGTGAGCGCCGACGTGGACGAGCGGCCGCTGCGGGAGATCTACCTGCGCGGCTTCCAGCACGTCGTCACGCACGCCCGGCCGTGGACGGTCATGTGCTCCTACAACCGCATCAATGGCGTCTACGCGAGCGAGGACCCGTGGCTGCTGACCTCCGTCCTCCGCGACGAGTGGGGCTTCGACGGCCTGGTCGTCTCCGACTGGGGCGCGGTCAACGACCGGGTGAGCGCGCTCGTCGCCGGCCTCGACCTGGAGATGCCGTCCAGCGGCGGCGTCACCGACGCGCAGCTCGTCGCCGCCGTGCGCGGCGGCTCGCTTCCGGAGTCCGTGCTCGACACCGCGGCGGACCGCGTGATCGACCTGGTCGGCAAGGCGCTCGCCGGAGCCGACGGCGACGCGACCTACGATGCGGAGGCGCACCACGCGCTGGCCAGGGAGGTCGCCGGCCGCAGCGTCGTGCTGCTCAAGAACGAGGGCGTCCTCCCGCTCGCCGCGGACGCCGCCCGCACCATCGCGGTGATCGGCGAGTTCGCCCGCACCCCCCGTTACCAGGGCGCAGGCTCCTCGCAGATCGTCCCCACCCGGCTGGACAACGCGCTGGACGAGCTGCACGCGCTCTCCGGCGACGCGACGGTGGTCTTCGCTCCCGGCTACACGCTCGGCGCGGACTCCGACGAGGTGGCGCTGACCGCGGAGGCCGTCTCGGCCGCGTCCGGCGCCGACGATGTCGTGGTGTTCCTCGGCCTCCCGGGCGAGGACGAGTCGGAGGGCTTCGACCGTGAGCACATCGAGCTGCCGCCCGCGCAGACCGGCCTGCTGGAGGCCGTCATCGCCGCGAATCCGCGCGTGACCGTCGTGCTCTCCAACGGCGGCGTCGTACGCGTCTCCGGCTGGGCCGACCGGGTGCCCGCGATCGTGGAGGGCTGGCTGCTCGGCCAGGCCGGCGGCGGCGCGATCGCGGACGTGCTGTTCGGCGTCGTCAACCCGTCGGGACGCCTCGCGGAGACCATCCCGCTGCGGCTGGAGGACACCGCCTCGTACCTCAACTTCCCCGGCGAGAAGGGCCACGTGCGCTACGGCGAGGGCCTCTTCGTCGGCTACCGCGACTTCGACGCGCGCGACGCCGCGGTCTCCTTCCCGTTCGGCCACGGGCTGTCGTACACGACGTTCGCGTTCGGCGTTCCGACCGCGACGGTCACGGGCGAGGGCGGCATCCGCGTGACGGTGGACGTCACCAACACCGGTGACCGCGACGGCCGGGAGGTCGTGCAGGTCTACGTGTCGGTCCCGGCATCCCGGGTGCAGCGGCCGGTGCGCGAGCTGAAGGGCTTCGCGAATCTCGCCGTCGCGGCCGGCGCCACCGAGACGGCTGTGATCGACCTGGCCGCAGAGGACCTCGCCTACTTCGACATCGAGCTCGGCGGCTGGACCGTGGAGGGCGGCGACTACGTCGTGGAGGTCGGGGCGTCGTCCCGCGACCTGCGCGGCTCGGCCGTCGTGACGCTCGCGGGCGACGGCCGAGCAGCGCCGCTGACCGTCCAGTCCACGCTGGGCGAGTGGCTGAGCCACCCCGTCGGCGGCCCCATCCTGATGTCGGCCCTGGCCCAGAGCGCGGAGGCGCAGGGGATGGGCGCCATGCTCAACGATCCGAGCCTGCGCCGGATGGCGGAGTCCATCCCGCTGGTACGGGCGGCGGCGTTCCCGGGCAGCCCGGTCACCGCGGAGCAGCTCGACCAGCTCGTGGCAGCGGCGAACCGGTAGGGTACGCCGCTTTCGGCCGCGGTGAACCCCCTTGCGGGCGCCCGGGGGTCCGGCGTTCCGTGGCCGGTATGAGCGACCAGCGCGAAGACAGGGATGAAGACAGGGATGCGGTCACTGGGCACGACCCGACCAACGGGCTCGCCGGCGACCTCGACGGCGACGACGGCGGAGCCGCCACGCCGACTGCCGACCACAACGTGATCCAGGACGTGATCGCCGACCTCGACCCGGACCGTCCGATGGACGAGGACGACGACTCGGCCACGTCCTACAGCGAGGAGGGCAGACCATGAGCGACACCAGCGGACTCCCGAACACCGACGACCTCGGCGTGCCGGCCGAGGACGATCCGGAGCGCTTCGAGGGCCCGGAGCGCTCCGAGAGCGGAGACCGGACGCGACAGGCAGGCACGGACGGACAGGACGGCGGCGCCGAGCGCGACGCGCAGGCCGCCGAGCCGGATGAAGAGGAGCAGGGGCAGGGCGGCGACGTCTCCGCTCCGCACGAGACCGGGGTCGCGCCCGAGGGCGCCGAGGACGTGACGACGCGCGACACGCAGGGGCCCGCGTCGGAGGGCTCAGGCGGCGCCGAGCCACCGCCCGCGAACTTCGACCCGACCCAGCAGCCGTCCAACCCGGACCTCGTGAAGAACACCGAGCCGCCGGACTGAGAGACCGGCCGCGTGGTCGACCGGCGATCGCCGAACCCGATCGCCCGGCCGCGCGGTCCTCTCGCGGCCCCGTCCATCGTCATCCCGGGCGGGGCCGCTTTCCGATGTCGCGCGAAGGAGTCAGCGCGTCAGCGTCTCCCCGCGCGCCGGCTTCCGTACAGCCACACCCCGCCGACGATCGCGCCGCCCACGAGCATGCCGATCCCGACCTCCAGGATCGACGCGTCGCCGGAGCGGGGCACGATCAGCCCCACCACGAACAGCACGGCGCCGAGGTTGAGCAGCACCGCGGCCACCCAGCCGAGCGTCGTGCGCAGCGCTGCGTTCATTGCGGGTATCGTACGCCGCCCCCGTGAAGGCCCTCGGCCCCCGAGAGCAGGGGCCCCCGGAAGCGGTCAGGCCTCGCCCGGGTGGGCGACCCACGGCGTGGGAGGCTCGTCCAGGGCCTCGTTGATGAGCGCGGCCACCAGGAACTTCCAGTCCGACCCCTCGTGCAGCGTCTCCACGTAGCCGACCGGGATGGCGCCGAAGACCGGCTCGTGCTCCTCGCCCTCCGCGGACACCCGGATCAGAGTCCCCAGCTCCGCGTGCGACTCGTCCAGCACGACCCACTCGCCCGGGGCCTTCTTCTCCACGTGGAAGACGCGCTCCCGATACGGGTAGCGGACGCTCGACATCTCGAGTTCGCTGGCGGACATGGCCTTCCCTCCGTCGGTGGACGTTCTGTGTGAGCATCAAACGCCCGAGTGAGTGTGCTTGGCAAGATGGCCTGCGGCGGGAGCGCACAGCTCAGAGCAGCCGGGTGAACCAGAGCAGCCGATCGAATCAGAGCAGCCGATCGAGTGCCTCCAGCACCGCGGCGGGCCCGTCGAAGACCTCCTGCGCCCCCGCGTCCGTCAACTCGCCCGGTCCGACCCCGCCGCAGAGCACGCCGACCGAGCGGATCCCCGCCCGCCCCGCCGCCGTCATGTCCCACACCGAGTCGCCGACGACCAGCGCCTCGGCGGCGGTGGCGTCCGCGCGGCGCAGGGCGACCTCCAGGATGCCCGGGTCGGGTTTGGCCTGTTCCACGTCGTCGGCGGAGGTGGCCGCGTGCACGGCGTCGTCGGCGTCGATCGCGCGCCGCAGCATCGCCAGTTCGTCCTCGGAGGCGGAGGTCGCGAGCACGACCCGGATGCCGCGGCCGGCGATCGTGCGCAGCAGGTCGGCGGCCCCGTCGAACGCCCGCAGCCGCGGTGCAAGCTCCTGCATGTTCTCCGCGTGCAGTGCCCGTGCCCGGTCGTTCCAGTCGTCGTCGCGCTCGCCCACGACCTCCCTCAGGAGCTGGCCCGAGTCCCGGCCGAGGGCGCGGTGGACGCGCCAGGCGTCGACGGGCGTGCCCAGCTCGGCGAACGCCCGCTGCCAGGCGTCGATGTGGAGGTAGTTCGAGTCGACGAGGGTGCCGTCGACGTCGAAGAGCACGGCGCGGATGGTCATGCCTCCATGTCTTACACCCCTCGCCGCGAGCTCTCATCCCCCTTGCCGCCCGCGGAGGCCGGGGGCAGGGTGCGAGCATGACCCCTCCGGAACTGACCGACCCGCGCACCGCCATCGTGACCGGCTCCGACTCCGGCATCGGGAGGGCGACCGCCGTCGCCCTCGCCCGCGCCGGGATGGACATCGGGGTGACGTGGCACTCCGACGAGGAGGGCGCGGCGGAGACGGCGCGCCTGGTCCGCGCCGAGGGCCGCAGAGCCGAGGTGACGCGCCTCGACACCACCGACGCGCCCGCCTGCGCCGACGTCGTCGACGAGCTCGCGGACCGGCTCGGCGGCTGCGACGTGTTCGTGAACAACGCGGGCGTGAACGGCGGGCCGCCCTTCTTCGACACCGACTGGGACACCTGGCGGCGGACGCTGCTGGCCGACCTCGACGGCCCGTTCGCCTGCATCCAGCGGATCGCCCGGCGGATGGTCGACGCCGGCCGCGGCGGCCGGATCATCGGCGTGACCAGCGTCCACGAGCATCAGCCGCGGGTCGGCTCCGCCGCCTACGATGCCGCCAAGCACGGCCTCGGCGGCCTCCTCAAGACGCTCGCCCTGGAGCTCGGCGAGTACGGCATCACCTGCAACGCCGTCGCGCCCGGCGAGATCGCCACCCCGATGAACGACGCCGAAGACGTCGACGCGCGCCAGGTGCACCGCCCGGGCGTCCCGCTCGGCCGGCCCGGCGCCCCGGAGGAGGTCGCCGCCGTGATCGCCTTCCTGGCCTCGCCCGCCGCATCGTACGTCACGGGCGCGTCGTGGACCGTCGACGGCGGGATGCTGCAGATGGGTCCGCAGGCCGGCTCGCACCTGCCCTCCGACGACTGGCGGCGCACGTGATCGGTTGAAAAACCGATCAGTTGAAGATGGCCCACTCGGCGCGGCTGATCTTGGCGCGCTGGCCGTTGATCACGAGGTACCAGCTCTCCTCGTCGCGGTGGAGGTACTGGGCGAGCATGGTGGTGTACCGCCACTCGCCGTTCACCTGGCTCCAGCGGATCAGGGAGATGAGCTGCCCTTGACGCAAGTAGGGCACCGCCACGAAGTCATCGTGTCGCGCATGTTCGGGACCGCCGATGGGCCGCCCCGTCCTCGGAGTGCTCATGCGTCACTTTAACCCCACGGGACGCGGTTTGGGAACAGTTTCAATGCTGTTGAAATGAAATAGATTTCGTGTCAATCATCGAAGTATTCGCTACTCCAGTCGACGGCTCCACACCGTGAGCGGGCGGCCGTCGACGTGCGTCCCCGAGCGGAAGCGCGTGAACCCGCAGCGCTCCGCGACGGCCTCGCTGGCCGCGTTCCCGTCGAGGGTGCTGAGCCACACGATGCGCTCGCCCTGGGCGCCGAGCCACGCCGAGAGCGCGGCCACGGCACCGGTGACGAGCCCGCGTCCGCGCGCCTCCGGGCGGAGGGCGTAGAAGACCTCGAAGCCGTCCGCCGACCTTCCGAAACCGGCAGTCCCGAGGGCGTCGCCCGCCTCGTCGATGACGTACCGGATGCCGTGGCGGCCGTCGGCGGCGCGCACGTTGCGCTGGGCGCGGAGGCGGGCGCCCGCCTCGTCGAGGTCGGCCGGGTACATGGTCCAGGTCGGGACGTCGTGGACGCGGGCCAGCGTCAGCTCGACGCCCCAGTCGTCCTCCTCCAGCCGCCGCAGCACGACCCCGTCATGCCCGTCGAGGGGGAGCCGCACCGGAAACGCATCCACCCCCCGACCCTACCGAAGCCGGAAACAGCCGAGTACGCGAATAGTCTGCGTACTCGGCTGTTTCCGGCCGATTTCGGGCGTAGTCGACGGGGGTCAGCGAGTGGGGGACAGGGCGGGGATCGTGGCGACGGCGCGCGTGCGCACGGACTCGTAGGCGCCGAGGATGATGCCGAGCACCTCGACACCCTCCTTCTGCGTGTGCAGTGGCCGGGTGCCGTCGAGGATGCTGCGGGCGAAGTGGTTCAGCTCCTCGCCGAACTGGTGCACCGGCTCCAGCGCGATCACGGTCGGCTCGGCCTCCCCGCGCTTCTTGAGCGTGAGCGTCGTGCCGTCGCTGGTGAGGCTGCCGAGCTCTCCGACGGCCGAGAACTTCTCGGTGCCCGGCGCCGCCTCGTAGGCCCAGCTCGTGACGACGGTGCCGATCACCCCGTTGTCGAAGCGGACCAGCACGGTCGCGGAGTCCTCGCCCTCCATGAACGACAGGCGGTGCGTGGCGAGCATGGCCGTGACCTCGACCGGGGCGCCTCCGGCCAGGTGCAGCAGCAGGTAGGTCGGGTGGTAGCCGGTGTCGATCAGCTCGCCGCCGCCCGAGGTCGACGCGTGCGCGCGCCAGCCCATGTTCGCCGGGTCGAAGTCGTTGAAGAAGGAGTCGGTCGTGCGCACCTCGTAGACGCGGCCGATCGCGCCGGACTCGATGAGCTCCTTCGCCCGGGCGACGGCCGGGAGGAAGAGCTGGTTGTGCGCGCACATCAGGGTGACGCCGGCCTCCTCGACCGCGGCGGAGACCTCGGCGGCCTCCTCGGGGGTGAGGCAGAGCGGCTTCTCGCAGAGGATGTGCTTGCCGGCTCGTGCGGCCGCCACGATGGCGTCCTTGTGGAGGTGGTGCGGGAGGCAGATGTCGACGGCGTCGATGTCCGCCTCGGCGAGCATGACGCGGTAGTCGGCGTAGATCGCCGCTCCCGCTGCCTCCGCGCGCTTTTCCGCGCTCTCGCGCACCGGGTCGGCCACGGCCGCGAAGGTGATGACGTCGGGGTTGCGGAGGTAGCCCTCCACGTGAGCGCCGGCGATGCCGCCTGCGCCGATGAGCCCGATACGAACGGTCTTGCTGGACATAGAAGTCTCCAAAGCGTCGAGGGGCACGTAGACGCCCCTGAAAGTGCCGGATGGGGGCGTTGATGTGCCCCTCGGCGTGATGTTGTGTGGGTGAGTAGCGCGGGTCAGCGGGTCGCAGCGGGCACGGCGGGTGCGACGGGCCGCCCCTCGGCGGCGGAGGCGTTCGCGGCGACCACGACGCGGGTGAGCGCGAGCGCGTGGTCGAGGTTCGCGTCGGCCCTGCTGCCGTCGTGGATGCGGCGCACCCACTCGTCGAACGCGCCCGGGCCGTCGTCGGGCACCGGCAGCTCCTGCCAGCCGTCGCCGGTGTTCAGGAACAGGCCGCCTGCGGCCCCGCCGTACGAGAGCGCGCCGCGGGTGCCGCGCAGCTCGATGGCGAAGTCTCCCGGGGTCTGCACGAGGCTCGCCTCGATGACGCCGATCCGGCCGCCGTCGAACTCGGCCGTGACCACGGCGTTGTCGTCGACCTCCCGGCCGGTGAGGCTCGCGTATGTCGCGGTGACCCGCTGCGGCTCGCTCCGGTGGAAGAGGCGGGTGAGGTAGATCGGGTGGCAGCCCAGGTCGGTCAGGGCGCCGCCGTAGGCCTCCGCGAGGTTCCCGAACCGGTCGGGCAGCCAGCCCGCGATCCAGCCGTCGTGCGCGAGACGCACCCGGCTGTAGGCCAGCTCGCCGAGCGTTCCCGCGTCGAGGACCTCCTCGATCGCGGCGGTGTAGCCGTGGTGGAGGCGGGGGAGCGAGACCACGAGCGACACGCCCGCGGCGTCGGCGGTGGCGACGAGCGCGTCGGCGTCGGCAACGGTCGGCGCGAGCACCTTCTCGGTGAACACGTGCTTGCCCGCGGCGATGGCGCGCGAGATCACGTCGACGTGCTGGTCGGTGGAGGTGGTGACGGTGACCCCGTCGAGGGAGTCGCGGGCGAGCAGTTCGTCCAGGTCGGCGACGAACTCGACGCCGAACTTCTCGGCGGCCTCCCGGCCGCGTTCGGGGTCGTCGTCCCAGATGGCGACGAGGGTGGTGCCGGGATGCTCCTGGGCGTCGCGGGCGTAATCGCGCCCGTGGACGTGCCAGAAGCCGAGCGCAGCGACAGTGAGTGGTTGGGACATGCCTGTGAAGGCCTCCTTGCCTGGTATTCGATGCGCGCGAACCCGACCAGCTTAACCACTTCTCGGTGTCCGCCGCACGTCTTTTGCCGGATTGCCAGCAGAAGTCGCGCGGTCGGAGGGGGCGGTCGGAGGGGTTTGCCAGGAAAAGCCGGTTTCAGCGCTGGGCCACCCATATCGGGATATCGAAAGTGTGTCAATCCCCTGTATTCGCCCAGCAGTTCTGCCCCGATCTGGGGCACTATTGCAGGATGGGAAAACTGCTCTACGGCGCAGGTCAGGAGTATGACCTCGACGACCGCGCGCTGAGTCACGTCAAGCTCGCGATCGTCGCCAAGCTGCGCCGTCACGAGAGCTTCCTCCTCAACTGGGACGTGCCCGTCGATCAGGGTTCGGGGCGGGTGTCGCTCTGGATCAGCCGCGAGATCCCGATCGCGTTCCAGTTCTCGGGCAGCCGGCCTCCGGCGATCAACCCGCAGTGGCTGGAGGCGCTCATGCACACCTCGCAGCGCACCGGAGGCATGGTCGTGATGGCCGAGGACCAGCTCGAACAGCACCTCCCCGGCTGACGTTCAGCCGCGGGCATCGTCCAGGGCGCGCTCGGCGTCCCGCACGGCGCGCTGCAGCTCGGGGATGCGCCGTCTGAGCGCACGTTCGGCGGCCTTCGCGTCGGCGAGCTCCGCCTCGGTGCGTTGCAGGCGGCGTTCGAGCGCGTCTCGTTCGGCTTCCAGGTCGGAACGGCGGTCGACTTCCGCGTCCAGTTCGTCGTCCACCGCCTCGGCGTCGGCCCTGGCGCGTTCGAGGGCTCGCTCGGCCGCGCGGATGGTGCGCTCGCGCTCCCGGCGCTCGCTGGCCGACTCCGGGGGCTCGGCCGCGTCGGCTGCCCGCTCGTCGTTTTCCGCCGGCGCGGCCTTCTTCGCCGGTCGAGCCGACTTCGTCGCGGTCGCCGCCGCCACCGGCTCGGCGTTCCGCTCCGCAGCGGCCAGCGTCTCCTCGTCCAGCGGCAGCGCGACCGCGTCGGACACGTCCACCGACTCCACGCCGGTCGACTCCAGAGCGCGCACCAGCATCCCGCTGCGGACGGCGGCGGCCGCGAGCGGATCGACGACGGCCGCCTGGAGGGTCTCCTCGACTTCGCGCCCGACCGCCGCGCTCGTCCCCAGGTCGCGCACGGCGCGCTGCAGCAGGCGCTGACGTTCCCGGGTCAGGTCGCGGATTGCGTCCCGGTCGCGCGCGGCGAACGCGTCCCGCATCCGGTCGCCGAGCTGGAGGATGCGGTCGATCAGCTCGGGGTCGTGGCGCGTCAGCGCGTTGACCGCGGCGGCAGACGCGGTCGGCTTCCTCAGCGCTTTGATGGTCTTCGCGAGCTCGCGGTCGGCTCCCACCGCGGCGGACGCCCGCGCGGCGACGAACTCCGCGGGCTCGACCCCGTAGAGGTCCGCGGCCACCTCGCGCAGGTCCATGGCGCGAGTGTACGCGTGCGCGACGTCAGCGGTCGCGCAACTCCTTCACGAGCTCGGACTTGGTCTTCTTCGAGTATCCGGTGAGGCCGAGCTCCTTGGCGCGCTTCTTCAGCTCGGGCACCGTCCAGTCGTCGTACGAACCGGACTCGCCGCCCTTCCGGCCGACCGACTTCCGGCCGCGTGCGGCGGCCGCGTTCGAGATGCGCGCGGACTTCTCCTTGGAGTTGCCCTCGTCGCGGAGCTTCTCGTAGAGCTCCTGGTCCTTCAGTGAGTTCTGGCGTGCCGGCATGACGTGCTCCTCTCGTCCTCTGATCCGCACGGTACGCCGCCGGACGGCCGGCGCCAGGGGCGAGGAACAGCGAAGGGGTCCGCGACCGGACGGCCGCAGACCCCTTCGACGTCAGTGGGCTTACGCCCGCGGCGCCTTCGACGCCTTGATGGCCGCGAACCACTCGGACGACGGCCGCAGCCAGATCAGGATGACGGCGACGATCGACGCGATCACCTGGATGAGGCCGAACGGGAAGCCGGGCCGGATGTTGAGCAGCGACACCAGGGTCAGCGCGGAGAGCACCCAGCGCGACCAGTTCGCGGCGCGCCGCAGGAAGAAGGCGAACAGCACGAACACGACGGCCCAGAAGATCAGCGTGACGACCGAGAGGCCGATCGCCACCCCGACTGCCGCGGAGGCGATCGTGTCGATGTTCTGCCCGTGCAGGTTCGTCCCGGAGATCTGCAACTGGTGGATGATCGCGGCGCGACCGCCGCTGCTGGCCGTCGCGATCGTGACGATGCCGCCGATCACGCTGAGTACGGCGCTCGCGATGAACAGCCAGAACGCCGTGTTGACGGTGGTCGGGATGCGGGTCGGCGCAGCGACGGGCTGCGGGGGAGCGGCCGCGTACGACGGGAAGGCGCCCGGAGGAGGCGGCGGGGCGGCACCGTCGTACGGGGCGGAAGGCGGCGGGAAACCGCCGGCGGGCGCGTCGGCGGGCGGGGTCACGGGCGGCACCGGAGGCACGTCGGATGCGGGAGCGGCCGGCTCGGTGGGTTCGGGGACCGGCGGGACGGCGCCGGCTGGAGTGCCGCCCTCAGGAGGCTGCGGCTTGTTCTCGTCCTCAGGAATGGTCATGCCCGCGACGATACTGGAATACTGGAATTCGGGCCAGAGCCCGTGCGCGCGCCGCGGATCCGGCGCTACCGAGCCCTCGACGTGCGTGGCCCAGCGGTGCTCAGCTCAGCGAGTCGAAGTCGAACCAGAACGAGTCGTCCTCTTCGTGGTCCCCGACCGTGGCCGGCTCGCGCGGGATGCTGGCCGTCTCGATGCGCACCTTGGTCTGGCTGGTGACGAAGATCTCGCTCGGCGGGCGGCTGGACTGCGTGATCGCCACGAAATCGCCGTCGCTGCGGCTCGCCTGGATCACCCGCCGCTTCAGTTCTTCGACGGGCTCCCGATCGACGAACGTGAACCTCAGTTCATCGATGTAGACGTGGAACACCTGCATGTCCTACTCCCCGGAGTTGCTCTTCCCGCCAGATAGTACGCGCCCAGCGCGGTTCTGCCAGTGCAGAACTGTATCGGGAACGGTTCGCACCCGGTCTGTCGACGTAGCATGCGTTCACAGTAAGTCCATGTCGAGGTCGTCGACGCCCTCCGTGCCGAGCGTGACGTACGCCGCCCGGCGTGGCCCGAGAGCGGCGACGCGCTCGCCGAGCCCGTTGACGAAGTCGTCGTCGCGCAGCTCGGGACCGTCGAACCTCTCGGTCTCCGCCAGGATCTGGCTGGCGGGGCCGAGCAGCATCACGATCTCGCCCACCTCGCCGGACTCGAGGATCGCCGGCGCGCGCACCTCGGCGGCGGCTGCATTGAGTGCCAGCGCCGCCGCGTACTTCACCAGCACGTCCGCGATCGCGTCGCCGGTGAGCACCGAGCCGCTCGCGTAGTGGATCCTCTTCATATCCCATCAATACGTGCGGAACCACGAGCGGTCAAGGCTCGGGCGAGGGGGTTGAACTCTCGGGCGAAGGGGTATTCCTCCCGGCTAGCATGGCCGGGTGAGTGCGCCCGAAGTGCCGGACAGCCGCGTGGAGCGCGTCGTCCTCCGGCTGCGCGCCGCGGGCTGCGTCTTCGCCGAGGAGGAGGCCGCGCTGCTGCTCGAGGCGGCCGCCTCGCCGGACGAACTGGAGGCACTCGTGGCCCGCCGCATGGCTGGGGAGCCCCTGGAGCCGCTGCTGGGCTTCGCCGAGTTCGGCGGCCTCCGCATCCACGTGGAGCCGGGCGTCTTCGTCCCCCGCCGCCGCACCGAGCTGCTCGCCCGCGAGGCGGCGGCGCTGACCCGGCCGGGCGACGCCGTGCTCGACCTGTGCTGCGGCGCGGGCGCGATCGGCGCCGTCATCGCCGCGCGGGTGCCCGGCGCCGCCGTCTTCGCGGCCGACGTCGAGCCGGCCGCCGTGCGTGCGGCCCGGGCGAACCTCGATCCGGCCCGGGTGTTCGAGGGCGACCTGTTCGCCGCGCTGCCGGCCGAGCTGCGCGGCGCGCTCGCTGTGATCGCGGTGAACGCGCCGTATGTCCCGACCGAGGCCATCGCGCTGATGCCGCCGGAGGCCCGCCTGTACGAGCCGGCGGTCGCGCTGGACGGCGGTGCGGACGGCCTCGACCTCCACCGCAGGATCGCCGCAGAGGGGCGGGAGTGGCTGGCGCCGGGCGGCTCGATCGTCATCGAGACCAGCGACGAGCAGGCGGCGCGCACGGCGGCCCTGTTCGAGGCGGCGGGGCTCGCGGCGCGCGTCGTGTCCGACGACGACCTCGGCGGCACGGTCGTGATCGCGTCCGACCGGCCGCAACACTCACAGCGGCCGTAGCTCCGGCGGCCCGGCGAGGGATACCGTTCTCCCCGGTTTCGGTCTAGATTTCACCCCATGACCAGCCTGACCCGAAGGCTGCCGCTCGGAGTCGAGCACCCGACCGTCTCCGACCGCGTCCGGCAGAGCGGAGTGATCGCTGCGACCGTCGTCGCCCTGGCCGGAGCGGTGTACGGCTCCGGGCTCGGGGGAGGCCCGCCGATCCCGCACCTGGCCGGCGGAGCGCTCGGACCCGACGCCACGCTCCTCGCCCCCGCAGGCCCGGCGTTCGCCATCTGGTCCGTGATCTACCTGGGACTGGCCGGCTACGCGATCTGGCAGGCGCTGCCCTCGCAGGCCGCCCGTCACCGCCAGCGCTCCCTGGGCTACTGGATGCTCGCGTCGCTGCTCCTGAACGCCGCCTGGATCGTGTCGGTGCAGGCCGGGCTCCTCGCGCTGAGCGTGCTGATGATCGCCCTCCTGCTCGTCGTGCTCGCAATGGCGTTCGTGCGGCTGCGGCACGAGCCCGGCGGCACGACGGCCGACTCCGTGCTCCTCGACGGCACGGTCGGTCTCTCCCTGGGCTGGGTGCTGGTGGCGGCCGCCGCGAACGCGGCGGCATGGCTGCAGACGGCCGGCTTCTCCGGGTTCGGGCTGCCTCCGGAGGTCTGGGCTATGGCGGTCCTCGCGGCCCTCGCGGTCGTCGCCTCGGCACTGGCGGTCTGGGACCGCGGCCGCCTCGCCCCCGCGCTCGCCTCGGCGTGGGGGCTGGTCTGGATCGCCGTCTCGCGGGTGGTGGGCGGCCTCCCGAGCCCCGTGGTGGCCGTCACCGCGCTCGCGGCCGGCGTCCTCGTGATCATGGTCGCGGTGGCGGTGCGGGTGGCCCGCGGCGGCCCGGTGCGACGTCGCTGAAACCTGTGGAACCTGAGGTCTGACACACAGGATTTCCCGATGAGAGGCGCCTACGCTGACGGCATGCCCGCCGCACGACGCACCCGCCGCCGCGCGGTCGTCGGCCTCCTCGCCTACACCGCGTTCATCGCCGCCGTCGGGCTGTGGCCGACGCCGGTGGATCGCCCGCTCGATCCGCTGCTCTTCCGGCTCCTCGGCGCCCTGGGGGCCGTCGGGGTCCGGCCGCTCGACGCGTACGACGTGATCGAGTTCACGGCCAACGTCGCGTTCTTCGTGCCTCCCGCCCTGCTCATCGTGCTGATCGTCGGCCTCCGGCGCTGGTGGCTGGCCCCGCTCGCCGGCCTGCTCTGCAGCATCGCCATCGAGCTCACCCAGCACTTCGTCCTGCCCGCGCGGTTCGGCACCGTCACCGACGTGGTCGCGAACACCCTCGGCGCGCTGATCGGCACCGGGATCGGGGTACTGCTGGTGGCGCGGCGGCGCGCGGATGCACGCAAACTGCCGACTTCTTGACAGGATCGTCCGGGGGAGACGAAAGGAGACGCCAGGGCGATGGCTGGAGTGCTGACCGGGTTCGGGATCATCGCGTTCGTCATCCTGGTCGGCTACCTCGCCGGGCGGTTCCGGGTCGGCGGCCCCACTGCGCCGTACGTGCTCAACCGGATCGCGTTCTTCGTCACCAACCCGGCGCTGCTGTTCGTGACGCTGGCGCACGCCGACCTCAAGGTGGTTTTCTCCACCCAGCTCCTCGTCGCGGCCATCGCGGCGGTCGTCGCGGCCGGGCTCTTCCTGCTGCTGTCGCGGCTCTTCTTCCGGCGTCCCGCGGCGGAGACCACGATCGGCACGCTCGGGTCCGGGTACGTCAACGCCAACAACATCGGCCTCCCCGTCGCCGTCTACGTGCTCGGCAGTGCGTCGTACGTGGCGCCGGTGCTGCTGCTCCAGCTCATCGTGTTCGCACCGATCGCGCTCACGGTGCTCGACATCACGAGCCGCGGGACGGTGTCGCTGCGGTCGATCCTGACGCAGCCCGTGCGCAACCCGATGATCATCGCCTCACTGCTCGGCATCCTCGTGGACGTGCTGCACATCCCGATCCCGGCGGCCGTGTACCAGCCGTTCGAGCTGCTCGGCGGCGCGGCCGTCCCCCTGGTGCTGATGGCGTTCGGGATGTCGCTGCACGGGTCGCGTCCGCTCCAGGCCGGGCACGGGCGTGCGGAGATCGCGACCGCCGTGGTCATCAAATCGGTCGGGATGCCGCTGGTCGCCTTCGCCGTGGCGCGGTTCGCGTTCGGCCTCGAGCATCACGCACTGTTCGCGGCGGTGGCGCTCGCCGCCCTCCCGACGGCGCAGAACGTCTACAACTTCGCCGCCCGCTACGAGCGCGGGATGCCCGTGGCGCGCGACATCGTGCTGCTGACGACGCTCTTCGCGGTCCCGGTGCTGCTCGTCATCGCCGCGCTGCTGGCCTGAGCCCTCCGCGCAGTCAGCGGGCGGCGTCCAGCTCGCGCAGGTACTCGGCGTTGCCGCGCAGGGCGGTCTCGTAGCGCAGCAGGTCCGGGGTGCGGATGTGGTCGGCCGCCAGCTCCATCAGCTCCGCGACGGCGCCGTCGCTGCGGCCGGCCGCGTGCAGGGAGAGCGCGTGCCAAACCCGCACCGACTCGGACTCCGGGAAGGCCGCCAGCGCCCGGTCGAGCACGCCCAGCGATGCGTCGAAGCGCTCGAGGTTGCGCAGGGTGCTCCCGTACTGCAGCAGGCACTTGCGGAGGGTGTCGCCCGCCAGCCCGGCGGCCAGCGCGCGCTCGTAGTAGCCGGCGGCCGTCTCCTCCTCGCCCGCGGTGTCGTAGGCGCCGCCGACCTCGTAGAGCACGTGCGGGTCGTCGGGATGCTCGGCGAGCACGGCCAGGAAGGCGTCGATGGTCGGCGCCATGTTCCCGCGGTCGCGCGCGGCGAACAGGACGGCGAGCCGGTCGAGCAGCTCGGGCGAGGTGGTGGGCATGCGGCCCAGCCTAGGCCGGGAGCGACTCAGCCGCCCAGCACGCTCTCGACGGCCTCCCGGAGCGGCGTTGGCAGCTCCGTCGCTCCCAGCTCCTCGGTGAGGGCGCGCCCGTACTGCTCCTTGCGGCCGGAGGTCGTGCCGAGGAACCGGTGCAACTGGGCGAGCACGGGCCGCTCGCGCTGCGCCGGCTGCCGCTGGAAGGTGCGGAACAGGCCCAGGTCGCCCTCCCGCGCGAGCACGGCCTCCGCCCGCTCCGCGCCGAGCGCCCGCAGCAGCTCCCCCTCCAGGTCGGGCCGGCACACCGAGACGGACGTCTCGTCCAGTCCGGCGCGCTCGAAGAAGGCCGCCTCGCCCGCGTCGCACAGTCCGTGCAGCCGGAGCTGCGCCGGGCGCAGCAGGCTCACGAACCGGCGGACGCTCATCGCGCCGCCCATCGGCAGGATGGCCACGCCCGCGGCGGCCGGATCGACTCCGAGCAGCCGGGAGGCCTCACGGCACGCGGCACGGTCGCTCGCGCCCTCCACGAGCAGCGCTCCGGCGACCTCCGGCGGCACGGGCACCGCCACGCCGGCGGCCCCGGCCCGTTCGGACCACACCGCCGCCGCCCGCTCGAAGCGCGCAACCGGTTCGTCGCCGTCGAGCATCGGTCCCATCACCCCGCCCATTCTGCTCCTGGCGCGGTCGCCGTCGCGCGCGTACGGTGCAGCCCATGAAGGTCATCATTTTTCTGGCAGGCGTCGCCGTCGGGTTCGTCGTCGGTACCCGAGCGGGCCGTGACGCGTACGAGAACATGCGGAACAAATGGCAGGGCTTCTCCGGCTCCGAGCAGGTGCAGCAGGTGAAGGACGGCGTGCGCGACTTCGCCGGCCACGCCGCCTCCGACCTCAGCGACAAGGTGACGGAGGCCGTGGGCAAGGCGTCGGACAAGCTGGACGAGGTCACCGGCAAGAAGACGGACAGCACGCCGACCGAGGCGTGAGGCCCCACCCGCCCCAGAGCGTCTGAAACGGGTCGCCTGAGCCGACTCAGGCGCCCTGGGGCGGGTGCGCCAGCAGTTCCACGCGCTCCGCCAGGTAGGCGTGGAAGCCGACGGTCTGCTCCGACGACGCGCTCCACCGCACGAGCGCCTCGCCGTCCCGCAGCAGCAGCGGACCCGTGGAGGCCCGCAACGCGTCCACGGTCGGCACGATCTCCGGCGCGTCGAAGTCCACCGTCTCGCCGTCGCGGAAGTGCCCGCGCTCCGCAGCCTCGCGGTACGCGCGCCGGGTCTCCGCCGACACCGACACGTACTGGGTCCGCCCGGGCGGCGTCGCCCGCACGAGCTGACCCGTCGCGTACAGCGTGCCGTCACGCCGAGCAGGAGCACCCCCAGCCGCCAGACCCGGCCCACCGGTCGCAGCACCGGCTCGCGCGGGATGCCGAACCTGCGGCGTCGCGGCACCAGGACCGCGAGCGCCTCGTCCCGGGCGCCCGCCTCGGTCAGCGTCCGCGCGGCCGCCACGAGCGCCTCGCGGATGCCGGCGACGGCCTCCCGGTCGCGGGAGTCCCGATCCGCGGAGTCCCCGTCCGCGGAGTCCCCGTCGCTCAGCTCATCCACGCATCCGAGGATAGGCCGCCTGCGGCGTGCTCCGTTCGGCCGCCGTCATCGGGCGGATCGAGAAGGAGGTCGCGTCCGTGATCATCAGCAGCTCGACGCCGTGCGCGTGGCGCAGGATCACCAGGGCCGACGCGTCGGACTCCGCCACCCGCTCGACCTGGTTCAAGAAGATGCGGGCCATCTCGTCGCTGACGCGGAAGTCGCGTCCGAGCGCGTGCACGATGTAACCGGGACCGTGGGAGTGCGGGGAAACCAGCCGCGTCTCCTGCCGGAACCCGTCGACCGCCATCCTTGCCTCAGGCGTCATCGTCATCGGTCCCCTCCTCCGGTAAACGGAGCCCCGAATCCCCGCACAGTAGACGGTAAGCCTGCCGTGCCGAAGAGGACAGGGGGTTGACGGGGGGTTAGATGAAGGCATGAAAACCCTGAACCTTCCGAACATCGCCGTGCCCGCGTCCAACGTCGTCCTCGGCCTCATGCGGATCAGTCCCCTGTCCGACGGGCAGATCCGCACCCTCGTGGGAACCGCGCGGGACGCCGGTGTCACCGTCTTCGATCACGCCGACATCTACGGCGAGCAGCGCCACGGCTGCGAGACCCGGTTCGGCGAGGCGGGCGCCGTCCCCGCCGCGGAGCGCGACCAGGTCGTCATCCAGTCGAAGGTCGGCATCCGCCCGGGCTACTTCGACTTCTCCCGCGAGCACATCCTCACCACCGTGGACGAGTCGCTCGCCGCGCTGCGCACCGACTACCTGGACCTGCTGCTGCTGCACCGCCCGGACACCCTGGTCGAGCCGGAGGAGGTCGCGGCCGCCTTCGACGAGCTGGAGGCCTCCGGCAAGGTGCGCGCGTTCGGCGTCTCCAACCACACGCCGGGCCAGATCGAGCTGCTGCGCCGCTGGGTGAAGCAGCCGCTGAAGGTGAACCAGGTCCAGCTCAGCATCACGCACGCGCCGATCATCGCGCAGGGCGTCGCCGCCAACATGGCGGGGCTCGACCAGTCCATCGTCCGCGACCTCGGGATCCTCGACTACTCCCGCCTGAACGACATCACTCTGCAGGCGTGGTCGCCGTTCCAGAAGGTCTTCTTCGACGGCGTCTTCCTCGGCGACCGCACGGAGTACGCGGAGCTGAACGACGCCCTTGACGAGTTGGCCGCGAAGTACGGCGTCACGCCGACCGGCATCGCGACCGCGTGGATCACCCGGCATCCCGCGAACATGCAGGTCGTCCTCGGCACCACCAACCCGGGCCGGGTGCAGGAGGCCGCCGCCGGCTCCGACCTGCCGCTGACCCGCGAGGAGTGGTACCGCCTCTTCCGCCTGGCCGGGCACACCCTCCCGTAGCCGCCGAGTACGCCGATTATCCGCGTACTCGGCGGTTTTCGGCCGATTATTCGCGTACTCGGCGCCGCGGGCGTCCGGCGAGCCGTGGGTGCCGCGGGGGCCGGGGACGGGATACCGTCACTGGAGTGGAAGATGTCCGGCTCGGCGCCTCGCGGCGGTTCGCCGCGCGGGTGAGGCTCGCGCGCGTCGCCGGGGTCCGGCAGGCGCTGGTGCGCCCGACGGACTCCCCGCAGGCCTTCGTCGCCGGACGGCAGAGCCTCCGCGTGCTGCTGGCGGGCTCCGGCCCGGTGATCGGCTGGGGTGTCGGCAGCCACGACCTCGCTCTGCCCGGCGCGCTCGCGCGGGCCATCGCGGCGACCACCGGACGCGGCGTGGTCGTGGACGTGGTCGCCCACCCGTCCGCGGGCGTGCGCAGGGTGGCCAGGATGGTGCACGGCGCAGGGTCCGGCCGCTACGACGTCGTCATCCTCAGCGCGACCGTCGCCGACACGATCCGCATGGTCGAGCCGCAGCGCTGGGGCGCCCACGTCGCCGCGCTGCTGCGGGAGGTGCGCGGCAGCGGCGCCGGGGTGGTCGCCTGGCTCGGCGCGCAGCCGATCCGGTCGCTTCCGCCCTTCGACGACGCATTCCGCGACTTCGTGCAGGAGCACGCCGAGCGGCTGAACCGCGCGGGAGCGCAGGCCTGCGCCAAGACGGGCGCGGCCTTCCTCGCACTGCCCGCCTCGCCGAAGCCCGAGGGCGGCCGGCACCGGAGCCCGGCCGACTACCTGTTCTGGGCGCGCTGGATCACCGACGCGCTCGCTCCGGACCTGATCGGCCATCCTGTCGAGACCGGGCACCACACCTCCACCGCGGAGGACCGGGTGGCGGCGATCGCCCGGCTGCGGCTCGACGAGCACACGCGTGACGGCAGGCTGGAGGGCCTGGTCGGCACCGCGCAACGCACGCTCGGCACCGAGATCGCCATGTTCACCGTGCTCGACGACCGCATCGAGTGGCCGCTCGCCGCCGTCGGTGCGTCGCCGTCCGAGATCCCGATCGAGCAGTCGGCCTGCCTGCACACCCTCCGGTCGCCGGACGGGGTGGTCGTGCCCGACGCCGAGCGCGACGCCCGCTTCGCCTCGAGCGAGCTCGTCACCGGGCCGGCCCACCTCCGCTTCTACGCCGGCTACCCGGTGGAGGCGCCGGACGGCACCCGCATCGGCGCAATGTGCGTCTTCGGGCGCTCGCCGCGCCAGCCGGCCGAGTCCGACAACGACCTCGACGTGCTCCGCGAGCTCGCCCTCCTCGCCCAGCGCGAGCTCTACCGCTTCGACCCCACCGCCTCCTGACCCCCCAAACCATCCGTTCCGGACTTATGCACGCAACACGCCGGGCTCGGGCGTACATAAGTCCGGAACGGATGGTGGGGGTGCTCAGGGGGCGGCGCGGGTGAGGGCGGCTAGGCAGCGGTCGAGGGAGGTGCCGAGGGCCCAGCGTTCGGCGAGGGTATTCAGGGTCGCGCGCTGCTCGTCGCTCGGGGCGCGGAGGCGGGCGTCGAAGTGGCCGAGCGGGAGGTCGCGCACGACCTCCACGACCGTCGGGGCGACCGCGAGGTAGTCGGCCGCGGCGTCGAACCGGGAGCGCGCCGCCGGCTTCATCGCGGAGGCCGGGTCGGCCGCGGCCGCCGCGATCCCGGCCAGGTCGCCGTACTCGGCGAGCAGTGCGCTCGCCGTCTTCTCGCCAACGCCCGCGACGCCGGGCAGGCCATCCGACGAGTCGCCGCGCATGACCGCGAAGTCCGCGTACTGGTCCGCGTGGATGCCGTACTTGGCGACGATCGCCGCGTCCGTCAGCACCTCGAGGTTGCTCATCCCGCGCGCGGTGTAGATGACCCGCACGTCGCGGTCGTCGTCGACGAGCTGGAACAGGTCGCGGTCGCCGGTCACGACATCCACCGGCCCGGGAGTCACCGTGGCGAGCGTGCCGATCACGTCGTCCGCCTCGTGCTCGGCCGCGCCGACGATGGCGATTCCGAGCGCGTCGAGCACCTCGCGGATCACCGGCACCTGGGCCACCAGCTCTGCCGGCACCTCCTCGACGTCGACCCCGCCGGGCACCTCCTGCGCCACCCGGTGCGCCTTGTAGCTCGGGATGAGGTCGACGCGCCAGCGCGGCCGCCAGTCGTCGTCCCAGCAGGCCACGAGGGCTTCGGGGCCGTAGTCGGTGACGAGCTTCGCGATGATGTCGAGGAAGCCGCGGATCGCGTTCACCGGGGTGCCGTCCGGCGCGCGCACGGTGTCCGGGACGCCGTAGAACCCGCGGAAGTAGAGGGATGCGCTGTCGAGGAGCATCGTTCGCCCGGTCACAGCCCGATCATGCCATGCCGCTAAGGTGTGCGCATGGCCGGAACGATCGTCGTGGAACGCACCGACACCATCCAGACCACGCCCGAGGTGCTGCTGCCGTATCTCGCGGAGCTGCCGCGCTGGGTGGAGTGGTCGCCGTGGGAGGGCATGGACCCCGCCCTGAAGCGCGAATACACAGGCGAGCCGGGAGCGGTCGGCTCCACCTACGCGTGGAGCGGCAACCGCAAGGCGGGCGCGGGACGGATGCGGATCGAGTCGGTGCAGCCCGACGGCGTCGGCGTCGCCCTCGACTTCACGCGGCCGTTCCGCTCCAGCAGCCACGTGCGCTTCCTGCTGACGCCGGAGGGCGACCGCACGCGCGTCATCTGGCGGATGGAGAGCGCTCGGACGTTCTTCAGCCGCTTCTTCGACCTGGACAAGCTGATCGGCCCGGACTTCGAGAAAGGGCTCCGGCAGCTCAAACGCCTGGTCGAGGCGTGACGCACGCTCCGCTGCTGGTGTCCGCCGTCGCGGTGGTGCGCGACCGGCGCGTGCTGATGGTGACCTCCCGCGGCCGCGACGTCTACTACATGCCGGGCGGCAAGATCGACCCCGGCGAGACGGCGGCCGAGGCGGCGGCGCGGGAGGCCGAGGAGGAGGTCGCGCTCGCGCTGGACGCGGACGCGCTCACCGAGCTGTTCGAGGTGCGCACGCAGGCCCACGGCGAGCCGGACGGGCGGCAGGTGCACATGACGGTGTTCCGCGCCGAGACGGACGCCGAGCCGGTGCCGTCGGGCGAGGTGGACGCCGTCCACTGGGTGACGACGGCCGACGCCGGACGGTGTCCGCCGGCCGGCCACGTGGTCCTCGACCGCCTCTCCGCGCTCGGCCTCATCGACTGAGCGTCGGCGCCCTTCGACGCGCTAGGCGCTCGCGCGTTCGCCCTCCGCGGCGTCGACGATGGCCGCGCACGCGTCGGACGGCCGCCGCGCCGGGTCGATCGCGCCGATCAGCGCTGCGGAGATCTCCGCGAGCTGCTCCACCTGCTCCGGTCGCAGCGCGCCGAGGATGCGATCCCGCACGGTCTCCAGGTGCCCGGGAGCGGCCTCCTCGACCACCGCGGCGCCCGCGTCGGTGAGCACGGCGTTCGTCGCGCGGCCGTCTTCCTCGCACGGCATCCGCCTGACCAGGTCGCGGGCTTCCAGCCGGGTGACGACGTGGCTGAGGCGCGACACGGAGGCGTTCGTCGCCGTCGCGAGCGCGCTGAGACGCATCCGGTGGTTCGGCTGCTCGGCGAGCCGGGAGAGCACGAAGTACTCGTAGTGCGTCGCCGCTGCGTCGCGGGTGAGTTGCCCGTCGAGCACGGGAGGCAGGAGTTGCGTGAGCGCGACGAGTCCCAGCCAGGCGTCGCGTTCGCGACCGGCGAGCTCGGCGTTCATCGTCATGGAGATCATTGTAACCGAAAACTTGACGCTTCAAGTAATGCGAGCTAACGTTTACTTGAAGCATCAACAATCCAGGCGGAGACGTCCAGAAGGAGAACAGACTCATGACCACGGTCAGCATCATCGGGAACGGCAACATGGCCAACGCGATCGGCGGCGTCCTGGCAGGCGGCGGCGCCACGGTCGAGTACATCGGGCGCGGAGGGGGAGCGATCAACGGCTCCATCGTCGTGCTGGCGGTGCCGTATCCCGAGGTGGAGGCCGTGCTCGCCACCTACGGAGCCCAGCTCGCGGGCAAGACCGTGGTCGACATCACCAACCCCATCGACTTCGCGACCTTCGACGGGCTGACCGTCCCGGCCGACTCCTCCGCCGCGGCGACCCTCGCGGCCGCGCTGCCCGAATCGCGCGTGCTCAAGGCGTTCAACACCACGTTCGCGGCCACGCTCGCCTCCGGCACCATCGGAGGGCAGCCGACCACCGTGCTCATCGCGGGCGACGACGACGAAGCGAAGGCGGAGCTCGCCGCGCTGGTCCGCGCCCGCGGCCTGAACGCGCTCGACGCCGGCGCGCTCAGCCGCGCCCGCGAGCTCGAGGCGCTCGGCTTCCTGCAGATCACGCTGGCCGCGGCCGAGCGCATCGCCTGGACCGGAGGCTTCGCGGTCGTCGCCTGAGCCGCCGGGCCGGCCTCCTGAGGGCGCGCCACCCGCTTCGCAGAGAGCGAGCGAGGGGTGCGCCCTTCTGCGCGTGTGGGGGCCTGCGCCGCCGCTAGGGTGTGGATGTGAGTGAGAGCGGGCGCCCGCCGGGGGTGCGGGAGGTCGCGGCCGCCGCGGGCGTCTCGCGGCAGACGGTGTCGCGCGTCCTCAACGACCACCCGAGCATCCGGCCGGAGACGCGCGAGCGGGTGCTGGCCGCGATGGCCGACCTCAACTTCCGCCCCAACCGCGCCGCGCGCATGCTCACCACCGCGCGCTCGCGCACCATCGGCGTGCTGGCGTCGTCCGCGTCCTCGCTGTTCGGGCCGGCGTCCAGCATCGACGCCGTCGAGCAGGCGGGGCGCGACGCCGGCTACTTCGTGACGGTCGCGCACGCGGCCTCCCTCGACCCGGCCGACCTCGGCGCGGCCGTCGACCACCTCGGCGCGCAGTCGGTGGAGGGCGTGATCGTCATCGCTCCGCAGCGGGCGGTGCAGGAGGCCATGGCCGCCTTCTCGCTGGCGGTCCCGTCGGTCACCCTGCACGGCGCAGGGGTCGCGGGCGACGACGGCGTGTTCGTGGACCAGGTGGAGGGCGCTCGGCTGGCCACCCGCCACCTCCTCGCCCGCGGGCACACCCGGATCGCTCACCTCAGCGGACCGGGCGACTGGTCGGAGGCGCGGGCGCGCCGGGACGGCTTCGTCGCCGAACTGTCCGCGGCCGGGCTGGAGCCCGTCGTCTCGCGGGAGGGCGACTGGACCGCCGCCTCGGGTGCGGCGATCGGCGCGGAGCTCCTCGCCGACTCGGAGCTGACCGCGGTGTTCTCGTCGAACGACCAGATGGCGCTCGGCCTGCTGCACGCGGCCCGCGCGCGCGGGCGTCGCGTGCCGGAGGACCTGGCCGTCGTCGGGTTCGACGACATCCCGGAGGCCGCCTACTTCGCGCCACCGCTGACCACCGTGCGGCAGGACTTCGCCGAGCTCGGCCGCCGCGGCGTCGCGCGGCTGGTCGCCCTCATCGAGGGCCGCGAACTCGCCTTCGACGCCCCTGTGGCGCCGCTCCTCGTACTCCGCGCCTCCGCCTGACCCCGCGCTCCGCGCCGCGATTCGTCACGAATGTGCGCGCCGCGATTCGTCACGAATGTGCGCGCGGGTGGGGGCGGCTTGACAGAGGGACCAGGGAGGAGGGACACTCGTGGGGACACAATGTGACCGGTCACAACGGAGTGAGAGAACCATGAGCACCCACCGCGACGCCCTCGTCGCCGGCCGCACCGCGCTCGGCATCGAGCTCGGCTCCACGCGCATCAAGGCCTGCCTGGTCGACTCCGACGATCCGGCGACCGTCCTGGCCGTCGGCTCGCACGACTGGGAGAACGAGTTCGCCGACCGGGTCTGGACCTACTCCCTCGACTCCGTCTGGTCCGGCCTCCGGTCCGCCTACGCCGCACTCGTCGCCGACGCGGAGGCGCGCCACGGCGTCCGGCCGCGGACCTTCGGCGCGATCGGCGTCTCCGCGATGATGCACGGCTACCTCGCCTTCGACGCCGAGGGGGAGCTGCTGGTCCCGTTCCGCACCTGGCGCAACACCACGACCGGCCCCGCGAGCGCCGAGCTCAGCGAGCTGTTCGGCGTCAACATCCCGCTGCGCTGGTCGATCGCGCACCTGCACCAGGCCGTCCTCGACGCCGAGCCGCACCTGGACCGCCTGCACTCGATCACCACGCTCGCCGGCCACGTGCACGAGCGCCTCACCGGCCGCCGCGTGCTCGGGGTGGGCGACGCGTCCGGGATGTTCCCGATCGACCCGGCCACGAAGACCTACGACCCGGAGCTGGTCGGCCGCTACGACGCGCACGTTCGGGACAGGGCGTCGCTGCCGGGCCTCCGGGACCTGCTCCCCGAGGTCCTCGTCGCAGGCCGGTCCGCTGGCGACCTCACGCCGGAGGGCGCACTCCTGCTCGACCCGTCCGGCGGGCTGCAGCCCGGCATCCCGCTCTGCCCGCCCGAGGGCGACGCCGGCACCGGCATGGTCGCCACCGACTCGGTCGCCCCGCGCACCGGCAACGTCAGCGCCGGCACGAGCATCTTCGCGATGGTGGTCCTGGAGCGTCCGCTCGCCGAGGCGCACCACGAGCTGGACCTGGTGACGACCCCCGCCGGCGACGCGGTCGCGATGGTGCACTGCAACAACGGCGCGAGCGAACTCTCGGCGTGGGCCGGGCTGTTCGGGAGATTCGCGGAGGCCGCGGGCGCGCCGGTCGCGGCCGACGCGGTCTTCGAGACCCTCTTCCGCGAGGCGCTGCGCGGCGAACCCGACGCGGGCGGCCTCCTCGCCTACAACTACCTGGCCGGTGAGCCGATCACCGGCCTGGACGAGGGTCGCCCGCTGGTCGTCCGCACCCCGGACAGCCGGCTCACCCTCGCCAACTTCGTCCGCGCCCAGCTCTACGGCGTGTTCGGGACGCTCGCCCTCGGGATGCGCGTGCTGCACGCGGAGGGCGCCGTCCTCGACCGGATGTTCGCGCACGGCGGGATGTTCCGCACCGCCGGCGTCGCGCAGCGCTTCCTGGCCGGCGCGCTGGACGCGCCGGTGTCGGTCGCCGAGACCGCGTCGGAGGGCGGGGCGTGGGGCGTCGCGGTGCTCGCCGCCTACCTCCGTGCCGCCGGCGAGGGCATCCCGCTCGACGTCTACCTCGACCGCGACGTGTTCGGAGGCTTCGCCTTCGAGACCGTGAACCCGCACCCGGACGACGTGGCCGGATTCGCGGCCTACCTCGCCCGCTACCACGAGGGCCTGGCGGCCGAGCGCGCCGCCGTCGCCTCCATCGCCCTGAAGGGAGCCGCCCGATGACCGCCGAGACCCCCGAGACCGCCGAGACCCCCGCCGTCCCAGAATCCCCCGCCGTCCGCCGCACCCGCGAGCAGGTCGCCGCCCTCCACGCCGAGCTCGTCCGCTACGGCCTGGTCATCTGGACCGGTGGCAACATCTCCGGCCGCGTCCCCGGCGAGGACCTCTTCGTCATCAAGCCGAGCGGCGTCGACTACGACGACCTCGCGTCGGAGAACATGATCGTCTGCACCCTCGACGGTGCGGTCGTCCCCGGTTCGCCCGGATCCGACCGGTCCCCGTCCTCCGACACCGCCGCCCACGCCTACGTGTACCGCAATCTGCCCGAGGTCGGCGGCGTCGTGCACACCCACTCCACCTACGCCACGGCGTGGGCGGCCCGCGCCGAGCCCATCCCGTGCGTCATCACCGCGATGGCCGACGAGTTCGGCGGGGAGATCCCGGTCGGCCCGTTCGCGATCATCGGCGACGACTCGATCGGCCGCGGCATCGTCGCGACGCTTGACGGGCACCGCAGCCGGGCGGTACTCATGCAGAACCACGGTGTCTTCACCATCGGTCGCGACGCGCGGGACGCCGTGAAGGCCGCGGTCATGGCCGAGGACGTCGCCCGCACCGTGCACATCGCGCGCCAGGGCGGCCCGCTCGTCCCTATCCCGCAGGAGGCGATCGACAGTCTCTTCGACCGCTACCAGAACGTGTACGGACAGAACCCGGAAGGATCGCTCGCCTGATGCCGACGCTCACGACCTCCCTCGACCACTACGAGGTCTGGTTCCTCACGGGCAGCCAGCACCTCTACGGACCGGAGACGCTCGCGCAAGTCGCCGAGCAGTCCCGCGGGATCGCCGACCAGTTGGGCGCATCGTCCGACGTGCCGGTGCGCGTCGTCTGGAAGCCGGTGCTGACCGACTCCGACGCCATCCGCCGCATCGCGCTGGAGGCCAATGCCGACGACGCCGTGATCGGCCTCGTCGCGTGGATGCACACGTTCAGCCCCGCCAAGATGTGGATCGCCGGCCTCGACGCCCTCCAGAAGCCGCTGCTGCACTTCCACACCCAGGCGAACGTCGAGCTGCCGTGGGGCGAGCTCGACTTCGACTTCATGAACCTCAACCAGGCCGCGCACGGCGACCGGGAGTTCGGCTACATCCAGACCCGCCTCGGCGTCCCGCGCACCACGGTCGTCGGCCACGTCAGCAACCCCTCGGTGACGCAGCGCATCGGCACCTGGACGCGCGCCGCCGCCGGCCACGCGGCCACCCGCTCCCTGAAGCTCGCGCGCTTCGGCGACAACATGCGCTTCGTCGCGGTCACGGAGGGCGACAAGACCGAGGCCGAGCTCCGGTTCGGCGTGCAGGTCAACACCTGGGGCGTCAACGAGCTGGCCGACGCGGTCGCCGCCGCCTCCGACGACGCGGTGGACGCGCTGGTCGCCGAGTACGAGGACCTCTACGACGTCGTCCCGGAGCTCCGCCGCGGCGGCGAGCGGCACCAGTCCCTGCGCGACGGCGCGGCGATCGAGGTCGGGCTGCGGTCGTTCCTGGAGGAGGGCGGCTTCGGCGCCTTCACCACCAGCTTCGAAGACCTCGGTGCACTGAAGCAGCTCCCCGGCCTCGCCGTGCAGCGCCTGATGGCGGAGGGCTACGGTTTCGGCGCCGAAGGCGACTGGAAGACGGCCATCCTGGTCCGCGCGGCCAACGTCATGGGCGCCGGCCTCCCCGGCGGCGCGTCGCTCATGGAGGACTACACCTACGACCTCACGCCCGGCGACGAGCGCATCCTCGGCGCGCACATGCTGGAGGTCTCTCCGGCGCTCACCAGCGCGAAGCCGACCCTGGAGGTCCACCCGCTCGGCATCGGCGGCAAGGACGACCCGGTGCGCCTGGTCTTCACCGCCGACCCGGGCCCCGCGGTGGTCGTCGCGCTCTCGGACATGCGCGACCGCTTCCGCCTCGTGGCGAACGTCGTGGAGGTCGTGGAGCCGACGGCCCCGCTGCCGAAGCTCCCGGTCGGCCGCGCGGTGTGGAAGCCGGCCCCCGACTTCACCACCTCGGCGACCGCGTGGCTGGAGGCCGGCGCCGCCCACCACACCGTGATGAGCACCGCCGTCGGCATCCAGGCGTTCGAGGACTTCGCCCGCATGGCCCGCACCGAGCTGCTCATCATCGACGAGAGCACCACGTTGCGAGCCTTCTCCCGCGAGCTCGACTGGAACGCCGCCTACTACCGCCTCGCCCGCGGCCTCTAGCCGCCCTCCAACTCCCGGCCGCCGCCCTGTCATCGGCGTGCGGCGGCCGGGTCCCACTTCCTCGACAATCCGTCCCGGACTTCTGTACGCGACACGCCGTGCCGGGGCGTACACAACTCCGGAACGGATGGCGAGGGTGAGCCTGGACTCGGCGGCGGCTCCTGACCGATCATGTGGGGAGGCGTCGGGCCGGGAGGAGCACACCATGACCATCGCAGTCACCGGAGTCACGGGCACGGTCGGACGCCTCGCCGCGTCCGAACTCGCGGAGGTCGGCGTGCCCTTCCGCATGCTTGCGCGCTCCCCGGAGCGCGCCCCGCGCTTCCCCGACGCGGAGGTGGTCGCCTGCACGTACGCCGACGGTGCCTCGGTGCGTGTAGCGCTGGAGGGCGTGGACACTGTCCTCATGGTCTCGGCGGCCGAGAACGAGCAGCGGCTGCGCGAGCACTTATCGTTCGTGGACGCCGCGGCCGACGCCGGCGTGCGGCACATCGTCTACACGTCGTTCTTCGGCGCCGCACCGGACGCGACCTTCACGCTCGCCCGGGACCACTACGCGACCGAGGAACGCATCAAGGCGACCGGGATCGCGTACACCTTCCTGCGCGACGACCTCTATCTCGACTTCGTGGAGTTCATGGTCGGCGACGACGGGGTGATCCGCGGCCCGGCCGGGCACGGCAAGGCGGCCATGGTCGCGCGCGCGGATGTCGCCCGGGTGGCCGCGACGGCGCTCCGGAACCCCGAGCAGCACCGGAACGTCACCTACGACCTCACCGGGCCGGAGGACCTGACGATGGCGCAGGTCGCCGAGAAGCTGACGGCGCACCTGGGCCGCGCCGTCTCGTTCCACGACGAGACGATCGAGGAGGCCTACGCCTCGCGGAAGAAGTGGAACGCCCCGCAGTGGCAGGTCGACGCGTGGGTGTCCACCTACACCGCGATCGCCGCCGGCGAGTTCGCCGGGCCGAGCGGCGATGTCGAGCGCGTCACCGGCCGCCGCCCCCTCTCGCTCGACGAATTCCTCAGCACCCGCCCGGAATGAAACCGCCGAGTACGCAGATTGTCTGCGTATTCGGCGGTTTCCGACCGATTACGGGCGTACTCGACGGTCAGTGCTGGTTGTCGCCCTGGTCGTCGTCACCGCGGTCGTGCGTGGGCACGACCTGGCTGACCGCGCCGGAGGCCGGGTCGAGCAGCACCTGGCGCTGCTGCGGGTGGCTCCAGTCGAACAGCCCGTTCAGCGAGCCGGCGCGGGCGTCGAACGACGCGTCGCCGATCCGGCCGGTGCCCCAGTTGTCCTCGATGAACTTCAGCGGGCTGGTCTGCTCGATCGCGGTGTGGTCCACCTTGTTCTGCGCGGCCCACGGCGAGACCACCAGGAACGGGAGGCGCTGGCTCGGGCCGCAGCGGTCGGCGTAGCCGCCGGCGATCTGGGTCACGCTGGTGCAGACCCCGGAGTCGACGGCCGGGTCGTTCGACCCGTTGGCGACGGTCGGCGCGGCGTGGTCGTACCAGCCGTCCGAGTCGTCGTACGTGACGACGACGGCGGTGCTCTTCCAGTCCTTCGACTTCTGCAGGGCGTTGATCTCGTTGACGAGGAACTTCTGCTCGTCCAGCGGGTCGGAGTAGCCGGCGTGGCCGTCCTGGGCCTCCGGGGCCTTGAGGAACGAGACCGCGGGGAGGTTGTTCGCCGCGAGCGTCTTGTCGAAGGCGGTCAGGTCGTACTGGTGGTTGGCCTGGTCGGTGTGACCGATCGCCTGGGTCGACGTCGGCGGCAGGTGGTGCGGGTTCGACGTGGACTTGTAGTACTCGAACGGGTTGTGGTGCGGCGAGTAGTCCTTCGGCGTGGCGCCACCGACGTTCGCGGTGGTCGCGTCGCACTTGGCGTAGCTGCCGGCCTGGCCGTTCCACGCGGTTGTCGGTGCGAAGCCGCCCTGGAACCAGCCCCAGCTGACGCCGCGCGCGTTGAGCAGGTCACCGACGTTCTTGCCGGCCATGCCGACCAGCGCCGACGTGGAGGTGTGGTCGCTGCCAGAGCAGTCGTCGTACACCGGGTCGGGGTCGCCGATCACGGTGCCGACGCCCGCGGCGTCCTTTGACTGGACGGCGGTGGAGGCGGGGAGCACCGCGCCGGTCTTCGGGTCGTAGGCGGTGCCGCCGTGGGTCTGGCCCGAGATCAGGTTGAGCGCGCCGGGGGTCGACGGACCGAACGTGGTGTCCCACATGTTGTCGCTCATCGAGTAGTTCTGCGCGTAGTTCCACAGGCCGGTGACGGTGTTGCCGTCGTAGTAGTCCATGACCAGGCCCGGCTTGGCGAACCCGCTGGTGCAGCTGTCGGTCTCGGTCTTCTGGACGAACATGTCCATCTTGCCGTTGTCGACCGCGGCCTGCTCGGCGGCGTACGCGTGGTCCTGGTCGCAGGTGAGCGCCTGCGCCGGGCTC
Organism: Leifsonia sp. EB34; assembly: GCF_041260585.1. Taxonomy (NCBI): domain Bacteria; kingdom Bacillati; phylum Actinomycetota; class Actinomycetes; order Micrococcales; family Microbacteriaceae; genus Leifsonia; species Leifsonia sp. EB34. Next base: position 1,765,500 of record NZ_JBGCCV010000001.1, read on the forward strand.
AGCCGCGACGGCGGGTACAGGTTCGGGTTGCTGGTGAGCGTGCCGCTGGTGACGAGCGTGTTCGTCTTCGGGGTGCCCGGCGCCGCCGTGAACGTCGTGCCGTCGGTGTTGGCCGCCTTCGGGTAGGTGCCGAAGTAGTGGTCGAACGAGACGTTCTCGTCGAAGATCACGACGAGGTGCTTGATCGGCGTCTGGGTCTGGTGCGAGTGGTCGGACTGCGAGTGGTCGGGCGTCCCGTGAGCGGGGAACGCCGACGCGGGGGCGACGGTGAGGACGCCGGCTCCCACGAGGGTCGCCGCGCCGAGCAGCGCCAGCCCGGCCGAGGCGACCGGGCGGCGGCGCAGACGATGGAGTCTGGACACGATTCCTGCTTCCTTCTGTTCAGTGGGTGTGGCGGGGGGCCAGGGCCGAGCCTAGGAGTGGCCTGTGCGCTCCCGGAGGGTGCTTCATGCGCTGTTCATCAGACCGTCATGGCACGGGCCCCGAACGGGGGGTGATCGTCGGCGGTGCGAGGCGGAACCGATGTTCCACTGGACACCATCCGGATTGCGCGTATCGTCCGATAATTTGGGTTCTTTCAATGAGGCCGCACCCGTGAGACGATCGAGTTCATGAAGGATTCTCACGCTATTGATGTCGCTGAGCCCGCGTCCGTCCACGGCCCTGGTCGTGCTCCTGCAGGAATCCCCCTGACAATCCGCCTGGGCGAGCGCGAGTTCGCCGCCCTGGTCCGCATTGCCCGCCATCGGGAGACGACCGCGGCCGGTCTGGTCGAGCAACTCGTGCTGCACGCGCTGAGCCGCGCCGACGTGCCGCCGCCCGCCGAGTCCCACCCCGCCCGCAAGCACACCACCTACGAGGAGGCCACGGCGGGCTTCCGCGCCGACGCCGGAGTCCACACCGCGCCCGACATGTGAGCCCGCGCTCGCGGCCTGCTAATGCTCGGAGTGCCCCAGGGCGTGCACCGGGATGCCGAACGACAGCGCGACGCAGACGATGCCTGCGAAGAAGACGAGCCCCTGCCAGGCCGGAAGCGTCTCGGCCAGGCCCATCAGGAAGAGCCCCACCAGGAAGAGCAGGAAGCACAGGATGAATGCGACGACATCGCCCATGTCGCAACTATCCACCCGGCTCCAGAGGTTGGCAAGAGCGGCCGCCGGCGCGAAGCTGGCGGGGTGGAAGACAACGCGCGCCCCCATCCGCTGAGGAAAGCGCTGCTCGTCGTCCGCCGGGCCGGCGTGCTCCTCGCCGACTACGAGTACGTGCTGCGGCACCAGCTCCGGGCGAACCTCGACCGAGACCCTCCCGAGGCGCTGGTCGACGAGGCGGGGACCGGCGATCCCATCGTGCTGCTCCCCGGCATCTACGAGACGTGGCGCTTCCTGCACCCGCTCGCGCGCCGCCTCCACGCCGCGGGGCATCCGGTGCACGTCGTCACCTCACTGGGCCACCTGGGCATGTCGCTCGAGGAGGCCGCCGACCAGGTGGAGCACTACCTGCGCGAGCAGCACCTCAGCGGCGTGACCGTCGTCGCGCACAGCAAGGGCGGTCTCGTCGCCCGGCTGCTGCTCGGGAGGCCGGACGCGTCGGCGCGCATCCGCCGGGTGGTCGCGATCGCCACGCCGTTCTCCGGCTCCCGCCTGGCCGCCTTGGTCCCGTTCCCCGCCGTGCGCGCGCTGCGGCCCGGCCATCCGGAGCTGGCGCGGCTGGCGGCCGACGGCGTGGACGTCGGCCGGGTGGTGTCGGTCTGGGGCTGGTACGACCCGCACATCCCGGGAGGATGCGCGCTGCCGGGCGCGCGCAACCTGCGCGTGCCGGTCGGAGGCCACTTCCGGATCCTCGGCAGCCCGTCCGTCCTGGCCCTCGTGGACGAGCTCACCAGCGGGTGAAATCGGGGATGGCGACTCTGTTGCACGCTCGCCGGGCCCGGCTATCCTCGGCCTCGTGGCGCGGCCCGCAGCACCGGGCGGACCGCAGAGGCGGAGGACGACATGACGCGAACGATCGGGCGGGCACACGCCCGTTTCCTCGGCGGCGCGCTTGTCGCCGCGGCGTCCCTCGCCGTCCTCGCCGGCTGCGCCGGCACCCCGAGCGGCGCGGCGCTCGTCGGCACCTGGGGCTCGACGGCCGCATCCCAGCCGAACCTCACCATCGAGAACGACGGCGCCTTCTCCGGCACGGACGGCTGCAACCGCCTGACCGGCAAGGGCTCGATCGACGGCGACACCATCACCTTCGGCCCGATCGCCAGCACCATGATGGCGTGCCAGGGGGTCGACGAGTGGCTGGCGAAGGCGTCGAGCGGGACGGCGAAGGGCAACACCCTCGTCGTCTCCGACAGGAACGGCAACGAGATCGGAAAGCTCGACAAGTCGAAGTGATCCGCTGCCGATAGGCAGGCGCCGTCGACCCGCGGCGGCGCCGAGGCAGAGAGGGGCGGCGCATGGCGCGGCTCGAGTCAGACATCCAGACGGCGAGCGGTGACACCCGGCTCGCCCCCGCCTACACCGGCCGCCTGTCGCGGAAGAGTCCCCCGGACCTCCTGCCGGACGAGGCCACCGACCCGGCCAGCACGTACCGGTTGATCCACGACGAGCTGCTGCTCGACGGCAGCTCGCGCCTCAACCTCGCCACCTTCGTCACGACGTGGATGGACCCGGAGGCCGAGATCCTGATGGCCGAGGCGTTCGACAAGAACATGATCGACAAGGACGAGTACCCGGCGACCGCCGCCATGGAGCGCCGCTGCGTCTCCATCGTCTCGGCCCTCTTCCACGCCGAGCCCGGCGAGCCGACCGGGGCCGCGACGATCGGGTCGAGCGAGGCCGTCATGCTCGGGGGCCTCGCGCTCAAGTGGCGCTGGCGGGCCAAGCGGGCCGGGGTCACCGGAGGCACGGACCCGGGAGGCGTGCCCAACCTCGTCCTCGGCTCGAACGTCCAGGTGGTGTGGGAGAAGTTCTGCCGCTACTTCGAGGTCGAGCCGCGCTACCTCCCGGTCGCGAAAGGCCGCTACGTCATCACGCCGGAGCAGGTCACCGCGGCGGTCGACGAGAACACGATCGGAGTCGTCGGCATCCTCGGCACGACCTACACCGGCGAGCTGGAGCCGATCGCGGCGATCTGCGACGCGCTCGACACCCTCGCCGCCTCCGGCGGACCCGACGTGCCCGTGCATGTGGACGCGGCGAGCGGCGGTTTCGTCGTGCCATTCCTGCACCCGCACCTGGAGTGGGACTTCCGCCTGCCGCGAGTGGTGTCGATCAACGTCAGCGGACACAAGTACGGGCTCACCTATCCCGGGATCGGGTTCGTCGTCTGGCGCTCGCCGGAGCACCTCCCGGAGGACCTGGTGTTCCGGGTCAACTACCTCGGCGGCGACATGCCCACGTTCACGCTGAACTTCTCCCGCCCCGGCAACCAGATCGTCGGGCAGTACTACAACTTCGTGCGGCTCGGCAGAGCCGGGTTCACCGCGATCATGGAGGCGCTGCGGGACACCGCCCTGCTCATCTCGCACGGCCTCGCCGAGGACCCGGCGATCGAGGTCATCACCGACGGCTCCGCCATCCCCGTCATCGCGTTCGCGCTGAAGGAGGGGACGCCGTACACCGTGTTCCAGGTGTCGCACGAGCTCCGCGCCCGCGGCTGGCAGGTGCCCGCGTACACGATGCCGGAGGACGCGACCGACGTCGCGGTGCTGCGGATCGTGGTGCGCGACGGCTTCAACGCCGACCTGGCGGAGGACCTCGTGCACGACATCCGCGCGGTCTGCGCCGAGCTGGGGGAGCAGGCCGAGAAGGCCGGTGCGATGGTCGCGTCGCCGGCCAAGGCCACCGAGTCCGCGCGCACACGGACGCACTTCGCGCACTGAGCGGGCCGGCGTGAGCGACGGGGGAGGCGCCGGGGAGCGGAACAGGCTTCTGCTCTCCGACGCCTCTTTCGCCGTGGGCTCGGTGTGCTTCGCGTTCGCCGCACTGCCGTCGGTCGCGGTCGCACTCGGCGCGATCGTCACGAACGTGGTGTTCGTGGTCGGCTCGGTGTTCTTCACGCTCGGCGCCGGGCTGGCGCTGGGGGTGCCGAACCGGAGTTCGTCCATCGTCCAGTTCGTCGGGACGCTGTTCTTCAACGTGAGCACGTCGCTCGCGCTCGCCGCCGCCGTCCCCGCGGGTGCGGCCGGGGGGACGGGCTGGCGGCCGGACGCCTACGGGTCGATCTGCTTCCTCGTCTCCAGCCTGATCGCGGTGGTCGCGGTGGCGCGGCAGCGCGGGTCGACCCGGGACAGGGCCGGAGCCGCGCTCAACCTGCTCGGCTCGGTGCTGTTCGGCTTCGCGGCTGTCGGCGCGTTCGTGCTGCCCGGCACCAGCGCCCTCCTGAGCCCGTTCTGGACCGGGGTGGGGACGGTCGGCGGCGCGGTGTGCTTCCTCGCCGCCGCCCTCATCGGCCTGCTGCCGACGCGCTCAGTTCAGCGCGCCGCGACGGCCTCGAAGTAGGAGCCCGATGCGAGGTCCTCCAGCAGTGTCGGCCCGGACGGTGTCCAGCCGTAGCGCTCGCGGGTGAGTGCGCTGGAGGCCGGGATGTCCATCCCGAAGAACCGCCCGATCCAGCCGAAGTGCGCGTCCACGTCCTCCGGTGCGATGGACTCGACGGGCAGCCCGAGCCCCTCGCCGATCGCCGTCGCGATGTCGCGCGTGGGGATGCCCTCCTCGCCGACCGCGTGGACGCGCGCCGCCGGGGTGGCGTGTTCGAGGGCGAGCCGGACCAGCCGGGCGGCGTCGAGCCGGTGGACGGCCGGCCAGCGGTTGGAGCCGTCGCCGACGTAGCCGGCGACGCCCTTCTCGCGCGCGACGCGGACCAGCTCCGCGCTGAAGCCGTGGTCGCCGCGGCCGTGGACGGTCGGCGAGAACCGCAGCGCGACCGGCCGAACGCCGCGATCGGCGTACTCGAAGGCGAACGCCTCGCCGCCGCCGCGCGGGGCGTCGGGCCCGACATAGGGCGACGGCACATCCTCGGTCAGCACCTCGCCAGGGCGCGCGACGATGCCCGACGCGAACAGGAACGGCCGGTCCGACCCGGCGAGCTCGTCGCCGATCGTGGCGACGACCGCGCGCTCGGTGCGGCCCGCGCCGGCGTAGTCGGAGAAGTCGTGCTTGAAGCCGAGGTGGATGACCGCGTCGGCCGCCGCGGCGCCGGAGCGGATGCTCTCCAGGTCGTCGAGCGAGCCGGGCACGGCGGTCGCGCCGGCGCTGCGGATGCGCTCGGCCGACGCGTCGGAGCGGGCGAGGCCGGTCACCTGGTGACCGGCGGAGAGGAGTTCGGGGACGACGGCGGAGCCGATCCAGCCGGATGCTCCGGTGACGAAGACGCGCATGGGAATGACCTCCCGAGTCATGGGATCGTGGGTGGTGTCGCTGATGTCAGGGACTGTCGTCAGTGACTGACATCACGATAGCACCGATGTCAGCACCTGTCATCACTTCTCCGGAACCGGTTACACTCGTCTCGTGGGACGCTGGACTCCGGACGCGCGCGGCCGCCTGGCGCAGGCGGCGATCGAGCTGTACTCCGAGCGCGGCTTCGAGGGCACCACCGTCGCGGACATCGCCGAGCGCGCTGGCGTCACCGAGCGCACCTTCTTCCGGCACTATGCGGACAAGCGCGAGGTGCTCTTCGCGGGGTCGACGGCCATGCAGGACGCCGTGCTCGCCGCCATCGCCGCCGCCCCGGAGGATGCGCCGCCGTTCGCCGTCGCTGCGGCGGGGATGCGCGCCGCCGCTGCGCTGATCGACGGCCGCGGCGCCGACTTCCCGCGCCGGCGCTCGGCGGTCATCGCGGCCAACCCGAGCCTCCAGGAGCGCGAACTGCTCAAGCTGGCCGCCCTCGCCACCGCCTGCGGCGAGGCCCTGCGCGCCCGCGGCGTCGCCGAGCCGGCGGCGAGCCTCGCCGGCCAGGCAGCCGTGGGCGCGTTCCACGTGGGCTTCGCCCAGTGGATGGCCGGCCCCGCCGACGCGACGCTCACCTCCCACGTCGACGAGGCACTCGCAACCCTCCCCACCCTCGCGTAACCGCGGGCTGCGCCCGCCACGCCCCGCACAGGGGTCGCAACACGCCGCTACGCGGCGCCCATAACGGCATGTCGCGACCCCTGTCCTGCCAGGTGGATGCACGCCGAGCGCCCGGCGACGAAAGGCGCGGGCATGGGGGCCAGCCTGGAGGGCGCGTTCCCCGCTACGTTTGGCCTGTGAGCGGGGTGACCGGAGGCCGGATCGCGCGGGTGGCGTCGCGCGTCTCCACGATCGAGCTGCTGTTCGACCTGGTGTTCGTGTTCACGATCGGCCAGCTCACCGCCGTGATCGTGCAGTCGCCCGGCGTCGACTCGGTGCTGCGCGCCGCCGCCATCCTCGCCGTCGTCTGGTGGATGTACGACGCGTTCGCGTGGCTCACCAACCAGGCCGTGCCGGACACCGTCCCCGTCCGGGTGCTGCTCATCGCGGCGATGGCCGCGTTCCTGGTGCTCTCGCTCGCCATCCCGGACGTGTTCACCGGGTCGGGCGTGCTGTTCGGGGTCGCCTACCTGACGGTCGTGATCATCCACTCGGGGCTCTTCATCGCCCGGGGAGGCCGCGGCTCGGTGCGCGTGATGCTGCGGGTCGGCCCGCTGAACGCCGTGGCGGCGCTCCTGCTGATCGCCTCCGGGTACGCGACCGGCTGGCTGGAGTGGGCGCTGTTCCTCGCGCCGCTACCGCTGTTCCTGGTGTCCGGGCTGCTCGCGCGGTCGAGCCCGTTCGCGATCGGCGCCTCGCACTTCGTGGAGCGGCACGGCCTCCTGATGATCATCGCGTTCGGCGAGTCGATCGTCTCGGTCGGCGCCGGGCTGACGGCGTCGGGTCTGCGCCCGCAGGTGGTCCTCGGCGCGGTGGCGACCGTCGCGATGGTCGCATCGCTGTGGTGGTGCTACTTCTCCGGCGACGACGAGCGGGCCGAGCGGTCGTTCGGGCGGGCGTCCGGCCGCCGCGGCACGACTCTTGCCCTCACCGCCTACTACGTCGCGCACTTCGTGATGCTGTTCGGCCTGGTCGGCGTCGCCGCCGGCCTGCACCTGTCGCTGGCGGACGCCTTCTCCCCCGTCACGCCGGCCGCGGCCTGGCTGCTCTCGGGCGGCGTCGCTGTATACCTGGTCGGGGACGCGGAGTACCGCCGCGAGCTGCGGCTCGGGCCGTGGGCGTACCGGCTGATCGGAGCGGCGGGCAGTCTCGCGGCGGGCCTGCTCGCGGCGTGGATGCTGCCGCTGCGCGCGGGCGGCCTGCCCGGCATCGCGCTGATCGGCGCTCTCGTCGCGATCGTGGTGCTCGTGCTGGTGGCCGAGCGCGCGCCGCGCTGACGTGAGTACCATGCCTGGCATGGACACCATCGCGTGGCTCCTCGACTCCGACCCGAGCATCCGCTGGCAGGTGCTCCGCGACCTCGCCGGCGCGTCCGACGAGACCGTCGCCGCCGAACGCGACCGCGTCGCGACCGAGGGCTGGGGAGCGCGCCTCCTCGACGCCCAGGGCCCTGACGGCACCTGGGACGGCGGCGTCTACCGGCCCGGCTGGGCGCAGGAGGACCGCCCGTTCTTCGACGCCTGGACCGCCACCCACTTCACGCTGCAGCAGCTCGCCGACTTCGGCCTCGACCCCGCGCACCCGCGGGCGCTGGAAGCCGTCGCCCACGTGCGCGACCACGTCCGCTGGGACCATGCCGGCGAACCCTACTTCGACGGCGAGACCGAGCCGTGCATCAACGGCGTGGTGCTCGCGCTCGCCGCCTACTTCGGCCAGGACGGCTCGAACGTCGCCGCCACGCTCGCCGGCGGCCGGCTCGACGACGGCGCCTGGAACTGCTGGGCCGAGTACGGCGCGCGGGTGTCGTCGTTCCACTCCACGATCTGCGCGGTGGAGGGCTTGGCCGCCTGGAACGCGACCGGCAGCGGCGACGCGTCGACGGCCGAAGCGCAGCGCACGGGCGAGGAGTACCTCCTTGCCCGCGGCCTGTTCCGCCGGCTGAGCACGGGAGAGGTCGCCGACCCGCGCATGACCATGCTGAGCTTCCCGGTGCGCTGGTTCCACGACATCCTGCGCGGGCTGGAGCACTTCCGCACCGTCGACCGCCGCGACCCGCGCCTCGGGGAGGCGGTGGAGCTGCTGCGCGGCAAAGCCGACGCCGACGGACTCTGGAACCTGGAGAACCGGCACGAGGGGCCGGCCTGGTTCGACTTCGGCGAAAACGAGGGGAGGCCCAGCCGCTGGGTCACCCTGCGGGCGCTGCGCGTGCTGCGCTGGTGGGATGCTGGCACGCCGCGGTCCGGGACGGCTCCCGCCGCCTGACTCAGACCGACGTCGTCGCCGTCTCCGCCAGATGCTCCTTCGGCAGCCGCCGCACCTTCTGGCGCCGCTTCCGCCGGTCCGGGATCATCGACCGCATCTCCTCCAGCTTGCCGAAGCAGAGCAGCCGGTCGCCCGCCTGCAGCTCCACGCCGCTGCGCGGGTTCGGGATGACCACAGCGCCGCGGTGCAGCGTGAGCACCGTGATGTCGCGCTCCCACAGCCCGGACTCCTTGATCGTCTTGCCGACCAGGTCCGCGTTGCCGTGTACGAGCAGCTCGGCCACGCCGTAGCCGCGCGAGACGCTCAGCCGCTGTCGCACGTCGATCTCCGGGAACGCGACCTGGTTGGAGATGAAGTCGATGATCGCGCCGGCGACGTCGAGGCCGGTCGCGCGCTCGATTCCTTCGAGGCCCGGGGAGGAGTTGACCTCCATGACCAGCGGCCCGTCGTTGCCCTCGAGCATGTCGACGCCCGCCACGCGGAGGCCCATGATCTGGGCCGAGCGGACCGCGGCCTCCTCGTACTCCGGGGTCAGCTCGACCTTCTCGACCGTGCCGCCGCGGTGGACGTTGGAGCGGAACTCGTCGCCGCTCGCCACCCGCCGCATCGCCGCCACCACGCGGTCGCCGACGACGAGCGCGCGGATGTCGCGGCCGCGGCTCTCCGAGATGAAGCTCTGGATGAGCACGTTCTGCTTGGTGGAGTGCAGTGTCTCCACGATCGACTCGGCGATCTTCGCCTCCGGGGCGAGGATGACGCCGATGCCCTGGGTGCCCTCCAGCAGCTTGATGACGACGGGCGCGCCGCCGACCTGCTCGATCGCCATGCGCACGTCCGCGCGGCTGTTCACGAACGTGGTCGCCGGCATCCCGATGTTGTGCCGGGACAGGATCTGGTTCGCCCGCAGCTTGTCGCGGGAGTTGGTGATCCCGTTGGCCGTGTTCGGGGTGTAGACGTCCATCTGCTCGAACTGCCGTACGACGGCCGTGCCGTAGTAGGTGATCGAGTTGCCGATGCGCGGCAGCACGGCGTCGTAGTCGGACAGCAGCCGGCCGCGGTACTGCAGGTCGGGCTCCTCGCCGGACAGGTCGATCGCGAAGCGGAGGGTGTTCAGCACCTTCACGGTGTGACCGCGGTCCCGGGCGGCCGCGCGCAGTCGCTGGGTGGAGTACGCGTGCGGAGCGCGGGAGAGGATGGCGAGCTTCATCGATGGATCCTGCAAAGATAGGGGGATGGCCGGTGACCTCCATTCAAACACCCTCGTCGTGGGGTGGCGTGAATGGGCGAGCCTGCCCAGCATCGGCATTCCGTGGATCAAAGTCAAGATCGACACCGGCGCACGCAGTTCGGCGCTGCACACGTTCGGGCTGGAGGAGCTCCCGGGCGACCGGGTGCGCTTCACCGTGCACCCGTGGCAGGACGCCGACACCGACGGCACGGTGGTCGAAGTCCCCATCCACGACCGCCGCGTGGTGCGCAGCTCGTCGGGCCACACCGAGGAGCGGATCGTCGTGCTGCTGGAGCTCGTGCTCGGCGGCCGCGCGGTCGTGGCCGAGACGACCCTGAGCAACCGCGACGAGATGGGTTTCCGGATGCTCGTGGGACGGGAGGCCCTCCGCCAGGGCTTCGTGGTCGACCCCGGCCGCTCCTTCCTCGCGGGGCGTGCGCCGCGGGATGTGAGGCGGCGCAACCGAGGCAGGTCGTAGCCTCCATGACCCGCACGGCCGTGTCGTTCAGCCGCGGCCTCGCCCTCCTCGTGGCCGCCACGTTCTTCATGGAGAACCTGGACGGCACGATCATCCAGACCGCGGCCCCGACGATGGCGCGCGAGTTCGGCGTCGCCCCGGCCGACGTGAGCGTGGCGATGGTCGCCTACCTGCTGGCGGTGGCCGCGGGCATCCCGGCGACCGGCTGGCTGTCCCGCCGGATCGGCATCCGTCCCGTGCTGCTGACCGCGATCGTCGTGTTCACGCTCGCGTCGCTGCTGTGCGCGTTCGCGCCCTCCCTGACGCTGCTGACGGTGGCGCGCGTGCTGCAGGGCGTCGGCGGCGCGCTCATGGTGCCGGTCGGGAGGCTGGCGGTGCTCCGCGACATCGACCCGGTCGACCTCCTCGACGCGATCGCCTACCTCACCTGGCCCGCGCTGATCGCCCCGGTGATCGCGCCCGCGCTCGGCGGCATCCTGTCGGACACGGTCGGCTGGCGCTGGATCTTCCTGATCAACCTCCCGCTCGGCGTCGCCGCCGCGGTCGCCGGGCTGGTGCTGGTGCCGCACACCGAACGGCAGCGCGACCTCCCGTTCGACGGGCGCGGCTACGCGGCCATCGCCCTGTCGCTGGTGCTGCTGACCGCCGGAGCGGAAGGGCTGAGCGCCGAGGACGGCCGCCTCCAGCTCGCCGGCGGCGCCGCCATCCTGGTGGCCATCGCGGTCGGCTGGGCCGCCGTCTCCCGGTCGCGCGGCCGCGAGCACGCGCTGTTCGACTGGGGTGTGCTGCGGCTGCACTCGTTCCGCGCCGGGAACGTCAGCGGCGGCGTGTACCGCCTGATCATCACGGGCGCGCCGTTCCTGTTCACGCTGCTGTTCCAGCTCGCCTACGGCTGGAGCGCGACGGTCGCCGGCCTGACCGTCATCGCGATCTTCGTCGGGAACCTCGCGATCAAGCCGTTCACGAGCCCGCTCATCCGCCGGCTCGGCTTCCGGCGGGTGCTGATCTGGTCGAACCTGCTCGGGATGCTGGTGCTCGCCGCGTTCGTCGGCGTCGGGCCGGCCGCGCCGTTGCCGGTGCTGCTCCTGCTGCTGGTGGCGAGCGGCGTGTTCCGGTCGATCGGGTTCAGCGCCTACAACACCCTCCAGTTCGCCGACGTGGAGGCCGCCGACACCAACAACGCGAACACGCTCGCCTCCGCCCTGCAGCAGGTGGCGACGGCGCTGGGCCTCGCGGTCGTCGCCGTCTTCGTGCGCGCCTCCACCGCGGTATCGGAGGGCGTCACCGGATCAGCGCTGCCCGGTTACCACTGGGCGTTCGCGCTCGCCGCGGCCCTGCTGCTCATCCCGCTGGCGGGCGCACTCCGGCTCCCGCGCGACGCCGGCGCCCGCGCGACCGCCCGCCGCTAGCCGCCCCGACCGAAAGCGCCTAGCTCCGCGTGCTACTCGCGGAGCAGGGCTCGGAGGGTGTCGATCGTGTCGGCCTCCGCCGCGGGCTTGTCGTCGCGGTAGCGCTTGACGCGGGCGAAGCGGAGGGCGATGCCGCCGGGGTAGCGGGACGAGCGCTGGACGCCGTCGATCGCGATCTCGACGACGGTCGTCGGCGCCACCCACACGGTGCCCGGCGTGCGGCGCACCTCGATCTTCTGGAACTCCTCGGTCTGCCAGCGCAGCAGTTCGTCGGTGAGGCCCTTGAAGGTCTTCCCGACCATCACGAAGCCGCCCGGCTCGCCGAACGCGCCGTCCGGGTCGCGCGCGCCGAGGTGCAGGTTGGAGAGCATCCCGACGCGGCGGCCGGAGCCCCACTCGCAGGCGAGCACGACCAGGTCGTAGGTGAGCACCGGCTTGACCTTGATCCAGCTCGCGCCGCGCCGGCCGGCGGCGTACGGGGAGTCGATCGCCTTGACGACGACGCCCTCCTGGCCGGCGGCGAGGGCGTCGCGGGAGACGCGCTCGGCCGTCTCGGGGTCGTCGGTGACCTCGCCCGGGATGCGGTGCTCGCCGGCGACGCGCTCCAGCTCGGCCAGCCGGACCGACAGCGGCTCGTCCAGGAGGTCCCGCCCGTCCACGTGGAGGATGTCGAAGAACCACGGGTGCAGCAGGGTTTCCCGCCGCTCGGCGCCGAAACGCGACATCGTCTCCTGGAACGGCCGCGGGCCGCCGTCCTCGTCCAGCGCGAGGGTCTCGCCGTCGAGGACGAGGTCCCGCGCGGGCAGCCGCCGCACGATCTCCACCACCTCCGGGACGCGGTGGGTGATGTCCGCGAGCGTCCGGGTGAAGACGCGCACGCTGTCGCCCGACCGGTGCACCTGGATGCGCGCGCCGTCGAGCTTGTACTCCACCGACGCGCGGCCGGTCGTCTCCAGCGCCGCCGCGGCGGAGGGCGCAGTGGCGGCGAGCATCGGCAGCACCGGGCGCCCGACCACCAGGCCGACCGAGGCGAGCTCCTCGGCGGTGCCGGTCAGTGCCAGCACCGCGGTCGCGCCGAGGTCGCCGGTCAGCATGGCGGCCCGTCGCACGTCCGGCCCCGGCCGGTCGGCGGTGCGGGCGATTGCGTCCAGGAGGACGCCCTCCAAGGCGCCGGTGCGCATCTCGCCGAGCAGGACGCGGGTCAGGAGGTCCTGCTCACCGGCCGTCGCGCGGGCCGCGAAGTCGCCCAGCGCGGCACTGCGGTCGCGCGCCGAGCCCTCCCCGCCGAGCGCGGCGAGCTCGCCGAGCAGCGTGTCCAGGTCGAGGACGGTCAGCGTCGGTGCCTCCGCCGGAGGACCCAGGGCCGCCCCGACGCTGCGCCAGCCGACGCCGACCCGGCCCTGCCGCGGCTTGCCGACGAGGACGCCGACGGTCGGGGCGATCTCGTCGGGCTCGAGCGCGCCGAGCAGGCCCGCGAGCGCGTCGACCTTCGCCAGCCGCGAGCGCGTTCCCGCGACGGTCTCCAGGGTGGTGACGATCGTGTCGAGGAGCACAGGGCCAGTGTGTCACCGGCCCCCGACGTCGAGAAGGGGAGCGCCGCGGAGAAGGGGAGCGCCGCCGAGAAGGGGGCACCGGCCACCGGCGCTCAGCTCGCCGGCGTCGCGATCCCCCGCCCGAAGGTGATCGCCCGCACGATCTGCACGATCCCCAGCACGATGAGGCCGATGCCCGCGAGCAGGAACAGCACCACGATCCCCCACAGCGGGCTGAACAGCAGGACGATTCCGGCGATGATGCTCAGGATGCCGAAGAAGAGCGACCAGCCGCGCGAGGGCGAGTCGCCGAGCTGGGCGAGCGCGACCGCGCCTTCCACGATCCAGGCGATGCCGATCAGGATGCCGATGAAGACCGCGAGGAACGCCGTCGTGGCCGCCAGGTTCGCGAACGCCAGGATGGCGCCGATGATCAGCAGGATGCCGAAGACGATGTCGAGCGCCCGCGCGCCGCCGCCGATCCCGCGGGCGAAGATGCCGATGCTGAGGTAGGCGATGCCGGAGATGAGGAAGGAGATGGCGATCAGGACCGTGAGGCCGACCGCCGCGGTCCGCGGCCAGAACACGATGATGACGCCGATGATGAGCGCGACGGCGCCGCTGACGCCGAGGGCGATGCGGATGCTGTTGATGGCGGCTTTCGTCAGGTCCTGCCCGTTGAGGGAGAACGACGCGAACGCGGATGGCTGAGAGCTGGACATGCTCGGAAGGTAGCGCTGTGGGGCCCGGCGTGTCTAGAGCCTTCGAGCGCGCGTGAAATGAAACGTCACGCGCCTGACCGTCAGTAGTCCTCGCGTCCCTCGCCGAGCACCGACAGCGTGTCCTGGTCCTCCGACCAGTCCCGCAGCGCCCGTTCGAGCTGCCGCCTGGTCCAGTCGTGGCTCACCTCATCGCCGCCGAGCCGTGCGAGCCGGTCGAGCCGCTCCGCCGCGGTCCCCTCAAGGTCGTCCATCGTCGTTCCCCTCTCTGCCCCGCAGCGGTCGCGGCCGTCCGGCGGCGGGTGGGACCAGCCGCTGTCTGCTTGGCGCTGCCCGTGGGGCGGGCCGCCTGAAACCCGGTCTCCCGCTCTTGTCTGACGGCATGGCCGGACGGCCTGGCCCGCCGCTTTCTCTCATGGTGCACCCGCGGAAGCGGGTCGTGGTAGCCCCCACAGCGCATTCCATACCGGTCGGTATGCTCTCCGATTACCGCGATGCGCCGACGCCTTCAAGTGCTCTTCGCGACCTCGCAGAGGGTACTGACGGGAGGTCCAGACGGGTCTCGTAACGTCGCCGAATGCCCTCGGTCGACCCAGGCCGGCACCCCTGCCGGCCTCGTCGTGGGCGACGGAAAGGATCCACGTGAAGAACACCATCCAGAACACCTCCGGAACCACTCGCACTGCTTTCGGCGTGCGTCGCATCGTGATCGGCGCCGCCTCCGTCGTGGCGGCGGGAGCGCTCATCGGCGTGGGGGCGCAGGGGGCTTTCGCGGCCACCGGCGACACCGGTGCTGCAGGCTCCGGCTCGGCGACGGTCTCCACCTCGACGTCCACTCCTGGCGTCTCGGGCTCCGCGTCGGCCGGTGGTTCGGCCGCGTTCGACCTCGACCACGGCTCCTCGCTGTTCGGCCAGGTCCACGCGCTGCTCAACGGCCACGTCAACGGCGCCAAGGCGCAGAAGTTCGCCAAGAAGATCGTCGCCGACGCCCCGGTCTTCTCGCTGCTGCCCGACACCCTGCAGGGCGACCTGAAGACGCTGGCGAACGCCGCGTCGAAGGACCGCACCGCTGACGCCAAGAAGGTCGTCTCGACCGCGCTCGACGGCGGTTACGGCACCTCCATCCAGAAGCTCGCCGACCAGCTCAAGGGCGGCGCCTCGGCCCACGGCTCGGAGGACAGCGACGCCCAGGGCGGCCTCGACCTCAAGGGTCTGGACGCCAAGGGTCTGCTCTCCGGCCTGCAGAGTGGCGACCTCCTCGGCTCCGCCACCGGCGCCTCCTCCCAGCTCAGCTCGGAGATCACCGGCATCGCCTCGACCGTGACCGGCGACAGCCAGCTCGCGTCGAAGCTCCCGGACTCGCTGCGCGCCGACCTGTCGCAGCTCGCCTCGGCTCCGGCCTCGGCGCAGACCGCCGACCTCCAGCACCTCGCGACGACCGCCCTGAGCGGCGGCTACGGCTCGCAGGTGCAGCAGGTCGCCGACCAGATCGAGTCGGCCGTCACCGCGGCCCACTAAGGCCCGCAGCCGCTTTCGCGCCCTCGCCTCCTCCCACCGGACGGAGGCGGGGGCGCGTTGGCGTCTCCAGAGGCTCCGCGCGGAATCGTTCTCGAGGCGGATGCCGCCGGGCCGCGTGCGGGCGCATCATGCGAGCATGTGGTTTCGCAGGATCATCGTCGCGGTCGCCGCCTACGCGCTCTTCGCGGGCGGCCTCGCCACGCTCTACTTCGTCGAGCAGCAGTCGGGCCGCAACGCGGTGGAGGACGCCCCGCGCGCGCTGCTCTCCGCCGGGGCGCCGACGGCCGCCTCCCAGCAGCCACGCCGCGTCGACCTCGCCTCCGGGCTCGGCACGTTCTGGGTGCGCTACGACGCGCACGACGCCCCGGCCGCCGGGAACGGCTACCTCGGCGGCGCACTCGCCCAGGTGCCGCGCGGCGTCCTGGACACTGCGAAGGCGACGGGGGAGGACGCCGTGAGCTGGGAGCCGCAGGAGGGGCTGCGCTTCGCGATCGTCGCCAAGCCGGACGGATCGGGCGTCCTCGTCGCCGGCCAGTCCCTTCAGCGCACCGAGGAGCGCGCGACGCGCACGCTGCTCTACATCGCCCTGGCCCTCATCGCCGGCGCCGTCGTCGTGGCTGCGGCGGTCGCCGCCGACGCCCTCCTGACCGCAGCGCGCCGCCCCCGCCCGGCGCCGTGACGCCCACGACTTGGCAGGACACGCCGCGTCGGGACTGTGCGTCGCGGCATGTCCTGCCAGGTGGATGCGGTCAGCGCCGCTTGACGCCGTAGCGGTGCTCGGGGCGGCCGGTCGCGCCGTACCGCAGTTCGAGCTTCAGGACGTCGCTCTGCTCGAGCTGGGTGAGGGCGCGCTGGGCGGTCGTCCGGCTGATCCCGACCGCGGCGGCGACGTCGTTCGCCGACAGGCTGCCGTCGCCGGCCGCGACCGCGTCGTAGACCGCTTGGAGGGTCGGCGCCAGCCGCCGGAGCTCTTCCGTCTGGCCGACCGTCGCGGGCCGCAGCAGGTCGAAGACCCGGTCGATGTCGTGCTGCGTCGGCTCCGCGGGGAAGCCGCCCAGATCCTCGTTCGCCTGCCGGAACGCCTGCAGCCGCTCGGCGAGCTGCGCGAACCCGAACGGCTTCACCAGGTAGTGCAGTGCGCCGAGCTGCACGGCCTTGCGCACCGTGGCGATGTCGTTCGCCGCCGAGATGACGATCACCGCGGGAGCCGACGGCTCGCCGAGCAGGCTCCGCACGACCTGGAGGCCGTCGCCGTCGGGCAGGTAGACGTCCATCAGCACGAGGTCCGGGCGCAACTCGGCCGCCAGGCGGAGGGCGTCGGCCGCGGTGTGCGCCGACCCGGCGACACGGAAGCCGGGGACGGCCTCCACGAATCCGACGTGCACCGAAGCGACGCGGTAGTCGTCGTCGACCACCAGCACGCTCAGCGACGCCGTTCCCTGCTCCCCGCTCATCGTGCGGCTCCTTCCTTGCGCGACGTGGGAGCGGCCCCCACCACCGTCTCCCGCGGCAGCACGATCGTGAACGTCGCGCCAGGGCCGCCCGACACCGTGACGGTGCCCCCGAGCTTGGTCACCGTCGAGTGCACGAGCGACAGCCCGAGCCCGCTGTGCCGCACGAGCGAGCCGCGCTTGGTCGTGTAGCCGTTCTCGAAGATCCGCGGCAGCTCGGTGCTCGGGACGCCGGGGCCGTTGTCGACGACGCGCACGGTCACAGACTCCGGCGTCTCGACCACGCTCACGACTACGCGCCGCGGCGCCGGCGCCCCGGCGAGCGCGTCGAACGCGTTGTCGATCAGGTTGCCGAGGATGGTCGTCAGCGCCTGCACCCGCTCCGGCGCCTCGCCGAGGTCGGTGTCGGGCGCGATCACCAGGTCGATCCCGCGCTCGTTCGCCTCCGCGGCCTTGCCGAGCAGGAGGCCGACGATCATCGGCGAGCCGATGTGCGAGCGGAGGGTGGCATCGAGATCGGCGGTCGTGCCGCGGATCTCGTTGAGGTACTCCAGCGCCTCCTTCGTGCGTCCCAGCTCCAGCAGGCCGGACACCGCGTGCATGCGGTTGGAGAACTCGTGCTGCTGCGCCCGGATGGATTCGCTGAAGCTGCGCTCGCCGTCGAGCTCCCGGGTGAGCCCGATCAGCTCGGTGCGGTCCTGGAGGGTGAACACGGCGCCGTGCGGACGGCCGCCGAGCTTCACCGGCATCCGGTTGATCACGAGGATGTGGTCGTCGGTGATCGCGATGGCGTCCTTGACCTCGGACGTGCCGGTGAGGGTGTCGCGGATCGGGCCGGCGACGAGCACGTCCTCCAGCAGCCGCCCTCTGGCGCCCTCCGGCAGTCGCAGCAGCCGCTGGGCCTCGTCGTTCACCACGGTGATCCGGCCGGCCGGGTCGATGGCGATGACGCCCTCCCGGATGCCGTGCAGCGTGGCCTCCCGCTCCTGCAGCAGCCGCGCGATCTCGTCCAGCTCCAGCCCGAAGGTGCGGCGCTTGAGGAGGCTGGCGAGCGCGAAAGAGGCGAGCGCGCCGATGGCGAGGGCGAGCACGAACCAGGCGCCGTAGGCGGGCAGCTCGGCGAGGAGCTCGCTCGCCACCGAGCTCTCGCGGATGCCGACCGAGACCTCCCCGACGATCTTGTCGGACGCGGGAGCGTACAGCGGGACCCGGGCGTTCGCGTTGACGCCGGTCGCGCCCGTGTCGGTGCGCAGGTGCACCTTGCCGTCGGAGACGACGAAGGGCTCCTCCACTTTCTGGCCGATCAGCGCGGGGTCGGGATGCGAGTGCCGGACGCGGTTTCGGTCGATCACGACCACGTACGCGGCGCCGGTGCTGTTCGCGGTCTGCGACGCGAGGTTCTGCACGGTCGTGGCGCAGCCGGGGCCGTTCTCCACCATGCACTTCTGGACGTCCGGGATGCCGGCGAACGTCTGCGCGATCGACGCGGCCCGCGCCTGATAGTCGGCGTCCAGGTTGGCCCGCGCGGTCTGGGCCAGGAGAAGGAAGCCGACCAGCATCGAGACGGCCAGGATCGCCAATTGAGCCAGGAGTATCTGGCTCGAGAGTCGTCTGATCCGTCGTCGCATCACCCGAGATTGTTTCACCTCCTGCTGTGGACACGGTGCGCGCAGAATGCGCAAAACCTGCGACAACGCGCACAACGCGGTGAATCGGGCGCAAGCGAGACAGCCGCACCCCGTCTGGGCGAGCATCGGTGTTCACACGGACCGGCGGGAAACGCTCCGCCGGACAGGCACACGCGACACGTGCCTCCCGAAGACAGAGAGGTCTTGAACCATGGTCGAACCCCGACCCAGAAGCGCCGCCACCGCCGCCTCCGCGACGGAAGAGCCGGCGCGCATCGACATCGTCGGCCTGACGAAGCGCTTCCTGACGCCGAAGGGCGAGACCTTCACGGCCATCCGCGACGTGACCCTCACGGTCGAGCCCGGCCAGTTCTGCGCCATCGTCGGCCCGACCGGCTGCGGCAAGTCCACCACGCTCGCCCAGGTCTCCGGCCTCGAGCGGCCGAGCGCCGGCTCGGTGAGCGTCGGCGGCCGGATCGTGGACGGCATAACCAGCGGCGTGAGCTACATGTTCCAGGCCGACTCGCTCTTCCCCTGGAAGACCGTGCTGGCCAACGTCATGATCGGCCCGATCCTCCTCGGCACCCCGAAGAAGGAGGCGACGGCCCTCGCGATGGACTGGCTGCGCCGGGTCGGCCTCGCCGGCTTCGAGGACCGCTACCCGCACCAGCTCTCCGGCGGAATGCGCAAGCGCGTCGCGATGGCGGCTGCGCTGATCAACAACCCGCGCATCCTCCTCATGGACGAGCCGTTCGGCGCGCTCGACGTGCAGACGAAGGCGATCATGCAGACCGAGCTGCTCACCCTGTGGGAGGAGCTGCGGCCGTCGGTGCTGTTCATCACGCACGACCTCGACGAGGCCGTGGCGCTGTCCGACCGTGTCGTGATCATGACCAGCAGCCCCGGCACGGTCAAGGACGTCTTCGACATCGACCTGCCGCGACCGCGCGGCAACGTTCAGGAGATCCGGCACGAGGAGAAGTTCCTCGACATCCAGGGCCGGATCTGGGAATCGCTCCGTGACGAGGTCACGCGGGCTTACGAGCAGACGGCAGGAGCGGCGGCGTGACCACCATGACGATCGCAGAACACAACAACACAGAGAAGAACAACGGCGCGAAGAAGCCGTCCGCCCCTCTCATCGAGCGCGAGACCGAACTCCGCGTCGCGGGGCGCCGCGCGCACAGCCGCCGGGTCGCCTGGATCTGGGCCGGCCGCGCGGCCGTCGCCGTCGTCGTGATCGGCGGCTGGCAGTGGTTCACCTCGGCAGGCTGGGTCGACAAGTTCTTCTACGGCCAGCCGTCCGGCATCTGGGACAGCCTCGTGCACCTGTTCACGCAGGGCACGGCGTTCGGCACCATCTGGGAGAACCTGTGGATCACCGTCCAGGAGGCCTTCCTCGGCTTCCTGCTCGGCACTGCGCTGGGCGTCGTCTTCGGCATCCTGCTCGGCTCCAACCGCTACCTCGCCTCGGTCTTCGGCCCGTACATCAAGGTCGTGAACTCGATCCCCCGCATCGTGCTCGGCTCGATCTTCATCGTCGCCTTCGGCCTCGGCGTCTTCCCCAAGGTGCTGCTCGCCGCGGTGCTGGTGTTCTTCGTCGTCTTCTTCAACGCCTTCCAGGGCGTGCGGGAGGTCGACCAGAACCTGATCGCGAACGTCCGCGTCCTCGGCGCCTCGCCGGTGCAGGTCGCCCGGCACGTGACCATCCCCTCGGCCATGACGTGGATCATCGCGAGCCTCCACACCGCGTTCGGCTTCGCGATCATCGGCGCCCTGGTGGCCGAGGTGCTCGGCGCCCAGCACGGCGTCGGCCTCATCATCAGCCAAGCGCAGGGCAGCTTCGACCCGAACACGGTCTTCGCCTGCATGGTCATCGTCGCCGTGGTCACCCTCGTGGCCGAGTACCTGATCACCCTCTTGGAGAAGTCGCTCCTCAAGTGGCGTCCGCCGAGCCGGTCCGAGGCTCAGGCGATCTGAGCGCGCCCACCCCAACTGTCCTGCAACGAAGCAGAACGCCGGACCCGTCCGGCACGATGAAAGGAACAACCCCCATGAAGAAGCGCAGCATCGGTGCCATCGCGGCAGCGGGCGTCGTCGTGGCCCTGAGCCTCGCCGCCTGCTCCGGCGGTGGAGGCGGCACCGCGGCGGCCGGCGGCAGCAGCTCCGGCCCGATGCCCACCGTCAAGATGATGGTCGGCGGCATCGACAAGCAGATCTACCTCCCCTACCAGCTCGCCCAGCAGCTCGGCTACTACAAGAAGTACGGCGTCAACATGGAGTTGTCGACCGAGCAGAACGGCGGCGTCGGCGCCGAGGACGCGATGGCCTCCGGCCAGGTGGACATGGCAGGCGCCTGGTACATCCACACCGTCGACTTCCAGTCGAAGGGCAAAGACGTCATCAACCTCGTCCAGCTCTCCGGCGCCCCCGGCGAGCGGGTGATGTGCAACCCGAAGGCGAACGTCAACTCGGCCGCCGACTTCAAGGGCAAGAACATGGGCGTCACCGACCTCGGGTCGGGCACCGACGAGCTCACCCAGTTCCTGGCCGCCAAGCAGGGCGTGACCAAGAAGGACTACAACACCATCGCCGTTCACGCCGGCGCCACCGCGATCGCGGCCATCCAGCGCGGCTCGGCGGACTGCGTGATGACCACGCAGCCGACCGTCGGCGCGCTCACCTCGCAGAAGCTCGCGGTCTCCGCGGTCGACATGGCGACCACGAAGGGCGCGACCAAGGCGCTCGGCGGAGCGTGGCCGGCGGCCGGTCTGCTGGCGAACGCGAGCTGGGTGAAGAGCCACGAGGACGCCGCGCAGAAGGTCGTCGACGCGCTCGTCGCGACGATGCACTGGATCGCGACCCACTCGGCCGCCGACATCGCGAACAAGATGCCGCAGGACTTCGTGCAGAACAGCACGATCACCAAGCAGCAGTACATCGACGGTCTGGCGACCGACAAGGGCCAGTTCCTCCCGGACGGCATCATGCCCGCCGGCGGCCCGAAGGTCATCTTCGACATGGAGAAGACGATCGGCGTCGACACCTCGAAGGTGAAGATCTCCGACACCTTCACCCAGAAGTACGCCGAAGCGGCGAACAAGCTGGAAGGCTTCACCACTACGACGAAGCCGGCCGGCGCGGACGGCTGATCCGTCTCGCGGTAACCCCCTGAGCCCGTCCGGTGCGTCCACCCATCCAGCGCACCGGGCGGGCTTCTTCGCGTCGTCAGGCGGTCGCCGGCTTGGTCGCCCTGATCCGCTCGACGGAGCCGGAGCGGAGCCGCTCGTGCTCGATGACCTGCAGGCCGGCGGCCTCCACCTCGGCCCGGTGCCGGCGGGTCAGGTGCTCGCCCTGCAGCGGGATGGTGAACCGCTCGATCGCCCACTGCCCGGCGAACACGAGCGCCCGGTCGCTGCGCGTGTGGTCGACCAGCACGACGGAACCGCCGGGCACGACCACGCGCGCCATCTCGGCGATCGCGACACCGGGCCGTGGGATCGAGCACAGCGCGAGCGCGCACACGACGGTGTCGAAGGCGGCCTCCCCGAACGGCAGCGCCTCGGCATCGCCCTGGCGCAGGTCCGCTTCGATCCCCTGCTCGGCGGCTCGCGCGCGGGCGATCGCCAGCATCTCCGGGCTGAGGTCGATGCCGGTCAGCTCGACGCCGGCGGGATAGTACGGGAGGCTGCGCCCGGTCCCGACCGCGACCTCCAGCACCCGCCCGCTCGCCCGGGCGCCGACCCATTCGCGGCTCCCGGCGAGCATGGTCTGCTCGGCCCTGCCGACCTTGCGGTCGTACTTCGCAGCCTGCTTACGCCAGGAGCGGAGCTGGCGCTGGGTCTCCTTGGAGGGGGCGGGGGTGGGGTGCGGGTCGGTCACGGGGCCATTCTGACGGAGACCCAGCGCCCAGGCACTGAAATACAAGTAAAATGGAAGATGCTAGGTTCTAATTTGCGGGAAAAGTCAGCCCGCAGAAGGAGAAGTACATGTCCATTCGCAAATTCCTTGCAACGGGCGCAGTCGCCGCAGCGCTCGTCACAGGTGTAGGCATCGACACCGCCCAGGCCCCAGAAGCGTCTGCCGTCGAGTGCGTCCAGAGCGTCACGATCTGGCAGGCGTACAACAAGTGCGCCGGTGTCCCTGCCCGCCACTGGGATGCCATCAAGAACTCCGCCTCCAAGTACGGCAACTGGGCCTCGGCGGGCCAGTGGTCCAAGCAGACCTCCTGCTGGGCGAACGTTGTCTCGTACGGCTACTCTCTGAAGGCCTAGGCCGTGCGGTCGCGAGCAGCCGGCGGGGTCGGCGTCGTCATCGCCGCAGTGGCGTGCCTCGTCGGCTGCTCGGCTTCCGACTCCTCGGCTCAGGGCGTCGACTCATTGTCGCTGACCGGGCCGTGGGGGTCGGATTTTCAGGTAGCGCACGCGAACGCGAAGAGCGACTACGAACGCGGGATTCTCAAGGATGGTGAGATCACTTCGGCAGAGTACGAGGAGTCCAAGAATCATCTGCGGTCCTGTCTTGGTGATGCCGGATACACCATCACGTGGGACGAGCGGGGTGGGTTCGAACTCGGCTCCAAGACCGGCAAATACCCCGACGACTTCTTCGAGCGATCGGACCCCGTGCTCCAGCAGTGCGAGTCCAAGTGGGTCGGATCGATTCTCTATCTGTACGAGCAGATCCGCCGGAATCCCGAGAAGAAGAACGAGAGCGCGCTACAGGTCGCGTGCCTCAGAGGCGCCGGGTTAATCGACGAAACGTATACCAAGGATCAGTGGCGGCGAGACAACGAGAAGGGCATCTTCCCGTTCGACGCGCGCTCCGACCAAGCGATGAGCTGCGAGCTCGATCCCCTCGGCCTCTGGTACTCCGGATGAGCGAGGTTCGCGTGCGCATGAGCTGGCCGATCGTCGGCGTCGCGGCGATTCTGGCCGCCAGCGTCGCCGGTGCGCTCGTGGCTCTCTGGGTGCCTCTCCCAGAGCCGAGCGCGCTCTCGACACCCCAGCCGAACACGACCGTTCTGGTGACCGAGCGCGCGTTCGCAGACGAACGACAGGCTCAGCTCCAGGTGACTACCGGCCCCGTACGAGCGGTCGTCTCGCCACGGCAGGGCCGGCTCACCTCGCTCAGCTGCCGGAGCGGCGGGCGCCTGGAGTCAGGCAGTGCGTTCGCGAGCATCGACGGAGACCGGGTCGTCGCTCTGGCGACGGCGGTCCCGCTCTGGCGCGAGCTCCGGTCCGGCGACCGCGGGGAGGACGTCCGCGCCCTGCAGGCGGAACTCGCGCGACTCGGTCAGCCCGTCCGGCCCGACGGCATCATGGGCCGCGAAACGATCCGCGCTGCGGCGGCGATACGTGGAGCCGAGTCGAACCGCGCGGAGTCTCCGGAGACAGTCGATCCGGCCCACTTCTCCTGGATTCCGGAACCCGAGGTGACAGTGGGCGAGTGTTCTGGGATCGTCGGAGCGCCCGTCGCCGAGGGCGACGTTCTCGTTGGGCTGTCGGTCGCCGTCCTGTCCGCTCGGCTCACGACGACCCCCGCATCGGCCGCTCCCGGAGCCCGGGTGGTGCGCGTCGGTTCCCTCGAGGTCCCGGTGGATTCCGACGGCGCGGTGACGGACGCTCGCGGACTCGCCAGTATCGGGTCGGCGCCGGAGTTCCTCTCGGCGGCCGCAGGCGCCGGCGATGACACCGCGATACCCGTTCAGTGGTCGCTGACGGAGCCGGTGACCGCTCTGGTGGTGCCACCATCCGCGCTTTGGGATGTCAGAGACGGATCGGCTTGCGTAATGCCCGCGGAGAAGTCGGGCAGCCCGCTCGAGGTCGAGGTTCTCGGGTCCGAACTCGGCCAATCATTCGTCCGCCCAGCCGAGGGGCATCCCGTAAAGGCCGTGCGAACCACACCGCAGACGGGGCGCTCGTGCCGGTGACGTTCTCGGGCGTCACGCATTCGTTCGATCCCGGCTCCCCGCTGTTTCGGCCGATCAGCCATACCTTCGACGCCGGGACCATCACGGGCGTCGTGGGCCCGAGCGGCTGTGGCAAGTCCACATTGCTTGCAATCGCAGCCGGGATGATCCGCCCGACCGCGGGGAGTGTCACGCGACCGGAAGGTCGCAGCGTCTGGGTGTTCCAGAATCCGCACGGCGTGGCCCGGCGCTCGGCGCTAGACCATGTGAGCCTTCCCCTCCTGGCAGGCGGCCGCACGCGGCGCGCCGCGGACGAGGAGGCACGGCGGCTACTGGCGGACTTCGGGCTCGCCGACCGCGCAGCGGTCCCCTTCTCTGCGCTCTCCGGCGGAGAAGCGCAGCGGCTGATGCTGGCCCGGGCGGTCGCAGCGCGGCCTCAGCTCCTTCTCGTGGACGAACCGACCGCCCAGCTCGACCGCCCGATGGCTGCGCATGTGAATGCGGTGGTCGCGGGCTTGGCGCGCTCCGGTACCGCGGTTGTCATCGCCACCCACGATGCCGATACCCGAAGAGCATGCGACCAGGTGCTCGAACTCGAGGGTCTCGGATCGACCATTCCGGAGCTCCCGCAATGAGGCCGAAGGAGGCACTGCGCGAGGCCTGGCGCGACGTCGTGTCCGGGGCGGGCCGAGTTGTGAGCTTTGCTGTTCTCTACGCGGTCGTCGTGGGTGGTTTGGTTCTCGGCGCGGGACTGTCGTCGGCTGCTGCGGTGCGCGACGCACGCGATTTCGTCACCGCCGGAGCCGCCGTCTACGCGATGAAAGCAGCGGGGAGGATCGATGGGCCGGCCTGCGACGCCATGAGCTCACTCGCGAACGTGGGTGCCTCCGGTGCCCTCCGTGAGCGGGGAGACAGCGTCTCGTCCGCGCGGCTGCCGACGACTCCGCTGACGCTCTTCACGGTGTCACCTGGATTCGCGGCTCTGCTCCCGGCCAGCGGGGATGCGAACAGCGCGGGGTTGAGTCTGTCGAGCGAGGCGGCGGCAACGCTGGGCGTCGAGGCGGGAAACACTCTCGAGACGACCCACGGGGTTACTCGCGTGGCCTCCGTCTTCGAGTATCCCGACGACGGACGCGACCCTCTCCTTGCGTTCGCCGCGATCGAGTCCGTCAGCGGCACGACGACATTCGACCAGTGCTGGGCGATGATCTGGCCCCACGACGAGAAGGCGGTCGCCTCTCTCGGGCGCACGGTGCTGCCCGTGTCGGGGGAGGCAGCCGACCGGCCGATACTCATGCAGCTGAATCAGACGCTTGGCGCCCGTTTCGTCCCGTCTGCTCTCGTCGACCGTTCGACCATGCAGGCGCTGGTCGTTGCAGCGGGTGGGCTTCTCGGAGTCCTTTTCGCCCTCCGGCGCCGCCTGGCGCTCGCCTCCGATCGTCACGTCGGCGTGAGTCGCTCCGCGCAGGTTCTGTCGCAGTCTTGCCAGGTCCTCCTCTGGACGGCGCTCGGCTCTGGGGCGGCGATTGCGGCAGTCATCATCGCGGTGCGATTGGCCGACGAGGACCGGCTTCCGATCTTCTACCAGAGTGCGGCTCTCGTGGTCGCGGGCGGTGGAGCGGCAGTCGTGGGGAGCGCTGTGGCGGTGTGCCTGGTGCGCGAGTCGGCCCTGTTCCGCTACTTCAAGCAGCGCTGACCTTCTCAGCCCACCCGCACCAGCGTCGACTGCCACCCCGTCGACCCGTTGGGCGCGATCGGGGTGCGCTTCTCCTCCTGCAGCCGCCCCGCGCGGTCGGTCGCCCGCACCGCGAGGGTGTGCGATCCGCTCGTGGCGTTCCAGTCGAGGGACCACTGCACCCAGGTGTCGGCGTTGACCGCGGCGGCGAGCGTGGCCTCCTGCCAGGGGCCGCCGTCGATCTGCACCTCCACCTTCTGGATGCCGACGGTCTGCGCCCAGGCGACGCCCGCGATCTTCGTCGGGCCGGCCGGGAGGGGCCGGTCGATGCGCGGGGTGTCGATGCGGCTGGAGAGCTTGATCGGGGCCTTCTCGCTGTAGCCGCGGGGGGTCCAGTAGGCCTGGTCGGCGGCGAACGTCGTCACCTTCAGCTCGGTGAGCCACTTGGTCGCCGAGACGTAGCCGTAGAGGCCGGGGACGACCATCCGCACGGGGAAGCCGTGCTCCAGGGGCAGCGGCTCGCCGTTCATCCCGACCGCGAGGATGGCGTCGAGACCCGGGTCGGTGAGCGAGGTGAGCGGGGTGCCCGCGGTGAACCCGTCGACGCTACGCGACAGGACCATGTCGGCGCCATGCCGGGGCCGGGCGCGGGCGAGCACCTCGCGCACCGGGACGCCGAGCCAGCGGGCGTTGCCCAGGAGGTTCCCGCCGACCTGGTTGGAGACGCAGGTCAGCGTGATCGCGTACTCGCGCAGACCCATCGCGAGCAGATCCTTGAAGGTCAGCTCGACGCGGCTCTCCACCATCCCGTCCACGGTGAGCGACCAGGTCGACGGGTCGACCGACGGGACGGTCAGAGCCGTGTCCACCCGGTAGAAGTCGGCGTTGGGGGTGAACAGCGGGGAGAGGTCCTTCAGGTGCAGCTCGGCGCCGGCCGGGACCGCGACCCGGTTCGCGGGCGCGGGCAGGTGCAGTGCCGCGCGGACTGCGGCGATCGAGGAGGTCGCGGCCGACCCGATCCGTGAGCCGACCCCGGCCACGACGGCGAGAGCGGCGCCCGCCCCGGTCAGCAGCAGGAAACGGCGCCGGTCGACCCCGGCGCCCGCGCGCTCGCCGCCGAGCGACTCCCGCCAGCGCCGCAGCGCGTCGACCAGGAGCCGGAGCGTGGCCGCGCCCGCGAGCGCCCCGAGAGCGGACGGGAGGAAGCCCAGGGCGCTCGCGTCGGCGCGGGTCACGGTCGCCGCCACGGCCAGGATCCCGGCGACGAGGAACAGGGCGACCCCCACCCAGCGCCGCCAGAGCTCCAGGATGCCGGCGACGGCCGCCGCCACCGCCACCGCGACCCCGAGCGAGGACAGCAGGAACAGCTTGTCGTTCGAGCCGAACAGCTCGATAGCGAGCTCCTTCGCCCAGCGCGGCACGATGTCGATCACGAACGAACCCACGGCGATCAGCGGGCTGGCCTCCCGCGCGGCCAGGAGCGCCACGACCTCGGCGACGGCGAAGAAGACGCCGCCGCTCACCGCGCCCGCGAGCGCGGCCCATGCCCCGGCGGCGACGCGCCTTCTGCTGATCCTCATGGTCCCTGTTCGGCGCGGAGTCGGTCGCCGGATTGGTTCAAGACGGTCGGCGACCAGTTCCAATCCGATCCACCCACCGGTCCCGAACGCTTGATGACGGCCGCCGACGCGGCCTCCCGATCCGCACTGCTCGGAGCATCACAAAGCGCACCACCATGAAGGAGAACAACATGCGATCCACTACTCGCACCCGCCTCGCCGCAGCCGGCATCCTCGCCGCCGCTGCACTCGCGCTCACCGCCTGCTCGTCCGGAGCCGGCTCCGCGTCCACCGACACCAGCTCGTCCATGAAGTCGTCGTCCCCGTCGGCGTCCGCCACCATGGACCCGGCCGCCGATCTCGTCGGCCCCGGCTGCGCGGCCTATGCCAAGCAGGTGCCCTCCGGCGCCGGCTCGGTGGCCGGGATGGCGCAGGACCCGGTCGGCACGGCCGCGAGCAACAACCCGCTGCTGACCACCCTGGTCGCTTCGGTGTCCGGCAAGCTCAACCCGAAGGTGAACCTGGTCGACACGCTCAACAGCGGCCAGTTCACGGTCTTCGCCCCGGTCGACGACGCGTTCAAGAAGATCGACCCGGCCACGATCAACACGCTGAAGACCGACGCGGGAGCCCCGACGCTGACCAGCATCCTGACCTACCACGTCATCCCGGGCCAGCTCGCGCCGAAGGACATCGTCGGCACCCACAAGACCGTCGAGGGCGGCACCGTCACGGTCACCGGCTCCGGCGACAACCTCAAGGTGAACGACGCCAACGTCATCTGCGGCGGCGTGCACACCGCCAACGCCACCGTGTACCTCATCGACTCGGTGCTGATGCCGCCGGCCAAGTAAGCTGACGACTCCCCACGAGGACCGAGGCCGCTTCGGAATCCCGAAGCGGCCTCGGTCCTTTCGTGTGCGTGGCGTGCGCGCCGCGTCCAAAGGAGTTTTTCGGGGACGCGCCCGAGCAACTCCTTTCGAACAGTGTTCGGCAGGAGTTTCTGGTGTGTCTTCCTTTGTGCGCCGAAGGCGCGGCCGCGCACTAAGCTCGCGGCGTGACCGAGGGGGATGCGCCGCAGCCGGACGCAGCGCACGACGATGCGCCGCTCGTCGTGCCGCCCGGGGTGCCGCTGAGGGTCGCGGACTGGCTGCTGCCGCCGTTGCTCGTCGTTCTCCTGGCGGGCGCGCTCGCCGCGTTCATCCCGGTCCCGGCCGTGAAGCCGTACCTCGTCACGACCGCCGGCCTGGTCGTTCTCTCCGCGACCGTTCAGGCCGTCTTCGGCTTCCGCAGCTACACGCGCTGGGACGACGCCGACATCGTCCGGCACAGGCGTTCCGTGACGGTGACGCTGGCGGCGCTCGCCGTGTTCTCGCTCCCGTTCGTCCACGGCTTGGTCGCCGCGTGGCTGTTCGCGGGCGCCGGGTACCGGATCGCCAGTGACCCCGCCCGGGGCGTCGGCCGGGTGCGGGCCCTCCTGTCGGCTCGCGCCTGGGTGCGGGTGAGGTTCTGCGCGGTGGTTCTCGCTGTCGTCGCGATCCTCGCGCAG
Organism: Leifsonia sp. EB34; assembly: GCF_041260585.1. NCBI lineage: Bacteria > Bacillati > Actinomycetota > Actinomycetes > Micrococcales > Microbacteriaceae > Leifsonia > Leifsonia sp. EB34. The sequence continues at coordinate 1,794,520 of NZ_JBGCCV010000001.1, forward strand.
CCGGTCGCCTCGGCTTTCGGGTTCGCCGTTCCGGACGTGGTGCTCATGGCAGGCGGGTCACTCGTGGCGGGATTCGCCCACCGGTCTCACGCGGCGGATTAGGGCCCCTTCGGGATCACCTGAGGCCCGAGCACCTGCCGCCACGGCGCGGCCGTCGACGTCCGCTACGCGGCGTCGCCCGGTACGAGCCGTCGCAGCATCCCGCGCAGGTGTTCGCCGTCCACATCCCCGAGCGGCGCCAGGAACTCCTCTTCCGCCGCCGTATACGCCGCCTCCGCCGCCGCGCTCGTCGCCTGCCCCGTCGCGGTCAACGCGATCTGGTTGCGCCGCCGGTCCGCCGGGTCCGGCCGGCGGGTCACGATCCCTTTGTCCTCCAGCGCGTCGAGCACCGCGACCATCGTGGTCGGGTCGACGCCGAGGAGGCCGGCGAGCGTCTGCTGCGACAGCGGCTCGCGCGCGGCGAGCATCCGGAGGACGCCGAACTCCTTGCGGTCCAGCCCGTGCGGCTCGAGCGCGGCGTCCGCGAGGGCGAGCAGTCGACGGAGGGCGTGCTTGAACAGGTACGCGAGGATTTCGCTCGGTTCGCCGGCCGCCGGGCTCTCGCTGGACATGCCGAAATCATAGCGTAGGCTGATCGTCAGCGACACAAACGATTGTGCCGGCGAACGTTAGAGGAGACCCGCATGAGCATCGAGCTCGAAAAGACCCCCGCCCTCGTCGTCATCGACCTCCAGACCGGCATCCTCGGCCACCCCATCGCCCACCCGATCGAGCAGGTGGTCGCCAACTCCGCCGAGCTCGCCGCGGCGTTCCGCGCGAAGGGGCTCCCGGTCGTGCTCGTCAACGTCGCCGGCAGCGCGCCAGGACGTACCGAGCGCAGCAAGGCGGCGGGACGTGTCGGTGGCGGCACCCTCCCCGCCGAGGCGACGAAGCTCCTCCCCGAGCTCGACCAGCAGCCGAGCGACATCACGGTGACCAAGCGCACGCTCGGCGCGTTCCTCTCGACCGACCTCGACGCGAAGCTGAAGGACGCCGGCGCCACCCAGATCGTCCTCACCGGCGTCTCGACCACATCCGGCGTCGAGTCGACCGCCCGCACCGCGTACGAGCTGGGCTACCACGTCGCGTTCGTCACGGACGCCATGAGCGACAAGCTCGAGGCGCACGAGGCCTCCATCGCCCACCAGTTCCCGAAGCTCGGCGAGCTCGGCACGACCGCGGAGGTCCTGGAGCTGCTGGCCGGACGCTGATGAACAGTCAGATGAGCTGAAGGCGTCGCGGGGGTGACAGGTGGACCGACCCGTATGATCCTGGGAGGAGATCACCGCCGGAGGAGGCGCCCGATGCGTTCGAAAAGGCTCGCGACGACCGCGGCCGTGATCGTCGCGGTCTCCGTCGCGGCCACGGTTCTCGCGGGATGCGCCGGTCCGTCCGGCGGCGTCCGCGCCGGCGCACCGTCGTCCCCGCACACCGCCGGCGGCGGCGGCTCCAGCGCCGCGGCCGTCGCGCCCAGCGCTCCGGCCACCGCCCCATCGGAGGCATCTCCGCAGTCCCCGGACCCGTCGACGCTCCCCGACGGGCTGAAGGCGGCGATCGGCCGCGATCTCCACATCACACCGCAGCAGTACCTCGCCGGAGCGCAGGCGGCGGCCGCGGCCCCGGCAACGATCGCCGCGCTCACCAAGGCGGGCGTCGACCCTGCCCAGGTGTGGTTGGACGGCAGCGTGCTGAAGGTCCACACCGCCGACGCCCACCAGCAGGAGGTCGCACACGCGCTGGGCGCAGAGCCTACCTCCTCCACGCCGCCGACGCCTCCGGCCGTGACCACGGCATCGTCCTACGAAGACCTGGTGAACGGATCGGGCTGGTACCTGCCGGTCGGCAGCTCGTCGATCGCGATCTGCTCCACGGGCTTCAACGGCTGGAACGCGTCCGGCGCGGCGACCGTGGCGACCGCGGGCCACTGCCTGCTGGGGAACTCGCCGGTCCCAGCGGCTCCCGTGACCGCCACGCGGTACGTGCAGAGCCAGCCGAACCAGACGGGCACCTCAGGTTCGACCATCGGCGATCTGGAGTACAACTCCTTCCAATTCGGCAGCGGATACGACTCCGGGCTCATCGATGTGAGCAACCCTGCTCTGGCGCCGAAGCCGCAGGTCTCGACGTGGGACGGCAACGCGATCGCCGTGCGCGGCACGATCACCGCGACGGTCGGGGCGTACGTCTGCAAGTCCGGACGCACGACCGGCTGGACCTGTGGGACGGTCCAGCGGGTGAACTACTCGCAGGGCATCAGCAGCGGGCAGGCGGTCAACTCGGTCCAGACGAGCATGTGCATGTACCACGGCGACTCGGGCGGCCCGGCGATGATCGGCTTCTACGCCGTCGGGGTCAACTCCAGCGGGACCTGGTCGAGCACGGCATGCACGGACGCCGGCGGCTACTCCGCGATCTACCCGGTGCAGGGCAACGCGAACAGCATCGTCAGCCAGCAGACCGGCTGGGAGCCCATGGTCACCGTCGACGCACCCACGGTCAGCGGCGTCACGCCAGGGTCCACGACCGTCCTCACCGGCTCCCTGCCGAACGTCGCGACCGGGGACTCGGTCTCCGTGTACGTCGACGGCGCGAGCGCGGCCGCCGGGACCGCCGCCGTCGCGACGTCGGGGGCGTGGAGCGTGTCCCTCTCCGGGCAGGCGGCCGGGGCCCACACCTATCGGGTCGTCGCGGGATGGGGGACCCGCAACCGCTCGGCGGCGACCACCGGAAGTTACACGGTCGCGGGGACGCCGACCCCCACCGCTACGTCGACCCCGACCGGCACGCCGGCCCCGACCGGCACGCCGACTCCGACCACCGGGCCGCTCATCCCTGGATATCCCACCGGCTCCTTCATCAAGACCGCGACCAGCGGCACGGTTTACATCGTCGGCCCGACGGACATCAAGCCCGTGTCTTCGTGGGGGGCGCTCCTCGCGCTCATGCCACGGGGGGCGAGCCCGGTCATCCGTGTCGTCGCGGCGTCCGTCATCGCGGGCGTCCGGGTGGGCCCGACGGCACTCACTTCCGGAACACTGGTCCGCAGTCCCGCCGACGCGACGGTGTACCTCGTGAACGGCCTCACCAACAAGATCCCCTTCTCGTCGTTCGACATCCCCACGTCCATTGGCATCAACGGCTTCGGGGTCGTCGACAGCGCCGTGCTCGCCGGCTATCCCACAGCCGGGGCCGCGATGGGCTACGGGATCACCTGCGGAGGGACGGACTACGTCGCGGCCGCGGGGACCCTCCGGGCACTGGACGCGAGCACGAAACCGCTCTATCCGCTGGTGTACACCCCGCTCGACTCGTACACCTGCGCGCTGCTCTCGATCGGCTCGCCCGCGACCAAGTTCATCCGGACGCCGAACGGCTCGATCTTCCTGCTCGACTCGGGGAAGAAGTTGCCGATCGCCTCGATGGCCCGGTTCTCGCAGCTCGGCGGATCGGTCGGCTACGTCAACGTCACCGCCGGGCTCGCCGCCACGATCCCGACGGGTCCGCTGGCCTAACGCAGTCAGGGCGCACCGTGCTCGCCCCGACCCGCATCCCCACCGGCAGCACCAGCCGTTCGTGCCGGTGCCCCGGCTGCGCCTCGTCCAGCACCAGGCGGATCGCCTCCTCGCCCATCCGGTACCCCGGCAGGGTGATGGAGGTGAGGCTCACCCAGTCGGAGTCGGCGCCGTCGTGGGTGCCATCGAGCCCGATGACCGCGACGTCCTCCGGGATGCGCACCTCCGGGTGCCGGCGGAGGACGCTCAGCGCGCCGAGGGCCAGGGCGTCGTTGATTCCGACGAACGCGAACCGCTCGGCGTCGCTCCGGTCGGCGAGGAGCGCGGCCATCGCCGACCTCCCGTGCTCCGTCTCGAACCCGTCGGTGGTGACCTCGGTCAGCTCCAGGCCGAGGGCGGCCGCGGCCTCCGCGACCCCGCGGCGCCGGTCGGCGATGGGCTGGGCGGCGTCGGGCGGCGAGACGTAGAAGACCCGGCGCACGCCGATCCTGGCCAGGTGCTCTGCGGCGATCCGGCCGGCCTGTTGGTTGTCCATCAGCACCGAGCACCAGTCGCCGGGCTGGTCGTAGTTGATCACCACGATGGGGCGCACATGGCCGCGGATGCGGTTGATCCCGTCGGTCGGGTCGCTCATCGCCGCGTACAGGATGCCGCTGGTGCGCTCCTCGGCGAAGTAGTCGAGGAACTGGTCCTGCTGGTTCGTCACCACCAGCGGGTCGAACGACTCGAACGCGTAGACCGCGTTGGCCATCAGCAGGCTCAGGCCCTTCCGGCCCGCGGTGATCTGCGCCCCGCGGGACATGTCGACGAAGAGCCGGTTGAGGATGTCCGGGACGATCAGCCCGATGCCGTCGCTCCTGCTGCGCTTGAGGTCGCGGGCGGCGGCGTTGCGGATGTAGCCGAGCGACTCGATCGCCGCCCGCACCTTCTCGCGGGTGGCCGGCGCGACGCGGGACGGCTGGTTCAGCACGTTCGACACGGTCGCGAGCGAGACTCCCGCCGTCGCGGCGACGGCCTGCATGGTGGGGAGCTTGTCATCGGTCATCGCTACTCGGCCTCCTGCCGCGCCCGGAACGCGACCATGTTCATCCGGTTGCCGCAGCGTACGCTGCAGAACCGTTTCGACCCGTTCCGGGACAGGTCGAGCACCAGGCCGTCGCAGTCGTAGGCGGCGCAGCTCCGCAGCCGGTCGTTCTCGTTCGAGCGGATGACGTCGACCAGCGCGAGCGCGACCTCCACCCGGATGCGCTCGGCGAGCGGCGCGTCCAGCGACGTCGCGTGCAGGTGCCAGTCGAAGCCGTCGTGCCGCATCAGGTAGGGGGAGGCGTGGGCGTCGGCGAGCATGGCGTTCACCTCGGCGACGGCGTCGTCGCGCTCCATCGTCCATGCCCGGCGGAGGCGGTCGCGGGTCTCGTGCACCTGCTGCAGCTCGGCCTCGTCGCCGTCGATGCGTCCCGAATACCGGTTCTCGTGCATCAGCGCCACGAGCTGGGCCGGAGTGGCGAGCTCGTCCTCCCCGCTGCGGGAGGCGGTGGGGACGGTGTTGCACAGCACGACGGCGAACTGGAGGGCGTCTTCCGCGTCAGGGGCAAAATGCAAGTTGACTCCTTACTACGCCCGGTACTCACGTCAGGATCATAACCCACTTCGGTCCTGACGCGGCCCTGTTCCGCGCCGCACGGACCCCGTCGCGTGCATACGGCAGGAGGCCTCCGATGGCACTGAACCAGACCTCCAAAGGCCTCGTCGTCGCGGTCGTCGCCGCCGCGTCGTTCGGTCTGTCGGGCGCGTTCATCAAGCCGCTGCTGGAGAGCGGCTGGTCGCCGGCCGCCGCGGTCACCGCACGCGTGCTGATCGGCGGCGTCGTGCTGGCGCCGTTCGCGATCCTCGCCCTGCGTGGCCGCTGGGCCTCGCTCTGGCGGGGGCGCTGGCGCCTGCTCGGGATGGCCCTGGTCGGCGTGGCAGGGACGCAGGTGCTGTACTTCGCCGCCATCGAGCGCATCCCGGTCGGCACCGCCATCCTGATCGAGTACCTGGCGCCGGTGGTGCTGGTGCTGTTCGTCTGGGCGCGCACGCGCCGGGCGCCGAAGGCCGTGGTCCTGGCCGGCTCGGCGGTCGCGATCGCCGGCCTGCTGCTGGTCGTCTCACCCGGCGGAGGCAAGCCGCTCGACCTCGTCGGCGTCGCCCTCGCGGTGACCGCGATGCTCGGCTGCGCCGGCTACTACATCATCGCCGCGCGCCCCTCCGACGGCCTCCCGCCGGTCGCCCTCGCAGCGGGCGGACTGCTCGCCGGCGGCGTGGCGCTGGCCGCCGTGAGCGCGACCGGACTGCTCCCGTTCGTGGTGAGCACCCGCGACGTGCAGCTCTTCGGCGGTCCAGCGCCCTGATGGCTGCCCCTCGCCGTGGTCGGCGTCCTCGCGACGGCGCTGGCATACGCCTCGGGCATCACCGCCGCGAACATGCTCGGCTCGCGGCTGGGCTCCTTCGCCGGGCTGCTGGAGGTCGTGGCGGCGACGTTCTACGCGTGGCTGCTGCTGGGCGAGTCGCTGAACGCGCTGCAGCTCGTGGGCGGCGCGCTGATCCTCGGGGGGATCGCGCTGGTGCGGGCGGATGCGTCGGGGGACGGGGTGGTGGAGCTGGTGGAGGCTCCTCTCGGGGAGGATGTGCCGGCGCAGTAGCGCACTCGCCGCCCCCGCCCCGCTAGGATGATCGCGCCCCGTTGCCACGAGGCAAACACACGATTCACACGGGACTGCGAGCGGGGGAGCATGGCGGCGACACGTCGTGAGGTAGCGGAGGCCGCGGGCGTCTCCGTCCGCACCGTCTCGAACGTCGTCAACGGTTTCGACCATGTGGCGCCGGCGACCCGGGAGCGCGTCCTCCGCGTCATCCACGAGCTCGAGTACCAGCCGAGCGAGCTCGCGCGCAGCCTCAAGGTGGGGCGGTCCGGACTCATCGGGCTGATGCTGCCGGAGCTCGACACCGCCTACTTCGCCGAGCTCACCCGCGCCTTCGTCGAGGGCGGCGCCGAGCGCGGTCTGACCGTCGTCGTCGACCAGACCGACGGCGACCGCGAGCGCGAGCTCGCCCTGCTGCGCCGCACCGCCGGGGGTTCGCTCTTCGACGCCCTCGCGCTGAGCCCGCTCGCCCTGCGCGCGGAGGACCTGGAGGCGCTCGCCGCGGGTCCGCTCGTGTTCCTCGGTGAGGATGAGTTCCCGGGTTACGACAAGGTGATGATCGACAACTTCCTGGCGGCTCGGGAGGCGGTGGAGCACCTGCTCGGCCAGGGCCGCCGCCGCATCGCCGCAATCGGCGCCGAGCGCAGCCACCGGGCCGCGAGCTCCCAGCGCCTCGAGGGCTACCGCGCGGCGATCCGTGCGCACGCCGACCTCGGCCTCCCCGAGATCGTGGAATACGTGGAGGGCTTCCGCCGGCCGGAGGGCGCCGCCGCGATGCGCCGCCTGCTCGACAGCGGTGAACGGTTCGACGCGATCTTCTGCTTCTCGGACGCCCTCGCCCTCGGCGCGCTGCGGACTCTGCATGACGCGGGTGTCTCCGTGCCCGACCAGGTGGCCGTGGTCGGCTGGGACGACATCGAGGACGGCCGCTTCTCCATCCCGTCGCTCACGACGGTGAGCCCGGACAAGCAGTGGCTCGCGGAGACGACGCTCGATCGCATCGTGCGGCGGCTCGCCGGCGAGAAGCTCGAGCCGGAGGTACTCCTGGGGCCGCACCGGCTGGTCGTGCGGGAGAGCGCGCCGTCCGCCGACGACGGGTCGCGCGCGTCAGGTGCGGGCGCACCTCCCTCCTCCGCCCGGTGATGCAGTGGGCCGCGATTCCGAACTTTTTCCAATATCCGTTTGCATCGAGGCAAACTGCACGCTAGCATCCTGAACGTGCCATTTGCATCGAGGGAAATCGAACAGGACGGCGAAGCTCCCGTCGCGCGGGCCGTGCCGCGCCCGGAGTACCCGCGTCCGCAGTTCGTGCGCGACCGCTGGCTGAACCTCAACGGCGTGTGGAGCTTCGGTTTCGGCGCGGCCGCGGTCGCGGCAGCGGACGCCCCCACCGACTGGACCCTCGACCGCGACATCCTCGTCCCGTTCGCCCCCGAGTCGGAGCGCTCCGGCATCGGCAGCACCACGTTCCACCCCGCGGTCCGCTACCAGCGCACGGTCGAGGTCCCGGCCGGCTGGGCCGGCGACCGCCTCCTGCTCCACTTCGGCGCGGTCGACTTCGACACCACGGTCTGGGTGGACGACACGGAGGTCGGCCGCCACCGCGGCGGCTTCACCCCGTTCACGATCGACATCACGGACGCGGTCGCCGGCCGCGCCGCCTTCACCCTCTCCGTCCTGGCCGAGGACGACCACCTCACCATCCAGGCGCGCGGCAAGCAGTCCCGCCGTCCCGAGAACTACGAGGCCTTCTACACGCGCACGACCGGCATCTGGCAGACGGTCTGGCTGGAGCCCGTCTCGCCGGCGCACTTCGGCCGCCCCGTCATCCGTCCCGACCTGGCGTCGTCGTCGTTCGCGGTCGAGCTGGACGTCGTCTCCCCGGCCGCAGGGCTCACGGCTCGCGTCGACGTCAGCGACGCAGACGGCCTCGTCGTCACCCGCGAAACCGAGGTGACGGCGCAGGTGAAGCCCGTGCTCACCCTCCCGGTCCCGGCCGAGCGCCTGCGCACCTGGTCGCCCGAGGACCCGCACCTCTACACCGTCCGCTTCACCCTGCTTCGCGGCGAGACCGTGGTCGACGTCCTCGACAGCTACGCCGGGATGCGGTCCATCGCCATCGACGGCCGCCGCGTCCTCCTCAACGGCCGCCCGGTCTTCCAGCGGCTCGTCCTCGACCAGGGCTACTGGCCCGACACCCTGATGACCGCGCCGAGCGACGACGCCCTCGTGGCCGACATCGAGCTCGGGATGGCGGCCGGCTTCAACGGCGCCCGCCTCCACCAGAAGGTCTTCGAGGAGCGCTACCTCTTCCACGCCGACCGGCTCGGCTACCTGGTCTGGGGCGAGTTCGCCGACTGGGGCGCCAAGGTCGGCCCCGGCGGCCCGCAGGAGCCGACGCTGTCCTTCGTGGCCGAGTGGGTGGAGGCGCTCACCCGCGACCTCTCGCACCCGTCGATCGTCGGCTGGTGTCCGCTCAACGAGACCTTCCAGCCGATGACCGACCGGCTGACCGTCCTCGACGACGCCACCAAGGCGCTCTACGCGGTCACCAAGGCGATCGACCCGACACGCCCGGTGATCGACGCGTCCGGGTACTCGCACCGCGTGCCCGGAGCCGACATCTACGACTCGCACCTGTACGAGCAGGACCCGGACGTCTTCGCACAGCGCATGGGCGGCCTCGCCGACGGCCGGCCGTACGTCAACACGGCGCTCGACGGCACCGAGTGGTCGGTCCCGTATGCCGGGCAGCCCTACTTCTGCAGCGAGTTCGGCGGCATCTGGTGGTCGGACAGCGACCGCAGCGGCGACGACTCCTGGGGGTACGGCGAGGCGCCGCGCACCCGCGAGGAGTGGATCGACCGGTTCCGCCGGCTCGTGGACACGCTGCTCGACGACGCCGGCATGTTCGGCTACTGCTTCACCCAGCTCACGGACGTCTTCCAGGAGAAGAACGGCGTGCTCGACTTCCGGCGCGTGCCGAAGTTCGACCTCCGGCTCCTGCGCGACATCCAGTCGCGACCGGCGGCCTACGAGCTCGACGACGTCCCGCCCCTCGATCCCTGATCCGGGGCGCGGCCACGCACCACCACCCCCGCACCATCCCGCAACACCCCGTACGCAACGCACCACCTGACAACACCAGGCACCTCACAAAGGAGTGGACACCCATGCGCAAGAAATTGATCCTCGCCGCAGCCGCCGTCTCGGCGGTCGCGCTGGCGCTCGCCGGCTGCTCGTCGGGAGGCGGCTCCAGCGACGGCAAGACCACGCTGACCGTGGTCGGCTTCGAGGGCGGCGGCACCGAGCTCGCCGACATCCCCCAGATCAACGCCGACTTCCACAAGAAGTACCCGAACATCACGGTCGACTACAAGTACGTCGCCAACGGCGAGTACGACCAGTACAACAACACCCGCCTCGCGGCCGGCACCGCGGCCGACGTCCTGATGACGAACGCGACCCGTGTCCAGCAGTGGCAGAAGCAGGGCTACCTCGCCGACCTGAGCGACCAGTCCTGGGTGAAGCAGATCCTCCCGAACGTCGCCCCGTTCGGCGCGATCAACGGCAAGACCTATGCCTTCACGCAGCAGAACATCCCGATCGGCCTGTACGCGAACCTCGACATCCTGAAGAAGGCCGGCATCAGCCAGGTGCCGCAGACCTGGCCGGACTTCCTGGACGCGCTGCAGAAGCTGAAGGCCGCCGGCCAGCCGGGCCTCCTGCTCGCCGACCAGGGCGGCTGGACCAGCGAGCAGCTCTCGCTGGCGCTCGCCGCGAACCTGGTCGACGCCAAGTGGGGCCAGGGCTACGACGAGGGAAAGACCAACTGGAACCCGTCGTTCACCCCGGTCTTCGACCACATCAAGCAGCTCCTGACCTCGGGTGACGTGGACGGCAAGCTGATGAACGGCATCGAGCCGTTCAACACCGGCAACGCCGACTTCGCCGCCGGCAAGTGGGCCTTCACCATCATGGGCGCGTGGGAGCTGCAGAACTTCCAGCAGAACGCGAAGTTCGACTTCTCGCTCAACCCGTTCCCCGGCGGCGACGCGGGCAGCAGCCCCTACGGCGTGACCTTCGTCGGCTCCGGCTGGGGCGTCAACGCGGCGAGCCAGCACACCGACGCCGCGAAGAAGTACGTGGCGTTCATGGCCGACCCGGCCAACGACAGCCGCTACCTGGCCGCGGAGAACTCCTTCACCACGCTGAAGAACGTGCCGAGCCCGACGATGGAGAAGGCGAGCGCCTACGTGGACGCCTTCAACGCCGGCCACTCGCAGGTGTCGCCCATCGAGTACCTGCACTTCCCGACCTACGAGCAGGAGTTCTGGAAGGTCGGCACCGCGCTCTTCAACGACCCGACGCAGTCGACGAGCACGCTCCTGAAGCAGCTCGACCAGACGATCCCGAAGACGAAGTAAGCACTGCCGAAGTAAGCACCGCCGAAGTAGTCACCACTGTCCCGGCCGGGGAGCGCCCACGCCTCCCCGGCCGGGAGTCCACGCACCACCGCACCCGCACCACCGCACCACCCAGCCCCGAAAGGCGATCCCCATGCAAATCCGTGGCCGTTCCGCGATGGTGCTGATCGCGCCGGCAGCCCTCATCTTCGCCGTGTTCGTGATCTACCCGCTGATCCGCGGCGTGCAGCTCAGCTTCACCGACGCGATCGGGCCGAGCGGCGGCAACTTCGTCGGGCTGAAGAACTACCTGCACGCGCTGTCGGACCCGACCGTCCTGCACGCCCTCGGCAACACCATCGTCTACACGATCGTGGTGGTGATCGTGCAGAACGGCCTTGCCCTCCTCGTCGCGTTCTGGCTGTTCAAGCTGGAGCGCGTGCGCAACTTCGTGCGGGCCGGCCTCCTGCTGCCAGCGATGATGGCCTTCGTGGCCGTCGGCTACCTGTGGTCGTACATGTACTCGCCGCTCGGAGGCCCGATCGACGACGTCATGAACGCCCTCGGCCTGCACTGGCTCGAGCCGATCTGGCTCGGCGACCCGCACACCGCGCTGATGTCGATCGCCGCCATCTACATCTGGATGTTCCTCGGCTACACCGCAACGATCTACCTCGCCAACTACCTGGCGATCGACCCGGCGCTCATCGAGGCCGCGAACCTGGACGGCGCCGCGGGCTGGCGCCGGTTCTGGAGCATCGACTGGCGGCTGCTCGCGCCGTCCTTCACGATCAACATCACGCTCAGCGTCATCGGGTCGCTGCGCGTGTTCGACCTGCCGTTCATCATGACGCAGGGCGCCCCCGAGGACGCGACGCAGACGCTGAGCCTCGTCATCTACAACAACAGCTTCGCGAACTACCAGTTCGCCTACGGCACGACGCTCGCCGTCCTGCTGCTGATCCTCACGATCGTCGTGGGCGTCACGCAGGCGACGCTGCTGCGCCGACGGGAGGCCGACCTCGCATGACCGCACTCATCAGCCAGGAGACCGAGGCCGCCCGCGACGACCGCGCCACGCCGGAGGGCCACTCTGCCCGCGCTCCGCGGTTCCGCTCCCGCCGCTTCCGCAGCCGCGCGTCGACGGTCATCGCCTCCGTCATCCTGCTCGCCTTCACGGCCGTGGTCCTCACGCCGATCTGGGTGCTCGTGATGGTGTCGTTGCAGCACGGGAACTCGTCGCCGTCGAACCCGTTCGCCCTCCCGAGCCCGATCGACGTCCAGAACTACGTCAACGCGTTCCAGAACATGCACTACCTGCGCAGCGTCGGGAATACGCTCATCATCACCCTCGCGACCGCGGTCATCACCGTGTTCGCGGCCTCCCTCGCGGCCTGGGCGATCGTGCGGCACACCCGGCGCTGGACCCGCACGCTGTACCAGGTCTTCGTCTCGGGGCTGACGATCCCGATCTTCGTCGTCCTCACCCCGCTCTACGAGGTGATGCAGAAACTCCACCTGCTCGACAGCTACATCGGCATCGTGCTCGCGTACACCGCCACGATCATGCCGTTCGCCGTGTTCTTCTTCGCGGGCTTCCTGCGCACCGTGCCGCCGGAGCTGGAGGAGGCCGCGGCCGTCGACGGCGCCGGGCTGATCCGCACCTACTGGAGGATCGTCTTCCCGCTGCTGCGCCCGGCGACGGCAACGCTGGCGATCTTCGTCATCCTCCAGGTGTGGAACGACCTCATCCTGCCGCTCGTGCTGCTCTCGTCGGACGACAAGCAGACGGTCACACTCGCGGTCTACGCGACGATCGGCACGCACACGATGAGCCCCGAGCAGCTTCTGCCGACGCTCGTGCTCGGCGTGCTGCCGCTGTTCATCGTGTTCCTCGCGCTGCAGCGGTACGTCGTCGCGGGGATCGCGGTGGGGGCGGGGAAGTAGGCGCGCCCCACACCCACCTCAGCGTCCAGCGGCCGCGGGGAGGCTCAGCGCCCTCGCGCCTCCATCGCGTCCAGCACTGCCATATCCTCCGCGCTCAACTCGAAGTCGAGGTCGGCGTTCTCCGCGATCCGGTGCGGCGTCGTGGACTTCGGCAGCGGGAGGACGCCCTTCTGCAGCACGTACCGCAGGCTCACCTGCGCGCCGGTCTTGCCGTACTTCTCCGCGATCAGCTCGATATCCTCGTCCCCGATGAGCCGTCCGGTCGCGAGCGGCGAGTAGCCCTCCACGAGGATGCCGCGCTCCTGGCAGTAGGCGGTCGTCTCGGGCTGCGTGTGCCCGACGAACCAGCGGATCTGGTCGGCGTGCGGCACCACGCTCGTCCCGGCGATGAGCGACTCCAGGTCGGCCACGACGAAGTTGCTCACGCCGATGGAGCGCGTCCGCCCGGCGTCGTACAGCTCCTCGAACACCTTCCAGACCTCGATGTTCCCGGCGCGGTGGTCGCTGCCCTGGTGGTTCCACGGCCACGGCGCGTGGATGAGGTAGAGGTCGATCGGGCCGAGGTCCAGCAGCTCGGACGACCGCTCGAACGCGTGGCGTGCACCCGCGGCGTCCTTCACCTCCGCCGGGCACTTGGTGGTGATGAAGACGTCCTCGCGCGCCAGGCCGCTGTCGCGCACCGCCCGTCCGACGCTCTCCTCGTTGCCGTAGGCGCGCGCTGTGTCGATGTGCCGGTAGCCGACGTCGAGCGCCGTCCGCACCGCGTCGTAGGTGAGGGGGCCGGCCGGGATCTGCCAGGTGCCGAACCCGACCTTCGGGATCTCGACGCCGTTGGACAGGGCGAAGGTTTCGGTGAGGACAGGCATGAGGGGGCTCCTTTCGCGGGGCGGATGCCGGTCATGGTAGCCCCCCGTCGTTGCCGGCGGCTCGGTGCCGTGGGTAGCATCCGAGCCATGTCCACTGATGAGCGCAGGCCGAAGACCCGCCGGACGCCGAACCTCGCGATCACCGTCCTCGTGACCATTTACGTCGTCGCGCTGATCAGCGCGATCGTCCTGTACTTCGTCGGCTTCGCCATCCGCGCGACCGACGCCGCCGGAGCCGCGGAGGTGTTCGCCTGGGGCAACCGGCTCGGCGTGCTCGGGGTGCTCGGCGGGATGCTGCACCTGGCGGTCGGCGCCGTCCGGCACATCGTGGAGGACAACGCGCGCGGATGACGGATCCGGCGAGGAGCACACCATGACCACCGATCGCATCCCGTCGGCCGCGCCGTTCGTCGCGGTGATCGGCGCCACCGGCCGCCAGGGCGGCTCCGTGGTCGACGCGCTGCTGGAGCGCGGTGCCCGCGTCCGCGCCCTCGTGCGCGATCCCGGCGCGGCCGGCGCCCGGAGCCTCGCCGACCGCGGGGTGGAGCTGTCGGCGGGTGACCTGGACGACGCGGTGTCCCTCGACCGGCTCTTCGCGGGTGTGGACGCCGCCTTCGCGATGACCACGCCGCGCGGCGGGATCGAGCACGAGACGGCCTCCGGGATCGCCGCCGCCGACGCGGCTGCCCGCGCCCGGGTGCCGCACTTTGTCTTCAGTTCGGTCGGCGGCGCCGAGCGGCACACGGGCATCCCGCACTTCGAGAGCAAGCGCCGCGTCGAGGAGCACCTCGACGCGCTCGGGCTGCACCGCACGATCATCCGGCCGGTGTTCTTCATGGACAACCTCGCCGCCCGGTCGGTGAGCGTCGAGGACCGCCGGGTCGTCGTCCGGATGGCGCTGCCGCCGCACGTCCCACTGGAGATGGTCGCGGTGCGCGACATCGGTCGGGTCGCCGCGGCCATCCTGCTGGGCGGTACGCCCGTGGAGGGAGCGAGCCTGGAGATCGCGGGCGACCGCCTGACCGGGGACGACATCGCGGAGGCGGTCGGCCTCCACGCCGGGTTGCCCGCGCGCTACGAGGCGCTGCCACTGGAGGCCGTCGCTCCGTTCGGGGACATGGCGCAGATGTTCCGGTGGTTCGCCGAGACGCCCGCGTACCAGGCCGACTTCGCCACGACGCGGGAGATCGACCCGGAGCTGCTTGACCTCGACGCGTGGCTGGCGCAGTCGGGGTGGAGACCGGGAAGCGACGGCGGCTAGGAGTCCCCAGCCGCCGTCACCGGGTTCGCGGAATCCTGCGGCCTCAGCGGTGCCGTGGCTTGCGGGGCGGCCGCTCGTCGCGGTCATTGCGGGACGGCCGGTCGTCACGGTCGTACCGGGCCGGGCGGTCGTCCCGGTCACGGCGCTCCCGCGGTCGCCGCTCCTCCCACTGGCCGCGCTCGCGCCGCGCACCGGGCCCACGGTCCGGCCGGATCTCGATGAGCTTGCCGCTGATCCGGGTGTCCGACAGGCGGCTCAGGGTGTCCGCCGGGAGGTCCGCCGGCAGCTCCACGACCGAGAAGTCCGGCATGATCCGGATGTGGCCGAAGTCCTCCCGGCTGAGGCCGCCCTCGTTGGCGAGCGCGCCGACGATCTGGCGCGGTTCCACCTTCTGCCGCTTGCCGACTTCGATGCGGTAGGCGGCCATCGGCTTGTCGCTGCGCTCGCGCCGCGCGCCCCGCTCGCCCCGCTCCCCGCGCTCGCCCCGGCCGCCCCGGTCGTCGCGTCCGGCGGAGCGGGTGTCGCGCCCGTCCCGCTCGACGCTCCGCGCCAGCGCGTCGTTCTCGTCCAGCAGCAGCGGCTCGTCGCCCTGCGCCACGACCGCGAGCGCCGCGGCCACGTCGGCCTCCGGAACATCGTGGTGCTCCACGTAGTGCCCGATGATGTCGCGGAACCGCGCGATCCGCTCGTCCTGCCCGAGCGCCGCGGTGATGGCGTCGTCGAAGCGGGCGAGGCGGGTGACGTTGATATCGTCCACGCTCGGGAGCTGCATCTGCGTGAGCGGCTGGCGGGTGGCCTTCTCGATGGCGGTCAGCAGCCGTCGCTCGCGGGGGGTGACGAAGCTGATCGCCGCTCCGCTGCGGCCCGCGCGGCCCGTACGCCCGATGCGGTGGACGTACGACTCGGTGTCGACCGGGATGTCGAAGTTGACGACGTGGCTGATCCGCTCGACGTCGAGGCCGCGCGCCGCCACATCCGTGGCCACCAGGATGTCGAGCTTGCCCGACTTGAGCTGGTCGACCGTCCGCTCGCGCTGGGCCTGCGCGACGTCGCCGTTGATCGCCGCGGCCGAGTAGCCGCGGGCGCGCAGCCGCTCGGCCAGCGTCTCCGTCTCGTTCTTGGTGCGGACGAAGACGATCATCCCCTCGAAGTTCTCGACCTCGAGGATGCGGGTGAGCGCGTCCACCTTCTGCGGGTACGACACGACCAGGTAGCGCTGGGTGATGTTGGGGGAGGTCGTGGTCTTGGTCTTGACCGTGACCTCTTCGGGATCGTGCAGGTACTTCTTGGAGATGCGGCGGATCTGCGCCGGCATCGTCGCCGAGAACAGTGCCACCTGCTTGTCGTCCGGGGTGTCGGCGAGGATCGTCTCCACGTCCTCGGCGAAGCCCATCTTCAGCATCTCGTCGGCCTCGTCCAGCACGAGGTAGCGCAGCTCGGAGAGGTCGAGCGTCCCCTTGTCGAGGTGGTCCATGATCCGGCCGGGCGTGCCGACCACGATGTGGACGCCGCGCCGCAGCGCCGAGAGCTGCACCCCGTAGCCCTGGCCGCCGTACACCGGCAGCAGGTGCACGCCCTTCATGTGGGCGGCGTAGCTCTCGAACGCCTCCGCGACCTGGAGGGCCAGCTCGCGCGTCGGCGCGAGGACGAGCGCCTGCGGGATCTTCTGCGAGAGGTCGAGCCGCGACAGGATCGGGAGGGCGAACGCGGCCGTCTTGCCGGTGCCGGTCTGGGCGAGGCCGACGACGTCGCGGCCCTCCAGCAGCAGCGGGATGGTCGCCGCCTGGATGGCGGACGGGGTCTCGTAGCCGACGTCCTTCAGCGCCTTCAGGACGTGCGGGTCGAGTCCCAGGTCGGAGAAGGTGAGGGAGGCCTCCGTCTCGGCGGCGTCTCCCGTGGGGGCACCTGCGGCCTCGGTCTCGGTCGTGTCGGTGGTCTCGGCGGGGTCGTTCTCGGGCGTGCTCACCCTTGAACGGTAGTCGCCACCTCCCGCAAGCGCACCTCCGCGCGCGGCGGGACGACCGCCGGATGCGTTCCCGCCATCCGCTCGAGCACCCGGACGACCTGGCAGGAGTAGCCGTATTCGTTGTCGTACCAGACGTATAGCACCAGGTTGGTCCCGTCCGCGATGGTGGCGAGGCCGTCCACGATGCCGGCCCGGTGCGACCCGACGAAGTCGCTGGAGACGACCTCCGGGGACTCCACATAGTCGATCTGCTGGCGCAGCGTGGAGTGCAGCGACACCCGGCGCAGGTAGTCGTTGACCTGCTCCTTCGTCGCCGGCCGCTCCAGCGTCAGGTTCAGGATCGCGAGCGACACGTCCGGGGTGGGGACCCGGATGCTGGAGCCGGTGAGCTTGCCCGCGAGCGACGGCAGCGCCTTGGCGACCGCCTTCGCCGCCCCGGTCTCGGTGATGACCATGTTGAGCACCGCCGACCGCCCGCGCCGGTCGCCCTTGTGGAAGTTGTCGGTGAGGTTCTGGTCGTTGGTGAAGGAGTGGACCGTCTCCACGTGCCCGCGCGCGATGCCGTAGGCGTCCTGGAGCGCCTTGAGCACCGGGGTGATCGCGTTGGTGGTGCAGGAGGCCGCCGAGACGATGCGGTCGGCCTCGGTGATCGTGTCGTCGTTGATGCCGTGCACGATGTTCTTCAGCGGCGACTTGCCGGGAGCCGTGAGCAGGACCCGCGCAACGCCCGGGCTGGCCAGGTGCTGCGCGAGCCCGGCCTCGTCCCGCCAGCGGCCGGTGTTGTCGACCACGATCGCGTCGCGGATGCCGTAGGCGGTGTAGTCCACGTTCGTCGGGTCGTCGGAGTAGATGACCTGGATGCGCGTCCCGTTCGCGACCAGCGCATCGTTCTCGGCGTCGACCGTGACGGACCCGGGGAACGGCCCGTGCACCGAGTCGCGGGCGAGGAGGCTGGCGCGCTTGTCGAGGTCGTTGTCCGACCCTCGACGCACCACGATGGCCCGCAGGCGCAGCCCGTTGCCGTTGCCGGCGTGGTTGATGAGGATGCGCGCGAGCAGCCGCCCGATGCGGCCGAAGCCGTAGAGCACCACGTCGGTCGGCCCCGCCGCGGGGGCGTTGTGCGCGCCGTCGAGCTCCGCCCGCACCCGGGCCTTCACGTCGCCGTCGTCCAGCCCGCGCACCGACATGGCGAGCCGCGCGACGTCGATGGAGGCCGGCGCCGGCGCGTTCGCCAGCAGCGCGGTGAGCACGGCGGACGTCTCCCTCAGCGTCAGCTCCTCATGCCCGAGCTCGCGCGCCCGGTCGTGCACCGCGATGACCCCGGTGGCGGACAGGTTGATCAGCCGGTGGCCGTGGATGGAGGTGACCACGCCATGGTCGCGGTAGAGGCGCCCGATGAGCGGGATGAGCTGCTCGGCCTGCACCTCCCGCTCGACCCACGCCGCGCGGTGGGACTCGAAGGCGTGCGGGTGGTCGGTGTTGAAGGTGGTCACGCTCGGTACTCAGGGCCCTTCCGCGTCGGATGGACGCGTCTGTTCGTCAGGTGCGGAGGTCGCCCGCATTGCGACGGTAGTGGGTGAATGGCTGTTCTTGGTGCGCCTTGGCACTGAAAGTTTCCGCGATCTTTCGCGTGCGGCAAGAAGCGTGTGGGTTGGCGCGGGGTGCCGCGTGTATGCAAACATGAGAAACACTCAGAAACTCTTGCCGTAGAACGCTGCGTCTGCCACAATCCCCTCTTGTCGCGGGGAAGGACGAGAACGATGGAAGAAGCGGAGAACGACAACCCGGACCGGCTGTGGCAAGAACCTCCTCCCGAGGTGGTAGCGGAGAAGTACCGGGAGCAAGGCCTGCATATTCGCAGCGAGGCGCCCGAGCCGCTCACGGTGGAACAGGCCGATCTCGGTACGAAACTCGCCACAGCACCGCCGGACGGATCCAGTCGCCCCCACCGGCTCGTCGTGATCGGGGGTTCCATCAGCCAAGGCTTCCAATCCTTCGCCATCTTCAACACGGATCATTCGTGGCCCGTCCTGGCTGCTGAGGCGTTCGGCTTCGGCATCACCCATCCCGTATTCGCCGATCCGAGACACGTGCCTGGAATGCCGCTGAACCTCGAGGGCCTGGCCCGCTCACTCAACGAAGCGTTCCCGGGGATCAAGTGGTACACCTGGATACCGGAATTGCTGCAGGCGAGAAGCCTCGCTAAGCAGGTGCAGACATACTGGACCGACGCCGAACTCGACCGACGCAACGGTGGTCAGGACCCGGCCTACGAGAATCTTGCCTGTTGGGGCTTCGACATCCGAGACTGCCTCTCCGCGTCACGAGAATGGTGCCGCGAGCAGGTGAAGGACACGAGTAACCCGTCACGGTTCTTGGTCGCTCACGCCCAAGAGCGCTCCGCTCTGATCACCCTCTCCGGAGGCAAACTGGGCGACAGTGCCACCACCCAGATCGCCGCTGCCCAATCACTCGGCGCTGAAAACAATGGTGCAGGAATCGAGACTCTGGTCGTGGAGTTGGGTGCCAACAACGCGCTCCGCAGCATCGGTGAACTCAAGATCCACTGGAGCAAGGAGGGCTTCGACAACGTCGATCGCAAGAGCAAGTTCAACGTCTGGACGCCGGAGCATTTCGAAATAGAGCTCGGCCGGCTTGCCGACGAGGTGAAGCGGGTGAACGCGGCGCACACCATATGGATGACGGTTCCGCACGTGACGATCGTGCCGCTCCTTCACGGCATCGGGCAGAAACCCCCCGACTCGAGATACTTCGTTCGGTACACGCACCCGTGGCTCAGTGACGGGTTCAATGGAAACCAGGACCCGTGTCTGACCGCAGATGATGCGCGAGCAATCGATGCGGCAATCGACCAATACAACTGGGCGATCAAGAAGATGGTGCACGCGGCTCGAACCGACCCGGCAGACCCGCGAGACTGGCTGCTCGTCGACCTGTGCGGTCTCCTGGATCTGCTTGCCTACCGGCGATACCAGGACAGTCCCCAGTCGCAGCCGACATGGTGGACCCGTCACCCCGACCCCCTACCGCCGGCGCTGCTTGCACTGTCGCCACGACCCGACAGTAGGTTCTTCCTGGAAGACAAGCACGGCCGAACCCAAGGAGGCCTCTTCTCTCTCGACGGCGTTCATCCCACCACCATCGCGTACGGCCTGCTCGCGGAGAACGTGGTGCGGGTCATGGCCGACGTGGCTGGTGTCCGACCGGGCGATGGTCGCGTTCGCCCGCAGATAAATTTTGACGCGCTGATCGCGCGGGACACCCTAGTGAGCGAACCGATCCCTCGACTGACCGACGACTACCACGTGGTCGGCATCGCAAGCCATGTGCTCGACCTCGCACAGGCCATTTTCGGGAAGAGCCCGGCCACACCCAAGCGCGGACGGCGCACTCCGCTGCGCCGCCCACACCTCCGGGTTTGAAAGTCTTGTCTACTTCCGGACACACCGGCGGGCGAAATCCGAACTCGAGGATGGGGGACAACCGTGAGCGTGACGGTCCTCGCCGCTGGCGGGGCCTTCGTGCTCTTGCCGGGCGCGTGGCCCGCGTTGCCTCTGGCGATCACCATCCTGTTCGCCGTCGCAGTCGGGGCGGCACTGCTTGTTCGACGGCGCGGGCGGTGACATAACCGTGGCAGGACCCCGGCCATCCGACGACCGCGACGAAAATGGAGGCTTCCCTCCGATGAGATCGATCCATGCGGATGACGTGCGCGCGTCGAATCCGTGGTGGCTCGTCAGCAACACCCGCGGTTACGCCCTATTCATGGGTATCTTCTACCCGCTGGCCGGCGGCGTCTTCCTCGTGAGCTGGTTCGTCACCGGCAGATGGTGGAATCTCCTGGTAGGGGTGAGCTGGCTTGTTCTCGGCGCGGCCGCATGGGCAAGCGTCGCCTGGCACAAGCGCAACCGCCCCCGGAGCGGCCGGGACGGCCGAACCGACAGTGGTCGCAGTGACGACTAGGGTCTCGTCGGCGCAGATCGCGCATCGCGAGGAGCGTCAGCCGCGCCCTCGTCTGTGCCTAGCGAAGATGACGAATCCTACGACGCCGGCGCCGATGAGGACGATTCCGATGATCAGCGGTTCAACCCCGATCCCGCCGGTCTTCGGAGGTAACGCGAACGCCGTGATGACCGCGAAGACGCCGAACAGGAGCGCGGACGTCGAAGTCCACGGGAGCACCCAACTGCGTCGATTCACTCTGTCCCCTCACCGTGCTGCCGTCTGAGCTCGTCGCGGAGCGTGGCGCGGCCGTTACGGACCTTCGGCACGCCCTGAAAGATGAGGAGCCCACCAGAAGTCAGCAGGCCGACCGCGATCCCATGCCAACCAGAGTGCGGCACAGGCAAGATGAATACCTCAACGACGACGCCGACAGCCAACGCGACCGCCGCCACCCCAAGAAGACCCCAGGCGGCCCGGATCTCCCGCCTTGCAATACCGACCGCCGGAGTCTCCACCAGGTGCTCGCCGTCCACTGACGGGTCGGGAGCGGGCTCGCCGTCAGGGTCGTCGTTCACTTTGCGTCCCGCTCATCGGCGGGAGCGTGCTCGCCATCCGGGTGCCGACGGTAGTAGAGGTAGGCTGCCCAGCTGCTGATCGCGATGAACCCAAGACAGGCGAAAGTCACGAGCTGGGCAATCCACAGCTGCGTGAACGGAAGGAGAATCAGGTCGAAGACCGCCAAGGCGGTCGACGGAGTCGCCAGCCGCAGAGCCCTCGACCGATTCCGAGAATAACTCACGACCCGAACCGTACGCCTAGCCGTCAGCGTCTTCGAGCGGCCTGCGCCGCCGCCTGGCCGCCGCGGCCCACGATGAATAGCGCCCAGAGAATCCACGCGACCGGCGACGCGCTGTGGAGAGCCCATGTCAGCAGCAGACCCTCAATCGCAAGAACCACGCGCGTCGCTGTGTAAACGAAAAGTCCCCGTCGGGTGCCGCACCTTCTCAAGCCCTCGGGAGATGCCGGCTCGAAAGACGATGAACATGATCCCGATCACCAGGACGTTGATTCCGATTCCGCTCGCCCCAGAATCTCAGGCTCGGGCTGACCTTCATGAGCGAACTGTACGCCGGAACCCGCCGAGCCGACATCGAAACATGACAGTTGCTCATCGTCGGATGAAGGGATACCGTGTGCAGCGCCCGCCGGACGGCCGGATGCTTGACGGAGGCGGTGAGGAGTCGCTTTGGCGGACCGACGCGGACGCGGCAACGTATCGATCGCGCCCGGATACGTCACCCGTCGGCAATCGCGCTCGGATCCGTACTCGCGCTCTCCCCGATAGCGCCGGCTAGGCGGCGGCGATTGGCGGGTGCTACCTCATCGCAACGATTCCTGCGCTACTACGACTCAGATTCGGGCGCTCCCGAAGTGAATGAGCAACGCGAGATCAAGGAGAGACCTTCGTGAACGATAAGAAGATGCAGGTGCCTGGCATGCGAACAGTCGCTGTCACATCCTCATTGGTTGCCGTCGCCTCATTAGTCAACCTGTATTTCGTGGGCGGTAGGCCAGTGGTGACATCGACGGCTTGGATGGTGTTCGCGTTGGCCGCAGTCAACGCCATCTTCGCTTTCAACACCTGGTCCTCCAACCGCGCCCGATAGGCCGCCCTTTCATGCGTAGACCCGATAGAGCCCCTACCTATCTCTCCCTCTTCGGGATGAAACCCCTGAGCATGTTCCAGCGCAAACGGATGCTCTTCATCTCATCCCTCGCGTCGTTCGCCGCCGCGGCGCTCGTTCTCCTTCTCATCCCAGAGCTTCCCGCGCCCCGGCCGCCGCTTGTCCCGTTCTTCATAGCGGCAGCGATACTGGCGGCTTGGGGTGTCACCGCCGCAATTCTCGCCGGACGGAGCCGGCAAAGTTGAAGAGCTCACATAACCACCGGCCGCGCCTCGCGACACCTGCACGTACCCGGCAGCACACGGAACGGAGAGCCAGCGATGCCTAAGCGCGCATGCTTCGCCGGTCGGGTGCGACGGAGCCACAAATGAGCGGCGACTCGGGCCTGTCTGCAACAAAGGCAGGGGGGTCTGATTCGGCGGCGCGAATCCCTCGGCAGGTCACTGTCGCGTTCTGGCTCTACCTCATCGTCGCCGCCCTGGTTCTAGTTGGAGTTGTGCTCGCGGCGATAACCGTCGAGCCGGCCACGGCTCACCTGCCTCATAACAGCAGGCTGGCCGCAGACGTGGCTACGAGTGCGTTCGTGCTCGGTGTGGGTTTCGCCGCGACCGTCGGGGTCGTGTACGCCGCCGCGTACGTGGTGTCCGCCGTGTTCCTGCGACGCGGCGCGAACTGGGCGCGCATCGTCCTGCTGGTCGTGACCGCCTTCTCACTGTTCGGTGTCCTCGGCGGGTACGGGGTCGGAGCGGTACGTGCCGTCGTCGGGGTCGTGGCTACGGTGCTGATTTTCGTCAAACCGGGGAGCGAATACTTCCGGCCGCGTCGAGTAGCGGGGCAGCGGAACGGAGCGGGGAGCATTCGATGACCGAGACTGCGGACTCGGCGGAGGTTCGGTGGCGTGCAGCGGACCGGCTCGCAGAAGGTGCCACTGACGACCGGATGGGCCGCAGACGATCGCGCTTGCTGACGTGGGTGGTAGGCCTTCTCGTCGTGTCATGGCTGATCGGGTTCGCGCTTGCCATCCTTCTCCCACGGCCGTCGTACCGCGGGTCAGGCGGAGGCATCGGCGGCATAGCGGAGCTGGTGTTGGTCGTCCTGGGGATCCTTGTCGGGCTCGCTGGATTCATCTGGGGAAGAAGAACCGGCCATTACGTGCCACGGTGGCGGGCGGTCATGAGCCCGCTGAACCGCGCCGAGCGCAAGGCAGTGATGAAACAGATCCGAGGTAAGCAAACGCTCGACACAGAGCACGCAGCCACGATCATCGCCGCAGGACAACAAGCGCGCCGGGCAACCCTCGGGCTCGTACCCATCTACACGGGCGCCGTTCTCATGACCATCGGGATAGCCCTCAACACCACCTCGACACTCGCCCTCATCCTCTTCATCGTGGCGATCGCCTGCTACCTCGGCGCCGCAATCGCACTACTGATCAACTACCGACAGATAGGAGCATTCCTGAGACAGCACAGGGGCCGCCCCGATAATGCTGGACGAAGCTGACCTCAAAGGGAACTCGGCAGTATGAAGGCTAACGCAAGCACAAAGCGCGAACGCCAATGGAGCGGGTTCGCGCTGGGTGTGGCTTTCGTCTTGATCGGCGTTGTTCCCGGAATCCTCTCCGGGTGGCAGCACGTCAACTACATCTTCGCTGTCGGAGGCGCCGTTATCGCGGTCGGAAACCTGATCTGGATCCTCTGGTCTCGACGACAGGCCCGGCACGAACCCGGCTCTGACACGGAACGGAGGCCCGGCGATGAGTAAGCGCGGCTACTACTGGACGGCGCTGCTCGGCACCGTGGTCGTCCTCGGCATCATCTACGTGGCGACCCTCCACCGCTAAATCGGCTGATCGCGCAACCCGGCCGTTTCCTCGCCCTTGTCAGCCGAGGATCGTCTGGAATATGACAAACACAGTGGAGCGAGTGACGGGAATCGAACCCGCGCTATCAGCTTGGGAAGCTGAAGTTCTACCATTGAACTACACTCGCGCGGCCCAAAATCCCAGATAAACACTGGGAAGTAAGGCTGCGGCCCAGACTACCCGGTCAACGGTTTTTGGCCAAACTCACCGTTAATCACCGCTGTGAGAATCGCGGGATCCGGATGAGCTTCGCTGGCCACGCTCACGGAGTTCGCCTCCGCGCAGCCGATTCACTTCTTGTCGGAAGAGCTGCTCTCGGTGGCAGAGGCCGCGCTGTCCGAATCCTTGCCCGCTGCCTTGATGTCCGCCGCGGCGGCATCGTCGACAGCCTTCTCGACGATCCGGTCGGCCTTCTCGAGCGCCGTGCGGATCTTGACCTCGCCGGGGTTGGAGACCAGTGCGATGATGCCGGAGTGGCCGGGTGCGATCGCGTCCTCGAGCTCCTTCGCCAGCTCCTTCTTGTGGTGGCGCTCACGCAGCTTCCCGATGAGGCCGCCGCCTGCGCCGACCACGAGGGCGCTGCCGATGATCGAGGGCGGGAACAGCACACCCAGGACCGCGCCGCCGACAGCGCCCCAGGTGAGGCCCTCGCGAGTGCTGTGATCGGTGGCCTTCTGAACTTCGAGCTTGCCGCCCGTGTCCCGTCTGACGACGACGACTCCGTCGATCTTGACCGTCGCGCCGTCCTCGACCTTCTTGAGTGCTTCGTACGCCTCCATTGCGATCTCGGTGTCCGCGAAATCGGCGGCGATCAGCGTGTAGGCGCCGTCGCTGATGCCCGCCGCCGTCACGCCGACGCCCGTGTCATCTGCGCCGGTCCCGTCCGCGGGAGTGGATGTTGCGTCGCTCATGTCGGGTCTCCTTGAAGTGGGGTGACTGCCGTTTCGGCCGCAAGTATAGGGAGGGGCTTCGCTTGTGGCTATGCCGGATGCCGGCGTCGGCTAGTTCCGACGATCGGCGTCCGAATCGGGTATAGCCATCCGGTCGCCCATGGTCGTACCTTTCGGCCACGCGAGGCGATCCTCGCCCCGCGGAAGGAGCGCCGTCGCTATGACTTTCTGGGATTTTCTCGTCTGGTCCTTCTGGTTCTACCTCGTGGTCGTCTGCATCTCGATCTTCATCCGCGTCTTCATCGACCTCTTCCGCGACCCCGAGCTCAATGGGTGGGCGAAGGCCTTGTGGGTGCTGTTCCTCGTCGTCGCACCCTTCCTGGCAGCCTTCATCTATCTGATCGCGCGCGGCGGGCGGATGGCGCAGCGCAGCATGGCCGGCGCACGGCAGGCACAGGCGCAGTCCGACGACTACATCCGCTCCGTGGCGGGGAGCACCTCTCCAGCGGCCGAGATCGAGGCGGCCAAGCAACTCCGCGACAGCGGCGCGATCACGCCTGCGGAGTTCGAGACGCTCAAAGCCAAGGCGCTCGGGACGGTGGCATAACGGAGGAGTCTTCGTTCGCAGGGATGACCTTGTTCCGCGACTCGGCCGTGCGGTAATACGAGCGCATGCCCCGGATTCGCGGTGAACGTCCGAACCTGGTCCCGATCGTCGGCCAGCTCCGGTCCTACCGTCGCGCGTGGCTCCGGGGTGACCTGATCGCCGGGGTCACCGTCGCTGCCCTCATCGTCCCGAAGAATCTGGGGTACGCCGGAATCGCGGGCGTCCCGCTGCAGAACGGGCTCTACGCCGCCGCAGCGGGCGCGATCCTCTACGCGATCTTCGGGACGAGCCGGCAGATCTCGATGGGGCCCAGTTCCGGTCTCGCGGCGGTGGCGGCCAGCGCCGTGCTCGCGGCGGGTATCACCGGCGAGCAGGACGTCGCTTCGTTCGTCGCGGGCATCACCCTCGCCTCCGGCATCCTCTTCCTGCTGCTCGCCGTCTTCCGGATGGGCTGGATCGCGCAGTTCCTCTCGCGGGCCGTGGTCACCGGCTTCCTCTTCGGCGCGGCGATCGACGTCGTGATCGGGGAACTGCCCAAGCTCACCGGGACCGAGACCAGCGGCGCCAACCCGATCCAGGAGCTGTGGTCGTGGGTCGGGACGCTGGGCGAGGCGCACCGCACGACGGTCCTGGTCGGGGCCGTCTCGCTCGTCGTCGTCTTCGGGCTGCGGGTGATCGCTCCGCGGGTCCCGGGCGCTCTCGTGCTCGTGGTGGGCGGCCTGCTGGCGTCGGCGCTGCTCGGCTTGGAGGCCAAAGGCGTCGCGGTGGTGGGAAAGGTGCCGCGGGGCCTGCCGTTGCCGAAGCTCCCGAACGGGCAGCTGCTGTGGGAGCACGCGGGCACTGTCGCACTGGCCGCTGTGGCGCTGGTGATGATCGGCTTCTCACAGACCGCGGGCGACGCGCGCACGTTCGCGGCCAAGCACGGCTACCGGATCGACATCAACCAGGAGTCGGTCGCCCAGTCCGCCGCGAACATCGGCGCAGGGCTTTTTCAGGGGATGCCCGTCTCCACGAGTCTGTCGGCGAGCTCGCTCAACGACCGCTCGGGCGCCAGGACCGGGCTGGCCTCGCTCACCTCGGGCGTCACGGTGCTGCTGACCCTGCTGATCCTGGCACCGCTGTTCTCGATCCTTCCCAAGGCGGTGCTCGGAGCGCTGATCATCGAAGCGGTGGTCAGCGGCATGATGGACGTCCCGGAGATGCGGAGGCTGTTCCGGGTGAAGAAGGTCGACTTCTGGATCGCGATCGTCGCGCTCCTCGCCACCCTGGTTTTCGGTGTGCTCGCCGGTGTGATCATCGGGATCGGGCTTTCCCTCGTGTGGCTGGTCGCGGTGGCCACCCACCCGGAGATGCCGACCCTCGGCCGCGAGCGAGGAACCCAGGTGTTCCGGGAGGTGGACGCCCACCCGGGCGACGAGATACTGCCCGACGTGGCGGTGGTCCGTTTCGACGGCGGGCTGTTCTTCGCCACAGCGGACGCTCTGGAGGACCACCTGCGCGACGTCATCCAGGCCAACCCGGACCTGACCGGCATCGTGCTCGACTGCGGCGGCGTGAACTTCGTCGACGCCCAGGGTGCGGCCACGCTCGCGGACGTCGTGACCCTCGCCCGCGACGCCGGCGTCCGACTTCGCTTCACGCGGCTGAAGCCGGGCCCGCGAGCCGTGCTCGAACGCGAGGGAGTGGTCGAGCTCATCGGGGCCGACCACATCCACGGCAACATCCACCGGGCGGTCGAGGCGGAGAGGAACACCGCTGCCGGGCGAGGCGACGACGGAGGCTGAGCCGTTCGGCGACGGAGAACTGCCGACGGTTCGCGCGCTCTCAGGGGTCGTGCCGCGGCTCGTAGCTGACGAGCCCGACCGTGTTGCCTTCGCTGTCCTCGATGAACGCCATCCACTCGTCGTTGCCGGCGGGGCCGATCGCGTCGTCCGCGTGGGTGAAGATGACGTGCGGTTCGGTGACCACTCTCACGCCGTCGCTGCGCAGCCGCTCCACGGTCTCGGCCACATCGTCCACCTGGACGTAGACGAGTGCCGACGGCGCGCCCTTCTCCAGCAGGAGGCGGCCGATGCCGATGTTGAAGAACAGCAGGCCCGGTGGGTCGAAGCGGGCGGCCGGGGCCTCCCCGAGCAGGTTTTCGTAGAAGGCCGCGGCGCGGTCGAGGTCGTCGGCGTGCTGTGCGACCTGCAGAATCTCCACGCGCTCAGTATCCGGCGAGCCGGACTCCAGCGCCAGCCCTGCCGACCGCCTGTGCGTCACGCGTCCTGCGGCGCGAAGCTCGCCAGCGGCCGGTCGTCGCGGACCACGTATGTGGACAGCATGCGTCCGGTGCCCGGGCCCAGGTCGCGGGCGTTGTGCGGCGTGTTCGGCGGGATGAGGAACCCGCTGCCGGCATCCAGGCGCAGCGTCGCGCTTCCCCGGAGCTGCATCTCCACCGTGCCGGCGAGGATGTAGCCGACCTCCTCGCCCGGGTGGGTGTGCCAGCCGGATTCGACGCCTTCGGGGATCTCGGTCAGCACCTGCACGATGATCCGGCCCGGGATCGAGGATTCCGCGCGCTGGACCTCCGTGCGGTGCAGGCGGCCCGCGAGGTCGTCGCGTTGCGGGTCGGCGCCCATCAGCGGACGGCTTCGAGTGCGCGGAGGATCACATCGGTCACGGCGCGCGGCTGGGAGACCATGATCAGGTGCGACCCCTCCAGCTCGGTCAACTCGGCGCCGGCGTTGCGCGCCATGGCGAGGAGGACGTCCGAACCGGCCGCCTTGTCGCCGGTGGCCACGACCGCCCAGGAGGGCAGCTGCCGCCAGGCCGGAGGGCCGTTCTTCTCGTCGAAGGCGGCCGCCGCGACGGGGCGCTGGGCGGCGGCGAGCACCGCTCCCTGCTCCGGCGGCAGGTCTCCGGCGAACACCCGGGGGAACTCGGCTTCGTCGACGAACAGCTCGACGGCGGGCTGCCCGTCCGGACCGGGGAAGGTCTTCTGCACCAGGGCCGGCCCGAGCGCGCTGTCGCGCGAGGTGCCCTCGATCTCGCCGAGCGACTGGCCCTCGTCGGGCGCGAAGCCGGACACGAAGACCAGGCCCCGGACGGTGTCGAGGCCCGTGGCCGCGTTGCTGATGATCGCTCCGCCGTAGGAGTGCCCGACCAGCAGGGCGGTCCCGTCGAGTTGCTGCACGACGCTGCGCAGATAGTCGGAGTCGGAGGCGATGCCGCGCAGTGCGACAGCCGGGCCCAGGACGCGCACCCCCTCCGCCTGGAGCAGCCGGATGACGCCGGCCCAGCTCGCCGCGTCGGCGAACGCGCCATGGACCAGGACGACAGTCGGATCGGAGTTGCGTGTGTCGGACATCGTGGCTTCCTTCGCACGATCGACGTCAGCGTGAGTGATCGCCGGCGGTCGCCGCTGTACGCCGCCGGCGTCCGGGCGACCCGGGCGACGCGGCCAGTGTACCGAGAATTGCCTAGCCCGGCTAGAGATTCAGGATTCAGCTCACTCGCGACGTCGGAGGTTGTCCGCGATGCTCGCCAGGGTGCCGTCGAGGGCCTGCTGCATCCCGTCGAACTCCTCGGTGGTGTGGATGGTCAGCTCCACCCGGTCCTCCGCCAGGCGCAGCGAGCCGTGATAGTCGTGCGGTCCGGGCGCAGACCAGCGGACCTCCCGTGCGGCGTGGTCGACGTCGAACTCCGCGACGGAGGTCACGGTCTCGTCCTCGCCGTCGCGGTCCGCGTCGACGTGCGCGGTCGTCTCGACCTTGCCGTCGGGGAGTTCGTGGGCCGCCGTCATGCGGGGGAAGTACGCCGGGAGGTTCTCGGGGTCGGCGATGTAGTCGAAGTATTCGTCGGCGTCGCCGTCGAGCGGTCGGGTCGCGGTGTATGTAGGCATGGCGCGACGATACGTCCGGCGATCCGCGCGTGTCAGGGGTTGACCGGAGCGGCGGCCGTTGTCGTCCGTGCCCGGAGCAGGAGCGCGATCGCCGCGGCCACGATCCACACCTCCTGCAGGATCGACATCGCGATGGCGGCGATCAAGCCGGCCGTGCTGAAGATGGCCGCGATCCCGGCGAGCTCGAAGAGGCCGGCGACCACGAGTGCGAGCGGGGCGAAGGCGCGGGGAAGCACGGCGGTGTGGCGCAGCGCCAACCCGGTGGCCGCGAACAGCAGCGGTGCCGGGGCCAGCGGGAACACCCTGGCGAACACCCCGTTGCTGAGCGTGAAGGCGGTGGAGACGCCGGCGCCGGAGCCGGCCGCCGCGGCCATCGGGACCGCGATGAGGAAGGTCGCCTCCATCACCACGACGCCGATCAGGAGCGCCGCGCCGACGGTGACGAGCCGGCCGACGAAGCAGGCGCCCTTGCCCGTGCGTGTGGCGAGCACGAGGAAGAACACGACGCTCAAGAGGGCGCCGGTGACCTGGAGCCAGGCGCCGGCGTAGAAGAGCGACTCGTGCGAGCGCGCGTACGCGGTGAGCTGGGCGTCGGTCCCGCCCGCATACGGCCAGCCCGCGACTACGGGGGCCGCGAAGTAGACCGTCAGGAGCACCGGTCCGGCGATGCCGAACCAGCCGCCCACCCGGGCGATGCGAGGGCTGGCGATAGCGGGGTCGATCGCGGGGTCGGTCATGGGAGGTCCTTTCGACATCGTCGTCGGTGCGCTCGGTCAGATCCTTCCACGTGACAGGATCGGGTGCGTGGACTCCGAGCCGTACATCGTGGCGGCCGACCGTGGACCGCGGCGGAGCCAGGCTCGCCGGATCGCGATCGTGCTGGGGCTGAATGCCGCTCTGATCGTCGGGCTGGTCGTCGTGGGTCTGGCCGCCGGGTCGGTGAGCGTGCTGGCCGCGGCGGGCGACACCGTCGCGGACTGCTTCGCCCTGGGCCTCGGGCTGGTCGCGATCGCTCTGCGGGATCGCGACCCCGGGCACCCGCACGCGAACCGGCCCATCGCCGTTGCCGCGCTGGTCAACGGGACTCTGCTCCTCGTCGTCACCGCGACGGTGGTCGGGGAGGCGATCGGCCGGCTGCGGGAGGGCTCGCCGCCGGTCGACGGACTCCCCGTGGTGATCGTCAGTCTGGTGACCATGGTCGTGATGCTGGCCGGCGCCTTCGTCCTCGGCTTCTCCGCGCGCGACGAGGACCTCCACATGAGGTCGGTGCTCCTGGACGCGCTGGCCGACGCCGCGGTCGCCGCCGCCATCGCGGTCGCCGGCCTCATCATCCTGCTCACCGGCGGCGCGTATTGGCTGGACCCGGTCCTCGCGCTCGGTGTCTCGATGGTGATCGGGGTCGCCGCGGTGCGGCTGATCGTGAAGGCCGTCGCCGCGTTGCGGGGCGGAGCCGTCGACTTCGGCGACGACTGAGCGCGGTCGTCGTATCCGCGCTCACACGGTTTCGGGAGCACCGCCGATCCGCTTGCGCCAGCGCGCCGAGTAGGAGGAGGCGACGAACCCGATCGCGTCGTTGACCTCCAGCATCGGGCGGTTCTCCTCCGCGTTGACCGTCTCCACGAGCCCGCAGCCGGGGAAGCGGGCGGTCAGTTCGCGCAGGTTGGCGAGCTTCAGCAGCATCCCGAGCCGGTGGCCGCGGTGCTCGCGCAGCACCAGGGTGTCCATCTGCTCCGCCGGGCGGTCGGACTCGCTGGACACGTCGAGCTCGGTGAACCCGACGGCCTGCCGGGTCGCCTCGTGCACCACGATCGAGGTCAGTGCGACACGCGGGCTGTCGGCCCAGAGGTCGTCGACGGCGCGGACGCGCTCCGCCGTCCAGACGTCGGTCAGCTCGATGCCGGCGTTGGGGGCGTCGGAGCTCATCCGGGTGCGCAGCAGCGCGATCGACTCCACCCACTCCTCGGGCGTCCGGCCCTGCCAGGAGACCGTCCGGTAGCCGGTGGACGCGGCGACCGTCTCGGCGAGGAGGGCGGACAGTGCGTCCGGGTCGAGGGGGAGCGACAGGGCGCTGATGCGCCCGACCTGTTCGAGGGAGAAGCCGTGGCGGAGCAGGAACCGGGTGGACGGGAGGTCGATCGGCACCGACCCGAACCCCGTCGGCGCGGGGACGGCCTCGCCCGCGACGTCGGCCGGGTAGGTCGACTGGTTCTGGAGGGTGGCGCGGCCGGCCTCCTGGGCCAGCTCCTCCAGGCGGTCGTAGAGCGCCGAGCCGATGCCGCGGCCGCGGAGCTCCGGGAGGACGGAGACCGCGCCCCAGCATTCCGGCGCGCCGGCCGGCAGCGCCAGGTTCGCGCGGGCGACGACACGGCCGTCGACCTTGGCGACGAGCCCGACCATCTGCCTCGACTCGTCCAGCCAGTCCGGCAGCAGCTCGGCCGCGGTCATGACCGCGCCGCCGTGGCCGCGCTGCTCCGCTTCGACGGCGCTGCGCACCGCGGCGAAGGCGACGAAATCCGCCGCGTCCGCGGCGTCGACGCTGGCCGGGACGACGAGCGGCTCGATGGTGAAGCCCCTGAGGGTGGTGGTGCTCTCTGACGTAGACATGAAACCTCTTCGTGTGCAGGGTCGATCGACTCACCCACGGTCGTGGGGAGGAAGGGGCTCGCTGCTAGAGGATCACGAGGGAGAGCATTCCACAGCCGCTGCCCGCAGAGCAAGGACAGTGCACGAACAGAGCACGAACAGGGGCGAAATCCGATGGCTGCGCCGAGCTCCCGGGGAGTACTCTTCCCGGTGTGGACCCACTCAGGCGTGTGCAGAGCTGCACAGGCGACCCGGCGGAGGCCGACGCGCTGTTGCGCGAGGCGGGCGGACGGTTCGCGTTCTCCCGCGATCCCGGATCCGACTTCTCGTTCCGGGTGAACCAGGTGGGCGACGAGGGTGTCGCCGTCGGGGTGTACCGCATCGATGGAGAGTGGCAGTCCGACGGCGAATTCGACCAGTTCGGCGTCCACGGCGTCTTCTCCGGCGACTACCGCTGGGAGATCGACGGCGACCGCGACTCCGGCTACGCGACCCCGTTCCTGTCCCGGCCCGGGCACGAGTTGTTCGGCCACGGCGACGACTTGACGATCGTCAACGTCTACCTCACCCCCGAACGCCTCACGGAGGTCGCGCGCCAGGTCTACGCGGACGATCGCCTCGACCCCGCCTTCGAGTCGCCCCGGCCGGTCGACCCGCAGCGCAGCCTGGCCATGCTGCAGACCCTCCAGGTGGCTTCGGAGTACGTGCTGTCCGGGATGATCGAGCATCCCCTGGTACGCGCGAGCCTGTTCCACCAGCTCGCGGTCGGCGTGCTCGAGACCTTCCCGCTGGAGCGGGACGGCCGCCGCGCCCCCGTGACGCGGCGCGGCGAGGCCGACGTCTACCGGCGCGCGAAGAGGTTCATAGACGACTGCCTCTCCCTCCCGATCACCCTCGGCGACGTCGCCGCCGCGGCCGCGACCGACCTCCACACGCTCAACGCGGTCTTCCGGTCGCGCACGGGCACGGGCGCTGGCACCTATCTGCGCCAGGCCCGGCTCGCGGCCGCCCGGCTCGACCGGCGCAGCGAGCCCGGCCTGACTGACGCGGCGCTGGCGGCCCGGTGGGGGTTCGCGTCGGAGGACCGGTTCCGCCGCGCGTACCAGTCCGCGTTCGGGGCGACGGAGGGCGTCTGACCGCTGGATGACCCGCCCCTGACGAGTCTCGCCCGGCGTCGGGAGTACCGTGCGCTCTGTGTTCGAGGGATTCGTCGAGGACGACATCGACGTCGGTGACGCGGTCATCCATGTGCGCCACGGTGGAGACGGGCCGCCCGTCGTCCTGCTGCATGGGCATCCGCGGACGGGCGCGACGTGGCACCGTCTCGGGCCGCTGCTCGTCAGCCTCGGCTATCGGGTGGTCGTCCCGGATCTGCGCGGCTACGGCCGTTCGACGGCGCCGGAGCCGCTCCCGGATCACGCGCAGGCCTCGAAACGGGCGATGGCGGAGGATGTCGTCGCGCTGATGCGTGAGCTGGGTCACGAGCGCTTCCTGCTGGCCGGGCACGACCGCGGCAGCTATGTCGCGTTCCGGCTGGCCATGGACCACCCGGACGCCGTTCCCGCCGTCGCACTGCTCGACTGCATCCCGATCGTGGAACACCTGGAGCGGATCATGCCCGAGTTCGCCACCGCCTGGTACCACTGGTTCTTCTTCGCGCAGCCGGACCTGCCGGAGCGCGTCATCTCGGCCGACCCGGACGGCTGGTACGGGGGCGACGCCGACCTCATGGGCGCGGAGAACTTCGAGGAGCGGCGCAGAGCGATCCACGATCCCCGGGTCGTGCGGGCGATGCTGGAGGACTATCGCGCCGGACTCGGCGTCGACCGGCTCGCCGAAGAGGCCGACCGCGACGCCGGCCGCAGACTCCGGATGCCGCTGCTCGTGCTCTGGTCGAGCCGGGACGACCTGGAAGCGCTGTTCGGCGATCCCCTGGCGATCTGGCGGGCCTGGGCCGAATCGGTGGTGGGCGGCCCGATCGAGTCCGGGCACCATCTGGCCGAGGAGGCGCCGGAGGAGCTCGCGGCCACCCTGGCCGGGTTCTTCGGTCGTTCAGCTATAGCTCCGATCCGCAGAGCGTGGTGGACGTGATGCGGCCCGCTGTGCGCAGTCGTCCCGGTGCGGCTCCCGCGATCGTCGTGACATTCGACGACGGTCCTGTCGACGTCCCGGCGAAGACCGTCCTCCTGCTGCACGGCATCGGCGTGAGCTCGCGGTATTTCCACCGGCTCGCTCCCGAGCTCGCGCAGGACAGCCGGGTGATCGCTGTGGATCTGCCCGGATTCGGGCGTGCGCCCAAGCCCGGGCATCGCCTGACCGTGGAGGACTTCGCCGGCCTCGTCGCTGCGTTCATCGACTCCCGCGGGTGCGGGCCTGTCGTGGTCGTGGGCCACTCGATGGGCGCCCAGATCGCCACGAGTCTGGCGCGGCAGAGGCCGGACCTCGTGACCGCCGTGGTGCTGGTCGGGCCGGTCATGCCACCCGCGGACGCGACGCCGGTGCGGGCGGCGGCCCGGCTGCTGGTCGACACGCTCCGCGAGAGCCCGCACAGCAACGCGCTCGTGTTCACCGACTACGTCCGTTGCGGCTCGCGGTGGTATCTGGCCGTGCTGCCCTCCATGCTCGCCTACCGCGTCGAGGACGACCTCCCGGCCCTGGCAGTGCCTGTCACGGTCGTCCGGGGCGCGCGCGACCCGATCGCCCGCGCGGAGTGGTCGCGGGCGATCACGTCACTGGCCGTGAGTGGCCGGTTCGTGGAGGTCCCGGGGGCCCCGCACGTGGTGATGCTCAGCCACGCCCGGGAGGTCGCTCGGGAGGTTCGGCGCCGGCTCTCTCCCGAAGAGTCGCCGACTCGGCAGTGAGCGCCTCCTGCGTGCGGGGATGACAACGGCGCGGCGCCGGCCGAAGCCGTGCGCCGCGCCGTCGTCCCCCTCGCCGGTCACGCGTCCTGGACGCGCTGTCCTGCCTCTTTGGCGTCGTCGGCGACGTCGCCGGCGCGGTCGGTCGCCTCGGCCCTGACCGTCTCGACGGACTCCTGCGCGGTCTCCTTGACAGCCTCCACGGCCTCCTGGGCCGGCTGCTTGAGGTCGTTCGCGATCTCCTTGCCCACCTCCGCGGCCTCCTGCAGCATCGGCTGTGCGGCGTCCTTGGCCTTGGCGGCGAGCTCCTGCTCCTTGTCGCTGGCCGGGATCAGGGAGGCCGCGAGGAGGCCCAGGCCGAAGGCGACCAGTCCGACTGCGACCGGGTTGCCCTCCGCCTTGGCGACCACGCGGCGGCCGGCGTCGGCCGTGGCGTCCTTCGCGTCGTCGAGGGCGTCGCCGGTCCGCGCGGCGACGGAGCGGTGCGCGTGCCCGCTGTAGTACTCGTCCTCGTCGTCGGAGCCCATGATGCGCTGGGTGAAGGAGTGGAACGCGCCCTTGACCTTGCGCTTCTGGCGGTCGGCGATCTTGCTCGGGGTGACCTTGTCGGCCAGGGCGTCGACGTCGCCGCTCAGGCTGCGGCGGGTGTTCTCGATTTCGGCGCGGATCACGTCGGGGTCGTCGGTCATCGGTTCTCTCCGTTTCGTTTCAGAGTCTCGGGGAATTCTTTGACCGTCTCGACGGTCTGCGGCATCCCCTTCACCGCTTTGAGCTGGTTGCGGCCGGTCAGGTAGAGGACCAGCGCCACGATGGCCCAGATGATCGCCACGACCACCCCGGACCAGGCGTTGCCCATCAGGTAGCCGAGAGCCCACCAGAGCGCGATGGACAGGAAGAGCACCGCCATCAGGGCGGCGTACCCGGCGCCGCCGAGCAGCCCGGCCCCCTTGCCCGTGCGCGTCGCGGTCTGTTTCAGCTCGGCTTTGGCGAGTTCCACTTCCTGACGGACGAGTGCCGAGAGGTCGCGACTGACTTCGGCGAGCAGGTCCCCGAGGGACTCGCGCTCCGCCCGACGTTCGGAGGGGGTGGGCTGATCCGTCACAGCGAGCCCCCTGGACGGAGGTCGCCGGTGGAGGCGCTCCCCATCGTGCCGCCCGGGATCGCGCTGCCGGCGGGCGGCAGCGCGGGGGAGACGCCCGTGGTGTGTGCGGAGTGCGCCGGCGCGCCGGCTCCGCTGCCGCTGTCGTCCGCGGACGCGAGCGCCCTGGTCAGCCGCCCGGCGAGGACGCCGGTGAGCGCGGCCGCGGCGATGAACGTGCCGGGATTGCGTCGCGCGTACGACTTGACCTCCCTCAGCAGCGATCCAGGGTCGCGGTCGTCGAGCCAGCGTGCGACGGACTGCGTGCGGTCCGCCGCCTGGCCGACCAGGTCGCTGGCGACACCCTGCTGCTGC
Source organism: Leifsonia sp. EB34 (assembly GCF_041260585.1). NCBI lineage: Bacteria > Bacillati > Actinomycetota > Actinomycetes > Micrococcales > Microbacteriaceae > Leifsonia > Leifsonia sp. EB34. Next base: position 1,830,984 of record NZ_JBGCCV010000001.1, read on the forward strand.
GACGACGACGCCATCTGCTGCAGCTCGTCCCCGATGCTCCGGAGTCCGTCGGCCACGCGCTGCTGCTGGATCGCGGCCTGCTCCCTCAGCTCCTGCTGGGTCTGGCGGTAGAGGTCTCTCGCTTGCGCCTTCGTCTCGCGTGCGACCTCGCGCGCTTCGTCCTTCGCGACGTCGGCGACGTCCGCGGCCGCGCCCTTCGCCGATTCGGCGACCCGTGCCGCCTCGTCCTTGGCGACGTCGGTCTTACCGGCCCCGCCGTCGGCCGGCCCGGCGACGGTGCCCGTGGCGGTCGTGCCCTGAGCGGTCGTGCCCTGAGCGGTCGTGCCCTGGGCAGCTGGGCCGCGGTAGGTCTGAGGCGTGCTGGTCGTCTGGCTCGTGCTGTCGAACACCGGCGTAGCGCCGAATTCGTCCCCCGAGTTCGTCATTCTCGACTCCTTTTTCGCTTGTCGGCTGTGGTGGAGTCCATACAGTCACGCGAAGGGAGGCGGTATCAGCCGCTTGACACGGCGCACCGTGCGGAGGATAACGAGCGGCCGCGCGGCTCGATCACCCCGGGTTCGCCGGACTGTCCTCCTCCACGGCGCTCTCCGGAGGCGTGCCCCGCGACACCCGGACCATCGTCGAGACCATCGCGTTCCCGACGGCGATCAGCGGCACGGCGAACAGCGCGCCGGGGACGCCGGCCAGGCCGGTTCCGGCGGCGACCCCGACGACCACGGCGAGCGGGTGGACCTTGACCGCACCGCCGACCAGCAGGGGCTGCAGGACATGCGCCTCCAGGAGGTGCACCAGGAGCACGCCGGCGAGCATGATCAGCGCCTGGACGGGCCCGGCGAACACCAGCGCGATCACCACGGCGATGATGCCGGAGACGATCGCCCCGATGACCGGGATGAACGAGAAGAGCAGGACGACGACACCGATCGGGATCGCGAGCGGCAGCCCCAGGAAGAACGCCACGAGCCCGATTCCGACACCGTTGACGACCGCGACCAGGATCTGCACGCGCACGAAGCTCGTGAGGGTGCGCCAGCCGGCCTCCCCTCCCGCCTGCAGGGCCGGCTGACCGCCGCGCGGGAGGAGGCCGGTCATCCACCGCCAGATGCCGGCGCCGTCGATCAGGATGAAGATCGTCGCGAACAGGGCGATCAGGGTGTCGGCGAGGATCCGCCCCGTCGTGGATCCGACGCTCAGCACTCCGCCGATGAGCGCCCCGCTGTCCTTCTGCGCGAGGGTGCCGGCGTCGCGGAGGAAGACCGCGAACTGCGCGTCGGTGATGTTCCAGGGCGCCTGGCGGAGGGCGTCGCGCGCCCGGTTGTAGGCGGCGACCGACTCGTGTTCGAGCTGCGGCAACCCGGCGCGCACCTGCCAGGTCACGAGGGCGACGAGGCCGCCGACGACTCCGGCGAGCACGAGCAGGGACACGAGGATCGCCGCCCACTTGGGCCAGCGATGCCGCATGAGCAGGGCGACCGACGGCTGGACGAGGGCCGCGACCAGGAGCGCGACCAGCACGGGCACCACGATCTCGTGGAACGTGAGCACCAGGTAGATGACGACCCCGGCCAGCGCGATGATGGCCAGCAGCCGCCACGACCACTCGGAGGCGGTGCGGACACCGGACGGGACGGACGACTCGCGAACGGGTCGGGGCGCGTTGAGGGAGGCCATGGGATGAGACTTCTTCCTTTCGAGTAGCGCAGACGGCTTTCGAGTAGTACAGACGGGCTCCGCACCGGTGCGCGAGGGTCAGCCGCCGCCCGTCGCCGTGAACCACACCCCGTAGACGCCGCCGACGCACATGATGCCGGTGGCGATCCAGCCGAGGGTCTGCGACAGGAAGCGATTGCGGTACCTGTGCATGATCCGCCTGTCCCGGGCGATGAGCATCATGATGATCAGGAACGGGCCGGCCGCGATGCCGTTGACGACGGCCGACAGCACGAGCAACTGGATCGGGTTGTTCACGAAGATCGCGAGCACCGTGCCTGCGACGATGCCCACCCCGAGGAGGCCGTAGAACACCGGCGCCTTGCGCGGGCTGTCGTCGAAGCCCCACTCCTTGCCCAGCAGCGCTGCCATCCCGGACGCGCCGGATGCGGCGAGGACCGGAACCGCGAGCATTCCCGACCCGATGAAGCCGATCGCGAAGAAGATCCCGGCGTACGTCCCTGCGATCGGCTCGAGCGCCTTGGCGGCGTCCGCGGCATTCACGACGGTCTTGTGGTGTGCACCGAGGGTCGCGGCGGTGGCGGCCATGATGGAGAACATCACCAGGACGCTGAAGGCCATCCCCGTGAAGACGTCGACCCTGCCGCCGATCTGCCGTCGCTTCGCGAGTGCAGCGCTGCGCTCGGGTAGAGACTTCGCCTTGCCGTGGGCGTGCGGCTCCTCCTCCATCTCCTCGATGCGCTCCTGGGACTGCCAGAAGAACATGTACGGGCTGATCGAGGTGCCGAAGACTCCGACGGCCAGGCCGAGATAGGCGGGCGTGAACTGCAGGTGGAGGCCGAGCATGCCGGCCACGACCTCCGGCCACTTCACGTGGCTCACGAAGAGCACGCCGACGTAGATCAGCAGCGTGAGACAGAGCCACTTGAAGATGCGACGGATCCAGGCGTAGGACCCGAACGTGAGTGTGACCACGATCCCGATCCCCGCGATGGCCGACCACAGCGCGGCCGGTCCGGCGTGAAGCAACTCCATGCCCTGGCCGACCGCCATCAGGTCGGCGGAGAGGTTGAGGCAGTTCGCGACCAGGAGCGCGGCCAGGAGGACCCCGATGGCGATCCGCCACCCTCGGGTGAACTTGCGGCGGATCAGCTTGCCGAGGCTGTCCCCGGACGCCAGCGCCATCCGGTCGCACATCTCCTGCACCGCCAGCATGAGCGGGAGCGCGACCGGCACCGTCCACAGCATCCCGTAGCCGTAGGTGGCCCCGGCTTGGGCGTAGGTGGCGACACCGGAGGGGTCGTCGTCGGCGGCGCCGGTGACCAGCCCGGGGCCGAGGACCTTCAGGAAGCGGAGAACGGGATTCCGCGCGTGTGCGGCGTCGGGCGCAGGTCTGTCATCGTCGTGATCCCGCGGTGCGGTGGAGGTACCCGTCACCATCTCGGACTCCTTCGTCTCGGCGGTGCCAGCCAGGCTCCGCGCCCGTCATCACCCCGTCGCGACCGCCAGCTTCGAGCGCACCTTCAGCACCGTCGGCTCCGCCGCGCCGGTCTGCGGGATCGCTCCCAGCGCGAACTCCTGGATCGCTCCGGGCCGGAAGACCAGGCACTCCGTGGAGCCGCCGAACTGGAAGTAGCCGAGCTCGTCGCCCTTCCCGACGTGGTGGCCCGGCACGATGTCGTCGCCGATCACGCAGGAGGACACCTCCACCATGCCCACCGGCACCACCGCCATCAGCCCGATGGCCGGGTTGTCCGCCTGGATGAGGATGATCGCGCGGGCGGCGACGTGGGCGAGGTAGCCCTGCGAGACCGTCGCCTCCACCGACTCCGCGCCCTCCGAGTCCGCCTCGGAGAAGTAGGTGCCGGGCTGTACGAACGCGCGGACGATGGTTCCCGCGACCGGGCTGTGCCAGCGGTGGTAGTTGAGCGCGCTGAGGAAGCCCTGGTACACCGTGCCGCCGACGAACTCGTCCACGGACTCGTCGTTGGCGAGCATGTCCTGCAGTGAGTAGGGCTGGTTCTTGATCCAGAACTCGCTGTGCCGGGCGACCTCCCGGCTGATCCGGTACGGCGTGGACTCGCAGGCGCTGACCACCACGGCATCGTCGTCGGGGTCGGCGACGGGCCGGGCGCCCTCCTTCAGCCGGCGGGTGAAGAAGTCGTTCCAGGAGGTGAAGCCCCAGTGCTCGGCGTCGGGGTCGTGCTCGAACTGGTCGATGCCGACGACCTCGCGCGCCTTCTCGGACATCCAGCCCTGCGGGGAGTCGTTCAGCACGGTGAGCGAGCCCGGACCGTTCAGGAACTCGGCCCAGGCGTCGAGGACCTTCTTCAGGATGGCGTTGACCCGCGGGTCGCGGTAGGCGGCCATTCCGGAGGTGGTGCCCATCGTCCAGTCGAGGATGCCCGTGAGCGGCGTCGTCACCATCGCGCCCTCGCTGAACTCGGGGGCCGTGTCCAGCACGTCGTCGATCAGGCGCAGCATCTGGCCGACGCTCTCGATGTGACGCGAGCTGTACTGGCGGGTCTTCGGGACCTCCTGGATCATCCGCGTCAGGTACATGCGCACGATCGCATCCGTGTCGATGAGGTCGGCGAACTCCTGGATCACGGGGTGCTTGTACGGCGCCGTGTCGTCGTCGTCGAGCCGGTCGATCCGGCCGTCGAGCCACGCCTCCAGTTCGTCCTGATCGTGCGGGAGCCAGCCGCCGCGGCGCTTCAAATCCTGGGACTTCTCGGTCATGCGGCACAGCGTACGCTCACGTCGGCGCGGCAGACCGGACGACGCCCAGACCGGCTGACAGTACGCGCGCACGAGCGGCGGCGGAAGGCGCTCGCCGGTAGGAACGGGCACGCCTACCCTGGCCGGGGACGGCGTCCGGACGGGCGCCCGGAAGGAAGGGAACCCATGGCGACCACGAAGAACACGAACCAGAAGCCGGCCCGCGGCGAGCACGAGACCCGGCGCGAGAACGCGGAGAACGGCTTCGTCGCCTCCGACTCCCTCGCCGCCGACCTGCAGCGGGTGCAGGTCGACCTGATCGAGCTCTCGCTGCAGGGCAAGCAGGCGCACTGGAACATCGTCGGCCACAACTTCCGCGACCTGCACCTGCAGCTCGACGAGATCGTGGAGGCCGCGCGCACGTTCAGCGACGAGGTCGGGGAGCGGCTGCGCGCCCTCCACGCGACGACCGACGGACGGTCGCGCACGGTCGCGGAGACGACGGCGCTCGCCGAGTTCCCGAACGGGGAGGTCGACACCGCCGACGCCATCGACCTCATCACCGAACGACTGGAGACCGTCGTCCGGACGATGCGCTCGGTGCACGACGACGTCGACGAGCAGGACCCGACGTCGGCGGACCTCCTCCACCAGTTCATCGAGCGCCTCGAGCAGCTCGCCTGGATGGTGAGCGCCGAGAACCGCCGGCCCGCGACGCGGTGACCGGACAGGGCCAGGGCCAGGGCCAGGACCAGGGCGAGCCTGCGCGCCGATGGCACCGCCCCCGGGTACCTTCCCAGATGTGACCCTCAGCCCCGCCGACGTCGCTCTCGCCGACGAACAGGAGTCCGAGCGGTCGCGCGCAGCCCTCCCCTGGTGGGCGTGGGTGCTGGCGGTGGTCGCCATCTTCGCGGCGTCCGTCCTCGGCGTCCGGCTGGCGCCGCCGGGCAGCGAGGTCGCGGTCTGGTGGCCGGCGGCCGGGCTCTCGGTGCTGTTCGTGCTGCTGGTGCGCGGCCCGAGGGAGCGGGCGGCGGCGCTGGGCGTGATCTTCGTGGTCACGGCTCTGGCGAACGCCGTGGCCGGGCGAGCGCTCGTTGTCTCGTCCGCCTTCGGACTGGCGAACACCGTCGAGGCGCTGGTGGTCGTCCTGATCCTCGTCCGTCTCGGCGGCCCGCGGTTCCGGTTGCGCGATCTCGACTCCGCGCTGAAGTTCACCCTCGCCGTGCTCGCCGGTGCGGTCGCGATCGGGGTGCTTGCAGCGGCGGCCGTCGCCGTCTTCGAGGGTGGCGACTTCTTCGCCACGGCGGCGTTCGTCGCCGCCTCGCATGCGGCCGCCGTGTTCATGATCGCCCCGTTCGGGCTGCTCCCGCCGTCCGTCCCGGTGCGCGCGAGCGTCGCGGAGATGGTGGTCCAGGGCGTCGTGCTCGCGGCGGTGATCGTGGTGGTCTTCCACCCGGCTGCGGGACTGCCGCTCGCGTTCCTGCCGTATCCGGTGCTCTCGTGGGCGGCTTTCCGGTTCCCCATCCGGGTGGTGGTCACCGAGACGCTCCTGGCGTCCATGGCGATCCTCGCGCTCACCGTCGCCGGCGCCGGTCCGTTCATTCTCACCACCCTGAACGTCACGCAGGAGGCCGCGCTCGCGGAGACCTTCCTGGTCACCTTCGCCGGTTTCGCGATCGTCCTGACAGCCGCCCAGTACGAACTCCGGGCCACCACCCGGCAGCTTCTCGCCACCTCGCGGCTGCTCTCGGGCAGCCTGGTCGAGGCCTCCGTGGGCCTGCTGATCGGGGAGCGGGCGAGAACCGGTGAGCTGCGCGTGATCTGGAAGAACCCCACGGCGGCCGCTCTGCTCCCCGCGGGGAGCAGCCGGCGCTGGGAGGGGGAGCTGGCCGACGCGGCCCGGTCCGCGCTCGCCGAGGGGACGGCCGTCACGGTGGCGGGGGAGTCGCGCACGCTCGCGGTCGGAGCGAACGGCATCCCGGACGAGCCGGACCGTTTCGCCGTGCAGCTGGTCGACGTCACCGACACGCTGCGGATGCAGGCGGCGACGCTCGCCGCCGAACGGGAGCATGCGGCAGCGCGCACCACCCGGATCGACCTGGAGCGGCAGCGGGAGGACTTCGTCGCGACGACGAGCCATGAGCTGCGCACCCCGATCACCAGCATCGTCGGGTTCTGCGAACTGCTGGCGGACTCGGACGCGCTCGGGGACCAGGAGCGGGCCTGGGTCGAGGTGATCGACCGGAACGCGGTGCGGCTGTCCTCCCTCGTCGAGGACCTCCTGACCCTGGGCGAGCCGACGAAGAAGCGGGCCGGCTCGGCGGTCGAGGCCGACGTGGACGCTCAGATCGACGATGTGCTGAGGGTGTCGAGCGTGATCGCCGCGAAGAAGAACATCGAGCTGTCCGCGACCGGCCGCGCCGGAATCGCGCGCGCGGAGCCGGGGGACGTGGCCCGCATCCTGACCAACCTGGTCGCCAACGCCGTCAAGTTCACCCCGGAGGGCGGGAGCGTGTCGGTCGCCGCGTCCGCCGACGACGCGACGATCACCGTGGTCGTGGCCGACACCGGCCCGGGCATGAGCGAGGAGACCCTCGCGCACGCATTCGACCGGTTCTACCGCGCACCCGGCATGGAGCGGGACGCCGTCCCCGGCACGGGCCTCGGGCTGGCGATCGTCGCGGAACTGGTGGAGCGCAACGGGGGCGCCGTCCGGCTGGAGTCTCCGGCGACCGGGGGCACCCGCGCGATCATCGAGCTGCCGAGGAGCGCGCCGCCGGCCGGATGAGGGTCAGCGGATCGCCGCCACCGCCAGGTCGCTCGCCACCTCCAGCGCCGCCGCCGTGGCGTCGAGCACGGTGCTCACCTCCACGCCGGGCGCCAGCTCGACCAGCCGGAGGCCGTCGGCCGTCACGTCGATGACCGCGAGGTCCGTGATGATGCGGTCCACGACGCCGCGGCCGGTCAGCGGCAGCGTGCATTCCGGCACGATCTTCGGGCTGCCATCCTTCGCCACGTGCTCCATCAGCACGATGACGCGGCTCGCGCCGTGCACGAGGTCCATCGCGCCTCCCGGGCCTTTGACCATCCGGCCCGGGATCATCCAGTTGGCCAGGTCGCCGGCCGCTGAGACCTGCATCGCGCCCAGCACCGCCACGTCGATCTTGCCGCCGCGGATCATCCCGAAGCTGAGGGCCGAGTCGAAGAACGCCCCTCCCGGGAGCGTGGTCACGGTTTCCTTGCCCGCGTTGATGAGGTCGGGGTCGACCGCGTCGGCGTCCGGGTAGGGGCCGGTGCCGAGGATGCCGTTCTCCGACTGGAGCACGACCGAGCGTCCGGCCGGGAGGTGGTTCGGGATGAGGGTGGGCAGTCCGATGCCCAGGTTCACGTAGGCGCCGTCCGGCAGTTCGAGGGCGGCGCGCGCGGCGAGCTGCTCGCGGGTCAGCGGCATCTCAGGCCCCCGTCCCTGCGACGGTGAGCCGCTCGACGCGCTTCTCGACCTGCCCGACCTCCAGCACCCGGTGCACGTAGACGCCGGGCAGGTGAATGTCGTCGGGGCCCAGCTCGCCGGGCTCCACGAGCCGCTCCACCTGGGCGACGCAGACCCGGCCGGCCATCGCGGCCAGCGGGGAGAAGTTGCGCGCCGAGGCGTGGAAGCGCAGGTTCCCGGCGCGGTCGCCGACCTCGGCGTGCACGAGCGCGAAGTCGGTGCTGATGGCCTCCTCCAGCACGAACTCCTCGTGCACGCCGCCGACCTCGAACGTCTGCACCTGCTTGGGAGCGGAGGCCACGGCGACCGAGCCGTCCGGCGCGTAGCGGCGCGGCAGACCGCCCTCGGCCACCATCGTGCCGACGCCCGTGCGCGTGAAGAAGGCAGCGATCCCCGAGCCGCCGGCCCGCAGCTTCTCGCTGAGCGTCCCCTGCGGCGTGAGCTCCAGTTCGAGCTCGCCGCTGAGGTACTGGCGCTCGAACTCGCGGTTCTCCCCCACATACGACGAGGTCATTTTCCGGATGCGCCGGGCGGCGAGCAGGACGCCGAGCCCCCAGTCGTCGACGCCGCAGTTGTTGCTGACCACCGAGAGTTCGTTCACGCCGCTCTCCAGCAGCGCGTCGATCAGCACCATCGGGATGCCGCACAGGCCGAACCCGCCGACCGCGATGGAGGCGCCGCTCGGGATGTCGGCGACGGCCTCCCGCGCGGACGCGACGGTCTTGTCGATCCCGGTCGCGGTCATCGGGCGCTCCACCCGCCGTCCATCGTGTAGCTCGCGCCGGAGACCATCCCGGCGTCCGGCCCGGCGAGCCAGAGCGCGAGGCTCGCGACCTCGCGCGGCTCGACCAGGCGTTTCACCGCCGACTCGGCCAGCAGCACCCGGGACAGCACCTCGTCCTCGCCGATCCCGTTGAGCCGGGCCTGGTCCGCGATCTGCTTCTCGACCAGGGGCGAGCGGACGTAGCCCGGGTCGATGCAGTTGCTCGTCACGCCGTGCTCGCCGCCCTCCAGCGCGGTCACCTTGGAGAGGCCCTCCAGGCCGTGCTTGGCCGAGACGTACGCCGCCTTGTACTTCGACGCGCGCAGGCCGTGGACGCTGGACAGGTTGATCACGCGCCCGAAGCCGCGCTCGTACATCCCGGGCAGGGCGGCGCGGATGAGCAGGAACGGCGCCTCCAGCATCAGGCGCAGGATCAGCGAGAACCGCTCCGGGTCGAACTCCTCGATCGGGCTCACGTGCTGGATGCCCGCGTTGTTGACGAGGATGTCGGCGTCGAGCCGGAGGTCGGCGAGCGCGCCGGTGTCGGCGAGGTCGACCTTCCAGCTGTCGCCGCCGATCTCGGCGGCGACGCGGGAGGCCGCGTCGCCGTCGATGTCGGCCACGGTCACGTGCGCGCCGGCGGCGGCGAACGCGCGGGCGCAGGCTGCGCCGATTCCGCTCGCGCCGCCGGTGACGAGTGCGCGGCGTCCCTGGAACGGGCTCATGGTGGTGCCTTTCGGTGGGGGTGGGGCGGTCAGCGCGCGACGGAGGGCGTTGCACTCAGGGCGTCGCGGGCGGCGTCGGCCTGGTCGACGGCCTCCAGCGAGATGCCCTTCGTCTCGCGCAGCGAGAGCACCGCGACCACGGTCACGACGCAGGCGATCACGATGTAGACCGCCACCGGCATCCAGCTGTGGTAGTCCTTCAGCCAGGTCGTCGCCAGGATCGGCGCGAGCGAGCCGGCCACGATCGACACCACCTGCGAGCCCAGGGAGACCCCCGAGTAGCGCATCCGGGTCGGGAACAGCTCCGCCATGATGGCGGGCTGCGGGGCGTACATGAACGCGTGGAACACGAGGCCGACGGTCACCGCCAGCACGATGAGCGGCGGGTTGAGGGTGTCGAACAGCGGGAAGGCGAAGAACGCCCAGGTGGCGGCGAGCACCGCCCCGACCAGGTAGACCGGCTTGCGTCCCACGCGGTCGCTGAGGCGGCCCACCTGCGGGATCACGAGGAAGTGCACGATGTGCGCGATCAGCAGGGCCAGCAGAAGCTGACCGGTCTCGTACTCGTGCGCGGCCTTGAGGTAGACGATCGTGAAGCTGACCACGATGTAGTAGAAGATGTTCTCCGCGAACCGCAGGCCCATGGCCTTCAGCACGCCTCCCGGGTAGCGCTTGAGCACCTGGCCCACGCCGTAGCCGGCGCGCTGCCCGTTCTCGGCCTGCGCCTTCGCCTCGATGAAGATCGGCGCCTCGCTCACCCGGGTGCGGATGTAGAAGCCCACCAGCACGATCACGGCGGAGAGCCAGAACGCGATCCGCCAGCCCCAGCTCAGGAACGCCTCCGGGGCCATCACCCACGACGACACCAGGAGCACCAGCGTGGCGAGGAGGTTGCCGACGGGCACGGCCGCCTGCGGCCAGCTCGCCCAGAACCCGCGGGAGCGGTCGGGGCTCTGCTCGGCCACCAGCAGCACAGCGCCGCCCCACTCGCCGCCCAGCGCGAAGCCCTGGATGAAGCGCAGCGCGACCAGCAGCGCCGGCGCCCAGTAGCCCACGCTCGCGAAGCCGGGGAGGCAGCCCATCAGGAACGTGGCGGCGCCGACGATGATGATCGTCGCCTGCAGGGTGGGCTTGCGGCCCAGCCGGTCGCCGATCTGCCCGAAGACGATCCCGCCGAGCGGGCGGGCGATGAAGCCGACCGCGTAGGTGACGAACGCGGCGATGACCCCGTCCAGCGGACTGCCGGTGGCGGGGAAGAAGAACGTGCCGAAGACCAGGCTGGCGGCGGTGGCGTAGAGGAAGAACTCATACCATTCGACGACCGTGCCGGCCATGGAGGCGGCGACGATGGTCTTGAGGGTGCGGGGACTCGCGGTGGTTTCCATGCTCTCTCCTTCGATGTCGACGGTGACATCCGCGGGCCAGTCTCGCGGGGGTGGGGATGCGTATCAATGCCCAACCATGCGATGGCGGTGTGCATAATTGCACGCATGGAAGCGTCGAAGAAGCCCAAGTCCGACGACCTGCTGGTGCTGCTCGCGGTCGCGCGCGCTGGGCGATTCGCCCGCGCGGCACAGCAGCTCGGCGTCGATCACACCACCGTCTCCCGGCGGATCGACGCGCTCGAGGAGACCCTGGGCGGCCGGTTGCTGACCCAGGCGTCCGGCGGGTGGGAGCTCACCCCGCTCGGCAGCCGCGCGGTGGACGTCGCCGGTCGCATCGAGTCGGCGGTCGCCGCGCTGACGCGGCCGGAGGAGGAGGCCGACCCCATCGACGGGGTGGTGCGGATGTCGGCCACCGACGGCTTCAGCGCCTACATCGCGGCCCCGGCGATCGCCGCGCTCCGCCGGGAGCATCCGGGCCTAGCCGTCGAGATCCTCACCGTGACCCGGCGCGCCCTGCAGCACCGCTCCGGGCTGGACATCGAGATCGTCGTCGGGCGTCCGGAGACCCGTCGCGCCCACACGGTCGAACTGGGCTCCTACGCACTCGGGATGTACGCCTCCCGCGAGTACCTGCGGCGGAACGGCACCCCGACGACGCCCGACGCGGTCTTCCAGCACCCGCTCGTCTACTTCATCGACTCGATCCTGCAAGTGGACGACCTCGACCTGCCGCGGCGGCTCGCCCCGCAGATGCGCGACGCGCTGACCTCCACGAACGTGTTCGTGCATGTCGAGGCCACCCGGGCGGGCGCGGGGATCGGCCTGCTGCCGTGCTTCATGGCGGACCGCCACGACGACCTGGTCCGGCTGCTGCCGGACGAACTGCACGCGACGCTGCCGTACTGGATGGTCGTCCACCCGGACTCGCTGCGCCATCCCGCGGTCGCCGCCGTCGCGCACGCGCTCCGGGAGGAGGCGCGGGACGCCGCGGACATGCTGGCGGGGCGTGTAAACATCATGTGACATTTGCCGCCTGAGCGCCCGACTCCGGCCTTGCGGCGCAGCGGATTTCGTATGCTCGCACGCATGACGAGAACGCCGCCGGTCGGCACCCTGCCCGAAGACACCCGACGCGCCAGCGCGACCACCATCGAGAGCGGCGGCATCGAGGCCATCCCGCCGGAGCGCCGGCACGGCTCGCCGTGGCAGCTCTTCGCCACCTGGACGGCGCCCAACCTCGAGTTCGCGACGATCTTCGTCGGCGTGATCGCGGTCGCATTCTTCGGGCTCGGCTTCTGGCAGGCGATGACGGCGCTGGTGTTCGGCACCGCGTTCGGCGCGCTGACGCAGGGGATCCTGTCGACGTGGGGTCCGCGCGAGGGTCTCGCCCAGATGGTCATCGGGCGCACGGCGTTCGGCAGCCGGGGGAACATCCTCCCGTCGGCCCTGAACACCGTGATGGCCGGCCTCGGCTGGTTCGCGGTCAACTCGGTCAGCGGCGCGTTCGCCCTGACCACGCTCACGGGGATGCCGGCCGTGGTGTCGCTGCTGATCGTGGTCGTCGTGGAGGTCGTGGTGGCCTTCATCGGCCACGACCTGGTGCAGCTCTTCGAGCGCTACGCCACCTACATCCTCGGCGCGATCTTCCTCGTCGCGACCGTCACCGTCTTCCTGCACGCGAACCTCGGCGCGCCGGTCAAGGGCGGCGGGTTCAGCTTCGCGGGCTGGACCCTCACCGCGGCGGCCGCCTTCGGTTACGCCGCCGGCTGGAACCCGTACGCATCCGACTACAGCCGCTACCTCCCGGCGGACGCCAGCCGGAAGGTCATCGGCTGGGCGGCGGGCCTCGGCAACTTCGTGAGCTGCGTGGTGCTGATGGCCGCCGGCGCCGCCGCGGCGACGATCGCGGGCTTCAACCCGGACGACCCCACCGCCTCGTTCACGGCCAGCATGCCGGTGGTCATCCGCGACCTCACGCTGCTCGCGATCGCCGTCGGCGCCATCGCGGCCAACGCGCTGAACATCTACTCCGGCGCGATGTCCTTCCTCGCGGCCGGCATCCGCATCCCGTTCGCGTGGCGCCGTGCGATCGTCGCCCTCGGCTTCGGCGTCATCGGGTTCTTCATCGCGTGGAGCGCTCTGCCCGACGCGGGAGCGAAGTACGAGAACTTCCTCCTCGTCATCGCGTACTGGATCGCGCCCTGGCTCGGCGTCGTGCTCACCGACCGGCTGCTGCGACGCGGGACGGAAATCGCGAGCCTGGTGACGAGCCACGCGAAGTACCGCAACCCGGCGGGCTGGATCGCGCTGGTCGCGGCCGGAGCCGTGTCCATCCTGCTGTTCTCGAACCAGCCCTTCTACACCGGCCCGGTCGCGAAGGCGCTCCCGATCGGCGACCTGACGCCGCTCGTCGGGTTCCTGCTCGCCGCCGTCCTGTACTGGGTGCTGTTCCGGGCCTTCAAGGTCCGGCTCGGCGCGCCGCTGGCCACCGAGCCGACGGTGATCGTCGGCGTGGACGCGGCGGACGAGGTCGCGTGAGCGTCGACGAGGACCGCGTCTACGCGACCGACGCGGAGAAGCTGGCCGTGGCCGCCGAGGAGGCGCGGCGCGGCGCGGCCGACGGCGGCATCCCCATCGGCGCCGCGCTGTTCGACGGCGACGGGAGGCTGCTGGGCAGCGGCCACAACCGTCGGGTGCAGGACGGCGACGCCTCCATGCACGCCGAGACGAACGCCTTCCGCAACGCGGGACGCCAGCGCAGCTACCGCGACACCGTCATGGTCACCACGCTCTCGCCGTGCTGGTACTGCTCGGGCCTCGTGAAGCAGTTCGGCATCGGCCGCGTCGTCGTCGGCGACGACCGCAGCTTCGTCGGCGGCCAGGACTGGCTGGCCGAGCACGGAGTCGACGTCACGGTCGTCAACGACCCCGGCCTGATCGAGACGATGGGCGCGTTCATCGCGGGGAACCCGGCGCTCTGGAACGAGGACATCGGCGAGAACTGACGCCGGCGGCAGATCGCAGGCTTTTCGCACCGTGTCCCAGGCGGGCGCACAGCAGCGGTTTGATTGACTGTGGGGTGTGAACGACACCCCCAAACGCGACCGCCGACTCGAGGCCCAGAAGCACGCAGCCGAGTTGCGGCTCCAGGAGCAGCGCCGGGCCCGCCGCCGTGGCTTCCTTATCGGAGGCGGCGCCGTGGTCGCGGTGCTCGCCGTGGCCGGCGTCATCGCCGGAGTGGTCCTGAACGGCGAGTCGTCGACATCGGCGCCCGGCGCGGCCGGGAGCGCCTCCACCGCCCCCGCGAGCGCGTCGACCTGGGCCGCACCCGCCGACGTCGAAGGGGCCGTGCGTGCCGCCGGTCTGCAGATGCTGTCGGCCGAGGGGTCGGCCCTGCACATCCACCAGCACCTGAGCGTCACGGTGGACGGCGCGCCCGTCGCCGTTCCCGCCGGCATCGGCATCGACGAGGCCCAGCAGCACATCTCGCCGATCCACACGCACGACGAGTCCGGGATCATCCACGTCGAGTCGGCCGAGGTGCGGACGTTCACCCTGGCTCAGGTCTTCGACGAGTGGGGCCAGAAGCTCGGCCCGGGCCAGGTCGGCGCGTACCGGGACGGCGCCGACGGGCATACCGTCACCGTCTTCGTGGACGGCAAGACGTTCACGGGCGACCCGCGCACGATCCCGCTCACCTCGCACGAGGACATCGACATCGTCGTCGCCAAGAAGGGGACGACGGCCACGGCGCCGAAGGCGTTCGCCTGGCCTGCGGGCTACTGAGCCGGCCGGGCCCCGGACCCGGCGCTGTCCCCGTCAGTGGTCGCCGAGGTCCGCTCGAAGACCGTTGAGGATGGTCCAGACCGCGTTGCGCTTCTGGGGGGTGTTCGCGTCGCTCATCGGGATGACGAGCTCCAGGCCGTCGTTGTAGAGCGCGCGGACGGTGAACTCGCCCGGCCACTCGGCGAACTCGTCCGCACCCAGGGACGGCGTGCCGCCGGTGATCTCGAGCCGATCGAGGTCCGCGCGGCGGTGGACATGCGTGATGACGTCCGACTCGCCCGTGCGGGCGCGGGCGGCTTCGACCGTGATGATCGTGCTCTCGGTGAAGACGCCCACCCGCACGCCGACGATGTCGTCCACCGCGCGGAAGCTCGCCCCGAGGTACTTCACGTCGCTGTCGCCGACCGCCAGCGCGACACCCGTCACGATGGCGCCGAGGAACTCCGCCTGGAGCCCGTCGGCGGCCGGGGAGCCGATCTCGTCGATGAGCATGCGCCCGAGCGTGTCCCTGGAGATCTGCATGATCCGTCCCTTCGCCGCTCTCATCATCGTCCTGCCGGGGTCGGGCGGAAAGGGCCGATGACTCAGGCCGGCTCGCGCCCGAGCCGCGGCGGCCCGGGCGCGGCGTCCGGCCGATCCAGCCCTCGCCACACCGGGAACACCAGCGGCGCCGCCGTCGCCACCAGCATCACGACCCCGGCCCCGACGCACGCCCAGGTCAGCCCGACCCCCTGCGCGAGGAGGCCGCCCAGCAGCGACCCGAACGGGACGCCCAGGTAGGCGCTCGCCTTCATCGCCCCCAGCACGCGGGTCTGCAGCAGTGCGGGGACGCGCTCGTACTGCACCGCGCCGATGATCGGGTTCGGGACGCCGCCGAAGACGCCGCAGACGAAGAACACCGCCGCGACGGCGGCGACCGAGGTCCAGCCCGCGATCGCGAAGAACGGCGGCGCCGATGCGACGAGGGTGCAGCAGGCGAAGGTCAGCCAGCGCCGGAGCCGCCCGCCCAGCCACGCGGTGAGCAGCACGCCGACGAGCATCCCGAGCCCGGAGGCGCCGCCGACCACCCCGAACGCGACCGCGTCGTGCACCCGGTCGTGCGCCCAGACCGGCAGGAACACCGCGCTCATCGCCTGGTCGAGCAGGTTGGTGAGCACGATGAGGGCCATGAGGCTGAGCAGCAGCCGGTCGGCGCGGAGGAAGCGCAGCCCCTCCCGCAGCTCCGTGACGTACGCACGCAGGCCCAGCCGGGGCGCCGCGGCCGACGCGGGCCCGGTCGCCTCCGGAACCGGCTCGATCCGCGGCACCGTCGCCGCCACGATCACGACCGCGCAGAGGAAGCTCAGGCTGTCGATCAGGATCGTGACCGCGGGCCCGACCAGCGCGACCAGCACGCCCGCGAGCGGCATCCCGACCAGCAGGGCCGCCCGGTTCGCGCCCGAGTAGAGCCCGACCGCGCGCTCGTCGCTCCAGCGGGCCAGCCGGGCCAGCGGCGGGATCATCGGGGTGGAGGCCGCGTCGGCCGCACCGCGCACGGCGCCGGCCACCGCGACCAGCGCCGCCAGTGCGCCGAGCGGGAGGTCGTGCAGGGCGCTGAGCAGGAACACCGCGAACACCGCCGCCGCGGCGACCAGGTTGCCGATCAGGAACGTACGGCGCAACCCGACCCGGTCGACCAGCGGGCCGGCCGTCGCCTGCAGCAGCACGTAGGGCGCCAGCTCCGCGAACCCCACCACCCCGGTGGCGACGGCGCTGCCGGTCGTGACGAGCACGAGCCACGGGATGGCGATGGCCGACAGCGCCGTGCCCGCGCCGGAGACGAGGTACGCGCCGATCAGCCCGAGCAGGGGAGCGCGGCGGGGCGCGGTGTCGCTCATGGCTCCGGGAACAGCTGGAACTGCGCGTGCACGCGGACACCGTCGCCGACGTCCGCGCCCGGCTCGCGCCGGAACCGCGTCACGAGTTCGCGCACGGCCGTCGTGACCTCCCGTGCCTGCTCGACGGTGAGGGTGAGCGGCCAGTCGCTGACGGTCCAGGGCAGGCCGGGCAGCTCGTCCACCTGGCTGGACAGCGTGTCGACCCAGGCGAGCACGCGCCGGTGCGACTCCTCGGCGTTGAGCCGCACGAACTGCACGGCCTGGTCCACGTTCTCCTCGGTGGCGGCGTCGCCGGGCACCCGGAACGAGAAGGAGGTCGACCGGTGCACCGCGCGCCACCAGCGGTCGCGGTCGTTGCCGCGCTCGGCGTCCTCCACGATGAAGCCGTGCTCGGCGAGCACCCGCAGATGGTAGCTCGTCACCCCGGTGGACTGGCCCACGCGCCGGCCGAGCTCGGTGGCGGTGGAGGGTCCGTCGGCCTGCAGGAGGTCGAGCAGCCGCAGGCGCAGCGGGTTGACCAGCCCGCGCATGGCGGAGGGGCTGAGCAGCACGTCCTGGGCGGGATCGAGCTCGGGAAGGGGGTTCGGCTCGTCGGTCATACCGTGCAGTGTAATCGCAGAAAAGATTCTGCAAAAGAGTTTCTGCGATCTGGAGGGCGCTGGCCCGTCAGGATTCCGTGAGGGTCCGAGCCATCGCCCGAGTCTGTCTGCTACCGTTCTCAACGGCAGAACTTCGTTAGGTGAGGCTTCTGCGCGAACACAGGCCACTGATCTGACGACGTCGAGAGACGCCCAAGATCAGGACAGGTCTCCCCGGCTTAAGGGGTGATCCCAAGTGGCTTCCCCCGATCCCACCGGATCAGGGATACGTCGTGCAGTGCCGAAGCTCTTACGTGGGAGTCTCGCCCCCGGCCGATGCCGCCGTGGGTGACGCCTGGCGCACGCCTGCCCCCGAATGCGAGGAGGTGATCCGTCGTGAGCGACGACCATAGTCCGTCCCGTCCCAGCTGCGCCCCGGCGACGGAGGCCTCCGTGCGTTCCACGCCCGGCCTCCGCTGACCTCCGCGCGGCACGGTGACGCCCTCATCACGTCCCCTGTCGTCCTCTGCCGCGCCCGGTTCCCCGCCGGCCGCCGCCCAGGGAGGTTCATCATGCCCCTGCTCCGCACCGTCCCCGGCGCCGGCACCCTCCGCCGTGTCCGCTTCCGCTGGATCGACATCCTCGTCGCCGTCGCGATCGTCGTCCTCTTCTACCTGGTGATCCAGGCGGCCTCCGGCGCCTCGGCGCCGGTGCGGCTCGCCGAGGTGCCGTCGTCCATCGACACGAACCCGGCGCTGCTGCCGTACTACGCGCTGCGCTCGCTGCTGCGGATGTTCGCGGCGCTCGCCGCGTCGCTGGTGTTCACCTTCGTGGTCGCCACGGCGGCCGCGCGGCTGCCGCGCGCCGAGAAGATCATCCTGCCCGCGCTCGACATCCTGCAGTCCGTCCCGATCCTCGGCTTCCTGTCGGTGACCGTGACCGGGTTCATCGCGCTCTTCCCCGGCTCCACCCTCGGGCTGGAGTCCGCCGCGGTGTTCGCGATCTTCACCTCGCAGGTGTGGAACATGACGTTCTCGTTCTACGCATCGCTGACCAGCCAGCCCCGCGACCTCGACGAGGCGGCCCGGCTGATGCGGTTGACGAAGTGGCAGCGGTTCTGGAAGCTCGACGTGCCCTCCGGCATGATCCCGCTGGTCTGGAACGGCATGATGAGCTTCGGCGGAGCGTGGTTCTTCCTCGCGGCCTCCGAGGCGATCACGGTCAACAACCACAGCTTCGCGCTCCCCGGCGTAGGAGCCTATGTGGCGTCGGCGGTAGAGGCCGGGCAGCTCGACCGGGTCGGCTGGGCGATCGTCGCGATGGCCGTGATGGTGCTGGGCGTGAACTTCCTCTTCTGGCGCCCGCTCGTCGCCTGGGCGGAGCGGTTCCGCCAGGAGGACACCGCCCCGACCGACAGGCCGCGCAGCGTCGTCCTCGACGCGATCAGCCGCTCCTGGCTGCCGCGCGTCGTGGAGCGCGGGTTCGGCCCGATCGGCCGCGGGCTCGACCGGGCGACCCGGCCGTTCGGGCTGGCCGAGCACCCGCTGCGGGTGCCCGAGGCGCGCAAGCGGGCGCTGGACGTGGTCGTGACGGTGCTCGTCGTCGCCGCGATCGTGGTGGGCGCCGTCGCCTCGTACCTCTTCATCGAGCGCTCGCTGGGGCTGGGCGCGTTCCTGGAGGCGTTCGGGCTCGGCGCGGTGACGATGGCGCGCGTCGTCGTCATCCTGCTGTTCGCGACGATCGTCTGGGTGCCCGTCGGCGTCTGGATCGGCATGAACCCGCGGATCAGCCGGCTGGCCCAGCCGATCGTGCAGCTCCTGGCGAGCTTCCCTGCCAACTTCCTGTTCCCGTTCGCCATCGCGTTCTTCGTGGCGACGAGCATCCCGCTCGACTACGGAGGCATCCTGCTGATGGCGCTCGGGTCGCAGTGGTACATCCTGTTCAACGTCATCGCCGGCGCCAGCGCCATCCCGACCGACCTGCGGCAGGCGATGGACAGCTTCGGGGTCCGCCGCGTGCAGCGCTGGCGCCGGCTCATCCTCCCGGCGATCTTCTCGGCCTACGTCACCGGCGGCATCACCGCGGCGGGCGGCGCGTGGAACGCGTCCATCGTCGCCGAGGTCGTCACCTACAACCACCACACCTACACCGCGACCGGCCTGGGTGCGTACATCGCCGAGGCCACCCAGACCGGCGACATGGCGCGCGTGCTCGTCGGCGTCATCGTCATGTCCGTCTTCGTCGTCGGACTCAACCGTCTGTTCTGGCGCCGCCTCTACGCGGTCGCCGAGAAGCGCTTCAGCCTGTGAGGAGAGCCACCACCATGATCACCACGAACACCGCGCTCATCGACGTCCGCGACGTCACCAAGTCGTTCGCCACCGACGGCGGCGAGAAGACCGTGCTCTCCGGCGTCACGCTCACCATCCACCAGGGCGAGATCGTCGCGCTCCTCGGTCGTTCCGGCTCCGGCAAGAGCACGCTGCTGCGCTGCATCGCCGGGCTGATCGCGCCGAGCAGCGGGACCGTCTCGTTCAAGGGCGGCGTGCTCAACGGCGCCAACCCGGGCACCGCGCTGGTCTTCCAGTCGTTCGCGCTGCTGCCGTGGCTGACCGTGCTCGAGAACGTCGAGCTCGGGTTGGAGGCCAAGGGCGTGCGCCCGGAGGTGCGGCGCGAGCGCGCCCTCCGCGCGATCGACCAGATCGGCCTGGACGGCTTCGAGTCCGCCTACCCGAAGGAGCTCTCCGGCGGGATGCGGCAGCGCGTCGGGTTCGCCCGCGCGCTCGTCGTGGAGCCCGACGTGCTGCTGATGGACGAGCCGTTCTCGGCGCTCGATGTGCTCACCAGCGAGAACCTGCGCGGCGAGCTGGTGCGGATGTGGGGCGACGGCACGCTGCCCACCCGCACCGCGCTGATCGTCACGCACAACATCGAGGAGGCCATCCAGCTCGCCGACCGCGTCGTCGTGCTCGACTCGAACCCCGGCCGGATCAAGGCCGAGCTGACCGTCGACCTCCCGCAGCCGCGCGACCGGCGCAGCCCGGAGTTCGAGGCGCTCGTGGACGAGGTGTACGGCATCCTCACCGGGCAGCCGGCCGAGCCGCGCGCGGCGGCGGCCGGCCCGGCGGGCGCCGCCGTCGACGTCTCGCTCGCCGCGGCGGCCGCCACCGCGAACGAGATCGACTTCCCGCTGCCCGCGGCGAGCACCGGCTCGCTCGGCGGCCTGGTCGAGCTGCTCGCCGAGCGCGGCGGCACGGAGGGCCTGGCCGAGATCGCGGACGAGCTCCGCTACGAGCTGGACGACCTCCTCCCGGTCGTGGACGCCGCCCAACTCCTCAAGCTGGCCCGGCCGCAGGGCACCGAGCTGCGGATCACCGAGCAGGGCCGGCGCTACGCGGCCGCCGACCTGCTCCGGGCGAAGGAGCAGTTCGCGACCCTCGCCATGGAGGCCGCGCCGCTGGTCCGCCGCATCGTGCGCGACCTCCGGCACACCACGACCGGGGCCATCCGCGCCGACGACGTCCTCGCGGAGCTCCGGGCGCACTTCGGCGACGAGGACGCCCAGCAGCAGCTCGACACCGCCATCGACTGGGGCCGCTACGGCGAGCTGTTCGAGTACGACGCCGACACCGGCCGCCTGCTGCTGCCGACGCACCCGGACGCCGAGCAGGAGGAGCCCGCAAAAAACTGACACAAACTCCCAAAATGGAGTTACTCTCTAAAAGGAGGTGATCGTGATGAAGCTGGAGACGCGGCGATGGTGGGCGCTCGGCGCCGTGAGCCTGAGCGTGCTGGCCGTCGGTCTCGACGGGACGGTGCTCTCGATCGCCCTGCCGACCCTCGCGGGCGCGCTGCACGCGTCCGAGACGCAGCTCGAGTGGTTCTCGTCCGGCTACCTGCTCATGCTGGCCGCCGCCGTGCTGCCGCTCGGCCTCCTCGGCGACCGGTTCGGCCGCAAGGCGGTGCTGCTCGTGTCGCTCGCGGCGTTCGGCGCCGGCTCGGCCCTCTGCGCGTTCGCGACGACGCCAGAGATGTTCTTGGGCGCGCGGCTGCTGATGGGCGTCGCGGGCGCGGGCGTCGCCGTCATGGCGCTGTCGGCGCTGACCGTGTTCTTCGACGACGCCACCCGGCCCAAGGCGGTCGGCGTGTTCGCGGCGGCGAACTTCCTCTCGCTGCCGCTCGGGCCGATCCTGGGCGGCTGGATGCTCGCCAACCTCTGGTGGGGCTGGGTGTTCCTACTCAACCTCCCCGTCGTCGCGATCGGCCTGGTCGCCGTGGCGCTGCTCGTCCCCGAGTCGAAGGCGGCCGAGCGCCCGTCGTTCGACGCGGTGGGCGTGCTCGCGTCGGTGTCCGGGCTGGTCGTCTTCACCTACGGGATCATCGAGGCCGGGCAGCACGGCTGGACGGACGCGGGGGCGCTCACGGCGCTGGCCCTGGGCGTCGCGATCCTCGCCGGCTTCGTCGCGTGGGAGGTCGCGCTCACCCGCCGCGGCCGCTCGCCGCTGGTCGACACCACGCTGTTCCGGTCGCGGTCGTTCACCGGGGGAGCGGCCCTCGCCGGGGTCGCCGGGATGGGCATGGTCGGGCTGCTGTTCGTCATGCCGCAGTTCTTCCAGGCCGTGCAGGGCGTGGACGTGTTCGCCTCGGGGCTGCGCCTGCTCCCCTTCGTGGGCGGAATGCTGATCGGCGCGCTGCCGGCCTCCCGCATCGCCGCGGCCATCGGCTTCCGCGCCACGGTGACCATCGGCTTCGTCGTGATCGCGCTCGGCTCGGCGCTCGGATCGTGGACGACCGGCGACACCAGCGAGGTCGTCGTCGCCGCCTGGATGGCGACGGTCTGCGCGGGCGCGGGGCTCGCCCTCACCTCCGCGATGTCGGCCGCGCTGTCCCGGCTGACCGCCGAGCACAGCGGGGTGGGTTCGGGCGTCGTCCAGGCGCTGCAGAAGACGAGCGCCCCGCTCGGCACGGCCATCCTCGGCAGCGTGGTCGCGGCCGTCTACACGGCGCAGCTCTCCTCCGTGTTCGCCGCGACCCCCGTGCCGGCGGAGGTCGCCTCGGCGGCGAAGTCCAGCGTCTACGCCGGGATCGCCGTCGCCGATCGCCTCCACTCGACCGCGCTCGCGGCGGCTGTGCGCGACGCGTTCACGCAGGGGATGAGCGTGTCGCTGTGGGTCTCCGCCGGAATCGCGGTCGCGGGAGGCATCCTGGCGATGGTGGTCCTGCCGCGGGCCGAGCACGGTGCGCACCTCGCGGCCGCGCCGGTGGCGGCCGCGGCCGGCGCACCGGTGGCCGCCCCCATCCCGGACGGAAGGAGCACGCATGCCGGACGGCACGTCTGACAGACCCGGCCTCCGCGAGCGCAAGAAGGCGCGCACGCGGGCGGCCATCCAGTCGCACGCGCTGCGCCTGTTCACGGAGCAGGGCTACGACGCCACGACGATCGACCAGGTCATCGACGCGGCCGAGGTCTCGGCGAGCACGTTCTTCCGCTACTTCCCGACCAAGGAGTCGGTCGTCCTCTTCGACGACTTCGACCCGCAGATCGTCGCCGCCTTCCTCGCCCAGCCCGCGGACCTCCCGCCGGTCGCGGCGATGCGCGCCGCGCTCCGGGAGGCCTTCGGCGGCCTGACCGCGGAACAGCTCGAGGAGCAGCGCGAGCGCCTCGCCCTGGTCGTCGAGGTCCCGGCGCTGCGCGGCGCGGTGCTCGACCAGCTCTCCCAGTCGATGCTGCTGGTCTCCGAGGCGATCGCCGACCGGGCCGGCCGCCCGCGCGACGACTTCGCCGTCAGGACCATCGCCGGCGCCATCATCGGCAGCATGTTCGCCGTGCTCTCCCAGTTCGCCGACGACCCGGACGCCGAGCTGGCGGACCTCGTGGACGAGGCGTTCGCGTTCCTGGAGGGCGGGTTGCGGTTGTGACCGGGCGACCTCCGGCGTAACCCCCGATGCCGGTACCGGCGCACCCGATAGGCTGGGGGCGTGCTTCTCTCCGATCGTGACATCAAGGCCGAGCTGGGTGCCGGGCGGATCGCGCTGGAGCCGTACGAGCCGGCGATGGTTCAGCCGTCGAGCGTCGACGTGCGGCTCGACCGCTTCTTCCGCCTGTTCGACAACCACAAGTACCCGTTCATCGACCCCGCGGTCGACCAGCCGGAGCTGACCCGGTTCGTCGAGGTGGATCCCGACCAGGCGTTCATCCTGCACCCGGGCGAGTTCGTGCTCGGATCCACGTTCGAGCTGGTGAGCCTGCCCGACGATGTCGCCGCGCGGCTGGAGGGCAAGAGCTCCCTCGGGCGGCTCGGCCTCCTCACGCACTCCACGGCCGGTTTCATCGACCCCGGTTTCTCCGGGCACGTGACGCTGGAGCTGAGCAACGTCGCGACGCTCCCGATCAAGCTCTGGCCGGGGATGAAGATCGGCCAGATGTGCTTCTTCCGGTTGTCGTCGGCCGCCGAGAAGCCCTACGGCTCGGCCGAGTACAGCTCGCGCTACCAGGGCCAGCGCGGCCCGACGGCCTCGCGTTCGTACCTCAACTTCCACCGGACCGACGTGTCCGCGACCGAGGCGGGACGCCCGTCCCGCTAGTTCCGCCGACCCGAGAGGGCTGCCCATGAGCGAGTCGACCGATTCCCTTTTCGCGCGAGCCCTGATCTCGGCCGGGCCGACGGCAGAGCGTCCGCAGCGGATGCACCTCTTCGGGCAGCTCGTCGGAAGCTGGCGGGCCGACATTCGCTTCCTGGACGAGGCCTCCGGCGCGTGGGCGGAGCGCGTCGAGGAGTGGGTGTTCGCCTACACGCTCGGCGGCCGGGCCGTGCAGGACGTGCTGGTGGCGCTCGACCCCGAGCGGCCCGCTGACCTCGAGCGCCCGGGGGACCTCGCCGCGCACGGCTCGACCGTGCGGGTCTACGACTCGACGCTCGGCGCGTGGCGGGTGAACTGGTTCGGGGCGTCGCGAGGCGACTTCTGCACGCTGGTGGCGACGCCGCACCGCCGCGACGGCATCCGCCAGGACGGCACCCAGACCGACGGCCGCCCGATCCGCTGGAACTTCTCGAAGATCACCGAGGAGTCGTTCGAGTGGGACGGCTGGGTCTCCAACGACGAGGGCCGCACCTGGTGGCTGGAGCAGCACATCGACGCGACCCGCACGGGCTGATCGGCGCGGTGCGCGGGAGTGTTGCGCGGCCGCAACTGCTACCCGGGTCGACTGCTACCCCGGTCAACTGCTACCCCGGACAACTGTTTCGTCGCCGAATGGATTCGGTTCGCGGCATACGTGCCGCGAGTTATCCACAGCCGATTACACAGGTGGAAAATACTGAGTCAGACTCACAGGTGACCTGAAGCTTCGGGTGCATCGTCGGCGTAGAGAGCGGGGAGCTGGAGCGTCAGCCACGGGCTGAACGCCCACGGGGTGACCTCCACCGCCGTCAGCAGCGCACGCGGGTCGACCCACTCCCACTCGGCGACCTCGGCGGCGGACGGGTCCAGGTCGCCGGCGATCGTCGCCGTGAACACCGGGCAGACCTCGTACTCGACGATGCCGGCCGCGTCGGTGGCGCGGTACCGGAAGTCGGGCAGCACCGCCGCGAGGTTCTCGACGGTGGCGCCGAGCTCGTCCGCGGCGCGACGCGCGATCGCGTCCTCCATCGACTCGCCGGGCGCGGGATGCCCGCAGAACGAATTGGTCCAGACGCCCGGCCAGGTCGCCTTGCCGAGCGCCCGGCGGGTGACGAGGATGCGGCCCTCGCCGTCGAAGAGGTGGCACGAGAAGGCCAGGTGCAGGGGGGTGTCCGCGGTGTGGACGGTCGCCTTGTCCGCGGTCCCGATCGGGGTGCCGTCCTCGGCCAGCAGGACGACCTCTTCGCGCGGTGACGTCATACGTTCATCCTAGGCGGGGGTGGTGGGACGACGGAGGGGCGCGGCCTCGCGGTCGCGCCCCGGTCGGGGGTGTGGCGGCGTCAGTCGGTGTCGGTGCCCGCCTCGGTGTCGGTGGGGGCGTCGGTGCCGTTGCCCTCCTCGGTCTGGTTGCCGTTTTCGGTGCTGATGCCGCGGGTGTCGCCCGCGTCGGGCGCGTCCGTGGTCTGATCGGTCTGCCCGGAGGGCGGCACCCAGCCCAGGTTGCGCGCCATCGCCTCGAGGGTGGCGAGGGTGGTGGCGAGGTCGGCGGGGTCGATCCCCTCGGCGACGGTGGCACGAACCGCATTGACGCGTTCCGAGGCGGCGTCGTGGGCCGCGCGTCCCTCATCGGTCAGCGTCGCGCGGTCCTCGTCGAACCAGACCCAGCCGCGCTCGACGAAGTCCGCCAGGATGCGGTCCACACCGCCGCGGCAGCCCCCGTCGAAGCCGTGCCGGCCCGCGAACGCGGGGCGGCCGTGACCGGGGTGGTCGTGACCGGAGGCGTCGGAACCGAACCGGCCCGCGGCGAAGGGGCCGGGGCCGAACCCGCGTCCGTACCGGCCGGGACCGTATCCGCCGTACCCGAACCCACCGGGACCGAAGCCGTGCGAGCCATGTCCGTACGGGCCACCGCGCTCGACGCCGCGCAGGAAGCCGCGCTCGAAGCCCCGCTCGAACGCTTGCTCGTGGCCGTGGTGGTCGGGGTGCGGGTGGTGGTGGGAGTTGTTGTCGTGCTGGTGGTGGTTGTGGCCCTGCCCGTCGTGGTCGTGGTCGTGGCCGTGGTGGTCGTGCTCGCTGTGATCGTGATCGTGCTCGTGCTCGCTGTGATCGTGGTCGTGTTCGTGTTCGTGCTCGGGCTCGCCGCGGTCCTGCGCGTATCCGCTGCGGCCGGGCTCGTCGGGGGCCTGCGGGCCGCCCTGCCCGCGGGCGCTGTCGTGCTCCATCCATGCGCGGTACATCTGCTGGCGGCGCTCCCACTCCCGGCGCATCCAGTCGGGGCGGCCGCGCCACTCCCGAGACCGTGCGGCCGGGTGGGTCTCGTCGCCGGAGGCGGTCTCTCCGTCCGGGCGGGCGTCCGCCTCACCGGGTCGGCCCGCGTCGGCGGGCCGACCTCCGAACGGGTGGCCGCCGCGGCGTCCGCGGTGCGGGAGGGACGCGTACAGCTCGTCGGCGGTCGCCGGACCGTCCGCGAGGGTGTGCAGTACGCGCCAGCCGCGGCGGCCGAGGTCGAGCGCGTGCAGCTCGTCGCGCGTCCGGGCGCGGAGGCGTGCGCTGATCTCGCCGAACCAGAAGGTCGGCGGAGTGTCGGATGAAACGTGGGTGTTGGAGTCGTGGGTGTTCGAGTCGTCGATGGTCGTCATCGGGAGACTCCCTTCGTTTTCTATGTACTGTTACAAGTAAATGTATACTTACATGCATGGCTGAGGATCGTCAAGAGCAGGACCGTTCGCCCGAAGCGGACGTCGTCGCACTGATCGAGCGCTCGCTGGTCGCCGTCCGCCGCGATCAGTCGCGACGCCGCCCGGCAGGGCCATGGGACCACGGCACCCACCCCGGCCACGGCCACGCCGGACGCGGCGATGACGATGCTGATGGCGAAGGCCGCGATGGTGGCCGCCGCGGTGGCGACGCCACGGACAACAGCCAGGGTCGCGGAACCGACCAGAGCCGCAACGGCTACGACTCCACCGGGAACGGCGGCGACGACACCGACGCCCGAAACGACACCGACGCCCGAAACGGCGCCACCGCCCACGACCACCACTCCCACTCCCACGCCCCGCACGGCTTCGACCCGCACACCTGGTCACCACGCGGACCGTGGTCTGGCTTCCCCGGGCCGTTCGGGGACTCCGCGCGGCCGGGCCCCGGTCGCCGCGGCCGCGACGGCTCCCTCGGCCGCTTCGCCCGCATCCGGATGCTCGAAGCGCTCGCAGCCGCCGACGCGGCGGGCCGTCAGCTTTCGGTGAGTTCCCTCGCCACCGCGATCGGGGTCGATCAGCCGCGCGCGAGCCGGCTCGTGCAGGAGGGCGTCGAGCGCGGACTCGTGCGGCGGGTGCCCGACCCGTCCGACGCGCGGCGGGCGCTCATCCAGCTCACCGCCGCCGGGCGCTCCCAGCTCGATGAGGTCCAGGACCACCGGCGCTCCGCCGTCGAGACCGCGCTGGCCTCCTTCACCCCCGAGGAGGCGCGCATCTTCGCCGAGCTGTTCGCCCGCTTCGTCCAGGCCTGGCCCCGCTGACCGCCACTCCCCTCCCGCCGCTCGCTACCGCGGCGACCGCACCGGCACCAGCAGCACCAGCCCTACCAGCAGCACGACCACGATCCCGAGGATCCCCCAGTACTGCGCCCCGCCGACCGCCACGAACAGCGCGAACAGCAGCGGCGCCACGAACGACACCGCCCGCCCGCAGGTCGCGTACAGCCCGAACACCTCGCCCTCCCGGCCGGCCGGCGTCACCCGCGCCAGGAAGGTGCGGCTCGCCGACTGCGCCGGCCCGACGAACAGGCACAGGATCAGCCCGAACACCCAGAACGCGATCGCCCCGGCGTCGTGGAGGAAGAACACCGCGAGCCCGGCGATCACCAGGCCGACCAGCGCCGTGACGATCACCGGCTTCGCACCGAACCGGTCGTCGAACCGCCCGGACAGCACCGTGCTCAGCCCCGCGACGACGTTCGCCGCGATCGCGAACACGATCACGCCCGACTGGCTGAACCCGAACGTGCCCTTCGCGAGGATGCCGCCGAACGTGAACACCCCGACCAGCCCATCCCGGAACAGCGCCGACGAGATGAGGAACAGCACCGTGTTCCTGCTCTCCTTCCACAGCACTCCGAGGTCGCGGAACAGCAGCCCGTACGACGCGAAGAACCCCACCCGCGGCAGCCGCCGGTTGGCTGGCGCCTCCGGCACCTTCAGCAGCACAGGGATGGACAGCGCGAGCGTCCAGATCGCGGCGACCAGCGCGACGAGCCGGTAGTTCAGCCCCTGGTCCGTCGTGACGTGCAGGATGCCTCCCGTGCCGTCGCCGTTCGGGGAGGCCAGCAGCACGAGCACGATGACGAGCAGCAGGATGCCGCCGAAGTAGCCGCTGGCCCAGCCGAGCCCGCTCACCCGGCCGACCGTCTTGGGCGTGGACACCTGCACCAGCATCGCGTTGTAGTTGACGGTCGCGATCTCGTAGAACACGGTCCCGACCGCGACGAGCACGACGCCCAGCAGGAAGAACGACGGTTCGCCGACGACGAAGAACATCAGCGCGGTGATGACGATCACGACGCCGGTGTTGATGCCCAGCCACAGCTTGCGGCGGCCCGACCCGTCCGTCCGCCGGCCCAGCACGGGCGCGAGCACGGCGACGACGATCCCGGCGATCCCGATGCCCCACGCCAGCCCGCTGGAGAGGCCGGCGATCGCGCCCGTCACCGCGTGGTGCGCAGGGCCCGAGGGGTCCTTCTCCGCGTCCTGCGCCGAGACGAGGCCGGGGGAGATGAAGTAGCTGGAGGTGAGATAGACGGTGAACACGAAGGTCGTGATGACCGCGTTGAAGGCCGCGCCGCCGGCATCCCAGAGCGCCCACGACGCCACCCAGCTCCGCGGGATGCGGCGCTCGGTGGAGCTGTCGGCGAAGATCGGGCTCGCCGCGGTCGCGAGGGCGTCGCCGTCGCCGCCCGCCGGTCGTTCGGTCGTCATGGGGACAGCGTAGGGCGTGCCGGGGAACCGGCGGTGAACACGCGCGAGGTCAGTCGCCGGCGCCCGTCACATACTCCCGGAACCACGACGTGACGGGCTCGCTGTCGTGGAGGAACTCCGCTATCCGGTCCGCGGCCTCCGGGCTGGCGAACCACTCCGGGACGCCCCAGTCGGCCCAGGTGATGATCCCCTTGTAGCGCAGCAGCTCCACGCGCGGGTGGTCGCCCGGGTAGCCGCGCGGGGAGGTCTTGAGCTGCTCGGGGATCTCGATGGCGATCCCCGCGGCGCGCAGCGTAGCGAGCGCGGCCGCCAGCTCGCCGCCGGTGCGCGGGGCGTCGACGGCGCGGCGGTAGCGGTCGAGCTGCTCCTTGTCGAGTTGGTAGACGCCCGCTCCACCGGCCAGCCCCTCCGCGGAGACCTGCACATACCCACCGCGCTCGAAGGTGAGGGCGGCGTGCAGCTTGTACGGGGACTTGTCCCGCGAGAACCGCACATCCCGGTAGGGACGGAACAGCCGCCCGGCGCCGAAGGCCGGTTCGAGGGCCTCCGCGAGAGCGTGCATCGGCGCCGCGACGCGCTGCTCGTAGCGCTCCCGGTTGGCGAGCCAGAAGGCCTTGTCGTTGTGCAGGGTCAGCTCCCGGTAGAACGCGATGGCGTCCTCGTCGAACCCGGTGAATGTCATGGCCCGATCGTACGTCGGCGCGCGAGCCGGCCGGCCGGGAGGTTGCCCCGGAGTAGACCGATGGGATGCTGTCGGTATGGACACGATGAAGGTCGCCGTCGCCGGCGGCACCGGCGTGGTGGGAGCCCGGACCGTCGAGGCGTTGAGACAGGCCGGGCACGAGCCGGTGGTGCTGAGCCGGTCGGCGGGAACGGACCTGCTCGCGGCGGCGCACGACACCGGCGAGGCGCACCGGCTCGCCCGCACGCTGGAGGGCTGCGCGGCCGTCGTGGACGTGACGTCGGTGACGACGATGGGCGGCACGGCCTCCACGCGCTTCTTCGAGGCGGTGACGACGGCGCTGCTCACCGCCGAGCGGGCGGCGGGGGTGCAGCACCACGTCGCCCTCTCGATCGTGGGCGCAGCGGCGGCCCCCTACGCGTACTACGCGGGCAAGGCCGCGCAGGAGCGGCTGGTGATGGCGAGCGGCGACGGTTGGAGCCTGCTGCGGGCCACGCAGTTCCACGAGTTCGCCGCGCAGCTCGCGGCGCGCTCCCGCGGCCGGGTGAAGCCGGTGCCGGCGCTGCGCTCGCAGCCGGTCGCGGCGGCGGAGGTCGGCGCGCGCCTCGCCGAGCTGGCGACCGGCGAACCGGTCGGGCTCAGCCGCGACCTCGGCGGCCCGAAGGTGGAGGACATGCCAACGCTCGTCCGCCGCTACCTCGCCGCGACCGGGTCGCAGGCCCCGGTGTTCGCCGTGCCGCTGCCGGGCCGCTGGGGGCGGGCGCTCCGGGACGGCACGCTGCTGCCCGGGCCGGACGCCCAGCTCGGCACCAGGACCTTCGACGACTGGCTCGCCACCGTCGCCCGCTGACCCCGCTCAGGCCGTCCGCGTTCTCAGTCGACAGCGTTCTCAGTCGTTCGCGGCCGGTTCCTCCGCGCCGTGCGTGTGCCCGTGCCGCGGGCCGCCGCGCAGCGGCACCCCGATCACCGCGAGCACCAGCGCCAGCACAGCGCCGCAGAAGATCGCGATGTCCGCGACATTGCCGATGAACCAGTTCGCGTAGGCGATGAAGTCGACCACATGCCCCTGACCGAACGACGGCGCGCGGAACAGCCGGTCGCCGAGGTGGGTGAGGGCTCCGCCGAGCAGGAGGCCGAACGCGACCGCCCACGACCGCGCGCCGACCCTCCGGGAGAAGTAGATGAGCGCGACGACCGCCAGCGCGGCGACGATCGTGAACACCCAGGTCTGGTCGACCAGGAACGAGAAGGCCGCGCCCGAGTTGTAGATGAGCTGGATCCCGAGCAGGTTCCCGATCAGCGAGTGGTAGACCCCGACCTGGAGGGTCGCGGTCGCCCACAGCTTGGTGAGCTGGTCGGCGAGCACGACGACCACCGCGATCGCCAGGATGAGCACCAGCGCCCGCGATCGGCGGCGCGGGAACTCGGCGTCCTCGGCCGCGGGGTCGGTCTCGGACGATGGGGTGCTGTCGGTCACCCCGTCATCCTCGCACCTTCACACTGCTACACCGACACGGACAGCGCGTACTGCGTCGTCCCGCCGTTGCCGCGCACCTGGCGGTGGATGTCCTCCATCGTGATGTCGAGCTGGGCCGCCGTGCCCGCCGCCGCGGTGAGGTCGCGCAGCAGCGGCTCCGGGACCTCCCCGTCGTACTTGTAGTAGATCTTGTGCTCGAGGCTGGCCCAGAAGTCCATCGCGACGGTCCGCAGCTGCACCTCCACCGGCACAGCGACCGGCCCGTCGCTGAGGAAGACCGGCACCTCCACGATCACGTGGAGGCTCTTGTAGCCGTTGGGCTTGGGGTGCGCGATGTAGTCCTTCACCCGCAGCACCCGCACGTCCTCCTGCGCCGTCAGCAGCTCGAACACGCGGTAGACGTCGGAGACGAACGAGCAGACGATGCGCACGCCGGCGATGTCGGTGATGGCCTCCCGGATCGCGCTGAACGATGTCTCGCAGTTCTTGCGGATGACCTTCTGCTCGATGCTCTCGGCCGACTTGAGCCGGCTGGAGATGTGCTCGATCGGGTTGTAGTCCTGCAGTTCGGCGAACTCTTCGCGCAGGATGGACACCTTGGTGGAGATCTCGTCGATGCCGAACTTGTACGGCATGATGAACCGCGCGAAGTCCTCGCGGAACGCCTGCACCTCGCTCAATGTCGCCGGGTCGATGCTCTGCAGAGCTCTGATCGCCCGTGAGGAGAGCAGTGGTGCGGGGTCCGAATCCATGTCTCCGACGCTATCGACGCGGGTTGTGGAACGGGTGTGAGTCGGCTGTCGCCAAACCCTCGTGCGCTGTGCTTGGGTGTCCGCATGAGCGACCGGGACGGCGCCGACGCGCCCTTCAACTTCCGCCTCGCGATCCTCCTCGCGATGGCGATGTTCGTGCTCGTCGTCGACACCTCGCTGATGAACGTGTCGATCTCGGCCGTCGTCCACGACCTCCACACCACGGTCAGCGGCGTGCAGGGTGCGATCGCACTGGAGGCTCTGGTCTCGGCCGCGTTCATCCTCATCGGCGGCAAGACCGGCGACCTGATCGGCCGCAAGCTCGCCTACATCCTCGGCCTGCTCGGGTACGCGGTCGGCGCCGTCGCGATGACCCTCGCGCAGGACCTCCTCGCGATCATCGTCTTCTGGGCCGTGGTCGGCGGGATCGGCGCTGCGCTGCTGCTGCCGGCGATGCAGTCGCTCATCCACGGCAACTTCGAGGGCGCGCACCAGAAGCGGGTCTATGCGCTGGTCGGCGCGTCCGCCGCGATCGCCGCCGCGGTCGGGCCGCTGCTGGGCGGCTTCATCACGACCTTCCTGTCCTGGCGGGTCGGGTTCCTGCTGGAGGCCGTCATCATCGCGGTAGTGCTGGCCGGGATCGGCCTG
Source organism: Leifsonia sp. EB34 (assembly GCF_041260585.1). Classification (NCBI taxonomy): domain Bacteria; kingdom Bacillati; phylum Actinomycetota; class Actinomycetes; order Micrococcales; family Microbacteriaceae; genus Leifsonia; species Leifsonia sp. EB34. The sequence goes on from NZ_JBGCCV010000001.1 coordinate 1,863,135, forward strand.
GTCCACGACGTCCCGTACACCGGCTCCCGCTCGATCGATCTGGTGGGCGCGCTGCTGTCGGTGGTCGGGATGGGCGGCATCGTCACCGGCATCCTGGTGTGGCAGGAGGGCGGCCAGTACGTGCTGCTGCTCATCGTCGTCGGCATCGCGGCGCTCGTCGGCCTGGTGTTCTGGCTGCGCTCGCGCGCTCGCCGAGGCAGGCCCACGCTGCTCGATCCTGCGCTGTTCTCGTCGAAGCTGTTCCGCACCGGCGTCAGCGGCCAGCTCCTCCAGCAGGTCGCGCTCGGCGGCACGATGATCGCGCTGCCCATCTACCTGCAGATGGTGCTGGAGTACAACGCGCTGCAGGCCGGCCTGTCGATCGCGCCGCTCTCGCTCAGCATGTTCGTCGTCGCGCTGCTCGCCGGTCGGAGGGCGAAGGGGCGCCCCGCGAACCTGATCCTCTGGGGCTTCCTGCTCGCTGTGATCGGCGTCGTGGTGCTGCTGCCGATCGTCCCCGTCGCCACGAACGGCTGGTTCCTGACCGTCCCGCTCATCGTGTCGGGCAGCGGCCTCGGGCTGCTGGTCTCGCAGCTCAACAACTACACGCTGTCGCCGATCAGCGACGAGCGCGTCAGCGAGGCCGCGGGCGTCAACTCCGCCGCCGGCTCGTTCGGGCTGTCGTTCGGTCTGGCGTTCGCCGGCGCGATCATGTTGGCGACGCTGGCCGTCGCCTTCACCTCGATGACGAACGCGAGCACCGTGCTCCCGCCCCAGGACAAGCAGCAGGTCGCCGCCGCCCTGGAGGAGGACGCCCAGGTGATGTCCAACACGCAGCTCGAGAAGCAGCTCGCCACCGAGACGCCCGAGGTGCGCGCGGAGGTCGTCCGGATCAACACCGAGGCGCGGCCGATAGCGCTGCAGGTCGCGCTGCTCGTCCCCCTTGCGGCCGGCCTGCTCGGCGCGGGCAACGCGCTGCGGATGCGGCGGCTCCCCGACCCGGCGCCGTCGGACAGCGACGCGCCGGTGCTGGGGTGAGCGCTGGAATACACCGCGCCCTTCCAAAGTTGAGTCAAGTATGCTCAAGTTTTGAGCTTCGCGGCTTGACAGCATCCACCCGGGATGCGAGGCTTGAGCCGTCGAGGCTCAACTCTCGACCCCCAGAACTTCACCGGCTATCCACGCCAGCAATAAAGGAGAGAAAGCACATATGTCACGTGCAGTAGGAATCGACCTCGGAACTACCAACTCCGTCGTCTCGGTGCTCGAGGGCGGCGAGCCGACGGTCATCGCCAACGCGGAGGGCTTCCGCACCACCCCGTCCGTCGTCGCGTTCACCAAGGACGGCGAGGTCCTCGTCGGCGAGACCGCCAAGCGCCAGGCGGTCACCAACGTCGACCGCACCATCTCATCCGTCAAGCGCCACATGGGCACCGACTGGACCACGGAGATCGACGGCAAGAAGTACACCGCCCAGGAGATCTCGGCCCGCATCCTGCAGAAGCTGAAGCGCGACGCGGAGCAGTACCTCGGCGACACCGTGACCGACGCGGTCATCACCGTCCCGGCCTACTTCAACGACGCCGAGCGCCAGGCCACCAAGGAGGCCGGTGAGATCGCGGGCCTCAACGTGCTCCGCATCATCAACGAGCCCACCGCCGCGGCCCTCGCCTACGGGCTCGACAAGGGCAAGGAGGACGAGCTCATCCTCGTCTTCGACCTCGGTGGCGGAACCTTCGACGTCTCCCTCCTCGAGGTGGGCAAGGACGACGACTTCTCCACCATCCAGGTCCGCGCGACCGCCGGCGACAACCGCCTCGGCGGCGACGACTGGGACCAGCGCGTCGTCGACTGGCTGATCAAGCGCTTCAAGGACTCGACCGGCGTCGACGTCTCCAAGGACAAGATCGCCCTGCAGCGCCTCAAGGAGGCCGCTGAGCAGGCCAAGAAGGAGCTCAGCTCCTCGATGAGCACCAGCATCCAGCTCCCCTACCTGTCGCTGACCGAGAACGGCCCGGCCAACCTCGACGAGACGCTCACCCGCGCCCAGTTCGAGCAGATGACCAGCGACCTCCTCGACCGCACCAAGAAGCCGTTCCAGGACGTCATCCGCGAGGCCGGCATCAAGGTGTCCGACATCGCGCACGTCGTCCTCGTCGGCGGCTCCACCCGCATGCCCGCCGTGAGCGAGCTCGTGAAGCAGGAGACCGGCGGCAAGGAGCCCAACAAGGGCGTGAACCCGGACGAGGTCGTCGCCGTCGGCGCCGCCCTGCAGGCCGGTGTCCTCAAGGGCGAGCGCAAGGACGTCCTCCTGATCGACGTCACCCCGCTGTCCCTCGGCATCGAGACCAAGGGCGGGATCATGACCAAGCTCATCGAGCGCAACACGGCCATCCCCACCAAGCGCAGCGAGACCTTCACCACGGCCGACGACAACCAGCCGTCCGTCGCGATCCAGGTCTTCCAGGGCGAGCGCGAGTTCACCCGCGACAACAAGCCGCTCGGCACCTTCGAGCTGACCGGCATCGCCCCGGCCCCCCGCGGCATCCCGCAGATCGAGGTCACCTTCGACATCGACGCCAACGGCATCGTGCACGTGTCCGCCAAGGACAAGGGCACCGGCAAGGAGCAGTCGATGACGATCACCGGCGGGTCCAGCCTGCCGAAGGACGACATCGAGCGCATGGTGCGCGAGGCCGAGGAGCACGCGGCGGAGGACAAGAAGCGCCGCGAGTCCGCCGAGACCCGCAACCAGGCCGAGCAGCTCGTCTACTCGAACGAGAAGCTCATCAAGGACAACGAGGACAAGCTCCCCGAGGACGTCAAGAACGAGGTCCAGGGCGACATCGACGCGCTGAAGACCGCGCTCGCCGGCGACGACGACGAGGCCGTGAAGACCGCGTACGACAAGCTGAACGAGAGCCAGCAGAAGATCGGCCAGGCCATCTACTCGGCCGCGCAGGCGTCCGAGGCCCCGGCCGGCGACGCCGGCGAGTCGGGCCAGGGCGGCGAGGGCTCCTCCTCCGACGATGAGGACGTCATCGACGCCGAGGTCGTCGAGGACGAGGAGAAGAAGTAACCATGAGCGACCAGAACCGCGACGGGCACGGCTCGGACGAGCCGGAGCGCGAGGAGCCGATCATCCGCGACAAGCGGCGGATCGACCCCGAGACCGGCAAGGTTCGCGAGCCGCAGGGCGAAGAGCACGACCTCGCGCACGAGGAACTGGTCGACGTGGGTCCAGGTGAGGAGGAGAGCGTCCTTTCGGACGACGACCTCGACATCCTCTCCGGCCAGACCACGGCCGACCAGGTCGCGGCGGAGCGGCTCGCCGACCTCCAGCGGGTGACCGCGGAGTACGCGAACTACCGCAAGCGCACCGAGGCCAACCGGGAGATCGAGCGGGAGCGCGCGATCGGGGACGCCGTCAAGGGTCTCATCCCGGTGCTCGACGACGTGGAGCGCGCCGACAAGCACGGCGACCTGACGGAGGGCAGCGCGTTCGCGACCATCGCGGGCAAGCTGCGCACCGCGGTCGAGCGGCTCGGCCTCACCCCGTACGGCGAGAAGGGCGAGCCCTTCGACCCGCAGGTCCACGAGGCGATCTTCCAGCAGCCCACCCCGGGCGTGACGGCCGACACCGTCGCCGAGGTGGTGGAGACCGGCTACCGGCTGGGCTCCACCGTCGTCCGGGTGGCCAAGGTGGTCGTCGCCACCCCGGCCTGACCGGGACGATGAGCGCACGGAGCGGCGGGATGCGTGTCCCGCCGCTCCTCGCGCCACCACACATGCAGACTTCGACACAGATCACGACAGCACGGATCACGACAGCACAGGCAGGAGAGGAGGCGCCGTGGCAAGCCAGGACTGGTTCGACAAGGACTTCTACAAGGTCTTAGGCGTCTCCAAGGACGTCAGCGAGGCGGACCTCAAGAAGACGTACCGCAAGCTCGCGCGCAAGTACCACCCGGACTCCAACCCCGGAGACCCGGCGGCGGAGGCCAAGTTCAAGGAGATCAGCGAGGCCCACTCGGTGCTGAGCGACCCCGAGCAGCGCAAGGAGTATGACCAGATCCGGGCGATGGGCTCCGGCGCGCGGTTCACCGCCCCCGGTTCGGCCGGCCAGGGCGGGTTCGACGACGTGTTCGGCGGGATGTTCGGCGGCGGCCAGGGCGGACAGCGCTACACATTCCAGCAGGGCGGCCAGGGCGGCTTCGACGACGTCTTCGGCGGCCTGTTCGGCAACGGCCGGTTCGGCACCACCAGCGGAGGCTACCGCGGCTACGGCGGCCCGACCCGCGGCAACGACGTCACCGCCCACACCACCATCGACTTCGTCACCGCCACCAGGGGCGAGACCATCAGCCTGCAGGCCGGCGACGGCAAGCCGTTCAAGGTCAAGATCCCTGCGGGCGTCGCCGACGGCCAGAAGATCAAGCTGCGCGGCAAGGGCCAGCCCAGCCCGGACGGCGGCGAGGCCGGCGACATCGTCCTCACCGTGACCGTGCGCAAGCACCCGGTGTTCGAACGCGACGGGCTCAACCTCCGCGTCAACGTGCCGGTCACCTTCGTGGAGGCCGCGCTCGGCGCCACCATCGAGGTGCCGACGCTCGGCGGCGACCCGGTCAAGCTGCGCGTGGCGCCCGGCACCCCGAGCGGCCGCGTGCTGCGCGTGAAGGGCCGCGGCGTCCAGACCGCGAAAGGCACCGGCGACCTCCTGGCCGTCGTGCAGATCGCGGTGCCGTCGCACCTGTCCGCCGACGCCAAGGAGGCCCTGGAGGCGTTCGCCTCTAAGCTTCCCGACGAGAACCCGCGCGATGACATCCTGGCGAAGGCGAGGAGCTGAGTCCGCTCATGGACGAGAACACCCAGGTCTTCGTGATCTCGATCGCTGCGGAGCTCGCGGGCATGCACCCGCAGACGCTGCGGCAGTACGACCGGCTCGGGCTCGTCAGCCCGCGCCGGACGGCCGGCAAGTCGCGCCGCTACTCGATGCGCGACGTCCAGAAGCTGCAGGAGATCGCGCGGCTGGGCTCGGAGGGCGTCAGCCTGGAGGGCATCCGCCGCATCCTGGAGCTCGAAGACCACGTGAACGCGCTGAACGACCGGGTGCGCGAGCTGGAGTCGGCGCTCGCCGACGAACTGCTCAACCGGCCGGGCCGCCGCGTGTTCGCCGCCGGATCGGAGGGGGAGGTCGTCTCCATGCGCGCCGGGACGCGCGTGCGGCGCAGCAACCAGATCGTCGTCTGGCGGCCGCTGGAGCGGTAACTCCCGACCGCCCCGAACCAGAAGCCGGCCGGCGCCGTGAGAGGCGCCGGCCGGCTTTCGTCGTCCCTGCCCGGGGGAGCGCTCAGTACGCGATGTACGGGACGTCCCACCAAGTGCTGGCGATGGTCCGCGCGTTCGGCGGCAGCGTGGTGATCTTCACCGGCGTCGGGAAGGTGGCGGGGATCCCCGTGCCCAGGCCCGGGTTGCCCTCCTCGTACAGGCCCGCGAACCAGACGTCGCCCGAGTTGTCGAGCACGATCAGGTTGTGGGCGCCGCAGGCCATCTCCTTGACGTCGTCGACGAGGACCTTCGCCCACGTCCGGGTCGCGGTCGTCGTGCCGATGCCGAGGTAGCCGCGCGCGGCGCCGTTGCTGCCCATCGCCCAGAGGGAGTTGTCCGAGGTCTTGGCGTAGTACGCGCCGCCGTCCGTGTCGTACGGGTGCTTCGCCCAGATCTCCACGATGTCACCGGGCGGCCCGGCGATCTCCTGGACGTCGCCTCTGACGGTGTAGTCGGCCGGGGTAATGGCGGCGGGCTGCGTGCTCGAGTACATCAGCCGCCCGTCGTCGGTGAGCATCATGACCGAGTGGTCCTCGCTCTGGTGCACCCGCTTCACGCCGGTGACAGGCGTGCCGTCGGGCATCATCAACTGCTCCATCGCACCGCGGACGGCGGTCGACGGCAGCCCGTTGGAGTAGTTCCGGAAGCTCACGCTGGACCCGGTGAACCAGACCGTGCCGTCCACGAGGCTCCAGACGAGCGTGTCGCCGAACCGGTTGGGGCTGAGCGTGGCGGGCTTCGCCGGGAGGTTGCCGCCGACCTTCTCCCACCGGGTGAGGGCCCGCGTCCCTGTGGTGTCGCCGGGGATGGCGAGGTAGTTGGACACCTGCTCGCCGGTCGCCCACCAGTCGCCTGCCGAGTCCTCCACCACGAACAGGCCCTGCTCGGACCCGCAGGTGTCGACGACCGCCCGCACGGCGTCCGTGAACGCCGTGCCGTCCTTCTTCAGCGGCTCGATCGGGTTCAGCACCGCGGTCTCGGTGCCGCCCGTCCCGACCTCCGCGAACGGGTTGTAGCCGCCGCTGCGGAGCGTCCCGCTCTCGGTGATGAAGAGGTACGAGCTGATGCTGGCGTGGACGCTCGAGAGGCGCTCGTCGATCGCCATCGGCGTCGGCCAGGCCACGCCGATGAGGCTGGAGCCGTTGCCGGTCTGGCCTTCCGGCGTGTGGCCGCCGACGGCGTAGACGTGGGCGGTGTGGGCGGTCAGGGTCGACACCGCGCTGCCGCCGTTCCCGGTGGCGGTGATCGTGGCCACCGCGTCGCCCTTGCTGTAGGGCGGGATCGCGACGTAGACCTCGGCGACCCCGGCCTCGGAGGTCGTCACCGTCACCGTCTGGGTCGGAAGGAACGCCACGTTGGTCGCGACGGTGAAGAGCGAGAACCCGGCGCCGCTCACCGTCAGGGTCACCGTCGTGGCGCGAGCGGGCGAAACGGTGATCGGGATGGCGGTGGCCGTCGACCGGGAGGCGGTGGGGTAGCCCGTCGGCAGGCCGTTGGCGCCGAAGTTGGTGGCGATGGACCAGCCGCCGCCGGTCACCCCGGTCAGTGTCGGCGGGATGGTGACCGGGCCCTCGGCGGACGCGGCATAGGCCGGTGACGCGGTCGCCGCCACGATGGCGGGGACGCTCCAGGCGCTCGCAGCGACGACGGTCCGTCGTGAGGGGAGGCGACGCCCAGCGTCAGGTCGGGGAGCTTCTTTGGTACGCGACATGTCTTCCTTGTTTCTCGATGGTGCTTCGGCGGGGGACGCCGTCACCGCGAGACGTTAGGGGACGCCGGGCCGCCGTTCCCGCGGATTTCGGTGGCCGTCACCCGCATTCCGGGGGTGGAACTCACCGTCTGCTTCACCTTAAAGTCATTCGCGACCAGGGTCTTTTCGCCTCGGGTTCGCGCACATCAGGTCTGCATACGCCGGGCTTTTAACCCGGGACGCAGAAGGGGCCCGCCGCATCGCTCTCCGGTCGGAGAACGATGACGACGGGCCCCTCGTGGAGGGTCGCTGCTATTAGCGCTCGGAAGCCGGGAGGACCTTCGTCCCCTCGATCTTCACCGCCTGGAGCGCCCGCGGGTCGAGCCCGAGCTGCTTCAGGATGGTCGGCGCGATCTGGGTCGTCTCGACCGGGGCGCCGATCCGCTCCGCGTGCTTCGCGCCGGGGACCGACACCAGGATCGGGACGTTGCGGTCGTCGGCGCTCGCGCCGCCGTGCTCGGCGATCTTCGAGGTGCCGCCGGTGTAGACGACGCCGGTCTGCGCGATGCCCAGGATGTCCGGGATGCGCGAGTCGGTCGACGCCGTGCCGAAGAACTTCGCGACTCCCGCGCCGGCGTAGATCGTCGTGAGCCCCGAGGCCTGCACCGTCACCGGGGCTTTGGAGATGTTGTTGCCCGCCGCGGTGTGCGTCGCCAGGTACTGCTTGGCGAAGTCGGCGGCCGCCTGCGAGTGGTCGTTCAGCCAGAGCTGCATGATGTCGTCGTCCGTCGAGAAGGCGACGAGGTCGGTGGCTGCCGGGTGGGCGGCCTTCCACGCGGCGTTCAGGCCCGCGATGATCGGCCCGTCGTCGACGCGCTTGAGGGCGGCCGGGTCGGTCGGGGACTGGCCGTGCTTCGCCGACAGGATGATCGTCGTGTCGCCCGCGTGGCCGGTCTTCTTCAGCTCGGAGGTGAACGCGCCCAGCGACGCGTCGACGTAGTCCAGCGCCTTGCTCAGCAGCGGGCCGGGGGTCGTGCCGTCGGCGAGGTAGCCGCCCGTGAGCCCGTCCGAGGTCGGCAGCTTCTGGGCGGTGGAGACCGTCTGGAAGTTCATGCCGAAGATGGCGGGAACCGGCGCGGCGGTGCTGCCCGAGTGGTCCTTGCCGTCGATCTCGTTGAGCACGGCCTTCACCTTGTAGCCGTCGTACTGCTGCGTGGCCAGGTTGTCCTGGGTCCAGTCGCCGGTGAACGGCGCGGCCGCGTTGCTGTTGATCTCCGGGGTGAAGAGGTCGTCGACGCCCGTGCCCGACGGGCCGTTGAAGATCTCGTAGGCCGGGTGCTTGTCGCTCCAGGCGGTGTGGAGGCCGGCCTGCTTGGCGACCTCGAACACGGTGTTCACCTTGATGTACTGGTGCGGGTAGACCGGCTTGCAGGTGGCGGGGTCGACCGGCAGCTTGGCCGGGTCGAGCAGCGTGGCCGGCGTCCCCGTCATGGAGAGGATGCTGCCCGGGAGGCCGGAGAGCCCCTGGCCCGCGTCGATGCTGGTCTGGTCCTTGTCGGCGGCCTCCGTCATGGCGACCTCCGCGCCCGGCTTCGCGCCGACGCAGTTCGTGGTGCCGGCCGGGAGCAGCGCGCGGTTGTAGGTGTCGTCGTAGTAGACGCCGGTGGTGCCGGGGTTGCCGCCGGTGACCTGGGCGACCATCCCGGGGAACGAGTCGGAGGGGACCGTGGTGGAGGCGCGCGTGTAGTCGGTGCCGTGCGCGGCCAGGGCGGCCATCGCGGACGCCGGGTGGGTGCGCACGTACGTGTCGAGGTCCTTCTGGTGGAGGCCGTCCACGGAGAGCAGGAGGACGTGCTTCACGGCGGTGCGGCCGTCGCGGTCGCCGCCGTGCCCGTCGCGGCCGTCGTCGGCGAGGGAGGGTGCGGCGGTGACGCCGACGAGCAGTGCGCCGCCGGCGAGGGCGGCGCTCGCGGCGAGGATCCGCGGGCGCGCGGTCCGTCTGATGGGGGCCATCAGCATCCTTTCGAGAGGTCGCCCCCGAACGGGGGCGTTCAACCTCGTCGATCCTGGCCCGGGTGCGGGCGCGCCGCCATGCGCGCGCGCGAGTGCTCGCGCAGACTTCACGCGGCGTTCACCGGGTGGGGGACGGCGTGGAGGGGGCTTTCAGGTAGGAGGACGCGGGCCTGCGTGACCTCTCAGAACGTCGAGGCGGAGATCACAACGCCGCCGACGCCCCCTGCCCGACGTACAGCGTGTTCCGGAACTCGCGCGCCTCTTCCGCCGCGATGTCGCTGTCGATCCCGGCGCGCACCTCGCGCATCAGCTTGTGCAGTTCCTCGTGCTTGCCCGGCACCCGCGCGTGGCCCGTGCTGTCCCAGAGGTTCGACACCGGGAGGGTGTCGCCGGCCTCGACCGCCAGCGTCCACTCCTCCGTCGTCGCCACCGCCGCGAACTCCGAGTCCATCGTCACCAGCACGCTGATGTGGAGGGCGTCCGCCGAGATCGAGCCGGCCTCGTTGACCAGGTCGAGGGTGCCCGTCGCGTCGGAGAGGAACTCGACGGTGAAGCCGAGCGCGGCGGCGTCGCGGGCGGTGCCGGCGCAGCAGTGCTGGGTCATGTAGCCGGCGATCGTCACCGTGTCGACGCCCTCCGTCCGCAGCCACTGCTCGAGCTGGGTGCCCGCGAACGCGGACACGCTCTGCTTGGTGACCAGGAGGTCGGGCGTGCGGTCGGCGACCGACGAGTGCAGCGCGGCGCCCTCCGAGCCTCGGGCGAAGAGCGGCGAGCCCTCGTCCTCAACGTGCTGGACGATCACCAGCTTGACGTCGTGGTCGGCGGCCGCGTCCATCGCCACCTCGATGTTCGGGATGGAGGTCATCAGGTCGGGGTGGCAGATCTTCAGATTCCCGGTGACGTACTCGTTCTGCACGTCGATCACGATCAGTGCGCGCTTCATGACCGCACTCTAACGCCGTCGGCCGCCGCTCAGCGAGAGGGTTCAGGACAGGGCGGCCCGGGCCGGAAGCGGGTGGCCCATCCACGCCGCCCAGGCCTCCCACCGCTCCGGGAGCCACGCCCTCGCAGCGAACTGCGGGTGGCCGGGATGCCGCGCCCGCGCCCACAGCACGAACAGCAGCTCCGACCAGTACGAGTGGATCCGCCAGGTCACCGGACCCCGATCGGACCGCCCCTGCAGCACGACCGTGTTGAACGCGACCACCTGCATGAGGTCGACCGACGCCCACTCCCAGCGGAAGGTGCCGGCGGCGGTGACGATGACGAAACCGCGGTCGGTGACCGTCAGCATCCCGGCGTGGTCCGGACGCCAGACGACCTGCGCGTCGGCAATCGCCTGAGCGCGGGCGGCGTTGTTCCGCGAGGCATTGGCCGCGAGCGCCGCGGCGGACACCGCGAGCCCGACCACGCCGAACCCGACCGCGAACGAGCCGGTGCGCTCGTAGCTGCCGTCGCCGACCGCCCGCATCGAGTCCAGGGTGTACGTGCCCTGCGCGAGCGCGACCTCCCCGTCCTGCAGCGGGAACAGCGTCCGGATGCCCTGGTCCGGGACGACTCCGGACGCCGCGCCGTCCTCCACCGCGGCGAGGAGACGCGCGGTGTGCCAGAGCGCGCTGTCGGCGTCCGTCCACGGGCGGTCGCCCGGAACGCCCGCGCTGTCACCGCCCGCGCCGCCACCGCCCCCGACCAGTTCGCCCGTCATGGCGGAGAGCCTACCGACTCCGGTGTCACAGGAACGAGTTCCCCACCAGCACCGCCCCGAACAGCACCAGCACCACGCACGTGATCGTCCGGCTGGAGCGTTCCAGTGCCGCCCGCAGCCGGTTCAGGCGCGGCCGGATGCGTTCTCCGCCGATCGCGACGGCGACGACGGGGATGCTCAGCGTGGCGACCCCGATGGCCGCGAACAGGGCGACCGCCACGATGGTGGGCGGCGGCTCCGTCAGCGAGTAGCCGATCACGACGCCGGCGCCGGCTCCGAGGGCCAGCTCCTTCGGCTTCACGGTCGACAACGCGAAGCCGAGGCCGAAGGCGTTGGGCGCCGAGACCCGGGTGAGGGAGGTCAGCCAGCGCGGCGGCGTGCCCGCGACGGCGCCGCGCGGCCGCCGGACCCAGGTGACCGTGCCGAGCGTCATCATCCCCAGCCCGATGGGGGCGGTGACCACGTGGAGGGCGACGTCCGAGCCGCGGAAGTCCACGAACAGCTCCGACGCCGCCGCGAACGCGCCGACCACCACGACGATCCCGAGGAAGCGCCCGAGAACCAAGGCCGCGCCGCGGACGGCGCCCGCCCGGCCGAGCGCGATCACGAGCACCGCGATGAGCGGCGTCGCGCTGATGGCCACCCCGACGGCGAGCGGGAAGACCTCGGCGAGCACGTGCCCGAAAGGGGACCACATGGGATGAAATGTAGCGCGGGCGGGCGGGTAGGCTGGTGCGCGGCCTCCACGCTCACAAGGCACGGCAGGCCCAGCCAAGCGACACAGCGAAGACGCACCCGCACGACCCCACGAGGATGGCGAACATGAAGGCCCTGTACAAGAGCGAAGCCGCGCCGGGGCTAGCCCTGGTCGACGTCCCGGAGCCGGAGATCGGCCCGGAGGATGTCAAGATCCGGGTGCTGCGCACCGGAATCTGCGGCACCGACCTGCACATCCTGCGCTGGGACGACTGGGCCGCGTCCGCGGTGGCCGCGCCTCTGGTGCCGGGCCACGAGTTCTACGGCGAGGTCGTCGAGGTCGGGCCGTTCGTCCACGACGTGGAGGTCGGCGACAAGGTCTCCGGCGAGGGTCACATCGTCTGCGGCACCTGCCGCAACTGCCGCGCCGGCCGCCGCCAGATGTGCATCCGCACCCAGGGCGTCGGCGTGCAGCGCGACGGCGCGTTCGCCGAGTTCCTCGTGCTCCCCGCCACGAACGTGTGGGTGCACCACAACGGCATCGAGCCGGAGGTCGGCGCGCTGTTCGACCCGCTCGGCAACGCCGTCCACACCGCTCTCGCGTTCCCGGTCGTCGGGGAGGACGTGCTCGTCACCGGCTGCGGCCCGATCGGCCTGATGGCCATCGCCGTCGCCCGCCACGTCGGCGCACGCTTCATCGTCGGCACCGACGTCAGCGCGCAGCGGCTGGAGCTCGCGAAGGGCATGGGCGCGGACTTCACCGTCGACGTCTCGAAGCACGACATCCGGGAGGCGCAGCGGGCGCTCGGGATGCGCGAAGGCTTCGACGTCGGCTTCGAGATGAGCGGCGCACCGACCGCGCTGCCCTCGATGATCGAGAACATGAACCACGGCGGCCGGATCGCCATGCTCGGCCTCCCGAGCCAGCAGATCGCCATCGACTGGGGCATCGTCGTGACGCACATGCTCACCCTGAAGGGCATCTACGGCCGCGAGATGTTCGAGACCTGGAACGCGATGGGCGCGATGCTGCAGACGTCGAAGCCGCTGCACGACTCCATCGCCTCGATCGTGTCCGACCGTTTCCCCGCCCGCGACTGGGAGAAGGGGTTCGCCGCGGCGGCGTCGGCCGGCGGCGGCAAGGTCATCCTCGACTGGACGGAGGTCTGATGTACGGGACGTTTCGCAACCACCTGGCGGCGCAGCTCGCGGAGATCGAGGAGGCCGGGCTCACCAAGCGCGAGCGCAGCATCCACGGTCCGCAGGCGGCGCTGATCACCGCCGACGGTGCGGAGGTGCTGAACTTCTGCGCCAACAACTACCTCGGCCTCGCCGACCATCCCGCCCTCCGCGACGCCGCGAAGTCCGCGCTGGACGAGTGGGGTTACGGGATGGCGAGCGTGCGCTTCATCTGCGGCACGCAGGAGCAGCACCTCGAGCTGGAGCGCCGGGTGTCGGAGTTCCTCGGCACCGAGGCGACCATCCTGTTCTCGTCGTGCTTCGACGCCAACGGCGGCGTGTTCGAGACGCTGTTCTCGGCGGAGGACGCCATCGTCTCCGACGAGCTCAACCACGCCTCGATCATCGACGGCATCCGGCTGTCCAAGGCGCAGCGGTTCCGCTACAAGAACCGGGACATGGACGACCTCCGCGCGCAGCTCACCGCGGCTCGCGACGCGGGAGCCCGGTACACCGTCATCGTCACCGACGGCGTGTTCTCGATGGACGGCTACATCGCGCCGCTCCGCGAGATCTGCGACCTGGCCGACGAGTTCGGCGCCCTGGTCTTCGTGGACGACTCGCACGCCGTCGGCTTCGTCGGCGAGCACGGCCGCGGCACCCCGGAGTTCTGCGGCGTCGCCGACCGGGTCGACATCTACACCGGCACCTTCGGCAAGGCGCTCGGCGGCGCGTCCGGCGGCTACGTCTCCTCGCGCCGGGAGGTCGTCGACCTGCTGCGTCAGCGCGCCCGGCCGTACCTGTTCTCGAACACGCTCGCGCCGTCCATCGTCGCCGGCACGCTCGCCGCGCTCGACCTGCTGGAGCAGTCGGACGAGCTGCGCGCGCGGCTCGTCGCGAACGCGGCGCTGTTCCGTGAACTGATGACGGAGGCCGGCTTCGACCTCCTGCCCGGCGAGCACCCGATCGTGCCGGTGATGTTCGGCGACGCCGCGCTCACGGCCCGCATCGCGGACGAGATGCAGAAGCACGGCGTGTACGTGACGGCGTTCTCGTTCCCGGTGGTGCCGCGCGGCAAGGCGCGCATCCGCGTGCAGCTCTCGGCAGCGCACACCGACGACGAGATCCGCCGCTGCGTCGCCGCGTTCAGCGCGGCACGCGACGCCGTCGCCGCCTGACGATTCGTGACGAATGTCGCGTTAAGCGCGGCGTTACGCGACATTCGGCAGGAATCGCGGCGGGCGTTACGCTGCGGTGTCGATGCTGAGCCGGCGTCCGTGGCGGAAGAACAGCAGCAGCTGCGCCCCGAGGAACGCCGCCAGCACACTGAGGTCGACGATCGTCACCGTTCCGGCGACGGCCCCCGCCTGCGTCAGCCCGCAGGCGCGCGCGTTCTGGTCGGGGGTGCACAGCATCCGGTCGGCCTGCGGCGTGACGGCGCCGGACGACACCCAGCCGCCGATGAGCTGGTTGTACATGGTCTCCAGCCCGGGCCCCAGCGCCTGGGTGTGGGTGGCGTGGGAGACAGCCCAGTAGGTGACCTTCCACCCGGCCTTCTCCGCCGCGGTCGCGGTCGCCTCGACCTGCGGGCGGAAGTGCGGGTCCAGGGCACCGTCGACGAAGATCGCCGTGGTCTTCTGCGGGTAACGGTGGGTGGCGAGGATGTTCTCCGGCCAGGTGGCCTCGTAGGCGGCCTGGCTGCCGCCGTAGTAGGTGTCGCGCGTGTAGTCCGGCCGGTGCTCGCCGGGCTTGTCCGGCCCCGAGATGGAGACGACGTTCGCCCAGATGCCGGGGTGCGTCGCCCCCAGGTAGGCCGCGCACTCACCGCCGTGCGAATATCCGGCGATCGCCCAGTCCGCGCGGTTCCCGCTCACGGGAAGGTTGCCGCGGATCCACGCCGGGACGTCCTTCGACAGGTAGGTGTCGAGCTTGCCGGCGCTGGTGTCGCTGCACGGCGGGTTGGCTGCGACACTGCCGAGCTGGTCCACGACCAGGATGAACGGGGCGTCGTCCAGCCGTTCGCCGCCGATGCCGTGAAGGGCGTCGAGCGTCGCGCCCAGGGTCGGGTTCCCCGGCTGGCCCATCATCATCTCGACCACGGGCCGCGTGCGGGACGGGTCGCGCAGCCATCCCGGCGGCACGAACAGGTGCGCCTCGCGGGCGGAGAAGCCGGAGGCCGTCGGCGGGATACGGACGGCGAGCTGCGCGCCGTCGGCGAGGGTCTGCTCGGTGACCGGGACGGTCTTCCCCGCCACCGTCGCCGTTGCGAGGGTGGGGGCGATCGTGAGAGCTCCTGCGGAGACGCCTGCCACAGCGATGACGCCGGTGAGCGCGATCGAGAGCACCCGGGCGCGACCGGCCGACTGCAGCGCGTCGCCGAGTGCGAGCGGGACGCCGAGGGAGGCCAGCGCGATCGCGAACCAGCCGATCCCGCCGAGGTCGGCCCGCGGCGCGACCAGGCACCACGCGATGATGAAGGCGAGCCCGACGACCTGGCCGAGGATGAGGAGCCGCACGGTCGACCCGGCCCCGAACCGCCATCCGCGCACAGCGAAACGCGCCACCGGGTAGGCGGCGAGCAGCCCGAGAGCGAGCGTGAGCCAGGCGAGAATCCCCACGGTTCCAGCCTAGGTGGCCGGTTCCGCGCGTAGGGCCGGAGGGTGCCCCCGTAACCGGGGGACGCTCATTGAGGGGTCGCGCCGCCGTCAGCGCGTCAGCGCCGCCGACGACTCCCGGCCCACCAGCCGCACCGGAGGGGCCTCCAGCCGCTCCACCCGCTCGCCCGCCCGCATGCGCGCGAACGCGTCCAGCAGGGTCCCCGCGAGCGCGTCCGCGTCGAACGTGACCGTGCTCAGCCGGGGGAGGAAGTCGGCCGCGCCCGGGTGGTCGTCGGCGCCGACCACGGACAGGTCGGCCGGCGCGCGGAGGCCCGCGTCCGCGAGCGCGCGGATCGCGGCCATGGCGAGCCCGTCGTCGGAGGCGGCGACGGCGGTGGGGGCGTGCGCGTCGTAGCGGAGGCCGTGCGCCCAGTCCCGGAGGGTGCGGGCGGAGGCCGCCGCATGCGTGACGTCGAGTCGGACGCCCAGCAGCTTTGCGGTCTCGCGGGCGCCGTCGAGGCGTTCGGCCGCGGCCGGCCCGGGGGTCGCGGGTGCGAGGTAGACGATGTGCTCGTGGCCGAGCGCCACGAGGTGCTCCACGGCGAGACCGCCGAACGGGCGCTGCGGGATGACGAGCGACGGCGCGTAGTCGACCGCCGCGGTGCCGTGAACGATGAGCGCGCGCACGCCGGCGAGGCGCAGGATCTCCGTCGCCTCCGCGTCGCAGCGCGCGGACTCGGCGAGTACGGCCTCCGGCCGGAGCTTGGCCCAGAGCTGGCCGGCCTCCGCGCCGGTCGTGGCAGTGTCGGCGTGCCGGAGCGCGTCGATCCCGTCGTCGACCGTGCGGGCGAGGAGGGCGTCGAGTGCCCGCGCGACGGTGGCGCCGTGGTCGGTGGCCGACGACGCGACCAGCAGTCCGGCGACGGCCTCGCCGCTGGCGAGCGAGCGGGCCGCGGTGTTGGGCGTGTAGCCGAGCAGGCGGGCGGCCTCCAGGACGCGGTGCCGGGTGTCGTCGGAGACCCGCGAGTTGGGCTTGTCGTTGAGGACGAACGACACGGTCGCGCGCGAGACTCCGGCGGCGAGGGCGACATCGGCGCTCGTCGGGGCTTTGACGACCTGCGGCGTGAACATGGTGTGCTCAGTCTAGGTCTCGGCGGTGGGTCTGCTTACTCGCGTCAGCAAAAACCGAGCGATGGGTTGTATTCGAGCAGGTGGGTGTCGTATGGTTACGCGTGTTAGCACGCAACGTCGCCTGCTCTGAAAGGACAAACCTCCCGTGACAACGCCGTCTGATGACTTCCCCGAGGGCCCCCGCCCGGTCCAGCCCACCCTCCCGCCGAACCTCTCCGGCGCGCCCGACAGCGTGGCGCTCGGCTCGACGCTGACCACCGCCGACTCGGCGTTCTCGGCCGCCCCAACCTCCGCCGTCTCGGCCCAGACCCCGCAGAAGGTCAAGGTGCGCGGCAAGCTGCTCAAGCTGATGCTGTGGATGTCGCTGGCCAACATCGCGGTGTTCGGCATCTGGGGCGCGGTGCCCGGTCTGCTGCTCCCGACGCAGATCTCGAACATCGTCGGCGGCAACGCCAACGCGAGCGTCGCGGCATTCGGCCTCATCGCCACGATCGGCGCCTTCGCGGCCATGGTCGCCCAGCCGCTCGCCGGCCTGGTGTCGGACCGCACGCGCAGCCGATTCGGTCGCCGCGCACCCTGGATGGTTGCAGGAGGTCTGCTCGGCGGGCTCTCGCTCGTCTTCATGGGCGCCTCCAACAGCCTGCTCCAGATCGGCATCGCCTGGGTCATGATCCAGGTCTGCTACAACTTCGCCCAGGGCCCGCTGTCGGCCATCCTGCCCGACCGCGTCCCCAGCGGCGCCCGCGGCACCGTCTCGTCGTTCTCCGGACTGGGGCTCATGGTCGGCGCGCTCGGCGGAAGCATCGTCGGCGCGATGTTCCTGACGAACATCGCCGGGGGCTACCTGGTCTTCGCCGGATTCGCGCTGATCGTCCTGGTGCTCTTCGTCGTGTTCAACCCGGACCGTTCGAACAAGGGTGACCCGAAGCCGCCGTTCAGCCTGGGCACGTTCCTCCGCACCTTCTGGGTCAACCCGGTCAAGCACCCCGACTTCTTCTGGGGCTTCACGGGCCGGCTGCTGCTCTACGCCGGCTACTTCATGGTCACCGGCTACCAGCTCTACATCCTGCGTTTCTACATCGGGCTCGGCGACAAGGCCGGCACGTTCGTCCCGCTGCTGAGCCTGATCAGCATGGCCGGTACGATCATCACCACCCTCATCGGCGGCCCGCTCTCCGACAAGCTCGGCCGGCGCAAGGTCGTCGTCATCGTCGCCGGATCGGTGATGGCCGTGTCGATGGTGTTCCCGCTGATCTTCCCGTCGCTCACCGGCATGATGCTGTTCGCATTCGTCTCCGGTCTCGGCTTCGGCGCCTTCCAGGCTGTCGACACCGCCCTGATGAGCGAGGTGCTGCCGTCCAAGGACGACTTCGCCAAGGACCTCGGCGTGCTCAACATCGCGGCCACCCTGCCGCAGACGCTGGCGCCCGGTATCGCCAGCCTCGTCATCCTCTCGCTCGGCGGCTACGCCGCGCTGTTCCCGATCGGCATCGTGATCGCCCTCCTCGGCGCCTTCGCGGTCCTCCCGATCAAGTCCGTCCGCTAGGAGATCCACCGCATGACCGACATCACCACCGCCACCGACGTGGCCGACGAGTTCCTCGACGGCCTGCTCGGCTCCCTCTCGCTGGAGCAGAAGGTGCGCCTCCTCACCGGCGCGTCCTTCTGGACCCTGCACGACGAGCCGCAGATCGGGCTGGAGACCATCGTCGTCTCCGACGGCCCGGCCGGCGTGCGCGGGCAGCTCTGGGACGAGCGCGACTCCTCCGCCAGCCTGCCGTCGCCGACTTCCCTCGCCGCGTCGTGGGACGTCGAGCGGGTGCACCGGCTCGGCCAGCTCATCGCGGCGGAGGCCCGCCGCAAGGGCGTCGGTGTCGCGCTCGGCCCGACCGTCAACATCCAGCGCTCGCCGCGCGGCGGCCGCCACTTCGAGGCGTACAGCGAGGACCCGTGGCTCTCCGGCGTCGTCGGCACGGCCTTCGTGAAGGGCGTCCAGTCCTGCGGCGTCGGCGCCACGCCCAAACACTACGTGGCGAACGACAGCGAGACCGACCGGATGACCGTCGACGTGCAGGTGGACGAGCGGACCCTGCGCGAGGTGTACCTCGCCCCGTTCGAGCGCATGGTGGTGGAGGGCGGCGCCTGGCTGGTGATGTCCTCCTACAACTCCGTCAATGGCGTCACGATGACCGAGAACGACCTGCTCCGCGCGCCGCTGAAGGAGGAGTGGGGCTTCGACGGCGTCGTGGTCTCCGACTGGATGGGCGTGCGCGACACGGTCGCCGCCGGCAGCTCGGCGCAGGACCTCGCGATGCCCGGCCCGGACGGCGTCTGGGGCGACGCGCTGGTGGAGGCCGTGCGGGCCGGACAGGTCGACGAGGCCGCCATCGACGAGAAAGTGCGCCGCATCCTCCGCCTCGCGGGCCGCCTCGGCGCGCTCGAGGGCGTGGCGGCCGCGACCTCGCTCGCCGAGCCGTGGCCGCAGGAGCGCATCGACGCCCTGCTGCGCGAGGCCGCGGCCGACGGGATGGTGCTGGTGCGCAACGAGGGCGTGCTGCCCCTCGACCCCGCCGCGGCGCCCACGATCGCGCTGGTGGGCGAGCACGCCCGCATCGCCCGCACGCAGGGCGGCGGCTCGGCGACCGTGTTCCCCGACCACGTCGTAACCCCGTTCGACGGCCTCGTGGAGGCGTACGGCGCCGAGCGCGTCCGCTACGCGGCCGGCGTGAAGTCGTCGGAGTCGGTCCTCCCGATCGACGGGCGCGTGGCCACCGACCCGGTGACCGGCGAGCCCGGTGTGCACGTCCGCTTCTTGGCGGAGGACGGCGCCGTGCTGCTCGACGAGCACCGCGCCTCCGGCAAGCTGGTCTGGCTCGGCGACCCGATCCTCGGCGACACCGCCGTGGTGGAGGCCACCGCCGAGTTCACCGCGCCGGCGGACGGCGAGTACTCGGTCGGCTTCGCGGGCCTCGGCCTGTTCCGGTTCGAGGTGGACGGCGAGCTGAAGAGCGACGGCCTGTTCTTCCCCGAGGGCACCGACCCGTTCATGGCGTTCCTCAACCCGCCGAAGCAGTCGTTCCCCCTCGACCTGCAGGCCGGCCAGAGCGTCTCGCTGCGGCTGGAGCACCGCCCGCAGCAGCAGGCCGGGCTGGCGGCGGTCATGTTCACCTTCGGCTACGAGGAGCCCTTCGCCGACCCGGAGGCCGAGCTGAAGCGCGCCGTCGAGCTGGCCGCGGCCTCCGACGTCGCCGTGGTGGTCGTCGGCACGACCGAGACGCTGGAGTCGGAGGGCTTCGACCGCACCGGCCTGCGCCTCCCGGACGGCCAGGACGAGCTCGTCCGCCGCGTCCTCGCGGTCAACCCGCGCACCGTGGTGGTCGTGAACTCCGGCGGCCCCGTCATCCTCCCCTGGCTCGAGGAGGCCCCTGCCGTGCTGCTCACCTGGTTCCCGGGCCAGGAGACCGGCGGCGCCCTCGCCGACGTGCTCTCCGGCGCCCGCGAGCCCGGCGGCCGCATCCCCACCACCTGGGCGGCGGACGAGGAGGACGTGCCGGTCTGGCAGGTCGAGCCGATCGACGGGAAGCTGTTCTACGACGAGAAGCTCAACGTGGGCTACCGCGAGTGGCTGCGCCGCGCGGCCCTCGGCGGACCGGCCCCGGCCATCCCGTTCGGCCACGGCCTCGGCTACACCGAGTGGGAGCTGGGCGAGGCGACCCTCGACGGCCACGCGGTCAGCGTCCCGGTCACGAACGTGGGCGACCGCGCGGGCAAGCAGGTCGTCCAGGTGTACCTGTCGCGGGTGTCCGAGTCGGACATCGAGCGCCCGGTGCTCTGGCTGGCCGGTTACGCGCTGATCCACGCGGAGGCGGGGGAGGCCGCGGTCGCGACGGTCGAGCTGGAGCCGCGCTCGCTGCAGTACTGGTCGGTGGACGACCACGCCTGGCGCACCGAGCCCGGCGAGTACGCCGTGCAGGTCGGCACGTCGGTGGCCACCCTCGGGGAGGCGATCCGCTTCACGGTCTGAGCCCGGGAAGACCCGCCCCCTCGGCCGTGACGTGCCCGCCGAGGGGGCGCACCAATTCCCCTCTGGAGGCGAGTACCCTCGGGCGGGTAACGGGTAAGGGGGATCGCATGACCACACTCCACGGCCGCGAGGGCTCGGCGCTGCTCGTGATCGACGTCCAGAACGGTGTCATCGGCGGCGCCTACCGCCGCGACGACGTCGTCGGCAACATCCAGGCCCTCATCGACCGCGCCCGCTCGGAGGGCGTCCCGGTCGTGTGGATCCAGCACTCCGACGAGAACGTCGAGTACGGCAGCGAGGCGTGGCAGTACGTGCCCGAGCTCTCGCGCGACGAGGCCGAGGCGCTGGTGCCCAAGCACTACGCCGACGCGTTCGAGGAGACGGGGCTGGAGGAGGTGCTCGCCGCCGCGGGCGTCGGCCGGCTGGTCGTCACCGGCTCGCAGACGGACGAGTGCATCCGGTCGACCATCCACGGCGGCTTGGTGCGCGGCTACGACGTGACGCTCGTCGGTGACGCCCACACGACGGAGGACCTGAGCGAGTGGGGTGCGCCGACGCCCGACCTCGTGATCGCGCACACCAACCTGTACTGGGGCAACCACCGGGCGCCGGGGCGGACGGCGGAGGTCGTCGGGACCGCCGACGTCACGTTCTGACGGCAGGCACCCCGGAGACGGACACCACCTCGAGCGTGGTCCGCGTCTCCCCGTCCTCGGTGCGCTCGACCCGGATCGGCATCCCCGGCAGGTCGACCGCGAACCAGAAGACCAGCGTCGCGTCGCCCCGCCGCACCGTGTAGCGGAGGCAGCGGCGCCGCTCCAGCGGGCCGGGGAGCTCCACGCGGTCGATCGTGGTGTGCTCCGCGGGGAAGGCGGCGTGCTCCTGCAACTCCAGCCAGGTGGACCGCTCCCGCTCGACCGGGCCGGCGGGCTTGCCGCTGTCGTCCAGCGGGGTGTCCTCGATCCAGGCGCCCTCCGCGTCGCCCTCCGCGAACCGGATGGCGGTCAGGCCGTTCGGCGAACGGACCACGGACACGCGGCCGGTGGGGCAACCGGCCCGGATCTCCGCGGCGGTGAACGGCGTCGGCGCGAGCCCGGGCGCGAGGACGTGCGGGTCGGGGTCGGTCATGGCTCAGGAGTACCACACGGCGCGGCCCGGTCTGGTTGACTGAACCGGTGTTCCCCTACGAGCGGCTCCGCCGGCGCCCCGACGTCGAGGCTCCGAATCTCTTCGCGTCGGACGCCGCCGACCGCCTCCTGGCCGACCTCGCCGGAGACGAGGTGCTGGGCGACGGGCTGGTCGTCATCGGCGACGCGTACGGGGCGCTCACGCTCGCCGCGGCCGCTCGCGGCGCCCGCGGCATCCGGGTGCACCAGGATCCGCTGACCGCCGAGCGGGCGCTCGACGCCAACGCGGACGACCTCGGGCTCGGCGGCAGCTACGAGCACCGCCCGCTCGACCCCTCCCTCGTCACCGGCGCCCGCACCGTGCTGGTGCGGCTGCCGCGGAGCCTGGAGGCGCTGGCCGAGATCGCCGCGCTGACCGCCGAGCACGCCCGTCCGGAGGTCGTGGTCTACGCGGGCGGGATGCTCAAGCACATGACCACCGCCATGAACGGCGTGCTGGGGGAGGTCTTCGGCGACGTCCAGGCGTCGCTCGCCCGGCAGAAGGCCCGCGTGCTCACGGCCCGGACCCCCGAGCCGGCCGCCCCCATCGCGCTCGACCGCTGGCCCGACCGGGCGTTCGACGACGCGACCGGGCTGTACGTGTGCGCGTACGGCGCGGCCTTCGCCGGCGCGACGGTGGACATCGGGACGCGGTTCCTGCTGACCGTCCTGGGCGAGGCGATGCCGGAGGCCCGGACCGCGATCGACCTCGGCTGCGGCACGGGGGTGCTCGCCTCCGCGCTCGCCGCCTCCCGGCCGGGCCTGCGCGTGATCGCGACCGACCAGTCCGCGGCGGCGGTCGCGTCGGCGCGGGCCACCGCCGTGGCGAACGGCGTCGCCGACCGGGTGGAGGTCGTCCGCGACGACGTCCTGGCCTCGCAGCCGGACGCGTCGGCCGACCTCATCGTGCTCAACCCGCCGTTCCACATCGGCGGGGCCGTTCACACCGGGATCGCGCACCGGATGTTCGCCGACGCCGGCCGCGTGCTCGCGCCGGGCGGCGAGCTGTGGACGGTGTGGAACTCGCACCTCGGCTACCGTTCCGCCCTGGAGCGCGCGGTCGGCCCGACGCGCCAGATCGCCCGCAACCCCAAATTCACCATCACCGCCTCCACCGCCTCCACCGCGAGGGGCACGTAAACGCCCCTGAAACGCGGACTCAGGGGCGTTACGTGCCCCTCGGCGAAAGGACTTCGCGCATCCCGGACACCACCATGCCGGATGCGCCGCGGTGGCGTGCGGTGTCCGCGCCCCGGGCGTCCGGGACGACGTGCGCCAGCACCGGCTTGCCGAGCCTCCGCATCCGCTCCCACACCGCGGGCGAGCCGTTGTAGTCGAGGCCCAGCGTCGTCCAGCGCGCCTGCGTCGACGGGAGCAGCTTCGCGTCGGCCTCCACCTCTGACGCGTAGTAGTACCCCCAGCTCGGGTAGCCGCGCGCGGCGGCCTGGGCCGGCCAGTCCGACGCCGTGCAGTAGCCCTTGGCCACGAAGGCGCGTGTCGGCGACGGCGCGCGGGACATGATCGCGAACAGCTCGGGGAAGTGCGTGGCCGACACGACCTTCGGGTCGACGTAGAGCACGTGCGTCGCCGCGAACGCCGCGACGATGTCCTCGAACCGGGCGTACGGCTGCGCGGGCTGGGAGGGGTCGGTGGTCTCGGAGGCCGAGATGCGGTGCCGGGAGACCTCCGCCCAGGTGTGCTCCGAGGCAACGAAGTCCGTGGTGCCCGACGTGCGGTCGAGGGTGGCGTCGTGCAGCCCGAACCAGACCCCGTCGCTCGTGCGGGCGAGCGACACCTCCAATGCCCTGGCCCCGAGCAGGACGGAGTTGCGGTAGCCGAGCATCGACATCTCCGGCCAGTCCCGGGAGCCGCCGTGATGCGCGACGGTGAGCATCCCGGTGGATGCAGGCATCGGCCCGGACGACCGCTGGGACGCCGAGAGCAGTGAGCCGACGCCGGCTGCGCCCGCGGCCACGACGGCGACGGCCGCCACCGACACGCCGATGACCGCGCGCCGGGAGACCTTCCCGCGCTGCTCCTCCGCGTCGTCGCCCATGGGTCACCCTAGGCACATCCGGCCCCGGATTTGAAGACACCCCGATGGGGGTCGACCGCCCGCGCTGGATGCGGGCCCTGCGCTGTGTGCGGACTATGCGACGCTTCCGGGCTTCTCACCCGGGCCGGGGACGTCGCAGCGCAGCCATAGCACGTCCGTCCTAGCGTCGAAACAGGAGAGGAGGCCGCTGTGACCGCTCTCCCGCGCCGCCCGCTGCGCCCTCGCGGCCTGGCCCACGGCCTGTGGTCGCTCCGTTCGCTCTGGGGCTCGCCGATGCTCGAACAGCCGGTACGCGCGCACGAGCTGCGGACCGCTCGACTGCTGCTGCGCCCCTACCGCGCGTCCGACGCCGCCGACTGGCGACGGATCGAGGACGACGAGGAGGTGCGGCTCGGCCTCGACTGGCCGCTGCGCACCGAGCGCCAGGCCTCCGAGCACCTGCTCGCGCGCACCGCGCACACCGTGCTCGCCGAACCCGGCGACCTCCTCGTGCTCGCGGTCGAGCGCGACGGCCGCGTGATCGGCGACGTCTCCCTGCACCTGCGCACGGTGGCTCCGGAAACGCGCACGGCGGAGATCGGCTGGCTGCAGCTCACGGCCGAGGGCGGCCACGGCTACGCGACGGAGGCCGCGCACGCGATGCTCGACCTCGCCTTCGGCGAACTGGGCGCGTGCCTGGTGACGGCGGTCGTCGAGCGGTCGAACACCTCGTCGGCGCGGCTGGCGCTCCGGCTGGGCTTCCGCCTCGCGGGAGGGACGGCCACGCGGGCCACCTTCGTGCTGGCGGAGGCCGATCACGCCGCCGAGCGCGCGGCCCGGCCGTCGCCGGTATCCCGCCGCGACCCCGCCGCTCGGAACGAAGAGTGTCGATAATCGCTGAGTAGACGCGAATCCACCTCGGTTTCCGTTTGTTTCAAGCAGATTAACGACCGATTCCGTGGCGAAAAGGCTTGTCCTCGGCTCCGGGGATTTGCTAACGTCCCCCCTGTCGCATACGCGACCCTAGCCAGGGAGAGCAATGACGCAGGAAGATTCCCGGCCGGCCTCCGTAGCCCTCGGCAACGGATCCGACCCTCGCGGGGGCGAACACACGCACGCACTGCAGGCGGACGGGGTGAGCGCCGCCGGCTCCATCGTGATGGCCGTCGCGGGCAGCGCGCCCGCTTACTCCATCGCGGCCACCACCGCGACGCTCGTGGGCGTGGCCGCACTCGGCGCGCCCGCCGCGCTGCTCTGGTGCGGCCTGCCGATGCTGGGGATCGCGTGGGCGTTCCTCTACCTCGGTCGCGCCGACGTGAACGCCGGCGCCTCGTACTCCTGGGTCGCGCGCGCTCTGCACCCGGTCCTGGGGTTCCTCTCCGGGTGGGCGCTCGTCATCTCGGCGACGATCTTCATGGTCGCCGGCGCGCTTCCGGCAGGAGCCATGACGGTCACTCTCTTCGCCGAGGATCAGGCAAACAACACTCTGCTCGTCACGGCAGTAGGCGCCGTGTGGTTCCTGGTCATGGCGGCATGCGTGCTCTTCGGCGTCCACGTGACGGCGCGCGCGCAGTGGATCATGTCCCTCATCGAGGTCGGCATCCTCGTCCTGTTCGCCGTCCTCATGATCGTCCACGCGTCGAGCGGGGCGCACGCCGGTCCGTCCTTCTCGTGGGATTGGCTCGGCTTCAGCCACCTCACGGGCGCCGGAGTCTTCGTCGCGGCAGCACTCGTCGCCGCTTTCTACTACTGGGGCTGGGACGTCTCGTCCAACCTCAATGAGGAGACCAAGGACGGCCACAAGAATGCCGGGTCCGCCGGCATCATCGGTGTGGTCATCGTCTTCCTGCTCTTCGAGATCTTCACCATCGCGACGATGGTCATCCTCCCGGCGAAGACGATCGAGCACAACAGCGCGAACGTCCTCTCGGTGTTGGGCCAGGCCGTGTGGCCGGGCGTCGGCGGCAAGATCCTGGTGGTCGCCGTCGCGCTCTCCACCATCGCGACGCTCGAGACGACACTCATCCAGGTGACCCGCACGCTGTTCGCGATGGGCCGCGACAACACCATCCCGAAGGTCTTCGGGACGCTTCACCGCCGCTGGCGGACGCCCGCCTTCGCGACGCTCGTCGTCGTCGGCGTGTCCGTTCTGCTGTTCATCGGATCGAACCTCGTCGGCGGCAGCATCGGCGACATCATGACCAACGCGATCGCCTCCATCGGCATCCAGATCGCGTTCTACTACACGCTGGCCGGTGTGGCTGTGGTGGTGGCCTACCGGCGGGTGCTGCTCAAATCGGCCAAGAACTTCATCCTGATCGGGCTCTGGCCGGCGGTCGGCGCCGTGTTCATGGGATACATCTTCGTGGCCGGCATCTGGCAAAACTTCATGAACGCCCAGTGGATCGTCAACATCCTCGGCGTCGGCCTGATCGTGGTCGGTGTCGTCCCCGTGCTGCTCTTCTACCGCAAGGCGAAGGGCTACTACACGCGCCGTCCGCTCGAGCTCCCCGCGGAGCTCGACGCGAAAGCCCCTGCCAACATCGACGACAGGGACCCGGCCGCGCTCTGACCCGAGCTGAACGCGGCCCCGTCTGCCCGACGCGACCGCCGAGCATCCTCCGACCCCGGGGTGCTCGGCGTTCGCGTCCGTGCGTGTGGCCAGGTCTTCGACGCCGCGTTTTCGACGCCGCTTTTTCGACGCCGCGTAGAGTGGGGGCATGAGTTCGCGCGGAGCCCGGGTCGTCCGCGGCTTCGCGGCCGCCGGCGTCGCGACGCTCGTCGCCGCGCTGTTCCATGTCGCGGGAGGCGGCGAGGCGCCGAGCGCCGTCGCGCTCACGCTCAGCCTGGTCTTCTCGTCGCTCGCGAGCATCGTCCTCGTCGGCCGGCGGGTCGCGCTCTGGCGGCTGACGCTCTCGGTGGCGGTCAGCCAGTTCCTCTTCCACGCGCTCTTCACGCTGAGCCCCTCCGCGAGCTTCAGCGGGATGCCGATGGGCGGCCACCTGCACGAGGGCATGCACCTGGTGCTGGTGCCGGGCGCAGCGGCAGGCTCCGGCGCCGTGGCGGCCGGCCCGACTTTCCTGGGCCCGACTTTCTTGGGCCCGACTTTCTTGGGCGAGGACGCCTGGATGTGGCTGGCCCACGCCGCCGCCTGCGCGCTGACCATCGCCGTGCTGCTGCACGGCGAGCGGACGCTGCTCGCCTTCGCCCGCTTCACGTTCTTCCGGCTGCGCCGGTTCGTCGACCGGGTCGCCGCGGTGGCGCCGGTGGCACCAGGCCGCGTCTCCACGCCGGCCGACACCGTCCCTGCGACGCTGCGCGGGGTGGAGGCGCTGATCGGCGCGCTGCGGCACCGGGGTCCGCCGCGGGCCGTCGTCCCGGCCGGCTGAGCGCTCTCGCTCGTCGCCGTCCGGGGAAGGCAGCCCACTTCCCTCCCCACCCGGCCGCGCCCCGCGGCCGAGAAATCGGACGTCCCTGATGAACAGCCCCTCCCCGCGCACGAACGCGCGTCGGCGTACCTCTCGCACGCGCACCTCCCGCACCCGCACCTCCCGCGCCCGCACGTGGGGCATCGCCGGCGCCGCCTCGGTCGCCGCGATCGCCTTCGCGCTCTCCGCCCCGCTCGCGGCAAGCGCCCACGTCACCGTCGGCCCGAACCAGGCCGCGTCGGGCAGCTACCCCACCCTCACCTTCACCGTCCCCACCGAGTCCGCGTCCGCCGGCACCGTCAAGCTGGAGGTCGACCTCCCGACCAGCACCCCGCTCGGCTCCGTGGTCTATCAGCCCATCGCCGGGTGGAGCACGCAGGTGGTCACCGAGAAGCTGGCCACACCGATCAAGACCGACGACGGCACGGTCACCGAGGCGCCGGTCAAGGTGATCTGGACGGCCGCGTCCGGTGTCCAGGTCGCGCCGGGCCAGTTCCAGCAGTTCGTGGTCTCGGCGGGCGCGATGCCCGACACTGGCCGCATTGTCCTCCCGGTCCACCAGTACTACTCGGACGGCACGGTCGTGAACTGGGACCAGAAGACGCCAGCGTCCGGTGCCGAGCCCGAGCATCCCGCGCCGACCGTCTACATCAACGACGCGCCCCCGGCCGCGGGCGGCTCCCCGTCGAGCGTGCTCGCCACGTCCGGGGCGACGTCGCCGTCGAGTGCTGCGGCGTCGCCCGGCGCGGCTGCGGTCGCGATCGGCCTCGGCATCGGCGGCCTCACCCTCGGCGCGATCGCGCTCGTCGTCGCGGTGTTCGCCGCGACGCGCCGGTCGCGCACGGTTACGAAGGAGCAGTGACATGACCCGAATGACGACACGCGTGCTCGCCGGGGCCGGCGGCATCCTGGTGACGATCGCGCTGGCGCTGGCGCCCTCCGTCGCCGCGAGCGCCCACGACTACCTGGTGGACACGTCGCCCGCGAGCGGCGCCACCCAGACCGAGCCCCTGAACCAGGTGAGGCTGACGTTCAACGACCGCGTGCTCGACCTGGGCGGCAAGGGGTCGTCGGCGATCCTCCGGGTCTCCACGGGAGGCCGGCACTACGAGACGGGCTGCCCGACCATCCTCGACGCCACGGTGACCGCTCCGGTCGCGCTCGGTGCCCCGGGTGCGTACACGGTGGACTGGCAGATCGTCTCAGCGGACGGCCACACGGTGTCCGGGTCGTACGGCTTCACGTACCAGCCGCCGGCCGGGACGACCGCCGCGCCCGGCAGCGCCACCCCCGGCTGCGCCACCGGCTCGGCCGTGGTCGCGACAGCCGGCGCCGCGCCCGCGCCGACCTCCACGGCGTCGACGTCCGTCCCCACGAAAGCCGCGGGCGACGACAACCTCGGCCTGGTCATCGGCATCGCGATCGGCATCGTCGTCCTGGCCCTGGCAGGGGTACTGATCTTGGTCCTGACCGCCCGCCGCAAGCGGCCCGCAACGGACGAGGCCGCCTCCACCACGACTGACCAGCACCGACGACTGACCAGCACCGACGACTGACCGACACCGACGACTGACCAGCACCGACGACTGACCAATACCGACGACTGACCAACGCCGAGGGGCACGAAAACGCCCTCGAATCGGGTTTCAGGGGCGTCTCCGTGCCCCTCGGCAGGTCAGGAGTGGGGGTGCTCGGCGCGGTCGTCGTCGTGGGTGCGCCTGCGCGTGCTGGGCGCGTCCAGCAGCGACAGCCAGAACAGCAGGGCAAGCAGCCCGAAGATCACCAGCGCCAGCGCCAGGTCGGTCCACTCGAACGGGATGAGCGTTCCGTCGATCGACATCACCAGCACGGTCTCCACGATCCCGAACGCGATGAAGAACACCGCGAGCAGCGTGCGGGTGAGCCGGATGCGCCCGCGCCGGTGCACCTCCACCCGCCGCAACTCGACCATGAGCGTCAGCAGCAGCAGCGGGAGGATCTGCGCGAGCGTCGCGGCGGTCTGGCCGTCGAGCAGCACCACTCGCGCGTCCAAGGGGTCGATCATGTGCGTCAGGGTAGTCGCATCGGAATACCCCTGGCCGAAACAAACTTGAGCCTATTAGACTCAACTTCGTCACAGGACGTCGAAAGGAAACCCGTATGGCGAACATGCAGGGCGCACCCTCCACCCAGGAGGACGCGAAGAGCGCGCTCGAACAGTACGGCATCAACCTCACCGAGATCGCCAAGAGCGGCAAACTCGACCCCGTCATCGGCCGGGACGCCGAGATCCGCCGGGTCAGCCAGGTGCTGACGCGGCGCACCAAGAACAACCCGGTGCTCATCGGCGAGCCGGGCGTCGGCAAGACGGCGGTCGTGGAGGGCCTGGCCCAGCGCATCGTCGCCGGCGACGTCGCAGACTCGCTCAAAGGCAAGCAGCTCGTGGCGCTCGACCTCTCCGCGCTCGTCGCGGGCGCGATGTACCGCGGCCAGTTCGAGGAGCGGCTGAAGGCCGTCCTCAAGGAGATCAACGACGCCGAGGGCGAGATCATCACCTTCGTCGACGAGCTGCACATCCTGATGGGCGCCGGCGGCGGGGAGGGCTCGGTCGCGGCCTCCAACATGCTCAAGCCCATGCTGGCCCGCGGCGAGCTGCGGCTGATCGGCGCTACCACGCTCAACGAGTACCGCGAGTTCATCGAGAAGGACGCGGCGCTCGAGCGGCGCTTCCAGCAGGTATACGTCGGCGAGCCCAGCGTGGAGGACACGGTCGCCATCCTGCGCGGGCTGAAGGGCCGCTACGAGGCGCACCACGGCGTCACCATCGAGGACTCCGCCCTGGTCGCCGCGGCCTCCCTCTCCAACCGCTACATCACCGCCCGCCAGCTCCCGGACAAGGCGATCGACCTGATCGACGAGGCCGCCAGCCGGCTCAAGATGGAGATCGACTCCGCGCCGGTCGAGATCGACACCCTGCAGCGCCAGGTCGAGCGCATGAAGCTGGAGGAGTTCGCGCTCAAGAAGGAGAAGGACGACGCGAGCAAGGACCGCCTCCAGCAGCTCCGGGAGCGCCTGCACGAGCAGGAGGCCACTCTCGAAGAGCTGCAGGAGCGCTGGCGTGCCGAGAAGGCTGCGCTTACCCGCGTGGGCGAGCTGCGCTCCCAGCTGGAGGAGGCCAAGACGCGCCGCGACCTCGCCCTGCGCGACGGCCGCTACCAGGAGGCCTCCCGCATCGAGTACGAGACCATCCCGAGCATCGAGCGCGA
Source organism: Leifsonia sp. EB34 (assembly GCF_041260585.1). NCBI lineage: Bacteria > Bacillati > Actinomycetota > Actinomycetes > Micrococcales > Microbacteriaceae > Leifsonia > Leifsonia sp. EB34. Next base: position 1,893,351 of record NZ_JBGCCV010000001.1, read on the forward strand.
ACTGGCGGAGGCCGAGCAGGCCGAGCACAGCCACCCGCGGATGGTGAACGAGCAGGTCACCGCCGATGACATCGCTGCGGTCGTGGCCGCGTGGACCGGCATCCCGGTCGACCGCCTCACCCAGGGCGAGACCGAGAAGCTGCTGCACCTGGAGCACGAGCTCGGCCGCCGGATCATCGGCCAGAAGAAAGCCGTGCAGGCGGTCGCCGACGCGGTGCGCCGCACCCGCGCGGGCATCTCCGATCCGGGGCGGCCGACCGGCTCGTTCCTGTTCCTCGGCCCGACCGGTGTCGGCAAGACCGAGCTGGCCAAGGCCCTGGCGGCGTTCCTGTTCGACGACGAGAAGGCGATGGTGCGCATCGACATGAGCGAGTACGGGGAGAAGTTCTCCGTCTCGCGGCTCGTCGGTGCCCCTCCCGGCTATGTCGGTTACGAGCAGGGCGGCCAGCTCACGGAGGCCGTGCGCCGCCGTCCGTACTCGGTGATCCTGCTGGACGAGGTCGAGAAGGCGCACCCCGAGGTGTTCGACGTGCTGCTGCAGGTGCTGGACGACGGCCGCCTCACCGACGGCCAGGGCCGCACCGTCGACTTCCGCAACGCGATCCTGATCCTGACCTCCAACCTGGGCAGTCAGTACCTGGTCGACCCGACGCTGAACGAGACCGAGCGCGAGGAGGCCGTGCTGCAGATGGTGCGGCAGGCGTTCAAGCCGGAGTTCGTCAACCGCCTGGACGACATCGTGGTGTTCTCCACGCTGACCCAGGAGGAGCTCGGCGAGATCGTGGAGCTCAACATCGACCGCCTGATGCGGCGGCTGGAGGAGCGCCGGCTGGAGTTGGCGGTCACCCCGGACGCCCGGCGCTGGCTGGCCGAGCGCGGCTACGACCCGATCTACGGCGCGCGGCCGCTGCGCCGGCTGATGCAGCGGGAGATCGAGGACCGGCTGGCCACCGAGCTGCTCGCGGGCGAGATCCGCGACGGCGACACGGTGCGGGTCGACCTCGACCCGTCCGGCGAGCGGCTGACGGTCGCGCCGGTCCGCGAGGAGCAGGCCTAGGATCCCGCGCCGGGGCCGGCCGTCAGCGGTCGGCCTCCGTCGCCATCAGCAGGTAGCCGAACTGCTCGGCGACGACCGCGAAGCCGTGCCGCTCGTACAGCCGCTGCGCCGCGCGGTTCTGCTCCCACACCGTGACGGTGAGCCGGCCGTGCGCGGCGAGCAGGCCGGCGAGCACCGTGGAGGCGATGCCGCGGCGGCGGCGCTCGGCGATCACGGCGAGCTCGACGAGGTGGGTGCGGCCGTCCTCGTGCTGCAGGGTGACGGTGCCGGCCGGCTCCCCGCCCTCCAGGACGATGCAGACCTCGGCGTCGGGATAGCGGTCGCGGCGATCGGCCGAGTGCGCGCGGTAGCGGAGGCCGAGCGCGGGGTCGCCGGCGACGGCGTGCGCTTCCGGGAGGTCTCCCTCGCGGGCGTCCCGGAAGACGCGGCGGAGGAACGGCTCGTCGGCCGGGGTCGCCGGCCGCAGCGTCACCGCGCCCGGCCGGACGGTCAGCGGCTCGACGGCGCTCAGGCCGGACAGGCCTGGCGCGACCGTGCGCAGCGCCGTCACGGCACATTGCGACACGTCGAGCACGGGCCATCCTTCCTCTGCTCGACGCGGCGATTCCGGCGGAGCACGGATGCGAGCTTAGGGCATCCGCCGGGCCCTCCTCTGGCCCGCAGAGAGGGGGCATTCACCTCGCTGGCGTAGGCTCGAACCCATGCTTGCGACCCTCATCTACGGAGAGCGCGATGTGCGCCTCGAAGAAGTCCCCGACCCCGTCCTCTCCACCGGTGGCGACGCCATCGTGCGCGTCGTCGCGGCGTGCGTCTGCGGGTCCGACCTGTGGCCGTACCGCGGCGTCACCCCGATCGACTCCCCGCGCCGTATCGGCCACGAGTTCGTCGGCGTCGTGGAGGAGGTCGGCCCGGACGTGAGCACGATCGCCGTCGGCGACTTCGTGATCGCCCCGTTCTACGACTGCGACATGACCTGCGAGAACTGCAAGAACGGTGTCAGCACCTCCTGCCTGCACGGCGGCTGGTGGGGCTCCGAAGACCGGCTCGGCGGCTTCGCCGACGGCGGCCAGGGCCAGAAGGTGCGCGTCCCGCACGCCGACGGCTCGCTCGTCGCGACGCCCGAGTACCCGCGCGAGGAGCTCATCCCGAGCCTCCTCACGCTCTCGGACGTGATGGGCACCGGCCACCACGCCGCCGTCTCGGCCAGCGTCACCGAGGGCAGCACGGTCGTCGTCGTCGGCGACGGCGCGGTCGGCTTGTGCGCCGTGCTCGCGTCCAAGCGGCTCGGCGCATCCCGCATCGTCGCCATGTCCCGGCACGAGTCGCGCCAGGCGCTCGCCCGGGAGTTCGGAGCGACCGACATCGTCGCGGAACGCGGCGACGCCGGCATCGCGGCCGTCAAGGAGCTGTTCGGCGGCATCGGCCCGGACTGCGTCCTGGAGGCCGTCGGCACCCAGGAGTCGATGGACCAGGCGATCCGCTCCGCGCGCCCCGGCGGAATGGTCGGCTACGTCGGCGTGCCGAACGGCGGCGCCGAGCTCCCCATCCGCACGCTGTTCGGCACGAACGTCGGCGTCAACGGCGGCGTCGCCCCGGTGCGCAACTACGTGGAGGAGCTGCTGCAGGACGTCTGGTCGGGCGCGATCGAGCCAGGCAAGGTCTTCGACCTGGAGGTGCCCCTGACCGACATCGCCGAGGCGTACGCCGCGATGGACGAGCGCCGCGCGATCAAGTCGCTGGTTCGTCCGTAGCTCTCTGAACGAAGAAGGGCACGTCGCGATTCGCGACGTGCCCTTCTCCGTGTGTTGCGGGGGTTTCCGGGTTACGGGGGTTTCCGGGTTTGCGGGGCGGGGGGTGCGTCAGGAGTTGACGAGCACGACCTCGTCGAGGGCGTTGCGGGTGCGCGGGGCGAGCTCGCGCTCGCGCAGCGGCTCGGGCAGCGCGTCCACGTCGCCGAGCATGCCGACGGCGGTCACCGAGACCGGCACGAAGCGCTCCTCGATGTCGAACGCCGCGCGGATCCCCGCCGGGTCGAAGCCGCCCATCTGGTGGGTGTGCAGGCCGTCGTGGTGGGCCTGGACGCTGAAGTGCGCGACCGCCTGGCCGACGTCGTAGGTCGCCCAGCGGCGCTCGGCGCCCTCGGCGTCGACGACCTCGGCGAGGGCGACGACGAGCGCGCCGGCCGCGCCGGCCCACGCCTGGTTGAAGCCCATCAGGTTGGCGACGATAGCGTCGAACGCCTCGCTGCCGCGCCGCGCGACGATGAAGCGCCACGGCTGCGAGTTGTTGGCGGACGGCGACCAGCGCGCGGCCTCCAGGGCGGCGGTCAGCTTGGCCTCATCGATCACGGCCTCGGTGTCGAAGGCGCGCGGGCTCCAGCGCTCGGCGAGCGCGGGCAGCAGCTGGTAGGACGTGTCGGCGGTGCGGGTGACGGTGTCGGTCAGCGACATGGGGTGTGACTCCTCGACGGTGGGAACAGGGGGATGACGAGGCTCCATTGCCCGGTGCTCTCCATGTGAACACATGGACCTGGGAAGGTATTCCAGGGTTTGGTGACGTGTCTCCGATTCGGGGTCGACTACAGCCAATCCTTGCGCTTGAACGTCAGATACAACCCCCCGCACCCGACCACCATGAGCAGCGTCGACATCCACAGCCCGCCCATCGTGTTGAACCCCGGGTAGGGCAGGTTCTGACCGTAGAACCCGGTGACCGCCGCCGGGACCGCGATGATCGCCGCCCAGCTCGTCACCTTCTTCATGATGACGTTGAGCCGGTTGCCCTCCATCGCGATCTGCGTGTCGGACAGTGCCGTCACCAGGTCGCGCAGCGAGTCCGCCCACTCCACATGGTGCACGCCGCGGTCGTACAGACCCTGGAACAGCGGGAACAGCCCCGGGCTGACGCAGTCCGCCTCGCGGCGCAGCAGGGCGTCGACCGCGTCGCGCAGCGGGAGCAGGCAGCGGCGCAGGCGGGAGGCCGACTTGCGGAGCTGGTACACGCGGTTCTGGATCACGGCCGGCTTCGCGCCGGGGGCGAGCAGGATGTCCTCGATGTCGTCCAGCTCGTCGTCCAGGGCATTCAGGGCGGCGCCGGCCTCGCCGAGCAGTTGGTCCAGCACGATCCACAGCAGCCAGCCGACGCCCTGGTCGCGGTGCCGCTTCTCGGTGGCGAGGCGCGCCCGCAGCGGCTCGAAGTCGAAGTCGCCGTCGTGGTCGAGGATCAGCAGCCGCGGCAGCACGTAGATGTGGAGGTCGGCGACGACGAGCTGGAAGGTCGGCTCCTCGAGCTGCACCCGGTGGGTGGAGAGGCGCACGTGCTCGCCCGCGACCATGGGCATGTGCCCGGCGGAGGCCGACACCGGCGGGTGGATGAGGTCGGGCGCGCCGAGGCGGTCGGCGAGCTCGGCGAGCTGCAGCCGGTCGGGGTCCTCGATCTCGAGGTAGCCGAACGCGGGCGAGGTCTGCAACTCGTCCATGAGCTCGGCGAGCGACCCGACGTCCGTGCGCTCGTCCCCGTCGAAGAGCGTCCCCCGGAGCCGGAGCGACTCCTGCTGAACCTGTTGCGACACGCGACCTCCTCGTTGGCTGACCCTCCAACCTACGACCTCCCCGCTGAGTCGTCACCGGTCGACGGTGATGGAGTTCTCAGGAAGCGGGCACAGGGGCGCCCCAATTCTGGTGGCACTTCCCTGGTGTTGGGCGGTCAGGGCGCCAAATCGCGGTACTGCGGCAGCGACCCGTCCAGCACCGGCACGTACAGCGTCTCCGTCATCGTGCTGGTCTGGAACGTCACCGGCGCCAGCGCGCCCGGCTTCGCGTCGAGGCCGTCGAAGGTCACCTTCTGGCCGCTGGGGGTGCCGAGTTGCAGGGACTTGGAGGCCTTCACCGTCACCGTCTCGGAGCCTGCCGACGTCACGATGCGCACCTCCTCGTCCGACGTGCCCTGGTTGACCAGGGTCGCGACGAGGCTCGCAGGGGACGATGCCTGGGCGGTGAGCAGCACCGCGTTGCCGATGAAGATCGGGCCGACGTCGCCGTTCACGCCGTCCGCGGTCTCCTGGATGTACTTGGTCTCCTGCGGGGCCAGCAGGTCGCAGCCGGTCAGGAGGCCCAAGACGGCCACCCCGACGAGGGCGGCGGCGACGCGGCGACGCGTCCGCGCGTGCGTCGCGCCGCGTCGTGCGGTGCGGGGTGCGAAGCCGGCGTCTGCGCTCACGGCGTCAGCATAGCCCCGGCCCGGAGGCCCGCAGTAGCTCCAATCGGACCGCGGACGGCCCCGCGGTCAGCGCAGCCCGAGCCGCTTGAGCGTGTGCTTCTCGCTCTCGCCGTTGTCGGTCTCCACCTCGTCCACCGCGATCGGGATGTTCGGCCCGATCGCCAGCCACACGAAGCCGTCGCGGTGCACCAGCGGCACCAGGTCGGTGGTGCCGTCGCGCAGCAGGGTCCGCACCCGCTTCAGGAGGGCGTAGCCCTCCGACGGCAGCGTGACGTAGGTCTTCCTGCGGTAGTGCACGACGTGCGCCACGGTCTTGGCCTTGAGGCCGGCGATCTCCGCTGCGGGGAACGGCTCGGCGCCGGCGGCGGGCGCGTCCTTCGTGTCGGTCATGGCACGCACGGTACGCCTCCGCGGCCGCTCGCGGCAGCGGATACAGTCGACGGATGCGCCCACCCGAGCCCGCCGACCTCGACCGTCTGGCCGACCGCGGCTGGCCGGCGCTGGAGCGCGAGGACCTGGACGGCTGGACGCTCCGGGCCGCGGGTGGAGTCACCAGCCGGGCGAACTCGGTGCTGACCTGCGGCGAGGTGCCGGAGGTGGAGGCCGCGGTCGAGCACGCCGAGCGCTGGTTCCGGGAGCGCGGGCTGCCGGCGGTGTTCCAGGTGAGCCCGGCGTCGCCGTCGGCGCTGGTGGCCGCACTCGCGAGCCGCGGCTACCGTGAGCACTCCCGCACCGACATCCTGGTGGCCGACCGGGCGGAGGTGGTGGCAGCGGGGGCCACGCCCTCCATCGCCGTTGCCGATACCCCGTCCGCCGGCTGGCTCGACACCTGGTGGGCCGTGGACGGGCGTGGCGGCGACCCCGAGCGCGCCATCGTCGCCCGCATCCTGGAGGCCACCCCCGCGCTGTACGCCTGGGCGGGCGACGCAGCGGCCCCGGACGCGGTCGCGCGCCTCGCCCTCGCGGGCGACTGGGCCGGCCTCTACGCCGTCGCCACCCTCCCGGCCGCCCGTCGCCGCGGCCTGGCCCGCGCGCTCGCCGTGGCCCTCGCGGACGCGGCGGGCGACCACGGTGTCCGGCACCTGTGGCTCCAGGTGCTCGCGGACAACGCGGCCGCCCACGCGCTCTACTCCGGGCTGGGCTTCCGTCCGGCGTCGCACTACGCGTACTGGACGGCCCCCGCCGCCTGAGGCGCCCCTACCGCGGCGTCCCTACCGCTCCGTTCCTACCGCTCCGGCCCTCCCGCCAGCGCGCTGACGTGCACGTAGTCGAAGCTGCTCGTGTACCCGGCGCCGCCGAGCGAGATCAGCCCGATGCGGGGATGCGCTCCCAGGTCGGCCGTCCAGGAGTCGCCGCGGTCCCAGTGGGCGCCGTCGACGCTGGTGTACGCCGTGTAGGTGTCGGTCCCCTGCTGGACGCGGTGCACGATGCGCAAGTACGTCCAGTCGGCGACGGGCCCGACGACGCCGTTCCCGTAGCTCGGGTAGCCCGCCGGTACCGGCGAGACGTGCTTGCCGAACTCGGTCTGGCGGGTGTCCCAGATGCTGTTGGACGTGAGCCGCACGTAGTTGCCGTCGTCGCCGTAGACGATGAGGCCGCCCTGCACGTAGTTGTGGACGCTGGCGTCGTTCGGGGTGTTCACCGACACCTTCGTCTCCACCACGTAGTCGCCGGACGGCGCCGATTCGGTGAGCACCGACGCGAGTGGGGTGGCGGGCGGCTGGAGGTCGGCCGCCTGGGTCTGCCAGGTCAGCGTGCCGCCCTTCACCGCGTACGTGGACGGGTCGGGCTGGCGCACCCAGCTCCAGTTCGTGCCGAGCGCGGCGCCGTCGAACTCGGTCGAGCGCGACGGGTCGGGACGGCCGGGGCGCGGGTCCGGGGCGTGCTCCGGCCGGTAGGCGGTGCGCTGGCCGGGCTGCGCGGCCGGAGCGGGCATGACGGAGTCGGACGGCCCTGCTCCGGCCTGCACCGACGGCCAGCCGCCCTGCCAGTCGAGCGGGTCGATCAGCACCGGGCGCTTGGTGTAGCCGACGGCGCCCGCGTAGTACGGGTCGTTCTTGTCGACCGCGTGGTAGACCATCCAGTCCTGGCCGCCGAAGTCGGTGATGACGTAGGTGTGCCCGGCGCCGACCCAGCGGTTGCCGTTCTGCGCGAGCACAGGGGTGCCGCCCACGCGGTTGGCGAGGATGGGCACGCCGTCGCGGTCGACGAACGGCCCGAGCGGGCTGCGCGACCGCGCGGCGAAGACGCTGTAGCCGGTCAGCGGGCCGGCGCAGCAGTTCGTCGCCGAGCCGAGGAAATAGAACCAGCCGTCGTGCTGCACGATGTTCGTGCCCTCGTACCGGTTGTCGATCGCGATCGGCGTCTCGGTGGAGGCGACGGAGGTCAGGCCGTCGGCGCTGAGCTTCCGGGCGGACACGCCACCGAAGTAGCTGCCGAAGTAGACATAGCTGGCGCCCCCAGTGGTGATGACCTCCGGGTCGAACTCCCAGCGACGCGCGTTCGGGTCGGACGGATGCGGCTGCGGGGCGACGACCGGGCTGCCGGTGTCGGTCCATGGCCCGGTCGGGCTGCTGCTGGTCGCGACGCCGACCGCCGAGCCGCCGCCGGGCAGCGCCGAGTCGGAGGCCGCGTAGTAGAGGTAGTAGCGGCCGTTCCGGAAGACGACGTCCGGCGCCCACATCGAGCCGTTCGCGCCGAGCCACGACGGCTTCTGCGCGAAGGCGTCGCCCGCGTAGGTCCAGTGGGTGAGGTCGGTGGAGCGGTACATCGGGACGTTGTGCATGACCAGCGAGCCGTCCGCGTTCTTCTCGGTCGCGGTGAGCGCGTCGGTGGTGCAGTACAGGTACCAGTGCGTGTCGCCGTTCGTGGCGCCGTGGATGACCGACGGATCGGCGCAGCTCGCCGCCGTCTCGCCCGAGGGGAGGCGCAGCGTCATCGGGTTCTGGTAGGTCGCGGGCGTCGTGCGATGTGCGGGGGCCGAGACCCCGGGGGAGCCTCCCGGCGACGCTCCCGGCTCCGCGGCCGAAGCGGGGGCGAACGGCAGCAGTGCCACGGTGGCGGCGATCGCGAGTGCGACTGTCGTGGTGCGCATGAAGACTCCTTCGTCTGGATGGATGGTGCTTCGGTGCGTTCCTCGCGGCTGCGGCGTCTGCGTCGGCGGCTCGCCGGGAGGTCAGTCCTCCCGGCCGGTCACCGCCCGGCGGATGCGGGCGAGCGGGACCTTCGGCCGCCGGTCCTCGAACACGAGACCGTTGGTCTCCTGGCCGGTGTCGGCGAGCTGGGTGTAGCAGAAGCCGGCGAGGCCGTCGCTGGCGCGCACAGCGTCGAACAGCGCGTCGAGCCGGTCGGCGAACTGGTCCGCGGTCGCGGCGGACGAGTAGCCCCAGGCGTCCTCGCTCGGCCGATCGATGTACGAGATGCCGCCGAACTCGGTGAGCATGATCGGGACGTCCAGCCGCTGGGCGCCGTCCACCACGAGCCGGCGGCCCGGGAAGGTGTGCGACGAGCTCAGGATGTGCTCGCGCGAGCGGTACCGCTCGCGCACGGCGTCCGGGTCGGCGTCATAGTCGTGGATGCTCAGGATGTCCGACTCCACGTGCTCCCAGCCGTCGTTGGAGACGACGGGTCGGGTCGGGTCGAGCGTCTTGGTCGTGTGCACGAGCGCCTTGGCGTAGGCGACCATCCGCTGGTCGTGGGCGAGGTGCTGCACGCCCCAGCTCTCGTTGAGCGGCACCCAGGTCACGATCGACGGGTGCGACCGGTCGCGGTCGAGGATGGCGATCCACTCCGCGATGGTCCGCTCGACGGCGTCGGCGTCGAACGCGTAGGCCGCGGGCGCCTCCGCCCAGATCAGCAGGCCGAGCCGGTCGGCCCAGTACAGGAAGCGCGGGTCCTCGTACTTCTGGTGCAGGCGGGCGGCGTTGAAGCCCAGCTCGAGGATCAGCTCGGCCTCCCGGCGCAGCCCCTCCGAGTCGGGAGCGGCCGAGTGCGACTGCGGCCAGTAGCCCTGGTTGAGCACCGAGCGCAGGTACACCGGCCGGTCGTTGAGGAGGTACCGGCCGTCCTCGACCGCGATGGAGCGCAGCCCGAGGTAGGAGTGCACCAGGTCCGGCGTCGCGCCGCCCGCCGTCACCGCGATGGTGGCGTCGATCAGCGTCGGGCGCTGCGGCGACCACAGCATTTCCTCGTAGGCCTGGCCGTTGTGCTGCCGGGCGACCGGCACGACCAGTTCGGCGCGGGTGCCGGAGACGGCCGCCTCCACCGACGCCAGCGACTGCTCGCCGTGCGTCAGCTCCAGCCGCACGCGCGACCCGGCGGGCAGGCGCTGCGAGAAGCGCAGGTCGGCGGTCACGATGCCGCGGTGGATGTCGCTGCTCCAGTGCACCTGGTCGACGCGGAAGGCGGGGACGCCCTCCAGCCAGACCGGCTGCCAGATGCCGGTGGTCCGGTGGTACCAGATGGAGTGCGGGCGCTCGCGCCAGTCCTGCTTGCCGCGCGGCTGGGAGACGTCGAACGGGTCGTCCTCCGCGCGGACGGTGATCGTCAGGTGGTCGCCCTCGATCAGGTCGGTGATGTCGAACGTGAACGGGGTCTGGCCGCCCTCGTGCCGCCCGGCCAGCCGGCCGTCGATCCAGACTTCGCTCCGGTAGTCGACGGCGCCGAAGTGCAGGAGGGTGCGCTCGCCGTCCGGCAACTCGTCCACCGCGATGCGTCGCGCGTACCAGACGACCGGGTGGAAGCCGGTGTCGCCGACGCCCGACGCGGGCGACTCGGCCGGGTAGGGCACCTCGATGCGCCCGGGCAGCTCGCCGCGGCGCTCCCAGTGCTCGGCGTGGCCGCGGTCGTCGTCGTCGAAGGCGAAGGTCCAGGCGCCGCCGAGGTCGAGCCAGGTGGGGCGGATGAGCTGCGGGCGCGGGTGGCTGCCGTCCTGGACGCTGGCGCGCAGCGCGGGTCCGGACGAGCGGTGGCGGGTGGGGATCGAGTCGAGCACGCCCCAAGCATGCCGCAAGTATCCAGCGCTGTAAAGTCAGAAAACCGCTGGCGCGCTTTCCCGCGTCACGAGCGTGTAGGGCACGAGTTCGTGCCGCCCCATGCCCTCGTACCCGGCCACCCGCTCCAGCAGCATGTCCAGCGCGCGGGAGGCCAGCGCGGGCAGGTCGGGGGAGATGGAGGTCAGCGACGGGTAGGTGACCTCGGTCATCGGGATGTCGTCCCAGCCGGTGACCACGACGTCCTCCGGGATCCGCACGCCGCGCTCGTGCAGGGCGCGCAGCGCGCCGATCGCGGCCAGGTCGTCGCGGCAGACCAGCCCGTCGAAGCGCAGGCCGGCGTCGAGCGCCGCGCCGACGGCGGTGACCGCGCTGGACGCGCTGATCGCCTCGGTCGAGATCAGCAGGCCGGGGTCCGGGGTGATCCCGGCCTCCTCGAGCGCCTGCTGGTAGCCGGCGATGCGCAGCGTGGAGGTGCGGGTCAGGCCCCCGGCCTCGTGGCCCACGAAGCCGATCCGCCGCCGGCCGTGCGCGATCACGTGCGCCGTCGCCGTCCGCGCGGCGGCGACGTTGTCCACCATGAGCTGGTCGACCGTCAGCGGCGCCGCGTTCTCGCCCAGCACCACGAGCGGGATGTCCGCCCGGTTCTGCGCCAGCTCGGTCGAGTTCATGACGCTCGGCTGGAAGATCATCCCGTCGACCAGGCCCGACTCGCTGGCAGAGACCACCGCGCGCTCGCCGTCGAGCGTGCCCTCGGTCTGCTCTAGCAGGACGCGATAGCCGCGCTCCTCCGCCGCGTCGGCGATGACCCGGGCGAGCTCGGCGAAGTAGGGGATGCGCACGTCGGCGAACGCCAGCGCGAGCAGTCCGGTGCGCCCGGTCGCCAGGCGGCGGCCCATGACGTTCGGCCGGTAGCCGAGCTCGTCGATGGCCTTCTGGACGCGCTCGCGCATCTTCGCGCTGACGTGCGGATAGTCGCGCACGACGTTGGAGACGGTCTTCATCGAGACGCCCGCGTACTCCGCGACATCCTGCAAGCGAACGGCCATGTCGGCTCCTGTCTGCGTGGCACTGGTGAGCACGAGTGTACCGTCGGAGGAAATCCGCGACCGCTTGACAGTGAATATCCAGCGCTGTAAAGATGCAGGGACACCATCGGCCCCTCCCCGGACGGACCGCCGCAGCTCAGCGGGCGTTGGGGAGCACTCAAGGGAGAGATCACATGAACAAGCGATTCGCGGTGCGCGCGGTCGCAGCCGCCGTCACAGTGGGGCTCGGCCTCGCACTGACGGCGTGCGGGAGCAACTCGGGCTCCGGCGGCTCCGAGGTCTCCTCGGGCGACTACACCGGCCCCAAGGTGACCATCAGCTTCTGGAACGGCTGGACCGGAGGCGCCGCCCCCGTCCTCGTGCCGAAGCTGATCGACAAGTTCAACTCCGAGCACAAGAACATCGTCGTCAAGGACGTCCCGATGCAGTGGTCGGACATCGCGCAGAAGATGCCGCTCGCGGTCAAGGCCGGCAAGGGCCCGGACGTCGCAGTCGGCCACGGCGACGACATCGCCACCTACGCGGCTCAGGGCCTCGTGCTGAAGGCCGACTCGATCGTCAAGTCGCTCGGCTACTCGGCGGGCGACTTCCCCGCGGGCCTGATGGACGCGGGCAAGTACAACGGCGCCCAGTACGCCGTGCCGTGGAGCGTGACGCCGCTCGGCCTCTACGTCAACAAGGACGTCCTCCAGAAGGCCGGCGTCGACCCCAGCTCGATCCCCGCCGACAAGACCTCCTACGAGGCGGCGCTCGCCAAGCTCAAGACGGCGGGCGTGCAGGGCGAGTGGGTGGACGGCTACGTCTTCACCGGCACCTTCGAGTTCGAGAGCCTGCTCTGGCAGTACGGCGGCGACCTCTTCGACAAGCCGGTGACCAAGGCGACCTTCAACTCCGACGCCGGGGTCAAGGCCCTGACCTGGATGACCGACCTCATCAAGAACGGCTACAGCCCGGCGAACGTCGCCCAGGACGGCAACATCAACGCCCTCATCGCCGGCAAGACCGGGTTCAACTGGAACGGTGTCTGGCAGACCACCAACACCGCGTTCGGCAAGCTGAACTGGCAGGCCGTCGCCGTGCCGCAGATCGGCGACAAGAAGGCGGTCTGGTCCAGCTCCACCCACTGGATGTTCATGAACAACAAGGGGCAGGACAAGAACAAGACCGCGGCGGCAGCGACCTTCGTCAAGTGGATGAACGACAACTCCGCCGACTGGCCCAAGACCGGTGAGCTGCCCGCCAAGAACTCGGTGCGCGACGACCCGGCGCTGGTGAAGAACTACCCGAACCTGAAGCCGTTCCTCGACGAGCTGCCCTACGCGCACTACGAGTCGACGGCGCCCGGCATCACCAGCGTGGAGGCCACCATCACCACCGCGGTGAACGAGGCGATCACCGGCAAGAAGAGCCCGCAGCAGGCGCTCGACGACGCCGTCGCCAAGGCGAACGCGCTGATCAAGCAGAACAAAGACACCTATGGCAACTGACACCGACTCGCTGGTGGCGCCCCGGGACACCGGGGCGCCCCGCCCGCGCGGTTCGGCACGGTCCGCCCGGCCGACCCGGTCCGCACGCGCTGCGGCCGGGCAGCCGGGCGGCCGCCGTCGCACGGGCGTCGCCTACCTCTTCCTGGCGCCGTTCCTGGTGCTGTTCCTGGTGTTCGTGCTGGCGCCGGCCGTCTTCGGCCTGTGGATCAGCCTCACCAACTGGAGCCCGTTCCGTGCGACCCAGTCGTTCGTCGGGCTCAAGAACTACCTCGAGCTGTTCACGCCGGGCAGCGCGACCTCCGGAGACTTCTGGCAGTCCATGCTGGCCACCGGCATCTTCACCGTCGCAAGCGTGCCGTTCCTGCTGCTCGTTCCGCTGCTGGTCGCCGTGCTGCTGAACCAGCGCATCCGCGCCGGCTCGTTCTTCCGCGCGATCTTCTTCGCCCCGTACGTGCTGGGCGTCGCCGTCATCGGCGTGATCTGGAAGTACCTCCTCGACACCCAGTCGGGCATCGTCAACCATGTGCTGGGGATGATCGGCCTGCCCGACAACCTGCCCTGGACCGTCGACGTCCCGTGGGCCTGGATCAGCCTGGTCGGCGTCACCGTCTGGTGGACGATGGGCTTCAATACCGTCATCATCCTGGCCGGGCTCAAGGGCATCAGCGCCGACCTCTACGAGGCCGCGGCGCTCGACGGCGCCGGCGCGTTCCGGCAGTTCCTCAGCGTCACCCTGCCCGGGCTCCGGCAGGTGATGACCTTCGTAGTGACCATCACCATCCTCGCCAGCGCGAACATGTTCGGCCAGTCGTTCCTGCTCACCAAGGGCGGCCCGGGCAACCAGACCCGCACGGCGATCATGTACATCGCCGACCAGGGCCTGTCGCAGAACAACATGGCGGCCGCGTCGGCCATGAGCTACGTGCTGTTCGCATTCCTCGCCATCATCAGCATCGTCAACTTCCGCCTACAGCGGGAGCGTGCAGAGAAGAGCGCCTCATGACGACCGTCACCTCCCGGCCCGGGCAGCCCGACGCGGACACGCCGGAGCAGCCGCGGCGCATCCGCTCGCGACGCAAGCAGACCCCGCGGCAGGCGCTCCGCAAGAGCGTGCTCTACGCGGTGCTGATCGTGCTCGCGCTCATCGTCGTCCTGCCGCTGGCGTGGATACTGCTGACCTCGTTCAAGACGGACGGCGACGCCATCCGCAACCCGTACTCGGCGCTGCCGAACCCGTTCTCGTTCGACGCCTACACGACGATCGCGAACGGTCAGCAGCCGGTGTTCCGCTGGTTCCTCAACAGCCTGGCGGCGGCGGCGCTGCAGTCGGTGCTCATCCTGGTCACCGCCTCCCTGGCCGCGTACGCGCTCGCCCGGCTGGAGTTCGTGGGCAAGCGGATCGTCTTCGGGCTGATCGTGGCGACGCTGCTGGTGCCGCCGGTCATCTTCCTCATCCCGAACTACCTCATCGTGCAGAACCTCGGTTGGCTCGACTCCATCTGGGCCATCACCATCCCGGGGGCGGCGAGCGCGTTCGGCGTGTTCTTCCTGCGACAGTTCTTCGTCGGGCTGCCCGCAGAGATCGAGGAGGCCGCGCGGATCGACGGTGCGGGCGACCTGCGGATCTTCCTGCAGATCGTGATCCCGCTGGCGCGGCCGGCGCTGGCGACGCTCGCGGTGCTGAGCTTCCTCGCCAACTGGAACGACTTCCTCTGGCCGGTGTACGTGCTGCTCAGCCCGGAGAACCTGACACTGCAGCCCGGGCTGTCGCAGCTCCAGGGCGCCTACTCGACGCACTTCGCCATCGTGATGGCCGGAGCGGTCGTGGCGTCGGTCCCGGTGCTCATCCTGTTCTTCTTCGCGCAGAAGCAGATCGTGGAGAGCGTCGCGACCAGCGGGGTCAAGGGGTGATCCACCGGCCGGTCCGAGTGGTGGCGGGCACGGCGCTCGCCGGCGTGCTCGCTCTCGGGGCGCTGGCGGGATGCTCGGCGGACGCCGCGGCTCCCAGTCCGACGCCGACGACCGCCGCGTTCCAGCTCGACCGCGACTTCCCGGATCCCGGCGCCCTCGTGGTCGGCGACCGCGTGTACGCGTACGCGACGAACGCGCCGGGCGTGAACGTGCAGCTCGCGACGAGCACGGACCTGCGGCACTGGACGCTGAGCGGGTCCGACGCCCTGCCGGAGCTGCCGTCCTGGGCGACGCCCGGCAAGACCTGGGCCCCCGGCCCGGCGGCGCTGCCGGGCGGGCGCTTCGCCCTGTACTTCACCGCGACGGACACGGCCAGCGGACGGCAGTGCGTCGGCGCCGCGTTCGCCACCGACCCCGCGGGGCCGTTCTCTTCGCCGTCCGCCACCCCGCTGGTCTGCCCGGTGGACGAGGGTGGCGCGATCGACGCGAGCGTGTTCACCGAGGACGACGGCACGCGCTACCTGGTGTGGAAGAACGACGGCAACTGCTGCGGGCTGGACACCTGGATCCACCTCCAGCAGCTCTCCGCCGACGGCATGGCGCTGGTCGGGGCCGAGACCCGGCTCATCAAACAGACCGAGCCGTGGGAGGGGCACCTCGTCGAGGCGCCGGTGATCGTGAAGCACGCCGGGTCGTTCGTGCTGCTCTATTCGGCGAACGACTACGGCGGCAGCTCCTACGCGACGGGTGCGGCCACCGCCTCGAGCCTCCTCGGCCCGTACGCGAAGCACGACGGTCCGATCCTGTCGACGACGGGCAGCGGCGGACGCTACCTCGGCCCGGGCGGCGCCGACCTGGTGACCTTCCGTGGGCGGGACTGGATGCTGTTCCACTCCTGGGACGACGCGACCGTCTACCGCGGCCTCCACGCCGTCCCGGTGACCTGGCGGGCCGGTGTTCCGGTCCCCGCGACCTGACGACGCCTGCGGTTCGGCCGGTACGACGGGCGTTAACGAACGATGCCGGGCAGTGTAGAGACTAGGGTTACTCCACACGGCCCGGCATACGTTTCGGGGTTATCAATGGAGGATTATTCGGGTTCCTCCGTCGACTCTTAGAGACTACCAAACGTGTCAGTCAAATGGAGGACATTCGTGTACCCCGGTCTGACCCCAGTTTGAGGGGGCCCGCGATCAGGCCGCCAGCTCGGCGACCAGGGCAGCGACGAAGTCGTCGATGTCCTGCTCGGTGGTGTCGAACGAGCACATCCAGCGCACCTCGTGGCGGGCGGCGTCCCAGTCGTAGAACCGGAAGTGCTGCCGCAGCCGGTCCGCGACGCCGGCCGGGAGGGTCGCGAAGACGCCGTTCGCCTCGGTGGCCTGGCTGAAGCCGACGCCCTGGATGCTGCCGTCCGCGATCCCGGCCTCCAGCGCGCCGCGGAGCCGCGAGGCCATCGCGTTGGCGTGCGAGGCCGAGCGCAGGTAGAGATCGTCGTGCAGCAGCGCGATGAGCTGCGCCGAGATGAACCGCATCTTGGAGGCGAGCTGCATGTTGAGCTTGCGCAGGTAGAGCAGGCCCTCGGAGGCGGCCGGGTTGAGGACCACGACGGCCTCGCCGTAGAGCATCCCGTTCTTGGTGCCGCCGAAGCTGAGCACGTCGACGCCGGCGTCGGTGGTGAACTCCTTCAGCGGCACGCCGAGGGTGGCGGCGGCGTTGGAGATGCGGGCGCCGTCCAGGTGCAGCTTCATGCCGCGCGCGTGCACGTGGTCGGCGATCGCGCGGATCTCCTCGACGCTGTACGCGGTGCCGAGCTCGGTGGTCTGGGTGATGGAGACCGCGAGCGGCTGCGCGCGGTGCTCGTCGCCCCAGCCCCAGGCCTCCCGGTCGATCAGCTCGGGGGTGAGCTTGCCGTCCGGCGTCTCGACCGTGAGCAGCTTGAGGCCGCCGACCTTCTCGGGGGCGCCGGCCTCGTCGGTGTTGATGTGCGCGGTCTTGGCGCAGATCACCGCACCCCAGCGCGGCACCATCGACTGCAGGCCGACCACGTTGGCGCCGGTGCCGTTGAACACCGGGAACACCTGCACGCCCTCGCCGAAGTGCTGCGCGAACACCTCGTGCAGGCGCTCGGTGTAAACGTCCTCGCCGTAGGAGATCTGGTGCCCGTTGTTGGCGGCGGCGATCGCGTCGAGGATCTCCGGGTGCACGCCCGCGTAGTTGTCCGACGCGAAGCCGCGCAGGTTGAGGTCATGGAGTTGAAGCGTCACTGTTCCATCCTAGGTTCGCTGAGGAAGCGGCCCCGATTCGGCACGAATGCACGTTATGGCGCCGCGAAAGTGGACATTCGGCACGAATGTCAGAGGGCGAGGGGGAGGCGCGCGCCGTTGATCGACGCGGCGTCGGCGTCCCAGAGGCGCACGACCTCCTCGCCCAGCCGCTCTTCGAGCCCGGCGAGGGTCTTCACCACGAACACGGCGGCCGCCGACTGCGGGGCCTCCTTGCCGAACCCCTGCGCGACGGCACGCGTCCACGCGTCGGCCGCCGCCTTCGCCGCGGCGTAGTTCGCGCCGCCGGCGTACGGCTTGTCGACCGCAGTGGAGGACACGACGCCCAGCCGCCCGGCGGGGGAGGCGAGGAGGTCGTCGTAGAAGACGCGCGTGGTGTTCCGCAGGGTCTGGAAGCCGCGGTCCAGGAAGTCCCAGTCCGCGTCGCTCTGCCCCGCGATGCCGCCACCGCCGCGCCAGCCGCCGACCAGGTGCACCAGGCCGTCGATCCGGCCGAACTTGAGGTGGATGCGCATCGCCAGCTCGGCCACCGCGTCGCGGTCGGCGAGGTCGCAGACCCGGGTGTCGACGCCGGGCACGGCCTCGGCCAGTGCGTCCAACGCCTCCGGCCGGGTGCCGACGGCGAGCACGGTCGCGGCCGCCGCGGTGAGCGCACGCGCCACCGCCTCGCCGGACGCGCTGGTCGCGCCGGCGATCAGCACGAGGCGTCCGGCCACTCCGGTCGCCGGCGCCGGCGCGGTCCCTTCGGGTGAGAACCGCGCCGACGTCGAACCTTCCTGATCCGTCACGCCTCGTCCGTCGTTCCGGTGATGCCGGAGGTGGACTCGATGACGGTGGCCATCTTCTTGTTCAGCGCTTCGTAGAACATCGAGAGGGGGAACTCGTCGTCCAGGACCGCGT